>DEXG01000010.1:45614-58621 GCA_002364005.1 Phycisphaerales bacterium UBA3190
GGCAGCAGCTCGTACCGCTCGTCCATCTTGGTGACGGCCCACTCCAGGATCGCCGCCGCCTTGGGCATCTCGGTCACGACCGGGCACATCAGGTGCGGGATGTCCTTGAACTGCGACATCTCGACCATCTTGGGGTCGACCAGCACGAGCTTGAGCTCGTTGGGCTTCTTGGTGTACAGGAAGCTCATGATGATGGTGTTCATGCACACCGACTTACCCGAACCGGTGGTGCCGGCGATGAGCATGTGGGGCATCTTGGTCAGGTCGCTGATCAGCGGCTCGCCCGCCGCATCCTTGCCCAGGAACATTGGGAGCTTCATCTTGTCGAACTTCGAGCGGTTGCTCATCAGCTCCTTGAGGCGCACGCGCTCCTTGGTCGGGTTGGGCACCTCGATGCCGATGGTGTCACGCCCCTCCATGTTGGCCACGACGCGGATATTGACCGCCTTGAGCGAACGCGCCAGGTCGCTCTCGATCGCGTTGATCTGGGCGACCTTGGTGCCCGGGGCCAGGCGGATGTGGTAGAGGGTGATGGCGGGGCCGGATTCGATGTCGACGACCTCGCCGTTGATCTTGTACTGCTGCAGCGAGTGCTCCAGGGCCTCGGCCTGCTCACGCACGAGTTCCTCGAGCTTCTCGTTGAACCCGATCTCGGGCTCTTCGAGCAGTTCCATGGTCGGGAACTTGTATCCCTCGAGCGACATGGCGTTCTGGAAGTCCGCCAGGTCCTCGTCGGTTGCCTTTTCCTTGCTCTGCTGGGCGAAGCGGACGGGAAGCTTGGCGATCTTCTCGCGCAGGTCCTCGTTGGTGAAGACCTGCGGGGCGCCGGGGGTCTCCTCGTCTTCCTCTTCGTACTCGTCCTCGTACTCGTCTTCTTCGATCGGCTGGGGCACCGGACGCACAACCCGCTTGGGCTTGGCCTTGCGCTTGGTTTCGCGTTGTTCCTGCTCGTCATGGACGGGCTTGACCTCGACCATCTCGTCGTCGATGTCGTTGATGCGGACCATGACGGGCTTGCGTCGCTTGGCCATCATGGCCCGGAGACCCGAAAGCAGCCCCCCGCCGGCCTTGAGCGAGCCCTCGCCGGCGCGTTCGGTCGCGGCGTTGGCGCGCAGGGCCGTCGTCTCGGCGATCACACTGGCCTTCTCACGGGTGAACGCCAATGCGGGCACCAGCTTGTTCCAGATCGCGATGGGCACCGTGACGACATACTTGTCGCAGCAGACGATCAGCCCGATGACCGCGGCCAGGGTGATCCACAGCAGCGACCCAAACATGGCGAACTTGGGCAGCAGGGTCGCGGCCCCCACCACGCCCAGCGTCCCGCCGATGAGCCCGGGCAGCGGCCCGGCGCTTGGCGCCAGCACCTGCAGCAGCACGCACAAGGCCCCGGTCAGGATCAACGCCCCGCAGGCACGCACGATGGGCTGGGTCATGGGGCGGCGCATCACGCGCAGGGTCACGAGCACGCCGACGAAGAGCATGGGGATGATCACCCCGAGCCCGAGCGTGCGCAGCAGCCCGTAACTGACATGGGCGCCGATGGGCCCGGTCCAGTTCTGGGTCTGGGCGTTGGGCGGGTAGACGGCATGCGAGGGCGCATCAGCACCATCGAAGCTCACGAGCCCCACGAGCACGAAGAGCCACAGCACGCCCAGGGCGAGCCAACCGATGCGCATGAGCAGCTTCTGCTGCTCACTGGGCTCGGCCCCCTTGTCGTTCATGCGGTAGGGCTTGGTCGATTTCTTCTTCTTGACAGATTGCGCCATAACAGCGCATTATCGGTCATCGGAACACAATCGCCCCAGAAAACCAAGGGGCCCGAGGCCCTAATTCTGCCCGTGCGATGGGCGTTTTAACCCAATCAAGGGCACCCGGCGTTGAACGCGACGAGGAACATGTACACATCGTGGAAGTTCCAGTCACCATCGCGATACAGGTCGGCGGCGATCCCCTGTGTCTGGTAGACGCTCAGGAAGCCGTACACATCCAGGAAGTTGACCGACCCGTTCGAGTCAAAGTCCGCGACGCAGAACCCGGCACACTCGCTCCGCAGCACGCGGACCCAGCCCGCATCGACATCCGTCACCGCGACATCGAGGTCCCCGTCGAGGTCGAAATCGTCCATCACGAGCGCCGAGAGCAAGCCGCGAACATCGATCTGAATCGCCTCCTGCAGGGTACCACCCCCCTGATTGAGCAGGATGCTGACATTGGCACTGCTGTAGTTTGACGCGATGACATCCGGGGTGCCGTCGAGATCGATATCGCCCGCGGCGATGCCCATGGGCTCGGAATCAGCGAGATACTTGGTCTGACTCGCAAAGCTCCCATCCCCGTTGGACTCATACAGACGCAGCTCGTTCCAGAACGGGCTGCTGATGACGAGGTCAAGGTCGCCATCCCCATCGAAATCGGCCCGGTCGTGCGCCCACGGGTACCCCGAGGCGTTGTACTGGCGGTGGTCCTGAAACACACCCATGCCGTTGTTGATCCGGGTGCTGAAGGTGCTCGATCCGCGGTTGATCACGGTCAGATCCAGATCGCCGTCGTTGTCCTGGTCTTCGAGCGAGACGCTGTTCGGGCCGCCACCAACATCGATCAGTTCCGGTTCACCGAACGAGCCGTCGCCGAGGTTCATGTGGAGCCAGACATCGCCGCTCATCCGTGGCGAGATCACGATATCCATGTCGCCATCACCATCGACATCACCCGCTGCGATCCCGTTGGGCGTATGACCCGTTGCGTACGCGATCGGCTCGGCAAAGCCGCCGAGCCCGTCGTTGAACCGAATATGGAAGTTATTCGGCGTGCGGTTCGTCACGATGAGATCAAGATCGCCATCAAGATCGAGATCGGCCAGCGCCACCCGCTCGGGGTAGTCGCTTCCCGCGACACGGTATTCACTCAGGAACGAACCATCGCCCGTGTTAATCAGCACGCTGATGTCGTTGTCATCCCGGTTGGCCACGACCAGATCCGGGTATCCATCGCCGTTGACATCGCCCGAGGTGATCGCCCACGGGTAGTTGCCCACGCGGTAGTTCTCCCGCTCAAAGGTGAGCGTTGGGCACGCCTGACCAAAGACCGGCTGGCATGTGGCGCACGCCAGCAAGAGCGAGGATCGCACACCGAGACGCATCGTATGGGCTTGCTTCATCTTGTAGACTTCCTCAATACTCGGCGGGGATCAGGTGATATCGGTTTGAACTGATGCTGAACGCAGGACCGGAGACCCATTACGTGCACCCGGCATTGAAGGCGATCAGAAAGGCACTGACATCGAAGAAGTTGAACACGCCATCGTCGGTGAAATCGGCGATGGGGTCGTTGTCGAAATCGCCCGCACGCACATGCTCGATGTACCCGATCCCGGGATCGAAGAGTCGCGATGGAAAGATCGCACCTGGGCAGTCCTGCGCCGCAGCATGCGGTGCGCATATCGCCCAGATTGACATGATGCTCACTACTTGAATCATGGTGCGTCTCACTCCCCGGGTCAAAAAGCGGAAAAAGCCCGCAAACATAACCCATTTGAGGGGTGAGTACAAGCACCTTTCTCCGCGCACCGCGGCACGCACAATCCGCACAATTTCCCCAATCCGCACAACCGAAACTTCAGTCACCCCGCTTATCTGGACGATGCATCACATCGCCAGGGATGGTGATTCGCGGCATGGATGCCCACTGCACAACCCAGTGAACCAAAAAACCACGAGTTGGGCCCAATATCGGTGCGCCATCAGTCCGCGCACGATCGGCCCACAACAGATTCGTCGGCGACAACCGCCGACCGGGATAGGGAAGGAAAGCCGTATGTCGAACCAGAACCCCATGAACAACACCTCCACCAACAACACGCCCCGCACCGGGACGCCCGAACTCACCGTGATCGGGGCCGACACCCGCATCAAGGGTGAGATGTTCTTCGAGAAGTCCGCCCGCATCCTCGGCCACTTCGAGGGCAAGATCACCGCTCAGGGTGAGGTCCAGATCGGCAACGGCGCCAACTGCAACGCGGCCGTCGAAGCCGAGCAGATCATCGTCGACGGCTCAGTCCAGGGCCCGCTCTTCGCACGCGATCGCCTGACCCTGACCGCCAACGCACAGGTCCAGGGCGACCTGACCGCGGGCACGCTGGTCGTCTCCGAAGGCGCCAGCTTCGTCGGGCACTGCAATGTCGGGCCCCGTGCTCAGGAAATGACCGGGCAGTCCAACAACACCCAGACCCGCCCGCAGAACACCGCCCCCATCACCAGTGAGCCCAAGCCCAGCATCACCACCCAGCTCGATCTGACCCCGCCGTGGGCACAGCAGGAATCGGGCAGCAGCGTCGCCTGATCCAGCGTCAACGCGCTGAACACGAGCCGCGACCGTCAGGGAGCGGACACCGACGGGGAACGCCCGCACCGGGCAAAGACCACTCCCTCACGGTCGCGGCTCGTTGAAAAGACCACCCATCCCAGGCCGCGTTCGGCAAACGCCGGGGCGGCCAGTTTTATGGCCTCGTTCTTTAAACCACCCCGATTCCTCATGCGTGATCGCGCCGCACCGCGCGCCGAGATCCCACGCACGCGGGATGTGGTCTGCTACCGATGTGCTGCGACGCTCCCCGTCTCGGGCTACGCCGAGTCCGCATCGTGCCCCAGGTGCGCGGGCAACCTCCGCCTGCTCCCGCTGGAGATCAGCACCGGTCACTGGGGCAGCTCGCTGCTGACGACCGAATCCATCATCGTCCATCCCGAGGCCCAGGTAACCGCCAACATCGCCGTTGCTTCGGGCAACATCACCATCGCCGGCAGCGTCCACTCCATGTGCATCGCCGGCGGCACGGTCACCATCGCCGAGACCGGCGAGCTGCGAGGCGGCATCCGAGCCGCACGCGTCGTGATCCTCCCCGGCGCCCGCATCATCGGCTCGGTGATCGAATCCCCCTCGACCGCGCTTGGTTCACTCGATATCGACGCCGCCTCCCGCGCCCGCCCGGGCACCGGGCCCGCCTCAAAGATCGACATCGAACCCTTCGAAGACCCGCTCGCTCCCGAGCTGCCCTCGCCGACGATCAAGATCGGCTCCATCGAACCCAAACGCCTGCGCGTGGTGCGGTAAACCGGGATGGTCGGGATGGCCCGGCTCAGCAGCCCCCGAGATACGACGCGAGAAACTCCGCCACATCGAAGAAGTTCAGCTGCGCGTCCCCGTTGAGGTCCGCGCTGGCATCCTCAGTGCTGAACGCGATCAGGAACGCCGAGACATCGAAGAAGTCCAGGGCCCCGTCGCCGTCAAAGTCTGCCAGACACACCGGCTCGATGCTGCGATTCAGCAGCAGCCCGACCCGGCCGCTGTAACTGGTGGTGGCGATGTCCAAATCACCATCCTGATCAGCATCAAGCACACGCATCCATCGTGGGGTGTTCTCGACCAGGTACTCGCGCTTCTGCGACGAGATACCAGACGCTGACCCCTCAAGCACCGTCACCGTCCCTACCTGCCGGTCCAGCACGATCAGATCGTTGAACCCATCGCCGTTCACATCCCCATCGCCGAGCATGCTCGGGCTGCTCCCGAACGGGCGTGAGACGATCTCGGCGAACCCGCCCACTCCGTTGTTGTACAGGATGTGTGCGCCACGCTCTGAGCTGTCGGCCGTCGCGAGATCAAGATCACCGTCCCCATCGAGATCCGCGATCAGAACATCGAGGATATTGCTGCCGACATCGATCTGCGTCGACAGCGCAAACACACCCTTTCCGAGATTGATCAAGATGCTCAGCTCGTCCGTGAGCGAATCACCGATCACCACATCGGGATCACCATCGCCGTCAAGATCACCCGCGGCAATGACAACCGGGGATGCGCCGGCATCATACAGAACAGGATCTGCGAATACGCCGGCACCGTCGTTGAACAGAACGCTCAACTCATCACTATTTGGATTGACGCTGAGCAGGTCCAGATCGCCATCGCCGTCGACATCGACCAGCACGCTCTCGTTGGGCGCGATGCCCGCCTGATAGCTCCCGCCGTCAACGAATGTCCCATCGCCCTGATTGAACCAGACCTGCGGATCATGAAAATCATTCGAGGGCGTCGTGACCAGATCCAGATCACCGTCGCCGTCGAGATCGCCGGCATCGATATCCTGCACCCCGCCGATCGGCAGGTACTGCCCCACCTCGACAAACACGCCATCACCGGTGTTCATGTGAATACCCAGCCCAAGCGAATCGGGGAACAGATACCCCGAACCCACGGCCATGTCCGCGTCGCCATCGCCATCAAAGTCGGCAAACGCCAGCGCGTTGGGTTCAACCGATTCCGCGAGTACCTTGTCGGGCACAAACGAGCCCTCACCGTTGTTGAACCGGAATGCGATCGCCCAGTTCGGGCTGGCGGCAGTGGCAAAGTCGAGATCACCATCGCAATCCGCGTCGTAGAGCACGATGTCCCGGTGCCCCAGCCCTGTTCCATAGGACCGATCCCGAACCAGCCCCCCGCTGCCGTCGTTGAGCAACACCACTGCATCATCACTCGCAACATGCATCACCGAAGCATCGGGGAAGCCGTCGCCGTTGAGATCGCCAACGCTCATCGCCAATGCGCCCTCGCCCGTTGGGATGCGAATCTGATCTGCGAATACGCCGGTGCCTGTGTTGAGCAGCACGCTCAGATCATCGCTGCTCCCATTACACACCAGCACATCCAGCGCCCCATCCAGATCGAGATCGACCAGCTGGAGGTCCGTTGGAAACTCGCCCACGGGGGCATGCACGACCTCGGAGAACTGCGCCCCGCCCTCGTTCATCAGGATCCCGATCCGGTCATGACTCTGGTTGGTCACCACGATGTCGGGCAGCGCATCGCCATCGACATCACCGATCGCCAGCGCCGACACGCGGCTGCCCGCGAGCAGAAACACCCCGGGGTCGAATGTGCCGTCCCCCTGATTCAGGAAGATGCTGAGGTCTTCGTTGAAGCCGAACTGATTCCCGGTGACGAGATCGATATCGCCATCACCATCGAGATCCGCCGCCGCGATGCTCAGGGGACTCAGAGAAGTCGCGTACCGCGTCTCGCCGCTGAAGTTTGCATCGCCGTCGTTGAACAGCACGCTGATCTGATCGCTGTATCGGTTGGTGTTCGCCAGGTCGAGATCGCCGTCGCCGTCGAAGTCCGCGATCGCGATGGCCCATGCCCCGTTGCCGCTTTCGACGATGCGGATCGGTTCTTCCTTACTGCACGCGCCGAAACGGATCGCCAGTTGATCGGCGTTGGGCAACGACGCGACGAGGTCCAGAATCCCATCGCCGTCGAGATCTCCCACGCCCAATCGCTCTGCATTGCTGGGCAGCCCAAGAACGCGTGAGCCGAAGAGATCGCCGTCGCCCGCGTGGGCGTGCCCGGCAACCGTGGCACATGCAAGCACCACACAGCAGTTCACGCGCACCCGAGCCCGACCTGGGGTTCTGTCATACATCTCAAGCCCCCGATCGCACCCAAAAAACACACAAAGCGGAACAAATCAACGCTGAGCGAGTTTACATCACGACACGGGAATCAACAAGCACATTGCGCGGCATTGGCCCCATACCGGACCTCTTTTCAAGCTGTTCCATGGACTGTCTCTGCCCCGCAACAAGTATGCTCGGTTTCACGCGTTGAATCTGGTAAACTCAAACATCAAACCAACGCCCCACCCAAGCGGAGCCCAGACATGGCCAACAGATTACTACAGACTCAACCCAGCAAAGCCATCGCGGTACTCCGCATCATCGCTGGGCTCCCACTGGTGATGTTTGGCGTGATGCACCTGACGGGTGCCTCGCCCATGGAGCCGCTGGTTGAAGCCGCGGGCTTGCCCATGCCCGGGCTGATGCTTCTCGTCGGGGCCGGTGCCCGCGTCGGTGCCACGATGGGCATGATCGTCTCGCTCGGTGGCCTGATCACCAACCTCGAGATCCCCAACGACCAGTGGCCAACCCCCTCGGAAGCCGACCCCAGCGTGATCGTCATGGGGACCGAGCCCGCGTTCCTCACACCCTTGGCGATCGCGATCATCGTGCTGAGCGCCATCGTCCTCTTCAAGGGCGCGGGTGCATGGTCGCTCGATCACCGCTGTGGCGGCGCCCCGGACCCGCACGAAGAGGACTCCCTCTAAACGCACCGGCACCCGACAGTCACTGCATCGACACACGAATACAATCAGTCGATGACCACCCCTCCCACCATCGTGCTGTACGACGGCTGGTGCTCCGTCTGCACGAGCGTGGCCGATCGCCTGCGTCAGCTCGATGACAACCGGGACCGACTCACCCTTGTGGACCTGCGCCAAGACGACACGCTCCTCAAACAGCACAACCTCGAACCCAAAGAGATCCGACGCGTCATGCACGCCATCACCCCCGACGGGCGCGTGCTCATCGCCATGGACGCGGTCCGCGCCGCCATGCGGGCCGTCGGTCGCGGATGGCTCATCGCCTGGACCCGGCTGCCGCTGATCTCATGGGCGTGCGACCGCTTCTACATCTGGTTCGCGCACAACCGCATGCGATTCTTCCCGATGAAGCCCGAGTGACCGGGAACCTCAGCCGTGCTCGCTGTCGCACGACTGGATCCAATCGCGTGCCTCGTCGAGCTGATCCAGATGGAACACCTTGATCTTCGCGGGGATCAGCAGATCCAGCGGCTTGACCATCCACTCGATCCACTTCTGATCCGCAACGATCGCCACATGCGAGAAGCTGTTGATATGACGCGGCTCCCACTTGAGATCCGCCCACATCGCCGCCGGCTCGACCTTGCCGATGTTCTTGATCACCTCGACGACCCGGATCTTCCCGAACTCATGAATCATCCCGTCGAGCTTCTCGATCATCGGGTCCATCTCGGCCTTGGTGATCGGCCCATCGATCGTCAGCTCGACGATGTTGCGGGTGTCGTATTGCTTGCATTGCATCATGCTTACCTCCTCATTGGCCCCGGAGCCATGCCTGCGGCGCAGGATTTCGGATGCCAAGGTATTCTATACCCCCACGCCGTACATCCAAGCCACCGGATGCGTCCAGGAATCGAAGAAAAGCGACCGAGGGATCTCAGGACACGACAGAATGAACGCCGTTTCATGCTCGCTTCACCGGGATATGAGCGGCGTTTTCTAATCTCCTTGTATCGGTGTCATACAGCATGACACCGAGCAGGAGAACCATCATCATGTCTGCAATATCGCAACCATCGCCCAACGATCAGCACAGCCGAATCTACGAACCCGACCAAGACGGCAACCTGGTTGCCATGGGTGGCCAGAGCAACGGAGCGCAGGCCCCGGGGCCCTCGCTCACGGCGATCCACGGGGCCCTTCGTGCATTCATCACGCACGACGCCTACCCATGCGTCGGGGCCAAGTCGGCTCTCAACAAAAAGAGTTACCGACTCGCACAGTACCAGTCGATGGGCGATGTTGAATCAATCCGAGCATGCACCGCCGATGTGCAGTGGTTCGCACAAGCAGCCGACACGATCGATCAACAGGCGGCGACCTTCATTGCCGTCTTCGACGACCCCACCATCACCGACGAAGCCAAGTTCGAGGAACGGCTCTGGTCCCAACTGCGTGGCATGCACACGATCGATTCGGCCCGGTTCCCATGGGATCCGAGCGTGAGCAGCGATCCGGACGACCCCGATTTCTCGTTCAGCATCGGCGGGCACGCGTTCTTCATCATCGGCATGCACCCGCACGCAACACGCGAGGCCCGCCGATTCCCATACCCAACACTCGTATTCAACCTGCACACCCAGTTCGTACAACTGCGCGAGAGCGGCACATTCGAGCAGATGAAGAGCGTGATCCGGTCACGCGAGGCACAACTCCAGGGCGAGCCCAACCCGCTGGTCGCGGACCACGGCACCAAGAGCGAGGCCATCCAGTACGCGGGGCGTGCGCACAAGTGCCCATGGCATGCCCCATTCTCCGCTCGCACACCCGCCGAATGAACCCATACCCTCTCCCATCGATCCAGGAGACGACATGACACGCATTGCCAAGCACGAATCATCCACCGAAGCCCTCACCTATGTCAGCGCGGGGACACCCCAAGCCCACCGACCCGACGGCGGGCAGGCGACCCGCATCGAGCCGCGCACCGGGGTCGGCTTCTTGCTCCGTGCAGGCGAGGTGCTGCGCGTGATCGACCCGATGGGCGAGCAAGTGAGCGACCTCACCGCGTTCGATGCGCACGATCACCGCGAGTGGCTCAGCTCAGGACGCACCATCGACTATGCCAACCGGATCTACCTTCGCACCGGCGACACCCTCTACTCGAACCGATCCAATCCCATGCTCGAACTCATCGAAGACACCGCTGGCGGGCACGACTTCCTGCTCACACCCTGCTCGCAGGAGATGTTCGCCAAGCTCTACAACATCAACGAACCCCGCCCGTCCTGCTTCTCGAACCTGGCCAAGAACCTCGCACCCTTCGGGATCACGGGCGATCAGATCCCCACCACCCTCAACATCTTCATGGATGTACGCCCCCACGCCCAAACAGGCGAGTTGACCATCGGCCCACCCAGCTCCAAGCCCGGCGATTACGCACGCTTCAGTGCCCATCGTGACCTGATCGTCGGCCTCACCGCATGCTCCGCCGAAAAATCGAACAACGGCTCGTTCAAGCCCATCGATTTCGTCATCGAGACCGAGCACGGCGAAGACTGAGTCAGCGCCTCACGATTCGAGAATCGAGTTCACCGTCAGCTCGCCCGTGATCGTCTTCTGCACCGGGCAGGCGTTGGCGATCTCCTTGAGCCGCTGGCGCTGATCATCATCGAGATCACCAACAAAGCTCAGCGAGATATCGATCTGCTCCGGGTTCCCGCGCCCGTTGGGTCGCGAGTGCTCAAGATCAAGCCGCACCTCCTGCAGGTCCCAGCCCTTGCGCTGGGCGTACATGCGTACGGTGATCGCCTTGCACGCACCGAGCGCACCCAGCAGTGTCTCGTAGGGGTCCTGCGCGGTATCTCCACCCTTGAGTTCGCCCGGCTCATCCACAAAGAACTCGTGCTGACGCGAGCTGACCCGCGTTCGGTAATCTTGGGTGCCCAGGGTAACGGTCGTGACGGTGTTGTTGTCGCTCATACCTGATTGTAAACCCGAGCGTAACACCATTATTCGCCGACACGAGTCTTCTTTCTGTCGCCACCAGCCGACGCATGCCCCTCCCCCGCGCCTGCGGGGGAGGTGGGCTCGGCGCAGCCGAGGTCGGAGGGGGCGTCTGCAACCAAAGGCGGGTCACGCCTGCGCACGCTTCCCCCGCTCGGCCTCCCTCGCTGCAACACGCTCAAGCCCCACCCGCTTGATCGCCCGTCGCACCCCCTCCAGGTTGCGCATCACCTCCCGCGCTTCCACGCGCACAACCCGAATCCCTTGCGCACGCATCCAGTCATCGCGCCGGCGATCGTGCCGCCCATCACCACGATGATGATCACCATCAATCTCCACCACCAAACGCGCGGCATGGCAATAAAAATCAGCCACATACGCACCCAACCCGTGCTGCTTGCGAAACTTGAGTCCGCCCAGCCGCTTGGCGCGAAGCCCACTCCAGAGCAATCGCTCGGGTGGGGTAAGCTCACGCCGCAGTTGCTTGGCGCGAATCAAGGTATGCGGCGATGAACCGGCGTGCTGGCGGTATGCTTTGGGATCGGGTGACATGTCGGGCATGGTTGATCTCCGCAGACGCCCCCTCCGTCCCGCTTTGGGCGGGACACCTCCCCCGCAAGCGCGGGGGAGGAGCATGGGGCCCAACACACCCTAACTTGTTACCCAAACAAAAACAAGACAAACTGACACAATTCCGCTCGACTTTCACGATCACCCCGGTAAATTCCGAGCATGGTCCTCTTCCTTGACATGAACTCCTACTTCGCTGCAGTCGAGCAGCAGGACCGCCCCCAGCTCCGCGGCTCGCCCGTCGGGATCATCCCCAACGACTGCGACACAACCTGCTGCATCGCCGCAAGTTACGAGGCCAAGTTCCACGGCATCAAGACCGGCACCGGTGTCCTGGAAGCCAAGTCACGATGCCCCACCATCCAGATCATCATCTCCCGACCCGACCTCTATATCCAATACCACCACAAGATCATCGAAGCCGTCGAAACCGTCCACCCCGTCCACGAGGTCCACTCCATCGACGAGATGAGCATCAAGCTCCGAGGCCCCGACCGCAACCCGGGCGTCTACCGCCAACTCGCCATGGAGATGAAGCAGGCCATCCGCACCCGGGTCGGCCAGTGGCTCCGATGCTCCATCGGCATCGCCCCCAACGCCATGCTCGCCAAGACCGCTGGCGAGATGGTCAAGCCCGACGGCATGGTCGTCATCGAACCCCACGAACTCCCACAACGCCTCTACACCCTCAAGATCACCGACCTCCCGGGCATCAATGTCGGCATCGAACGACGCCTGCGATCCCACGGCATCTACACCATGCCCCAGCTCTGCACCGCTTCCAAGTCACGACTCCGCCAGGCATGGGGCTCCATCCTCGGCGAGACCTGGCACGACTGGCTCCACGGCCACGACCCGCACATCAAACCCACCCGACGCAAAAACATCGGGCACCAGCATGTCCTCGCCCCCGAACTCCGCGCATACGAGAGCGCCCGCGCCGTCGCCATCCGATTGCTCATGAAAGCCGCCACGCGCCTGCGCTCCGAGGGCTACTGGTGCACCAAGCTCACCATCAGCATCAAGCCCATGGACGACCCGCACTGGTCGCTCTACCAGAACCTCGAGCCCTGCCAGTGCACCGTGCGACTGCTCCACCACCTCAACACACTCTGGTACCACCGCCGGACCGAGTTCGTCTTCGCCATCAGCGTCACACTCGGCGGCCTCGTCCGCGACGCCTGCGTCGAACAACCACTCTTCCCCCACGAACGCAAACTCACCGAACTCGCCCACACCATGGACAAGATCAACACCAAGCACGGCCACGCCAAGA
>DEXG01000021.1:0-18411 GCA_002364005.1 Phycisphaerales bacterium UBA3190
GAGGGACAGAGGGGAGGGACAGAACGGTTACTCAGAGTCGGGTTCCTGGGCTTTGGGGGCGTGCCATTTGGTGAGGGAGCGGTAGGCCATGATGGCGATGATGAGGTTCGCGATCACCCCGGCCGCCGAATGGGCGATGAGGTTGAAGGCGATCCAGCAGATGGAGGCGAGGGCGGCGAAGATGAAGCCGTCTTTTTTGTGGATGCCCAGGCGGTGCATCGAGAGGAACATAAAGACGGCCGCGGCCCAGTCGAGGCCGTAGTAGGAGAAGAGGAAATTGTGGACGCTTTGCGGCATGGGGGAAGGGTAGGGGTGAATGGGACTACAGTGGTCGTGGAGATGGGAGCAAGGAGCTGTGTATGTCAGATAAACGCGTAGTGTTGGTCATCGGAGGCGGGAGTGGCATCGGTGCGGATGCGGCCCGTGCGTTCCACGAGCGTGGATATCGCGTGGGTGTGATGTCCTCGTCGGGGAAGGGCGAGGCGCTGGGGAACGAGCTGGGCGGGCTGGGTTTCACGGGCTCGAATCTGGAGCCGGACGATCTGAGCCGTTTCGTGGACGCCGCCGATGATCGATTCGGACGCATCGACGCGGTCGTCAACAGCACGGGGCACGGCGCCAAGGGCGGGGTGCTCGGGCTGAGTGATGAAGAATGGCACACGGGGATGGATATCTATCTCACGAGCGTGATCCGCGTCGCGCGCCTGGTGACGCCGATCATGAAGCGTGGCGGGGGTGGGTCGATCGTGAATGTGTCGTCGTTCTCGGCGATCGAGCCGGACCCCGATTTCCCGACCTCGGCGGTGTTTCGCGCGGGATTGTCGGCATTCACGAAGATGTTCAGCGATGAGTTTGCGCTCGATTCGGTTCGAATGAACAATGTATTGCCCGGCTTTGTCGATAGTCTGCCTGAGACAGAGGCCCGGCGGGCACGGATCGCGATCGGCCGCTACTCTCGGGTTCGTGAGATTTCAGAGACGATCGTGTTCCTCGCGTCGGACGCGTCGAGTTCGATTACAGGGCAGAGCATTCGTGTTGATGGTGGTTTGACGCGTTCGGTTTGAAAGTGAGTGGATGTGATGGGTGATGCGCCGTTGATTCTTGGTGTGAGTGGGCTGCGGGGGATCGTGGGGGAGAGTCTGACGCCGGAGGTGGCGGTGCGGTATGCGGCTAACTTTGGGCGATGGCTGCGATCACAAACTCCGAGTCATCGTGCGACCGAGGTGCTCGTCGCAACTGATGGCCGGGCGGGAGGGGATGCGCTTTTGTACGCCGCAAGTTCAGGGCTGCTCTCTGTAGGTTGCAATGTGAGGAGCGTGTCAGTTGCAACGACACCGACTGTGGGTGTAGCACTCGATGCAGTTGAATATGACGGGGCATTGATCATCACAGCGAGCCATAATCCGCAAGAGTGGAATGGCATAAAAGCATTGGTTCGATCCGAATCGTGGGAGAATGAACGCTCCAGCGATGCGCGTGGTCGTCCATCTGAAGACCATGTAAATGCTTGTGCACCGAGTGCAGTGATGGCTGATGCGTTGATCGACACTTTTCAGAATGAGGATATTCAGTTTAACGATAACTGGAACATCGGAAAAATGTGCTGGGATACTGACGCGGATGACAAGCACTGCTTCGCGGTGAAGCACGCCATCCAACGCACATGGGGGATGCGATGGAATGATCGGGTAGAGACAAAGAAGGGGTTGCGTGTCGTTACCGATTCAGTAAATGCCTCGTCTTGCCATATTGATCACCTGTTCTTCCGTGGTGGTCCCGTTGAGTTAGTCCAGTTGAATGCGCGTGGCACCGGTTGGTTCCCGCATACGCCTGAGCCGACGCGTGAAAACTTGTCGGGTGAGGGCGGTTTGTGTGACGTTGTCCCCGGCCTCAAGGCCGACATCGGCTTTGCCCAGGACCCTGATGCCGACCGTCTCGCGATTGTTGATGAGCGCGGTGAGTACATCGGCGAGGAGTGCACGCTGGTGTTGTGTGCGATGGCGTTGATGGAAGCGCGGATGGGCGATGAGGCGGGGGAGCGACGGGCTGGAAGCCCGTCCCACGAGGGTGAGGAGGGGAGGCAGGGGAAGCCGGTGTTTGTGGTGAATCTTTCGACCAGCCGCATGATTGATGATGTGGCCAGGCACTATGGGGGCGAGGTTGTGCGGACGGCCGTGGGGGAGGCGAATGTTGTTGAGGCGATGAAGTCGCTCAAGGCCTCGGGGCGTGATGTGGTGCTTGGCGGCGAGGGGAATGGTGGGGTGATCTGGCCTGAGGTGACTTATGTGCGGGATTCGCTCTCCGGCATGGCCCTTGTTCTTTCGCTGATGGCCCGCACCGGCAAGGCCGTCAGCCAGCTCGTCGAGATGATCAACGGGCTCGGGCCCACGGACGAGGTGAAGGCCAACGGCTACACGATCATCAAGAAGAAGTCGGCCCTGGCCAAAAAATCCGATGCCGACCCGCTCGTGGAGCATCTCAGGGGAATCTACGAGGCGCAGGACGACTGCCGCGTAGATCTGCAGGACGGGATCCGTATCGATTGGGACGACCGGGGCGTCTGGGCCCATGTGCGGGCGAGTAATACCGAGCCGATCATGCGGGTGATTGTTGAAGCGCCCAGCAGCGCCGAGGCGGAGCAGGTGGCGGCGACGATCGACGAGCAGATCGCGTCGATGGGTTCGTGAAGGGGTCTGATCGGGGATCTATACTGTGGGCATGAATGACGCTGCTGAGGCATATACGGTCGGTTCGAGGGTGCGCGTGACCAGCTCGCTGGCGCGGGGGGCGGAGCATTCGCCTTTCGTGGTTGAGGGCGAGATCCTGCGTATGGGGCAGCAGAAGACCGGGTCGTGGTACGCCCACTCGCGCGATAAGAAGCTCTGGCTCGATCGGCTCGAACTCCGCAAGGACGACGGCGAGTTGGTGGTCGTGAACCTCGATGACCAGTCGGTGGTTGAGGTGATTGGCTGAGTCTCGGGTTGCGGTGATTGTCATTTGAAGGTTGGTTGGCCCAGGCGGGAGTCTGGGTTTTTTTGTGGGATCGGCCATCGGCCACTCGGGACTCGGGGTGACGGGGGGTGGCGCATGGGGTGGGGGTTGGGTGCGCGGGGTGGTTGATTTTTGGAGAATTTTTTAGTGGCTTGTGGGCAAGCGGGTTATCGCTGCGCGGGTGTGCAGGGAGTCACTGGGTTTGTGCGCACGGATCGGGTCGGGGCGTGAAAGGGTGAGGGCGTGCGACATGGGAGACACGCCGGGTGTGGAGGAGGGAAGCTCGATGACGGACCGGCTCATGACGATTGATGGTGACGCGAATCAGGTTTGGTTGAAGGCGAGGGCGGCGATCGGGGCGCATGGGCGTCGGTCGAGGCCTCGGTATGAGAAGCTCTGGGCGTACTACCGGAATCCGATTGAGCTGGTCCGGGCATCGGGCGCTTTGGTGGGCGCGGGCGCCACGCGTGGTTGGTATCGCTCGGCTCAGGAGGTGGGGCTGCCCCATCGCATTGTTGGGAACGGGCAGCGGGGTGATGAGCGCGGGCGGCGCGAGGTGGTGATCGAGAACGACATCGGGTGGCGCATCGCGGCGATGGTGGATTTCATGTTCGGCTCGCCGATCCGCATCGAGTCGCTCGCGGAGAACGAGGCGACGAAGCGGCAGGTCGAGGAGGTGCTCGAGCGGGTGTGGGAGGGCAGCGGTGGCATCGCGATGTTGCAGGACATGGCGACGCTCGGGCATGTGTTCGGGCATGTGGACCTGCTGGTGCGGGTTGATGAGGAGGGGTTGGTTGGGTCGCGTGGGTGGGACGCGGCCCGCTGGGTGTCGATCGAGCCGATTGATGCACGCCGGGGTGTGGCGGTGCTGAACGATCGTGACTATCGCCAGATTGATCTGTATGCGTTGCATGTGGGGGCGGTGGCATCGGGGGATGACGGGTCGGGTCGTGACGCGGCGCGACGGGGTTGGCTGGATCGGTTGCGGAGCGAGAAGCAGGCGCGGCGGGTGATCGAGGCACGGGATGCGGGTGGCCAGAGCGAGGTGTTCACGCGTGATGGCTGGCTGCGGGTTGTTGAGGGCGAGGTGGTTGAGCGGGGTGTGTGGTCGCTGCTGCCTGGTGTGCTGCCGATCGTGCATGTGCAGAACATGAGCCAGCCGTTTGTGTACGAGGGGATCGGCGAGGTTGAGGCGTTGGTGGCGTTGCAGGATGAGCTGAATACGCGATTGAGCGATCGGGCCAGCAGGGTGACGATGCAGAGCTTCAAGATGTACCTGGCCAAGGGGATCGAGGGGTTCCGGGGCAGCAGCGTTGGCCCGGGGACGGTGTGGAGCACGGACAACCCGGACGCGAGCATCAGCAGTTTCGGTGGTGATGCCAGCAGCCCGAGTGAGGAGTCGCATATCGCGGAGATCCGCGAGGCGATGGACAAGATCAGCGGGGTGCCGCCGCTGGCTGGGGGTGTGGTTCGCGCGAAGATCGGGAACCTGAGCAGCGCCAATGCGCTGCGGATCACGCTGATGAGTCTGATTGCCAAGACGATGCGCAAGCGGGTGACCTATGGGCGTGGGATCGAGCGTGTAAGCGGGCTGGTGCTGGAGTACCTGAACGCGGCGGGGGTGTTGAAGACTGATGTGCGTGAGCGTGGTGTGCGTGTGGTGTGGGGCGCGCTGCCTGTGGTTGATGAACAGACGCTGGTGGATGCCGGGCGTGCGAAGGTGGAGCTTGGCGTGGATGAGCAGCGTGTGCTTGATGAGCTGGGGTATGGCAACGACGACCCCGGCGTGGTGTGAGTGAAAGGAGATTGTCAATGAGCAAGAAGGATGTGGGTGACGCGGGGAACCTGGGCGATGGCGGCGGGGGCACGGAGCAGCCCGTCGTGACGGAAGGCGTGGATGTGAGCGAGGAGGTGATCTGGAAGGCGCGTGCGGAGGAGGCGGAATCGAAGGTGGAGCAGCTGGAAGCGCAGGTGCGTGAGTTGGAATCAGCCCTGGGCAAGGCGGAGGAGACGATTGCGCAGGTTGAGCGTCGCGGGGAGATCGATCGTGAGTTGACGGCGGCGAAGGTGGTTGACCTGGAGACGGCGCGGCTGCTGACGGAGGCGGTGATCGGGGAGATGGATGAGCCGGATGTCGGGATCGCGGTGCGGGAGTTGTGCGAAAGGAAGCCGTTCCTGTTCGGTGGTGTCCGGCACGGGGTGCAGCGTGGGGTGTCGATGTCGCCCGCGGCTCAGGGCGGGGAGGAGGATGGTCTTGATGTGATGGCGCATCGGGCGCGCAGCAGCGGTGATCGTGGCGAGTTGCTCCGGTATCTGCGGGCGCGTCGTGTGGTTTGAGCGTGTGTTTGTTCTTGGGTTTGGATTGAAGGAAGACAGGAAACGAGGAGGTTGACGCATGGCGTTTACGGGGAAGGCAACATATTCGGCGGGATCGGGTCTGCCCGAGTTGGTGGAGGATGTGAGCGACATCATCGGGATCGTGAGCCCGCACGAGACGCCGCTGCTTGATCATCTGGGTGATGCGGCGCGGGCGGCGATGTCGACGGTGCACGAGTGGATTGAGGATGCGTTGCTTCCAAACAGCGGGCAGATCAATCAGAGCAGCTTCTCGCCGGATGCGGAGTCGGCTTCGACGCTCACGGTCGATGATGCGAGCGTGTTCCGAGTGGGTGATCTGGTGCGGCCGGGCGAGAGCGGCGAGGTGATGCTGGTGGCGGCGGTGGTCGGCGGGTCGAACCAGATCGCGGTGGTGCGCGGGTATGGGGCGACGACCGCGGCGACGCTGGAGGACGATATGAAGCTGACGATCCTGGGCAACGCGGCGCTGGAGGGTGATGTGGCGCCCGAGGCGCGGTTTACGAATCGGGTGCGTCGGAGCAACTACACGCAGATCTTCACGGCGGGGATCGAGGTGTCGGGTTCGTTGCAGGCGAGCCGCGCGTACGGGGTTGCTGATGAGGTGGATTACCAGAAGCAGGAGCGGATGCGTGAGCTGCTGCGTGATCTGGAGAACTGCGTGATCAACGGGGTGGCGCCGTCGAGTGATGCGCAGGGGAGCGGGACGGTTCGTCGCTCGATGAACGGGATCTTGCATTCGATCTCCACGAACCGGTTCGAGCCGGGCGCGGGGGGGATCCCCGATGGTGATGGTTCGGGGAGTGACGAGTTGAACGAGGCGGTGCTGAACGCGGCGCTGCGGTCGATCTGGGAGCACAGCAGCGGGGGCGTGGACACGATCGTGGTTGGTGGGTCGCAGAAGCGCCGGATCAACGGGTTTGCCACGGCCAGCCGTGCGTATCTGCCGGATGACCAGGTGTATTCGGATCGGATCAGCGTGTACGAGAGCGACTTCGGTGTGTGCCGCGTGGTGCTGAGTCGCTGGGTGCCGAGTGATTCGGTGCTGCTGCTTGATTCTTCACGGATCAGCGTGATGCCCATGCAGGGTCGGAGTTTCCAGTACAAGCCGCTGGCCGCGACGGGTGATTCCATCAGCGGACAGGTGCTCGGCGAGTACACGCTGGAGTTCAAGAACGAGAACGCGCACGGCGTGATCTCGGGTCTGGGTGTGTGATGTGTAAAGCCCCCTCCGTCATGCATTCGCGTGGCACCTCCCCGGCAAGCGCGGGGGAGGCGAGGGGAGGCCGATCGAAAGGTCGGCACAAAGGCGCGGGGTTTCAGCGGGGGCGCTGGGGCCTGCGGCTCGGGCGGGAGGGGTGCCCGCCCGGGCCATTGGTTGACTGAGTGAAAGGAGGCGGGGATGTTCTCGCAGGATCGTGATTTGGTTGTGTATGAGCCGGGGCTGATGCGTGATGTGGGGTGGGCGGGCCAACGGCGACTGTCGGTGCTGGGGAGTGTGAGCGGGACGCAGCTGACGCTGAGCAGCGGTTCGTTCTTGGATGCGGGGGTCTCGGCGGGGCATGTGGTGGTGTTCGATGATGTGACGCTTGAGATCGTGACCGTTGACAGCGCGACCACGGCAACGGTGAGTCTGATGCGTGGTGATGTGAGCGGGTCGGCGGTGCCTCCGATCGCGGCGAGTAATCGCGGCGTGGTGGTGTACGACTTCTCGGCCCAGCGGTCGATCGTGCACACGCAGGTGCTGGCGATGCTGGGTGTCGACGCTGAGGGGGATGCGGTGTTCGGTGTCGATGAGAGTCAGGTGACAAATCCCGGTGCGTTGCGACGGTTGGAGACGCTGGGCACGCTGCATTTGATTTATGCGGGGGCTTCGGCGCCTTCGAGAGCAAGTGACCGCTATGCCGAGCGTGCGGAGTTGTATCGCCAGCGCTATCAGCGTGAGCGGGAGTCGGTGGTGGCGATGATTGATACCGATGGGGATGGGATCGCTGAGGTGATGCGTCGACCCAATGCGTTTGTGCTGGGGCGTGCGTGAAGTGAGGGGGTGACTGATGATTGTGCTTCGGCCCGATGAGGTGCGGTTTGATGGTGCGGTGTGGGGTGGTGTCGTGCGGGTGTCGATCGATCGGTTGTCGGCTCGGACGATCGAGGGGTACGACGAGGAGGGGGCGTACGCCACGCTGGTGGATGTGGCGCGGCAGCGGATCGTGGTGCGGGTGACGCAGGAGATCGAGGGGAGTGATCTCGATGCGCCCGTGCCCGGTTCGCTGGGCGAGCTGGTGCTGATCGCGGGGAGCGGGAGTGAGATCGGGCGTAAGCGGGTGTCGTGTGATTGTGTGGTTGAGTCGGTGCTGAACAAGGTCAGTGATTACGGGGCGACGCGGAGCATCGTGCTGATTGCCCAGAGCGATGCGGGGGATGCGGATCCGGTTGAGGTCGAGTCGGTGTGAGGGGGTTGGTTGATGGGGAGTTCGTTCAAGGGCGTTGATTTGTTTGGGAGCGGGCCGCATGTCTTTGAGGTGGGTCGTCAGGGTCGCCGGGTGGTCTCGCTGAGTGTGGTCAGCGGGGACGCGAGCGTGCCCGGGACTTTCGAGTCGGGGGACTACGAGCTGCGGGTGACGGTGAAGGGGCGGCTGGTCGCGAGCAGCGAGAGCGGGTTGTGGAGCTTGCGTGATGCGATTGCGGCGCAGGCGGAGTTCGAGGTCAGCGGGGGGAACCTGGTGGATCATCACGGGCGGACCTGGAGCGGGGTGAAGCTGTTCCAGGTGGAGTGGCTCGGGCCGGTGGATCGGGGGCGTGTGCTGAGCGTGGGGTACGAGGCGTTGTTCGGGGTCACGAGCTAAGGAGGCGAGATGGACACGGAAGTTATGGGGGCGTTGACGCAGTTTGGGGTGGCGGGGCTGGTCTGCTGGATGTGGCTCGTCGAGCGCCGGTCTGGGGCGGAGCGCGAGCGGCAGATGACCGAGTCGCACCGGGCTTTGGTGGAGCAGTGTGAGGCACGCGATGGGCTGATCGAGGTGGTGCGGGACAACACCCGGGCGATGACGGCGTTGGAGGTGGGGCAGCGGGAGCTGGTTGGCGCGATCGAGCGGCTGGGTCGCGGAGCGGGGGAGCGGGCATCGTGATTGGCGGCACGCTACGATTGGGTATGGGCCACGGGCGAGCACAAACCATTCTCGGAGCGATGATCCTGACGGTGACCACGGCGATGGTTGGTTGTCAGGGCTCGATGATCTTTCGTGAACAGGTCGTGCGTACCGATGACCTGCTGGCGGTGCCCGGCCCGTTCCGGCCCACGGCGATGCGGGTGCACCCGCTGACGCACACCGAGACCCGCGGGGACGGCGAGCCGGTCATGGTGTTGCATGTCGAGCTTAAAGATCTGTGGGGCGACACCGTCAAGGGTGTGGGGCAGGTGCAGGTGCAGCTTCGCAAGGCGAGCACGACGACCACGATCGGGGACCGCGGCACGCGCTGGGATATGGACCTGCGTGACATCGAGACCAACATCTCGTACTTTGACTCGGCGACACGGACCTACCGCATTGTTCTTGGCGGATTGCCCGACTGGCTCGATCAGTCGATCCGCGATGGGGCCCCAGATCCCTCCCGCGTGCGGGTGCTCTTCCGCACCAGCAAGGTCGACGGCGAGGCGGTCGTGCTGCAGGACGAGTTTGTGATGCGGTAATGAAAAACCGCGACTGGACGGTCGCGGCTCGTTGATGGTTGTGATGCTGATTGTGGATCAGTCTTCGATGATTTCGAGCTGGCGGTATTTCTCACGGTACTTGTCGCGGAGTTCGGTTTGTTTGTTGGTGAGGTCGATCTTGCTGCCCGAGATCCAGGCATGCTCGACGATGGAGGTGACGTCGAGGATGTCGGCGTCGGTCACGACGAGTGTGGCGTGCTTGCCCGGTTCGATCGAGCCGAGCCGGTCGCCCACGCCGAGGATGTTGGCGGCATCCAGGGTGATGCCACGCAGGGCAGCATCGTGGTCGAGCCCGAAGGCGACGGCCATGCCCATTGCTTCGGGGAGGTTGCGTTCGTGGGCGAAGCGACCGGACATGGTGAGCGACCATTGCACGCCCGCGGCTTCGAGCTTGGCGGGGAGGGTGTAGGGCTCGTCGTAGGCGCCGTCGTTGCGTTTGGGGAAGTTGTAGAGCCCCCCGATGATGACAGGGGTTTCGGTGGAAGCGAGCAGGTCGGTGCACAGGTGCGCGTCGCGTCCGCCGACGATGACAGGGTCGAGCTTGAGGTCGGCGGCCCAGTTCACCGCGGCGATGATCTGGTCGTACGAGTTGGCGTTGATGAACACCGGGTTCTGGTTGTTGCCGGGCAACGCGGTCGCGATGGCTTCGAGGCGCAGGTCGCGATCGGTGTGCTCCTCGGTGTAGGCGGAGGCGTTGCGGAAGACTTCGTTGAGGTTCTCGATGCGTTCGTCGCGGCGTTGGCGTTGGCGTTTGGCGTTGTCGCCGGAGTATCGCATACGGGGCCAGTTGATGATGAGTCCGGCGTCGCGCTTGAGCGCAAGGTCTTCGGTGGTCCAGCCGTCGGCGTTGAGGATGGAGGCGCGACCTGGGATGGTGCCTCCGGTGGGGAAGACGCCGAAGGTCAGGATGCCGTTGGCTCGGGCGGTGGGGATGACGGTCGAGTCGGGGTTGACCGCGACATAGGCGCGGACCTCGGGGGTCATGTCGCCTGTCTCGTTCTTGTCGAGCGTCGCGCGAACGGCGGAGACCTCTTCGAGCCCGAGCACGGTGACGGAGTCGATGAGCCCGGGGTAGAGGTGTTTGCCCGAGAGGTCGATGATCTCGGTGTCGGGCCCGAGGGAGATGCGGGGCATGATGTCGTCGGCTTTGCCCACGATGCCGATGATCCCGTCGGCGAAGGAAACGACGCCGTTCTCGATGGTCTCGCCCGAGACGGTGTGCACGGTGGCGCCGACGAGGAAGATCGGGTGATCCTGCTTCGGGGCGGTGCGTTCGAGGTCCTGGGCCAGGGCGCCGGTGGTGGCGATGGCGAGGGTGGTGATGAGTGTGGTGGTGTGTTTCATGATGTGAATCTCATGGTTGATGAATGGAGGCATGGAGTGACGGGCTGGAAGCCCGTCCCACTAGGGCTGGAAGGGTTAGTAGTTGGTGTTGAACGCGGGGAGGAGCTGGGAGCAGCCGCAGTCGCCGCGGTCGGTGTTGAAGTGGGTGTGGGCGTGATCGTGCCCTGGGTCGACGAGGTCGTCGTGCTCATCGCTGTGGCTGTTGCTCGATGCGGTTTCTTCGAGCGGCTTGCCGTCGCGGATGATGAGCTGGATCAGGCGTTGGCGTTCGGCCTCGTTGCGAGCCCGCATCTGGGCGTCGAGTTCACGCGAGAACATGAGCTTGCCATCGACGAAGGTCATCTCGGGTCGCGAGAGCGAGGAGAGCGGGTTGCCGGTCCAGACGACGAGGTCGGCGTCCTTGCCGGGTTCGAGCGAGCCGACGCGGTCGTCGATCATGAGCTGCTTGGCGGGGTTGAGGGTGACGAAGTCGAGTGCTTCCTGCTGCGACATCTCGATGCCGCTGAGTTTGGCGTATTTGAGCGCCTTGCCCGCTTCGACATTCATGCGTCGTGCGACATCGTCGGAGTCGGAGTTGAAGGAGGTCATGAGACCCGCCTCGAAGTTGATCGGTCCTGCGAATGGGATGGCGTCGACGACCTCGTACTTGTAGGCCCACCAGTCGCTGAAGATGGAGGCGCCGATGGAATGCTCTTTGACGATCTCGGCGACCTTGTAGGTCTCGAGCCCGTGCTGGAAGGTGCCGATTTTGAAGCCGAACTCCTCGGCGATGCGGCAGAGCATCAGGATCTCGTCCTGGCGGTAGCTGTGGCAGTGGATGAGGCGATCGCCACGGAGGATCTCGGCGAGTGCTTCGAGTTCGTAATCGACAAACATCGGGCGGAACGGGCCCAGGCCCTCTTTCCGGAATGCCTGATCAAGCCAGTCGCGCTGGACATCGTCGATCATCAGCCCGGCGAGTTTGGCGCGGCTGTTCTCATTGATTGCAGATTTGACATTGTCGAATGGCGAGTGCCAATCGGGGTTTTGGGAAAGGAGTTTGGTGAAGAAATCCCAGCGTGCGTCGTATTCGCGGGCGCGGATGAAACGGTCACGCATGAGTGTTTCGACCCCGAGGCGGGTCTGTGGGTATCGGGTGCCGTCGCTGTTCCAGTTGGATTGCTTGACATTCTCGCCGAGGGCGAACTTGATGCCGGGCTTGGCGTCTTCGAAGAACATGTCGCTGGGTTTGTCGCTGTTCCAGCGGAGCTTGACGGTTTTGGACTGGCCTCCGATGGGGTTGGCCGAGCCGTGGAGGAGGTTGGCGGTGGTGAGCCCGCCGGCGAGTTCGCGGTAGAAGCCGGGGTGGCCCGGGTCGAGTGAGTCGCTGATGCGGCACTCGGAGGTGACGGCCTGTCCGGATTCATTGACGCCGAAGCGGAAGAGCCCGGTGTGGGAGTGGGCGTCGATGAGGCCGGGGGTGATGTGCATGCCATTGGCGTCAACGGTCTCGTCGACGGCGATGCGTGGGTAGCCCCCGGTGCCGACGGAGTGGATGGTGCCGTTGCGGACGATGACCCAAGCGTCTTCCAATATCCCGTCGTCGGACTGGGTCCAGACTGTGGCGTTGGTGAAGAGCACGGTGCGTTGGGTTGGGGCTTCTTCGAAGGCGAAGGGCCCGAAGGGTGCGTCGGGGAGGTCGGGGAGTGTGTGGACTGGGTCGGGGTCTTTGGTTTCCTTAGTGGCGTCGAGCGTGAAGCCCTTGCCGTTGGGGAGGGTGCCCATGCCGGTGAGGGTGTTGTCCTTGGTGGGTGCGGTCAGCGCGATGCTGAAGGTGCCGGCCGAGCCGAAGGGTTCGTGCTCGAAGGTGAAGGTGAGTATGCCGTCCTTCATCTGCATTTCGGACGAGTCCTGTGTGATGTCGTCGGCGTCTTCGACGCGTTCGATGATGGTGACTTTGTCCTTGGTGATTTTGAAATCGAGATTGTGCTCGCCCGAGAGCAGGGCGTTCCAAGTGCCATGGAAATCGGACGCGTTGGGTGTGTCGTTCTTGTCGCCGTACCACTGGACGACCATGCCGCTGGGCGCGACGGACGAGCCGCGGATGGTGCCGTTGGGCGAGATGGTGGCGGAGCTGACGAACGCGCCCATGTCGTCGTTGTCGTAATCGACGAGGAATGAGATCGCGTTGCCGTCGATTGTGACCTTGGTTGCTTTGGTCCTGACGGGTTTTTCAACGCCGAAGGAATCGATGATGGTGAGGGACTTGCCGTCGATCTCCATGCCGACCTGGTGGTCGACGCCGACGAGGTTGAGTTCCCATGTCCCGTCGAATGGTGCTTCGGTGGTGTCGTTGATGTGGTGGCGTCGCCCGTCGATCCATGTGTCGATGATCTTGGCGTCATCGTGGGGGTCGAAGAGGTTGCCCGAGGCGACGACGAGGTTGGCGATGGCGTTTGTGGTGATGGTGCCGTGCCCTTTGAGATTGAGGATCTCTGCGGGGTTGGTGGTGATCATGGCCAGTGCGTCATCGGCGGGGAGTCCCTTTTCGATGGCGGTGTGGAGGTTGTTCCAGAACTTCTCGCCGGAGCGTCGCTTGCTGGTGGTGAGGGCGACATTGAGGCCGGAGTTGAGCAGCCATCGTGCGTTGGCGGGGGCGCGTTCGTAGTGCTGGAGTGAAGCGAGCTCGACGCTGTCGATCGCGCCGATGTTGAAGACATCGGGTGTTTCGGGGAATGTCAGTGGGACAATGACGGGGTGGCCCATGTCCTTGAAGAGGTCGAGTCGGCGGTGGGCGGTGCCGTTGTCAACGATGACGATGTTGGGGTGCTCGAACTCGCGGGTGACATTGTCGGCCAGTGCGGCCTCGAGTTCCTGAGAGATGTCGTAGTAGAAGGTGGTGTCGTCGGGGTGGATGTGGTCGAGGATGTTGGCGTCGTCGTGGTCTGCCCTGGCGCGTCGGGTGTCGGCGTCGGCGAAGGTCTGTCGCATGAGTGCGACGACGCCCATGTGCGAGGTCGGGTAGCCCCGGTCGCCCCAGCTGCCGCGGTCGAAGCCCATGGCCTGGCCGGCGTGGGCTTTGTAGACGGGTGGTTCGCCGAGTGAGGGGTCGCTGAGACTGTCGGCGGTGGAGACGATGCCGGTCCAGCCTCGGAAGATGCCCGTGTCGGGGGCGATCATGGCGGTGGTGAAGCCCATCTCGCGCAGTGATTCGGCGGCGTCGCTGCCGAGCCCGACGCGGAGGGCGTTGTCGTTGGGTCGGATTCTGTTTGACCAGTGCGTGCCTGCTTCGCCCGAGGGGAGGTCGGGCGTGTGGACTTCGATGTATGGGTCGATGAAGCCGGCGTAGATGTGGGTGTCGGGGTCGAGCTCGTGGATCTGGTAGCCCGTGGTCATCATGTCGATGAGGTGCGTGTCGGGCAGGATGTTGGTGATGCGTCCGTCTTCGATGACGATCGCGGGTCTGCCATCGGGGCCGATGGTTTGTCCCGGTGCGGTGTGGATGGTGCCCCCGAAGAGGATGTGCTTGCTGGGCGTGGCGGGCGACATGCCGTTGGGTCGTGGTGCCAGCGGACTCTGAGGCTGTGCGAGGGTGAGTGCGCTGCAGGCACCGAGCAGGACGATTGACGCATATTTCATGGGTATAGAACTCCTTGTGAGGGTCTATGGTAACGAACTGGCGTGATTTTGGTGCAGAAAGTGTGCGGACGGGCCCAGGAATTTGGGCCTACGCTCTGGGTTCATGGCGTGCAACGCGTGCGTCACGATGAGAAGCGGTATGAACGCCCATCCCGGTGTGGGCCATGAAGATACGAGGGTGAGTGATGTCGATCGATTTGGTCAAGGGAAACGCGGTCATTGGGCAATCTGGCGGGCCGACGGCGGTCATCAACGAGTCGCTTGTGGGTGTGATCGAGGGTCTCCGTCGCGCTGGCGCGGGGAACCCCGGGAGCCCGATCAAGAAGATCCTGGGCATGCGTCACGGGGTGACGGGGCTGGTCAACGGCGATCTTTATGATCTGACGGACTACCCGCACGATCGTCTGCAGCTTCTGGCCCAGACCCCCAGTGCTGGGCTGGGCTCAACGCGTGACAAGCCCGACGCGGCGTATTGCGAGCGCATCCTTGAGGCGTGCAAAGAGCAGGGGATCCGGTACTTCTTTTATATCGGTGGCAACGACAGCAGCGATACTTGCCGCATTGTCAACGAGATGGCCAACGAGACCGATTACGAGCTTCGTTGCTTCCATATCCCCAAGACGGTTGACAACGACCTGATGATCAACGACCACACGCCGGGCTTCCCGAGTGCGGCGCGGTTTGTGGCCAAGGCGTGCATGGCGGACTTCCTGGACAACATCTCGCTGCCGGGCATCAAGATCAATGTGGTGATGGGTCGTCACGCGGGCTTCCTGACGGCGGCCAGCGCGCTGGCGCGCCGTGACGACCGGCTCGACTTTCAGGGGGGCACGACCGATGGCCCGCAGCTGATCTATCTGCCCGAGGTGCCGTTCGATACCGATCGGTTCGTGCAGGATGTGGCGAAGGTCTATGACGAGAAGAAGCGGTGCCATATCGCGGTGAGCGAGGGCATCAGCGATAAGGATGGGAATCCGATCGGCGCGATGCTGATCAAGAACGCCCAGACCGATGACCACGGGAATGTGCAGCTCTCGGGCAGCGGGGCGCTGGGTGATGCGTTGTCGGACCTGCTCAAAGAGAAGCTGACCCCGACCGGCGGCAAGGCCCCGCGTGTGCGTGCCGACACCTTCGGCTATGTGCAGCGGTGTTTCCCCGATCAGTCGATCGTGGATCAGAAGGAAGCGCGGGGCGTGGGTCGGTACGCGGCTCGTCTTGCGACCAGCGGCGATTTGGACGGGTCGGTGGCGATCATCCGGACGAGTCCGATCGGCGAGGGGCAGCCCTACGCGGCCCAGTACAAGCGGATCGAGCTGCGTGATGTGGCGGCCAAGACCAAGCACATGCCCGCGGAGTTCATCGAGGGTCACAACAATGTGAGCCAGAAGTTCCTGGACTACTGCAGGCCGCTGGTTGGGGATCTGCCGCTGTATGAGCGGATCTGACGAAGCGACTCGCAGCCGATAACGCGCTGGGGTGCAAACGATCAGCAATTCACTGGATTTGCTTTGTCGTATTGTCCTTTGGTGATATGTTTGATTCGAACCAGATGAGGGCAGGGAGGTCAGCATGCGGGCTGAATCAGTTGTTGTTGCGCTTAGTTCGATCGCTTTGTTTTCGGTGTTGTCGCTTGCCGGGCCGGTCCCGGGGATGACGGGTGCTCGGCCAGCTGGGTCTTCGATCGAGCCGGCGCCGAAGTTGAGCCCTGAGCATTTCCGGTGCATCTTGGTCGGTGACTCGCAGACCACGGGTCCGAATGCGGAACGCGTTCGGACCCAGACCCATCGCTGGGACGCGCCGATCATCGGTGAACAGGTCAGTGTGGGAGCGGGATCGACCGGTTTCTTGGTCAACAACGGCAACGGCGGTATCCCTCAGCTGCTCTATCGGAATATTGATCTGGACTCGGGCTGGCCGGATGGTGGGAGCGATGACTTCTTCGGGCTCTTCGGTGCGAACTGGACTTGTCTTGGGGACATCATCGCCACGGAATCTCGCATCGGGCGTTATCGTCTGCGTTTCAACAACACTGATGCTCCTTGGGACGAGGCTTGGGGCGTGGGTGCACCTCTGGTGGCACGGATCGCGGTGCGTACGGGCCCGTTGTGCATTGACGCGATCGAGACCCGCCCGGAGCGTGGAGGTATGGTCAGCACGAGCGACCGTAGGGTGCACCTGCTGAGCAAGGTCCCGGGGGTCCAGATCATTGAGCAGCCGATCCCGGTTGATTTCAACCCGGCGGGGGATGATGTGGGGGTGGGGTTATTCTTTCCGCCGGACTTCATGGAGTCAGAAGGACAGGTGCTTCAGGTGCTGGGGGTGGTGATCGAACGCGTTGCGCCCGATGGGCGACGCCTGCCGGGCACGCTGATCACATACCAGGGTCGGGGTGGATGGAACATGACTGATCACATCGATGGGATCAGTATCGCTTCGCGGGCGGCGTTGGCGGAGATGACCGATGCTGACCATGTGATCATCATGCTCGGGCACAACCGCGAACCGGGTGGGGAAGCGGAGATCCGCCTGAAGCTGAGCGAGCTTGTGGGACTGTGGGAACAGGCGTACGCAATGGCGGGGCGGTCGCGTCCGACATTCATATACACGGTGCCGTGGTCAATCTTTGAGGATACGGCTTCCGACTACCTGTTGGAGATGGAAGCGGCGATGACGGACATGGCCGCGATGCATCGGGGAGATCTGGTGGTCAACTATCTCTCCCGGTATGCGTACCAGACACCGGATGTGTTCGACCCAGGCAGGTACCAGCTCGACGGGGCACGGGTTCATCCGGCTGACATAGTTACAGCGGAGAACTTGGCGCAGGATCTCTACGACATGCTCTTCAATCCCAGACTCAATGGACCTGCCGAGCGACTCAGTCGCCCTGCTTCAGTGCGGTCTGGAAGACCTGTACTCGGGCCTTGAGGACGCCCTTGGTGATGGCGGGGTCCTGTGCTGCGATGGAGATGGCGTCTTCTTTGGTGGGGGCCTCGTAGATCATGATGCCGACATAGGGGGGCTCGTGGGTGCGGCCGGCCAGGTGGAGGGAGCCCTTGTCGAGCAGTTTCTGGTAGTAGGCGAAGTGGGCGTCGATGGCGCTGGTCTCTGAGGCGGATGGGTTCTCGGGCAGGTCGGGTCGTGACGGCTCGAGGAAGCAGATGAACTGAGGCATGGTGGGCTCCGATCGGGGGGACTTGGCCTCTACTGTACGAAAAAACCCGCTCTCAGGTCGAGCGGGTTCTGGGTAGATCTTTGAAAATTGGCTTACTTGCGTGTGTAGGTGATGGTGCCGGAGTTGAACCAGGTGCCGTCGGGCATCTTGTCGTAGAAGTGATCGGTGAAGTGGTTGTCGTCCTCGCGGGTGGTGACGATCTTCATGGGGTTATCGCCGGCGGGTGTTGAGGAGATTCCCTCCATGACGAGGTCGCCGTCCTCGTTGTAGTTGCCCTCGAGGTAGGTGATTTTGGTGGACATGGTGTCCATCCAGATGGAGACATACTGCTCGTGGTACTTGTCGTACCCGGCGTAGGAGAGGCCCTCGAAGGGGAGGCCCATGAAATCCATGTTGAAATCACATTTGACGAAGCGTCCGCCCAGCACGGATTCGATGTTCATGGAGCCCATGCTGACGGTGGGTGGTGCGGCTGGGTCCATGATGAAGCTGGACTTGGCGGACCACTGGCCGCAGGTTTTCATGAGTTCCTTGTGCTCGTCGCCGGGTGTGCCCATGTTGGACATGGCGGCCATCATTTCCTGAGGCGACATTTCTTCCACGGCGTCGGGCTGGTGTGCGTTCTTGGTTTCGTGTTCCGGGCCGGATGCGATGAGCAGTGCGAGTGATGAGGCGGCGAGGGCGCCGGCGCCGAAGGCGATGAGTGAGCGGGTGGTCATTGGATGTCTCCTGCGTGCCCCTGGAGTGTGTGTTGAGGTGCCCCCGTAGGGGTGATGGGGGCCTGTATTGTGACGGGTTTCTGGGTGGAAGTCCAGCATGTTATCGGGCATGCCGAATATTTATCGAACAAGCGGGATTGGTATCTGGTGTGGAATGTGGGATTTGATTGGTGCGGGTGGGTGGAAGCGTGTAATCATTCATGTCGGTGATTCGGTGTTTGGAAGAAGGAGTGCCGCCCGTGCGCATGGTTTCAGTTGTTGTTCTTGCTGTGTCCGGCGCGGGGTGTTTCGCGCAGACGGACGGGTTGCCTTGCGGTTATTCGAGTTTCGTGGGTGAGATTTCAGCCCACGGCGGGGATGAGCTGATTGTTTCGCAGGATCACCTGTACGCCGTCACGGGGTCGGGGTTGTATCTGTACGATGTGCAGGATCCGGGCTCGCCGAAGATGCTGGGTTCACTGGAGTTCATGTTCGGCCTGAGCGATGGGGTGCTGGTG
>DEXG01000021.1:18552-30242 GCA_002364005.1 Phycisphaerales bacterium UBA3190
CTGAGCGATGGGGTGCTGGTGGATGACTGGGTGGTGGGGCTGACTTTTCGCAAGCTGGTGGCGATCAATATCAGCGATCCGGCGCAGCCGTTCATTGATGGATCGATCGAGTTCGACGACGATGTGCTGCAGGTCGAGGTCTCGGGCGATTACGCGTATGTCAGTTCTGACGATGAGGCGGAGATCCATGTTGTTGATCTGAGCAGCATGTTCTTCCCGATGCTGGCGGGGACGATCGAGCTTGAAGATTTCTGCACGGACATGCAGGCCCGGGATGGGCTGCTGAGTGTCTATGACAGTGGCTTTGGTCTGCGTGTGTTTGATCTTGTGGATGGGGCGATGCCCGCACAGATCGGTGCGATCGACCAGCCGGGGGTGAACGCGACGATCGAGTGGCACGGTGATCGGTTGTACATGATGGGCTCGCTGGGTGGCCTGCAGGTGGTTGATCTGGACGACCCGACGGCACCCGTGATTGAGCAGTGGTTGTATCCCGACTATGGGATCGGTGGTTTGTTTGAAGTCGGTGATCGGGTGTTCGCGCCGGTGGGTGGGGTCGTCCGGGAGTTGGATCTCCAGAGCGGTGCGGGCTTTGCATCGGTGATCAGTTCAAGGTACGGCACCAGCTCGATTGAGCATGCGGGTGAGACGATGTACATCGGCGGTATCAACGGGATTCAGCTGGTGGATATCCCATCACTGCCGCGGTCACCGATTGTGTACGAGGACGCCTACCGCGTCACCAGCCCGGGGAATGTGGTGGCTGATGATGGCTATGTGTATGTCTCGGACATGCGTGAGGGTTTCTCGGTGTGGGATATGCGGGAGCCAGAGACGCCTGAGCTGGTTTCCACGATCGACACGCTGAGTCTCGACGCGATCCTGACGAAGAAGGGTGATGCGATGTATGTGCTGCAGCGGCATCTGCCGCCGGCGCTGTTTGATGTCAGCGATCCCGCGTCGCCGGTGGAGGTCGGGTCGCTGGGGCTGGAGTCGGTGATGGGGGTTGAGTACCTCGGGGTCTTTGGGGATCTGCTGTTTGCGTCGGAGTATGACGGTGCGCGTCTGTACGATGTGAGCGATCCGTTTTCGCCGGTGCTGCTCAGTGAGCTTGAGACAACGATGTACCCGCAGTGGGCGGCTCGTGAAGGGGATCGGCTGTATGTCATCGGGGGTGTGAACGGGATCGATGTGTTTGATATCAGCGATCCGACCCAGCCGGTGTTTGTGCTGAATCATCCTGTGTCGAGCCTGCTTGAGTCGGTGCATGTGCAGGGTGGGATTGTGTTCACTGAGGACTATGCCAGCCACCCGTTGAGCGTGGTGCGGGCGTTTGATTTCACTGATCTGGCTGATGTTCAGCAGGTGGGGGTGTTTGAGCCGCAGATCCGCGAGCGGGTTGATCATGTGCGTTTGGAGGACGGGGTGCTGTACCTGCACGACGGGGCCAACACCTTTATGGTTGATGTATCGGACCCGTCGGCGATGCATGAGATCGGTTTCATCGTGGGCGATGGGATCTTCGCCGTCGACGATGGGTTGCTCTACGGCTTTGATGGGTTCAGTGTCCGGGTGCTCGATGTCAGCACGCGGTGCGGGGCGTGCCCGGGTGACCTCAATGGTGACGGTGCCCTCAACTTCTTCGATGTCTCGGCGTTCCTGGTGGCCTACCAGGCGCAGGGGCCTGTCGCGGATTGGAATGGCGACGGGTCGTGGGACTTCTTCGATGTGTCGGGGTTCTTGCAGGACTACCTCGCCGGGTGTCCGTGATGATCTGATGGGAACTTGCTCTTCGTTTTGCTCGACGCCCTGATTCGGGGGGTGCGCATGTGTGTGTGCGTGTCCTGCTGGGATGTGTGTTTTATGACAAACCTAAGGTCCATATATCCGCTGGGCGGTTCGTCGGTGCGGGGTTTGCTGGGCGTAGTGTCGATTTCTGCGGAGAAGTGTGGGGCGTTCTAGGTAATGCGCTGTGAGGAGCGCTGTGCGCAGCCGATGTGTGATTCGCACCGGGTGTGGTGTGTATTATTTGGAGTTTATTATGGCGCGTAACGATGATCAACTCAGTCGCGAAGGTATCGAAGAGCATGGATTGAACAAGGCGAGTATCGGGTCGGCATTCTTCCCGGTGCCAATTGATGGCATTGGTGACCATGAGCTTGGCGTCGATCTGTACCTCAGTCATGAGCACAAGACCCCTGTGCTGTACCGAGCGAAGGGTTCGAGCTACAGCAACGCGGACTTTGTGAACCTGCGTGAGCAGGGGATCACGCATTTCTATATCCCGAATGTGCAGCACTGTCAGTTTCAGGAGATGTTGCGCAACCGGATCGGCGAGGCCATCGGCGATGACAAGGTCAACCGGGAAGAGCGTGTTCGGATCGTTCGTGATTCTTGTGGGAAGATGATCGAGGATTTTACGAGCAACGCATCGCTCCCGGGCCTGAGCGACACGATCAACGAGATCGCGGGGCAGTTCAGTCAGTGGTGCGCGAGCGAATCGACCGAGTTTGAATACCTGTACGAGATGTCGGAGCATGATTTTTATACCACCACCCACATGGTCAATGTTGGTGTGGGTTGCACGCTGCTTGCCAGCGAGTTGCTGGGTGCCGGTCACCCTCAGATCCAGCGGATCACCCTGGGCGGGCTGATCCATGATGTGGGCAAGCGTGGGGTGGACACGGAGATCCTCAATAAAGAGGGGAAGCTGAGCGACGAGGAGTGGCAGCAGATCCGCAATCACCCACAGGTGGGGTATGAGATCCTCTGCGATCAAGAGGGCATGGACCCGCTCGCGATTGATATGACGCTGAACCATCATGAGCGATTGGACGGCAAGGGCTATCCCAACGGGATATCGGGCGACGAGATCAGTCTGCCCGCGCGGATCTGCTCTGTGGTTGATATCTACGACGCGCTCAGTTCGGCACGCCCGTATCGCGGACCGATCCCGCCGTGCAAGGTGCTGGAGATGATGAGCGAGGATGTCGGTTCGGCGATCGACAGCACGGTGTTTGAAGCGTGGAGGCGAGTGCTCGGTCGCATGCTCGAGGCAGACCCCGAGCGGGCCGTGGCCGATAAGCCCGGACTGAAGGTGCCCTCGATGCAGAGCATGCTTCCCTCGCAGCAGTGCCAGGAGCGCCCGGCCGACGGGTGCGTTCTGCTGAAGCGTGCGAGCGGTGAGTCATTCGATCTGAGCGTCGATTCTTCAGTGAAGTGCGGTGAGATCGGGCTCGTCTGTGACACCAAGTTCACGCCCGGCGAGCAGGTCCAGCTCCGTTTCGAGGATGGTGTCTCGGAGAAGGTGAGCTTCGTTGGCTTCCGGTTCAATGCCAAGGGGCAGGGGCTGGCGGTCTTCAAGCTCGGGAAGTTCAGTCTGCACGCGGCCTGATCGCATTCACCCCCTTGAATGGCACGCGCTGTCGCAGACTGGAACGACGACGGCGCGTGGAACTTCTTTGATGTCTCAGGGTTTCTCGTTTCGTTCAGCGACGGCTGCCCCTGACCACGCTCAACCATCCACCGCCACACGCTCGCTGATGCTCAGCCCGAAGGCTTCGAGCTGCGGGTAGGGTGTGTTGGAGTTGGTGATCAGTTTCAGGTTGTGGACCCCGAGTGCACGCAGGATCTGCGAGCCGGTGCCGATTTCCAGCATCGCTGGGGAGATCGATTGGATGGGCTTGTCCTCGGTGTCGTGATCGAAGGGTCTGCTGAGGCGTTGCGACAAGGCGTCGCCGACGCCGTGGGGTCGGAGGTAGACGATCGCGCCGCGCCCTTCTTCTTGGATCATCTTCATCGATTCGCGGAGCATGTGCCCCGTTGAGGTGGTGTCGTCGGAGCCCGAACTCAGGTCGTCGAAGATGTCGCCGAGCAAGTCGCGTCGGTGGACGCGGACGAGGGTGGGGTCGGTGGTTTCGATGGGGTTGCCGCTGGGGTCGAGGGTGCCCACATCGCCGACGGTCAGGGCGAGGTGTGGCATGGGATCGACGACGGAGCGGAAGGCGATGAGGTTGAATGGGCCGTAGGGCGTGTTGACCTTGGTGCCCTCGACCGGGTCGATGCGGGAGATGAGCGAGGCCTCGGCGAGGCGGTGCTCGATGATTTGTTTCACGGAGCACATCTTGATGTTGTGCTCTTTGCAGAGCGCGACGAGATCGGGGACGCGGGCCATCTCGCCGTCGTCGCGCATGATCTCGATGATGATGGCGGAGGGGTGGAGCCCGGCGAGTCGGCAGAGGTCGAGCGAGCCCTCGGTCTGCCCGATGCGGACGAGCACGCCGCCGTCGCGTGAGCGGAGCGGGTTGATGTGGCCGGGCTTGACGAAGTCGCTGGGCTGCGAGTTGGGGTCGATGGCGAGTTGGATGGTCTTGGCGCGTTCCTGGGCGGAGACGCCGGTGGTGAAGCCGTGCTTTGGGTGCCCGTCGATGGAGACGGTGAAGGGCGTGCCTCGGACTGAGGAGTTGACGGCCGACTGGGGCTCGAGCCCGAGTCGATCGCAGTCGGCTTCGGTGAGTGACAGGCACATGTAGCCGCGGGCGACGGAGAGCATGAAGGTGACGGCCTCGGGCGTGATGAACTGGGCGGGGAGGACGATGTCGCCCTCGTTCTCCCGGTCCTCGTCGTCGGTCAGGATGACCATGCGTCCGTTGCGGAGCTCGTCGAGGATCTCGGGGATGGTGGCGAAGGCGTCGTCGGTGGCTTTGGTTTGGGGCGAGGTCTGGGGCATGGGGGATGGTAGGGGGGAGAGGCAATAGGGGTTAGGCAATCGGCAATGGGGAAGCGTGTGGGTTTGGTCGGTTGCTGGTGGCATCCGCCAGTGGCGGATGCCACCGCTGGATGGTTGTTTGGTGGTTTGATACGCGGGGTGCCACGGGTTGCTCCGCCTCTGGCGGACAACCCGTGCGTCGAGTGGTACTTGGGGGTCCATGGCGGAACACGCCCAGGTTGGTTGAAAGGCACGGCTTGTCCACCTGTCGGTCCACCAGAGGCGGACAAGCCGTGGCACCCGGAGAGATTGCGGCCTCCCCCGGACTTCCGGGGGAGGTGTCACGCGCAGCGTGACGGAGGGGGTCTCCGGGTATTCCTTGTGTGATCGCCCCCTCCGACTCCGCCTTCGGCGGACCCACCTCCCCCGCAGGTGCGGGGGAGGGCGCAGGACTCCTGACCTATCCTCTTTTTATGGACATGACCCCAAAGCGTTGGACCAACACCTGCGAGTACCTCGATGCCGTGTTTGGGCAGGAGGATCAGCATCTGCATGATCTCATGCCCGCGGCGATCGCTGAGGGGGTGCCTCCAATCGCCGTTTCGCCCAGCGTGGGGCGGATGCTGCGGGTGCTGCTGAAGATGATCAACGCGAAGACGGTGGTGGAGGTGGGGACGCTTGCGGGGTATTCGACGACCTGGATGGCCCGGGCGCTGCCGGAGGATGGGATGGTGTACGCGATCGAGCCCAACGCCCTGCACGCGCGGATCGCCCGCGAGGGGTTCGAGCAGGCGGGGATCGCGCACAAGGTGACGGTGATCGAGGAGACGGGGCTCGATGCCCTGCCGCACCTGCTCAAGGATTTGGGTGATGGATCGGTCGATGCGGTGTTCCTCGATGCGATCAAAAGCGAGTACCCTGACTACTTCCCCGCGAGCAAGCGGCTGCTGCGAAAGGGCGGGTTGTTGATCGCCGACAACGCGCTGGGCGGGGGCGATTGGTGGATTGATGATCCCAGCGGGCACAACCTCGATCGCGACGGGGCGGATTCGCTCAACGACCTGATTTCTCGGGATGAGGACTTCGATGCGTTCTGTGTGCCGCTGAGGGAGGGTGTGGCGGTGGGGATGAGGGTGTGATGGGCCTGTTATACTTTGATATGTTAATTCTTGCTCCACAAGCGATGTTCTTCCTTCAGACTGTAACTCATGGTCCGGTGATACAAACGGACCATGTACAGCGTGCGCACGCGCAGTCACTCATCATGCGCGTGGAGTTAGACACCCCCGGTGGGGCGCTGCCCTTTATGCTCCAGGTTCATTCGGATAACGATGATGTATTCAAGCGACACGATGTAGATGATCGCATCATCTGGTGTTGGCGTGAAGCAGTGATAGTAAATGGGGTTGAACGAATATCGGTTATGGTTGGCGGCGGATCTCAAAGCTCGCCATCGGCAGGGGGCATCCAGTTCCCAGAGTATGACTCTTCTCTATCTGGTCATGGTGTGAAAGGTAGCAAAGACCTGCACACTCCACTCGAATACATGCACACTGGGATTTGGAAAAAAGTCCGTGGCGGTAAAACAGTCTCGATTCAATACAGCATGAAAGAAGCGGACTCGATCAATGATCGCTTCGACCCGATCGCCGATGCTGCTGAACCCGCAGAGTTCTCTGGCCGCTGGTCGGTCGATTTCGAGTCAAGCGATGAACTCGCCATCGGGACATTCACGGTCGATGCCGATCAGATCGCATCGGGCACCTTCCTCACCACCACCGGCGACTACCGCTATCTCGCAGGGCGAGTCGACGGCCCGTACATGCGCCTCTCCACCTTCGACGGCGCGCATGCCTTCCTCTTCCACGCGGAGATGCAGGACGACGGCTCGATCAAGGGCGACTTCTGGTCCGGCAACTGGCACCATGAGACATGGACGGCCGTGCGTGACGACAACGCCACCCTCCCCGATGCATTCGAGCAAACCACCATCACCAATGAGCAGGCCCTCGAAGAGCTGGTCTTCAAAGACACCGAGGGCAATCCCACCCGCGTGCTCGATGCGCTCGATGCCACCAAGGCCAAGGCCCGCGTCCTCGAGATCTTCGGCACATGGTGCCCCAACTGCGCCGACGCTTCGCGTGAGCTGGTTTCACTCAAAGAAAAGTACGGCGACGATCTCGGCGTCGTTGGGCTGGCGTTCGAGGTGACGGAGGACTTTGCGCGTTCATCGCAGCAGGTACAGCGTCACCACGCGCACATCGGGTCGGACTGGGAAGTGCTCATCGCGGGGATCAGCGATAAGGCAAAGGCGACAGAGACGCTGGGGTTCCTCGATCGGGTGCGTTCGTACCCGACGCTGGTGTTTCTCAACAGCGACAACGAGGTGCAGGCGGTGTACTCGGGGTTCAGCGGGCCGGCTACGGGGGATGCGTACGCAGCACAGCGAGACCGCATTGAGGCGATCATTGACAAGATGATTGATGAATGAGCTGCTGGCGGAGCGCAGAGAGTTGGTCCACGCATCGAAGTACCAGCAATCTTCATAATCGAGTTTGTGCTGGGGGGGCGTTCTGGTATCTTCTGATGTACCGGTCGGGTCTGATACAAAGGGGGTTGCGATGCGAGCACGATTGAGAAGTAGCTTGATTTGTCCTTTGAGGTGCTTTGCTGCTTCAGCCCTCGGCGCAAGCGTGGCGTGCGCGGGCGCAGACAACAAGTACACCGATCTTGAACTCTTCGCCGCGTTCCGTGCTGGATCATCATGGAGCAACATGGTGATTGATCTCGGGGGCGACCAGGTCGAGTTCCGCTGGCGGTTGGTTGGTGCGATCCCCCAGGGTTCGTATGCGCCGGGTATCCTTGGCAGCGCGGAGCAGAAACTTGAGGATCTCAATACGCGTGTGCTGCGGATTCAGCACAGTCTCACAATCGGTGAACTGACTGCGCAAGATGCCGAGCGTGAACTCTGGTTCATTGATCGAGAACGACAGGTTCTCGATCCCGATGGTGACGGGATTGCCAAGCCGTATGTCGAAGTTCTCAACGGTGCGTCGAGTGTCGTGTTTGAGGATCTCGTATTTGACAAAGAACAGATGTTGATTCGATTCGGCGATGGTGGTGGCAAACTGCCGCTTTCGCCCCAAAGAACATCGCTGCCTCTTGAATATCCCGGCGGGGAGTGGGTCACTTCAAGTTCGGGTACAGATCAGCACTTCGCTGTCACGGCGAGTCAACGAGCACTGAACTCGATCGAGTCGTTGTCGAATGCCGGGATCGAAGTGCCGGAGCAGTACCGGGGCGTGATACGGAACTTCAGTGGTGTCCCCATCAGCTATTCCATTCGAGACCAGCTCGACGGAGTTTGGTCATATTCATCAAAGGCGTATGGAGAGGCTCAGATTGAGATTCGCGTCATCACGACGGATTCGTGTGACCGGCGGGATGGTACATCAGCGAATCATGCGATCGCTCTGGCTCGTATGACTCCTGAGCAGGGCGATCCGTTAGATTTCGCTGGGCCGGTGCACTGGATTGATTGCGGGCATGTGGATTCGGGCGTCGTCCAGATCCAACTGTCGCGTTTCGATGGGCAGGTGGCAACTTCGATCACTCTTGAACTCAACGATGATCAATCCATGACATTGGACACAGAGTCCACGCGATATCCGGGCGAGCAGACTCGGATCCATCGCATCGGGCACGCACCATTCCCCGAGCGGCTCGCGCAGATTCCCGAGTCAGCACCGATGCCGCACGATCAGGATATCCTTGATTACTCCGGTCATGCCAGCCTGTTCCATGAGACGATCATGAATCGGTGCAAGGATGCGAATGTACTGCTGGTGCATGACCCGGCGTGCGATAGAACACAGGATGCGATGGAGCGGATCGCGAACTTCGAGCGTCAGTTCGGCGACGACTTTGGGGTCTTTGTGCTCTCGATCGGTCAATACACTGGGACGCGCCATGGCGGACGCAAGGCGGACGAGGCAACAACCCGCGCGATCGAGGAGGGCTGGCCCTGCTTCTACTCTGATGTGTTCTTCCCAACCAGACCCAGTAGCGGCGCGCTGCCCGCGATGGACCGGGTCCACGCGCTCCCTGCCTTCATTTTCTTCGACGGTCAGGGAAGAGTAGAGGCCGTGTATTGCGGACTGAGCGACTATGCGATCGGCGAACCTTACCTTGCACAGCTCAGGCACCTCAAAGAGATTATCCAACGAATGGTTGAGGAGAAACCATAGGATTTTGTCGAGTTGGCGACAGCAACGCGGGTGTGCGTCATCATGGTTCGAAACGAAAGGGTTGATCCATGAGAAGCGTGTTGATTTTCTGTGTCCTCGTTGTGAGTCTGCTGGGCTGCACATCGTCCCCTGCTCGTGAAGCGGGCGGCTGCGACCTCGACGCATACCGAGTGGCGGTTGCAGAGATCAACCGCACCGACCAGCAGTATCGCACCGCGATCTCGTGGGGCACCACGGACGAGGCGGAGCTTGCACGGCTCAAGGCGCTGCCTGACGATGAAAACATGGAAGAGAGCTTCAGGCGCAGCCGCGAGGGCATCAAGCTCGAGCCGGAACTTGAAAAAGAGCTCTGGGCCAAGCAGATCGCGATCGATCGGGCCAATACACAAACGCTGATGGATTGGGTACAAGCCTGCGGCTGGCCCAGCGAAGAACTCCTGGGCGAGGACACACCCAGCATGGTCCCGGTGCTGATCCACATGCAGATGGAGGATGCCGAGTGGGTGTTGCCCGTGCTGCGGGAGGAAGTGCTCGCGGGTCGGATGCCTCCGAGGCCTTATGCGATGATCTTCGATCGCAAGCAGCACCATGAGGGCAAGCCGCAGATCTATGGGATGACCCAGGCGTTCGACTCGGCGACGCGGACGGTGCTGCCGCCGGCGATTGTTGATCTTGACGCGACGAATGCCGCGCGTGCCGAGATCGGTATGGACCCGATCGAGGAGTACCGCATCACGGACGAGGCGACGGCCGCGGGTCAATGAGTGGCGGGTGACGCATACACCAGGCAACGCGAGCGGTTCGAGGCGTTGATCGAGGGATTGATCGGGGAGTGAGAACTACCCGGTCTCGTGGGACGGGCTTGCAGCCCGTCTCTACTCCTGCTCTCATATCACTGGGCCACAGGACAAATGAGGCATGGAGTGACGGGCTGGAAGCCCGTCCCACGAGGACAGGAAGGTGTCAGTCGCGCCACTTCTTGACGACCACGCCGTCGACGAACTTGATGTGGACCGATTCGTGCACGGTCTTCTCGCTGTTGCCGGCGAAGATGAGGAACACGGCCCCTGAGTCGTCGGTTGTCTTGGACCAGTTCCAGGTCCATGTCTCGCTGCCGTCGTCGTTGACGGTGGTGTTGCTGGGCTGGCCCATCAGCTCTTCGACTTCGGTCATGGTCGTTTGGTTGAGCTTGACCTTCGAGACGGTGTTGGGCTGGACATAGGCCCCGCGGATGCTCGAGTCTTTCGACGAGGCGACCAGGCATCCGGTCATGGTCATCGGGATGGTCAGCAGCGCGGCGAGGGCGACGGCGGTGTGTGTGCGGGTCATGATCGGTTCTCTCAATCAGGTTGATGTGAATGCTGAGTTGGTATGGTTGGGCGTTCTACCGGTTGCGTTTCACATGATATTAGCGGCAACGACCACACCGACAGGACGGCGGGTGCCCGTGGTGCGGTGGGCGATGCCCGTGATATTGGGGGCGTGGTGGGGGTGGGCGGTGGTAGCCGTGACCACGGTCGTGCACGGCGTATCGGATGCCACAGCCGGTGAGGGCGAGGGGTAGGGTGCAGAGAACCAGGAGCAACGACTTTGTTCGGTGCTTTCGCATCGTGAGTTCCTTTCGGTATGGGTTGGCGTATACATACCGGCGGGGTTTGTGGGCACTGACAGGAAAATGCGCAAACCCGTGTCGGTCGGGTTCACGGGTTCTCTATTATGGGCCATGAGCAGCAATACCAGCCGAAGCTACGACGACTACCAGCGGTTCAGGACCGAACTCAACGAGAAGATCCTGTCGCGTGGCACCACGATCACCAAGCGGTTCTTCACGCTCGACACCAAGACCTACGAGTCCGGGGCCCTGGATGTGAAGACCAAAGAACTGCTTGGGCTCAGCGCCTCGATGGTGCTGCGTTGCGACGACTGCATCGCGTACCACATCGACCAGTGTGTGCGGGCGGGCGCGAGCGATGAGGAGCTGTTCGAGACCTTTGATATCGCGTTGATCGTGGGCGGCTCGATCGTGATCCCGCACCTTCGCCGTGCGGTGGCGTTTCTTGATGAATGCCGGGCACAGCAGGGGCGAGGCGAGTGAGTGGGGAAGAAACCATTGCGCTGCGTGACGGGCGCGAGGTGTTGGTGCGTCTGTCGCGTCAGGGCGATGCCGAGCGGGTGCACGCGTATATCTGCGCGCTGGGGTGCTCGACGGACACGATCCTGACTTGTGCCGAGGATCTGCCTCCGATCGAGCGGATCCAGTCGCACATCGAGATGATCCCCAAGGGGCGGTTCTATTCGCTGGTGGCGATCGACCCGCAGAACGACACGGTGGTTGGCAACGCGACCTTCCGGTTCGCGGTTCGCAAGAAGCTCATGCACGCGGCCGATCTGGGTATGGGCGTGCTGCCCAGCCACCAGGGCGTCGGGCTGGGGCGCATGCTGCTCGATCGGGCGATCGAGGATATGCGGTCATTCGATGGCATCGACCGTCTGGAACTGACGGTGCTGGCGACGAACACCCATGCCCGGCGGATGTACGAGCGTGCGGGTTTTCTTGAGGAGGGCGTGAAGCGTCGATCGCTGCGGCAGCCCGATGGGCGGTATGAGGATGAGGTGATGATGGGGATGTGGGTGGGGGAGTGAGGTAGTGGGGAATCCGCCAGAGGCGGACCCTTGGTAGGCAATGGGTGCCACGGGTTGCTCCGCCTTTAGGCGGACAACCCGTGCGTTGAGTG
>DEXG01000021.1:30495-30681 GCA_002364005.1 Phycisphaerales bacterium UBA3190
GAGTGCCCGTACTCGCCGCGCAGCGGCGCAGTGCGGATATTTGTCGCTCGCCTCCGACACACACAACTGATCAACGCACGATGCTGACCCACGCCGCACTGCGCCCTTCGGGCGAGTACGGGCACTCCCGCTTGTAGTCATTCGGAGGCGAATGGTTATTCGGTCACCCCTCCGCCTCGCTGCGCT
>DEXG01000021.1:30916-34866 GCA_002364005.1 Phycisphaerales bacterium UBA3190
TCCGCCTCTGGCGGATTGCCTATTGCCCCACCCGATCCCACGGCCCCGTGATCGCGAGTGTGTAGCCCGGCGTCTGGACATTGACGAACAGGGTCGATCCGTCGGCGCTGAAGGTGGCGCCGGCGAACTCGGCGTTGCCTTGTTCGTTGCGCCCGATGGCATACAGCTCGCCGCTCATGGTCACGCCGATCATGCGTGGCGGTTTGTTCTCGTCCTCGCAGACGATGAGGTCGCCCCAGGGTGAGAAGCAGATGTTGTCGGCCCGGTGCAGAACGCTTGGGTCCTTGGGTTCGATGAACAGCTCGAGATGATCGACACCGGTCTCGGGGTTGGGGATGAGTCGCCAGATCTGCCCGTGGTAGCCCTTGCCGCCGGTTGTGGCGGCGAAGTAGACGCCATCGTTGCCCCACCACATGCCCTCGCCGCGGGCAAAGCGGGCGGCACCGGCGTTGAAGCCGCGGTATCGGAGGTCGTCGCTGGGTGATTCGACCTCGTCGAGCGTGATCCATGACGCGGTAACGGGCTCGTTGGGTTTGATCGCGTCGCTGTCCCAGTTGCGGGTATCGAAGCTGGGGGTGTGGTCGACCCGCAGGGCCTGGAGCTTCCCGCCCGCGTGGAGGTTGTTGCGGTCGTTGGGGAGATAGCGGTAGATGAGCCCGTCGTGGCGGTCTTCGGTCTGGTACACGATGCCCGTGCGCGGGTCGGTGCAGCAGGCCTCGTGCATGAAGCGGCCCATGGCCTTGATGGGCTTGGGGTCTGCGAGTGCGGGGCTGGTCGTCGCGGGGACCTCGAAGACATAGCCGTGGTCCTGCTCGAAGCGTTCGCCCTTGACGCTGGCGGTTTCCTCGCAGGTGAGCCAGGTGTTGCGGGGTGTGATGCCACCGGCGCAGTTGCGCTCGGTGCCGGCCAGCGACATCCAGTGCGACTCGAGTGTCTGCGTTTTGGTGTTGTAGACCATCGTTGTGGTCCCGCCCCGTGATGGATTGTTCTCACGCCCCGCGTCGTAGAGTTTGGTGTGGTCGAAGCCGAGCAGGTCATCGATGTGCTTGAATGGGCCGGTGGTCTTGTGCGCGTCTTCGATCTCGTGGTTTCGGATGAGCACCGTGCGATCGGGGTCTGCGGAGCCGTCGTCGTTGATGTAGGGGAACGCGCCCATGGCGTCGTGCTTGCCGGGCACATACAACCCGTCGTCCATCCGCTCGCCCGTGTGGGAGAAGCGTGTGTAGCTGAACCCCTCGGGCAGCGCGATGATCCCGTGCGGATCGTCGATCAGTGGTCCGAACCCGAGCGTTGGGTTGTGTGTTGATTGAGCGGCGAGGGATCGAATCAGCGAGGAGGTCGAGCCGCGGGTCAGTGAGGCCGAGAGCCCGGCAAAGCCCATGGCCACGGAAGTCGATCGCGTCAAAAAATGGCGTCGGGAGATGCTGTTCATGCGTGTATCCTAACGGATGTTGCCCGCGGGGTCATCGCGGGTTTCGGCATTGGGCTGATCCAGAGAGGCGATGAGGGGCTCTACAACATCGTCCCGCGCAGCAGCACCATGGCCACCACGAAGTAGATGGTCAGTCCCGAGACATCCATGAGCGTTGCGACCAGCGGCGAGGATGAGGCGGCAGGGTCGAGCCCCACGCGATCGAGCAGCAGGGGGAACATCGAGCCGATCAGCGAGCCCCAGATCACGATCATGAATACCGCAAAGCCGACGGTGAAGGCCAATGGCCACATGTGCGGCGTATCGACCATGGGCGTTGCCGAGAGGATCCAGACCACGCCCATGCCCAGGAGTGCGAGTGTGATGCCCAGGCAGATGCCCGTGAGGATCTCCTTGCGCATGATCGACCACCAGGACTTCAGTGTGACTTCTTCGACGGCGATGGCGCGCACGAGCAGGCTCGCCGCCTGCGTGCCCGTGTTCCCGCCCGAGGCGATGATCATCGGGACGAACAGCGCGAGCACGACGGCCTTGCTCAGCTGCTCGTCGAAGAAGCCCATGATGGAGATGGTGAACACCTGCATCAGGAAGAGCCCGGCCAGCCAGCCCCCGCGTTTTTTGAACATGCTCAGCACGGGTGAAGTCATGTACGGCGCATCGAGCGCTTCCATACCACCGAGCTTCTGCACATCCTCGGTGAACTCTTCCTCGGCGACATCGGCGACATCGTCCGCGGTCACGATGCCCACCAGCAGTCCGAGCGAATCAACCACGGGCAGGGCCGTGCGGTCATAGCGGTTCATCACCCGCACCGCTTCTTCCCGGTCGTCCGCGGCGAAGAGCGCGATGTACTCGTCGTCCATGAGTGCGCCGATCGGCGTGCCCGGGTCCGCGAGCAGGATATCGCGAATGTGAATGTCGTCGATCAGCTTGCCCTCGTGATCGATGACGAACACCCAATCAACCGTCTCGGCATTCCGCCCGTAGCGTCGGATATGCTCGAGTGCCTTCTCGATGCTCCAGTCGCTTCGGACGCGCACATAGTCCGGGGTGATCAATCGCCCAACAGATTCGGCGGGGTATCCCAGGATCGCTCGCGTGACCATACGATTGGTTGGCGAGAAGCGTTGGATCAATCTGGTTGCGACCTCGACGGGCAGCTCGTCGAGCAGTGCCGCACGATCGTCGGGTTCCATCGCTTCGATAAGTCTCGACGAGCGTTCGGTGCCCAGCTCTTCGAGCAGTGACTCCTGGACGGGCTGCTCGAGTTCTGCAAAGACCGTCGCAGAGATTTCGCGTGGGAGCACGCGGAACGCGACGACCGCCGATTCGGGCGGGAGCGTTTCGATCATGTCTGCGATGTCGGCGGCTTCCATCACGCTCAGCGCATCGCGCAGCTCACGAAACGACTGCTCATCGATCAGACGCTGCATTTCGGGTTCGAGGAGTTGCGTGAAGCTGGTGGGCACGGGCAATCTTAGTCCCGATAACGGGCGCTGCATGGGCGATCAATCATCGTCGATGCGCGGGTAGGACTTGATTCGGGTCCCCGGGCTGCCGATCTCGGGTGTATGAACAGAGCACCCCATGCATTCACCTTCGTCGAAGCAGCCGTGGTCGTCGTGATCGTGGGCCTGCTGGCGGTGATCGTGGTGCCCCGCTTCGCCGGTGCCGGCGAGGACAACCGGGCGTTCAAAGCCGCCGAGGATTTGCAGCAGATCGCCGGCTCGTTCGACCGATTCCGCGCGTCCAATGGGTACTGGCCACCCGAGATCGGTCCGGGCCAGATGCCGCCCGAAATGCGTTCTGCGTTCAGGGACTTCAACCCCTTCGCCCAGCCCACACCCATCGGCGGGCTCTTCGACTATGACAATGCCAAGGAGGAGGGGGCCGTGATCATCGCGATCAAATCCGCTCCCGGTGTGGCCGTGCCCAATGTCGATCATGCCAGAGCGATCGATGCCATGCTCGACGACGGCGACCTGCGCACGGGCAACTTCCGAGCCATGAGCGATGGCTACGCCTTCGCGTTCAATCGCAAGTGATCTCAATCACATCTTGAGCGCATCAAAGCCCGTGAGCCCCACGGGTTCTTTCGTATAGAACGGCTCGCCGGCCTCAGCACCGATGCGTGAGCCGAAGTAGGTGGCGCTGGCCTGGATCCATTCGAGGGCCTTGCGGTTCTTCTCGGGCTGGACGAACTGCGTGTCGTAGGCCCTGATCGAACGCATTTTCTGATCAAGCGCCCCGCTGATGTCCATGACGAACTTGGGGTCGGCCACCCAGCGCAGGTGCGTCGCGTAGTAGTAGAACAGCCACTTGGGGTAGAGCGTTGGGCCGAGTTCCTTCTGCTCGCCGGTCCATGCGTCAACCGGCGCGGGCATCTCGATCTTGGAGAGCTTGGCATCGAATCGGGCATCCTCGATGCAGCGTGTCACCGCCCGGTGGTCGGGGTGGGCGTCTTCGGGGAAGGTAGTGAAGATGATCTGCGCCTGCCAGGCCCGGATCCCCCCCGCCA
>DEXG01000021.1:35028-57731 GCA_002364005.1 Phycisphaerales bacterium UBA3190
TGCCAGGCCCGGATCACCCCCGCCAGCGCGTGTCGGTTCTCGATGGTGTGCTCGACGAAGCGGTTGGGGAGATCGAGCAGCCAGCGTTCGACGATGCCCGTGGCGCCCTCTTTGAGGATATCGAGCGCGGCCGCGGCTTCCTTGGCCCGTGTCTCGGGTGTGCCCAGCGGGGTGGGCTCGCCGTTGGTGACATCGAGCAGCAGGATGTCGTGCCCCTGCTGGGCGAGCTTGATGATGGTGCCGCCCATCCCGAGTTCCTGATCATCCGGGTGTGGGCCGACGACGAGTATGCGTGCCATAGGTTGGGCCTCGGGTTGTCTGGGGTGGGGTCAGTCGTACTTATTCTGGACGACGACGAGCCCGTAGAGGATTTGCTCGCCCTCGTTGCCGGGCAGTTCGATCTGGGCGAGCACGACGGGGGCCGGCTCACGCTGGGCGAAGAACCCGCCGGCTTTGTAGGTATCGCCGTACTCATCCACAAACTGGCGGAGGTCCAGCTCGATCGTCTCGCCCGCGGCCACGGGTGGCATCGGGGCCGAGTACCGCTTGTTGAGCCACAGGGTGCCCGCGGGGAAATCGGTGGTGGTGGTATTGGTGAAGCTCAGGGTGGTCACATCGCGGAAGAGCTGGACATCGAGCACCTCGATCATCGGCGCGTTTTCCGGGTAGATCGGCCCGGGCTCGGCGGTGAGCTTCTCGTTGAAGAGCTGGCAGCCGCCTGAGAAAACGGGGATCAGGGCCAGTGAGAGGGCGAGCCGGACGCGTCGGGATGTGGGTTGTGGTGTCTTCACCCTCCTATCGTCCCATGCATGGGCTGTCAAAGCAACTCATCCAGTCAGAATGCCACCCCCCCGGCATTCGCCATCGCAGACGGGGCCCAGGAGCTGGACCCGAGCGCTATCGCCTCGGACCTGGTCGATCGCTTCGGGCCCGGCGGCATGGATCCGCGGGTCAAAGCCCTGATTCCCGGCTTCGATGCCCCTTTCTTCCAGGCCGGGCTGGCGGGTTACTCCGACGCGGCCATGCGCATCATCGCCCGACGCCACGGCTGCCCCATCTGCGTCACCGAGGCCCTCCTCGACCGGACGCTCCTCGACGGCGGCAAGGGCTTCGCCAAAGCCGACCTGGGCGAGATCCACGACAATGTGCCCGGCGGCGACGAGGACCATCCATTAATCGGCCAAATCATGGGCTCCGACCCCGCCGAGATGGCCGCCGCGGCGATCAAGATGATCGAGCAGGGGAAGCTGCGGAGCAATAAGGAGTATCGGAAGCTCGCAGAGAGCGATGAGCCACGAGCCACGAGCCACTTGGGACTAGGGGAAGATGCAGATCACGCAACCCGAGTGGCGAGTGGCCAGTCCCCAGTCCCTTCTTCATTCGCCGCGATCGACGTCAACCTCGCCTGCCCCGTGAAGAAGATCTCCAAGAAATCGCGAGGCGGACACTGGCTGCGCGAGCCAGAGGGTGCGATCGAGATCCTGCAGGCCGTGCGGGATGCGGTGCCTGACTCGATCCCCGTGACGGTCAAGATGCGAAGGTCGTATGATGACACGCCCGAGATGAAGCAGAACTTCCTCTACCTGTTCGACGCGGCCTACGACCTGGGCTGCGCGTGGGTCGTGGTGCATGGGCGGACGGTTGAGCAGAAGTATGTCGGCCCATCGCGATGGGACCCGCTCAAGGAGCTGGTCGATCGCAACCCCGAGCGGATCATCATGGGCTCGGGCGATGTGTGGGATGTGAACCAGATCTTCCGCATGATCGCCTACACCGGTGTCTCGGGCGTGAGCGTCGCGCGTGGGTGTATCGGGAACCCGTGGATCTTCCGCCAGGCGCGGGACCTGCTGGAGGGGCGCGAGCCAAGGGAGCCGACGATCGGTGAGCAGCGGGCGGTTTTAGAGCAGCACTTTGAGCTGGCCCTGGCGGTGAACAAGAACTTCCGCGACCCCGAGCTGCACACGGCCAAGAACATGCGCAAGTTCGGCATCAAGTTCGCGGCCCATCACCCGCAGGCGCTAGAGGTGAAGAAGAGCTTCATCTATGTAAAGTCGCTGGATGATTGGGAAGAAATTCTCAAAAAATATTACGGGATGCAACCCATATAGTTGTCGGCAATATGGTATAGTTGATCTTGCTCAATGATGAGCAAGGAGATGCATTATGAACAACAATCCCTTAATACAATCCCTTAATACAATCCCGTAAGTACATTGCCGCAGGGGCGTTGCTGCTCTCATGCGGCGTGGGACAGGCTGCTGCGCATGATCTGGTCAATCTGTCTGTCGAGATCGACGGCTGGACGATGATGCCGATCGCGGACAGCGGTGCGACGGCGCACATCATCGCGACTCGTGATGACGATGAGGCCTTGACGACGGACATTGATGTAGTGCTCTATGAGAAGACTGCAACCGGGTGGCAGGGTGAGGCGTATGACCCGCATGTCACGAAGGAGGACGCGATGATCGATCTCGCGGATGAGTTCGGGTTGCCCGATCCGTTCGGCGGGGAGTGGCATATCGATCTTGATGAGGAGGATGTGCTCGAGTACATGCTGCCGCGTGCGGCGTTCGGGAAGGGGTTCTTTGTGACGGACCCGCTGTATGTGATCGCGGAGCACATGGTTGATCCTGAGCCATTAGCGGAAGCAGCAGAATCTTCGGGTCTTGCCGCGGGGTCTGGGGCTATCAACACCGGCTCAATCTCTGGTGGTTCGGGAGGAACGCAGGTTGATCCACCTAACCCAGACGGCTGTGGATGTGATGCGTGTGCGGAAGGCATACTAGACGGCATTGTTGCAGGTTCTGACGCGGGATTGGCTGATCCAAGTCTTAGTCTTGAAGATATGGAACTCATAGGGCACGAAGCGACGGAAGCGATCATTGGGTGTTGCTGGCCAAGAAACTGGACGCAGCGCGGATCGTCTACATCCACCTGTACTCCAACCGGTGCATGGGTACTCACAGGAACCACAACGCGTCCTGTTGCTGGAGGATTTCGGTTAACATGCGAATATTCAAGGCCGGTTTCTGTTTTCAATACTCGAAAACAAGTTTCAAGATGCTTTGACTGCACTCGAACAACATTTAACCAAGCAAGAACGCTTACGGGAACTCAAACGACGAGCAACTCAGTCGATTATCTTCCAACGGATCCTGTTCCTGCCTGCCCAGGACCAGGATCTGGAGCAGCATGCGGTATTGTCGGCGGAGTTACAACGGATACGGATTGGACTCCGCCGATTCCTGCATGTCCATAAAGTATGTCTAGTGTGCAAACAAACAGACAATCCCGATCGTGGTGGAAGACTCCGCCACGATTCGTTTTCGTTTCATTGATTGCTGGCCTGGTGATGAGTGTCCTGCAAGCATGGGGCTCGTTGCTGGTATATGACTTTGGTGGACTATACCCTTTGCGGCCATCGAGTTACATCGAAGCGATCCGAGAAAATCGGATCGGCCAGTTCGGGACGCCCACATCCCGCATCAATGCGATAGGGCCGGTTGGTGATGACGGTAAGGCGTGGTGGTATATTCATCGCAAGTACCGCTATGGAATCCAGACCGCGTATTGCTCGAATCCTTCTGTGACTCTCAAGCAAATGCAGGAGCATATCGATCTCTATACGCCTTTTGTTGAGGTTGTTCCGCCGGCCTGGAGCGTTTCAAGGGCGTTTCCTACTCAAATCGACAAAGAGCGGTATCCAACCGAGTATGAAGTTGTTGCAGGATGGCCAATGACCGCACTGTATGGCTCTGCGCGCATTGAGGGAGAGATCGATCGCCCAAAGCTCAGGTGGGCCTGGTCATACGCTGACATACAAGGCCAACATCCGATCATCATGCCGTATAAGCCTTTAGTCGGCTTTGTAATCAACACTTTGTTCTATGCTGTGATCGCGTGGGTGACCGTGGTTGTATTTCACATACTCAAATCATGCACAATGAATCGATTGCGATCGAGGCGAGCACATTGTTCAAACTGTGGATACGACAGCCGCGGACTCTCAACCTGCCCCGAGTGCGGCGAGAAGATCGACCCCGAGAAGCTGCCCACCCTTCCGCGCCGGAACCATGCCGTGCAGACCACAGAAACACACGCTGAAGCCGAGGATGGGATATGAATACGCAGTGCGCCCAGCCCCTGACGGTGAACAAGAACTTCCGCGACCCGGAACTGCACACCGCGAAGAACATGCGGAAGTTCGGCATCAAGTTCGCGGCCCATCACCCGCAGGCGCAGGAGGTGAAGAAGAGCTTCATCTATGTGAAGTCGCTGGATGACTGGCGGGCGGTGTTGGATGCGTGGTACGCGTGATGGGCCTCGTCCGGTTCATCTGGATGCTTGCAAACGCGCCGTTTCGTCTTCGTCGCTTTGAGACGGATTTGTATCGCGATCCAGCCACCAACGAGATGCGTCTCACGAAAACGGATTACATGATGGAAGTGCCGGATGTGATTCTGGTTCTTTTTATGTTCATCTTCGCATGCGTGTATTACGCGGTGCTGAGCGTGCCGGTTACCTGGCTGCTCGCGAACCAGATAACACTGCGGCAATGGCCGGCGATCCTCGTACTTGGCGTCAACAGCACATACCGCTTTGTGCTCAAGTATCAGGAGCGAGCAGCATCCCTTGTTGACTGGGGCGAACCGGTGGGGCGTGAGTCGAAGCCGCGATGTGTGACCGCGATTTTGATCGGTTTTCTCGCCGGAGCAGGGTCGGGCGTGCTTGCCGATTGGTTGACTTCATATGGCCAGTTCACGCCGAAGGGTCTTGGCTTTGCGGCTCTTCTCGGCGTGGCGGAGATGGTCTGGAACGGAAAGCGGATTGGTGGGGGAGTCATGTACGATGAAGTTGAGATGCCGCAAGTTGTGGTCAACAAATCAAACATCATCGTGCTCGACGAGTAGGTGTATTTTGCCAATGAGTTGAGTTCTCAGTCGGTTCCTGATCGGTTGATTCTGTCCCAGCGGCATGCGAAAAATCGTTACCCATTCGTGTATCACTGAATCATCATGTTCGTGATGGCTGTATATTCAGTCCATGGGGCGTCGATCATTTCGAATCTGTCTTGTGATTGTGCTGTTTCTGGTGCTGGGGTTCATCGCCACGCTTTTGCAGACATGGTTCGCCGTCAACTTCTTCGAGAACCGTTACGCCCGCGGCTGGGCCCATGTGCTCCGTTTCGTATCGTTCCGTGTCGCCGATCCATCGTCCACGGGCTGGATGCTCGGCGAGCCCACGCCCGATGAGGAGTGCTGGCGCGTCCTGGTCACACGGGATCACTCGGGCCGGTTTTATCAGATCAGATACCGGCTCTGGGGCGCGGGCTTTGACAACGGTGAGCGGGCGCTGAACCCGAGCTTGATCCCCGACTGGACCCGCGTCGAGCCGTTGCCATCACCCCAAGAAGTGCGTGGGCTCACGCAGATATTGGAGCAACGCAACGGCTGGCCCTTCCCCGCCTGGCGTGGTGAGGTGCGCCAGAATCGACGGGGCGGGGTCACGGAATACAAGTACTGCCTCCCCATCAGCCCGACCGGCTTTCTGGGAGACTGGGAACAACTTATCGTCATTCCATACGAGCCTGTATTCCCCGGCGTGCTCTACAACACCGCGATCTTCGGCTTGGGGTTCTTCCTCATCGTCTTCGTCTTCAAGTACTACCGACGCCGCTTCGTGCGCTGGTCACGCCTGAGCCAGCTCCGGTGCCCCAACTGCAAGTACAACATCCGAGGCCTGTCGACCTGCCCCGAGTGCGGCGAGAAGATCGACCCCGAGAAGCTACCCACGCACCTGCGCCGAGCCCAAGCCATGCAGCTCACAGAAACACACACTGATCCCTAAGATGGGATATGAATACGCAGTACTCCACCCCCCTCCCCAACGATCTCATCGCCGTCTGGATCAGCGTCTTCGAGCGCCAGAAGGCCTTCGGTGAGCACGCGTTCAATCAGCTCTCCGACGAGCAGTTCTTCGCGATCCTCGCGCCGGGGCTCAACTCGTGTGCGATCATCGCCAACCACCTCGCCGGGAACATGACCAGCCGCTTTACCGACTTCCTCACAACCGACGGCGAGAAGCCCGATCGGGACCGCGACCGCGAGTTCGACCCACCCGCGTCGCACACGCCTGAAGAACGCGCCAAGATCATGCAGCGATGGGAACAGGGCTGGGGGGTGCTGATGGGTACGCTCAACGGGCTGACGATCGACGACATTGGGAAAACGGTGACGATCCGGTCCGTGCCCCACCCGGTCCATGCCGCCGTCGCCCGCCAGCTCGATCACTACAGCTTCCACATCGGGCAGATCAACATCATCGCCCGTCAACTCGTGGGCACGGACAACTGGCAGTGGTTCACCCTCGCGCCCGGGGGCACAAAGGCCTTCAACGCCAAGCTGATGGGCGGTTGAAGCGCCGGGTTGCATCGGGCCGATGAGAGGGGTATGTCCGAGCCGTTTCCCGCCCATCCTGCCGACGATCTCGCCCGCGCATTCGTGGTCGGGTGCAAGAAATCGGGCACCACCTGGATGCAGGCCCTGCTGGAAGTCCACCCGCAGGTCTGTTCGCGGGGTGAAGCGGGGTTTGCGCCGCTGCTGGCAACCCCCATGTTTGAGCAGCTCAATGCCTACAACAAGCAGCAGCGAGCCGGGGAAATCAATACCTACTCCGGTGCCGACGCCCTGACGCTGGCCCGGTTTGCGATCAACACCCTGCAGCGCAAATGGATCGACATGCTCCCCGAGCCCGAGCGGGCGCAGGTCCGGGTGATCGCCGACAAATCGCCCGAGCACGCCCTGTCGCTGGATGTGCTCAACGCGATCTACCCCAAGATGAAGGCCATCCACATCATCCGCGATGGGCGCGACTGCCTCGTGTCGGGCTGGCATTACAACATACGCGGCAACGCCAAAGCATTCCGCTCACAGTTCGTCAGCATGGAGAGCTACGCCAGCTACTTCGCCCAGCAGCAGTGGGTGCCCTCGGTCACCCGGGCACGCCAATGGGGCGCTGGGCATCCAGACCAGTATCTCGAGCTGCGCTACGAGGCGTTGCTCGCCTCACCAGATGAGCAGGCGCGGCGGATCTTCGATTTTCTCGGGGTCGATGCGACCGGCCCGGTCATAGAGCGGGTGATCGAACGCACCTCGTTCAGATCCCTCTCGGGCGGGCGAGATCAGGGTGAGACCAACAACCAGTCACACTTCCGCAAGGGGGTCAGCGGCAGCTGGCGCGAGGAACTCGACCCGGCCAGTGTGCGGGTCTTCGAGCAGATCGCCGGCGACACCCTGGATGCCCTGGGCTACCCCCGCGCCAGTGCCGTGGGCGTCTGAACGCTCCGGCGGTGTTTCGGGTTGTTGGGCCAGGAGTGCCGATAGAAAGATCATGACCGTGCCCACGCTCTCCCATCCAGCCGACACCCTCCCTCGCGCGTTCATCGTGGGCTGTCAGAAATCGGGCACATCCTGGATGCAGGCCCTGCTCAACGCCCACCCCGAGGTCTGCGCCCGCGGCGAGGCCTGCTTCGGCACCTCGCTCCTCCCGCGACTGGCCGGGCTCACCGAGGCCTACAACAAGGCCCAGCGCGCCGGCACGACCAACGCGTTCGATGCCGATGATTCCGCCCAGATCATGCGGCTGGCGATCTGCACCCTCCAGCGCAAGTGGTTTGAGGCCGCCAAATCAAAGAGTCCGGTCCGCATCATCGCCGAGAAAACGCCCGAAGAGGCGCTGACGCTCGACACACTCGGTCGTGTCTTCCCCGCGATGCGGGTGATCCACATCATCCGCGACGGGCGCGATGGTGTGGTCTCGGGATGGCACCACAACCTGCGGGAAGATGCCGCGGCCTTCAAGTCCCGCTTCCCAACGCTCGCGTCGTACACACGCTACTTCGTCGAGCACCACTGGCTGCCGTACATCACCGCCGCCCGCCGATGGGGCATCGAGCACCCCGAGCAGTACCTCGAACTGCAGTACGAGGATGTGCTGGATCACCCGACGGAGCATGCCAGGACAATCTTCGGCTTTTTGGGGGTCGATGCCAGCGACGAGCCGGTCGGGCAAGCCGTCGAACGCGCCTCGTTCCGGTCGATGTCAGGCGGTCGTGCTCAGGGCGAGACGGACAACGCCTCGCACATGCGCAAGGGCACCAGCGGCGGCTGGCGGGAGGATCTCGATCAGGCGAGCATCGAGATCTTCGAACAGATCGGCGGCTCCATGCTCGACACACTGGGCTACCCCCGTGCCGCCGCGATGAGCACCTGAGCGAAAGATTGTCAAACCAGTGTCACCAACCGCGGCGTTCGGCGGTATCGTCGTGCATGCATACCAACCACATCATTCGATCCCGTCCGTTCGCCCTGCTTGTGTGTTCTCTTGCAACATTGGTTCTGCTCAGTGGGTGTTTCTCGTATCAGCGTGCCCAAGGCGAGCCCCTGCCCGCCGAGACGCTGGCACCCGATGCCTGGCCGGTCTTTGAGACCAGCCCCGAACTGCGGGAGTTGATGGACACGCCTGAGGTGATCGAGCGATATGCGCTCAACGCTGAGCGGCTCAGGGAGATGTATCCCGAGCTGACCGACGAGGAACTTGCTGAAGGGCGCTCTCTGCTGGCCGAGGATCTGATTCGCAGTGAACTCGTCCAGGGTGGGCTCTTTCGCGCTTGGGTCGCGCGTTCGGATGCGATGAACGCATCCGACAAGCAGGTCATCTTTTCGTTCGGTGGTCGTCTGGAGCGTTTTCTCCGTAGCGGGTCATACCTGACGAGCTCGGTAGAAGCGTACGAACGGCGTCGGAGTGAGATCAGATCAAGTGATGAGTCGCTCAAGAAACTCGGCCAGTTGTTCGCCAGCACGCGCGGGTTGACGAATACCGATGCCGAAGAACGCTGGCGTCTGGACGATGGGCTCATCGTTGGTCTGCCCGAATCGGTGCCGGAAGAACCGGCGGGGGTGGTCCTGCATATCACCTCGCTGATCGAGAACAAGTACGAGCACAACATCCTGCGTCGCATGGAAAGCTATGGCTGGGCCGTCGCGCACCTCGATTCGGACATCTATGTCAACGGCCCCAATGACTTGGCTGCGCAAGAACGAAAAGAGCAACAACGAAAGCGGGAGCGGGAGTTGTACGATCAGCACCCCGATAATCCCAGCAAAGTTGTGATGCGAGAGAATCGAGTTTACACCGACGCCGAAGTGCGTTTGATGGGCGAAATACATCGCGAGCTCTGGGAGCAGGTGCGTGAAGAACTACCCTCAGTTGACAGGGGCTTTGAGATCCACCCCGGAGACGACATTGATTCCAAGGCCAGACTCATCGCCGCCGCCATCGATACACGATTGGCCGAGCACGCTTACGCATCAGAGGCGCTGATCGATACGCTCGATGCGCTCCATCCCGAGTTGGCTCAGAAACCGGTCGTCGTCATGGGCTTCAGCGCCGGAGCCCTGACCGCCCCAACGATCGCGGCGAGATTGCATGAGGTATTCCCCGATCGCAAAGTCCTGCTCGTCATGATCGGCGGCGGCGGGGACCTGCTCTCGATCTCCCGCCAGAGCACTATGGCCCGCGGCGGGATCTACCTCGAGCCCGAATCCGGGCCAGAGCCCAGCCCTGAACAGCTGACGCAACTTCAGGCGTCGTATGAAGCTCAAGTTCGCCTCGATCCGCTCGTCGTTGCACCCGCGATCAGGGATGTTCCAGTCCTGCATATCTACGGCAACACGGACACGGTCATACCCACCGCTGCCGCCGAACGATTCAATGCTGCCCACGCCAATGTCGATCGACTCATCCATAAGGGCGATCACGATACATTGTTCTACTTCATGTCCGGCCAGGCGGGCAAGATCCGTTCGTGGCTCCGGGATCACGGGGTCGAGTAGCGATCAGGGCGACTCGATCACAATCGTCACCGGCCCGTCGTTGACCAGCTCGACCCGCATGTCGCCACCAAACACGCCGCGTTGGACTTCCAGCCCCTCGCCCGCGATCAGCTCGCACACCCGCTCGAACAGCTGCTCGGCCTCGGGTGGTTTCATCGCGCCGGTAAAGTCGGGGCGACGCCCCTTGTGGGCTTGGCCCGCAACAGTAAAGTTGGGCACCACCAGCACCTGCCCCTGCGGGTCGTGATCCAGCGCGCCAAGGTTCATCTTCTGGTTCTCGTCCTCGAAGATCCGCATGTGGGCGATCTTGCCCGCGATCCACTTGGCATCGGTCTCGGCATCGTCGGCCGCGATCCCCAGCAGCACCACCAGCCCGATCCCGATCTGCGTATGCAACGCTCGCTGACCTTGCTCATCGACCAGGTGCAGCTTGGCATATTCGACCCGCTGGATCACCGCGCGCATGAGCAGCCCTGCCCGCACCCGCCCGTCTTCCGATCGGGGTGGGTGAAGAAGAAGTTGTTGCCGTAGTTTGGTTTGTCGTCCGGGTCGCGCTGGTGCGTGTCATAATCGAACTCGTCGATGGGGATGAGTCTGCCGCCGCAGAAGCACTGCCCGTTGTATCCCAGGTGCTTGAAGATGGCCCACAGCTCGCCCACCGGGTCGGTGCCGTCGTTGCTGTGTCGGCGTTCACACTCGACGAGGACCGTGGGCTTGAAGCGTTCGAGCACGGCGCTACCGGCCTCAAAGATCTCCCGCTCGGCCCCCTCGGTGTCGCACTTGATCAGGTCGATCCGATCGAGCCCGTGCTCGCTGGCGATCGATTCGAGGGTGAAGCAGGGCACCTCGACCTCGCGGATCGTCACGCCGTTGCCGCCCTCAAGCTCCCGGATCGTCGCCCCATGCGATGGCCCCTCACCCGGGATGTGCAGGGTGATGGTGCCGACGCTCGAACCCACCGCGCCGTGCTTGACCTGCACATCGCTCGCTGAGCGATACAGGGCAGCCAGCTTGTGAGCCAGATCGGGCTGCGGCTCAACCGCGATGAGCCGACCGTTGGGCCGCACCCAGCGAGACATCCAATAGGTGTAGGCACCCTTGTGCGCTCCGATATCGAGCACGGTGTCGCCCGGACGAAGCGAACGCCTGATCGCCTCCAACTCAGCGGGGTCATGACGGGTGCGGTACCGGTGGGCGCGTTGGATGAGCCGAAGCTTCTGAATCATGCCCAAGTGTAGTGTGCCCGGGACACCCTTGCGTCGTGTGCGACCGCTGGGGTATACTGGGTCCGGCCCGCGCCGGGTCAGGAGACGCTTATGCCTGCCTGGATGCTCATCGCCATACTTGTCATCGTCGTGGTCTTTGTAGGGGTCTCGCTCATCGCGATGTTCACCGAGATGGGCACCAAGCGCACCACCGGGACGATGAAGGGCGGGCACAAGTCATCTGGACGCGGCGGCAGTAAATCGAAGAAAAAGCGGTCGTAACACGATCGAAGATCGTGCTCAGGCAGAGCGGGCCGGCGATTCACCGCTGGGCGGCTTGCCCTCATTGGTTTTCTTCTTCGTCTTGGGCTGGGCGGGCTCGTCGCTGTCGCCGCCGTACTGGATCCGCCCGTGGTAGATGCTGGCGACCGTCTTGCTGATCGACTCACAGATCGTCGAAAGCTCCCTGAAGGTCAGGTCGCACTCATCAAACTGCCCGTCCATCAGGCGCTTGTTCGCCAATGTGCGCACCAACGCGTCGATGCGTGCCGGCGTCGGGTCGGTCAGCGTTCGCGTGGCGCTCTCGACGGCATCGGCGAGCATCACGATCGCAACCTCTTTGGTCTGCGGCTTGGGACCGGGGTAGCGGTAATCGACCTCGTCGGGCAACTGCTCGGCCTGCTCCTGCATGATCTGCTCAGCCGTACGCTCTTCGTCGGCCTGGGCGGCCTGCTCGCGGGCACGCCGATAGAAGTACTCCACGAGCGTGGTGCCGTGGTGCGCTTCGATGAAATGACGCAGCGACTTGGGCAGCCCGTGCTCGCGGGCCATCTCCACGCCGTCCTTGACATGCCCAACGATCACCAGCAGTGACATGGCGGGGGTGAGCTTGTCGTGCTTGTTGGGCCCGCCCGATTGGTTCTCGATGAAGTAGCCCGGCTTGTTCATCTTGCCGATGTCGTGGTACAGGCACCCGACATAGGTCAGCAGGGCGTCGGCCCCGATGGATTCGGCGGCACTCTCGGCGATCGACGCGACATTGAGCGAGTGGTTGTAGGTACCCGGCGCTCTTTGCTGGAGCTCACGCAGGATCGGCTGCTTGGGATCGCGCAGCTCGATGAGCGTCATGCCCGTGGTGATGTCGAACACACGCTCGATGAAGGGCAGTGTGAACAGGGCCACGCCGCCGACGAGCAGCCCGGCGATGCCCGCCTGAGCACCCGCACCCAAGACTGAACTCAGGTACGCCCCCGCGGGTACACCGGTCCGGGGGAGCCCGATCAGCTGGTCGAGCACGGTGACGCTCGCGAGCGCCGCGGCGATGATGAGCGACATGCGGATCAGCGTGCTGCGTTCGCGCAGCTCGTCGAGCTGGGCGATGGCGCCGGCGACACCGATGAGCACGATCGCCAGCAGGCCCATGTGTGCGCCGAGCGCGGCCATCACGATGAGCGTTGCGACGCCGGTGATTGCCAGCCCCGTGCGCTGGTCATACGCGATTGAAATGAGCACCGCGATCAGCACCATGGGCGTGATCGTCGCGATCCAGATCAGGCGTGGGTCGAGGGCGCCCGTCACGCACGCGATCACGATCGCGCTGGTCACGAGCAGGGTCATCCAGCCGATGCGGGCGGGCTTGGACAGGATCTTGGAGCAGTAGCGTGAGATGTACCCGCCCAGCAGGATGCCCAGCGCCGCGATCATCGCGAAGACCGCCATGCCTCTCAGCAGCTTGTGCGAGAGCTTTGCGCCATTGGCGTGGTACTCGGCGTTCTCTTTCCATGCCAGCTCATAAGCCGACTGCTCGAGGACATCGCCACGAGAGTAGAGACGCTGCCCGATCGTGATGGTGCGACGGACCGGGAGTACCTTGGATGCGGCCTGGTCCATCTCGTTGTTTGTCGCGGTGGTGTCGTAGACGAATGTTGGACGCTGATCATGCAGCAGACGCGTGCGGACGAGATCGGTCAGCGTATCTGTGAAGCCGGCGATCCGGATGATGCGGCTGAGTTCAGCCACACGCTGGTCCTTCTGGTCGATGTTGATCGCATCCTCGCGGCTGATACGCTGGGCTGGGTAGGCCTGCGTGCTCTCGCCCGTGTTTGACCGCACGATGTAGCGAAGCTCGATCTGTGTGTTCTGCCCCTCCTGCGTCGCGACCTGCCACGCCTGACGATTCAGCAGCGGGCGCCGGCGCAGGATATCCACCAGCGATGTGACCTGGTTCGACCACGCCTCTGCACGCTGCTCATCGGCGCTGATCTCGCGCAGGGCGCTGAACGAGGCCGGGTTGAGCCCGAAGCGCAGCCGGATCTCGTCGGAGACCTCGGTCAGCTCTCCGACACCCCCGAGGGTGCGGGGCAGGTTGCTCAGGTCGGCTCGGATCTCGTTGATCACGGGCATGTCGGCGCTGAACACACGCGGGACATTCATGCGGGCCGCTTCTCGCTGGGTCTGCGTGAGCTGCACATCCTCGGTGTTGAAGTCGACACGCGAGATGCGGGTCTCACGCATGATCTGCCCGACATCGACGCGGAGCCGACCCTGCGACCAGATCGTGGTGCTGCCCACAAAGAGCACGAACGCGAAGAAGGCAAACCCGCCCCAGACCAGCTTTGGATCCGCGATCCAGTCCGCCATGCGTTGGCGCAGCGAACGCTCCTTGATCTGAACCACCGCGCGGCGTGTGCCCTTGGGGCTTCCGCTTCGAGCGGTGCCCTTCGTGCCCGGCCGATTCACGGGCTTGGTACTGGGTTTGGATCCGTCTTTACCCATACGCGGCGGCTTCTGTGCGCCTCTCAATCATATCAGCGATCCCGAGCTTTCGAGCAGATACACACCAGACACTCTTCATCGACTCGATCCGGCGCCTGCTGTGCCAAAGAAGCAATATCGGGCCTCGCTTCCCGGCCCGTGCGTCCGAAATGGTTATTCGCCGCCGACAGGCGGGGGTTTCGGCGCATCGGCAAGAGGGGCGCTGACCACGCACCGGGGCAGCTCAATCGAGATCGTCGTCCCGCTCTGGTACACGCTTTCCAGCGAGACAGCCCCGCCCAGGCGGCGTGCGGCGTGCTTCACGATCGCTAAGCCCAGCCCGGTTCCGCGTTTGGCCGCCGTCCCACTGCGGGCCTGGTCCACCTGATAGAAACGCTCAAAGACGCGTTGCTGATGCTGAATCGGGATCCCCACACCTTTGTCAATCACCCGGATGAGCACCCCGTCGTGGTGCTCTTCGAGCCCATCTGGCACGCCGAGCGTGCGGTCGATCGGCACCGACGCGATCTGGGCCACGACCTTGACCGCGGTCCCCTCGTGGGCAAACTTGATCGCGTTGCTCACCAGATTGCGCAGCATGAGTTTCAGCAGCACCGGGTCCGAACGGATGACACCCAGCCCGTCACCGAGTTCGGTCACCAGCCGCAGCTCCCGCCGCTCCGCCTGGGTGAGCAGCTCGGCGAACACCGAATCGGTCAGCTCGGAGAGGTTGATGTCGCACACATTCACCGGCAGATCGTCGGCCTCAAGCTTCGACAGATCCAGCAGGTCCCGGGCCAGCAGCTCCAGACGCACGGCGTTGCTCGAGATCATCTCGAGCAGCCGGCCCGACATACGCTCGTCGTCTCGCGCCGGGCCCATCAGGGTTTCGGCGGCTCCCTTGATCGAAGCGATGGGGGTGCGGAGTTCATGGCTCGCGTTGGCCGCGAAGTCCGCCTTGAGCGTGACCGCCCGCGACAGCTCGGTGATATCCCGAAAGGTCATCACCGCACCACCAAAATCGGGGACCGGGTCCGCCGAGATATCAAAGTCGCGCATCTCGCCCCGAATGGCGATCGAAGCGCGGGCGTGCCCGGGCTCGCCCCCGCGTGCCAGCTGCTCCAGCTCGTGCAGCACCCGTTGCGTGAGGAGTTCGTCGATCCTCCGCCCGATCATGCGCTCGTCGATCCCCAGCACCGCGTTGGCCCGATTGTTGCTTCGCACGAGCGAACCGCCCTCATCGGTCGCGATAATCGGGATATCGGCGGCATCAAACAGCCCGCGCAGCAGCATCTCGCGTGATTGTTCCAGCTCCGCTTCCTCGTGAAACGCGTTGAGTTCGCGCTCGATCGAACGGGAGTGGTTCAGATCCCGGGCCGCCAGCACCGGTATGACCAGGGTGCACAATGCCGCCAACAGCAGGAAGATCGGGAGAAAGACCCCGATGATGATCGAGCCGAGGGTGATCGAAAAAACGACCCACCAGAGCCCCAAGGGCTGTGTGTTTTCAGAGCGCATGCGCATACGACCATCATACTTGGTGCGGGGGTGGTGTGTTTACCGCTCGGCGGGTTGCGGGGCATCTGCACGATAGCCCACGCCTCGCACGGTGGAGATCATCCCCGAATGCGGGGCGATCTTCTTCCGGAGGGCGGTGACATGGACATCGATGGTGCGTTCGGTGACCGTGACGCCCGGCCCGATGGCGCTGGAGATCAGCGCCGGGCGGGTCATCACCTTGCCCTCATTGGCGATCAGGGTCGAGAGCAGCCGGAACTCGGTGATCGTCAGCGAGATCGGGGTGTCGTCCACGCTCGCCTGATGCTCATTGAGATCGATCGCCACCGGGCCCAGCGTCAGCACCGAGTCGCGCCCGCCGGGATTCTGCCCACGGGTCCGACGCGCCATCGCATCGATGCGGGCCAGCAGCACCTGCATAGAAAAAGGTTTGCTGATGTAATCGTCGGCCCCAGCGCCAAGCCCCTCCAGCTCGTGCCCCTCTTCAGACTTGGCCGTCAGCATGATAATGGGCAGGGAGGCCGTTTCCGTCTGGCTTCGGAGCCGACGGGCGACCTCGATGCCATTGATTTCGGGCATCATCACATCAAGCACCACCAGGTCGGGCTGGCGTGATTTGGCCAAATCCAGTGCATCCCGCCCGTTCCCCGCGGTCAGCACCGTGTGCCCCTGCTGCTGCAGGTTGTAGGCGATCAGCTCGACCAGATCGGGCTCGTCATCGACAACCAGGACGGTCAGCGGGCTGCTCGTGTGCGAGGCGGGCTTGTTGCTCATGGTGCGTTCCTTGTAGGGGTGGGCTCGTGGTCAAGAGAAAACCAGCGAGACCGGCTTGGTGATCGTATCCGCGCACCGAATCACCCAAATCGTTTCTTGTGAACAGTTTACCGAATCTGAACAAAGTGCGGCTCCCAGATGGGCTTCTTTCGTGCTTCTTGATGGGAATTGCCGAAGTTGTGGGGTATCCATGCGATTGCGGGCGTATGACGCAAGAGCGTTTTGCTGTCGCTACAATCGCTCGAATCGCCGAACCAACCCACGCGACCCTTCGCGTGCTGACACCGCAGGACCACAAGATGCTGAAGCGTTGCGCGCTACCCGTCATCGCCATGACCACGCTGCTGAGCGGAACGCCGGCCAATGCCGGCGATCTCTCATCGCTCACGCGCGCCTCAAGCATGCGTGCACAGCCCGATTCGCGCGTCGAGCCGGCATGGTTCGTCGATCGCGCCGACAACAGCAGCATGCGCCTGAGCGTGCTCTCCCAGACCCGCTACACCCTGAGCAACCGCGAATCGGGCTTCACGCCCTCCGATGACACCGCGACCATCGGCTTCTCGCAGCCCCGCACCCAGATCGCCATGGAGGGGAACATCGTTTCCTCCCAGTTCAACTACAAGCTCAGCTTCGATTTCGGTGATGCCGAACTCTCCCGGGGGCGTGGGAACGCCCCAGCCGTCGCCGGTTCCACAGGCAGCCCCATGCTGCTCGACGCATACGCGCAGTACAACTTCAGCGGCAAACGCGATGGGTACTACCTCAAGTTCGGGCAGTTCCAATCCATCGTCAATACCGAAGAAGCCGTCGATTCAAGCATGCAGCTGGCCATCGATCGCTCGCTGATCTCCGAGCTCTTCGGCCCGGGCTACACCCAGGGCATCGCCCTGGGACGCGTTCTTGACAACTACGCGTGGGAAATCTCGATCAACGACGGCGGACGCTTCATCGGCAAGCGCGAATCGGACAACACCGCGTTCAACAGCGGGAACGAGTCCGATTTGGGCGTCTCGGGCCGGTTTGATTGGAAAATCAAAGGCGACTGGCAGCAGTTCAGCGACTTCACCAGCTGGCGTGGCTCAAACGAGGCCGCCAAGGTCGGGGCCGGGTTCATCTACCAGTTCAATGGCCAAACGAACCCCGGGATCAACACCCCGCCCTTCCTCGCGGTGACCACCGATTCGGGGCAGTATGTGACCTGGACGGTTGATTACCAGTACGAAAACGACGGCTGGAACTTCTTCGCCGCCTACACCGGCATGTGGGTTGATTTCGAGTTCCCGGGCGGCACGCTCGGCTCGCTGCACAACGGGCTTCTGGCCCAGGGCGGGTGGTTCATCAGTGAGAGCAGCGAGTTGTACGCTCGCGCTGAGGTCTTCTGGATCGACAAAGACTTCCGGAACGGCTTCGGGCTCCCGAACGGGTACATCCACCGTTTGCTGACGGTTGGCGTGAACAAGTACCTCATCCCCGAGAGCCATGCCGCCAAACTGTCTGCTGATTTCAGCTATGCCTTCGACTCGCTCAGCGTCCTGAGCGTGGGTCCGGACTCGATGGTCCTGCCTGACCCGGGCGTGACGGGGTTCCTGGGTTTGACCGATGAAGAGTTCGTCTTCCGCATGCAACTGCAACTCCTCTTCTGAGCCTCAAAGCACCATTGCAAGCGAATGCTGGCTGATTTTGCGCGGCTTGTGCAAAGTTTTTACCATTACGGACAACTTGGTCGTTTGTGGGTGCTAGTATACCCGAACTGGACCGATACCAGAGTTGGTGCCCGCAAACATGCCGGTGCCGAGTGTAAGTAAGGTAGAGTGTCAACCCCATTTGACTTGAAGAGGAGGCTCATCAATGAGCAGCACAATGCAGAAGACAGGCGTAGCCATCGTTCTGGCGACTCTCAGCGGCATGGCGTTCGGTCAGAGCGACATCGATCTCGATCGCGCGTACGCATCACAGCTTCGCAGCGATGCCCAGACCCGTTCGAGCCTGCTGGGCAACACCAACAGCGCCAATGTCAATGTCGAGGTCATGACCCAGATCCGGTACATGTACAACTCGCGTGACGAGATGACCGCTGGTGCCCTTGGCGACAGCGACACCACCATGGGCTTCGATACACCCCGCACGCAGGTCCGCCTGAGCGGCAGCGTCACCGACGACATCTCAGGGCTGATCGTGTTCGACTTCGGCTCAGCCGAGAACGGCACCGCTCAGGGCAGCGCCAACCTGCTCGTGGCTCAGGCCGCCTGGTCGCTCAACGACAACTGGGCCGTCCTCATGGGGCAGTGGCACAACCCGGTCATGGGTTCGGAGAACTTCGCCCCAGAGCACACCCTCGCTGTGGACAAGTCGTTCACCAACGAGTTCTTTAATGTCGGTTACACCCAGGGCGTGGCACTGGCCTACGCCAGCGACAACTTCAAGTTCGTCGGTGCCTTCTCAGATGGTGCCGAGTATGTCACTAACTACGGCACGGTCTCCAACTCGGCCTTCAACGGTGCCGGCGAGAACGACTTCGGCATCACCGGCCGCGTCGATTGGCTCATCGAGGGTACATGGGACCAGTTCGCAGACGCCACCAGCTGGCGTGGCTCGAACTACGGCATCAAGCTCGGTGCCGGTGCCCACTGGCAGACCCAGGGCGATACCAACCCGGCTGATAACTCGGGCGGCGCTATCGCGGGCTACGAGGACACCGAGGTCACCTTCTGGACCGTCGACGCTCAGGTTGAGGGCGACGGCTGGAACGCCTTCGTTCAGTATGTGGGCCACGATGTCGACATCACCGCGACAACAGATGTGAACTACACCAACCACGGCTTCATCGCACAGGGCGGCTTCTTCGTCAGCGATCAGGTCGAGCTGTTCGGTCGTTACGACATCATCATGCTCGACGATGTCCTCGTTGCCGCGGGCACCGATGACAACTACCAGAGCATCACCGCGGGTATGAACTACTACTTCGTGCCCGAGTCGCACGCGGCGAAGTTCACCCTCGATGCCGTCTTTGCCGTCGATGAGAGCACCAACCTTGATGCGATCTACGGCGGCGTTGGCAGCAATGATCCGAGCGCGACAGGCCTTCTTGGTCTCTCAGACTCGGAGTTCATGCTCCGTGCCCAGATGACCCTGGTCTTCTGATCGGAAAAAAGCCCCTCAGACGGGCTTTTTTACAAACACCGAACAGACTGTCAGGAAATTGTCAAGCGATTAGTTTGTACTTACTTGACTTCCGGTAAGACCCCTCTAGGGTTCTTACCGGTTGTTTTTTGCGCTCTCGGGTGGAATTTCCGTCCGATAGCCGGAGAATAGTGGTGACAAACATTGGCGTGTACAAACAAAACAGCCGATGAATGTCAAACGCGTGCTTCGGTGTGTACCGGCGCACAACCAAACGGGCTCTTGCATGTTGGAGATAGCAAGAGCATCAACTTGTCACGAATGGCCGGATGCGATCAACGGAGCACTCGGCCGCTCATGTAGGAAGTCATCCGGAGATTGACACCATGAACAACAGCGCTCAAATCACAGCTGCCGCACTCATCGCCGCAGCAACCAGCTTCGCAACCGCGGGCTCACTCGACCTCGACCGTGCATACGCATCAGAGCTTAAGGCTGATGCAGGTGCTCGTTCGGTTCTGAACCAGGGCAACTTCGGCAATGTCGAAGTTTCGGTCGGCGTTCAGTTCGGCTACAGCTACAACAGCCGTAGCGACGACGCAGCCAGCACCCTCGGCGACAACGACACCACCATGGGCTTCGGCACTCAGGAAGCCACCGTCGCCATCGAAGGTGATGTCACCGACAACATGCACGCACGCGTCAGCTTCGACTTCGGTCCCAACGACACCGACTCGACCGCTGGCCAGGGCATGGCTTACCTCGAAGACGCGTTCGTCGACTGGGCTGTCAACGACAGCTTCGACCTCCGCATCGGTCAGTTCACCCCTGCGTACTCGGCTGAAGCAAGCACCTCGACGTTCCACACCGTGAACGCCTACCGCTCAGTGACCCACGAGTTCCTCGGCACCCCGTCGTGGACTCAGGGCATCCAGGCAACCTGGGGTGGCGACACCTGGGACTTCAGCGTCGGCCTCAGCGACGGCCCTGCAAGCTCGAACACCGCGTTCAACTCGTCGTCAGAAGCTGACTTCGCGCTCAACGCTCGTTTCGACATGTACAGCGACTCGAACAAGGATCGCTTCGCCGATCAGAGCTCGTGGCGCGGTTCGGACACCGGCTGGCGCTTCGGTGCAGGCCTCCTTTACGCGAGCTACGGCAGCACCAACCCTGCTTCGACCGCTGCTGAAGCTGATGTCCTCTGGTACACCATCGACGGCTCATACGAAGCCGACGGCTGGTCAGCTTGGGCTGCCTTCTACGGCACCGACGTTGATCCCGATGTCGGTACCGACCACACCAACTACGGCTTCGAAATCGGTGCCGCAATGTTCTTCAACGACCAGTGGGAAGGCTTCGTCCGTTGGGACACCCTCCTGCTCGACGATGACGCAGGTGCTGGCCAGACCTCAGGCGAAGATTCATTCAACTTCCTCGCCGTTGGTGCCAACTACTACTTCGTTCCCGAGAGCCACGCTGCCAAGCTGACTTTCGAGATCGGTGTCTCGCTCGACGAGACCTCGGACATCACCAACACCACTGGTGACACCGGTACCACCCCCATCGGTGGCAACGGTGGCTCGACCGGCTTCCTCCCCGATGTTGCGGGCGAAGACGGCCAGTTCATGGTCTCGGCTCTCATGCAGTGGATGTTCTAATCCGCTGCTGATCGCCAAGGCCTCGGCCTGGGCATCACATAGCCATTGCACCGGCCGACCCGAATGGGTCGGCCGGTTCTTTTTTTGCCATCATCCAGGTCCAGGGCAGCAGGGTGGCCCCCTCAACTCCTTGCGATGTGAAGATTGCATGAGGGTTCACAACAGCGTTTGGATGGGTCCCAGATTTAGCTAGTATGTGCCATATGTACCAGTCCGCATGGGCGTGCTGGACACGCACCTCTCTTGTTTCAGGGAAACACACATGAACACCAAGATTGCCATCGCTGCGGTTCTCGCGGCATCAGCCGGTCTCGCTCAGGCCGAGACCGATCTGTCACTCGCCCGTTCGTACGAGCTGACCAACGCCGCCTCGGGCTACGACGCCCTGCTCTCGAACTACAACGCGAGCAATGTCAAGGTCAAGGGTCAGGTCCAGGCACGCTACCAGTACAACTCGCGTGACGATGCCGCCTTGGGCGACAACGACACCACCATGGGTTTCTCCATCCGTCGCACCAAGGTCGAAGTCTCGGGTGATGTGACCGACAACATCAGCGCCAAGATCAAGTTCGCCTTCTCGCGCAGCTCGGGTGCAGCAGCACTCGAAGACGCCTACGGCAAGTGGAAGATCAACGACGATGTGACCCTGAAGATCGGTCAGTTCAAGCAGTCCATGCTGCGTGAAGAGAACATGTCCTCGTCCAAGCAGCTCGCCAGCGAGCGCTCGGCCGTCAACGAGACCTTCAACCAGGGCTTCAGCCAGGGTATCGAAGCCAGCTTCGGTGGTGACTCGTGGCGTGGTGCCGTCGGTTTCACCGATGGCTTCGGCACCAGCAACACCGCGTTCAACTCCTCGTCAGAGGCCGACTACGCCCTCAACGCCCGCTTCGACTTCATCTTCGGCGACGCCGAGTGGGGCCAGTTCGGTCAGTTCACCTCGTGGCGCGGCAGCGCTTCGGGCGGCATGATCGGTGCAGCCATCGCCTACCAGAGCACGGGCAGCACCAACCCCGCCCTGGCCAACGATGTCGATATGACCACCGGCACCATCGACTTCTCGTATGTCAGCGACGGCTGGAACCTCTTCGCCGCGGGCGTCTGGCGCAACATGGACACCGGCGCTGGTACCGATATGGACGACTTCGGCGTCATCGTTCAGGGTGGTTTCTTCATCACCGATCAGGATGAGCTCTTCGGGCGTTGGGACGCGATCTTCCCCGACAGCAACAACGCTCCCGCCGATGACGACTTCAACGCGCTGACCTTCGGCTGGAACCACTACATGGTCCCCGAGAGCCACGCCGCCAAGTTCACGCTCGACCTGAACTACTACCTCGACGCGTCAGACCCGGCGAGTACCATCGTTTCAACTTCCGCATCGGGCGGTCACAACCTGCTCAGCAGCACCGAGGACGGACAGTTCGGTATCACCGCACAGTTCCAGTTCCTCTTCTGATTCTGCTCGGGAAACCGACTCCATCGCAGAATCTTCACTCCGGATGACTCTGCCGGCGGCCACGGGAAACCGTGGCTGCCGTTTTTCTGCGCCCAGATTCATGCCCAACCCGTGTGCCGAGGATCGACTTGGGGGGGGCTTTGTGCCGAGGGCCTTCGACACAGACAAGTAAAAAATGTTCACAGCAGGCTGTTTCAATGGCACGACTGCGCCGCTGCGCGACGAGTCGTGGCACCCGGCGATCGACTCCCCCATGCACACGGGGGGGCGAAATATAGAGGCAGACTGGTCTGACGATCCCCCCCTCCGTCCCGCCTTCGGC
>DEXG01000029.1 GCA_002364005.1 Phycisphaerales bacterium UBA3190
GTCCCATCCCCATTGTTTATCAGCACGCTCGTGTCGTCGCTGCCCCCGTTCGCCACCACCATGTCCAGATCGCCGTCGCCGTCAATATCACCCAGAGAAACGCTCCTCGGATCATCGCCAGCTATATAACGGATTCGAGGCGCGAAGGTCCCATCACCATGGTTCAGCAGCACGTACGCGCTTTGGATGCCAAAGTTCGCAGTAACCATGTCCAGATCACCGTCACCATCAACATCACCAAGCGTTACGCTCAGCGGGAAACCACCAACAAAGTAATCAGTTGGAGGCGAGAAAGACCCATCTCCATTGTTCAACAGAACGCTCGTGTTGTCGCTCGCCGAGTTCGCTGTCACAATATCCAGATCGCCGTCACCATCAACATCACCCAGAGAAATGCTCTGTGGATTCTCGCCCGCTTCGAACTTCTGACCAGGAAACAGCGGCCCATCGCAACACTGCGCAAACGCGCCTTGAGCACCGAGCATGTTGGCAAGCGAAACCAACCCAAGCAAACAAGGAAAACCTCTACCTCGCGAGTACGCGCCAAGACTATTCAGCATCAATATCCCTTCCAATCATGCAGTGCCATCCCATACGGTGGATAAGCCAGCCCGGTTTCATGAGCATGGTACAAGAATGATTCAGAAGTTACAAGATGATTCAGAGTCTTGATACAATAGGCATTCAAAGTGTGTCATGAGAACGGCATTGCGACCGCGAGTGCCCGATGGCGGGCCTGCTGGTGCAGGGGCAGTAACCCTTCGCTGATTGCCCCGGATCTGGTATAGTCGGCTCCATGGCAAACGCTTTGAGCCGTTTTCTTTGCGCCCTGCTGGTCTGCGTCGTCAGCTCAGGCGTCCGTGCGCAAGTGACCAAGGCCCAGTGGGCCGCCGATCTCGACACGCTCGCGGACGGGCTGCTGCAGCGCCACCCAAACTTCTACACCAAGGTCAGCGTCGAGGACTTTGAGGACGCGCTGTTCGCGTTCCACGATCGCCTTGACACGCTCGATGATCAGCTGATCGTGATGGAGGCCTGCCGGCTCGTGGCGCTCGGGGGCGATGCGCACACGACGATCGGCTTTGGCGAGATCGGCCGATCCATGCGCCGCCTGCCGATCCGGATCATGGTGATGGAGGATGGCACCTTCGTCACGTTCGCGACCAGGGAACACCAGGAACTGATCGGCTCCCGCGTCGTCTCGATCAACGGCATCGCGATCGAGGAGGTGCTCGAGCGTGTCTCCGCGCTGTTCGCGTATGAGAACGACTCGAAAAGGAAGGGCACCAGCGCGTGGTACGCCACGCTGCTCCCCGCGCTGAGGACGGTCGGGGTGATCGACGATCATCACGCGGCGTCGCTGCCCGTCACGCTGGAGCAAGACGAAGAGACATCGGAGCACACGCTTCCCTGCGTGCCCGAGTCGCATCTGCGGGGCTGGGTGAGCTTTGTGCAGCTGCTCAAGCAACCCTGGCCCATCGCGTACCGCAAGCAGGGCGGGTACTACCAGAGCGATTTCATCGCCGAGCACAAGGCCATGTATGTTGCCTACAACCGCTGCCGAGAAGCGGAAGACCTGCCGATGGCCGAGTTCGTCGAGTTCATCATGACCAAGTCCGACGAGCTGGATGCGCAGCGGATCATCATCGATCTGCGTTTCAACGGCGGCGGGGATGAAACGGTCATCTGGCCGCTCTGGCAGGCGCTGGAGAAGTCCGAACGGTTCAGCGACAAAGGCGACATCATCGGGCTGATCTCACGCCAGACCTTCAGCAGCGCGATGAGCAACAGCCATCAGCTGCGAGACAACTGCGGTGCGGTGCTCATCGGCGAGCCCACGGGCGGCAAGCCGAATCATTTCGGGCAGCTCTCCAGCTTCACGCTGCCCAACACGGGGATCACGATCTCACACTCGACGAAGTGGTTCCAAAAAATCGAGGGTGACCCCGATGCGGTACACCCCGATGTACTGATCCCGTGGCGTTCGGACCCGCTGTTCACGGGCCAAGACCCGGTGCTTGAGGCGGCGCTGACATACGAGCCGGCGGGGTGATTATGGATGGGCGTCCCAGGGGGTCACGGTGCCAACTGTTGTTGACGGCTGACCGGACAGCAATGCACTGACGACCCCGTTGGAAATCTCTTCGTTGCTGAGCCATCGAGACCGATCACCCTCGATCACAAAGCCGAGGCGGACGATCCGGTCGAAGCGGGCACCGTCACCGCGTGGGACCTCGGTCGAGGACCCGACGACTCGGAGGAGGTCGATGTCTGGAAACAATGCGCGTACCAGTTCCAGAACAGGCTCGGCTGGGGTGTGAACCCAGCAAATGGCAGCAGAGGGGTGAACGGGAATCGAGCGGAGGGCGTGGGCGAGCGCTTCGAGGTCGCGGTAGTCGCAGGGATGGGTGCGGAGCCGATCCCGATCGGCTGCTGGGACTGACTCACTGAGGGCACTGAGACTCGATTGGGAGCGTGCGAGGGCTGTGACCCGGTCTCCGCGTGCGATCAGGCCCCGAACGCAGCCCGCGAGCATCCCGGTTGCTCCAATACACAGCACATCAGCCATGACCGAGTCTATCTGCCAGTCTGGCAGGGATCGTCCGGATCGGCACCTCGAATGGGGTTCTGAGCCCCCAAGTTCGCCGCTGATCTCGCTCTCGCGGGGCGAAGATTGGCACCATGATTGCATCGTATTTCGGTGCAATAGTCACAACCAATCGTCGTCGGTGCCCAGTGCCACCAGCGCGGCGTAGCCAGAAGGAGGCCAGTTATGGGAAAAATCATCGGAATCGACCTCGGGACCACCAACTCGGTCGTCGCCGTTATGGAAGGCGAGGATCCCAAAGTCCTGATCAACAGTTCGGGCAACCGCACCACCCCCTCGGTGGTCGGGTTCACCGATAAGGGCGAGCGTCTTGTGGGGCAGCAGGCCAAGCACCAGCAGGTCACCAACCCAAAGAACACCGTCTTCTCCATCAAACGATTCATGGGGCGTCGCCACAGCGAAGTCTCCTCAGAAGAGAAGCTTGTCCCCTACGAGGTCACCGGCGGCTCGGACGACTTCGTCAAGGTCACGATCCGCGACGAAGATTTCACCCCCCAGCAGATCAGCGCCATGATCCTGGGCGAGCTCAAGCGCACCGCTGAGGACTACCTGGGCGAGAGCGTCACCGAGGCGGTCATCACCGTCCCGGCGTACTTCAATGATGCCCAGCGCCAGGCCACCAAGGACGCGGGCGAGATCGCGGGCCTGACGGTCAAGCGCATCATCAACGAGCCCACCGCCGCGGCACTCGCCTACGGGCTGGAGAAGAAGGCCAACGAGAAGATCGCGGTCTTTGACCTCGGTGGCGGTACCTTCGATGTGTCGATCCTCGATGTTGGCGACGGCGTCTTTGAGGTGCTCAGCACCAACGGCGACACCCACCTCGGTGGCGACGACTGGGACCAGCGCCTGATCGACTTCCTCGCTGAGGAGTTCCGCAAGACCGAGGGCGTTGATCTCAAGAGCGACGCCATGGCGATGCAGCGACTCAAGGAAGCCGCCGAGAAGGCCAAGATCGAGCTTTCCAACTCGCAGGAGACCACGATCAACCTGCCGTTCATCACCGCAACCAACGAGGGCCCCAAGCATCTGCAGCAGACGCTGAGCCGCTCGAAGTTCGAGACGCTCTGTGATGATCTCTTCGAGCGTGTCAAGGCACCTTGTCTGAACGCGATCAAGGACGCCGGCATCGACATCAGCAAGATCGACGAGGTCGTGCTGGTCGGTGGTTCGACCCGCATGCCCAAGGTGCAGGCGATCGCCAAGGAAGTCTTCGGCAAGGACCCCAACAAGTCGGTCAACCCCGACGAGGTTGTGGCCATCGGTGCAGCGGTCCAGGGCGGCGTCCTCTCGGGCGATGTCAAGGATGTGCTCCTGCTCGATGTCACCCCGCTGTCGCTGGGTGTCGAGACCATGGGCGGCGTGATGACCAAGCTCATCGAGCGCAACACCACGATCCCCACGAGCAAGAAGGAAACCTTCTCGACCGCAGCGGACAACCAGCCCAGCGTGCAGATCCATGTTCTGCAGGGCGAGCGCGAGTTCGCCAAGGACAACCGCTCGCTCGGCCAGTTCGAGCTGGCGGGCATCGCCCCGGCACCGCGTGGCACGCCTCAGATCGAGGTTGAGTTCGCGCTCGACGCCAACGGCATCCTGCAGGTGACCGCGGTCGACAAGGGCACGGGTAAGCAGGCCGACATCCGCATCGAGAACTCGGGCGGGCTCGACTCGGGCGAGATCGATCGCATGAAGGCCGACGCCGAGGCACACGCCGAGGAAGACAAGAAGCGTCGCGAGCTGGTCGATGTCAAGAACCGCAGCGACGGGATGATCGCCTCGGTCCGCAAGTCGCTCGAAGAGCACGGCGAGAAGGTCAGCCCCGAAGTCCGTGGCAAGATCGAATCGGCGATCTCCGACCTTGAGAGCAAGCTCAAGGACGACTCGGTCTCCAAGGAAGCACTCGAAGCCGGGCTCAAGGAGCTTGAGACCGCTTCGATGGAACTGGGCAAGGTCATCTACGAGCAGCAGGCCGCTGCCGCGGGTGGCGCCGATGCGCCTGAGGGTGATCAGCCCGAGGCATCGGGCGGCAACGATGGCGATGTCATCGACGCCGAGTACGAGGTCAAGGACGAGAACTAAGTCCTGACAACGCTCAACACTTCAAACGCCCGCACACTTGTGTGCGGGCGTTTTTCATATCTCATGGTTACGAGGTTCACGGCTTGGGCAACGGCAGCCCATCACGGGTCCAGAGCACACCCAGCGGCACGCGCGAGCGTGGTGGCAGGGCCATGCACACCGCAAAGCGTGCGACGGGTCGTCCGATGAACACACCGAGCCCCATCATCGCGATTTGGTAGAGCATCACCGCGGAGACAATGCGCGGCAAATAGAGACGCATGGCCTGATCCGATGCCTGCGGGTAGGTACCGGGATCGATGTTCGCCCCGATGACAAAGACCGCACCGATCAGCGCCCCCACCATGGGAATCAGGAACGCCCGCCGCCATGTCGCACCGAGCAGGGCCACGCTCCAGTACATACCGACCAACACAGAGACAAGACCGGCGGGGAGCAGCAGGAGGAAAGCGTCTGGGTTGATCTGCCCCCAGAGACTCCCGTAGGAATCGATGGCTCCGTCGAGGTGCTCGTCGATCCAGTCCGGCGTCAGGGTCATCCAGCGCCCGACGGTGTATGTCTGCACCGGGTTGCCGTTCTGCTCAGCCTGCGACTGTTGCCATTGGGTGTATTGGATCCCGATGAAGTCCCCCAAGGGCTGACTGGCCATTTCGGTTAGTGCGAACGCGAAGCCGGAGACGATCATGGTGCTCAGTGCCAGGGTACCCAGCAGGAGCATCAGGTAGAGCCCCGCGAGGATCGCTCGGAACCGGTTCACCCAGTGGGACATGAGCGGGTACTGCTGGAGTGCCGCGACGGTGCCGCACTCCGGGCAGCGTGCGATCGCCAGCCCGTAGTGCTCTTCCCTGGTGACGGTCTGGCCGTAGAGATTGAATCCGCAGCCGATGCAGGCCCGGTCGGCGCGGATCTGGTCGGGTTGTGCGCGATCCGGGAGATGTTGTTGAGTCGATTCAGCCATGGTGGCTCCTGATCAGTCCTGGCGTGATTGGCGTCGGCGCAGGCGTTTGCGGATGCGGGATATGCGTTTGCGCTCGCCCTTGACGAGCATTCGGTTCAGCAGTTCCCCCAGCCCCATACCCGCCAGAAGGACCGGGATGAACACCATGAGCGTGAGCAACCGGCGCTGGAGTTCCCGCCCGCTGGGGAGGTCGATCGTGACATCGCTGCCCACCAGATCGCGGACAAAGCGCATCACCCCCCCGAAACTGGCGTCGATGGTCACAAAAAAGAATGTAAGCAGCAGGAAGAGCCCAACGACCTCGATGAACTTGCGATGGGCGTAGATGGCGCGGGTGATACAGCCCGTTAGCAGCACGATGATCCCGGCGATGAGCAACTGTGTCGCCACGGAGGGGTTGGCCAGGTCGGGCATGACCAGGCGCCCCTGCGCGAGGGTCAGTTCGCTCTGAACCCAGAAGGCCATCCCGACCAGCGAACCGATGCTCAGAGCCGAAAAAAGCATGGCAAGCCAGAGACGCACCAGACTGCTCCTGAGCTGATGAAACTGCTTCCAGAAGACCCGGTCGGGGTGTTTCACACGCACCGTGGCCTGCTGGCACTTTGTACAGACCACGACCGCGAGCCCGTAGTGCGGGTCCGGGGAGACACGAACGCGTCCCAGTTCGGTCAGACAGGATGGGCAAATATGTGACTTGGACATCCGATAGAGGCATACGGGTTTCGAAGCAAGCAGTTTCACCCGGGGGGTTGACTCGTGCGGGGTGGGTGCATTCCCTACGGGGCCGACCCATGGGACGATCGGGTGTTTTCGGCATCGAACATTGAACACAGGACCAGATGATGAACATCAACTACGCAAAACCGATCAGCTACCTTGCCACCATCATTGCATGTGCCGGCCTGAGCGCCTCAGCACTTGGAAATGACACCGAGGCAGACCGCGCAGCCGCTCTGGAGCGACTTGAAGAGGCACGAATCGCCTTTGAAGCCGCCCGGGCCGAGCTCGAGGAGGCCCAGCGTGAAGCCGCGGCTGTCACAGGCGGGACGATCCAGACCGATGACGACTCCAGCGAGGGCGATGCAGCGGTGCAGCCCGCGGCTGAAGAAGACATGCCTGAGGATCCCAACTCATGGGCCGACGGCTGGAAGTTCAAGGCCGTCGTCGGGCTCAACGGTGCATCGGGCAACAATGAGAACTTCAGTGCCCGCGCTTCGATCCATGGCGAACGCTTCACAAGCAAGTACGAGACCACCCTGGGTCTGAGCTACACCTACGGCACATCGGACGGCACCAAGAACACCTCGCGTGGCGTCGCCCAGATCAACAACGACTGGCTCACCGATAGCAAGTGGCGCTACTTCGCTCAGGGCAAGTACGAGTACGACGAGTTCCAGCAGTGGGACCACCGTGTCTCGGGCGCGTTCGGTGTTGGCTATGAGCTGTACAAGGACGAGAAGACCACCCTGCTGATCGGTCGCGTCGGTATCGGCGGCTACTACGAGATGGGCGGCAACGCGGACGAGGAGTTCGTCCCAGAGGGCCTGATTGGGCTTGACCTGCGTCATCAGTGGACCGAGAACACCACCCTGACCGCCACCAGCACCTACTACCCGAGCTTCGATGATTTCGGCGAGTTCCGCTGGAACACCGGCGCGGGCATCGAGGTGATCATGGATGCCGAGTCGGGCATGACGCTCAACGCCGGCTTCGAGCACCGCCACGATTCGCAGCCCGGCACGGGCACCAAGCCCAACGACATCGAGTACTACATGGGTCTGGGCTGGAGCTTCTGATCGATCTCGATTGATATGATCATTCAAGCACAGCCCGCGTGGCTGTGTTTTTTTATGCCGAGTACCCGGCGTTCAGTCCTGGCCAAGTCGAGGATCATTTCCCATGAGTCCCCCAAAGCTCTCCCCCCCGCACATCAAGCTCAGTGAGGCCCTGTACATGTTCGTCGCGGGGATCGTGTACGCGATTGCGCTCAAGTACTTCGTGTTCCCATCGGGGATCATCCTGACGGGTACAGAGGGCATCTCGGTCTCGATCTCGTACTACTTCGACAAGACGCTCATCTTCATTGTGCTCTACGCGTTGTTTCAGATCGCGCTGATTACATTCGCGTATCTAAAGATCAGCCGGGGGTTCGCGATCCGATCGGCGATCGTAGTTTCGACGGTGATCCTGTTCCTCTTTATTCTCCCCGAGATGACCTTCGCGGACCCGGCACCCCAGAACGAACGCATCACGCTGGTGCTCTTCGGCGGGATCATCGCGGGCTTCGCCAAAGCCATCGCGTTCAAGCACCGGGGATCGACGGGCGACGAGGACATCATCGCCGCCCACTACGCGGTCAAGTACCTGCGCCCCGTGGGCTCGATCGCCATCATCGCGGGGGTGGTCTCGACGGCTTTCGGGCTGCTGCTGCACTACCTCAAGGCCCATGACTTCCCGACGCTGGTCAATACCCTGATGTATACCAGTCTGTACATCTTCGTGAGCGCCCAGACGCTCAACGCGATCTACCACAAGTTCAAGATCACGATGCTCGTGGTCATCGACGAGAACCCGGAAAAGATCGGGGACGCGATCCGCAAGGCCTCTCCCCACCGGACCTACACGGTGCAGGCCGACATCGATGGTCGCCTCAACAAGCAGCTCAAGATGGTGCGAACCATCATCACCCGCGAGGAACTGCCCAAGGTGCTCGAATCCGTCCGGGCCGCCTCGCCCGACGCGTTCTACTACCACCACGATGTGGAGGGTGTGTCGCGGAAGTTTTATATCACGCCGATTGGGTAAGCCAACGGCGGCTGGTTGATGCCAATCAAACTGCTCTGGGCGGAAATGGTCTCATGACCGAACCGACCACGCGCTGCCATCCCGCTCAACCCGCCGATACAGCGTGTCGCGTTCCACCGGCTCGTAGCCCGCTTCCTCGATCGCCTTCTGCAGGTCGGTGACGGTGGTCTCCTGGTGCGTGCCCTCTCCCACCGCCTTGGTGATGTCGTACCAGACAACGGTGCCGTCGATGTCGTCGGCCCCGGCCTCGAGCATGAGCTGGGCCATCGGGAGGGTCTGCATGATCCAGAACGCCTTGATGTGCGGGAAGTTGTCGAGCATCAGGCGCGCCACGGCGATGGTCCGCAGGTTCTCGAGCCCGGCGGGACCCGGGAGATTTTCAAGCGCTGAACCGTCGGGGAAGAAGGGTAGCGGCGTCAGGGTCTGGTAGTAGCCGCCGCGGACTTGTGACTCCCCAAACGAGCCGCGACCGTGAGGG
>DEXG01000025.1:0-16929 GCA_002364005.1 Phycisphaerales bacterium UBA3190
CCCGCAAGCGCGGGGGAGGAGAGGTGCTGTGTTGGGTAGGTGAGACTGCGCCGCTGCGCGGTGAGTCGTGGCAGCTGGCGCGGTGTGGTGGGAACCTGCTTTGCTCTTTGGGTTAAAGCAGGGCACCCGGCTACTCATTTTGTGATGATATCAAGGCAGGTTTGGAGAGTGCCTTGGGGGTGTAGGTACGGAGTGGAGGTGTACTTTGATCGTAGGAGTGTGATGAATGTATCGAGCTCGCGATGCAAGTTGAGCTTGTGGAGCAGGTAGCCGATGGCGGCGAGTTGGAGTGTGTCGACGGCTCGGTATTGGTTTGGGCTGTGCGTTCTTGAGGGATCGATCGGGCAGCGCGAGATGAGGGCGAGCATCGCGGGTTCGGTGCGGTATGCATCGATGATGTTGGTCCAGCGGTCTGCGGTGTGACGAGCGATCTCGTGGGCGGCGGTGATGCAGGACTGCTCGTCCGTGAGTTCCCATGCGGGTGTAGTGGTTGGGATGCGTGCGTGGATGAGGCAGGAGGTGGCGACATAGCGAGATTTGTAGGTGTCCGGGTGGTAGAGCATGCCGTCGAGGTAAGTGGAGCGGAGGGCAATCTCGACGAAGCGGCGGGTGGTGTCGGCGGTGGAGTATTTACAGGGGGAGAAGCCGAGGTATGCGAAGGACTGCTCATCCTCGTTGACAAGGCGGTTGTCTCTGGAGGAGAGGGGGATGCCGCGGACTTCGAGCAGTGGGCGGAGTGTGTCGAGAACAAGTTTGCAGCGGGCGCGGGCATCCATGAGGTGAGTTTAGAGGGTGGGAGATGGACATGCTGGAGCCGGGGACGGCAACTGCATGGCATTCGTCGGCGGGGCACACAAACTTGCATGTGGATTGTCGGCGGGGGTATTCGATGCAGGAGGTGGTGGGGGATGATTCGGGAGGTGGTGGGGGGGCGTGTGTGAATCAGGCCGTTGCACTTCGTCCTCCTTCGCTCTTCGAGTCGAAGGAGGGCACAGTTGGGGGTAAGGAGCGGGTAGGTGAGGAAGGTTGGGTTTGGGGCCTGCTTTGCCCTTCGGGTCAAAGCAGGGCACCCGGCGAGTCGTGGCACCCGGATTGGTAGATGGACAGGGGCCGGTGGTGGGAAGAACCTGCTTAAGCTGCGCGTAAGCAGGGCACCCTGCAAAGCCTAGTCTTTGGCTCAACATAACCACTAGGGATGAATTGTAATCGATATTTTATCCGCTAATGAATCATTGAGTAATTCGGGCATGTTTTGTTCATACCAGGCTCGGTATTCTTGGACAGTATTCGGAGATACGGCTCCTAAATAGGTTTCCACTGCGGAATGCAAGGCCATGCAAGCGGTTTTGCATAGGTAGGGAAGCTTTTCAGCCCACCGTATCGGCTTTGTGATCGGAGAGCCATCGGAAAGTGACGTTACGCCATTGATACCATCCCCAGCGTGTATTGCGGACGATCCGATTTTGTATAAGATGTAAACATACTCAAGTCCAATGTGGGTAGACAAATCTCTGAGATTCTCTGGCCCATCGTACATGCTGTACCAATGTAGAGATTTTCGTGGCTTTTTGGCTTTCTTTCGCTTCGAGTATTCAGACGCAATTTCCGAAAATTCATCGCGACGAAGTTGGTCATTGATTTCGGTAAGCATTGATCCAAACCTCGCTTTATCTGTCAAAGACAAAACCGAAGCTAATGCCTTACCTTCAGATGCTTCGCGAAGAAGTTTTTCTTGCTCCTTGAAAAAGCAATATCGATAGGCCATTACTTTGTCGCCAATAGCCTGAGTATCACTTACTAGATATTTGAGTTGGAACATTGATTCAATCAATGGCCTGTGAAGCAACGACGCCTGCTCACCAGATCCTGTTGCTATGCATTGCGAAATTCCATCAGCTCGAACAATCGCACCGCGATACATTAGTCGAATTAAGGAGTTGCCGAGGTCTCCCAGTCCGGAAGTGGGTGATACTGAGACATAAGTTAGCGCATGATGGCAAAGTCTAGAAAGAATGTCTGCAATTGCTGAGAATGATTCTATATCGCTTTCAGTATATGTGTCGTCATGCATCAAGGATCACCCCAACCAGTCCTTCGCTTTGAGCCTCGCCGGGACATATTCCTCGGTCACATAGGAGATGTCCTTGGTGATGAGGGATTCTACTTCCATCTTAAAGCCGTTGGAGAGCATTTTTTTGATTTCCTTCTGCCACTGTTTGTTCTTTTCGAACCAGGGGTAGGAGGCGATTTGTTTGGCTCGGGTGATGTCGCGGTCGTTGAGGCCGATTTTGACATCGTCGGAGAGGTCGCAGCGGTCGTAGTCGAGGGAGCGGATGCCCATGAACTTGGCGTCGGGGATGGCGAGGCGGGAGGATTCGAAGGCGAGGGAGATGGAGCCCTGTTTGATGACGCTGTAGATGTAGTGTCCCCAGGGGTCGCAGTCGAGGAGGCAGTAGACGGGGAGTTTGAACTCCTTGTTGAGGCGGTGGAGCATGCGGCGGACGCCGCGGGTTGGTTGGCCTGAGCCCTCGGTGAGGATGCAGTTGTGCTTTTCCCAGAATCGGTCTTCGTTGAATCGTTGCCAGACGGTGTCTTTTTCGACATGGAGGATGAACTTGGCGTCGACATTCTTGAACTGGATGATATCGGGCTCGCAGATTGAGGGGATGGCGTAGCCGCCGGAGCCCATTTTTCGGCAGTTGATCTCGTCTCCGTTGTCGACGACGGTGATGTTGCCGACCATGGTGCCGCGCTTTTTGGCGAAGATGTGTAGTTCTTCGCGGAGCGATCCGAGGGAGACTTCGAGGTCTTCGAGGATGCCGTCGGATTCGGTCTGGTCGTCGAAGGTTTTTTCTTTTGTGCCTTCGATGGTGTGGAGTGACTTGTAGAACATCCCGCGGAGGGAGAGTGTTTTGTCGGCGTCGAGGAGTTCGTCGACGGATTTGGAGTGCAGGAGTGTCTGCATGAACTTTCGGGCCTGGCCGAGGTTGAAGAGCTGACGGGTGCCGACGGAGTCGCCCATCTCGAGGATGCCCTTCTTTGCGTTCCAGTTGGTGTTGGATGCGGCGCGGACGGGGACATCCATCTCGGGCTCACGGCCTGCGAAGACGGAGTTGACGATGCCTTCGGCGAGGTTGGAGAGCTTTGCGGAGGTGTTTTTGTCACGCTCGGCGCGGGAGTGTGATTTGGTGCGCGCGGAGGTGGTGGACTTCTTGGAAGTCTTCTTCTTTGTGGTCTTTGAAGTGGGCGTGGTTTTCTTGGTCGTTGGTTTTTTGACGACCTTCTTCTTTACGACTTTTTTGGTGGTTTTTTTGGCCATGGGCTGGGCTTTCGAGATGATGTTGTGTTCCGGGGAACACTACTGCGCCGCGATGCGGCGAGTAGTGGCACCCTGCGATTGGGGGTGCCGGATCAGTTGAAGAGGCCGGTGGCGGTCTTCTTTGAGGTCTTCTTGGTGGTGCGTTTCTTCTTCGAGGTCTTCTTCGTGACGCGTTTCTTTTTGGTGACCGGTTTAGTTTCGGAGATGGTTGCGTCTCCGTCCGGGGTTGCGTCGTCGGCGGTGGTGGAGTCGAGGATGATGACATCGTCGGCTTTGGCGAGGCGGCCGTGGTCGTCCTTGACGAAGTTGCCCTCGTCGTCGAGTTGGGCGTCGGCGATCTCGGTGCGGGCTTTGGCCTGCTCGAGGAGGGCGTCGTAGATCTTCTGGGTGTCGGCACCGGTGAGGTGGTTGCAGCACTTGGAGATCTCGCCGATGTAGCGTTCGAAGACATCGCGCTTTTGGGCGTCGCGTTTCATGCGTTGGCGGCGGCGGATGTATTGGCCGAGTTTGCGGCCGCACTCCTGGAGGGCGAGCTGCATTTCCTTGCGGATCTCGTCGTAGTCGGCGATGGCTTCTTTGGATTCGCTGGTGAAGGGGACCCAGACGGAGGCCATGTGGATCATGACGACGAGTGGGCCGACGGGGGCGCCGCCTCGGGGCTGCTGCATGCCGTAGTTTTTCCAGCTTGTTTCGACGACGGACTTGTATGCCGAGCAGGCGGACTGCTGGTAGAGGAGGGGTACGCGGTTGGCGTAGCGGATGACGCGGGCCTGTTGGTCGCCGGGGAGGTCGCCTCCGAACGCGATGGCGGCTTCGATCTGGAAGGGGTTGCCGCGGTAGACGGAGGGCTTGCGTGTTGAGGCGGTGTAGAACTCGGCCTTGACGCCTTTGAGGAGGCCGGCGAGCATGGTTTTGACGCCGATGGGGCTGAGGCAGTCGGTGGGGGGGGCGCGGAGTTTGGACTCCTGGAGTGCCTTGTAGATCTTCTCGGCGTCGTGTGAGTCGAGTGAGCTGACCCATGTGCCGCCGGAGAATGATTTGGACTTGGTGGATGCCTCTTTGGTGACGGCCGAGACGATGCTTGGCGGTACGCGGCAGAACTCGTTTTTGAAGAAGCCGGTGAGTTGCTTCTCGTTTGTCTGTTTGAGCTTGGTGAGGAAGGTGCCGAGTTCGACGCCGTAGGGGTGGGGCTTGATCTCTTCGGTTTCGGGCGGGAGTTCGTCGACGGTGCGTGGGTAGACGATGCGGTCGGAGAACTCCTGGGTGCGGACGATGCCCTGCTCGTCGGCGGTGAGGTTCTGCTCGGATTCGGCGAGGTCGGGGTTCTCGTTAGCCTTGTCCGGGGGGATGAAGGTGATGGAGCAGTGGGGGTTGGAGATGGCGGTTTGTTCGAGGTAGGTCTCGACGGAGCCCTTGCCTCGGAAGAACTTGGCTTCCATCTCGATGGAGACGCGGGTGCCGGTGCCTTCGGGGAAGTCCTGGGTTTCCTCGTCGACGGTGACTTCTGGCTTGTTCTTGGTGGTGTCCATCGCCAGTTCGAGGTGATGTGCTGGCTTGTTCTTGTGGGGGCGTGTGGTGATGACCATGGGCTTGCCGGTGGTCATCAGGCCGTACATGCCTGCGGCGGAGATGCCGATGCCCTGTTGTCCTCGGGACATTTTGAGTCGGTGGAACTTTGAGCCGTAGAGGAGGCGGCCGAAGATGTTCTCGACCTGCTTGCGGACGATGCCTGGTCCATTGTCGGTGATGGTGACGCGGTAGCGTCCGGGTTTGGAGACCGAGGGTGGGGGGGTGACCTCTTCGATCTTGACTTCGATATCGGGGAGGATCGAGGCCTCTTCGCACGCGTCGAGTGCGTTGTCGACGGCTTCCTTGACGGTGGTCAGGAGTGCCTTGCGTGGGTTGTCGAACCCGAGCAGGTGTCGGTTTTTGGCGAAGAACTCGGAAACGGAGATGTCGCGCTGCTTTGTCGCCATGGTTTCGGCGTTTGCACGGGCGCGAGAAGATTTGGCTTTGGCCATAGCGACCACCCTCCTTGGTGGTAAATAAGAGCCCTTTGCGGGGCAGAATCCTGATCTTGAGGTCAGGATAGCACGAACCCCCGCTGTGCGTGTTGTGTGTGGGTGTTGAAATTCGGTTGTGGGGGTCGAATTGTGCCCAGTTCTTCACGCAATTCGCATGATTTGATGTGTGACTTGGTGGGGGGGAAACTGTATGATTTATGGTGTCTCTGGGTTTGGGTCCACCATTCCCCGGTCACACGAGGAGACGGCACACCGTGTGTTTCGGTGTGCATGGGATGAGAGAACAGATCTGGAGATCAAGATGAAGAATGCAATCACTATCGGTGCCATTGCCGCGATCAGCGGTTCGGCCTTTGCGGGCGTTTTGACCGAGCTGGCGAGCACGAGCTTTGAGAACGGCTTTGTTGGCGATCAGTATGTTGATACCGGTGATGCAAGCATGGATCACGGCCTCGTGAACAATGCTGGGCAGTCGTGGGTGAACTTTGTGAACGACGGTGTTGAGGTTGGCTTCAGCGCTTACTACCGCAACACCCGTGGTGATGTCGGCCTGACCGACGGCGATTTCGTTGGTTTCACCAACTTCACCGGCGAGGTCGGCAGCTTCACTGACGGCGTGCAGGGCTACGAGATGCAGGACGCCGACGGCCTAATGGGACTCCAGTTTGATACCATCGGCTCGACCAGCTACCAGAACATTACCATGGACGTGTTCATCCAGGAAACCGGCTGGGAGAGCGACGACAGCATCCGTATTTGGGCTGTTGTTGACGGTGGCCTCGAGATCGACCTGCTCAACACCATCGGCAGCGACATCGATGACCTGGTCATCGAGGGCAGCTGGTTGGATCTCACGGCTGATCTCAGCGGCATGACCGAGGCAACCCTGTTCGTCGAGCTGGACTCGAACTCGGGCAGCGAGTCGATCTACATCGACAATATTGTCTGGAACGGTGCGATCCCAACTCCCGGTGCTGCTTCGCTGCTGGCATTCGGTGGCCTCGTCGCTTCGCGTCGTCGTCGCGCCTGATCGCTTGGGTCCTTGTTGACCCGCGATTCTGCACATGAACTATTGAAAAGCAGACGCCTCAGCGGGCGTCTGTTTTTTTGATTTGATCGGTGGGGGGGTTAGACCTTGGCCTTGAGCCAGCCGCCCTGGAAGAAGCGGATGGAGAAGACGACGCCGCGGAGGAACATCTCGGAGCAGAGGGCGATCCAGAGTGCGGAGAGTCCGGGTGCGACGCCGAACCATTGTTCGAAGAGGCGGGGGTTGGTGATGATGCCGCCGCCCATGAACTCGGGGATGGGGATGTCGACGCCCGAGACGAGGTAGGCCAGCGGGAGGCGCATGCCGTAGGTCGCGAACCATGTGAGTCCCATGACCCATTTGACATCGCCGGCACCGCGCATTGCTGAGCGGAAGACGATGCCGATGGCGAATGGGATCTGGACGATGCCGCAGGTGATGAGCAGGGGGGGGACGAGTTCCATGTGCTCTGGTTGTGCGGACATGGCGTTGGTGATGGCTTTGGCGAAGACGATGAAGCCGATGCCCAGTGCGCCCATGATGACCGATGCGATGATGGTGCATCGGAAGACGGCTTTTTTGGCCAAGTCTGGGCGGCCCATGCCCAGGTATTGGCCGGCGAGGGTTGCGGCGGCGATGCCCATGCCGAATCCGGGCATGAAGCTGAATGCTTCGATTCGGATGCCGATGATGTGGGCGCCGAGGAGGCCCTCGCTGTTGATCTGGAGCGCGAGGAGGCCGACGAAAGTGATGATGAAGAAGTTGCCCATCCACATGCCGAAGGTTTCGATGAAGTTGGGGATGGCGAGGCGGACGAAGCGGTAGATGGTGATGGTGTGTGGCTTGAGGTTGCGTGCTTTGAGTCGGATGGACCACTTGCCTGAGAGGGCGAATGAGAGGATGACGCCTGCGCCGAAGATGTCGCCGACGACGGTGCCCAGGGCGATGCCGCGTACGCCCCAGTCGATGCCGAGCGGGCTGGTGAGGCCGAAGACGGTGGCCCCGGAGATGCCCCAGCTGACGAGGATGTTGATCGCGTTTCGCACGATCATGGCGATGAGCGGGGACATGGAATCGCCCGCGCCTCGTGAGCAGGCGATCAGCGCGAAGAGCAGGGAAGCGAAGGGGGTTCCGAGCGCGATGATGCGCATGTACTCGATGAAGTACCCCCCTGCCGCATCGCTCATGTTGAGGAGGGTGACGATCGCTGGTGCGAGGAACCAGACGACGATGCCGATGGCTGAGCCGCAGATCAGGCCGAGGGTTGTGGCCTGCCCGAGCATGACATTGGCGACGCCGAGGCGTCCCTTGCCGACGGATCGTGAGATGAGTGCGGTGGCGCCGACGCCGATGGCCATGATGACGAGGCCGATGAACCACATGATGTAGCTTGCACCGCCGATGGCGTCGGTTGCGGCGACGCCGTCTTCGAGTGAGGCGCTGAGCTTGGTGTCGGTGAGGCCGACGAGTGAGTTGAGGAATGATTCGAGGACCACGGGCCATGCGAGGACGACGATGGCCGCGCCCATGGAGAGGCCTTTGAGGCGTCCGGAGCGGAAGCGTCCGTCATCGGTGACGGGTACTTTGATGCCGGTGTCCGGGAAGCCGCCGGTTGTTGTGACGGTCATTGGCTGGCCGACGAGTTCTTCGAGGTCATCCTCGTGGATGGGTGTGTCGATATCGTCGTGCGCAGGGACACAACTTGCATCATGCTCATCGCGTCGGTCGGTCATGGTGGTGCACGCTCCGGTTGCCGCCGGTCCTCTTTCGGGGCAATATTGAGTCTAGCCGTAGGAGCATCAACGGCAATGGCATAATGAACGGGGTCGTCGATATCGGGTTATTCCCCCAAACGGACTTCGCGGCGTATGGGATCCTGGATGCGGCGGGTCTTTGCATAGGCCAACTTTACAGAACATACATTATCGGACTTAAGGGGTTGTGGCTGGGATTGGCTTACGGGGTCAGGAGAGGGGCGTGGACGAGGATGCTCTGGGGGCTCATGGTGAAGTTGAGGGTGGAATCGGGAGGGAGGATACTGGGGACATGGTTTGGCTTCTCGCCATCGATCTGCACGCATGAGGGGGTTGTGGCGGAGATGGTGATGTGTTTGGCACAGGCGGTGGTTGCTGCGGGGAGTCTTGCGAGCATGGCGAGGTATCGCATGGCGCTGGTGATTGAGGTGGTGCCTGGGATGTGGGCGATGTCGAGTGTGGCGTCGTCCCATCGAGCTTTGGCGCACGGGTTGAAGTGGCCGCCGTAGTTTGGCATGTTGGCGATGACGAGGATGCCGGGCCTGCTGAGTTTGGGTGCGGGCTGGTTGTCGAGTTGGACCTGGGCGTGGGCGAATCGCGGGTTGAAGATTTCGCGGAGGGTGGGTCTGATGTAGGCGCGGTAGCCGCCGAGCTTTCGTGACTCTTCGAGTCTGTGGATGACGGATGCGTCCATGCCCAGGGAGGCCATGATGAGGAATGGGTGTCCGTTGCAGAGGGGGAGATCGACTCGGACGGGCGGGGTGTCGCGTTCGAGGAGCTCGACGAGTCGGGCGGGTTTGGAGGGCATTTTGAAGGCGTGGCTGATGAGGTTGGCCGTTCCTGTGCCGCAGTGATAGAAGGGGGGCTTGGGGTTGTCTGGGGTTTGGGCGAGCTGAGGGAGCAGGTGGTGGACGGTGCCGTCGCCGCCGACGATGACGAGTCGGTCGCAGTCGGCGATGGTTTCATCGGTTACCCCCCCTGCTGCGTGGATGTCGTGCGCGGCGACCTGGTGGCCTCGTGCTTGTGCGATGCGGGTGATGGCTTCGCTGAGTCGGAGGGCTTTGCCGCGTCCGGATCTTGGGTTGTAGGTGATGGAGATCCGCATGTGTGTTGACTGTATCGGGGATCGTGTTCGGTGGCGTTGAAAGCCCAGCCCCCCTACCGGGCGTGCTATGATGCGATCTCATGCCTACAGCCGTAAAATCCCATGCCGATGTCGATGCAGCGTATACCGCGGCCCAGAAGGTGGTTGAGACACACCACCGGATTGCCGCGTTTCTTCATGAGGGCTTGACGCTTGCCCAGATCGATCGTTTCGTGTTCGAGACGCTCGAGTCGTTGGGTTGTAAGTCCTGCTTTTTCAAGTACAAGACGGGGGGGCTGCCGCCGTTCCCGTCGCAGGCGTGCCTGAGCGTGAACGACTGTGTCGTGCATGGCACGGCTGCGTACATGCTTGAGCCGCTGAAGAAGGGTGATGTGCTGAAGATTGATATTGGTGTCAGGCACAAGGGCTGGATGGGCGACGCGGCATGGACCTATGTGTTTGGTGAGATGACGCCCGAGGTCAAGAAGCTGACCGATTCGGGTAAGGAATCGCTGGCCAAGGGTATTGAGGAGCTGCGGCCGGGCAATACCTGGATGGACTGGGCTCGCACGGTGCAGCGGGTTGTGGAAGAGGAGTATGGTTTCCATCTGATTCGTGGGCTTGGCGGTCACGGGTATGGGAAGAAGCTGCACTCGCCGCCGTGGATCTCGAATGTGGTGCCTTCGCACCCGAACGAGTGGCCCGACGGGATGAAGACGATTGAGCCGGGGGCGTTGGTGGCGGTTGAGCCGATGATCGGCGTGGGCACGGGCGATATTTCGCAGGGTCACAAGCAGTGGCCGATTTTCACGGCGGACCACTCGAACTCGGTGCACTATGAGCACGATGTGCTGGTGACATCGGACGGGCCTCGTATCCTGACGGATGGTCTGCAGGATGTGCAGGATGTGATTACGCGATAACCCCCCTACCGAGTGTGTGCCCATGAATCGAATCAATAAAGCTTTTGCTGAGTCGAAGGATCGTGGCCAGGGGGCGTTGCTGCCGTTTGTGTGTGGTGGCTCGCCTGAGCTTGATTCGCTGACCAAGTTGTTGCCGGCGCTTGAATCTGCTGGCGCGAGCGTGGTCGAGATTGGGTTCCCGTACAGCGATCCGATTGCTGATGGGCCGACGATTGCGGCTGCGATGCATGTGGCGCTTGAGCAGGGGATCACGCCGACGATGATCTTCGATCAGGTGCGTGCAGTGCGTGACGAGCTTGAGATGGGGCTCGTGGCGATGGTGAGCGTGTCGATTGTGACGGCGATGGGCGGGCCCGAGTCGTTCGTGTCGCGTGCGGTTGAGGCGGGGTTTGATGGGTTCATCTTCCCTGATCTTTCTTTTGAGGCATCCGGGGCGTATCGCGAGGCGTGCAAGAAGCACGGTGCGACGATGACCATGCTGATCTCCCCCACTTCTCCGACGGAGCGGGCGATTGAGATCGCGAATGCCTCGACGGGGTTTGCGTATCTGCTGGCGCGGTCGGGTGTGACGGGTGAGCGGAATGACATCCCTGATATCGGTGATCGGGTGCGGGCCATTCGCTCCAAGAGCAAGACGCCGATCGCGTGTGGGTTTGGGATCTCGAACGCGGACCAGGTGTCTGCGGTGGTGAAGCACGCCGACGGTGCGATCGTGGGCAGTGCTTTGGTGCGATCGCTGATCGAGGCGCAGCAGTCTGGGCGTGATTATGTCCAGGAGGCGGAGCACTTCGTGCACGAGTTGGCGATGGGTTTGATCTCGATGGATCACCTGTAAGCACGCGGGCGGTGTGGAATCCGGATAGAATGTGGTCGTGGCGAAAGCCAGTGGCCCCGTAGCTCAGCGGTTAGAGCGCGCGACTCATAATCGCTTGGTCCCCGGTTCGAATCCGGGCGGGGCTATTTTCGTGCGCGGTTTGAGTACGCAGTCAGACCGTTGCGACGCGGCTGAGGCCGGACTCGATCGCGGCTTGCTCGACGGCTTTGGCGACGAGGGGGGCGATGGAGTGGTCGAGTGGGTCGGGGAGGATCTGGTCGGGGCTGGGGTTTTGCACGGCGTTGGCCAGGGCGTGGACTGCGGCGAGTTTCATGCGGCCGTTGATTCGGGTGGCGCGGGCGTCGATGGCACCGCGGAAGATGCCGGGGAATGCGAGGACATTGTTGACCTGGTTGGGGAAGTCGCTGCGTCCGGTGCCGATGACCGCGGCGCCGCCTTTGCGGGCCTCGTCGGGTGTGATCTCGGGGATGGGGTTGGCCATGGCGAGGATGATGGCGTCGTTGTTCATGCGGCGGACATCGTCGGCGCAGAGCAGGTTGCCGACGCTGACACCGATGAAGACATCGGCGTCTTTGATTGCGTCGTGGACGGTGCCGCTGATCCCGGGGCGGTTGGTGAATGCGAGGAGTGCTTTCTTTTCGTCGTTGAGGTCGGTGCGGTCGGGGCCGATGATGCCCTTGGAGTCGCACATGATGACTTCCTTGACGCTGACGCAGACATCGGACTCGTGGTCGACGCATCGGAGGAGCTTGGCGATGGCGGTGCCTGCTGCGCCGGCGCCGTTGATGACGACGCGGGCGTCGGTGAACTCCTTGCCGACGACGCGCATGGCGTTGATCATGGCGGCGAGGAGGACGATGGCGGTGCCGTGCTGGTCGTCGTGCATGACGGGGATGCCGATGTCCTGGAGGGCATCTTCGACGGCGAAGCAGCGTGGGGCGGCGATGTCTTCGAGGTTGATGCCGGAGTAGCTGGGGGCGATGGCCTTGGCGATCTCGATGAGTTGCTGGGTGCCGGCGTCGCCCTCGGGGACCTGGACACAGAGCGGGATGGCGTCGATGTTGGCGAAGGCCTTGAAGAGGCAGGCTTTGCCTTCCATGACGGGCATAGCGGCGGCGGGCCCGATGTTGCCCAGGCCGAGGACTGCGGTGCCGTCGGTGAGGACGCAGACGCTGTTGCCGCGCATGGTGAGATCGAAGCTTTCGTTCACATCGGCGTGGATGCGTTCGCATGGGCGCGCGACACCGGGGGTGTAGGCGCGGGAGAGGTCTTCGCGTGTGTCGAGCGGGACCTTGCTTTTGATCTCGATCTTGCCCTGGTGTTGGCGATGGAGTTCGACTGATTGCTCGTACGCATCGCTCATGGCGTGCCCTTTCGTGGTGCATGTTCCGTGAAGTTTAGGCCAACTTGTTTGTGAATCACACGCACATGGAGCGGGATCCAGCGGGCGTTTCGCATGATCGAGATGTGTGGCATGTGCTTGGAATCTTGGCTTTATCGTTCAGAGAACGCTGTCGCATCTTCCTGCTCCAGTTCGTTCTTTTTCATTGTGAGAATTCGGGTGAAAACCGGCATGAATATGTTATGCTCGTGCTGAATATTTTTGTTCACGCCAGCTTCGGCGGGGGACGCTGCCGGAGTATCTGATGAGAAACCCAGTTCAGTTCAGCATTGTTCCCTGCTTGGTGCTTGCGTTTGCGGGGGCAGATGTTCAGGCCCAGACCTACGACTGGCTTTTGCCAATCGATGGGGAGTGGACATCGCCGTTCAACTGGCAGTTGGGGGCGTATCCGAATGGCGCCGGGGCGATCGCTCGCCTGAGCTATGGCAGCCCCTACACCGTCACACTGCAAGGCGCATCGATTGAACTCAGTTTGCTGCATGTGGTGAACTCGGAAGCGACACTGGTCCTCTCGAATGAGGGGGGCTCGGCGACGATCGAGCTTTATGATTCATTGCAGAATGAGGGCGTGATCTGGCTCAGGGATGCTGAGGGTTCGGGCGTGGCCAACATCAGCACGCCGTCGGGGTCTAGCAGTCAGGATGTGGTCATCGGTGGCGATGGGATGATTCTTCTCGATGCGCAGTACGATCCGACCGGTTGGAATGATGCGCGAATCACCGTGAGTCGGGACGATAGCATTACGATTGGTGCGGGCCAGACCATTGCGGGGAACGGGTCGATCTACAACTATGGCCAACTGTTCAACCATGGGTTAATCGATGGGACGATCGAGTACCGCTCGGGTGTGGATGATGAGATGACGAACTTGGGGACGATGCGGTTCACAGGTGGATATCTCCACGCGGATCGGTTCGTCAACGAGGGGGTGCTGATCGTTGAGGATTCGGAGTATTTCGTTGATTTTATGGTCGACGACTTTGTTGGGCATGGGGGAGTCAGCCGTGCGATTGATTCCACTTTGTGGTTGCTGGCGGATGTCGTAGATGGTGGTCGATTCGAAACGGAGGGCAAGGGACGCGTGCGCATCAGTGAGGACCTTGAGCTGCACGAGATCCAGAACGAGGGTCGCATGGTCGTCGAGGCGAGCTATGAGGATGTTGAGCTACGCCTGCAGGAATCGATCGTGAACAACGGCACGATCGTGCTGGACAGCAGGACGCCCTCGAGGGATTACGATGCCGTTCTCCTCGCGGATCGGACGGTCTCGATCGAAGGCGATGGCGTGATCGAGCTTGTCAGGGATAACTACTCGACCACGGCTCGCCTCGAAGCTGGCCCATCCCGCGTGTTGCGTCTTTCGGAGGGGCAGCAAGTTCGCGGGGGAGGGATCGTTGGCGGGGGCGGCGGTACGATTCTGAATCTCGGCACGATCTCGGGCAACCTGTATGTCTACGGCCCATTCGTCAACGAGGGGACGGTGAAGAATGTCTTTCGATTGGGTGATGTCGCTGGTTTCACAAACAACGGCATGGTCATCGCCGAGGCGGACGAGGGGACGCTCTTCCTGTACGGCACACACGAGCTTGCTTCTGGCGTGTACTTGGCGGACGGCGGGATCATCGATGTCAGTCACGCGTCCTACACGAATCTCAACTTTCAGATTGCCAATGGCGGGCAAATCGGCATCTTTGATCAGAGCAAGTCGTATACCGATTGGCTCAACGAGATCCAGTTTGATGTCTCGAACAGGCAGGGCGAAGACCTGTCGCTCTATCTGAGCGGCGCGTGTTACAACAACGGGTCAATCCGGATCATTGATGAGGTTGGGTATCGCGATGCGTCGCTTTCGGTCCTGTACGCTCTTGAGCTTCGTGGCGACGGTGCCGTTGAACTGATCAGCTCTGATGAACCGGACAACGCGAGCATCTTGCTTGGTGAAGATGCCACATTGGACATCGGGGCTGGTCAGCATGTTTTCGGGAACGGCACCATCCACGGGCCTGGGATGATTACGAACAATGGGATGATCAGCGGGTCGCTGGTTGTTGGCGGGCTTGGTTCAACATTCATCAATAACGGCCTGGTCACCGCTGCGGATGCAAAGCTGCCACTTCGGCTTGTTGGAACGCATCTGCCCGGCAGCGGAACATATATCGCCGATGGGGGCGTGCTGAACCTGGCCGGGGCCGACATCAGCGGGTTGCAGTTTGAGCAGATCAACGGCGGGCGCGTGATCGTGCAGGGCGGTGTGGCATCCATGCGTGATCAGCAGAACACCGGGCTCATCGAAGTCATTGGGAGAACGCTGTACCCGCGTGGTGAAATCGTCAATAACGGGCGTATCCAGTGCAAAACACTAGTGAATGACTCGTATATCTCGCTGCTGTCATTCAGCGGGGAAGATGCCGAGTTTACGGGCGAGGGTGTGATCGAACTGCAAGCTCCCGATGAGTTGAACCGGGCAGGCATACGGGTATCGCGTAATCGGCTTGGCGTTTTTGGTTCGCAACAATCGATTGTCGGGCGGGGGACGCTCTGGGGCGATGGCGAGATCCAGCTTCATGGCGTGCTGAATCCCTCGGGCAGTGACCCGGTGATCGCGGTGCAGACCTCGCTCCGGTTGTCTTCTGACACGGAGGTCGTGCTCGATGGCATCGGCGGGGATCAGCCCGACCGGCTTGTTGTGCAATATGAGGGGGTCATGCACATCGACGGCACACTCGATGTGCGATTCGATGAATCTGTGCAGCCGGCTTTCGGCGACCGTTGGGCGCTCATCGAGGGCACACGCCAGGAGGGCTTCTTTCGAAATGTGATCACACCCGACCCGCCAGCGGGGCTCATTTACCGAGTGGAGACAAACTCAAACGAGACCTTCATCGTGCTGACCTGCCCGGGTGATCTCAATGCTGATTTCCGTACGGATTACCTCGACATCGCACTGTTTATGGTGCGGTTCGGTGTCGATGATCTGGTTGTCGACTTTGACGGAGACGGCGACCTCGATTTTTACGATGTTGCAACATTCCTCGCCTGGTTCACGCAGGGCTGCGACGCCTGATCAGAGGTCCAGGTCTGCCACCACCATCGCATGGTCGGAGACTTCCAGGCCGCTCTGGCGGTCGATGTGGCAGTCTTTGAGGGTGTTGTGGGCGGCTTTGTTGAGCAGGAGGTAGTCGATGCGCCAGCCGCGGTCTTTGGCGCGGGCCTGGCCTCGGTTGGACCACCATGAGTATGGGCCGTCGATGTCGCCGTACTTGTCGCGGACGATGTCGCGCCAGCCCTGATCGATCATGTCGCCCATCCATTCCCGTTCGTGCGGGAGGAAGCCGGAGGTTTTCTGGTTGCTCTTGGCGTAGAAAATGTCGCGTTCGGTGTGGGCGATGTTGAAGTCGCCGCCGAGGACGGTTGGGATGCGTGATCGGAGGAGTGGCTGGGCCCAGTCTCTGAAGGCGGGGAGCCACTGGTCCTTGATGGCCTGGCGATCTTCGCTTGATGAACCGGAGGGCAGGTAGACGCTCACGACGCGGAGCTTGCCCGCTCGTGCGACGATGACGCGTCCCTCGTGGTCGTCTTCGCCGATGCCCCGGGCTTCTTCTTTGAGGGTGTCGTGGCGTGATCGGATCGCGGTGCCCGAGTAGCCTTTTTTCTGAGCGGGGTGCCAGAGTGTTTGCCAGCCCTCTGGGTCACGGGCGTGCTCGGGGATCTGCTCGGGCAGGGCGCGGACCTCCTGGAGCAGCAGCACATCGGGGCTGACGCGCTCTACATGGGACTCGAAGCCCTTTCGGAGTGCCGCCCTGATCCCGTTCACATTCCATGTCGCGATTCGCATCGGGAATGGTAGGGCCGGTGTTGCTATCGTCATGGCATGAGTAATGCACACGCAACCGTGATGGCGGGGATTCCGCAGACAAACCTGGCGTTGTACCACAAGATCCGGTTCAGTGTGGGCGACCCGTGTGCCTACATCGAGACCGATGATGGGACCCGGGTGCTCATCATTCGTGATATTGAGATGGAGCGTGCCAAGAAGGACGCCCGTGCGGACAGGGTGTACTGCCCGGCGGACTTTGCGCCTGATGAGGGGCTCGATGGGGATCGGGAGACCGCGACGGCGCAGGCGCTGGCGGAGTGCTTGCTGCGAGGCGGGATCGATAGTGTGACGGCGGACCGATCGCTGCCGTTGATTTATGCCTTCATGATGCAGTCGGCTGGCATCGAGTTGGAGTGCGATATTGATCTGGGGGTCGCGGAGCGTCGGAGCAAGGATGCGGAAGAGTTGAAGCTGCTGCATTCGGCCCAGGCGATTACTGAGTCGGTGATGCGGGAGATGTGCGAGATGATCTTCGCATCATCTGCGGATGCTTCGGGCACGCTGGTGCACGAGGGGGCGCCGCTGACGAGTGAGCGGGTGATCTCGATGATCGATATCGCGTTCCTCAAGCACGGGGCGACGACGCCGCATGGCTCGATCGTGGCGTGCGGGCCGATCGGGGCGGACTGTCATCACCGGGGCGAGGGCGAGCTGAAAACCGGCCAGCCCATCATCATCGATATC
>DEXG01000025.1:17158-32099 GCA_002364005.1 Phycisphaerales bacterium UBA3190
CCAGCCCATCATCATCGATATCTTCCCGCACATCCGCTCGACTGGGTACAACGGGGATTGCACGCGGACCATTGTTCACGGGCATATCCCCGATGAGGTCGCCAAGATGCACGCGGCGGTGCTTGAGGCCAAGCAAGCCGCCGAAGCGGTGTGCAAGGCGGGGGCGACCGGCGAGGATGTGCACCTGGCCGCGATCGGGGTCATCAAGAAGCATGGCTACAACGCGGGGCTGCCCGCGGACGATGCGCCCGACTCGTTCTGCTCGATGGTGCACGGCACGGGGCACGGGATTGGGCTGGAGGTGCACGAGCCCCCGCTGCTGGACATGAAGGGGCCCGAGCTGGTCGTTGGCGATGTGCTGACGATCGAGCCCGGGCTGTACTGCAAGGCCATCGGCGGCTTGCGCATTGAGGACATGGTGGCCGTCACTGAGGACGGCTGCGAGAACTTCAATGCGCTGCCAACCGGATTGCAGTGGTAAGGCACGAAGAAAAACGCCGCGTCTTGCAGCGGCGTGGTGTGGATGGTGTTGAGATGCGGGCTTACTTGGCTTTGCCCTGATTGGCGACGGCGGCCATGGCTTTCTCGACTGCTGCCGCGTCACCAAGGTATTGCTTGGATATGGGCTTGAGGTTCTCGTCGAGCTTGTAGATGAGCGGCATGCCGGTTGGGATATTCACGCCGACGATGTCGTCGTCGCTGATGCCGTCGAGGTGCTTGACGAGTGCTCGCAGTGAGTTGCCGTGTGCTGCGACGAGGATGCGTTTGCCGGCCTTGATCTTGGGGGCGATCTCCTGCTCCCAGTAGGGCACGACGCGTTCGACGGTGTCCTTGAGGCATTCGGTGGTTGGGATGTCGCTTGGGGCGAGATCGGCGTATCGGCGGTCGTGGCCGGGCCAGCGTTTGTCGCTTGTTTCCAGGGCTGGTGGCGGGGTGTCGTAGCTGCGACGCCAGATGAGGACCTGGTCCTCGCCGTGTTGGGCGGCGGTTTCGGCCTTGTTGAGGCCCTGGAGGGCGCCGTAGTGGCGTTCGTTGAGCTTCCAGTTGCGGATCACGGGGAGCCACATCAGGTCCATCTCTTCCATGATATGCCAGAGGGTGCCGATGGCCCGTTTGAGCACAGAGGTGTAGGCGATGTCGAACTCGAAGCCCTCGTCGAGGAGGAGTCGGCCGGCGTTGGTGGCTTCTTCGTGTCCGCGGTCGGAGAGGGGGACATCCTTCCAGCCGGTGAAACGGTTTTCTTTGTTCCAGACGCTCTCGCCATGACGGATCAGAACCAGTGTGTGCACGATGGGCTCCTGTCGTTGTTGATGGGAAAGGTGATTCTAGCCGAGGGTTTTCTGCGGTTGTTCGATGCCCGTGATTTCCCCGGTCGCCGGGTCGAACCGGGGGACGATGGGGCAGCATGAACGCTGTGATGCGAAACGGACATCCGCGCCGAAGCCGAGGTCATTGAGGCGGGCGGCGTGGAAGCTGGATGCGATGGCCAGTTCCAGCGAGCCGTGGCTTTGGATGGCGCCCAGAGCGGCATCGCGGAGGAGGGTGGCGCTGTCGTCGGGGGTGTGGGTGGATTGCAGGGCCTGGGCGATGAGGCCGGCGGCGATGGCGTCCTCGAGCGAGACCTTGCGGTCGGTTCCTGAGCAGACCAGCACGATATGCTGGTCACGGGTGCTCAGTTCGTTGACGAGGGCCCCGAGGTTGGTGATCGAACCGGTGAGAACCTCATAGGCGGCATCGCACATGTGCATGGCGCGGGTGCCGTTGGTCGTGGTGAGGACGAGGTCACGCCCCCCTACTGCTTGTTGGGTGTATTCTGCGGGGCTGTTGCCCAGTGTGAAGCCCTCGGGCTTGATGCCGCCTCGTTCGCCACAGAGGAGCGCGGATTGGCGCTTGTGGGCGATCATGCGGGCCGAGTCGATGGAGGCGACGGGGATGATGCAGCGGGCGCCGTGCTGGAGGGCTTGGGCGATGGTGGTCGTGGCGCGCAGGACATCGATCACGACGGCGATCGAGCCGGTCAGCTTCTCTTGGTCGAGGTGGTCAGGGAGCGTGACGGCGCTGAGGGTAGGCATCGGTCACTGTAGGTAGTCAGTCGGCATCGATGGCGAACCGGTCGGGCTTGGGGGCAAACCATCGCTCGTAGACCTGTTCGGGGGTGACCGAGTTGGGGCTGATGCGGGTGATGAGGTTGTGCTTCATCTTGGTGATTTCCAGCGGTGTCAGCTCGAGCAGGTCGATGGCCTTGAGGACGCGGAGGATGCGTTCGAGGTCCGAGACGATCTGGGTGTTGGACTCGGCGTGGGTGTTGATGAACTCTTGCACAGTCTCGATGGAACTGCTGTCGTTGAGACTCAGGTAGAAGATGGCGTCCTGCACGGCCTTGTCCCGCTCGCGTTGGCCCTGATCGTTGACGCGCTGGCCGAGGAGGTCGGTGTAGGCCCGTGTGAGGCGTTCGACGCTGAATCGGGTCAGGCGGTCGATGGTGACGCCGAAGGCGGCTGCGTCATTGGTCGTGCCCAGTCCGGCGTTGGCATCGAGGTAGCGTTCGGCCCCGGTGCTGGTGGCATCGGTCAAAGCTTCATTGGAGGGGTCGTTGATGGTCGCGCCGAGTTCGGTGAGGACTTCTCGTGCGGCCAGGAGGGGGTCGTCGGTGCGGAGACTGAGGGGGAGCTCGCCGTCGAGTGCGCGTGCGAGGTTGGCCTCTGTATTGGGCGTGGGTGACTGGGGGATTTGTGTGAGGTCGTATGGGTAGAGGGCGCCGTCGGGGAGCATGGAGGCGAAGAGGTCGAGTGAGACCCCGCCTTCGAAAACCTCGATGTCGAGGGGGCCGGTATTGCCGGTGCCGGAGTTGTTGAGGAGTTGCACGCTGCCGCCGCTTCCGAGTCGGACGGGGCCGTCGGTTCCGAGGTCACCGATGAGGGTGATATCGCCCGAGGCGATGAGTTCGAGTCCTTCGTCGGTGAGTGCGTCCTGCGAGCGGTTGTCTTCGTTTCCGTACCAGTCGACTTGGTCCGGGGCGCGGGTGTTGAAGATGATCTGGCCTCCGGATCGTCCCTGTGAAGCGATGCGGAGATCGCCGAGGACATTGAGGTCCCCCACCGCGATGGTGGTGTATGTGTCGCCGTTGGCGGTCATGTTGAGCGAGCCGAAGGAGGTGAGGCGTTGGCCCTGGCCCATGATGATCGATTCGGTGGCGTTGATGTTGAAGATAGAGCCCAGGTCGGTGTTGGCGTCGATGAGGTTGAGCCCGGGTGTTGCGCCGGTGGCGAAGACGAATGCGGATGAGCGGGCGGGGTCGTTGAGGTCGCCTCCGAGCGTGATGGTTCGGAACGCGCCGGCGCTGCTGGGGTTGACGCCGATGCCGGCGCGGAACTGGTAGGGTGCCCGTGCCTCACCCTGACCTACCCATGCCTGGCCCTCGTAGAGGAAGGCGACATCGCTCCGGCCATTGGTTGAAGCGTAGATATTGTCGGCGAAGAGTGCGGTGCCCATGCCGACATCGAAGGTGGTTGAGAGGCCGGAGATCGAGACGGGCGTGTAGAGGTTAAGTTGGTCGGCGATGCTGACATCGCCGTAGAGGCGGAGGAGCCCGGCTTCGACTTGTAGGGTTCCGAGGCGGTTGGTAGATCCGACATGTTCGGTGAAGCGGACCACGCCGTCTTGGGCATTGATCACCAGGTCATGCGAGGCATCGGACTCGGAGTCGACGCGTCCCTTGAAGATGATGTCGCTGCCGTCGGAGGTGACTTGGACATCGTCGGTGAGGATGAGATCGCCGTTGATGAGCAGGCCAGCGCCGTCGGAGTGGAGGTTGGCGCCCAGCTGGATGTGGGCATCGTTCTCGGCGATGAGGGAGAGTTCGCCTGCGGTGATGTCGCTGTTGATGGCCATGTGTCCGGCGCTGACGGCGACGGTGGTGTTCTGAGCGTCGATTGTGCCGGTGTTCCAGGCGGCGAGTGAGTAGACATCGCCTGCGGCGAGTGAGGGGGCGTCTTCTGTGTTGAGTGTTGGGGTATTGTCGAGGTCGCTGGGGCGTTCGAGGCGGACGAATGTGTGCCCGAGGAACTCGCCGATGAGGACCTGCTCGCCGGCGGCCATGACGACGGTGCCGTTGGGTGCGGAGATGGTGCCGTGGTTTGCGACGCGTCCGCCGACGAGTGCGATGAGGTCGCCCTCGAGGTGTCCCCGGTTCTCGACGATGCCTCGTGCGTCGGTGAACCGGTAGGTGGCGTTCATGAAGTCGTTGTTGCTGATGTTGCCCGCGGCGGCGTAGAGGGCCCCGACATTGACGACGGCACCCTGACCGAAGATAACACCGGCGGGATTGACGATGAAGATCTGGCCATTGCCGATGAGGTTGCCCATGATCTCGGTGGGTGTGCCGTTGTTGATGCGGTTGAGTACGCGGCTGTCGACGCCGGGCATGATGAACTCGACGGTTTCCCCGGCGGCGATGTTGAATGAGATCCAATCGATGATGGTGATCTCGCCGGTGAGGACGCGTGTCCAGTCGCCGTAGGTGATGTCGGCTTCGCCCTCGACGACATCGCCGCCTTCTGGTGAGGCGGAAGCGATGGAGGTGGCGAGCAGCAGCGCGGTGAGAGCAGGGGTGCGCCAGCGGGTGATTGGATTCGTGTCTTTGGTTGTCATCATGAGGTCCTTGTTGATCTAGAAGACGAACTGAGCCATGAAGTGCAGGCGGGAGTCACCGACATCGACGGTGCGTGCGGCTCCGACGCCGATGGGCGTGAGGGCCATGCCGTAGTCGAGTCGGAGTGTGAGGTTGGACTTGACCTGTGCCTCAACCCCGACGCCCATGCCGACGAGTGTCTCGGCGCGTTCGAAGAATGGTGCGTCGTTGGGGCTGACGCGGGCGACATCGAGGAATCCTTTGAGGATGAGGTCCCAGTCGGCGCTGCCGTAGGGTTGGGTGCGGTTGCTCCTGAACGACTGGCCCAGGAGTGTGGTGGTGGTTGAGTCGATTGGCGTCGAGCGTCCGAGGTGGTAGCGGTACTCGATGCTGCCGATGATGGCGTCGTCGCCGACGGCGGCGGATTCGGGGTAGCCGCGAACGCTGTAGGCGCCGCCTGCGACGGTCTCGAAGTTGGGGACGAGGCGGCTGTGGAATGCCCACTGGGCGCGGAGACTCAGTGCCAGCTCGTGTGCGAGGGTCATCTGGTCTCGGCCTTTTTCGCCTTTGAACCCTTCCGGGTCGAGGTATGGGTCGAGGTAGAAGGAGTGCGTGAGCTGACCTCGGAGGATGGTGAAGTTCTCGTCGGCACCGAACCGGCCGAGGCGTGTGACATCGAGTTCATCGGTGCCGACGACTGAGCCCCAGTTGGTTTCGAGCATCAGCTCGCCAAAGGCGTTGTGGAGCGGGGTGTTCTTTTCGTAGCGGACGCCGATGCCGGGGAGGAGGAATCGCTCTCGGCCCTGGATGAGGAGGAGGCGGTTTTCGACATCGATGTGCTCGAAGCGGAGACTGGCGACGAGGTCGACGAATCGGGGACCGTCCTGCCAGATGTTGCGGCTGAGTTCGGCGGCGAGTGCGTAGGACTCGCCCTTGAAGTTCTCAAACCCGAGGCCGACATCGCGTGCGGTGTATTCGCTCCAGTTGCCTGAGATTTTGAGGCGGTTCTTGGGCCCGAAGTCGAACTCGTATGAGCCGATGAAGGCGTTGGTCTCATCGAACCATGAGGTGATGTAGTCGAGGCGGAGGACATCATCGCGCCCGGTCAGCTGGCGGTGGATGAAGCCGAATCGTTCGCGCCAATCGTCGGTGCTCTCGGTGCCCGTGTTGCTGATCTGGAGGTAGGCATTCCAGGGCTTGGGCTCGGTGATGAGGTAGTCGACGGTGACCTCGCCGGGTTCGCTTGCGGGGGCGATGGCGACATCGGCTCTGCGCCCGGGGTGGCGGTTGAGTCGGTGGACTTCGGTGTCGATCTTCTGTCGGGTGAGGAGGTCGCCGGCCTGGACTTCGAAGCGGTCTCGAAGGCGTTGGTGTTCGGGGCGATCGACATTGGAAGTGTCGGGTGCTTCGTCGAGTTGGTCGATATCGGGGACGAGGCGGTCACCCTGAGCGACGGTGCGGACCTGTGCGACCGCGGCACGCCAGACGAGGATGGTGAGTGTGGTCTGGCCGGCTGGGCGCAGGTCTTGGTTGGTGGAGTTGTATGCGATCTGGCTGGCGTCGGGGGTGACCAGGTGGCCGATGAGGCCGTGCTTGGCTTCGAGGTGGTCGCGGACACGCTGATTGATCGCTGCCAGTGCGCTGGCGTAGATGACGGTGGTTTCGGATTGACCGATGCTGCCGATTCGGACTGGGACGACGGGGCTATCGGCGACGGGGCCGATCCAACCGTTCTTGCTTGGTGACAGCAGCACGACGATGTCTTCGAGGGCTTGGGCGTCTGGAAGATCATCGTGCGGGAACGGGTATCGGAACGAAATGCCTGAAACGGGGTAGGGCTGACCGTCGCGCTCGGGGTCGATTTGGGCGAGCGGGATCGTGTTCTTCTGGATCGCGTCTCTCTTGATCGCGTCCTTCTGGATCATGTCCTTCGGGGTCGACGATGGCTCAGCCCAAGATACGGTTTGGCCGCACAGGATGATTGCACACAAAATCGAAATCGGTTCAGGCCGCATGGTTGCTGTTCCCATCTTCGCATGTCGTCCCGTTTCAAGTGTACACCAAGATGGTAAATACTCAACATGAAGGTCCGAGAAGCGGGGATGATTGGTTGAGTTTTCGTTCAGGGGTTGGTGTTCAGGGTTGTTCTCGGATGGGACGAAACTTGCGCGTTGTGTTGGACGATGTCTTGGGTATGAACCGCTTACATACCTCTGCGTGCATGACCGCCCTGCTGCTCTTGTCTGTATCGATCGTTGGTTGCCAGCGTAACCAAACGGTTGTTGATTCCGGTGGGCTGGTGTCTGGTGATGCTGAACAGTCTGTTGAGCTGGTCTCTGGTGATTCTTTCGCATGGGAGGCGGTCTTTGCGGAGTTGGTGCCAGAGCAGGCGGAAGTCGGGGTGAATTCCCTAGTCCACGGGCCGTCATTGGTCGCGGGTGATTGGCTTGCGTTCCAGTGTGCGATCGCTGGTGGCTACATGGGATCGGCGTATGAAAAAGGCACCCCGGCGTATGCCGAGGTGCCCGAGTCGTGGTTCCGCTTCGAGTAGTAATCGTTGATTACGGATTATTCCGGGAGCGGGTCACCATATCTGTGTACGCCGCCAAGTCCTGTGAGTTCACCGTACCATCGCCATTGACATCAGCACTCATGCTTCCCTGCTCGTAGTTCGCAAGGAATGCGCTGTAGTCGGCGGGGCCCATGGTCCCGTTGCCGTCGCTGTCGTAGTTGTTCACGAAGCGCTCGATTTCACGGCGTTCCTGCATGACGGTGAACGCTTCTTGTGTTTCTTCGATGCTGAGGACGCCGTCGCCATCGCTGTCGAACTCAGTGCGTGCCTGTTCGAAGGCCTCTCTGCCTCGTCCGCGGCCCTGCTCTTCGCGCTGAACCTGGCGTTCTTCGCGTGAGAGTTCGCCGTCGCCGTCGGTGTCGTAGCGAGCGATTTCTTCTGCTCGTCGTTCTTCGCGTTCCTGCTCTTGGAATGCTTCCATGGCGGCCTGTTCTTCTTCGTCGAGGACGCCGTTGCCGTCGGCATCGAACTGACGCATCAGTTCTTGGCCGCGGGGCGAATCCTCGAACATGGCCTGGCGGGCGGCCATTCGTTCTTCGCGTGAGATCTCGCCGTCGCCGTCGAGGTCGAAGCGGGCCATCATCTCGGCCCTCATGGCATCACGCATGGCGCGTCGCTCTTCTTCTGAGAGGATGCCGTCGCCGTCGAGATCGAACTCGGTCATCCGGTCAAGCATGTCGGCAAAGCCGCCGCGTCCGTTGTTCTGGTTGGCGTTGTTGCGGCCTTGGGTGTTGATCTGACCCCGCTCGACCTCGGGGGTGTCGAAGTCGCTGGACATCGGGGGGGCGTCAAAGTTTGATGCCTGGGCGAACTGATCGGTTGGCTGGGTGGGGGTGTTGTTCTTGGACTCAGCTCCACCACCAGTGAAGAGCAGTACGCCGCCCAGTGCTGAGGCACCGAGGGTAATGGTTGCGATCGCAACGGTCTTGGTATTCATGAGAGTTTCTCCACGAAAGGGATGTGCGTGCAAGCAGAACGCCTGGGATTGCCCAAAATGACAAAAAATGTCTGAGATGGGTCCAAAAAGAACGAAGGCCCGATGGTTGTATCGGGCCGTCCGTCGTTTGGATGCGAAAAATGGCGAGGGGGAGACTTGAACTCCCGACCTGAGGGTTATGAATCCTCCGCTCTAGCCAGCTGAGCTACCTCGCCGAGTTGGGCCTCAATAATAGCCCCTCGTGCTCGAAGATCGAGTGTAAGGGGCAGAATTGGGTTGTTAAGCGTCGTTTGGGCGGGCCGGATCGGGTTCGGCCTGCATCTGCGAGGGGGTGCTGTGGGCGGTGCCTCGCGAGTCCCCGGCGACGGGGTACTTGGCCGAGTCGAACTTCGCAGGGTCGTTCTTGGCTGGCGTTCCTGCGGTATCGACCTCGTTTTTGATGTCGTCGGTGACATCCTTCAGGCCTTTTTTGAACTCAACGATGCCTTGGCCAAGGTGTCGGCCGACTTCGGGCAGTCGACGCCCAAAGAGCAGGAGCAGGATGACACCGATGATGGTGAGTTCCATCCAGCCAAGGTTGGCGAGAAAGGCCAGTGATTGCGTTGATTCGTGCATGTTGGGATTCAATGGTGGGTCCTTCCCGATGTCAACGCATCGTAGTCGGTCATATTTCCATCTGCGGGGGCGGGATGCGGTGCGTTAGGCGTTCTTGGCGCGATCCTCGGCCAGTTCGATGACATTGTGCAGGAGCACGCCGACGGTCATGGGGCCGACCCCTCCGGGGACAGGGCTGATGTGGGCTGCGATGGTTGAAACGGCGTCGAAGTCGACATCGCCGACGGTCCGGGTCTTGCCTTCATCGTCTTTGATCCGGTTGACGCCGACATCGACGACCAGGGCCCCGGGGCTGACCATGTCGGCGGTGATGAGGCCTGGGACGCCTGCTGCGGGTATGAGGACTTCTGCGCTTCGGCACAGATCGCTGAGGCCTTGGGTGTATTTGTTGCAGCTGATGACGGTGGCTTCGCGTTGCATCAGGAGGACCGCGATTGGGCGGCCAACGACGGCCGAGGCCCCTACGACCACGCAGCGTTTGCCTTTGAGGTCGATTCCGGTGCTGTCGATGAGCTTGAGGGTGGCCAGGGCGGTGCAGGGGGCTCGCATGGAGCGGCCGTAGACCACATTGCCGATGTTGGCGGGATTGACGCCCTCGACATCTTTGTCTGGGTCGATGAGCTGCTGAATGTGGTAGGCATCGACGCCCTCGGGCATGGGCATGTGCACCATGATGGCGTGGACATCGTCGTCCTGATTGAGTGTGCGGATCTGCGCCTCGATGGCTTTCTGGTCCGAGCCCTTGGGCAGGGTGTGGAGCTGGTAGTCGATCCCGATGGCTTGGCAGGTGCTGGCCTGGTTTTGGGCGTAGACACGGGCACCGTTATCGCCCGATTCAACGAGCAGCGCGTCGAGCTTGGGGGTGAATCCCTGTTCGCGCAGCGTGCCAGCCCGCTGTGCGACCTGCTCGCGGAACTGCTGTGCCAAAGTTCTGCCGTCGATGATCTGTGCGCTCATGCGGAGGATGATAGCCCCGTGCGGTGCGCCCGCAGGCGTCTGGTCGATTAGGATTGGGTGACATGACCTCATCGAACCCGGCCAAACGCATCGACGAACTCCGTGATCTGCTCACCCGAGCAAACCGGGCGTATTACCGTGATGCGGAACCGATCATGTCGGATGTTGAGTTTGATGAACGGCTCAAGGAGCTGGCTGAACTCGAGTCCGAGCACCCAGAGCTTGCGGACCCCAACTCCCCCACTGTTCGAGTCGGCGGCGAGCCCATCGAGGGGTTCGAGACCAAGCCCCACGCGATCCCGATGCTCTCGATCGACAACACCTACAACGAGCAGGAGGTGCGGGACTGGGTGAACCGCACAGCCAAGGCCCTTGGTGCGGATCAGGGCGAGGGACTGTTCGCGGCTGAAAGCGCCGATTTTGTCTGCGAACCCAAAATCGACGGGGTGGCACTGAGTGTCCGGTACGAGTCGGGGGTGTTCGTTCAGGCACTGACACGGGGTGATGGCGCGGCGGGTGATGATGTCTCCCACGCGATCCGTACGATCAAATCGCTCCCGCTCATGCTTGAGGGGGATGTGCCCGAGGTGCTCGAGGTTCGAGGCGAGGTGTATATCCCGCTGAGCGAGTTCCAACGCATCAACGCCGAGCGCGAGGCCAACGGCGATGAGCCGCTCATGAACCCGCGCAACGCGTGCGCCGGGACGATCAAGCAGTTGGATCCGAAGGCAGCCGCGGATCGCAAGCTCGGGTTCCTCGCCCACGGTATCGGCGAGGTGAGCGACGCAGGATACGCGTCGACATTTACCAGGTTCATCGAACGAATCACCGCCCTGGGTATCCCCACGACCGACCAACGCCGAGCGGTAACCAGCGTCGAAGCGATCATGGATGAGATCCATCGCATCGATCAGGTTCGGCATTCACTGGACTACGCGACCGATGGCGTGGTGATTCGGGTCAACTCGCTTTCGCAACAGGCGGCAATGGGCAATACCTCCAAATCGCCCCGCTGGGTGATCGCGTATAAGTTTCCGGCGGAGCGCAAGACAACGCGGCTGCTGGAGGTCGCCCACCAGGTGGGCAAGACGGGCAAGATCACCCCCCGGGCGACTCTGGAGCCGGTGCTGCTGGCCGGCACGACCGTGACGCACGCGACGCTGCACAACTACGGGATGGTGCGTCAGCGGGATTTGCACATCGGCGATACGGTCGAGGTGGAGAAGGCGGGCGAGATCATCCCGCAGGTGATCGGGGTGGTTGCGGGGAAGCGGCCCAAGGGGGCGAAGCCGGTCTTGCCGCCGGATGTGTGCCCGGTGTGCGATTCGCCATTGGAGATCGAGCCCCACGAGTCGCACGAGGACCCGACCAAAGAGACCACACGCCGGTGCGTGAACCCCGAGTGCCCGGCCCAGATCCGCGAGAAGCTGGTGTGGTTCGTTGGTCGGCGCCAGATGGATATCGACACGCTTGGTGAGCAGACGATCGACCAGATCCGTGAATCGGAGATCCCGCTGAATCATTTCGCGGATATCTACCGCCTGCATGAGCATCGCGACGCCCTTCTCGAACTCGACCGCATGGGTGAGAAGAAGGTCGAGAACATGCTCAGGAGCATTGAGGCATCCAAGTCCCGTGGACTGGCGCGATTGCTGGCGGGGATGGGCATTCGGCATGTTGGGGCATCGACGGCCAAGTCGCTCGCCCGGGTCTTCCCCGACTATGACGCGTTGCTCAACGCGGACCTGAGCCAGCTGATGCCGATGGCAGTCAACCGCATGAGCGGCAAGAAGCGTGAAGCCCTGCTGGGCAGTGCCGAAAAGCTGGAGCGCGAATACGAGACCGGCCTGGGTGAGGACACCGCCGAGGTGTTCTACGCTTACCTGCATTCCAAGCCCGCACGGGATACCTTTGAGCAGCTGCGCGAACTGGGCGTCGATCTGCGTTCGCATGACTCCATTGAGCAGGCGGTGGATCACGATTCGGTGTTCGCTGGCAAGACCATCGTGCTGACGGGAACGCTGGAGCACTTCACGCGTCCGGACCTTGCGGAGAAACTTGAGGGCTTGGGAGCCAAGGTGACGGGCTCGGTCTCGAAGAACACGGACCTGCTGATTGCGGGTGAATCGGCGGGCTCGAAGCTCACCAAGGCCCAATCGCTGGGTATCGAAATCTGGGATGAGCAGCGTCTGCTTGATGCCCTCAACGACGAATCATCGGAGCGTGCGTGAAGAATCTGGAACTCAAGGCCGAGCTGCGTGATCCCAATCTGGCTCGACTCATCTGTAAACAGCTCAAGGCGTCGCGTGTCGGTGTGATCCGCCAGACGGATACCTATTTCAATGTCATGCGTGGTCGGCTCAAGCGGCGCGAATCGGTGGTCGTTGAGCGCGGGGTTGGCTCGCCCGAACCCATCGAGTACATCTTCTACGAGCGCCCAGACCGCATCGGGGCACGGGTCTCGGACTACCATATCTACACCCAGGAACAGGTGCGGGAGCGATTCGGCGAGCAGCCCTTGCCGGTCTGGCTCGAAGTGGTCAAGAAGCGCGAGCTGTACCTCTACGATTCAACCCGGATCCACATCGATGATGTGCACGACCTCGGCTGGTATTTCGAGTACGAGATCATCCTCGAAGAACGCCCGAATATGGAAAAGGTCAACGACCTGGCGGACCGCTTGCGAGCAACCTTCCTGCCCGCGCTGGGCGAACCGATCGCGAGTTCTTACGCCGACCTGATTGCGCAGGCGAACGGGTTGCGTGCGGATCGGGCGGAAGAGGCCTAGAGGACCTTGCGTGGCGGCATGATGACATTGGCCAGCAGGAGCCCCACGACCAACGCTACGCCAACCACCAGTACGGTGAAGCTTGACTGGACGCCGTCAACCGTGGCGCTGCTCATGAAGAGTTGAAGACTGCGTAACCCGAGCGAACCGGGCACGAGGATGATCAGGCCCGGGAGCATCATGACGAGTGCTGGGCGGTCGAAGATGCGTGCGTAGAGGTTGCTGGACACCCCCACCACCATGGCGGCGCCGAGCACGCCGATCTCAGGGCCGAGATGCAGGGTTCCGTAGCGAGCTGAGTAGAAAGACATGAGCCCGGCCAGGACCATGATCCATGCGTGGCGGAGGTGTGCCTGGAAGAGGATGGCCATGCAGAGCGTGGCGACGAGGACGGACAGCAGGTCGATGTACCAGGGCAGGTCGTGTGCCAGGACGACCGGCGCGGTGCCGGTGGTTCGATCGACGATTGTTTGCCCCAGCACAACGCCGAACCCGATGACGAGAAGCACCATGATTGCGCCGGCGAGTCGGGCGGTCCCCGAGACGACATGCTTCATGGAGAGCTCGACCATCGCCATGGTGAGGGTGAGGCCCGGGAGCAGGATGATGATGCCGGCGATGATGGGGACGGTGGTCATGTAGCCGCCGAACGGTATGGCGAGGTAGCCGGCGATGAGCGCGGCTCCGAGGCCTGAGAGGAACTCCATCAGGCGTGAGAACTCTCGCCGTCGACCCGTGAACTGGACGAGGAGTCCGATCAGGAGCCCCACGATGCCGCTGGCGGCCATTTCTTTCTCGGCCCCGCCGAGGAAGTTGCCGGCACAGACCCCGATGATCCCGAAACAGATGACAATCATCCACACAGGATAACGCGGGGTCATGGTCACGATCCGTTTGATCTCCGCAACCCCCTCGCCCGGCGTGATATGCCCGTCGATCGTGCGATTGAACACCCGATCGAGCGCCATCATCTTCGTCAGGTCCGCCTCCCCCGGGTGGACTCTGGCGAGGTAGGTGTGGATATCGCCGTCATGATCCTCGAGCGAAACAAAGACCGATGTCGGCGTCGTGAAGGTCTGGGCGTTGTAGCCGAAGGCATCGGCGCAGTGACCAATGACATCCTCCACACGGTTGGCCGAGGTCCCGAAGGTCCCCAGTGCTCGTGCGAGCTCAATGAGAAAACGCGCCCGTGGCTCATCAGGGCGTGGAGATTGGGTTCCCGTTGTCGGGAGCATCGATTACATCGCCCCGCCATCGAATGTGATGCGTTCGGTCTTGCGATGCGGATCCGGCTCAGGGACAGCCGAGAGCAGCGACTGCGTGTAGCGGTGCTGCGGGTTCTCGATGATCTGCTCGCGGGTGCCCTCTTCCACGATCTTGCCCTTGTACATCACCGCGATGCGCTTGCACACATGCTGGATGACGGCCATGTCGTGGGAGATGAAGAGGTAGCTGAGCCCGAACTCTTCCTGGAGGTCCATGAGGAGGTTGATGACCTGGGCCTGGATGGACACATCGAGGGCCGAGGTGGGCTCGTCGCAGACGATGAACTTGGGCTCCAGCGCTAGGGCGCGGGCAATGCCGATACGCTGACGCTGACCACCCGAGAACTCGTGCGGGTAGCGATCGGCGGCTGCTCGGGGCATGCCGCATCGTTCGAGGAGTGATTCGACCCGTTCGCGCAGTTCGGCCTTGTCGGTCACCATGCCGTGAACGACGAGCGGTTCGCCCACGATGGAAGCGATGCGCATGCGTGGGTTGAGTGAGCCAGCGGGGTCTTGGAACACAATCTGCATGTCCCGGCGAAGTTTCTGCAGTTCACTCCCCGAGGCGTCGAAGACATCGTGGCCATCGAAAAGAACCCGTCCGCCCGTCGCCGGGAGCAGACGCAGCAGGGTGCGACCGACCGTGGTCTTGCCACAGCCCGACTCGCCCACGAGCCCGAGCGTCTCGCCCTGGCCAATGTGGAATGAGACCCCATCGACGGCTTTGAAGTGGTCTGTGACCCTCTGGAGCAGCCCTGAGCGGATCGGGAAATATGTTTTCAACCCATCAACCACGAGCAGCGGCTTCTCGCTGCTGGGGCTTGGAGCGGGTGTGGTTTGGGGTTCGATCACGGCGCTGGTCTCACTCATGGGTGCATCTTAGCCGATACAGACCATCGTCACCGGGGCACCGCTGACAGGAATCGCCCATTTTCGCACAAGACTCGGGTTGACGGGGCCGACGATCGGGGTATCCTTCACCCCTGGGGTCAGACGACCCCCTCCAATGCATGACGCCTCGTGCTGAATGCGGTTGGGCATATAGCTCAGTTGGTAGAGCACGGCATTGAAAATGCCGGTGTCCGTGGTTCAAGTCCGCGTATGCCCATTCAAGTCCAGCATCTCCGATGCGACATCTGCGAAACACAACAGAAAACGCCGCGGTCAGCTGACCGCG
>DEXG01000025.1:32260-37270 GCA_002364005.1 Phycisphaerales bacterium UBA3190
CCGCGGTCAGCTGACCGCGGCGTTGTTGGTTTTCAAGATCGATGACCTGATCAGAGCGGGCGATCAGGGGCAGCCATCCTGAAGCAGTCCGATGAAGATCGAGACATCGAAGAAGTTGATGACTCCGTCGTTGTTGAAATCGATGATCTCGCAGCCGGGGGCCGGGGCAAGGTTGTAGCAGCTCAGGAACTCCGAAACATCGAAAAAGTTGACTTGCCCGTCGCCGTTGAGATCGGCCGGGCTGCAACCGCCTCCGCCGGGGCCCCAGAGCTGGAAGGCGAAGATCGCTGCGGGGACCGCCGGGTTATCGCCGTCCGGGCATTGGTATCCGCCGAAGCTGAAGTTGTTGTAGGACCCGTCACTGCCGATGAGGACCGCCAGATCCACGGCACCGGTCCCCGCGTCGGAAACACTGGGGTCGATATCCAAGCTTCCGTCGGGGAGCTCGATGAGCCCCTCGGGGTAGCCGAATGCGACTCCGATGGTGTCGGCATCGCTTGGGGCAGCGATGCCCGTATCCATGTCACCATCGAAATCGTTTCCGGTGCCCGGCTGGTAGAAACGGACGGTCCAACCGAAGTCGAAGAGGCCGTCGCCGTCCAGGTCGCTGTCGGGCACGCTGTCAAAGTCGTTGTCGCACAGCCCGATGGGTAGGTAGGTGCCGGTGGCGTTGTCGAAGACGCTGCTGTTGCAGAATCCCGCGCCCTGGCAATCGCCGTCGGTATCACCAAGCTCAAAGGAGAGGTCGCTTCCCGGGACGCCCCCAACGAGGTCAACATCGAGCGTATAGCTGCTCAGGAAACCCGGAGGCGCAACATTGCCCGGAAGGTTGTAGAAGAGGATGTTGACGACCGGCAGGCGCGTGGACTGGTTGTACTCACGCCCGTTGTCGGCATCCCATACGGTCCATTCGCCCGCGAGTTCTTCGACGCCGTCGCCGATGGAGTCGCTGTCGCTGTCGGTGTCCGGGTGGGCCACAATCCAGTTGACCGAGACGCAATCGACAACGGTGTCTTTTTCAATGTCACCAAAGTCGAGCAGGGTCACATTCGTTGAGAGTGGCGTCGAGCCCGGGTTGTCGAGCGCGAAGAAGAAGGATGTGGAACCTGATGAGAAGCAGTCAGGAGGCGCCCCGCGGGTCGACCAGACAGAGACGCTGTCGCCGCTGTCCGCGGCGGCGGTGTGTCCGTCACGGTTCAGCGAGATGACACGCTCGCCGGTGACGAGGTTGTAGTAGATGTGGGCGATGTCGATGATTCTGCTCTGGTCGGGCTGGAAGATCGTCGGCTCGTCAGCGAGGGCGAGACCGTGCGAGAGGCCAACAGAACCCATCAAGATTGCGATTTGGTTTCTGTACTTCATGAGTTACTCCTAAAAGTACATACGACAAGAGCCATTCGAGCGGGTGGCTCGTTCCCGTGCGGGTGTATTTGTCGTGTGTTCCGTCAGCGGATGAGGGTCAGGGGCATCCGCCTGCGCTGTAATCCTGGTAGAACTGTGACACATCGAAGTAGTCCGTCGCGCCGTCGCCGTTGTAGTCGCCACCGGCGCTGATGTGCAATATGAACTGTGACACATCAAAGAAGTTCAGATGGCCGTCGTCGTTGAGGTCCGCAGGGCTGCAGAGTCCTCGCGGTCCGTAGAGCACGAACTGGAACATGGCCGGCGGGGTGTATTGGTCGCCTACGCATGCGAAGCCGCCGAACCAGTAGAAGCCGTTGTAGGTGATGATCTCGCCACCGCCACCATCAGAGATGGGCGGGTTGTAGATGACGAATCCGTCTTCGACACCGGTGCCGGGTGCTTCAGCCGAAATATCGACATTCCAGGTCCATGTGCCATCGCCGTTGTCAATGGCTGAGCCCTCTGGGACGGCGAAGTTGATGCCGATGCTGTCCGAATCACTGGGTGCTGCCGAACCGGTGTCACTATCGCTGTCGAAGTCGTTGCCGATACCGGGCTGGTAGAAGCGAACGGTCCATGAGAAGTCGAACAGGCCGTCGCCGTCGATGTCGCTGTCGGGGAGACTGTCGAAGTTGTTGTCACATTGGGCGACGGGTAAGTAGGTGCCAGTGGCGCTGTCAAACACGCTGCTGTTGCAGAACGCGGCGCTCTGGCAATCGCCGTCGCTATCGCCGATTTCGAAAGTTAGGTCACTGGAGCTGAAGTCAGCGACAAGATCGACATCGAGGGTGTAGGCACTCTGCGAGTCCGGGCCTGCGATATTGCCTGGCAAGTTGTAGAATGTGAAGTCGACCAAGGGCAATCGGTGGCAGTTGGGGCGGCCGTTGTCGGCATCCCAAATGATCCACTGTCCTGCGAGTTCTTCGACTCCATCACCGACTGAATCGCTGTCGGAGTCTGTGTCGGTGTGAGCGACCACCCAGTGCACCTGCACACAGTCAACGACCGTGTCAACTGCGATATCACCCATATCAAGGACGGTGATCTGGGTGGCCAGCGGCGAAGCGCCGCCCATCGAGGTATTGGTCGGGTCATCGACCGCGAAGTAGAACGAGCTGGTGTAGCCAGCGCTTTCGCAGGGGGGGCCGGATTCCACGGCCCAGAGTGGCTGCTTGTAGTTGTAGCCGCTGTCCGATCCGGAGGTTTGTGAATCGGAAAGCACGGTCACCACGCGTTCGCCGCTGGCCACATTGTAATAGATGTGTGCGATCTGCTGCACAGAGCCTACGGATGGCTCGAGGGTGACCGGTGTCTCCCCTGCGTGGGCCAGCGGGCTCAGCGATCCACTGAGTGCGATGAGTGTGCAAATATGCCTGTGCGTGCGTTGCATGTTGTTTCCCCATTTCTTATGCGTGCGTCGATCGGCGCCTCGTGACAAACACGATCTATATGGATATTCGAGCAGATCGGTGGGCGGTTGCAGTAAAATAGTGCCATGCATACGATGATATTGCGTGCAGCGATGCAAGAGCCGGTCGTCGCTGACGAATCAGCTCGTTGCTCATGCCTTATATCGAACCCTGCGGGGGATGTTCTTGAAGCCAATGAAAAGACACCCGCGACCGAGGGCGCGGGTGTCTTTGGGTTTACACTGAGGCCCAATGGCCCTTCAAACTGGGATCACATCACGGGCAGCCGCCAGCGTTGTAGTCCTGGATGAACTGTGACACATCAAAGAAGTTCGTTGCGCCGTCTCCGTTGTAGTCACCACCATTGTTGTAGTCTTGGATGAACTGTGACACATCGAAGAAGTTCAGCTGGTTGTCGCCGTTGACATCCGCAGGGCTACAGCCGCCACCGGCCGGTCCGTAAAGCACGAACTGGAACATCGCAGGAGGGGTGTACTGGTCGCCTTCACATGCGAAGCCACCGAACCAGTAGAAACCGTTGTGGGTGATGCCAACGCCGGGGATTGGCGGGTTGTAAATGGCGAAGCCGTCCTCAGCGCCGGTACCCGCAGCCTCAGCCATGGTGTCGATATTCCAGGTCCAGGTGCCGTCGCCGTTGTCGGTGGCGGAACCTTCGGGGAAGCCAAAGTTGATCCCGATGCTGTCGGACGAGCTGGGCGCGGCCGAGCCGGTGTCGCTGTCGCTGTCGAAGTCGTTGCCGATGCCGGGCTGGTAGAAGCGAACGGTCCATGAGAAGTCGAACAGGCCATCGCCGTCGAGGTCGCTGTCAGGGAGACTGTCAAAGTCGTTATCCATGTTCGCAATGTTGCTATTGCAGAACGACGCACTCTGGCAGTCGCCATCGCTGTCGCCGATCTCGAAGGTCAGATCGCTTGCGGTGAAGCCGGCAACGAGGTCGACATCAAGCGTGTACCCACTGAGGAAACCCGGTTCGGCAATGTTGCCGGGCAGGTTGAAGAACAGGAACTCAACCAATGGCAGGCGTGTCGACTGGTTGACCACACGCCCATTGTCAGCATCCCAGACCATCCACTGTCCGGCAAGCTCTTCAACGCCGTCCCCGATCGAGTCGCTATCGGAGTCTGCGTCCGGGTGCGAAACGACCCAGTTCACTTGTACGCAATCAACCACAGTGTCCAACGCGATATCACCCATGTCTAAGACAGTGATATTGGTGGCCAGCGCCGTGGCGCCGCCCATCGATGTATTGGTCGGGTCATCGACGGCGAAGTAGAACGAACTCAAGTACCCCTGATCTGCACAGGGGTTGCCGCCGGTCGAAGCCCAGATCGGGACGCTGTTGCCCGTGTCGGCCGGAGCGGTCTGCGAATCACCAAGGACGGTGACTACGCGTTCATTGAGGGCGACATTGTAGTAAATATGGGCAATCTGTTGCACACGCCCGATCGTCGGCTCGAGCATGACTGGGGAGTCCGCTGACGCGATGGAATCCATTGAACAGACGGTGCCGACGAGTGCGCAGACGAGCAGCTGCTTGCGATTCATGAGAGTGCCTCCAGAGATGTGGCTTCGCGCCGAGTGGCGCATTGAAATGAGTAAGACAACATCCTATCCGAAGATGGCATATTGCTGTTGCACGAAATACCCATTTTATTCAACCTGCGAACTGAGTTGCAAGAGATGGGCGTCAAGAAGTCCGGGAACATATATGCACGGGCACCAAGAGGGTTATGCCACGACGATGCATCTCTGCAGCACAGTCAGAGCCCAATAAAAAAGACACCCGCGACCGAGGGCGCGGGTGTCTTTGGGTTTACACTGAGGGCCAATGGCCCTTCAAACTGGGATCACATCACGGGCAGCCGCCAGCGTTGTAGTCCTGGATGAACTGTGACACATCAAAGAAGTTCGTTGCGCCGTCTCCGTTGTAGTCACCACCATTGTTGTAGTCTTGGATGAACTGTGACACATCGAAGAAGTTCAGCTGGTTGTCGCCGTTGACATCCGCAGGGCTACAGCCGCCACCGGCCGGTCCGTAAAGCACGAACTGGAACATCGCGGGCGGGGTGTACTGGTCGCCTTCACATGCGAAGCCACCGAACCAGTAGAAACCGTTGTGGGTGATGATTTCGCCACCCATGCCATCAGAGACGGGCGGGTTGTAAATGGCGAAGCC
>DEXG01000032.1 GCA_002364005.1 Phycisphaerales bacterium UBA3190
CAAGCCAAATAAGATTTTCATGTAGCGGTATTGACCTCCTCGAAACACTCAGGGACCACACATGAAAATCTTATTTGGCTTGACACCAGGGCTGTGCCTCCTGCTTGGGGCGTGCGCTGGGCCACTTGATCGTTCGTGGGACGATCGGACATATCGCTCTCTCCAGGATCGGTTCGCGGACTCCGACAGGCGCCTGTCAGAGAACGCCGCCGAGAACGCAAATGATCGGCCGCCATTGGGAATCGAAGAACTCGACGCTCTTACGGTCGATGACGCGATTCGTGTTGCAATCAACAACACGCCCAGGCTTCGCCGTGCGGGGTATCAGGTTGATGTCGCCGCAGGCCGTGTGACACAAGCCGGCCTGTACCCGAATCCTTCTTTCTCATTCGACGCTGAAGCCCTTGGTTCCGATGCCGGATCGGGCGGAGAGACCATCTACCGGCTGGAGCAGGAGATCATCCTCGGAGGCAAACTGGGTCGCGCCCGAGACGTTGCCGATGCAGATCGAATGGTGGCCAGAGCAGAGTTCGTGGCTGAGGAATACGCTGTGGCTTCGCGAGTGACAAGGTCGTATTTCGCGGCCGTTGCAGCACGCGAGCGCCTAGCGAACAGACAAGATCTGATCGCCCTCGCCGATAGGCTCCTCGAAGCAGCCACAGCCCAAGTTGATGCAGGCGCAGCGACGGAACCAGATCGGCTCCGTGCAGAAGTGGTCAAAGAGCAAGCCGAGATCGAGCTGGAAGCCGCACGTCTCGAAGAGGACGCATCTATGCGGCGGCTCGCGTCAGCCATGGGACTTGATCACGTCGCTGATCTGCCGCTTACGACAGTCGCTGATGATCTACCCGAGTTTCCGAACCAGGAGGACATCGCAACCCGTGTCATCGAGTCAAACACTAGGATGGAGGTCGCACGCATTGGTATTGAGCGTGCTCGGCGGGCGCACAAACTTGCCAAAGCAGAAGCCATTCCGAATTTAGTCGCATCGCTTGGACCTCGCTACTCCGATATTGACAACGAAACCACAGTCGATCTTGGCATTGGTATCGAGATCCCGCTCTTCGATCGCAATCAGGGCGGCATCCAATCAGCGCTGGCAGAGCGGCTCTCCGCAGCAGCGGATCTACGGGCAATTCAGCTTGAACTGCTCGCCGAAGTCTCGGAGGCGTGGTCCTCCTATGAAGCGGCCCGAATCGCGGCTACACGATACCGAGAGCAACTGCTACCCAAAGCCGAACGCACGCTCGATCTCACGCGACAAGCGTATGAGCGTGGCAAGGCAGACTACCTGCGACTCTTGGATGCACAGCAGGTCGTGGTTGAATCACGCATTGCGTATGTCGATGCGCTCCAGCGACTCCAGGAGGCAGCGGCTTTGCTGCGCGAACTTACACAACACAACGCCCCATGGCGTGAACCCCGTGATGGCGATCAGCCCACGGACGAGGTGAACCGATGAATACACTGACAAAGACGCTCCTCGCACTAACTCTAATTGCCATCGCCTTCGCTACGGCTGGTTGCGGCGATAGCAGTGGGCTCGATGACCATGCCGAAGACTCAGGGCACTCCGAGAGCGATGGGCACAATCATGGCAGCACTGAGGCGGATGATCACAGCGATGCCGGAGATGCACATGGTCACGACGAGGGAAGTGAGGACGGGCACGAAGAGCATGGCGAGGACGTTATTAAGCTCTCACCGCAGCAGCTTGAGCGTGCGGGTGTTCTGATTCAGCCGCTCAGCGGTGGCACCATAACGACGCATATCACGCTGCCAGCAGAAGTCGGCCTGAACCTGGATGCAGTACTTCATGTGACCCCGCGGGTGCCTGGGATCGTTTCGGAGGTCTCTGGTCTACTCGGCCATGCTGTTGTTCAGGGTGACCTGCTCGCCATTCTCGAAAGCCCCGAGCTTGGCGAGGCGAAGATCGCCTATCTGCAATCAGTACAGTCGAAGGCAATCGCTGATGCAGAACTCAATCGACAGCGCACGATCAGCCAGAACACGCAAACGCTGCTGGATCTGCTGAAATCCGAGCCGGAACTGGATGAGTTGCGAGCGGGAGTTGCAGATCTTCGCATCGGCGAGAACAAGGGTCGGCTCCTCTCCGCTTACGCGAGAGTGCGAGCGGCCGAAGCAAACTACGCCCGCGAGCGTGAACTCCAGAAGAAGAGTCTTTCCACGGAGTCAGACCTGCTTGCAGCGCAGGAGGCTTTCAATAGCACCCAAGCTGACTATTTTGCTGCCTTTGAGGACATCGACTTCACCTACCAACTCCGACTTCAAGAGGCCGAACGAGCGGCCCGCGTGGCTTCATCATCGGTGGATAACTCGGAACGGCGGCTCCACTTACTCGGGTTGAGCCATGAACAGGTCGCCGGCATCACTGATGATCCTGATGTCGATGTTGCTCGATACTCGCTGACCGCTCCGATCGGCGGGCGCATCATCGCAAAGCACATCACGCCCGGTGAAAGGGTTGGCACCGACGAAACGGTTTACACCATCGCGAACCTCGACACGGTCTGGCTGAATATCTCCGTCTATAGCCAATACGCGGGCCAAATCACAGAGGGACTTCAGGTGGTAGTTCACGCCGGGGATCGAACCACGACCGGCGTAGTTGATTATGTCAGTGCGGTTGTATCGGAGTCAACACGGACGGTCTCGGCACGAGTTGTCCTCGACAATCAGGACCGATCTTGGAAGCCGGGCGAGTTTGTCACGGCCCGAGTCGAAACGAGGCAGACACCTGTTGCACGCGTCGTCCCGTTGGATGCGATTCAGACGTTTGAGGGTCAACAGGTGGTCTTTGTACAGGACGCTGATGGCATCGAGCCCGTCGCTGTTCGCCTGGGTCGAAAAAACGATGTGTCCGTCGAACTGGTCGGAGACGACATCGCTCTCGGCACACCGGTCGTTATCCGTAACAGTTTTCTCATGAAAGCCGAGCTTGGCAAGAGCGCCGCCGGTCACGAGCACTAAGGAGCTACACATGCTTGGCAGAGTTATCGATTTTTCAATTCGCCAGCGGACGCTAGTCCTGCTTGCGACACTCGCTCTTGTTGGCGTCGGTGTGTATAGCTTTACACGCCTACCCATCGACGCCGTTCCGGACATCACGAATGTCCAAGTGCAAATTAACACCAATGTTCCGGCGTTGTCTCCGGTTGAGATCGAGCAGCAGGTCACTTTCCCGATCGAATGGTCGATGGGCGGTCTACCGAATATCGATTACGTCCGCTCCATTTCTCGCTACGGGCTGTCGCAGGTCACGGTGGTTTTCGAGGAAGGCACAGACATTTTCTGGGCGAGGCAGCTCGTCGGCGAACGCCTGACCGAAGCACGCGGGTCGCTCCCGCCCGGACTGGCCGAACCACAGATGGGACCAATCTCGACCGGTCTGGGCGAGATCTACATGTGGTCGGTCGAGGCCACCGGACTGAAACCGGACGGGAGTGAATACTCGCCCCAGGATCTGCGAACAGTCCAGGACTGGGTCATCCGCCCGCAGCTCCGCACTGTGCCCGGCGTCACCGAGGTCAACAGCATCGGCGCGTACGAAGAACAGTTTCATGTGACTCCCGACCCGGCAAAGCTTATGGCCTTTGGCTTGTCCTTCCGTGACATCATGCAGGCCATTGCGGAGAACAACGCAAACGCAGGCGGTGGCTACATCGAGCACGCCGGAGAGGCGTATCTGGTCCGAGCCACAGGTCTGATCCGAGACGTGGAAGACATCCGAAACATTATTATCAAGAGCGATGACGGAGTTCCGGTTCATATCCGCGATGTGGCGGATGTTGGCGTTGGTGACGAGCTACGCACGGGTGCAGCCACACACGACGGCCAAGAGGTTGTCATCGGCACAGCCATGATGTTGCTTGGGGCCAATAGCCGGACAGTCTCTGAGGATGTTCATTCACGGATGGAGCAGATCCAGAAGACGCTGCCCGAGAACGTCACGGTAAAAACGCTCTATAACCGGACCTACCTTGTCGACGCCACTCTTCACACGATTGAGAAGAACCTCTTCGAGGGCGCCGTTCTCGTCATCGTAATTCTACTTCTCCTGCTCGGCAATCTGCGCGCAGCAGTCATCGTAGCTTGTGCTATTCCGCTGTCGATGCTGTTCGCGATCACCGGCATGGTGGAGAACAAAGTCAGCGCGAACCTGCTCAGCCTCGGTGCGATCGACTTCGGAATCATCGTGGATGGTGCCGTGGTCTTTGTCGAGAACATCGTGAGGCGCGCCTCGGAGGAGCAAGAGCACAAGAAGCGGCGGCTCACCAACGACGAACGGCTGTCGATCATCGGCGAGGCTGGAAAGCAGGTCGCCAAACCAACGCTCTTCGGCATACTCATCATCATGATCGTGTACCTCCCGGTTCTTACGCTCACTGGAATCGAGGGCAAGATGTTCCGCCCGATGGCTGGCGTGGTGCTGCTCGCGCTCGCCGGTGCCCTGATCCTGACGTTTACCTTCATCCCCGCAGCCTGCGCTCTCCTCCTTCGGGGCAAGTTCTCCGAGAAGGAGAGCTTCCTCATCCGATGGACCAAGACGGTATATCGCCCGTCACTAAATGCTGCGCTCAGGCTTCGATGGCTCACCGTGGGCTTCGCCGTTCTTCTGCTTTTAGTTTCGGGCCTGGTTGCCAGCAGACTTGGCAGCGAGTTCGTACCCAAGCTTGGTGAGGGCGCTCTCGCCGTGCAGCCAGCTCGGATCCCCAGCATCGGAATCACGACGAGTGTTGAGATGCAGAAAGACTTCGAACGATCGCTCCGCGACGAGTTCCCCGATGAGATCGCCAGCATCTTCGCCCGGACGGGGACCGCCGAGGTCGCCACCGACCCGATGGGGCCGAATGTCAGTGATACCTACCTCATGCTGAATCCGCGTGAGGAGTGGACACGAGCATCCACACAGGAGGAACTAGCCGAGGAGATCGAGGAGTTCCTTGGCTCAATCCCCGGCCAGAACTACGAGATTTCGCAGCCAATCGAATTGCGATTCAACGAGTTGATCAGTGGCGTGCGAAGTGATCTGGCTGTAAAGATTTTCGGGGATGATCTCGACTTATTGCTGCAGTCGGGCAACGAGATCGCCGCGGTGATGCAGACTATTCCCGGGGCGTCCGATGTCAAGGTCGAGCAGGTCTCCGGCCTCAGTGTGCTCACCATCGACATCGATCGCGAGAAGATTTCTCGTTACGGCCTCAATGTCAGCGATATTCAAGAGGTCGTATCTATTGCTTTCGGTGGTGAGGAAGCCGGAACCTTGTATGACGGCGACAGACGCTTTCCTATTGTTGTTCGACTACCGGAGAACCTGCGAGGCGAGGTCGATTTTGTGAGGAACCTCCCTATTCCTTTGCCTGAGGGTGAAGGCGTCCAGCTTGCCTCCGCTGATGAGAGCATGCCCGGGATGGGTGCTGAAATCCGGTACATCCCGCTCGAAGCCGTCGCCCAGGTCGATGTCGCAGAGGGCCCGAACCAGATCAGCCGGGAGAACGCGAAGCGACGGCTGGTCGTGCAAGCGAATATCCGCGGGCGTGATATGGGCTCTTTCGTCGCGGAGGCACAAGAACGACTTGACGCGGAGGTCGCTTTGCCGGATGGCTACTACATCACCTGGGGTGGACAGTTCGAGAACCTCGCCCGCGCGAGACAACGCCTGTTGATCGTTGTTCCGCTCGCGTTGTCGCTTATCTTCATCATGCTGTTCACCGCCTTCGGCAATGCGCGGCACGCGATCTTGGTCTATACCGGAGTGCCGCTCGCGCTCACCGGGGGCATCATCGCCCTCTGGCTACGGGGCATGCCGTTTAGCATCAGCGCTGGTGTTGGCTTTATTGCTCTCTCAGGCGTCGCAGTGCTCAATGGTGTGGTGATGATCACGTTTATCAACCAACTTCGCGATGAAGGCAAGACGATGCGAGATGCCGTTATCGAGGGCAGTCTTTCCCGTCTCCGCCCGGTCCTTATGACCGCGTTGGTCGCCAGTCTCGGCTTCGTGCCGATGGCTTTGAACACGGGAATGGGGGCCGAAGTGCAGCGCCCCCTCGCAACTGTTGTCATCGGCGGGCTTATCAGTTCGACCGTGCTCACTTTGTTCGTGCTTCCGACACTCTACCTCTGGTTCGGTGGGCGGAAACAGGAAATCGTCATCTAACTGAAGGGAGTTACACCGATGCAAGAAATCAAAGCTTTTATCCGGCCCAACATGCTCAATGCGGTGCTTCAAGCCCTGCACGAGCATCCTGACTTCCCAGGTGTCACAGTGTCGGAGGTTCGAGGATTCGGGAAAGTCGCAGGTCGCGACCCTTCACAACCCAGCGGCTATGGAACGGTGTCGATGGTCAAGCTCGAGTGCATTGTCGAAGCGGGCCACGCAGCGGAAGTGGTGCAGACCATTCAAGAGCATGCAGCTACAGGTCGGCCGGGTGATGGAAAGATCGCTATTCAAGATGTGAGTTCCGTGACCCGTATTCGCACAGGCGAAACGGGCCGGGATGCGATGATCTGAATGAGGGCATTGCGCGGATGTCACGCTCAAAGAAGAGGAAACGTGGCCAGCGTCGGACTTCGCATCGATCGCTGCACGGGCGGAGAGCGATTCCGACGAGACCAAAGGCGAACCTCCGACGAGCGATCGTGTTGTCAGCTGTCCTGTTCGTGTTGCTCGGGTTTACTGCCTTTGGCATTCTTGAATCGATCCGCATCCATGGGCATGTCCACCTAAACATGCTCATGCTGATTCTTGATGGTGTGGCTGGTTTGTACACAGTCTTAGAATGGAGTTCCTGGCACAAGTATCACTGAGTTGTCATTCATTCTATATGTGCGACGTTGAGATCACAATTGCGCGTTGGCTACCAAGACTGGCGTCCTGCTGTATTAATCCGCTCTCCACACGTTCGCTTGACGATCACTCAGGGAGTGGGACTACGAGATGTTCGGAGTAACCTGTAATCATGGATCACTAGCAATGTTGTATATCTAGGCTCTCAGGAGTCTGTAGAGCCTTGATGATGCCTGCTGCGGTGTTTTGAATTCGATCCAGAGACGCGGCAAGCGTCTCGGCCTTGCCGTCGTAGAGCTGGATGTAGTCGCTCGCGGCCGAGCCGGTCTCCAGCCCGATGGCCTGACAGACGACGAAGGCGACAGCTTCGGCCTCGGTCTCCCGCACGGTCTTGCTATCGGGGCGCTGGTCGCCACGATGCAGCAGCTCGTGTGTGAGTTCATGGACGATGACCGAGAACTCGTGGGCCGGTTCAAGATCAGCTCGGATGCTGATCCGTCCCCCGCGTGAGACGCCGTCGGCTCCGGGCGGCACGTCGTCGTAGTCGAGCGTGATACCGCATTCCGCGACCTGCTCTTTGATTCTGACGAGGTGATGCAGAGGATCTCCGCTGACCCGCGATGGTTCCGGGAGCGGCTCTCCGTCGGTCTGGGATACGTCGAAGACGTACACGCCGCGGAATCGGAGGACGGGCTTGTCTCGGTCGGACTGCTCCTCGCCCTCGGGCTTGTCGTTCTTCGGGCGGATGCTCATCGGGGCGATAATCACAATCCCCTTCTCACCCTTCTTGACGAAGCGGCCCATCTGTTTCCAGGTACTGAACCCCGCGACGTGAGTCGCGTCGGGATTCTGCGAGAGGATGAGAAGGACGTTCCCGAAGCTGTACCGGTGAAACCTGGCGAGCATCGCGAGGTACTGCGTGATTTGCTCACTCTTTCCGTTCTTGAGCGCGTCGGTGAGATTCTGGAGTGCCTGGTCGGCGATCTTCTTTGCTTCTTCGGCTTTCATGTCTTTGCTCCTTTGCGGGTCCCGCGACGTGCGGCCCCTTCACAAGGAACGGGGCCACTCGCGGGTGCAATGGAGCGAGCGGAGCGAAGCCGGCAGGAGGTCGGAGGGTCCTGCGAAGCAGGCATAAACGAATGACAGATCGAACCCGCGGCCCTCAAGGTGCGGGCGTCCCCGGCGATGGACGGGGCGGGTCTGGCGTGAGGTGTGCGAGGCCCGGAGACCGGAAGCGCCCTCTGGCGCGGTGACGGCAGGAGCGGAGCGTCAGAGAGCCGAGAGCGTTGTGAGCCGACCGGACGACTCAGATACCGACGCAGTGACTCGAAAGGTGAGCTGTCACTTCTCGTGAAGCCCACCATGTGACACTCGTTGACTCGTCACTCATCTCTCGCGGTGCCCGAGGGTGTCCTCCTGGAAACAGAAGAAGCTGTCATGTGAGCGAGACAGGATCAAGTCCCGCTTCGCCCGAAGGTCTTGTCCGTGGGCCGGTCCGTATCGAGGCAGGCTGCTCACCGCGGTCTGGTCTGTCCGAACAGCCCGACGAGTGCCCTGAGAGTTTGTGGCGTATCCGATGTTCAACTCATCCAGAATGTGGTCGCGGTCAACTCTCGACAGACGACTGCTAGCCTCTGAAGGCGTCGATGCGGAGATGATCGATGCGATTTTGCTCAACCGGTCATTCGGCCCGAGTCCTCGTCCTGAATGCCCACGCTACGCGTGGCACCAGCCCCACCTCGATCGAAGACCTGTGCAGTAGTCCTGTGGGGTCGCCCCTTGTCTGACAGGTAATCGGATGAGCAACACGATGCAGCTCACACACCGGCTTGCACGGGATTTCATCCACCGAATATCGTCGAACAACAACAGGTAGAAGATCTAGGTATAAGACTCTCGGTTTTACGGGGGGGCGATTCAGCGCATCAACGGCGTCATACGGAGGGCGATTCAGCGCACGCAGGAAGGGCGATTCATCGTGGATAAGTCACTGGATTCACAGGGTTGTTCACAGGTAATCCGATTCAGTCTGCCTTGCCGCTCTCGATGAGGATCTGAGTGCGACGCACGGGTGCATGCGATGGCTTGAGCAGGAGTCCGCCTGGCACATCGCGAAGGTTCGCGTCTGGATAGACGAGGCACACCTGCTTCAGCGCGTGCCGGAACGACTTCTTGAAGTCCTTGGACCTCCCATAGTCTTGCCCGAACTGCTCCTTGAGATTGCTCCAACTCACCTTCGTGCCCCGGTGGTCCCGGACCCGCTGCAATCGGTGCGCGAGCCATGTGTAGATGTCGAGTGCAAGTGCAGAGTGCTTGAGGGCCGCGAGCGCGCGGTAGTCGAGCGGCACGGCGTGCCGTGTGAGAGTGTCGAAGAAGTCCTCCGACAACTCGAGCTCTCCCGGCCACAGCGTCCGCTGTGACCCATCATGGAGCCCGTTGAGTATCCAGGCATCGAAGCGCTTGATCGGCTTGGCATCGATCGTGGACACACGATCGCCATTGGTCATGCCCAGCGTCATGTGGCATGCCGCAAGGGCCTGGAGTTGCCTTCGCAGGGCGGTGTACCCGCCCCTCGGGCCTCCCGAGACCTGCAGGCCAAGCTGCAGCAGGTACTGCCGCATGCTCTCTCCGATGTCGATGACACGCGATCGCGTCCTGACCGCTTCGGTACTGACGTGAACCATGACGAGACGGGGAATTGCTCCATAGGGAAGTGGCTGCTCGGTCCACGACAAACCGTTCCACAGCTTGCCGGCCTCGACCAAAAGACTCAGGTTTCCGTTGGTGCGTTCATATGAGCGCAAAAGCGTGGCTTTGCGTGGCATTCCGACCTGGCACAGCACGCTGTGCGAGAACTGCAGACGATCGGGCTGCTCTAGTTTGATCTGATCGCTCGCGATCAGGAGTCCCCACTGTTGCCGGGTCAGACCAGACGACGGCGGAGGTCCGTCGAAGTCTGTCACAGGAAGCCGTGCTTCTTCAGCCACGGCTGGACGGCCTCTTCGAGAATGTCCTGCAGTGTGTTGGGCTTCACACCTTCGAGCTGCCGCTGAAGCGAGGCGCGTTTGAGCGCCCGCGCGAGATCGCCGCGGATGCGTGTGCTCACGAGTACACGGGGTGTCTCGGCGGGCTGCTTCGCGCCATACACAAACTGCTTCTGAATTGAGTCGGGCTTGGTCGGTGGTGTGTGCTTGGGCTCGATGCCCTCGGTCAGTGATCTCCGTTCATTCATGCTGGTATCTCCTTCGTTGCTGCGGTTGGCTCGCAGGCCGTGCCGGGCATGATCTCGGCGAAGAGCCGGTCGAGCTCATTGGCCGCATCACGAGTCCGGGCCTTCATGTCCCACACGACGGTGCCCTGGCCCGGCGCATCGGCGTAGATCTGTCTCAAGGTGACCGATGTGGATGCGACGGGCAGCGAGAGTGCCGTCGCGGCGTCCTTCATGTCCTTGGTCAGCCGGTAGTTCTTTCCGACCATGCTCAGCACAATGACCGATGGCGGCATGCCGCCCCTGATGTCCTGAGCCTGCCGGAGTACCTCCGTGACTTTGGCGAGCGCTCGGACTTCCAGCATGGAAGCCTTGCACGGGACGAGGGCGAAGTCGGCGAGCAGGAGCAAGGCCCTGCTGGTCTCCGAGTTGCTCCCTGGTCCGTCGGCGATGATGAACTCTGCTTCGTTCTTGAGCGATGGGAACTCGTTGAGGATTGCGTCCGCATCGCGGTACGTCTCGGTGCGCAGGTCCGGCTGTACTTCACGCACCCACTCCGACGAACTCTGCTGCGTGTCGCAATCGGCGAGGATGACCGATCGCCCCCGGCGATGGAGCCAGGTGGCGAGGTGGACGGCGAGGGTTGACTTTCCGACGCCCCCCTTGTTGTTGGCAATGGCGATAATCACGCACCGAGCAATGGCACGTTTTCTGTCAGCATGCAAGCACTTCGTGGTGCTGGCGTGCTGACGCGCTGGCAGTGTTGCAACGATGACACACCGACCCCGTGACTCGCTGGCATGTCAGCGAGCTGACTCGACAGCGGGCAAGCCGGACAGCCCCATAGATGGCAGGCAGGCTTGCCAGCACGCTGTCACGCTGGTCTGCTGGGTGGTTTGATGGCGGGCGGGTTTGATGGCAGGCTTTCACCGTGAAAGAAAGTCCTAAGCACCGCTTAGGGGAGACGTCTGAAACGTTTTACGCTCTGCCTGCCATTCCCGCCCGCTGCTCAGCTACCAGGCGCAGACCAATCCATCACGAGCCCTTTGCCCACGTGTCATGGGGCTATTTGTGTGTCGCAATCACGTCGTCTGGAAGTTGCCAGCGCCTCTTCGTAGTACCGGTAGGCGAGCCGTCTCGTCTCTTCAGGATCGGGCCAGCTCTGCGTGCGTTCGGCCTGCTCGACGAACGCACGCAGGGCGCAGCCGTGGAACAGGTCATCAAGCGGAACTTCGTCGTTCACCGGCGGGCTCCATACAGCTCGCGGCGGACCACTTCGAGCAGCTCAAGCCGGAGCCCCTCGACGTGGACTCGGTTCGGCCTGTCATCGGCCTTGAACACCGAGGCGATCACGAGGTGGTCTTTCAGGTCACGGGAAACCAGCACGCACCGCTCTTCGGTACAGAATATCTGCCACGGGAAGCGCTCTGCGTGGTGGCTATAGACCACCTCCGTCACGCCGAGTTCCTCGGCGATCGCGGCCTGGTACCCGGCTTCGTATGCGTCGCTGAGTGCCTGACCAACATTCACGACGGATAGATCATGGAAGTCGAGTGAATCGCTCCCCCGCGATGCCAGCGTATCGATACCCAGTCGGTCGCGGGCTATGCCCGCGACGATGTGGGTGATGGGTCTGTAGATGCTGCTCATGGTCGCGCCTCCATGCGTGGTTTCTCGAAGACCACGCACACGTCGTGCAGGCCGGGGATGAACGAGCTTCGGTACACCTTGCGGCCGCTCGACGCGCCGTGGCTGAATCGAACGATGTCGGTGCAACACTGCCGCAACCCGGCGTCGAATGCAAGGCGTTTCGTGTGGTAGACCAGCGGCACGAATCCCGCGTCACGGTCCTGATAGTCGCCCATCAGGATCGCCAATCGCCCTCCGGGCTCCAGCACACCGGTTGCGGCCTCTATGAACAGGGCGTAACGATCCAGGAACTCCCGGAGCGTCTCAGCGCGAGAGAGGTCACGATCGTCGGCCGCGTACAGCTTCTGCCTCCAGTACGGCGGATGCGCCCAGACGAAGTCAGCGAGGCCGCCGCCCGCAAGTTGCTGCATGGCTTCGGCACTGGTCGCGTCGAAACCATCATGGATGTCACCGCTGCGACAGTCCGAGTCCAGCTCGCGGCACACGTCTTGGCAGGTCCCGCTTCCGGTCATCGGATCGAGCACGAGCCGGGGCTTGAAGTAGAGCAGCAGGTCGCGGATCAGATTGCCGCCGCAGTTGCCCGGGTAGCTTCGCTTCCCGTAAGAACCGGCGTCTGCGTGGTGGTAGAGGCTGGTGAGCCGCGGCACCGGACTACCAGTGATTGGGGCACGCGGGAGCTTGGCGAACAGTGGCTGCAAGTGGCGTGAAGGTCCGGCTATGCGGGCCGTACACCTGCTGGCGAAGAACGGGTTGATTTGGTGTGATGTAGTCACGTCGAAGTCCTTTCTGTAGATGAGGCGGGCCCGCAGGCCCGCCGGTTGAAGTTGCGATTAGTCTTTCTGCTCGGTGAACACCCGCAGCGAGATGCGGCCATCGAGCGGAACGGCCTCGACCTGGATGTTGAAACCGTTCCCGTCCGCGTGCGGCCACGCGGAACCGATGCGTGTCCAGATGCCCTTCTTGCCCTCGCGGTCCCTGACCTGATAGGCGATGTGGCTTGGTGTGCGGCTTGTGCCGCCGTTTACGTTGGTGTCGTTCATGTGAAGTCTCCTTGTTTGTGTTGCGGGACACGCCTGTCGCGTCCCGATGGCACGCCCTCCGAAGCCGCGGATGTCGGGGCGTAGCGCACCGGTCAAGCGAAAGGCCGAAGGCTTCCGCCTGCGGAAAGCGGCCTTGGCAGCTTGATCCGGCCCGACCGTGGCTTCATCGTGCCCATCGACCAGACGCGAGGCGCTGTCGGGCCACCCGAGACGGAGCATGTGCGTTCGACACAACTGCTGGCAAGCACACTGCAACCCTCATTGATTCTGGTCGTAGCGCTGCAATTGGGAAGAGTGCGCATCGCGCGTGTTTACCGAATCGCAAGGTTTCCATGTCAGGATGAGCAGATGCTTCGAGTCACACAGAGCAACAGCAGCGGCAGGGCCAAGAGCTACTACAGCACCGCCGACTACTACACCGAAGGCCAGGAACTCACCGGGTTCTGGCGCGGCGAGGGTGCGTTCATGCTTGGGCTGACGGGCACTGTGGATCAATGCGACTGGGACCGGCTCTGCGACAACTTTCGGCCCGATACCGGCGAACCGCTCACGGTTCGGCGCAAAGACCAGCGCCGCGTCGGTTACGACTTCAACTTCCATGTGCCCAAGAGCGTGTCGCTGCTCTACGGGCTGACGCGGGACGATCGCATCCTCGAAGCCTTCCGGGACTCGGTTCGGGCCACGATGGAGGACATCGAAACAGAGTCCAAGGCCCGCGTCCGAGTCAGTGGCAAGAACGAGGACCGTGTTACCGGGAATCTCATCTGGGGCGAGTTCACGCACTTCACCGCTCGTCCTGTGGACGGCCTGCCAGACCCGCACCTGCACGCGCACTGCTTCGTGTTCAACGCGACATTCGACAGGGAAGAGGACCGGTGGAAGGCCGGGCAGTTCGGCGATCTCAAGCGGGACGCGCCGTACTTCGAGGCGGTGTTCCACTCCAGACTCGCCCGACGGCTCGAAGAGCTTGGGCTGAACACCCAACGCACCGCCAAGGGCTGGGAACTCGCCGGGCTCGATCCCGAGACGATGGACAAGTTCTCGCGGCGGACCGCCCGCATCGAACAGCTCGCCAGCGCCAAGAACATCACCGATCCTGATCTCAAGTCAACGCTGGGTGCCCGCACCCGATCGTCCAAAGCCGCCGAACTGACAATGTCGGATCTGGAGTCTGCTTGGCGGTCAAGATTGACGGACACCGAGGCTGAACGTCTTGAGTGGCTCGCCAACCGGATCGGAAAGGACACCATCACCGAGGACGACGCCGCTGCTCGGAGCGCGGTCGCCCGGACGATGGAACACGCCTTCGAGCGTGCGTCAGTCCTGCCAGAGCGGATGCTGCTCGCCGAAGCACTCAAACAGGGCATCGGCAAAGCAAGCCGTGAGTCGATTGAACAGGTCACCGAGCAGCAGGATCTGATTCATGCCGAGCGCAAGGGGCAACGCCTGGTTACGACCAAGGCCGTGCTCGAAGAGGAAACGAAGATGCTCACTTTCGCCCGGGAGGGGCGGGGTGCCTGCACTCCGATCACGGTGAACCAGAACGTCTTTCACCGTGAATGGCTCAACGACCAGCAGAAGGCGGCGGTCCGCCATGTGCTCGAATCACGGGACCGCGTCATCCTGGTACGGGGTGCCGCCGGCACGGGTAAGACCACCATGATGCAGGAGGCCCGAGAGGCAATCGAGGCGAACGGGCAGCGTGTGCTCGCATTTGCGCCATCCGCCGGGGCCAGCCGTGGCGTGCTCAGGCAGGAGGGCTTTGAGTCCGCCGACACCGTCTCACGACTTCTCGCTGATCCCGCGATGCAGAGAGACGCGCACGGCGCGATTCTCTGGATTGACGAGGCTGGTCTGCTCGGCACCAAGACCATGCGGCAGGTCTTCGATCTCGCAGGGCAGATCGATGCCCGCGTGGTGCTCTCTGGCGACAAACGCCAGCACGGCGCGGTCGAGCGGGGAGCTGCGCTCCGACTGCTCGAAGACGAAGCAGGGCTGAAGCCCGCCGAGATCAAGGAGATCCAGCGCCAGAAGGACCGGTACAAGACCGCGATCAAGAAGCTGAGCGAGGGCAAGACCCGGCAAGGCTTCCGTGGCCTCGATGAACTGGGATGGATCAGGGAAGTTGATGACGACGATCGCTATCGAGCGCTCGCCGAGTCGTACATCGATGCCATTGCAGACGGGAAGTCCGCACTCGTCGTCTCGCCGACACACTTTGAGGGCAACAGGATCACCGATGAAATCCGCGCTCAGCTCCGCGCCCACGGCACGCTCGGCGACGACGCCAGAAGTTTCCCGGAACTCATTCCCGCGAACCTGACCTTGGGCCAGAAGCGCGACCCGCTGAACTATCGCCAGGGCGACGTGCTCGTGTTCCACCAGAACGCGCCGGGCTATCGCAAGGGCACCCGACTAATCATCGGCCAGGACGAGGTCCCGTTCGAGTCGGCCGAGCGGTTTACAGTCTTCCACGAGGACCAGATCGAAGTTGCGACAGGCGATCGAATCCGCATTACCAAGAACGGCACCACCGCAGACACAGCCCACCGGCTCAACAATGGTGATCTCTTCACCGTCAGCGGGTTCACCGACGCGGGTGACCTCCGGCTCAACAATGGCTGGACCATCTCGAAAGACTATGGCCATATCGCGCATGGCCTCGTCGTGACCAGTCACGCCAGCCAGGGAAAGACCGTGGATCGGGTCATCATCGGGCAGTCGTCGCGGTCATTCCGTGCCTCATCGCGCGAGCAGTTCTATGTCAGCGCTTCACGCGGTCGCCAGCAGGTGCTTGTCTTCACAGACGACAAGGACGAACTGCTCCAGGCCGTCAGCCGAAGCGACGAACGCCTGAGCGGGACCGAGCTTCTCGCTGGCGTTGAAAACGCTCACCGCAGGATCATCCACGAACGGCTCGCCGAGCAGTCTCGCGAGGCTGATGCAATCGCAGTCGTTGAACACCGCAGAGAGGGAATCGAACATGAGCGATAGTCTGATCGACCGGTACACGAAGCGTCCCGCGACAAACGGAGTGCCTGACGACGACAATGCCATACCCGAGGATCTTGGCTGCTTCGGTTGGCTCCGAGGCGTCCGCGATCGCGCACTCATGCTCGAACTCCGCAAGGCCGACGGTCACATTCTCGCCGTCGGCTACGCCTGGATCGAACGGATCGAACTCGTGCCCGAAGAGGGCCTCACGCTCCACTTGCCTGGGCGGAAGATCCGCATCAAGGGCTCCGGTCTCAACAGCGACACCGGCAATTCGGCGAGGCTCTTCGACGGGTTGATCCGTCAGCGCGTCCCGTGGGTCCGTGAATCCGACCGTGCCGAGCAGCTTCGGCAGGATCACGGCCCGGTCACCATCGAGTCCATCACTTGGGATGAGTGACCCCGCTCGTTGGGGTAGAGGGGTGCGGGGAGAGGGGGCTCGTCTCCCCGCGAACTTGAAACAGTCAGCCGGCAACACCCCCGAGTCGCCCTCAACGCCGACGGCGTGTGCCGGGATGTTCTCCGCGATATGAAAGCGCCCCGCCGGCGCGAACCGACGGGGCGCGGGTGATGCGGACGCGGCTCAGGCCGCCGCCCGCTCGTTGGGCTGCTGACAGATCCACGAATGTGCAAGATCGAGCACCTTGGCGAGGACCAGGAGGTCATCACGCCGGAAGCTCGACGTGCGTTTCCAATCGTCGTTGTCGCGGTAGATCCGCTGGACGGTCACCGAGTAGCGGGTGCGACCGTCCTCGGCGGTGTTGGCCCAGATCGCGGCCTTGGTCGTGCCGAGTCGGACTTCGTGAACGGGTTTGGTCGTGGTCATGCTTCGGTTCTCCTTGTTGGGGGCCAGTGCTCGGCCCGGTCGCAAGCACTCCGGGGCGCACTGGCTCCCGGAAAACCCCGCCCGCCGCAGCCAGTGCTCAAACCGGCGGAGCCGGACTGCCGTGCCGATCCGGGCGATCAGGCGACGGGCGTGACAGGCTCGCCTGGCCGCGATCGACGCCGCCCCGGCACGGGCACGCATCGCGGCGGGCGACCCACCACGAACCACTCCATTGTACGAAGCTCGCCACGCTCGATCCGCACAGCCATCACTACGCGACCGCGGAAAACGCTGTGACGCTATAGGGAACACGAGGCGAATCTTTAACGCCTTCCGTGCTAAACTGAACGCACGGCCGCGGGTACATGCAGATGGACAAGAGGTAGCACGAAGCATGGAGATTGGGATAGGACACACTGAAGGCTGGCCACGCTGGCGCTTTCCCGATGATGCTTGGGCCAAGGTAGATGAACCACAGCTCGATGCGTCGTTTCGGATCGTCCCGGGGACAGCTCTTGCCGAACCGGATGCTTGCATGCACGAGTCGGCATGCTTGCTGCGTCATCTGTACGGAGCGGACGATTTAGATGCGCTCGGTGGACGCGCAGCCGTCCAAACGCTGTTTTCTTTGCTGCGGCAATTCGCTTCCGACAATCCGGCTGTGCCGGTGATTCTGAAAGCGATTCGGAGACCTGTGACAGTTCTTCGCAGCGGAAGTCAATGCGAGTATGCCGTCCGTCCCGCTCGATTCCGAGAACACTACACCGGGAACCGACCGGCACTCACACTCTACCACTCGGGCAAACCGCTCGCGCTGCCGAGCTGGAAGTTTGATTTACACGATGATTCGATTCAGTTCTACTTTCCAGATCATTCGTACCGCGAATTCTCCACAGTTGAAATCCGTGAATGGGCTGAAGATTCTAATGGAAATCGGATGTATGCAGGAGCGCAGCGCTCAATCTCAACGTGCCCAGCAACGAGCGACGCGCTCCGGTCAGGCAAACCAACGCCTTTGACTGTATCCGGCTACTCAATCAATATAATCCGCATCGGAACTGGGACTTCCAGCGGTACTCGCAACAGCGTTCGATTCGGGATCAACTTCTCGCCCTGCGGTATGTGGGTTACAGATATGTGGACGAAACGCAGTGACTTTAGAGAGTTTCTTAGGGTATACCCCCGTGGATTCTCCGCACAAATCGAAAATCTGTTGGGGATCGAGACTTGAACATGAAAACACAAACTGGAATCACGACCATTGAGTGTGCGGTGATGCTGGCGTCAATTGATTCCACACCATCGTTTTGTTTCAGTACCGACCTCGACGCGAGCCTTGCCGACACGGTCCAAGACACGCTCACAGCACTCTTGGGCGTCGCTTCCCGAGAACCGAGTCGATTCCCGGGAATACAGGCTGGATGTCCATGCACAATCAGTGTATGTCTCTCCGGCAAGCATATTGGGACGGATGACCTCGATCGCCTACTGCCGCTGATGGAAGCCGCTGCACAGACGGTAAGATCTCCGGTACACCAGAAGATCGGAGCAATCGACGCGAGAGCCACGTGGCAATCAGCGGACGAGGTTTCGCTTGACACTCTCCCGAACGATGTGGCACAAGACTACGGAGAGGAGATCGACAGCGAGCGAGTGACCGACGAGACCAAGGAAACCGATGAGCCCACAAAGCAAATACTGCAACTTGCAAATCGCGTGCTGCCGCGCATCACCGATGCGGATATTCGGGAATTTGAATCAGTTCTGCGTCATGCGCAGCAGACACGTCCACGCGACACGGAACAGTTTCGAGATACTGTCAATCTACTGCTCGATGTACTCAGCCTCCGAATCAAAACTCAGGACGGCCATGTCGGACGGCTGAACATCGACCGAAATCAGGTGCTAACGCTCACCAGAGCTACCGGCGGAAACCGCGGCTTCAAGAACTCCGTCATCTCCCTCGTTGCAGTCGAACGGACCCGAGTGGGCAACCGGTTCGCAAGCTGCAGCAAGGGACCCTCTCGATAATTCTGAGTTTTTTGAAGAAGGGTTGCAACTCTATCCCAAATACTGTAGTATCTACAGTGACTATGGGCAGGTAAATCCAATGACACGAGCACGTTCCCAACTTTGGCAGATCATGTTGTTCCCTGGCGACACGGGCGAATCAGAATCCCCCTGAACCGGCAGTTGCACCGGCCAAACCCGGTGCTGTTGCTTGATGACCGTTTGTTGAAAGCCTGAACAGGCATGGCCTGTCCCATGCCCGGGCGTGTTGCTCTGGGCTCGTGATCACTGCGCCTTGTTCTCACTGGAGACCCCAATGACCATGCCACTTCCCGCGCCAGTCCGCCGCCTGTTCGACCAGTGCGAGATCGGGTTCACGATCGGGCGCAAACTCAAGCTGACCGGCCTGCTGATGTTCTACCTCGTCTTCCCGATCGATCTGATCCCGGAGTTCATCCCGGTACTCGGACTGATGGACGACTTCGTCGCTCTGATGCTGCTCATTCGGGTCTGGTGCAGCCCCATCCTGCCACACGACCCTGCCGCCCAGGCTGCAACACAGGATGTGATCAGGGACGAGGTGAAGAGATGAACCCGGAACTCATCATCGTTCCCATCGAGTCTATCGAAGCTGGTCCACAACCCCGCACCACATTCGATGAGGGGGGCATCAAGAAGCTCGCACAGAGCATCGAACAGACCGGTTTGCAGCAGCCGCTCCTCTGCGTTCGCACAAAGAAAGGCGTTCGCCTGATCGATGGAGAACGCCGATTGCGAGCGTTGAAGTCCCTCGGCCGGACCGAAGCACAGGTTCTTGTTCTGCCCGGCGAACTCGCAGAAGCTGACCGACTTGCACGCCTCATGGTGAGCAACCTCCAGCGGCAGGACTTCAACCCTATTGAGCGGGCCTTTGGCATCCGAGCCTTGATGGACGAGGCCAAGCTGACGGCCGATGCCGTGAGCAAGCTCCTTGGTTTGTCGCCGGCCACCGTCTCCAAGGCCCTTGGGCTGCTTCGCCTCCCTGACTCGCTGAAGGCCCATGTCGCTTCGGGTGCGATCCCGCCGGACATCGGCTATCTGCTCTCCGGCGTTGAAGACGAGACGGAGCAACAACAGCTCGCCGACGAGGTGCTCGGCAACCGTCTGACCCGCGAGGCGCTCACCCGAAAGCTGAAGCGTGTCCGTCGCCAACAGGAAACCCAGCGCGGCGCCCGCGTCACCGCCACACTGGGTCCCGGAAAGACCGTGATGTTTGTTGGCAACGAGCTCACCCTTGACACGGTGGTCGAGTGGCTCGAACAGCTCACTTCCAAGGCACGAAAAGCGAAAACACAAGGGCTCACGCTGCAGACGTTCACGAGTGCTTTGCGTGACCAGTCCAAAGCCGGGAGGAACTCCTGATGCGCCTCCTTTCGCCGCGAAAGCGGAAACCCGCGACCGACCGCTGGGATCTCAACGCGCCCCTGCTGCATTGGGCGGCGGGTTCACCGTGGTCCGTTGGTGATTCCTTCATGGGCACGATGGTCTTCGGCTCGACCGGGTCGGGCAAGACTTCTGGGTCTATGGCGGCGATTTGCCGCGCCATGCTCCGCGCCGGATACGGCGGTCTCTTCCTGACCGTCAAGCCCGAGGACCGTCAGACATACACCGAGTATGTGCGCGATACCGGGCGACTGTCCGACTTGATGGTCTTCTCGCCCGACCACCTGCTCCGGTTCAACTTCATCGCCGACGAGATGGCACGCAGCGACGGCGCTGTTGGTCTCGTGGAGAACCTGACGGCTCTCATCATGACGGTCACCGACCTTGGCGAGAGTGGATCGTCAGGATCTGCTGGCGGCGACAACGAACGGTACTTCCGCCTAGAGGCGATGCGGCTCTGCCGCAACGCCCTGCTCGTGCTCGTGCTCTCCGGCGAGCCGGTCACCATCCCCAACCTTCACAGGCTCATCGTCTCTGCCCCGCAATCGCTCGAACGCATCCAGAGCGGCGAGTGGAAAAGAACCTACTGCGGAGAATGCCTCGAACAGGCCGACGAGGCGGACAAGAACGAGTCACAAAGAGCTGACTTTGATCTCGCACTGTCGTACTTCCTCCACGAATGGCCCGCCCTGTCCACTCGCACGCGCAGCGTCGTGCAGTCCACGCTGACCTCGACGACAGATATGCTCAGCCGTGGTGCTGCCCGCGACATGCTGTCGTCGCCAGCGCCGAACGTCAGTCCATCGATGATGTACGACGGCAAGATCATGATCGCAGACTTCCCGGTGCTCGTGTACCGCGACGTGGGTCAGTTGATTCAGGTGGTCCTGAAATTCATGTGGCAGCGGGCGCACGCACGACGCGACACGACCAGGAACAATCGCCCGACGTTCATCGTCTGTGACGAGGCGCAAATGCTGCTGGTCGAAGAGGACCACCGCTTCCAGGCGATCTCACGGAGCACGCGGACCGCCGTTTGCTATGCCACCCAATCGGTATCCGGCCTGATCGATGCGCTCGGCCCGCAGTCCGAGCCGAAGGTCCACGCGCTACTCACCAACCTCCAGAGTCGCATCTGCCACCAGCAGACCGATATCCGCACGGTTGAGTACATGCAGCAGCTCATCGGTCGTTCAAGGCAAGTGATGATGAACGGCAACCAGAGCCGCGATGAGAACTGGCTCGCCCCGATCTTCGGAAATGATCAGGGGGCGTCATCGGGATTCAGCGAAACCTGGGACTACGAGCTACAGGCTTCTGACCTGAACAGCCTCGCCAAGGGGGGGCTTCCGCATTGCGTCACAGAGGCCGTCGTCTACCAGGGCGGCAGGTGTTTCCCGAACGGCCGGACCTGGCTGAAGGCCCGTATCCCACAGGAGCCTCGCCGTGCGTGAGCAATCCGATCCAAACGGCTGGACACCGATCGAGGACGCCCAAAAGGCCGCATCGATTCTTGTGCTTGCAGCACAGGTCATGGCCGCGCCGGTCGAGGTCTTCCTCCGAACCCGGTTCGGCAGGCGCTACTTCGGTGTGCCCGCGTTCCTGGGATTCCTCTCCGTCCCGATGTGGATGCTTTTCTGGCCGGAGGAAGACTTCACACCCATCTTCATCTTCTGGGTTCTCCTCATCGTGATGCAGCTCCGCGCCCGGATCGAGAGCATCGCCATGGTCGCCAGAGGTGACCTGGTTCATACGAGATACAACGGATGGCCTCGCTTAGCTCGCATTCTCAAGAACACCCATGAGCACAAGCTCAAGGCAAACACAGAGCCCGCGCTCGTCATGCTCATAGGGCTCTGCCTGCTCCCGCTCAGCGCGCCGCTTGGCAGCTACCTCATTGTCTCCGGCATCTCGCTCGGAGTGGTTGCGGGCGTGATCGAGAGCGTGCAACGGAACCGGACTCTATCCATGCACGACGCCTGGCTTGAGCAGCAGGACCAGGCCGCGAGATTCCGCGATTTGCAGGACCGTTAGCGCACCCGTCTAGCGAGTCAGATTCATTCACCACACAAGGAGATCCCCATGAACCCACGAGAGAACCTAAGCCGCAGCAAGGAAGTCCTCGACGCCTACTTTCGCCAAGGACTTCACGAGCTTGGTGCTGCTCTCTATCCCGGTGGCACAGCCGCCCAGCACCCCGAGTACGGCATGATCGGCACGCGCACCCCCGGACAGGTCGCTGACGGTCTCCGCGCCGACAACCAGACAACACCGACCAAGGACAACGCCGAGCCGTCACAACTCCAAACACACCTGGAACAAGCGCAGGAGCGCGAATCACCCGAGCCGGACATTTCACCCGAACCAGAGATTGACCGCGACTGACTCACTCGCAAATGCCACAAGGAGCATCCCATGTACCATCTCCCATTCATCGTTGCCGGAGTGGCACTCCGCGCCGCCTGCAAACACATGCAGGACAAGGATCGCAAGAAGAGGGCCGGCACAACGACTGAACTGCGCTGGACCGGCTCCATCACCGTGAAGCGCCCGCTGCCGTCGGTCTGCACTTCGATCGGTGACTACCTGCTCGTCCGCGGGTTCAGCCTGCACAACAGGCGAGGGGGAATGCAGTTCTACCGGCGGGGGGACTTGAGTATCTCGCGCCTGCCTTGCCAACGGGATGTGCAATGGGCAGAGATCCCTGTTCTCTTGGGTGTCGGCTTCTCGAAGCACAAAGGCGTCGCGGTGGTCAGCATGTCCATGTCCGGCTGGCCGAGCACGAAGTTCGACGTGTCGGTTGCGGACTTCTTCGCTGAACATGCAGAGATGGAGCTTGTCGGTGCAGTCGAGTTCCTCAACCGGGGCATGGAGACACCCCGTAGCGAGCCGCCTCCATCTCCACGCCGCGATACTTCACACGACAACGATCTCACGCTGCTCGGCCTGACAAGCAGCTTCTCTTGGGAGCAGCTCCAGAGCGCGTACAGATCGGCCTGCCGCAAGTATCACCCGGATCGGCTTGTCGGCGTCGAACCGGATGTTGTGAAGCTCGCCGAGCGTCACTTCACACAGATCACCGGCGCCTATCAGCGCCTGCGCAAGCGGGTGCCTCAGCCCCAGGCGTCGTAACCCACTAGCGACGGAGACCGCTGTTGTGCAGGAAGAGGGCGTTCAATCCAGTGAAAGGCGGTGTGCAACCGCACCGGCCGAAGCGCTGCCATCTGGCACGCCCGCCTGGATCACGCCCGAACTCGTGGAGCTGACGCAGAAAATCTGGCAACCGTACTACGACACGCCTCTTACGCCTGAAGATGCGATTACAATCCTCCGTAATGCGAGCGGCCTGCTCGACACGCTGACACGGAGGTGAACCATGAAACGGTACGTTGCGTTGGCCCGGGTCAGCAGCCGGGAGCAGGAGCGGGAAGGATTCTCGCTCGCGGTTCAGGAAGACGCACTCAAGCGGTACGCCGAATCAACCGGCGGCGAGATCGTGCAGTTCTTTAGCATCGCTGAGACCGCGAGCAAGACAGACGAACGCAAAGCGTTCCGCGAACTGATCGCATATGCAAAGAAGTACGCCGTCGAACTCGACGGGCTGCTGTTCTACAAGGTTGACCGCGCGGCACGCAATCTGTTCGACTACGTTGAACTCGAACGCCTGGAGAGCGAGTACGCGCTCCCGTTCATCTCCGTCTCGCAGCCGACGGACTCGAACCCCGCCGGTCGCATGATGCGACGGACGCTCGCTAATATGGCGAGCTTCTACACCGAGCAGCAGTCGCTCGATGTCAAGGAGGGCCTGGCCCGTCGCGTTCAGGAGGGCTGGTTCGTCGGCAAAGCGCCCTACGGGTACAAGAACGTCCGCAAGGACGGACGCTGTGTCACTGTAACCGACTCCGCTGCTGCGGCGACCATCAAGCGGATCTTCAAGCTGTACGCCTACGAGCCCCTGACCATCGATGCGCTCCGCGATCGCCTCCATGCAGAGAACGTCGTGTACCGACCCGAAGCCCCGCGCTTCACGCGGAGCAAGCTGCACCACATTCTCTTGGACCGTTCGTATCTGGGCGAGGTCCCGTTCAAGGGCAACTGGTATCCCGGCAAGCAGGAGCCGCTCGTAGACCGGGCAACCTGGGACCGTGTCCAGGCACTGCTCGGAGGCACGGTCTACCACGCACACGAGATGACCTTCGCGGGCGGGTTCATGACGTGCGGCCACTGCGGCAAGATCGTCACGGGCGAGCAGATCACGAAGAAGACCAAGTCCGGCGAGCGCCGTTACGTCTACTACCGGTGCAGCCGGTACACGGCCGAGGGGCACCCGCGGGTTCGCCTGCCAGAGAAAGAACTCAACCGCCAGCTCATGGCGATCTTCGACTCCATCCGCCTGAAGGACGAATCGGTTCGCGAGTGGTTCCGGGTTGTCTTGGCGTCCCAGACTCGCGACGAGCAGGCCGAGGCCCGAGCGCAGCGCTCAGAACTGCAGCGACAGTCCTCGTTGCTCGTCGAGCAGCAGGACCGCCTTCTCAACCTCCGGCTCGCCGAGGAAGTCGATCAGGACACGTTCGCCCGCAAGCACACAGAACTCCGCGAACGCCTTGCCTCGATCAAGCTGCAACTGGACGTTGCCGATCGCTCGCACGACGAAACCGCCGATCTGGCGAGCAAAGCGTTTGAACTCTCGCAAACCCTGCAAGACAAGTGGGTTGGGGCGGATTACGCCACCAAGCGACGACTGCTGGAAATCGTCTGTTTGAACTGCCGCCTCGACGGCGTAAACCTTGTTCCCACAATGAGAAAGCCCTTCGACGTGCTCGCCGAAGGGCTTGATCTCTCGAAAAGTCGGGGTGAGAGGATTTGAACCTCCGACCTTCTCGTCCCGAACGAGACGCGCTACCAAGCTGCGCTACACCCCGTGGTGTGCCGGCGAATCGGCCGACGGTGATGATATGCCTCGGGCAGGTTGGTGTCGAGGCGGGGGTCGGTCAGTTGATGCCCGGGTCCTGGTGCTGCGGCGGCGAGATGTAGATGTTGTCCTCGAGCGTGGCGGGGTTACCGTCGGGACCGGCTGAGTAGAAGTATGGCCGATCGCCCGCGGTCAGGCCGCCGTCGCTATCGGGGAGGAGATCCAGTTCTGAGAGCGAGGATGGATTCCCTGCCGAGCCGTTGCTGCTCCCGCCTCCCCATGAGTCGAGGCCCCCATCACCGAAGTCGGCATCGATGAGGCGGTTGCGACGCACGAAGTTCATGCGTACCGCTCGCCCTGGGTTCGGTGGCAGGGCGCCGCGGACGAAGAAGGGCTTGTTGGGATTGATGATGTTCACGGGCTCGCCGGCGTCACCCTCGCCGCGCCTGACGCGTTCGATGATGCCGTCGAACTTGGGGTGTACATAGCGGATCGGGTTGCCCCACGCATCGAATGCGGTGAGGAGGAATGGGAAGTAGTCTTCGTTCGGGCTGTAGTTCTGGAGGTACTTGGGGTTGATCGAGTTCACGATGTCCTGCGTCGCGGGGACGATCTTGGCCGACTCGATGAAGAGGGCAACCGAGTTCACTTCGAAGAGGTCATCCGAGGTCGACTCCCGCCCACGCCCGTCGATGGCTGGGAAGAAGAGGGACTCGTCTGGGGACACATCTGGGAACCCGCTGGGGAGCTGGGAATACGAGATCTCGACAAGCGCCGGGGGCTTCTCGCCCTTCTCGTCCATGTATGCGGCGAGCGCGGCATCGAGGGATTGGAGGACCCCCAGCGTTGCTTTCTTCTTGCCGGTATCGACGACCGCGGTGCCAACCATGGTCGTGATGGCCACGAGCAGCGCGATGATCGCAATCACCACAAGGATCTCAAGAAGGGTGAATGCCCGATGGTACATGTGCCTGCGGGTATAGCTCATATCTGCTCCTGTGGTCTCTCCGGCGCGTCGTCCCGCATAAGAGTATACGAGAAGAGACGCCGTTCGGATCCCTATCGGTTTTACTCGCTGGGATCGTCCTGTTTGGGCTCTGGCGGCGTCTGGGGCTCGCTCTTGGGCGGGGTTGCCGCTCGGGCGGGCCCGAAACTCATGCCTGGGCCCATGATGGACGACCCCATGATGTTGCCCGTCGGGGCCCCCTGCGGGCGTTGCTGAGGACGCTGCTGCTGGGGGGCCGCTGGGCGTTGCTGGGGTGGGCGTTGCATGGGCTGCTGGGGGCGCGGGGGCGCGATGCGTGCCTTGAAGATGATGTCGGTGACGCGTTGGCGCAGTTCCTTCATCATCGACTTGAACATGCGCTGGCCCTCGCGCTTGTACTCGATCTTGGGGTCGGTCTGCGCGATGGCGCGGAACCCGATCGAATCGCGGAGCTGGTCCATCGCGTAGAGATGGTCTTTCCATGACTGGTCGAGGGTCTCGATCAGCACCATCTGCTCGAACTGCACGAGTTCTGGTCGCGCGAGTGTCTCGACGCGGGCCCGGATCGCGTCCTCGCGGTCGTCCTCGTCGAGGTACCGCATGCGTTCGGTGATGCCCTCGTCGAACTGCGACTTGAGGTACTCGTCGAGCTCGTCGTCGCTCCCGGTTGCCAGTGCCGCGTTGACCTGCTCGCTGAGATTGTCACGCTTGACCTGCTCGCGCATGGCCTCGATGAGGCGTGCACGCATCTTCGGCGGAGGCGTGGTCTTGATCTCGTCGACCGTGACCTCGATCCCCGCCCGGTTGCGTGCCCAGCGGGCCAGCCCCTCGAACGCGGCGTTGGGATCACGCTGGGCGTTGGCGATGGTGGTCTGCATGATGAACTCGACCGGGAACTCGGCCTCGCGGCTGGTGTAGAGGTCCCGTGCCTTGTCGATGATCAGGTCGCGGACTTCAAGCTGATCGTCGCGGTTCGCATGAACGATGTCCTCGGGTGACACATCGAAGGTGAACTTGGTCTTCACCCATTTGCTCAGTCGCTCGGCCCCGTAGTTGGGGTCTGCAAAGAGCGGGATCTCGTCCAGCTCGGTGTTGTCGATCTTCTCGAACGCGGCGGCTTCGAGCTGCTCCTGCACCTGTCGGCGTACGCCGGGGCCGGCTTCACGCAGGTCGCCGGTGTCCAGCTCGACGCCGAAACGGTTCTTGGCCCAGTTGTGCAGGCCTGCTGAGTCGAACTCCATGAGGAACTCGGAGCCGTCGACTGGGATGTACTCGCCCAGGGTCACGGTGATATTGGCCGCGATGTCCTCCTTGGCGAGCTTGCGGATGGTCATCTCCATCTGGTCCGCATCCTTGCCCTTGAGTCGTTCGGGCAGGATGGAACAGTCGAGCTTCTCGCGTGCGTACTCGGCTGCGCAGATGGCGGCGAAGTCCGAATCGAGGTACTCGGCGATCGCGTCGTCGACGACATCCTCGATGTACTCGAAGATGAGGTCCTTGACCTGCTGGCCCTCGAGGACACGCTGGCGAAGGCCGTAGAAACGCTGGCGCTGGTGCTCCATGACCTCGTCGTAGTCGAGGATGCTCTTGCGTTGCTGGAAGTTGCGTTCTTCGACCTTCTTCTGGGCGCGTTCGACATTCTTGGAGAGCCAGGGATGCTCGATGGCGTCGCCCTCTTTCATGCCCAGGCGTGAGAGGAGCTTCATCGTGGTTTCGCCGGCGAACATCTTCATCAGGTCGTCTTCGAGGGAGACGAAGAAGCGTGACGAGCCGTTGTCGCCCTGTCGGCCAGAGCGGCCACGCAGCTGGTTGTCGATTCGGCGGGATTCGTGGCGCTCGGTGCCGATGACATGGAGCCCGCCCATGTCCTCGATGTTGTCGAACCAGCGGAGGCGGTGCATGAGGCATCGCCCGTTCTTATCGAGTTCCTGGACCAGCTCCTCGCGGCTCGCGGCTTCGATGCCCTTGGGCGAGAGCCATGTGTATTCGCCCGCCCAGTGACGCAGCAGGGCAAGCTCCAGCTCGTCGAATGACATCGACTCCGCATCCCGCTTGCTGATGCCCTCTGACTTGAGCACGCTGGGGGCGATCTTGCGATAGACATTCTCACGGAGCTGCTCGTCGCTCATATCAGGCGTGAGGCCCTTGCTGGCCAGCCCACGCCGGAGCAGGTGCTCGACGAACTGCTCGCGGGTGAAACGCCCGAGCTTGATGTCGGTTCCTCGACCCGCCATATTGGTGGCGATCATGACCGCGCCGATCTGGCCGGCGTCCTCGACGACATTGGCTTCGCGTTCGTGCTGCTTGGCGTTGAGGACCGAGTGCTCGATGTGATGCTTGCGTGTGAGCATCTGCGAGATCATCTCGGACTTCTCGACGCTGGTGGTGCCGACGAGGATCGGGCGACCGGCGTCGTGGAACTCCTTGATCTCGTCGACGATGGCCTCCCACTTGTCCTTCTGACGCAGGAACATGAGGTCGTCGTGATCCGCACGGGCGATGGGCTTGTTGGTCGGGATCGAGACGACATCGAGGGAGTAGATGTCGTGGAACTCCTGGGCCTCGGTGTCAGCGGTACCGGTCATGCCCGAGAGCGACTTGTACATCTTAAAGAAGTTCTGCACCGTGACCGAGGCGACGGTCTGCGTCTCGGGCTTGATGGGCACGCCCTCTTTGCATTCGACGGCCTGATGAAGCCCATCGGACCACTGACGCCCGATCATGGGGCGGCCCGTGTTGGTGTCGACGATGACGATCGTGGGCTCGGTGCGACCGCTCATGCGATCGGGCACATCCATGACGATGTAGTCCTTGTCGCGTGTGTAGACCGCGTGTGCGCGGAGCGACTGCTCGAGCAGATGGGGGATGTCCATGTTCTCGTCGACATAGAACGACCCGACCCCGGCGAGCTTCTGGGCTTCGGCGATGCCGTCGTGGGTGAGGTGGGCGCTCTTGCGCTCCATTTCCAGCTCGTAGTACTGGGTGTGCTGATCGCGCTTGGACTCGATCTCGGGGAGCGCCGCCTCGGCGTCCTTGAGCTTCTTCTGCAGCTCGGGGAGCAGCGCTTTGTCTCGGATCTGGCGGATGTCACCCTCAAGGCCCTTGATGGTCTCCTTGCAGTGCGTGACCTGGTCCTCGAGTTCCTGCCAGGGCTTCTGCATGTCCACGAGCTTGCGTGCCAGCTCGTCGGCGAGCTGGTACCGGGGCTGATCGTCGTGGGCCTGGCCCGAGATAATAAGCGGGGTGCGTGCCTCATCGATGAGGGTCGAGTCGACCTCGTCGACGATGGCAAACTGACGCTTGCGCTGCACCTGCTGCTCGACATTGCGCTTCATATTGTCACGCAGGTAGTCGAAGCCGAACTCGCTGGTGGTGCCGTAGACCACATCGCAGCGGTACATCTTCCGCTTGACCTCTTCGGGCTGCATGTGCATGGGGTGGATGGCACCGGCGGTGAGGCCCATCCAGCAGAAGAAGGGGAAGGTCCAGTCGCGGTCACGCTGGACGAGGTAGTCGTTGACGGTGACGACATGGACCTGCTGGCGCTGCACGCAGGCCATGTAGGTCGCGAGCGGCGCGACGATGGTCTTGCCCTCACCGGTCTTCATTTCCGCGATCTTGCCCTGGCCGAGCACCATGCCACCGATGAGCTGGACATCGAATGGGCGAGCACGGAACGGGGGCTTTGAGTCTGGGTACGCCTCGCGGACCGCGTCGTACAGTTCCACAGGGATATCGACCTGCAGGTGCGGCGGGATGGGCTCGGGGTGACCAAGGTACGGCCCCTCCGGCTCGGCGGGCTCAAGCGTGTCGATCTTGGCTTTCACCTCGTGGTAGAGCCGCTGCCCTGTCTCGTTGAGCACGCCCGGATCGAAGTCCTGCTCGGGGTTGAAGATGTTGCGGATCCCCACCGCCCGGTCCATGCCCTCACGGGCAGCAGCGAAGACTTCAATGAGCAGATCGTCGGCTTTGGCCCCATCATCGTGACGCTTGCGGAACTCTTCGAGCTTCCCTCGGAGCTGGTCGTCTGTCAGCTTGCGCATCTCGGGCTCAAGGGCACCGATGGCGTCAACGCGGGTCGTGTAGCGTTTGACGATTCGTTCGTTGCGTGAGCCAAAGACCTTGGAGAGAATCGGGCCGACGATTGGGATTTCTGAGCTTGCCATGTGGGCGTTCTTTCATGCATGAAGCGCGAGCGTCGGCACAAATCGAGTGCTGCGACGCGGTGGATCGGTTCTTTGGGGATCGGGTGCGCCGTGGCGGCGCGGGGACGCTGCGACTCAGGCCTGGAGCGGCGGTGGCAGGTTCAGCAATCGTCGGGCCCAGTTGCCAGGGCAAGGCTGGGCAACGATGTGCGTCCCGATCGGGCGCATCTCGCTGGGGCACTCGCTCAGGCGGTACCCCGGGGTGTGGTCTTCGCCCGTGGCCTGATGGGCCGTGGCAGAGCGATCGACGATGTCCCGGAAGGCCTGCGCCATCTGGGCCGGCAGTCTCCGAGCCGAACGGTCGATGCTGTCGCCGGCTGCGTTGGCCGCCGAGGCAATCGAACAGAGCATCAGCTGCAGCCCGATGGCGGCGATCACGAGCCCGGATCTCCGGGCCTGCATCGTCGTCTCGGATTGTTTGCAGATGCTGCTCATTCTGTACTGTATCGGCACTTGTCGCTGATTCATGCAAGACCACTGGTCTGCGATGGGGTATTCTCTGCCTGATAGATGAGAATGTAAAGCGCAAACGGGTGGTTGGTCCGATATCAATCATGCCCGTTTCACCCGATCGGGTGTCTTGAGATCGGGCTGTTGCAGGGATTCAGTGATCTATGGACAAGGAAGACCGCATGCTCGCAACCCGTCAATCGCTCACCCCCACCCGCGATTCGCTGACCCACAAGTTCACGATCGATCGCCACGAGGGCTACCTCACGATCGGGCTCTACCCCGATGGGACCCCGGGTGAGATTTTCATCAAGATCGCCAAAGAGGGCTCGGCGATCTCCGGGATGTGCCAGGCCTTCTGTCGGGCGTTCTCGATCGCCCTGCAATACGGGCTGCCCGTCGACGAGGCCGTCAAACGCTTTAAAGGCATGCGGTTCGAGCCCAACGGGATGACCAGCAACCCCGAGATCCCCGAGGCCGACTCGATCGTCGACTATGTGGCCAAGTACATGGAACTCCAGTACGGCGGCACGGGTCGGCGGGACTGATCCGACTCAACCGATCCGATTCGGGGGCTCCCGATCGCCCAATACCGCGGCAACATTGGCACAGACCATCTCGGTCATGGCCCGTCGCCAGGCGATCTCCGCACTGCCGATATGCGGGGTCAGCACAACACGCGGATTCTCGATCAGCCCGGGGTGGACCTCGGGCTCTTTTTCGTAGACATCGAGCCCCGCGGCCCAGAGGCGCTCTTCGTCCAGAGCGTTCACGAGGGCCTGCTCATCGATGACGGGCCCACGGGCGGTGTTGACGACGATCGCCTCCTTCTTGAGCAATCGCAGGTTGTCGGCGTTGAGCAGGTGCCTGGTCTGCTCGGTCAATGGCGTATGCACGCTGACCACATCGGCCGCCGCCAGCCCTTCTTCCAGGGTCATGCGGTGGGCACCGAGCGGGGCCATCTCGAAGTCGAGGTGACGGGATCGGGCGACATAGGCGATGCGCATCCCGAAGGCCTTGGCCCGCTGAGCGGTGGCGTAGCCGATGCGTCCGGCGCCCACGACCAGGAGGAGTTTGTTGCACAGATCCATGCCCAGGAACTCGTCCATCCCCAGCTGCCCGTGCTTGGGATAGTCGGGTGAACGGGCGTACCGGTCGGCCTCGATGAGGCGTCGGGCACTGGCGAGGATGAGCAGCCAGGCGATGTTCGCGGTGCCCTCGGTCACTGCATCGGGGGTATTGCAGACCACGATACCCCTGTTTTTGCAGGCCGAGATGTTGATATTGTCGTACCCGACCGCGAAGTTGCAGATAACTTTCAGCTGATCACCGGCGGCATCGAGGAGCTCGTCATCGACCGCGTCGGTGTACATGGTCACAAGGGCCGAGAGCCCGGGCACAAAGCCAAGAAGCTCGTCCCGCGAGGGCTTGCCGGCACCGAGCACCTTGACGCAAACACCTGGAATTTCAGGGGTTCCCACGGGGTTGCGGGTAAAGCCGACGATGGGTTGGGTTGCTGCCATGGAGCAAGCGTAGGACATGCACGGGGATGCTGAGAACGACTCGGCGCTCTGATATTCGTGCGAATCCGGTGTCAGGAAAGTCGTGATTGGAAAAGAAAAACGAGAAAATACCGAGAAATACAGGCCGAAAACCGTTTAGGATGCCGAAACTAGTCCGGTAAAAAATGGCGTGCTTGGAGAGTGCGCCGCATACCGGTATGCAAATGGAGTACCAGAACATGGCAAAGCGAACCACCAAAAAAACAACCCGTCGCCCTGCGAAGAAAACTGCGGCCCGCAAGCCCGCAGCACGCAAGGCCCCTGCAAAGAAGGCACCTGCGAAGAAGGCCGCGGCCCCTGCGGCCAAGAAGCCCGCACGCATCGTCGCTGCAAAGGACAAGCCCCGCACCAAGTCTGAGGTCCTGACCATCATCAGCGACCATGTCGGGATCAGCAAGAAGGAAGCCGCTCAGGTCTTCGAGGTCATGGGCGAGATGATCGAGAAGGACCTCAAGAAGGGCAACTGCGGCGCATTCAATGTGCCCGGCATGATGAAGGTCATGGTCCAGCGCAAGCCCGCGACCAAGGCCCGCAAGGGGATCAACCCCTTCACCGGCGAAGAAACCATCTTCAAGGCCAAGCCAGCACGCAATGTCGTGAAGGTACGCCCCCTGAAGGGTCTCAAGGACCGCGTCTGATCCACGCGATCCGGCACATTCGACCCACGACGCCCCGGCCCCGGCCGGGGCGTTCCTCGTTTTGAACCAGATCAGCAGCAGGAGCTGCATCGCCCCCACCGCGCGCCCAATCCCTGGGCATCTCAAGCACAGGCGTGTGCACAGTGATCAAATACGATGGAATGGGCACGCGCCCCAGCGACGGGTGGGGGCACAAAGCCCCCGTCCTCCTCCACGCAAGCCATACGCCGCCCGCGGGGGGAGACGCGACTATCTATTGAACAACGCTTGCGATGACGATCAGGGCGGCCGGCAAGGAGGGCCAACTCGGATTAGAGTTCAGGTTTCACCGAGCACCGCCCGCGAATGCGGATTATGCCCCACCAATGGCCTGTTACACGCGAGTGCACCACTCTCAGCAAACATGCTCAAGGGCACCGAACTCGGGGCTCGCCCGATCCTCGCGCGACGACGGCAATGAAAGAGCCCCGGCATTGACCGGGGCCCTTCAGATCATCAGTGCAGCGAAGGCTTGTGATCAGTCCTCTTCAGAATCATCCAGATTCATGATCCGGAGGAAGTCCTGATAGGTCGTCACGACCCCGTTCGTTTCGATGACATCTGCATCGAGCGGAATCTCGGGCAGGTCCCTTAGCTGGTGCGTCCTCACGCGTGGATGACGCCCCAGCCAGTCATCCACCATCGGGTCGGACACATGCGCAATGGGGTTGAAGCTGTTCGTCGGGTTCCACAGGATATAGGTGTCTATGCCCATGGCCATGAGATGGGACATCATCATATCGAAGAACGCAAACTCCTCGTCCAGTTCACTCAGATCTGCCCATGTGTCAGGAGCGTCACGCGCGTAGCCGGGTGGGGCGATCCAGGGCGTCACAAGCCCGTTGGTTGACGCAGAACGAGCTGCGTTGAGATTATCAATCAGTCGGTTCCAACGACGGTTCTTCGACAGATTCTTGTACCGCATAGCCCCGGGCCCACGATCTTCCAAGTAGAGCGCGGGGGCAGAAATGCCATTCATCGAGGTGCTGGCGTGACGCACGTCCGTGTACTGATAGACATCAAACGAAGGCAGCAAATCGGCGAAGTTGCTCGTCGGGATCTGCTCTCCGTACACCCCTTCGAACGCATCGCAGAACACGCGGTGAAGGAACTGGCTACGGAACTCTCGGGCGTAACTATCGTAATCGCGTACCGCTAGCCTGCTCGACTGGGTGCGAAACGCCACCAGCTCATCAACATCGACGTTCCACAAGGAGGACGGGATACCACTCAGGACCGAGCGTTCATCGTCGAGAAGCTGCGAGAAGAACCGTGGCCGCTCGTCTGTGGGGATTTGCCAGAAGCCCACGCCCTTCTCCATATCGAAGACGAGATAGTCAGGCTTGATCTCGAGCTCTTGAAGGCGGACTGCGAAGGCACGCCAATATTCAGTCAACCCATAGTCGAAACCGCCCGACTCAATCAGTTCGCGCGGATTGCTAATATCGAATGGGTATCGCTCCGAGGGCACTAGTTCTTTCCAGAAACGCAGCACCACCTGCTCATCATTCCGCTCACGGACAACTTGAGCAACATGCTCCGCGAGGTGCTCCGGGCCTCGATAAGGCCGGGGATCAACCACAACCGCCTGAATAACATGCTCGAACTCTGGCCCGGACTGATCCCATGCATAAAACCGCATCGTAAAATCGTGATCTGGCTCGACCCCGTTCATCAGATCTTCCAGATCTTCGCTGAGATGCTCGCTGCCATCAGATGAGTCCGATCCCCCAGAGCCTCCATTCCCGCCGCTGAAGCCGCCGGACGCCCCACCGCCCCCACCGGATGACGACGAGCCGTGCTTCGAGGAGCCGCCGGCCCCCCCTGCCCCACCGGATACCGCTCCGCCGGTTTTTCGAACATCCTTCCCAGAACTCGCCCTCTGCCCCGTGAGCACCGGCTGCTTGTTGTTCGGGAACTTCAGCAAACGAGGATCCTGCTCCGACGCGATCCGTCGCTCGAAGCGCTTCAGGACACGCCCGTCGGGAAGACGGATCGTGATCTCGACGAACTCGTTCGTCTCTGATCGCCCCCTGCCCGTTTGTTCCTGAGTCTTCGAGGATGCTCCGCCATCGCGTTGGTCTGAGCCGACCGGCCCATCCTGTAGAGCCGCGCTGCAAGGAAATGCCAGTAGCAGCCCGAGCATCAATCCCAATCGTATCGTGTGTCGAACCATGGTGATCGGTTCCCTTCGCGTTGCGTACTTCCGATGTGTGCCAACGAACGAGATGCATTACAGATGATCTCGATGCACATGAAACTACAGGGCAATCGGGGATAACCTGACCGTTTCTATCGATGATTACGCCTGTAGGGTGCGTGACCGGCGTAGAAACATCCGTCCTGCTGTATTCGGACCTGAAAGAAGATCTCTCCCATGCCCCTGCTGAAATCATAGCAGAGATCGTTTTCGGACCTCACTTCGAACGACCCGCCGGTCTGGACAATCCCCCTTCAGCGGGCTTGGATGACGCAAGCAGACCACTTTCCGCAACCATGCATAAGGACGCCGAGCATGCAACTGATCAAAAGGGTGAACTCAAAGGCCGTGGCGCTGGAAACCACCCTCTTGGTGCACGGGGTGCCCCGCGATTCGAGTCTGGCGCTGGCGGGCGAGCTCGACGCGATCGTACGCAGCGAGGGCTCGTCCCCGGCGCTGGTCGGGGTCGTGGAGGGGACCGCCGTGGCGGGCATGGACCGCGATGAGCTGGAGTCGATGCTCGGGGCTGATTCGATCGAGAAGGTCAACACGGCCAACCTGGGCGTTGCGATGCACGCGGGGCGGAGTGCGGCGACCACGGTCAGCAGCACCATGGAGATCGCCGCGTATGCGGGGCTGCGGGTCTTTGCCACCGGCGGGATCGGCGGCGTGCACCGGGGCTATGGGGAACACCTGGACATCTCAGCCGACCTGCTCGCGTTCACTCGATTCCCGATCGCGGTGGTCACCAGCGGGGTCAAGTCGATCCTCGATGTGATCGCGACCCGTGAAGCACTTGAGTCACTCGGGATCACGGTGGTCGGGTACCAGACCGATGTCTTCCCCGCCTTCTACCTGCGTGATGGCGGGTGCGGGATCGATGTCCGATTCGATGATCCCGATGACCTGGCCGCGTTCGTACGCAGCGAGCTGCCCCGCACCGGGCGTGGGATCGTCATCGCCAACCCGATCCCGGAGTCTGCCGAGATCGACCGCACCGATTGGGAGGCATGGCTCGCTGAAGCCGAATCCAGAGCACGCGCATCGGGTGCGGGCGGGCGGGATGTCACCCCCTCCATCCTCGCAGGGCTGCACGAGATATCAGATGGGCGTACGCTCCGGTCGAATATCGAACTGGTGAAGTCCAACGCACGGCTCGCGGCCATGGTCGAATCACGCCTGTGAGGGGAACGGGAGCCGTTCAGACCCGGAATCTGGCCGCGACCCCTGATCATCGCTGATTATCGGGCATCGATTCACACAACATTGACACCCATCATCCCCCGAAAGCCCCCTGCCGTGGGGCTTTTCATGCTAGGATACCGCGTTGCGAACAAGCCACTCGGACCAATCATCTGGGATGGCTTGTTCGTGTCAAGAGAGAACGAGCACGCTGATTGGGTGGATCCCAATCGCGGCGACCGGGGGCGACCCCACACAAGATCTAATCAAAGGAGAACGAGAAGATGCGTCAACAGATTCGAATCGCGGCCTTGATTGCGACGGCGGGCCTTTGCGGCACCGCCATCGCGCAGGATAGTGTGAGCAGCAACCTCGGCGGGCTTCCCGGCGATGCACTCAACCCATGGTCAGATCACTGCGCGGCTTATGTCGTCGATCTCGCCCCGATCACCACTTCTGCAGGGCACACCTTCGGTGTAGCTCCGTTGCTCAAGAGCACGCAGATCGACCCCAACTTCTTCAACAACCTCGGCTCGACCGTCGGCATCAGCACCGATGTGCTCAGCGATGTGCCTTTCTCCCGTGCCAGCTACATGCAGTGGAGCACCGCCGGCGCTGGCGTCAGCGCCCAGAACACCATGGGTGACGCGGTCAGCCCCACCGGCAACGCCTCACAGTTCGCCATTGGCTGGTCCGAGTTCGGCACCACCGCCGCAGGCGAGAGCTACAACGGCATGATCGGTGCCATCGTCAACTACGACCCCAGCGACGCGAACCGACTCTTCGTCGATCGCCGCATGGGCGCGGTCAACAGCAGCTCGGACGCCTCGGGCGACTCCTCGCAGCTCGGCGGCGTCTCGGTCGATGCCAACGGCAACCTCTACTACCGTGCTGACGACTTCAATGTCACCGGCCCCGATCCGCTCTCGGGCACCAACATCTTCCGCACCCGTCTGGCTGATCGCGACTGCAACACGCAGAACATGATCTCGCTCGGCGGCACGCTCGACGCGACCGACTTCATCATCCAGGGCGGCGACACCCACTCGGTCCCCAACAACATGCCCGCCTCGATCGCAGGCGGAAACGGACTCTACGGCGGCCCCAACTTCAACAGCGAGTATGTCTACGGCGGTTCGCTGGGCATGACCACCGCAACCACCGACCACTTTGACCTCACCGGCGGCCGCACAGGCGACCACCGCGGAAACATGGGCAGCACCATCGGTGACCCATTCGGCTTCGGCGGCGTCTACACCTACGGCGTCTACGCCAAGGATGCCAACGGCGATACCAAGGCGATGAATGTCTGGGGCGTTGACGCCACCGGCGCTGTCGTCGGCAAGAAGGCATGGGACATCCCCGCCAGCGTGACCGACAACGACGACGGCTTCGTCCTCTCGTACTCGTCATTCGTTGAGTTCGTCAACTACTTCGGTTCGGTCCCGTTCCGCGGTGGCGTTGGCAACATGGCCGTCGGGCGTGACATCAACGGCAACGCGCTCTTCGCTGCGACCGTCTCGGAGAACGGCTTCGGCGATGACTTCTCCAACCAGATCATCGTCGGCCGCTACAACCCCACCACCGGGGCCACTGACTACACCTTCGCGGCGTACATCGATCAGTTCGGCCTGTTCACGCAGGACGCCGGCAAGCCCATCTACGACGACATGGGCGTCGAGATCGGCCAGCTCGTCAACCTCGACGCGGTCACCGGCGGCTCGCCACTGGGCCCATCCATCTCGGCCCCGGCGTTCGACGCAGCAGGCAACATCTGGTTCATCGGTGCGGTTGAGCTCTACGACCGCTTCATGGACGGCGGCTCGGACTTCGACGGCGCACTGCTCCGTGCGGTCCTCGACCCCGACACCTTCTCGTACCGCATCGAGCTCGTGCTCGAGAATGGCACCCGCGCGACCGGCCCCAACTCGGGCCTGGAGTACTCGGTTGACTTCCTCGGCACGGCCAACGCAGGCGGCGGCGCCAGCGGTGGCTCGCTCTGGTCGAACAATGTCTCCGCCTCCGCTTGGAACGGCGTTGACATCTCGGCAACCGAGCCCGGCGACGAGATCAGCAACGGTGGCGTGATCATCAACACCTCGATCACCTACGACATCGACGGCGACGGGATCTTCAACGACCCGACCAGCGGCAACTTCAACGCCGACGCCCCCGCCGACGAGTCGTACAGCGTGGCCCTCTATGTCGGCTACTACCAGGATGGCCCACCGCCCTGCCCGGCTGACCTCAACGGCGACGAGGTGCTGAACTTCTTCGATGTCTCGGCATTCATCAGCGCCTTCAGCGGCATGCAGCCTGACGGCGACTTCAACGGCGACGGCCTGTTCAACTTCTTCGATGTCTCGGCATTCATCAGCGCCTTCAGCGCTGGCTGCCCATAATCGAACCGCGTTCGAACCGAACTGCACTTATCGCGTCCCCGCTCACACGAGCGGGGACGCTTTTTTATGTCCCATAAGCCACGACTTCGTGATTTTAAAGTTTCGCCTCGCCCACGCTAAGTGCAGCGATACAATGGCCTTGCAAGCAAGGAGACTCTGTTTATGAAGATCATGCGACCGATCACGGTACTGGTACTGGCCGGCTTCTGTGGACTCTTGAATGCCCAGTGGGACCCGTTCAACGGCGACTGGGGCAAAGAGAACCCCCGCGACCTGCGCGTGATGACATGGAATGTCCAGGACGGCATCTGCTCGTCGAACGACAAGGGCGATACCTTCGGTGATTGGAACGGGCTCGTTCGCATCATCGCCTCGCTCCAGCCCGATGTCCTGATCCTGCAGGAGTGCGGCGACAACAGCGGGAACAACACCGGCAGCGGCGATGACTCGGTCAGTGAGCTTGAAACAGTCATCGACCTTTTCTTCCACGGCGGCAGTGACCCCTTCGAGGGCGGCACGGTCGGCTCGTATGTCCAGAAGTATGTGCCAGACTACGACCTCCCCTATGTGTTCGTCTCGACCAACTCGGACGGGTTCAACCGCAATGTGATCCTCTCACGCTACCCCTTCGCCGACATCAACGGCGGCGGCTCGCTCCTCAACAACTTCGTCGTCATTCCCGACGCGTACCAGAGCGGTGGAACCGGAGGCATCCGCGGCTACCAGTTCGCCGAGATCGACCTGCCCGACAACGACTACGCCGGCGACATCGTCGTCGGCAACGCACACCTCAAGGCGGGTGGGGACAGCAGCGACTACGAGCAGCGTGAGATCGCCGCGTTGAATACCGCCTACTTCATCGATTACTACTACAACGGCGCAGGCACCGGCATCAGCGACCCCAACAGCCGCGTCGCGGTCCCGGCTGTCGGCAATGTGCTCGACGACAACACCCCCGTCATCTGGGGCGGGGATCTCAACCAGACCCCGAGCTCATCGAGCCCCAACTGGATCATGACACGGGCCGAGTTCTCGGGCGGGTCCGACGGCACCGATCGCGATCGCAGCGATTCGAGCTTCTCCTCACCGTCACACCCCATCTCCGGCGATACGAGCACACAAGGGAGTTCGAGCCGCCTTGACTACCTCTGCTGGCAGGACTCGATCGCGCAGGTCCGACGCCAGTTCATCTTCCGCTCGTCTGGCAGCAACATGAATGTCAGCCGCATCCCCTACCCCGCCAGCACTTACCCGACCAACCCGATCTCGATCTCATCGATCGCCTCCGACCACCGCCCCGTGATCGTCGACTTCATCTTGCCCGAGGCCGCCAGTGACCCCTGCCCCTCACCGCCCGACTTCGTTGACGACAACCAGCTCGACTTCTTCGATGTCAGCGCGTTCCTGACCGCGTTCACCAACAGCGACAGCAGCGCCGATATCAACGGCGATGGCAGTTTCGACTTCTTCGATGTTTCCGGGTTCCTCGCGGCGTTCAGCGCCGGTTGCCCCTGAGCGTCCGATCTTTACTCAGCCGCCGGGCTGATCACGCATGGACTTAACCTGATCGACGGCCGCGTCGAGCTCTCGCTTCATCTTGCGTACACGCAGCAGCGAACGGACCCGCGTGAGCAGCTCGAGCTTGTTCACCGGCTTGGTCAGGAAGTCGTCTGCCCCCGCGTCGACGGCGCGTTCGACATCGCCGACCTCGTTGAGTGCCGTCACCATGATGATGGGGATATCACGGGTATCGGGGTTCTTCTTGAGCGTCTCGCAGACCTGGTAGCCGCTCATGCGGGGCATCATGATGTCCAGCAGGATGATGTCCGGCGGGTCCTGCTTGACCGAGTCGATGGCCTGAAGCCCGTCGTGCGCGATGCGGATCGGGCCGCCCAGGTCGTCGAGGTAAGCGTGGAGCAGCTCCAGGTTCTGCTCGTTGTCATCGACAATCAGCACGCCATGGTGCTCAATGGGTGAATCGTCGATGCTGGTCTCGGCGGCTGGGTGTTCGTTCATGCTCTATTGTTGGCGGCAAACTCCGCGATAGCGCGTCCCGGAGAGCCCCCCGACCAATGCGCCTATTCTTTTAGGTCGCCAGCGGGCTCAGGGAGGGAGCTGATCGGGCGATTCAAGACTCTGAAACCGGGGAGCGTAGTTTGAGCATCTGGCAGCGTCAGTTCGAAACACCCAGCATGCAGGTGTTGATCGACGGCCTCAATAGCGATCAGCGTAAGGCCATCACGACCATCCGGAACTGGCTCAAGGAGCGAGTGAAGGGACGGGCGAACCTTTCCTATGTTGATGTCGCCTGGCATTGGTGTGAGCAGTATGAGCTCGAAAAGAACGACTCGGGCGATCTGCACGGTGTCTATCTCATACCGGACCCCGATGGTTCCAAAGTGGCGGTGAGTTGCAGCCGACGGTTTTTCGAATCGAACGCGGTATCCCAACTTCCCAAGTCGCTCCACGCCGGGCTGGGGTCGGGCATCTGCGTTGGCCACCTTGCGTGGTGCCAGTGGAACATCGTGAATCAGGACGATGCACAAGCCTTGATCTCGATGCTCGAATCCATGCTGGGCGATTCAGCAGCCTGATGCTGGAGCGCATCGCGTACGCATGCCGATATGTGCACTGACTCACCTCTGGAGGCATCGAATGCGGCTGAACCTTTCCCGAGTGCACTGCACCCTTTTCGTTTTCTTGGCTTTGGCAACCCTCTGCGCTCAGACCGCCCTCGCCGGGCCGCTCGATCGACAGACCGAACGCCTGATCACTTCGACGAACCTGGGTGGCGGGACCGCCGCGGTCTACATCGCGGATCTCGACACGGGCGAAGAGCTCGCCAGCTACGAATCAGACGAGGCACTGATCCCCGCCTCGACCATGAAGCTGCTCACCACGGGCACCGCCCTGCATGTGCTGGGGGCTGACTTTGTCTTCAAGACCAAGCTCATCCTCGATGAATCGGTCGACCCACCGCTGCTCATCATCGAAGGCGACGGCGACCCCGCCCTGGGTGACCCGGCAATCTTCGAGGGCGAACAGCCCGGCGTCGAGATGGGGATGCTCCTGGACCAGATCGCCGAAACGCTCCGAGGCGCCGGGGTCGAATCGATCTCGGGTATCGTTGTCGATGACCGCGTATTCGATCGCAACTACACCCACCCAGCATGGCCCGAGGACCAGCTCAACCGCTGGTACTGCGCCCAGATCGGCGGGCTCAACTTCCACACCAATGTCATCAATGTCTACACCCAGCCCGCGCAGAGCGGGACGCCGTTGGTCCGCATGCAGCCCGATGCCTACTGGGTGCAGCTGAATGTCAAGGCCAAGTCGAACCGCAAATCCCGCGATACCGCGTGGGTCTCCCGACCGACCAAGGCCAACATCTTCACGGTCCACGGCAATGTCAGCGCCAAGTCGGAGATCCCGGCCGCGGTGGACACACCGCCCCTGTTTGCCGGACGCGTGCTGGCGACAGCCCTGGAAGAGCGAGGCATCACAGTCGGCGATGGCACACAAAGCACCATCGACGCGGTCCGGCTCGTCGAGCCCGGCGAGTCGCTCGAAACCTCACGCACCCTCGCGATCATCACCACGCCTTTGGATGAGGTGCTGCGGCGCATCAACACCAACTCACACAACATGTACGCCGAGTCGCTGCTCAAGCGCATCGGCAACGAAGTCACCTCCGACCCCGGCTCCTGGGAGAACGGCTCGGCGGTGATTCGCATGGTCATGTCCGAACGCATCGGCGCCGCAGCCGCCGAATCCACGATCATCTCCGACGGCTCGGGCATGTCCCGCGAGAATCGGGTCACTCCCAAGACCTTCGTCTCCTGGATGCGCTCGCTGGCGCGCAGCGATGACTGGGACACCTTCGTCGCCTCCATGGCAACCCCGGGCAGCGGCACCCTCAAAAAGCGATTCGGTGATGAGATCAGCAGCGAACTCCACGCCAAGAGCGGCTACCTCACCGGCACCTACGGGCTGGCGGGAGTGCTCGAGCACCCTCGCACACGGCAACGCGTCGTCTTCTCCATCATGCTCAACGATGTCCGGGCCGGCTCAACCGCACTCAACGCCAAGCCGCTGATCGACGACATCGTCGACGAGATCGACGACTTCCTCAACGAGCGAGCGGGCGTGCCCGCGATGGGCGGGTAAGCAAACCTCACAACCCCGGCAGCACCGGAGGCCACGCCCGCACGGGCTGGTTGTTGCGTGCATCCTCTGGCGTCTTGGGCGTCGCGTCGAATCCCACTCGATCGCAGCCATGCGACTGATCCCAGACCGCATCCCGTGAAGCGTCGCAGTTGGCCACCCAGTGAAACAGGGCACGGTGGTGATCGTGGACATCCACGCCCCGCCCCAGCACCGCGATGAATCGCAATGCCGATTCCTGCTCGAAGAATGCCCGCAGAACCCGCTGCCCCAGCCCGGCATGCTCCGGCTCATCGACATCCCGGTCCACCCGGAGAAACAGCCAGCCCGGCGTCGCTTCGGGAGCCGATGCTTCCAGCACCCCATCGATCGACCGGGCGATGCCGACCGCGTGCTCCCGGTCCTCAACCGTCGGCAGGGCCGTGCGTGGCTTGATCAGTCTTCCATCGAGGTCTTCGCCCGCGATCTTCCGCGTCGCATCAAAGCCCAGCTTCATCCCCGAACCCAGGCGCGGTGCGGCATGATCGAGAATGTCCAACGCCCCATGCACCCGCTCGATATCACGCGATGGCTTGCAGTGCTCATACAGCGCCGTCATCACCGCCGTCAGGTCGTGCACATCGACATCATGATCCACGATGAACAGGTTCTTCGTCCAGGCCATCTGCCCCGCACCCCAAATGCCATGCATGACCTTGCGGGCATGCAGCGGGTAGTGCTTGCTGATCTGGATATGGGCGACATTGTGAAACGCGCCGTACATGGGCAGGTCGTAGTCCTCAATATCCGGCAGGATCGTCTTGAGCAGCGGACGCATGATGCGTTCCGTCGCCTTGCCCAGGAAGTAATCCTCCTGCGGCGGGAGCCCCACGATCGTCGTCGGGTAGACCGCGTTCTGGCGATGCGTGAACGCGGTCACCTCAACGATGGGATAGCGATCGGGCATGGAGTAGAAACCGGTGTGGTCCCCGAACGGGCCTTCGAAGACGGCGCCATCACCGAGCGGGCCGCTGTCGGTTTCACGCGGGTCCCAGCCGGGATACCCCGCATCGGTGCTGACCCTCCCCTCGATCACCATCTCCGCATCAGCAGGCACCCACAGCGGCACCGTTTTCGCACGGCACAGCCGCACACCCTTGCCCTGCAGGAACCCCGCCATCAGCAGCTCCGAAATCCCCGGCGGCAGCGGGCAGGTCGCGCCATAGGGTAAAGCCGAGGGACCACCGAGCGCGATCGCCACGGGCATCGGCTCGCCCAGCTTCTTCCACGATCGCCAATGCGACGCCCCGTCGTGGTGCATGTGCCAGTGCATCGCCAGCCGGTTCTTGCCCAGCAGCTGCACGCGATACATCCCGATGTTGTGGCTCTTGGGTTTCGGGTCGTCCCGATCGTCGGCATGAATCGTGTGGATCCCCGCCAGCGTGATGAACCGCCCGCGATACCGCTCGTCCCATTCCTGCTCGCTGATCTCTGGGTGCCCCAGCCCGGCCAGCTGATCGTTGATCCCCGCCGGGTACCCCACCGCCTCGAAGTCGCCATCATGTTCCCAGCACCGCAGGATCGGCAACCGGGTCAGGTCGACCTGCTCGCCCGTCTTGACCACCTGCTGACACACTCCGGGCGAACGCAGCCGCTTGGGCCCGATCTTCAGCAACGGCGCGAACTGCTTGGCCTTGGCAATCGCCTCACCCAACGATCGCGGCGGCTCGGGCTTGACCAGCCCACCGATCTGCTCGGCGATGGCATCGAGCGGCCGATCACCCAACGCCATCTCCATACGCCGGTATGATCCAAAGGCATTGATCAGCAGCGGAAAATCGCTGCCGATCGGTTTTTCATAGAGCAGGGCCGAGCCGCCCAGGTGCGCAAACTCCGGGTCATTGGCCCGCGAGGATTCCGAGCCGGGCTTGGGCGCGGCCGTTTTGGATTCCGCGTCCGTTTGTTTAGCGATCTCCAGCACCGGATCGACGCCTTCGCTGATACGCTTCAACTCGCCCGACTGGTCGAGGGCGTCGATAAACTGGTGCAGATCGCGATACATGCCGAAGGATATGTCCATGAGTGAACCAAAGCCGACCGAAAGCGCGAGCGATCCCCAGCCCGCGTTTGTCTACGCCACCACCCGCGACTGGCCGGGCTACTTCGAAGTGACCCAGGGGCGTCCGCCCCGCGAAACGCTGCTCCACGCGTTGGAGCTGTATTCGAACGAACCAACCGATCAGACGCGCTGTGCCGTCGATCTCGGCTGCGGCGAGGGACGCGACACCGCCGAGCTCCTCCGCGCCGGATGGCGTGTCCACGCGATCGACGGCCACCCCGACGGGCTCACCCGCCTCATGCACCGAAACGACCACGACGCCCACGATCGCCTGACCATGCAGCTGGCCCCCTTCGAACGCATCGATCCCCCCCGCTGCGACCTGCTCAACGCAAGCTTCTCGCTCCCATTCTGCGAACCCGCCCACTTCGAGTCCCTCTGGGACCGCATCGTCGAAGCGATCAACGAGGGCGGACGGTTCTCAGGCCAGCTCTTCGGCGATCGTGACTCATGGGCCGCCATCCCCGACCGCTCACACCACACCCGCGAGCAGGTCGAAGCATTTCTTGCCCCATTTTCCATCGAAATGCTGAAAGAAGAAGAGCGAGAAGGCCAAGACTGCAATGGGATCAGCAAACACTGGCATGTCTATCACATTGTCGCTCGCAAGAACGGGTAGACTCATCGAACACCTTCGGGAGATTCATATATGGAAGCGGTGATCGATGTTCGCGGCGTAGAGAAAATGTACAAGGGGCGGGTCCACGCGCTCCGTGGTGTCGACCTCAAAGTCGGCAGCGGCGAGATCTTCGGCCTGCTCGGCCCCAACGGCGCAGGCAAGTCCACGCTCGTCAAGGTCCTGCTCACCGTGATCCGCGCCACCAAATGCGAGGGCTCACTCCTGGGCGCCAAGGTCGGCGACAAGAGCGTGCTCAGCCAGGTTGGCTACCTGCCCGAACACCACAACTTCCCCAAGTACCTCACCAGCCGACAGCTGCTCCGCCACTTCGGGGCCATGGCTGGCGTCGATCGCTCGGTTCGTAACAGCAAAGCCGAGGAACTCCTCGAACTGGTCGGCATGAAAGACTGGTCCGACAGCAAGCTCGGGAGCTACTCCAAGGGCATGCGCCAACGCGTCGGCATCGCCCAGGCGCTCATGAACGACCCGAAGCTCGTCATCCTCGACGAACCAACCGACGGCGTCGACCCCATCGGCCGCAAGGACATCCGCGAAATCCTCACCCGACTCAAAGACGAGGGACGCACCGTCTTCCTCAACTCCCACCTGCTCAGCGAGCTTGAGATGGTCTGCGACCGCGTCGCCATCATGGTCCACGGGCTCATGCGTCAGCAGGGCACCATTGAAGAACTCACCGACGGCCAGAGCGGATACGCCATCCGAGCGACCACCGCGATCGGCAGCGATGTCCGATCAACGGTCCAAGCCAAGCTGCAGGGCGTCGACGCCATCGAGACCAAGGACCCAACCGAGCTGGTCTTTGCGACCAGCGATGCCGAGGTCGTCCAGCCCGTCATCGATACCCTGCGATCACAAGGTGTCTCCATCAAAGCGTTCGGATTCCGACGCCCATCACTCGAAGATCTGTTCGTGAAAGCGGTCCAAGAGCACCCCGGTGGCGCCACGCCCGGTGCCCAACGAAACAAGAAGGGGGCACGCTCATGATCCTGATGCAAACCAAAGCGATGTTCATCGACGCCTACCGCGAGTTGAACGCCAAGAAGCTCTTCTGGATCACCCTGGGCCTCAACCTGTTCGCGGTCATCATATTCGCATCCCTGGGCATCAATGAACGCGGCTTCAGTATCCTCTTCTGGACATTCGAGGGTCGATTCAACACATCCGTGCTCTCCGAAGCCGCGTTCTACAAACTCGAGTTCCTGACCTGGGGCGTCCCCTGGTGGCTCAGCAAACTGGCAACCACCTTGGCGCTGATCTCCACCGCGAGCATCATCCCCGATCTCGTCTCAGGCGGCACTATCGAGCCCCAGCTTTCCAAGCCCATCGGTCGCGTTCGCCTGTTCCTCACCAAGTACCTCACCGGGCTGCTCTTCGTCGCGGTCCAGATCTTCGTCTTCAGCTTCGGCAGCTTCCTCGTGCTGGGGATCCGTGCCGGCAGCTGGGAGTTCGGGCTCTTCCTCGCCGTCCCCATCGTCCTGGCCTTCTTCAGCTACATCTTCGCTTTCTGCGCGTTCATGGGCCTGCTCACACGCTCGACCATCGCCGCCCTGCTGCTGACCATGCTCTTCTGGTTCACACTCTTCGTCGTCCACACGGGCGAGGGGATCATGATCTTCCAGCGCGAAGAGGCCGCGCTCCGTATGGAAGACGGCCCCGAAAAAATCGCCGCCCAGGAACGCTTCGCCACGCGACGCATCGAACAACTCCGCGAGCAAGGCAGGCCCATCCCCGGCGAGGGCGACGAGCCACTCCCCGAGGGCATCCCCGACGCGCTCCAAGCCATCAACCCCACACTCGGCAGCGCCCGCGAAGAACTGGCAAGCGCCGAGACCGCCTACGAAACCTGGTCCACTTGGGCACGCGTCACATCGGGGCTCAAGTTCGTCCTGCCCAAGACACAAGAGACGATCGGCCTGCTCGAACGCAACCTCATCAGCGAGGACGAGGTCAGCGGCCTGACCGACATGATCGAGCAGATGAACCAGGAAGGCGGCGGGAACTCGGGCGACCCGAGACTCGGCGAACGCGTCGAAGCGGTTTACGACGCACGCTCCATCGGCTGGATCCTCGGCACCTCATTCGTCTTCGAGGGCGTCCTGCTCGGGGTCTGCTGCCTGATCTTCGCCCGTCGCGACTTCTAGCTCGACCGACCCAGTTCCACGCCACGATCCCGCGCCGCCGTAATCGCGGCCACAATCGCCCCCATCACCCCATGCTCATCGAGCGTGGTTGTGGCGGCATAGGTCGTCCCGTTCTTGCTGGTCACCTTGGCACGCAACGCGCCGGGCATCTCATCACTATTGCCCAGCAGTGTCGCCGAACCCAGCACCGTCTGGCGCACGATGGTGCTCGCCTGCTCACGGGTAAAACCAACCGACTCGGCGGCTTGCATCATCCCCTCGGCAAGATAGAAGATGTACGCCGGGCCCGAACCCGCCACCGCCGTGAAACCATCGATGAGCGATTCCGGAATCTCGATGACCTCCCCCACAGCCAAGAAGAGGCGACGCACAGATTCAAGATCATCCGCATGTGCCCCCTGATCATTGGCGATCGCGCTCATCCCCAACCCGATCTGGGCCGGGGTGTTGGGCATGACCCGAATCACCCGATCCTCCTCGCGCACCAAGCCGCGGATCGCATCGATCTTTGTCCCAGCCAGAATCGAGACGAAGGTACTGGGCGGGGTCTGCTGCCCGCGCATCGCCTCGACGAGGGGAGGCAGGGCCTCAGCGAGGATCTGCGGCTTCACAGCCAGCAGCACCAGCGGACGCCCACCTTCCTGCCGCGTAAGCCAGCTGATCGCATCTGAGGGGCTGTTGAACGCATGTTCGAAGAGTTCCCGCCGATCGGCATTGGGATCGAGCGCCGCAACGAGGCCTGGGTTGAGCGTGCCGCCGTTCTGAGCCCCGGCCATGATCGCGTGGGCCATATTGCCCGCGCCCAGCGTCAGGAGTGGTGATTCGAGTGTCTGCATGCTTCACTGTACCCTTTGCATCGCTTGGATGGTACAATTCAGCGTCCGAGCCCCAGTGATCGCCGTTTGCGAGGTATCCATGTCGAGTTTCTATCAGCTTGCGTTCGAAAAACCCATTGTTGAACTCGATGCCCGAATCGAGCAAGCCCAGCATGTGGGCCAAGCGGAGATCCCCGCACTCGGAGGCGTCGCCGAACAAGCCGGCAGCGATCCCGCATCGGCCAAGGACGATCTCAAGAAGCTGATCAAGCAACGAGAGAAGACCCTCAAGAAGATCTACAAGGATCTCTCGCCCTGGAACACCGTCCGCGTCGCACGCCACCCCGAGCGTCCGCAGACACGCGACTACATCGAGTACATGTGCCGCGACTTCGCCGAACTCTCAGGCGACCGCCGCTTCGGAGATGACCCAGCGCTGGTCACCGGCTTCGGTCGTATTGGCGGGCGCAAGTGCCTCATCGTCGGGCACCAGAAAGGCAAGACCACGCAGGAGAAGCTCGCCTGCCACTTCGGCTGCGCTCACCCCGAGGGCTACCGCAAAGCACTCGCGAAGATGAAGATCGCCGAGAAGTTCAATCTCCCCATCGTGACCTTCGTCGACACCCCCGGTGCGTATCCCGGGCTGGGTGCCGAGGAACGGGGCCAGGCCGAAGCGATCGCCAAGAACCTCATGGAGATGGCCCGCATCAAAGTCCCAATCGTGAGCATCATCATCGGAGAGGGCGGCTCTGGCGGTGCCTTGGGGATCGCCGTCGCCGATCGTGTCGCCATGCTTGCGTACTCGTGGTACTCGGTGATCTCGCCCGAGGGCTGCGCCGCGATCCTCTGGAAAGAGGCCAACGAGACCACCAACACCGCCGCGGCCGACGCCCTGCACCTGACGGCCAAGGATAATCTCAAGCTGGGGATTGTCGATTCGGTCATCGAAGAGCCCCTGGGCGGGGCACACCGGGACCATGCGACGGCCTCAGCGAATCTGGAGGCCTGGATCGTCGCCGAACTCGATGAACTCTCCAAAATGAGCCCCGAAGCCCTCGTGAACGCCCGTTACGAGCGATTCAGGCGTCTGGGAGAGTACGACGAGTACACCGAAACCGCCCCAGATCAGGCCGAAGAGACCCAACCGGCCTGAAGTTCGGCGTATATTCGGTCGACACTTTGACCCAAACCCGGCGTGCGCCTAACCTTGTGCCCGAATGACGAGACCTGGCGGTTTCGCAAAGGTTCTTGCGTGAGGGATGCCGCTTGGCAAAGAAAAAAGCAGCAAAGAAGAAGACCTCGAAGAAGACCACCAAGAAGACCGCTGCTCGCAGCGCGTCGGGGTCATCTGCTGGTACCAAGAAGCCCGTCAAAAAACAGGCCGCGAAGAAAACCACCAAGAAGAAAGTGACGAAGAAAAAAGTCACCAAGAAGACCACTACAAAGAAGGTCACCAAGAAGGTCACGAAGAAGAAAGCCGTGAAGAAAAAGGTGGCCAAGAAGAGCGCGTCCAAGAAGACCGCCAAGGCGTCTTCGAAGAAAGCCTCCACCAAGAAGACCGCAAAGAAGGCCCCCGCAAAGCCCGCGGCCAAGAAGACCACGATAAAGTCTGCTGCGAAAACAACAAAGAAGACTTCAAAGAAGACTTCGAAGAAGACCACGAAGAAGGCATCGACAACAACCAAGTCATCGCCCGAAACCGCTGGTTCAAAGACCAATGCCAAGTCGCCTGCCTCCGACGCCAAGTCGAAGCCCGGTGGTTCAGGCAACAGCAAGCGTCGCCGGTCTCCCAAGTCCAAGAAGCCCGAACTGGTGATGCCCGTTCGCCCGCTCCTGCTCGGCCCCAACGGCCCGTCGCTTAAGCCGCTGATCCCGTCCGGGAAAGACAACCCGCGTGCAGAATCGGTGCTCGACAATGTGACCTCGCGTCGCAAGAAGACTCCGCTGACAAAGACACAGCTCGAGAAGTACCGCTCCGTGCTCCTGGAAAAACGCGCCGAGCTGCTGGGCGAGATGCGCAGTCTCGAAGACGAGGCCCTGCGTGGTGACTCCGGTCGCAACAGCCACACATCACAGCACCTCGACGATGCGGGCTCTGAGAGCTATGAGCAATCGCTCAATCTCAACCTCGCCGCCGCGGACCGCGATCGGATCGTCGAGATCGACGCCGCTCTCGAACGCATCGAGAATCGCACCTACGGGCTCTGCGAGATGACCTTCGAGCCCATCAAGAAGGCGCGCCTCGACGAGATCCCATGGACGAGGTACACCATCGAAGCGGCAAGGGAACTCGATCGTCGAGGCGGGCGGTCTTGACTCAGGAGAAGCCAGCAGGGTCACACCGGTCAGCGGCCAGATGTCCCAGAGCGTGGACCATCCTGCTGCTGACTTCCATGCTCGGCCTATTCGCCGACCTCTGGACCAAGTGGTACGCCTTCAAACATGTCGCCGGGTTCCCCGTCGACATCAAACGCCAGGATGTGCTCTCCGTCCCCGACCTGGGGATGCTAATCCCGCACCACGATCCCGCAACCGTCATCGACCGCGTGCTCGAGTTCACGCTCGTGCTCAACCCCGGCGCGGTGTTCGGCATCGGTGCCGGCCAACGCTGGTTCTTCATCATCTTCACCGTCATCGCCTGCGTCGTCGCCGTCGCGCTCTTCGTACGCTGGTCGCGGGCACAGGACTGGCTGGCCCACAGCGGCTTCGGCCTCATCATCGCCGGCGGGCTGGGCAACCTCTACGACCGCCTCGTCTTCGCCTGCGTGCGAGACTTCATCCACCCCCTCCCCGGTGTAAACCTGCCCTTCGGGCTCAGCTGGCCCGGCGGGAACACCGAGGTCTGGCCCTATGTCTCCAATGTCGCCGACGCGTTCCTCATCGTGGGCATCGTCTTCCTGATGATCCACGCCTGGCGTCTCCCCGATGGACAGGAAACGCCCGACGAGGCCCCCGCCGAGTCCAAACCGAACACCTGAACTATCGCTTCATGGTGTTGGCCCGACCACGGATCTCATCGATGATGTCCCGTACCTCGCTGGCCATGCGTGAGTTGGGGAACTCTTCAATGATCCGCTCGCCCACGCTCGCCGCGTCATCCCACGCCTTGTCGTGCACCGCCATCTTGAACTGAACGCCAAGATTATCTCGGGCCTTGCCGATGACACCCCGGGCGACCTCTTGGAACTGCTCGGCCTCGTGCTCGCTGAGCAGGTGGTCCATCTCGCGCAGCAGGCTCATCGCCTCTTCGATCTCTTCGTTCTGTGCCGCCTGCAGGAACCGACGCTCGATATTCTGCTTGTAGCGATCACGCGCACTGATCACCCGGTGCCGAAGCCCATCGACCTGTGGCGCTTCGTGAAACACCCGTGAGATCCGAGCCGCCTCATTCAGCGCCTGTTCCCATTCGTGCGACGCGATCATGCCCTCGAGCCCCGCGATCGCCTCGTGCACCGCCTTGTCGTGCGTCTGGGCCCGTGCACGCTCGATGCGAGCCCTGAACTGCTCAGCGTCGACGCGGTAGCCGAACCGCTCGGCAAGCTCACGCACCAGCACCAGCCCCGCGTCCCAGTCCTCGAGCTGAATATCCTCTTCGATCGCCTTGCAGAGCAGGTCCCGCTCCTTGCGCCGATTGAGCACCCGACGCGCATCATCCGAGAGCACAATCGTCTCATTGAGCGTGTTCATCGTGTCGTTGAGCGATCGAATCTGCGTGCGGATCCGATCAAGCTCGATCGACTGATCCTTCTCCTCGTTGCCCGAGCTGCGGGCCGCCAGGCACACCGGGAGCGTCGTGAGCGTCAGCACGAGCGTCACCAGCCCAGCCAAGACCCACAACTCTTTGCCATCCGTGAGCCCATGCATCGCCGCGGCAATGGAAAGCACCGCCGCACTCCCATAGATCGCGATGATCCATCCAGTTGAGAAACGACCGTGCTCGTCCATGTGTTGACTCCTGACTCTTCTACCGATGAGTTCGTGCGAGGTTCAGCTCCCGGGCACCGGCCCGCCACAGTTCTGCTCGACCGGGACAAAGCAGAGAAACCGGAACGGCTCGCTGGCCCCCTCCGGGACCGTGAACTGATGCAGCTCATTGGCAGGGACATACACCGTGTCACCCGCCGTCAGATCGTGCTGCTGCCCCTCCAGCAGCACCTGCGCCTGCCCCGAGACCACAAACACCTCGTGCTCGTAATCATGCTGATGCTTGGGGGTATGCCCGCCGGGCTCGACCGCGAATGAACGCATCGCAAAGTGCGGCGCATGGTCTTCACGACCGATCATCACCGCCATCGAGGCACCCTTCACCCCATCCATCTGAACGGGGTTCATGTCGGTTTGATTGATATTTCTGATCAGCGGCATCTGTTCGACTCCTGATTTCTTCTTCGGGTTGGGTTCCCGCTTCTGTTGAGTTTACCATAGACCATGAGCGATGCGCAGCACGAAACAGTCGGGTCCCCCGTGATACAGGTCTTTGCATTGGGTGGTTTCCAGACCAACTGCATGATCGTCACCGATGGCGACCCAGAACCCGGCAAGGCGTGCCTCATCGTGGACTGCGGCTATGAGCCCGAACCCATGCTCGAAGCCATCGAATCACAGGGGCTCAATCCCGAGCGCGTGGTCCTCACCCACGCCCACGCCGACCACATCGCCGGCCTGCTCGAACTGCACCGACGCGTCGGACCGATCCCCATCTCCATGCACCAGGCCGAAGAAGACTGGCTCAACGACCCGATGCTGAACCTCTCGGCCGCACTCGGGCTCAGTGTCACCGCCCCACAACCCACCGCATTCCTCAGCGAGGGCGATCAGGTTGCGATCGACGGCGTGGTCTTCGACATACGCGAAACACCGGGTCACTCACCCGGCGGGATCTCGCTGATCCACGCCGATTCAAACACGGCAATCGTGGGCGACTCGCTCTTCAATGGCTCCATCGGACGCACCGACTTCCCCGGCTCAAGCTTCGAGACGCTCTCGGACTCCATCCGGTCCAAACTCTACACGCTCGCCCCCGAGACCACCGTCTACCCGGGGCACGGGCCGACCACCACCATCGGCCGCGAGATGGTGACCAACCCGTTCGTGCCTGCCCAGTAGCGCAAATCGCCGATCACATCACGCTGCCCAGTCCCATGCAACGACGCCAGGTCGAGAGCTGGCCCAGGTGGAACATGTAGTGATCGTGCAGCATGAACATCGACATCACATCGCGCGTGACAAAGAACTCCGCGGCCCGGCTGCTCCCGCCGATCTCACCCGTCAGCGTCTCGTCATCGAGCTTGGCAATCTGCGCCTGAACCACCCCGTGCGCACGCTGAAAATGCGCAACGACCTCACCGAACGCCGGGTAGATCGTGCATTCCGGATCGTGCTTGCACTCGAGCCCCGCCTCGAACAACTCGTCGTACGACGCAGGCACAGCAGACTCGCCGAGCTCCGCGCCCAACGCACCCATGATCTTCGCCGGGTAGATCGCCAGATGCCCGATGATGAAAGTCGCATGGTTGCAGTCCACAACCTTCCCATCGATACTGGGCTTCGACGCGGCTGTGCTCGGGTCGATCCCTTGCACCAGCCCCGCTGCGAGCCCCGTGGTTCGCTCAGACATGTTGAGCAGCAGACGGGCGGTGGTACTCAGTGCGGCGGCTTGTGTCATCTGATCTTCCTTTCGGGGTTCAATTTCCAACTGGTCAGTCAGCTACCAATATAGCGGCTATACACCGAGCGAGCAATCGCCGGGTCATCAGTCCCCTCAATAATCGCCCGCCCGTCATGAAACACGCTCAGTCCATACGGCTCATCACGCAGACACCCCTTCACCAGCACACCAAGGTGCTCGAAGGTCCCATGCATACTCAGGGCGCGTTGCAGACTGGCCAGATCAACACGCTGCCGGGCCTGCGGGTTCACCTGAATCGCGTTCTTGCCGCAGATGCTGACCGTCCCCTCATCATCACGATCGAGGAACTCGAAGCGACCCTCGCCGCAGCACGGGCACTGCGGATCCCTACTCCCGCTGAGATCGATGCGTCGACGCTGCCCCTCCCAGAGATCGAACTCGAGCAGCGAACGCATCGCTCGATCCCGGTGCCCCATGAGGATCTTGATCGCCTCGCTCGCCTGATACGACGCGATGATCGACGAAACCGGCGCAAACACCCCCGCCGTCTCGCAGGTCGGCTGTGAGCCCGGCGCAGGCGGCTCAGGGAACAGGCATCGCAGGCACGCCCCTTCAGGCGGCAGAAACACCGTCGCCATCCCCTTGGTCCCGATCGCCCCACCATACACATACGGGATCGCGTGCTTCACGCTCAGGTCATTGAGGATGTACCGCGTCTCAAAGTTATCGCAGCCGTCGATCAGAATATCCGGCTTGCCCAATCGCTCGTGGAGCATCAAGTGCTCGGCATCAAAGCTGTTGAAATCGGCGACAACCGGGTGCACCTCGACCTGCGGGTTCACCGCCCGCAGCCGCTCCCCCGCCGCGATCGCCTTAGGGCGATGCCGCTCGGCATCATCATCGGTATACAGCGTCTGCCGGTGCAGGTTCGTGACATCCACCAGGTCACGATCGACGATCGTCAGCTTCCCAACGCCCGCCCGGACGAGCAGGTCGGCACACGGGCAGCCCAGAGCCCCCACGCCAACGATCAGCGCGTGGGACGACGCGAGATTCGTCTGGGCGGTAGAATCCCAGAACGGGAGCCGACGCTGCCGGGCATATCGCGGATTGGCATTCGATTCAGCCATGCCAGATCGTAGACGAGCGGGAGACACGGATGACACACTGCGCCAGCGAGAACCAGTTCCCCGCAGAGGGCTTCGGCTGGACCCCACCCAACCCCCTCCCGCTTCGCATCGAGAGCGACCGCCTGATCATCCGGACCTACACACGCGATGACATCGAAGAAGTCTACCGGGTGATCAACGAGACACGCGACCACCTCATCCCCTGGCTCCCATGGTGCCGCAGCGGCTACCGGGACATGGACGCCGCCACCCAGGAGATCGTCAACCAGATCATGGAACTGCGCGATCCCATGAAGCTCCATCGTGTGATCTTCGGCGTCTACCTCAAATCAACCGGCGAACTCATCGGCGGCAGCGGGATCCATGACATCCGCAGAGACACCGCATCCTGCGAGACCGGGTACTGGGTCACAAAGAAACACACCCGCAAAGGCTACACCGAAGAGGCATGCCGACGCACCATCAGCTGGGCCATGCAATCGCAGGACAAGGGCGGCATGGGTCTCCGACGCGTCCGCATCTACTGCAGCAATCTGAACATCGGATCTGCAAAGCTCATCGAAAAGCTCGCCATCCGAAAGGAGGTCGAACAACCCGACGACTACTTCATCGAAGGGATCGGGCTCACCGACCGCCTCGGCTGGGGGGTGCTCCAAACCGAGTGGGACTGCCAGAACCACCGCGTGATCACGCCCGCGTCAGCGTGACCTCCACGATCTCAGGCGGCACCCCAAACCGCACGGGCAGCAACGACATCCCAATACCCCGCGAGACCACAACCGGGAACGCCGGCCCCTGCACAAGACCGCCCGCGTATTTCGAGCCAAACCTGCTGGGAACCATCGGCGTGCCGACAAACGGGATGCGCACCTGCCCGCCGTGCGTGTGCCCCGAGAACATCAGATCCACCCGGGGCGATCCCGGGTCGGTCAACACAGGCAGTTCCGCTGTATCTGGGTGATGCGCCAGCACGATGCGCGGGGTTGCCCCGTCAACCTGTGAAAAACCACGCCGCGTATCAATCCCATCTTCAATGAGATCACCCAGCCCCACGAACGCCAGCGCCCCAGGACCCGGCGAGGCCGTCAGCGTGCGGGTCTCCGGATCCAGCCACATCCGATCGTTATCGATCATCATCACGCCCTGCGCAGCAAGCGCCTTGGACATGCGCGGCCCATCGCCCCACCAGTCGTGATTGCCCAGCACACCAACCGCACCGAACCTGGCCGCCTCAATCATCGGCTTGCACAACGCCGCCGCCTGATCGATCTCCCCGGTCCCGTCGTGAACATAGTCCCCCGTCAGCAGGAGCACATCGGGCCGCAGCGCCACAACCTGCTCAACCGCGTGCTCGATGAACGACGCGGGGATACGCGGCCCGAGATGCGAATCGGAGAACTGCACGAGCCGCAGCCCCTCGAACGCCTCGGGCAGATCCCTGATCGGCAAGCTGTAACGACGCACCTTGATCGCCCACGGCTCAACCAGCGTCGCGTAGGTCGGTGACGCAACCGCACCCACCGCACCAACCCCAAGCACGCCGTGGGCCATAAACGCCCGCCGCGACGGGTTCGCCGGCTGCTCGTCCTGCACAGGCCTCGCAGTGACCGCACGGGCATGCATCTTCAGCACAATCAAAATCACGACACACCAGAATCCCCAGCCAATCCCATTGGCCGCGATGATGCCCAGCGGGTGATCACGAATCCCTGAGAGCCCCAGCACATACAGCGGGACCCAACCCGGAAGCGCGAACAGATACAGGAGATTCTCGAGCTGTCGCACGACCCCATCAAGATCGAATGTCCAGATCGCGATCGATGCGGCGCTGCCAACGCCCGTACCGACTCCCCAAAGGATCAGAAGCGGTTTGGCTGAGCGGAGGGGATGGTGCATACCGATCTCACTACACGAAGTTCCTGCACAGGGTTCATGGGATCAATGAAAAACCCCGGGGCCAAAGGGCTCCCGGGGTTCATATCGGTCGGTTTGTGATCGATTATCGCGCGAAGTGGGCGAATGCCTTGTTGGCCTCAGCCATGCGGTGCGTCTGATCACGGGTGGTCATCGCCTTGCCCTCGCCGCGTGCGGCTGCCCAGAGCTCTTCAGCGAGCTTCAGGTGGGTCGGACGGCCCTTCTCGGAGCGGACCGCAGTAATGATCCAGCGGAAGGCCAGCGACTGCTGACGGTTGGTCTTGACCTGCATGGGCACCTGGTAGTTCGCACCACCGATACGCTTCGAGCGGACCTCGACATAGGGCTTCACATTCTCGATCGCACGATGGAAGATCTCGATCGAGTCGGTGATCCCCTCGGCTTCGGCTTCAGCGTTGCCCTTGAGCTTTTCCTGAATCACATCAAGCGCGTTGTACACAACACGCTGGGCCGAGGTCTTGCGACCGTCGAGCATGATGCAGTTGATGAACTTCGAGAGCACCTTGTCGTTGAACTTGGGATCGGGACGAAGCTGTGCTTCCGAGTGTGTAATGCGGCCTGCCATGTGTCGGTTCCTTTCGGCTCATCTGCCCTGTCGGGCGCTGTTCACCCCGGTCGTCTTTGAATCACGCCGGGATTACTTGCCTGATAAAAAAACGCACCACGCGTGCGGTGCGTCGATTGAAAACTTGATGTCGTTTAGCCCTTGGCCTTCTTGGCACCGTACTTCGAACGGCCCTGACGGCGATCATCAACACCGAGGGTGTCGAGCGAGCCACGAACGATGTGGTAACGCACACCGGGAAGGTCACGCACACGACCGCCGCGAACGAGCACAATGGAGTGCTCCTGCAGGTTGTGGCCCTCACCACCGATGTAGGCCGTGACTTCCTTGCCGTTCGACAGACGCACACGAGCGATCTTCCGAAGCGCCGAGTTGGGCTTCTTGGGCGTAGTGGTCTTCACAGTGAGACAGACACCACGGCGCTGCGGGCAGCTTTCCATATCACGGGTCTTGGATTTCTCAACCGGAGTCTTGCGAGGCTTACGGATGAGCTGGTTGATCGTCGGCATGCGTACTATCCCGTTCGTTCAAGGTGCTTCGCCGCGACGCGCAGCCAAGCCGGTGACCATCTTTGGTCGGGCAGGAAGTGTAGCACCCAGACACTGCGAAGCAAGCGACGCAAACCCCAAAAACCCATGCACGACCCGAACCAATCCACACGAGTCCCCATGCTACCATCGTCCCCATGAGCGAACAACACCAGCAACCGCATCCCACCGAACAAGAACAGACCTTGTCGCCGGCACAGAAGGCCGCATCGATGACCGTGCGCGGCTTCCAGAAACTGATCCACGACCGCTATTTCGCCTCTGACAACGCCAGAGGCACCGCGGGCACCTTCCTCTACCTCACCGAGGAGTTCGGCGAGCTGGCAACCGCTCTGGCCAACTGCAACCGCCCAAACAAGCCCGCAACCCCCGATGAACGGGCGAATCTCGAGGAAGAGTTCGCCGATGTCCTCGCCTGGCTCACCACCCTGGCAAATATCAACGGCGTCGATTTGGCCGACACGCTCATCAAATACACCGACCCCGATCGCGTCCAGGGCACCAAGGACTGATCACGAGCCCGCAGAGACCTCTGCCACATCGACCCCAGCCGACACAGCATCCTCGTCAAACGCGGACGGATCGTTGCTGCTCAATGGGCGATAAATCTCAATCGCCAGCGTGTCATCATCCGGTGGCAGCCCGCCGCGATACGCCGCGACCTCTTCGAGAATCTTTTCGGCCCACTGCCCCTGCCCCCCACGCTCCGCCCCGGGGAGCACCGGTGAACAGAGCAAGCGACGCAAGCCATCGATCTGGAACATCTTCCCATCGAGCCCACGGGCCTCGATCGCCCCATCGGTATACGCGATGAGCGAATCGCCCGGCTCAAAGTCAATCTCGATCTGCCCCGACTCAAAGTCCGGCTCTGCACACGCCCCGAGCACAAAGGTCGTCGGCTGCAGGTCCTCCAGCGAGCCGTCGATCCCCCGAATAAACGCCGGCGGGTGCCCGCCCGATGCGTACTCAACCTTGCCGGTCTCGCAGTTCACCCGCATGCAGACCGCCGTCGCATAGATCGAATGCTTGGCGAGCGTCAGATGCACATACTTATTGAGCTTGCACAACATCTCACCCGGGCCGATATCCGGGTTCTCCGCAAAGCTGATATCGATCTCGCCGTGCAGCCGGTTCACCGTCAACGCCGCGGGGATCCCGTGCCCGGTGACATCCACGATCACAACCGACAGGCACTTGCCATCATCGGACATGCGTGTATAGAGATAATCGCCGCCGATCTGACGCATCGGCTCGTACCGGTACGCATAACACAGCTCACCGATCGCCACGGGCGCTGGGAACAACGCCTCATGGACCTGACGCGCGTACGCCAGCTCCTGACGGAGCATCCCGTAGCGCTGATTGAGGAACTTGTTCGTCGCCCGCTGCACGCGGTGCGAATGCTTGAACCCGGTGATGAAGATCCCAGGCAGCGCAAAGGCCCCGCTGGCAACCGTGAAGAACGCCGTGGTCCCGACACCCGTGCTCTCGATCACGATGTGGCTGAACGCGCTGGCCGACAGGCACGCCACCACCGGAACAATGGCCTGCTTTACCGTCCAAGGAAAAAGACAGCACGCGATGAAGTGAGCGAGCAGGAACCCAGCAAGCGCCGGCCCGCCCGTCATGTCCATCACCCGAGTCCCGATGCCCTGCACCCCATCGAGCATCACCAGCCCCATGGTGATATAGATAATGGTCTGGCTGTGCACCCGCTTGCTCAGCACCAGCAAGAGCGAACCAAGGTACGCCCCAAACCAGACGACCGTCGTGAGGAAGAAGAAGGCCTTCTGCCCGCCATTGGAAAAAATGGTCGAGACATCAACCCCCTGCATCACCATGACGATCGCCACCGTGGTCATGATGAGCCCAAGCCCACCCCAGATCGATATGAACCAGATCAGGCGGGTTCGGAGCAGATCATCAGTCTCCTGACGAAAAGTGCGTCGGAACTCAGTTGTCTCAAACGATGCGGTGGTCACGGGTAGCTCCGCTGCGGTCTCAAGTCAGGCGCGATAGGTCTCGAGTATCAGGATATCGTCTGTCGCGCCGCCTGCACGCCGATTTTCCACTTCTTCCAAGATCTGTGTGGGCCAACGCTTGGATTGCTCGACCCAATCGTGCGAAAGCACCGATTCAACACCCTCCGTGCCAAACATCGACTCCGATCCCGTCCGGGCCTCGCTCACCCCATCGGTGTACGCGACCAACGAATCCCCCTCATGGAACGGGTGCTCTTCGACCCGCGTCTGCATGATCTGCTCCAACCCAACACCCAGAACCGGCCCCGAGGGCTCGATCCGAACCAAAGCCCCCCGATCATTGCGAAGAATCGGGGCGGGGTGACCCGCATTGGCAACCTGAATAATCCCACGCTTCGGCTCGACCCGGATCGCAACCGCCGACACCAGCACCGCGCTGTCCGCCAGCGTCAGGCACACATACCGGTCCATCGCCCGCAGAATCGCATCGGGCTGAATGGTTGGGTCCTCACCCGTCAGACGCATCAGCTCGCCCTGCAGCCGATTGGCCGTCAACGCCGCCGTGATCCCATGCCCCGTGACATCGAACAACACCAGCGTCACCGCGCTGTCCGCATGCCCAGGATCCTCGATCGAAGCAAAGACCGAATCCCCGCCGATCTGGCTCATGGGCTTATACACATAAGTAAACCGCACCTGCCCCGAAGACTTTGGCTTGGGGAACCCACGCTCATGGATCGCCTTGGCCGCCTGCAGGTCCTCACGCACCTCGTCATACTTGCTCTGGATAAAGTGCAGCTCGAACTGGTCCTGGAACCGGGACATGCGGAAGAACGAGATCATCGTCCCCGGGATCGTGATCGCGATATACGCAAAGATCGACGCCGGCACCGAAATATCCTCACTCCCATCGTGGAAGAGAAAGAGACTGGTGATCGACGCAATGATCCACGCCCCACTCACCGCGAGCGTCTGTCGCGGGCTCCAGGGCAACAACGCCGCCCCCATCGTCAACCCGACAAGCACCCCCACCACTGTCCCCTCATTGGGAGACGGGTCGACCGCCAGAATCCAACGCGCAATCGCAACCAACCCCTCAGCGATGATCAGCATCAGCGACAGCCGCACGCACCAGATCTTCTTCAAATCCACAAAGTAGATCATGATCGTCGCGGTCAGATAGATCCCCGCCCACGCCAGCCCCAGCGTCACATGGTTGATCGCCAACGCCCGATCGCTCATCATCTGAATCAGCGTGACCGCCACACCCAGCAACGCCAAAATGCCGAGAAACTGAGCGGTGTTGCGACGCACCTCAGACTCGGTCATGTTCTCAAGCAGACGATTGGACTCAAAGTCCCGTACAGCCCGAATCAGGTTGTGCAGTTGTTGGTGCACGCAAACATTCTACCGAGTCCTACCGCCCTCGGTGCAGGTGATCGAATCATTGCTCGCGATTCTTGCCAGGCACCCAGAGCACATCGCCCCGGCCCTTGTCATTCACATATCGGCTCAGCACAAACAAAAGATCGCTCAGACGATTCAGATACTGCATCGTCAGCGCCGAGGTCTGATCCGGCTCAAGCTCAATCAGCTGAACCACGACCCGCTCCGCCCGTCGGCAGACCGTCCGGGCAATATGCAACTCCGACGCCAACCGCGTCCCCCCCGGGAGCACAAAGCTGTTCAAGGGGGCCAGCTCGGCATTATGCTCGTCGATCATCGTCTCAAGCGCCTTCACACGATCCGCGCTGATCCGCAACGCCGTCCCCGCCGTCTCATCGGACCCGATGGGCATGCACAGGTCCGCCCCGAGATCGAACAGATCATGCTGGACCGACTCGAGCAGTTCAACAATCGGGCTCTGCTCCGCCCGGGCGGTGCAAACCGCCACACCAACCGTCGCATTTGCCTCGTCCACGCAGCCGTACGCCTCAACACGCGGGTCGAACTTCGCAACCCGCTTGCCCGTACCCAGCCCCGTGGTGCCCGAATCCCCTGAACGCGTATAGATTTTCGTGAGCTTGACCATGTTGAGGGAGTGTATCCTGACTCGAACGCCGGTGTCGGGTATGGTGATAGTCTGAGTCCAAGGAGGGCATGCGTGAGCGAAATAGTTGTCGGCCCAGATCAGTGTCCACCCTCCACCCCCTCGCCCGCTCACGCCGATCCGGCCGTACAGGGAATGACCCGGGCATGGCGCGCTCGCGCAGCCCAGTCAGACAACGCAGCCCCCCTGCTCGACCGGGTCCTGGCCGCACGCGGGCTCACCCAGCAGGCCGATTCATTCATGAATCCCTCCCTCAAGGCCCTCCACGAGCCCAAGCTCATCCCCGACCTCCAGCGAGCCGCCGACCGCATCATCGAAGCCGTCAAGAACCGCGAAACCATCGCGATCTTCGGCGATTACGATGTCGACGGCGTCACCGCCTCGGCCATCCTCATCCACACCCTCAGGGCCATCGACCCTCAGCTCAACATCATCTCCTACATCCCACACCGGGTCGACGAGGGCTACGGGCTCAACTGCGATGCCATCAGGGAACTCCACAGCCAGGGCGTCTCGCTGGTCGTCTCGGTCGACTGCGGCATCACCGCCCACGAGCCCGCCAAGACAGCCCGCGAAATCGGCCTTGACCTCATCATCACCGACCACCATAACCCGCCCGCCTCCATCGACGACCTCCCCGATGCCTTCGCCGTGGTCCATCCCCGCCGCCCCGATTCGGACTACCCCTTCGGCGAACTCTGCGGCGCCGGAGTCGCCTACAAACTCGCCTGGCACCTCTGCACCCTCCACTGCGGCAGCGAGCGCGTCAGCCCCCCACTCCGCGGCGTCCTCGTCGAAATGCTCGGCTTCGCCGCATTGGGCTCGATCGCCGATGTCGTCCCGCTCCTCGACGAGAACCGCGTCATCGTCAAGCACGGGCTGCGACAGATCCCCCACGCACGCAACGAAGGCCTGCGAGCACTCATCGCCGCCTCAGGGCTCGACTCGAACAAAATCGACACCGAAGATGTCGGCTTCCGGCTCGCACCACGGCTCAACGCCATCGGCCGCCTCGGCCACGCCGCCGAGGCCCTTGAGCTCATGACCAACGCAACGGGCAGCGAAGCCGCCCGACTCGCCCAGCGACTCTCAAAGATCAACGACGAACGCAAATCCATCGGCGAGGCCATCTACGCCCAAGCCGAGGAAATGGCCATCAGCGCCGGCATGGTCGGACCCGAACAACGGGCCATCGTGCTGGCACACGACGACTGGCACCCGGGAGTCGTCGGCATCGTCTGCTCAAGACTCGTCGAACGCTACGCCCGCCCCGTCATCCTCATGCAACGCGACGGCGATGTCTGCAAGGGATCGGGCCGGAGCATCGACGGCTTCAACCTCCACGCCGGGCTTGATGCCTGCACCGAACACCTCATCGGGTACGGAGGCCACGACATGGCCGCGGGAATGCGCTGCCAGAGCGAACAATTCGAACACTTTGCCAATGCGTTCATCGCCCACAGCAACGAGCGACTCACACCCGACGATCTCGTCAACACCACACGCTACGACACCACCGCACGAGTCGCCGAACTCACACCAGAAACGGTACGCGAACTCGAACGCCTCTCACCATTCGGCGCAGGCAACCCGAGAGTGCAGGTCCGAGTAGTCCAGGCCAAGCTCAACGGCATCCCCAGCCCATTCGGGCGAGGCGGCAATCATCTCTCACTGAGGGTGTGCGATCGCGACAATGCTGGCCCGGGCTGGCGCGTCGTCGCATGGAACTGGGCAAAGCACATCGATCAAATCCCGCCCGGCGCACCGGTCGAACTGATCATCGAACCCAAGATCTCTGATTGGAACGGAAGGATCAGCGTCGAGCCCGTGCTCGTCGATCTCCGCGTCTGCTGACGCTCACTCGCTGTCGGTCGGCACCGTCGCGTACGCCCCACGCGTGAAGTCGGTCAGCATGCGGGCGTACTGCGGGTTCCTTGGCTCAAGCTTGGCCGCATAGGTAATGCTCTCGAGCGCATCCTGCGAACGCCCCATGTCGCCAAGGACCATCGCCCGGAACGCGAACATATCCGCATTCCTGGGCTGCTTCGAGATCGCCGTCTCGATCGAACTCAACGCGCTCTTGAAGTCACCCTGCTCGCGATGGTACATCGCGTACAGCATGAAACCATCGTGCGAATCCGGCGACAGCGAAACGATCCGTGAAGCCGCCTTGCGAACGGTGCGGAGATCCCCCACCATAAACGATGCGTTGGCAAGCCCGATCCAAGCGTCGACATCACTGCGACCCTCATCACGCGAAACCATGCTCTGATAGATACTCCTGGCCTCCACCGGACGCCCGGTGTTCATCAGCGTCTTCGCGTGGAGGATCAGCAGATCCTCGCGGCCCTGATTCTCATGCTTCTTGAGCAGCACCGCCACGCTGCGCTCGGCTTCACGCCACGCGCCCGCCTGGATCTGTGCATGCAGCAGGTCCTCTGCGATCCCCGAGTCGTCCGGGGCCAGAAGCCGCGCCTGCTCGAAGAACTTCATCGCCGCTTCCGGGTTCCCCTCGATCAGCTCGATATGACCGAGCGTCTGACGGATCCCCGCGTTGTTGGCCGACATCGGGATCGAGTTCAGATACCCCTTGGCATCATCAATCCGATCCAAGTCGATCATCATCTCAGCCGCCGCGACCGCGTAGCTGGGGTTGTAATCGTCATACTCACATGCGATCTCAAAGTGCTCGCGAGCAAGCTCGGGCTCACTGATCCGCTCATACACGATCCCGAGGTAGTAATGCGCATCGGGCTCACCGGGATCGAGCGTCACCGCGGTCTGCAGCGACTCCAACGCATTCCCGATGTTCCCCATCTCGATCAGGACGCGTCCCTTGAGCACATGCGATTTCACAACCGTATCGTTGATCTCAAGCGAGACATCAACCTTGCGGAGCGCCTTCTCCAGGTCCCCCGCGAGGAACGCCTGACGAGCAAGCTCCCACTCGGTGGCACTCTTCAGGAAGCTCATACGCTCCTTGGCCATCGACACACCCTCTCGGGTGTAGTTGCCCTGCCCCGCACATCCCACAAGGGTGGCCAGAAGGGATGCGGTCGCGAAGAGAGGAAGCGTGCGCTTGATGGTCATATCTGAAAACTCCTGAGTCAGGGGTGCTGGATGCGATTCATGTCGACCCGATCGACCCGCTTACTCAGTGAAATCCGCAAAATCGTCACCCTCGGTGGGCACCTCAGTGAAGGTCGCCTCGGGGTTCTCATTGTTCACGACATAGTCAAAGCCCAGGGGCCAGTCCAGACGCAACGCGCCACCGGTCGGCAGCGGGATGATCAGCTGCCCGGTAAAGCCATCAGCAACGCTCACGAACGAGTCGATCCCGTCCTGCTGGGCCTCGTCGAAGCTCATCTCGGTCTGCTCGTCCTGCGCCACGAACTCGGTCTCCGGGCTGGGCTCGACACTGGTCTGCTCACCCGTAACCACCGACTTCATCTGGTCGAACTTGTCGAAGCTGTTGACCGGGATCTCGTTGAACCCCTCGCCGCTGGCCAATGGCTCGGGCGTGAAGAACTCCGTCTCCTGCTGGGTCTCGAAATCAGCGTACCCCTCGGTATCGTTCGATGAAACGCTCTCAGTCGGTGCCTCGGCGTACGACTCCTCGAAACCGGGCTCGAACGACTCGAACTGCTCGGTCTCAACCTCAGCAGGCTGCTCGGTCTGCTCGCTCGCGAGCGCTTCGACCTGCTCATTCAGCAACGGGTTGAAGTGCGGGTTCGGGTTCAGCGGCGTGCTGTTCGACGACATCTTGCCGCCGTAGTGCATCTCGTTGTGCAGCATACCCTCGATCAACGAACGCGATGGCATGCTGCGAACCTTGCCCGTCAGCTCCGAACGCAGCGCCCGGGCATCGGGAGACATCGGCATCAGGCGTAGTGCACGCTCAACCTTCGACAGCGCCGCTTCGATCTGACCTTCGTCAGCAAGCTGACGGGCCTCGATCAGGAACTGACCCACGCGACGCTCACGCGACCAGGGGAGCAGGCCGTTGCGAGCACCGTAGCGTGCGTGCTCAAGATACTGGTTGCCCATATCCCCGGTCTCGGCCAGGATCGTGTCGTTCACGATCGAGGGCGTGATCAGGAAGATGATCTCCGTGCGACGCGTCGCGTCGTCGTAGCCCTTGAAGGCGTTCCCAACAAGCGGGATATCACCAAGGACCGGGACCTGGCTGCGGGTCGAAGTCGTCGACTCGGTGAAGAGGCCGCCGAGCACGACGGTCTGGCCGTCACGCACCATCACATTGGTGTTCATCTCGGTCGTGTCTTCGTCGGGGATGGTGACATTGTTGCCCGCACCGTCAGCGACCGTACGAAGCGTGAAGTTCGAAACCTGCGGGCGGAGCTCGAGCCGGATCAGACCGTTCTTGCTCACAAACGGACGCACGGCGAGCTGGGTACCGACATCCAGGAACTCAACGCTCTGCGTGGTCGAGGTGTCGGTGGTGGTCGAGTTAAGGTAGCCGACACGGGTACCCACGAGCACGCGGGCGGGCTGGCGGTTGAGCGTGAGCAGCTTGGGATTCGAAACAACCGTGACATCGGTGATCTCATCGAGCACTCGCATGAAGACGCCAACATCCCCGTTGACAAAGCCCGCCTTGAGCGTCGATGAACCCGAGCTGGTGTTGCCGGGGGTCGACTGGAGACCGGTGCCATGCCCGTTGGGCACATCGACCGAAGTCCCGTCGATGGTCTCGCCCGCACCACTGATGAGCCCGTCAACAACGCTGAGCGGGCCGCCGGTCCCGACGAAGTCGGTGAAATCAAGATTCTGAATCAACGCAAAGTCAACACCGAACGCGTTGGCCTCATTGAGCGTGGTCTGAAGAATCGTCGCTTCGATCAGCACCTGCGCGGGCTTGGTATCAAGCTGATCGATCAGGGCCTGGATCTCCTCGACATTCTCCTCAAAGTCGCTGATCACGATCGTCGCGCTGTTGGCGTAGTTGTCCGCACCGGACGGCACACCATCGTTAATCGTGTACGCCTCGGTCGCCGCGTTGGCAGTGATCGTCCCCGAATCCGAGAGCAGCATCTTGGCAAACTCCGCGGCATCGGTCGAGTTCAGGTAGTCCAGATCAATAATGCGAGTCACGGGCTTACGCGAGAGTGCTTCAAACTCCGCCAGTTCTTCAGCCGTGTAGACATAGATGAAGTTGCCCTTCTCGATGTACCCAAAGCCGTTGACATGCAGGATCGAATCCAACGCCTCGTAGAAGGTCACCCCGTAGAGATCCGCAGTCACGGTCGCCTGAACACTCGGAGAGCTGATGATGTTCCGCTGCGACTGGATCGAGAGCAGCTGCAGGATGTTCCCCAGGTTCTCGTTGTTCACATGCAGGTCGACAAGGTCATAATCGTTGACCTCGACCGCACCGGCGAGACTCTCGATATCCCCCGCGGGAGCAGCGCCCATATCGGCCATGCTGTCGTAGTCCTCGGGGTAGTACTCTTCGTCGCCGAACTCACCGAGTTCGTACGGCTCTTCCGCGGGCTGCGTCGCTGACTTTGCCTGGCTCTTCAGAGCCGCAAGCAGACCGAACCCTCCCGAGTCCTGCGCGGCTGCATTGCCAGCGAGCATGGCGACGGCCAACGCGGGCATGATGCCCTGGCGAAGACTCAGGCCGAGTAGATTGATCTTGAAGTTGCGGTTTGGCTCGATCGTGCTCATTGGGTTGATCCTCAGCTATTGCGAATGCTCGCATGCTTCTAAGTCCCGGTTCGTCCGGGTCTATTGCTGCAATTCGATCGGTCGGGATTGGGTGTGACTTTGGACAGACCCTGACTATTCGGCGGGTTGCTGTCGGCAAAGTCGGCACTTCCCCGCCCGATAACACCGGGCGGGCCTCAGGGATGCTCGTCTCGGTCCCATGAAGCGTCCTCTCCGACACCATGAGCGCCGTGCCCATCGTCAGCATCAGCTCCGGGCTCCACGCTCCGCTCCTTCGGTTCCGCGTACGCGCTGCGGGGGATATCAGTCACCAGGCGAAGCTTCGCCCAGATCAGCACACCCGCCAATGCCCCGAGACAAAGAAGAAGCGACAGGCTGCGCGTCGCGCCGCTCTGTCGCTGTGAACGATCTGAACTTGTTGTCTCGTGCTCACGCATGGCGCACTCCTATTGGTAAAAACCAACTTCGGTGCGAACACCCCTACCCATGAGGCGCAAACCATGCATTGATAAAACCTTGGGTCCGTCTGGCTCGATTAATCGAGTCGGGTGACCGTCACACGACCGGTAAACGCCGCGACATCAACCCGGAACCGACTCAGCGGCCCAGCAAGCGTGATCGACCCACCATCACTCAGCGTGCTCGACCCGGGCTCGGCCACAGGCCCGCCCATCTCGTCGAAGACCAGAACATGGTCATCATCAATCTCCGCCGATTCGATGACCGTCCCACCAAAGATCTCACGATTGAAATCAACCGTGTACCTCTGCCCCGGACCACGCGGATCGTACAACGCATCGTTCTCAACATCGATCGTCGACCCATTGACCTGCACCAGCGTGTACGAGTTCTCCTCCGTGTCGAAGACAATCGCACGCTGCTCCTGATACCCCAACGCATCCATCTGCGCAAAGGTGATATCAGCCACGAGCGTCCGCACGGCCGCCTGGATCCGGAGCACACCCGCCTGACTCGTCGTCGGCGCCACGACAGCCGCCGCGATACCCATGATCATCACCACGATGAGCACTTCGATCAGCGTGTAACCGCCACGCGTCCTATTCATTCGGCTTGTGTTTGAGTTCATGATGCCTCGTTGACCCCGCAATGCCCAGTACCACCCAGCCGAGACCGGAACCGTTCAGTTCCGCGGCAGGGGTTCATCGTCCTCATCAAACCCAGCCGCCCAGACCTGGCCGGTCGAATCGTCGTAAATCCAGGCATACGCCGACTGGAACGCGTCATCAGGGCCATCACCAATCGTGATCACCTTAGCATTCTCGCCGCCGACATACGGGTTCGCCGGTGCTTCCTTCAGGTACGCCCCCGTGCTCACGATCAGATCGCCCCAGGTCCCGTCCCCCGCCTCAATATCTGGCAGGGCGTCACCATTACGCACCTGAAACACCTCAACCGCACGACGGAGCTTCTCAAGCTCAGACTTCGTCGTCGTTACCGCGGTATCCTCAACAGCACCCGCAAACTGCGGCACAATGATCGCCGCCAGAATTCCCAGAATCACCACGACAATGAGAATCTCAACAAGGGTGAACGCACGCTGTATCTGCCGTTTCATCTCAGCTCCCGTAATCAGCGAAAGGACACGGAGCCCGTTTCCAGGCTCCGTGTGGATTAAGCGTTTGTGGCAAGATCAAGGCGCTTCGATCGTAGTGCTCGCTGCGATGTTGCCGGTATCAGGATCGTAGAGCCAACCACCGGTTGCGTCCTCATAGATGATGGCCTGATCGCTCACGCCGTCCGAATCCCACGCAGCAACATCCGAGGTGCTGTCGAAGGGGTTGACGGGCAGTTCCTTGAGGTAATCACCATCGATCATCACAGCCCAGTCAGCAGCCAGTTCAGCAACGGTTGGGTAGGTGCCGTTGTTCTGAGCAGCATAAAGCTCAAGCTGGTTCTCGATGGTCGAGACCTGGGTGGCGATGTTGCCCGTACGAGCTTCGTTCGCCGCGTTTGTGAACTGTGGAACGACGATCGCGGCGAGAATGCCGAGGATCACGACCACGATCAGGATTTCGACAAGGGTGAAGCCCTTTGCCATAGTCTTTCGTGTTGCATGCATTGGTTTGTCTCCTTGAAAACGACTCATGAGTTACACGCTGTCCGGTTCGGTGAGAGCCGGTTCCCCTGAGAGTTCGCTCCCAGGGCTCCCTGTAAGCGGCTACACACCGCACCACGCAAATCACAGCGTGCAATATGAGCATCGACTTGCAAGCCAACATGAATGAGCGATGCTGTCCTGAGTCATCGCAAACCAACCCCGGGCATGCCGATTGCCCCATTGCTGCCGGATATGCGGGCCAGACCACCACCACCGCCAACAAAGATCGGACCATGCAATGCCCGAGAATCCGCGCACAAAAAAACGGGCATCGCTGCCCGTCGTGTAAATCGAAATGGTCCGCCAGCGTCCGCCGGAGCGTTATCACTCGCCGTCGAAGATCAACTCGAGCAGCGTGTCGTTATCAACCTCGAGCGCACCCATCGTCGCCGCCGCCGCCTCAGCCAGCGCCGAATCGTCAGCACCGGCAAGCTCGATCAGGCGACGAACCTGACGATTGCTCAGCTGGTTGCCAAAGCGCTTGCCAGAATCCGAGACAATCGTCAACAGCTCAATCTGGATCTCGGCCTGGCTTTCCAACGCCGCATCCATGATCGCCTGCTGCGCCTTGGGCTGCGGCATGTACGAGATGATCTCAGCGATATCCAGCAGCGTGAACCCCTCGACCTGCTGAAGCACATCGATCAGCATCGAAGCAGCATCCGAGATGTTCAGCACCTGATTGTTCGAGATCGCCAGGTTCCGCAAGACCTCAATCGAACGCATCGCGTACGAATCCGCCTCGTCCAGCGAGATCGGACCGCCAGACGCCACCTCGAGGAGGGTCTCGACCGAGTTGTCGAACGCGCTGTTGCTGATCGCCTGACGCCGCACCGAAACGGTCTGGTCACGACCATACTGACGCTCCATCGCGATCAGGTCGTCCGGCCCCATCAACGCGAGCACCGGCGCGACCGACATCTTGCCGTCGGCACGAGCAGTCTCGATGCTCAGCAGGGTGTTATCAAAGCCCTGGGCACTCACGATCAGATCGATCGTCGGAGTCTCAGCCACGGCCGCCTCGACCTGCCCCAGCCCCTCGGGCGCGGGGGGCAACACAGTGAAGCCCTGACGCTCCAGCTGCACGCGATACTGGTCATAGCTCTCGCGATCATCGCCCGTGAGCACGATCGCGTAGCGGGCAGAAGCATCCTTCACCGCACTGGCCAGCAGCGGGATCACACGCTCCGAGCCGGCGAACGACTCGCTGGGCTGGGCGTTGCCCAATGCCAGCGCGGTTTCGAACTGCACGCGACGGTTCTGGTAATCCAACGCCTCAAGCAGCGGGTAACGCCCATCGACATCCTGGCCCCACAGCATGCGGGAGCCAGCCGTCTGGGCGATCGCCTCGATCGAGCTGCGAACCAGCGGGGTATCACGCGAATCGATGCCACGACGCAGCACCAGCTGATCAATCTCGGGCCCAACCGCGATCCCGTAGTAGTCCGCACTGCGACGATCACTCCCATAGAGCGGGTTCTCATACCCCTCCGGGGTGTCGAAATCACGCGAGTAGTTCGACGCAACCCACAAGGCAAGGGTCTCATCATTCTGTGGCTGCAGGTTCAACGCACGCTGAGCCATCCGCATCGACATCGCCTCGTGGAACACAGGCGTGCGGACCGGGATCATCACAAGCCCAAGCCCGGGGTCAAAGTCCCACACAAGCTGGTGATCCTCACCAGGGAAGCTGGTCAGCTCCGCCGGCTCGCTGTAGTACGAGTTGGCCAGCAACGCGTACATCTCCGCGACATCACTGCCCGGATTCCCACCCAGACGAGAAATCGCACGCCCCGTTGCCTGACGCACCGCGTTGTTATTCGTTGACTGGTACACATCGATCAGCACAGGAAGACTGGTCCGGTACGGGATCAGACCCAGCACCTCAGCGATCGATTCCTGGCTGGTCGCATCAAGACCCGGCAGGGCCGTGATCAGCGGCACAATCGCGTGGCGACCCATATCAACCAGCAGGCGCTGCACCTGCGCCTTGAGCGCCAGGTCCTTCTGCTGCAGGTACGCATCCAGCAGCTGTGGCATCGCGTACTCACCTGCAAAGATCAGCCGTTCACGGGCGAGCGAACGGGCACGAAGCCCCTCGGTCAAAAGCCCGATATTGCGAGCAATCTCTTCCGGGTTGCGGGCACGAGAGAGCTTCCCATCACGAAACAACGACTCCAGCTGCGCCGCGATCGGCTCAAGCACCGGCACACGCAATCCCGCGGCTACCGCCTCCTCAAACCGCTGCTGCTCGCGTGACTGCTCAATCAAATCGACAAACCCCTCCGAACTCAGACCTGAGTCCAGCAGACGGGTACCGATGTCGTTGGCGACATCGAATCGAGCGATCTTCACAAAGTGGATGAAATCTCGCAGCAGCTCGAGCTGCTCGGGGCTCTCGCTCTCGGGCTGCAGCTGTGCCACAGCCGCGCCATGAGCAGAAGGGGCCAGCATCGCGATGCTCGAGCCCGCCAGGAGTGTGATCGAGAGGGTGAATCCGGTAAGGTTTCGGTTCGAGAAGCGCACAATCGTCTCCTGTGGGACAGACCGGGTCTGGTGTTTGGAACGAGTTTGGAGCGCAGTAAGACCCGCGATCCGGGGGAGGGCATCATATACGACGATCAGGGCCATGTGTTGCCCCTCACCGCCTGATTGAGCCATAACTCTATCGGACATCAGCCCACCCTGTCAATCGGGGGGTGACACCGGACGATCACCGACCGCCTGCCCGAGAACCCATCCACAATGCGTCCGTATATGGCCAAACTGGCCGATTCACCCGCGAATCCGATCCAACCGTGAAGCACACGAGCATTGACGACGATGAAGCCGGTGTTGCGGCGCATGACGAAAGCGCCGGTTCACTTCATGTAGTTCCCAGAGGTGATAGATGATGCCGATAGAAAAAGATGTGCTCACGACCGGCGAGGTCGCCAAAATCTGCAATGTTGCCCCCAGAACCGTCTCAAAGTGGTTCGATTCAGGCCAGCTCAAAGGATACCGGATCCCCGGGTCCAAGGATCGGCGTATCCCCGTCACCGAACTCTACCGTTTCATGAAGACACACCACATCCCGATGGACGGCATCACCAGCGGAAACACCCGCGTGCTCGTCATCGATTCCGACCGTGAGGTCTCCGATGTGCTCGAACGCGTTCTGCTTGAGCAGACCAGCTACGAGGTCTCCACCGCAAACACCGCATTCAGCGCCGGACTCGAGTGCGAGCGATTCCGACCCCATGTCGTGCTCATCGATGTCCACATCGCCGAGTGCGAGCCACGCGAAATCGCACAGCTCGTCCGCTCCAGCGAGGCCATGCAGATGACACGACTCATCGCCATGAGCGGCAAGCTCACCGACGGCCAGGCCCAGGGACTCCGCTCCGCCGGGTTCGACGGCTTCCTCAAAAAGCCCTTCCAGGTCCGCATGGTCGTCGACGCCATCGAGCAGGCCACCAACATCGCCGCCTGAATCAACCACACATCACAATCCACCACAAACCCGGAGCCGCATGGACGCGGCTTCGGGTTTTCTTCTATCTATATGCCCAACCCACGCCCAGCCCCATCCTCGGCCCCAATCAATGTCACAGCCAAAGCCCCTACCAAGGCATAGTCGAAACCATGCCCCCACCGACCCCACAAAGCACCGGCCCTCAAACCACATTTCGCCCACACCCGATTGAAACCGACACAACCACTATCTAGAATAGTTCTAACCAACTATGGCCACACAAGGAGCCCCAAATGACCAGCATCGAACACCACCACCCACAAAAGCAGGCACCGCTCCTCCAGGCCTGCGTCACCGCAACCATCGACCTCGCACTCTCCTTCAAACACCTCCACTGGAACATCCGAGGACCAAGATTCAGGTCCGTACACGAGTTCCTCGACATCGTCATCGAGCACGCAAGAGACGGCACCGACGAAATCGCCGAACGACTCGTCACCATCGGTATGCCCGCAGAAGGCCAACGAACCGAACTCGACAAATCACCCGTACCGGCCATCGAGAGCGGATTCCTCAGCGACGAAGCAGTCCTCAAGCACGCCGTCGCCATCCTCGACGAAACCATCAAGGTCCTCCGCGATGCCCAGGGCAAACTCGGCGACCTCGACGCCGTCAGCGAAGACATCGTCATCGGCACACTGGCCAACCTCGAGAAAGACCTCTGGATGCTCAGCTCACAGCTCGGCCCCACCTCCTAACACACCCACACAACCACAAAAAAACGCCCCAAACGGGGCGTTTTTCAATGGCTCAAGATCTGAATAGCTCAAGATCCGACGGCTCTTACTTCAGCTCACTCATCGCCGCCGCAAGAACATCACACGCCGCCTTCAGATCCTTCTTATCAAGCATCTCCGTCACCGTGTGGATATACCGCGTACCCACAGTCACGCCGACCGCCTTGGCACCCGCGGCCGCCTGCTGCGCCGCAGCACCGTCCTGCCCGCCAGCACCAAGGATCGACCGCTGATACGGGATCCGGTTCTTCTTGGCAATCTTCTCGATGTTCTGCACCATCTCATAATCCGAGATGAAGCTGCTGTCCTTGATATGCAACGCGAACCCCTTGGCATGCGTCGTCACCGACTCGGCCGCGGGGACACCGGGCGTATCACACGCCAGCGTCACATCGATACCAATCCCATAATCCGGCTTGACCGCAAACGACGCCGTCTTGGCACCACGCAACCCGACCTCTTCCTGGGTGGTGAACGCCACGACAACATCGCACGCGTTCCCCTTCTTGCTCTTCACCAGCGCCCGCACCGACTCAATCCCGAGCCAGCACGCCACACGGTTGTCCAGCGCCTTGGACACGCACTTGGTCCCCAGCTCAAGGAACGGCTCATCCATCACCACATAGTCACCGATCTTGATGTTCTTGTTCACCTGCGCCGCGGTCATACCCGTGTCAACAAAGAACTCCTTGACCTCGGGCACCTTCTTGCGATCTTCAGGCGACGAGATATGCACCGGACGACCGCCCGGGTTCATCACCGCCTTGAAATCCCCGTTGTCCGTGCAAACCAGCACGCGACGCGAGAACAAGTTCCGCGGATCAAACCCGCCAGCAGGGCTCAACCAAAGGAACCCCTTCTCATCGATGCTCGAGACATAGAACCCGATCTCGTCCATATGGCAAAGCAGCATCAGCGTCTTGGCATCGCCCTTCTTCACCGTGCCGCTCGCCGTACGCGCCTTGCGTCGGCAGATCAGCGAGCCCATCGCGTCCGTCTCCACACTGTCAAACAGCTTGCCAATCTCCGACTCAATCAGAGAACGCACACGCTCCTCGCGGCCGGGGATGCCAGGCATTTCACACAGTCGTTTGAGCAGATCAATATTCACGGGCGGGCTCCTTGGGATAGTTCATGAAATCATTACAGCGTGAACAGATCGTAGCTTCGCCACATGCCAAATTCCCCGATTCTGCCCCCCCACAGACCTATCCTCCACCATGAGCAACGCACCCCACTGTTCACCGGTCCACGAATCACACGAGCAACGAGACGCATTCTTCCTGCCCTATGGCACAGACGAAAGCACCAGCGCCGTCGTCGAGACCTTCGGCGACCTCGATATGGAGTACGCCGCGCTCCGCAAGGGCTGCGTCATCTTCGACGAGACCCACATGGGCACCATCGAAATCACCGGCTCAGAACGCCTCCCCTTCCTCAACAACATGCTCACCGCCAAGGTCGACGACCTCAAGCCGGGCATGGGACGAAAAAGCTTCTGGCTCAACCGCAAGGGCCGAATCGACGCCGACCTCCGACTCGCCGAGTTCGAAGACCGCATGCTCATCCGCGTCGACCGACACCTCGCCAAACAAAGCGCCAAGGCACTCGACGCCTTCATCTTTGCCGAAGATGCCCAGATCACCGACGCCAGCGACAAATACCACCGCTTCTCAATCCACGGCCCAACCGCCCCCCAGCTCATCACACACACCTTCACCAACACCGACGCGGTGCCAGAACTCAACCAAAACGAGAACACCACCGTCACCTTCCAAGACCACACCGTTCTGGTCGAACGCGACGACATCTGCGGCGAGCCGGGCCTGGCGATCACCCTCCCCCTCGAGCAAACCAAACCAATCTACGAGGCACTCCTCGCCGCCGCCGATACACACCCCCAGCTCAAAGCCCGACCGACCGGATGGATGGCCCTCAACGCAGCCCGCATCGAAGCCGGCCACCCACTCTTCAACCTCGACTTCGGCGACTCCAACCTCCCCGTCGAATCCGGCATCATCGAACAACGCGTCAACTTCACCAAGGGCTGCTACCTCGGACAGGAAGTCGTCGCACGCATGCACGCACGAGGCGCCGGCGCCCGCAAGGTCGTCGCCGTCCGCATCGAAGACCAGCGCATCACACCCGAGCACACTGAGATCCTCCAGCCCACCACGGGCTCGCAGATCTTCCAAGTCGGCAAAGAGAACGAATCCGCGGTGGGCGTCGTCACAAGCTCAACCATCTCGCCGATGCTCGGCGCCATCCCCATCTGCTTCGCGATGATCAAAACCGGCCACAACGAACCGAACACCTCGCTGCGGGTCAGCGCCGAAGGCACATTCGTGACCGGCACCGTGCAGGAAAAGCTCGCCTTCTGGTCAAAGCCCTGATCAACAAGACCGATAATGCAGCTCGACATCATCATCGATGCGCTTGGTTCGCAACAACCTGAACCGCCGCATCCCATCCAGCGTGGGCACCTCACGCCCCACCGCAACCGGCTTGGCCTGCGCATCCCCCATCACGCCCGGCGCAACATGCACCAGCGCCTCCTGGATCAGCGCCCGCTCAAGCAACGACCCCAGCAAACGAGGCCCAGACTCGGACAACACCGTCGCGATCCCGTGGACCCGGTGCATGTGCCCAAGGCACCACCCCAGATCAAGGCGATCCCCGTCAAGCTCGCTGCCCTCAGCGATCACCGCCGTACCCGCAAGCCGCATCGGGTCCGCCGTATAGACAATGGTCGGGATCTCACCCGCGCTCTGCACAAGCTTCGAATCCCGAGGCAACCGACCGCTCGTATCGAGCACCACCCGCTTCGGCACCCGGCGGACATTCCGGCAATCCCTCGCCGTCAGCATCGGATCATCCGCCAGCACCGTCCCGATCCCCACCATCACCGCATCAACCTTCGCCCGCAGCCGATGGACCCGCCCCCGACACCGGGGATTGGAGATCCACTGGCTCGCGCCCGTCCGCGTCGCGATCCGCCCGTCGAGCGTCTGCGCCCACTTGGCAATCACCCAGGGCCGCCCCGTCGCCACCCGATGAAGAAATGGCTGGGACAACGCCATCGCCTGCTCGCTCGCAGCACACAGCTCGACCCGGATCCCCGCCGCTTCCAGCAAGGCCCAACCACCGCCCGAGACCTCACCCGGATCCCGAGAGGCAATCACCACCCGCTCGATCCCCGCCTCGATCACCGCCTCCGTACAAGGCGGCTGCTTCCCATGATGACAGCACGGCTCAAGGGTGCAATAGAGCGTTGCCCCACGCGGATCGTGCCCGCCAGACCGACACGCGAGCAACGCATCACGCTCGGCATGCAGGGCCCCGAACCGGCGATGATGGCCAACCCCAATCACCACGCCATCCTTGACGATCACCGCACCCACCAGCGGGTTGGGCTCCGCCGCACCAAACGCACGGGCACCCGCCCGAGCCGCCAGATCAAGATACTGCTTGGCCATCCGATCATCACTCATGCCAGACGAACCATCGCTTCCCGCTCCGCCGCACTGATATCAGCGTGCGCATCACCCAGCCACCGCCGCGCATCCTGCACATACCCAGCCGTGGGCTTCAGCTCCGGGATCCGCTCACCCCAGTACCGATTAAACCGCATCATCGCCAGCTCACGCACCAGCTTGGCCGCCATCGACGCCAACGCCACCGGGAAGTACGCCCCATCCGCCCCCGGGGTCAGCAGCACACCGGTGTGCTCATCGCAGCAATACCGCGAAGCACGCGCCGACTCTTCCTCAACCTGGACCGACCCGAACAGCTCGCCGAGCATCCGCCCATAGTGGGTCCGCCCGCTCTGACGATCACACACGATGCGCCGCTGGGTTGCCCCCTGACCAAGCTCGCATGAGCCGCTGATCAGCTCACCCAACGCCAGCCCCGTCGCCGCCGCCTTGCTCCGGTGGGTCCGATAGATCGTGTTGAACTCCGTTTCGCCCAGCACCCGCACCCGCAGATCCAGCAGCTCGACCCCCGCCCTGCTCATGGCCCGACGCAGATCGTTGGCCTCGATCCCCAGCATCGCCGCATCATGCCCCAGCGGCAGATCAATCGCATCGCCCGAATACCACGGGTGTGCCTCGTGGCAAGCACCCAAACATTGATAGAGATCGTGGTCGACCAAGGGCAGCGTCCCCCGCTGGGCGCCAAGAAAGGCAAGCACACCACGCTCAAGGTGGTGCAACGGATGCCTCGTCACGCTGCTATTGGCCAGCTTGAGATCCTTGGAATCCCCCACCGCGATGCGGGCCTTGGCCTCACGCTTGGTTTTGCACACCACCGAATCGAGCATCGCCCACAGATCCGGCGCCGGCTCACCGGGCGTCCAGCCCTCAACCCGCAGCGTGGCACTGGCGACACAGAGCGGGCCGAGCATCGGGCCATAGCCCGCTTCGTCGATGCCTGTGTAAATCAACGCCATCAGTGTCCTGCGCCGTCTGCGCGGCCTGTGCGGGGAGACCCCACGATTTGGGAACAAGGTTATCAGAATCACGACCCGGCTATTCGTTGCGACCGGAACCCCAGTATACGAACTCCACTTGGGCAACTCGACCCAGACGCCATTCGTTCCGATCTGTTTCTCGAACGCCCGTGCGATTCGGGCAACATCACATGGAACTCATCATCACCGAGGACTCGACCGTGAAGAACCCAACACCAAACAACACCGTGCGTCCTGTTCGCCTCCTGATTGGACTCTCCCCGCTCGCCATCGCCATGGCAGCAGGCATGACCGGCTGCGAAACCAGCTCCAACCTGACCCGAGGCAACACCAACCAGTTCACGCCCGAGTATCAGGCCAAACTCGCAACCGTACACCTCGACCCCAGCCGCACACAGGGCGACTTCACCCCAGAGGTCTATGTCACCGAGGGCGATGAGATCGAACTCCCACAGCGCTGGGTCTCGGAAGCACGCGAGGGCAGCGCCTCGATCCAGGCACAGCGTGCCAACGCACAGGCCTTCGAAGTCTTCGCAGAATCACAGTACACCGAGTCGATGGCCGGCGCTGACGCAAACCTCCAAGACGGCTTCGTCTCACGCGACACCGGTTACGCCGATGCCGAGCTGACCCGCAGCGTCCACAACGCCAACCTCTCCAAGCTCGAGAGCGATATCCAGGCCCGCGAACTCGCAGAAGCATCCAAGTGGGAACGCCAGGAAGCATTCCTCGTCGCCTCCGTCAAGGAGTGGCAGGCAGAGATCGAGCGCATGCGCTCGGAATCCGAGAACGAATGGTCTGGCTCGCTCGCTGAGCACGACCGCATGATGGCAACCTACGAGGCCGTCCGTGATCGCGGCCAAGCCGAGATCGACCAGATGGTTCAGACCGCGGACCTCACCGAAGACCGCGCCATCCAGAAGGTCGAGTCGCTGCGTGCCCAGGCCAAGGCCGTTGCTGAACAGAGCAACGCCGAAGTGAGCCGCCTCAACCAGCTCGCCGCCACCACCACCGACCAGTTCAACGCCGAGTACGCCGAGCTGACACAGCGTGCCCGCTCGCTCGACGCACAGATGAGCAGCGAGATCGCAACACTCGACGCACAGGCCAACCAGTTCATGGTTGCCGACGCCGACGAGAACTACAAGCTCGAGGTCGAGGCCGCACAGGTCACCTACGAAGCAACCCTCGCCGAAGCCGAGGACATCAAGCTCCAGGCCGAAGAGCAGGCAGCCCGCGACAGGGCCCAGTACGCCCGCCTCAGCGCCGACGCACAGGCCAAGCTCGACAGCTCCAAGACCACCTTCACCGAAGCCAAGCAGTGGGTCTCGACCCAGTACGCCAAGTCGATGGCCGACATCCAGAACACCCTGGCACAGGCAGAGCGTGAAGAGCAGGTCGCTCGCAGCGCCTATGTCAAGGCCGAGGTCGACGCACGCGTCGCAGCAATGAAGGCAGAGGCCACACACAACAAGGCCCTCGCCGAAGCAGAACTCGAGAAGATCCAGGCCGAAGCCGAGGCAACCGCCAAGAGCATGCAGGCCAAGTTCGCCAAGGAGTTCGCAGAGCAGGCTCGCAAGGGCAGCTTCGTGATCCCCAGCAACACCAAGGACTTCGAAGAGGGCGTCAACGCGGGCGACAAGACCCCCAACCTCGCCAAGGCGAGCAAGAAGCCCGTCAATGTTGAAGCCGACCGCATCGCCGCCTTCAAGACCGGCCTGGCCAAGGCAGCACAGCTCCGCCAGCAGGCCGACGCCGACCGCCTCGAAGCAATCGCACAGCGTGACGCAGAGCTCGGCAAGTTCAACGACTGGTTCGCCGGCAAGGAAGCCGACTACTTCGCAACCATGGCATCGATCGACGCCTTCATGCAGAAGTCGAACGCCGAGGTCGACCGCATGAACGCCAAGACCACCGCGCTCTTCGCCAGCGCCGACACCGAGCGCAACCGCGCACTGGTCGACGCAGAGAGCGGCCGCACCGAGATCCTCGCGACCGTCGAGACCCTCAAGGGCAGCTCGGTCAACATGAGCAAGAAGCGCGACGCACAGGTCCGCCAGCTCTTCGCACAGGCCGAAGCCACCAAGCGCATCGGCGAGTCGAAGGTCGCCTCGCTCAATGTCCAGCGTGACTCGGCCAAGCGCCGCGGTGCCGCCAAGAGCAGCCAGCTGCTCGCCGAGGCCAGCTCGCTCGAGCAGACCCAGCGTGCCGTCGTCGCCCAGATGCGTGAGGAGATCACCGGCGCCCGCCAGATCCTCAACGCCGAGCTGGCACGCCTGAACCAGGCAGCCGAGAGCTACCTGGCGATCGCCAAGGCCAACTACGAAGAAGGCATCGCGATGGCCGAGGCGTTCGAGCGTATCGCCGTGGCCAACACCTCCGAGCTGACCGCACGACACATCGCGAGCAAGAAGCAGTCGGACGCCGACCTGGAGTACATGGCCGCACTCACCAACGCGGGCCAGCTCAAGCGTGACGCAGAGGTCGAGCGTATGTACGCTCAGGCCGACGAGCAGCTCGGCTTCGCCAAGGCACAGGACATCGCCACCCGCGGCAACATCGAGTCGGACTACGAGGTCGCCATGGCATCAGCCACGCGTGACTTCACCGTCGCCGATGCACGCGAGACCGGTGTCCGCAGCCGCTTCGATCATCGCGTTGCGATGACCGAGTCGGAGCGCAACCGTGCGTACGCGGACATCTACGCTCAGGGGCAGCAGCAGGCCGCCCGCAACGAGATCGCAGCCGCTCAGGCCGCGACCTACTCGGAGCAGTCACTGGCAGCGCTTGAGCGTCTCAACAAGACCTCGCGTGCGTTCCAGCTGACGGCTCAGCGCAACTGGGATAACCGCCTGGCGATGCCCACCAACCTCGACACCCCGATGTCGGTTGAGGATCTCTACGAGCAGACGAAGCCCAGCTTCGAGTTCAACTCGTTCGTGAGCGTCCCCACTGATACCGAGTGATCGGTTGAATCGGGAATGATGAACCCATGTGCCGCCCGGGTGAGAACCCGGGCGGTTTTTCATTTGTTGTGTGGGCATGAAAAATGGAGCCCGAGAGGGCTCCATTGGGGGGCTTGAATGCGGATGAGAGGACTCGAACCTCCACGGGATTTTACTCCCACTTGGACCTGAACCAAGCGCGTCTACCAATTCCGCCACATCCGCGTGGGGGGAGATCATTGACCTGCTGGTGCGTGATGGCAAGCCCCAGGCGGCGTTGATCTCGTGCCCCGTTGGTTCCCGAAGGCGACTTGAGGTCGCTGGGGGTCACTTGGCGGCGGCGAACTCGGGTTCGTCGGTTTCGACCTCGGTGATCTCGGCTTCTGCTTCCGCTTTGGCCTTGTTGCGGGCGGGGAGGCGGACATCGAGGATCTTCTCTTTGATCTCGTTGAAGAGGTCCTGATCCTGGGCGAGGAACTCCTTGGCCTTCTCGCGGCCCTGGCCGAGGCGGATCTCGCCGTAGGAGTACCAGGCGCCGGACTTCTGGACGATCTTGTCTTCGACGGCGAGGTCGACGAGGTCGCCGGTGATGGAGATGCCCTCGTTGAACATGATGTCGAACTCGGACTGGCGGAAGGGCGGGGCGACCTTGTTCTTGACGACGCGGACGCGGACATGGTTGCCCACGGCGGTGTCGCCGTCCTTGATGCTGCCGGTGCGGCGGATGTCGAGTCGGACGGAGGAGTAGAACTTGAGTGCGCGGCCGCCGGGTGTTGTTTCGGGCGAGCCGAACATGACGCCGATCTTCTCGCGGATCTGGTTGATGAAGATGACGGTGCAGCTCGAGCGTGCGATGACGCCGGTGAGCTTGCGCATGGCCTGTGACATCAGTCGGGCCTGGAGGCCGACGACCGTGTCGCCCATCTCGCCCTCGATTTCGGCGCGGGGGATGAGTGCGGCGACGGAGTCGATGACGATGACATCGACGGCGTTGGATCGGACGAGGAGTTCGCAGATCTCGAGTGCCTGCTCACCGGTGTCGGGCTGCGAGACGAGCATGTCGTCGATGTTGACGCCGATCTTGCGTGCCCAGCTGGGGTCGAGGGCGTGCTCGGCGTCGATGAATGCGGCGACGCCGCCGGCCTTCTGTGCGTTGGCGAGGACGGTGAGCGAGAGGGTTGTTTTACCGGATGATTCCGGGCCGAAGATCTCGACGATTCGGCCGCGTGGGATGCCCTTGCCACCGAGTGCGAGGTCGAGCGAGAGTGCGCCGGTGGAGATGCCGGGGATGTTGTTGTAGGCGTCTTCGTCGAGACGCATGATGGAGCCCTTGCCGAAGGCCTGGTCGATCTGTGCGAGTGCGCGATCGAGGGCTTGCTTTTTTTGCTTCTCGTTCTCGGGGAGTGGCTTGTGTTCGATTGCTTTCTTTGACTTTGCCATGTGTGTGCCTTTCGGGCTTGCCGTGCGTGGCCTCGGGCGCTTTTGGGAGGGGCTTTCTGGCCTCCCGCAGCCGTGTGGGTGCACGGGTATCAGCACTGTGTCAGACGGGGCGATGTCCATATCGGCCGACGATCTGGCCGGGGGCGGTGCTGCTCGCGGGCCCGGCGGGTGGACTATACCAGAGTCCGAACAGGCGGTCAAATGGTTGGGTTGTGTTTGTGGATAAGTTTTGAAGGGGAGAGAGGGGGGAGGTGGCCTGCGCTCGACACCTCGCCCGGAAGGCAGGGAGAGCCCCCTCCGCCTCACTGCG
>DEXG01000026.1:0-250 GCA_002364005.1 Phycisphaerales bacterium UBA3190
GCACGGGCGGATGGTTTGGTCACATGGGGGTGTGTTGGGGGAATTGTACTTGGGCGGCACGCGGCGTCAAGGGTGGGGTGGGGGAGTGCGCGGAAATGGCGCACAAAGGGGGAGGTAGGGGTGGTAAGGGATCAGGGATCAGGGATTGGGGATTAGGGAATCGTGCCCTTCTTCGATGCGGAGCGAGAAAGAGGTGGAGGTGCGGGTGTGTGGTGTGGATGAATGTGGTTGCACTTCGTCCTCCTTCGCT
>DEXG01000026.1:411-8540 GCA_002364005.1 Phycisphaerales bacterium UBA3190
TTGCACTTCGTCCTCCTTCGCTCTGCGAGTCGAAGGAGGGCACCCGGTGTTTGCCCATGCAGCGGTGGATCGAACGACATCAGGTGGCCCAGAGCGTGCGGTTTGGGCCGTTGAGCAGGTCGCGCACGGTTCGTTCGATCATGCGTTTGAGGTGCTGCTCATCAACGCCCTGGCCTTCGAGGGCGCTGGTGCCTTGGACCATGCGGACGAGTTTGCGGGCCTTGGCGTAGGCCTGCTCTTCCCTGAACTCCTCGGTGCTGGTCATGCGGGGCGACAGGGTGACGCCGAGCGACTGGGCGACGGCGAGGGTGTCGGACATCGAGGCATCGGTGGCGGTGGGGGAGAGCATGCGCTTGAGGGTGGAGACGGAGACGCCGCTGCGATCGGAGAGGGTCTCGAAGGTCATGCCAAGCTCGCGCTTGCGGGTGCGCAGGGTGGCGAGGAGTTCGGGTTGAGTGGTGTCTGTAGGCATATAGATATAGTCGCATATTTGGTGCGTTTATTCTAGTAAATCGTATCAAATTTGAGACGAAAACGGTACAGAACCGGGCTGGTGGGTCAGAATGCGGCTTTGGGAATGTGAGCCGGGTGAGTTCGCCTCAGGGTGGCGCGGGCGGTTGGGTCGCTGAGGGCGTCGTCGGCGAGGGGGATGAGGGGGGCGAGTTGGGTGGGGGTGAAGATGGTGGGGAGGAGGGCGCAGCCGTGAGTTTGGAGGGTGGGGCGTGGGGGCATGTGGTGGGGGATTGTACAGGCCTATAGTGGGCAACAGCGGTTGTTGTCCCTCCGCATAGCGGGTAGAAGAACTGCATGGAAACGGGTTAATGGTACGAGGGAGCCTTCGATTTTTGCCTGTATAGCGAATGGGTGAAAATTGCTGGCACGCCTTTATATAGGCTGTAGGGGCTATTTTATCGGTAGGATGGCGATTCGTGGGCAGAAGACTGAACTCAGGGCTGATTATCGTCGTATATACGGGTAGTTCGGGCTTGACAGGCACAGAAGTTGTTCGAATTATCGGAAGATGACACAGCACCTACCCTCATTCCGTGATCCTCCGGTGATCGAGACCGCGCTTAGCATTCAGTTCAAGCGTTTGTCTGGATTTGGTAATGCGCACCTCGGGTTGTTCTGGGCAACAGTCAAAGACGAGTACCCCTTACTCGCTGACGCAGATCCAATCACGAATCAGACTGAAAAGTTCGATGGAGCGAAGTCATTTCTTCCCAGCAGGCCAAGAATTCATGTTGGCCCAAACGCCCCCTCTCGGCTTCAGATGATGTCCGAAGATAAATGCAAGATGCTTCAACTGCAAAACGATCGATTTGTTTATAACTGGAGGAGAATCGATAACGATAGTTCGTATCCCCGATGGTCGAGTACGAAGCCTGGCTTGTTTAAATACTGGTCAAGTTTTGAAAGGTTCGCTGAAGAATCAGGGTTGGGTCGCGCCACGCCAAACCAATGGGAAGTTGTGTATGTGAATCATTTAGTTAAGGGTGTTCACTGGAGCACTCCGGAGGAATGGAAAGACTTGGTGCCAGGTTTGGTCGGAGACACTTCTAGAGTGCTATGTGGCCAAGTTGAAGCGTGGGGAAGCAATGCACACTTTGTTCTAGGCGAAAATCGCGGTAGGCTTCATGTTGATTTACATCACGCCTACCGGCAAAAGCATGGGGCTGAGGATACGGATGAGATTTTGAACTTGCAGATCACTGCCAGAGGTCCTGTGTCTCTTGAGGGCAATGAACAGTCGCTTGAGGATGGTCTGAGTATAGGGCATGAGGCGATAGTGAACACATTCGCTCAAATTACAGGCGAGCGAGCTCATGATGTTTGGGGGAGGGAGTTATGACAGTTTACCCAGATAGTCGTACATACAACACAACAATGCAGCCTTATGCATCATGTCCTGACTATAGATCTAGGCAAGATCTTGGGCGTGACAATATTTTGATGTCTTCACTCCCGCGTGAAAATCAGTTGAAGTGGGAATCGGCAATAGCAAAGTTAAGGGAATGGGCAGAGACCATGCCTAGCGAGTGCTTGAGAGCGGAATCTTGTCAGCAAGCGGTGGTGTTTGCTGAGTTACTTTCGCAAGACGGCCAGCCGTATCCGACGCGTGTAGGAATCACAAACGATTTGGGGATAGCGCTTGAGTGGTCATCTGCAAGTGATTCTGTGCATATGGAAATAATTGATGCTCGCTATGCTGAACTAACAGAGTTCCGCGGTACAGAGTTGGTTGCTGACGAAGATTTAGTATGGGACAATCGGCGACAGGTATACATGGCAAAGTAATGTAGTTCCGGTGAGTTCAATTGGCAAAAAAAATAGAAATAAGCTTCCTGCTATCTCAAGCGGGGAAACTTTTTTGCGTCGCGTCTCAGTGTCTTTTTATCCCGATGGTCAGCATCCAGACAAGCCAAAGTTTGACGCATTCTTGCCTCGTAGATGGCGTTCGGATGAAGATAAAGGCGATCACGATGGGCTCTCCGTCTCTCGAGAATGGTTCACTACCATTGAGAAGGCTGCATGGAATGAGGGTAGGAAGGAGACCCATAATGTTGCTAGGGTTGGGCACAAAGCCATTTTATCTTTGGATTTGACTGCAATTCAGGATGAGCAAGATCACGACCTTTCTCATGCATTAATTCCACAACTCAATAGTGTCGATTACAAAGACAAAGCGAAGAAGAAAGCGATCAAATCAAAAGCAAGGGAGTTGGCATTTGTTCATGCTGAAATGGTATTGATCAGTTTGAAGAGTTCTAACTAGATCAGTCGGTCGTCACTCGCAATCCCATGCGCCGGTGCGGTATTCAGCTGGACGAGCTGCTCCCCCTGCACCTTCTTCGCCTCGTCCGGATCGACATAATCGCTGTGGCAGGCGGCTTTTTCGCCCTCCTCGGCACCCACGACCTTCTTGGTCTTTGACGCGAGCTTGTGGATCTCTTCGGGGGAGAGGTAGCCGCGGGTTTCGAGGATTTGTTGTTGTTCGGGGGTGAGGGCGTCGGATTTGATGGGGGCGCCGCGTTCAAATCCTTCGGCTTTGCCGGACTGGAACTCCTGGATCTCTTTGGAGATGCGGACGGAGCACCAGTCGTGGCCGCACATGGCGCAGAAGTCGGTGTCGACATCGAGGTCTTCGTCGTGGTAGGCGCGGGCGGTGTCCTCGTCGAAGGCGAGCTCGAAATGCTTGTTCCAGTTGAGGGCGGCGCGGGCCTTGGTGAGTTCGTCGTCCCAGTCGCGTGAGCCGGGGATTCCCAGGGCGACATCGGCGGCGTGGGCGGCGATCTTGTAGGCGATGCAGCCTTCCTTCACATCGCCCTTCTTGGGGAGCCCGAGGTGCTCCTTGGGGGTGACATAGCAGAGCATGGAGGCGCCGTGGTAGGCGATGGAGGTGGCGCCGATGCAGGAGGTGATGTGGTCGTAGCCGGGGAAGACATCGGTGACGAGCGGGCCCAGGACATAGAAGGGTGCGCCGTGGCAGATGGTGCGTTGGAGCTTGGCGTTGAACTCGATCTGGTCGAATGGGACATGGCCGGGGCCTTCGACCATGACCTGCACGCCGCGTTTCCAGGCGCGTTCGGTGAGTTCGCCGATGACTTGGAGCTCGCCGAGCTGGGCGAGGTCGGTGGCGTCGGCGAGGCCGCCGGGTCGGAGCCCGTCGCCGATGGAGAAGGAGACATCGTGCTGGCGCATGAGGTCGCAGATGTCGTCCCAGAGGGTGTACATGATGTTGTCCTGGTTGTGGACGAGCATCCACTTGGCCAGGAGTGAGCCGCCTCGGGAGACGATGCCGATGGCGCGCTTTTTGACATACTTGAGGTGGGCCATGCGGACGCCGGCGTGGATGGTGAAGTAGTCGACGCCCTGGGCTGCTTGGTGGCGGAGGGTGTCCATGATGAGGTCGCGATCGAGGTCTTCGATCTTCTTGCCGATGATCATGGAGTAGATGGGGACGGTGCCGATGGGGACGGTGGCGTTTTCGAGGATGGCGGCGCGGGTGGCGTCGAGGTCGCCTCCGGTTGAGAGGTCCATGACGGTGTCGGCGCCCCATTGCTCGGCCCATTGCAGTTTTTCGACTTCGAGGTCGGTGCCTGAGGCGACGGGGGAGGCGCCCATGTTGGCGTTGACCTTGGTTTTGGATGCGCGGCCGATGGCCATGGGGTCGAGGTTCTTGGCCAGGTGGGCGCGGTTGGCGGGGATGATGAGACGACCCGCGGCGATCTCGTCGCGGACCTGGGTGGCGGTGAGGTGTGGTTCACGCTCGGCGACGCGTTGCATCTCGGGGGTGATGATGCCCAGGCGGGCGGACTCGAGCTGGGTGATGGGCTCAAAGCCGGGGGGGGTGGTGACGCGGCGGGTGATGCCCTTGGCGTCGGTGAAGACATGGGCCTCGTGGGCGCAGGGTGAGGAGGCGGCGGGGGTGGTGTCGGCGTCGACGATCTCGACGGACCAGTCATCGGGGAGGAAGTCCCACGCGGTTTTGTCGGAGGGCTTGGGCATCCCGGGGGTGTCGGGGGAGGAGAACATGTAGGGGCCGCCGATGTCGGGCTTGTGTGCGAACGAGCCGGGGGTTGGGACTTCGCTGTCGGAGCCGGGGTTGTAGGCGCCGTGGACGGGGAGGGTGTACTTGGCGTCGGGTGTGGCGGGCCCGCCCTGGACGGTACGGAATGACGCCTTCATGTCGTCGCGTGATTTGTAGTTGGTGGTGAGCGCGACGGCCTTGCCTGCGGGCGAGGTGATGGCGAGGTGATCGGGGATTGATTTGGGGTAGATGTTCTGGTCGGTCATGACATGCCTCAGTGTTGATGCACCGTGGGTCATGCGCGGCAGCCGAACGGGTCCCGGTGTGGGGATCGGCTGTCTGCATTCCCTCCGCCGGTGCGAGCCGGATCAGGTTCAACGGGTGCTTCTCAGCGGCGGTGCCGCGCCCCGTGCAGTTGGTGATTGTAGCAGATGGGGGGTGGAGAAGGAACCACAGCGTTCACACTGCCCACAGCGGGTGGGGGGCGGTGTTGGGTCGTGTTTTTCAGACGATGGGCGTGGGGCTGCGTAGTGTTGGGGCTGTGAGATCCCAGCGGTTCCTGATCCTGATCGGTGCGGTGGCGGCGTGGCTGAGTGGCGCGTTGGTGGGATCGCCTGCGCATTTCGTGGTCGCTGGCGGCGATGCTCGGCATGCACCCGGTGCGCCTCAGCCCGTCTGGGTGGGGATCGGCGAGTCGTGGCTGGTGGCCAGTGAGCAGCGTGAGCGGGGCGGCGGGGACGATGGTCCTGACGGTGCGGTCTGGGGCCCGGATGGGTTCGAGCGTGTATCGCGTTGCTCGGGTCTGGTATGTGGGCCGTCGCGTGAGGTGCGTTCGTATCGCGGGCGTGTGATTGGTGCGCGTTCGCCGCCGGTGTGATGGTGTTCTGAAGAGTTTGAGTTGTTGGTGCGCGGGGCGGCGATCGCTGTGTGCATCACCGTTGCGCTTTGAACACACGCGCCCGTTGTGGGCGTGTCATACCAGTGAGATCATGTGATGAATGAGTCAAAGAAAGGCGCGGGCGATGCGTCCGCGCAGCAGGAGCGGTACGAGTCCGGGAAGGGTTGCCTCTCCCTTTTGCTCGTGGTGGGGGTGTTTCTGATGGTGTCGGTGGCGGCAGCGATCCTGACCAACCTGTGAGCGTCTCCGCTCAGCGGTCAAAGTGGCCAGCGCCCTCGGGCTGATACTCGATCGCATCGATGCGGAGACGCAGTCGGTGTGATCGTTGTCCGAGGGTGACTGTGTCACCGACCTGGCGGGCGAGCAGTTCGCTACCGAGTTCATCGTGCACTTCCACCGGGCTGACGCCCTCGGGGATGGCGTGCGATGGGTCTGTGTGGTAGACAAGCTCTACGCGGTGAAGCTCGAGCGTGTCGAGGTCGATGAGTCGCACGATGGAGTTCATCGTGACCATATCGCATGGGACATGGTCGGGGTTGATCGGGCGTGCCTGCTGCATGCGCTGGAGCAGCCGCCCGATGTGGGCGGGGATGCTGCCGTAGGCAAGCGAGCATGAAAGATCGCGTAGGCGTGGGTGGGATGCGTCCGCGAATGATTCGAGGATGCGGACACGATCGAGTCGATTGATGACGGGCGTGTTCTGCATGGCGTGCTCCCAACGCGGCGGCTTGCCGCGTGATGGGGATACGGTACCTCGATTGTCCTGCGAAACCTAGCGTGAAGATTTCGGCAAGATCTTTCGTAAGTTGAAATGTTTGCGGTGCGCGTGATAACCAATCTGAGAATGCGGTTTCGTGTGGTACGCATTGGCCACCACAGCTCGCAGATCATGCCCCATGAACCGGTTGGACAGGCCCACTGGGTCGCCAGTGGGTGGCGATTTGTTCAAGCGTCCTGTCTTTATTCGTGCATCAGTCTGCGGCGAGGGAATGCACCCAAGCACGCACCAGCTCGATCTGCTCGGTGCTGAGCGGGTCGGCATGGTCATCCGGCGGCATGATGTCCGGGTCGCCCGCGGGCAGGTCGATGCGGTAGATCAGTTCGCTGTGGTCGGGGACATCACGCTTGATCATGTCGGCTGCCGGGTCGAGCACATAGGCGAGGGTGTCGAGGCGGATGTCGTCCTCGGCTTCATCCGGGCCGTGGCATTCGACGCACGCGTTCTCGAGGATGGGAAGGATGCTGGCGTTGAATGTATCGAACGCGTTCTGCGAGATGTTGAAGTCTTGCGGTGTGTACACGATTGCTGGCTGGGTCGTCGCTTCGGTTGCCGAGCCAAAGGCCTGGGCCAGCGGGCGGGTGATGAAGCCCTTGCCGTGGGTCAGGTCGCCGCCGAAGTGTCCTGTGAGTCCGGTGGCGATGGCGGTGAGCGTGAGGAGGATGAGGTATGCCCTGCCCGAAGCGCCGGGCGTGGGCTTGCGTGCCATCAGCAGCGCGATGGCGGTCAGGAGCACGAGTACGCCGGTGGCGATGCCGAGGATCCGGTGCAGGTCGACCCGCTCGCCGTCGTCGAAGCCAAAGACCAGCCCGGTGATGACGGTGTAGGCGCAAGCGAGGAAGCCGAAGACAAACAGGGTGGTCCCGGTTGGGCCCGGGTGGTAGGGCCCTGCGGTCCCATCGCGTCGGATCTTGGGCGAGAGTGCACGGTAGAACTCGATCACCGCTGCGACGATCAGCAGGGCGATCGGGAAGTGCAGCACGACGAGGTGTGTGCGTGCAAAGAACTCGATGAGGTTGTCCAGCATGCTTGGGCTCAGTGCTCTTCTTCAAACTCGTCGTGGCCGTCTTTGCGGATGGTGCGGATTGAGTTGTAGAGCGATCGGATCTCTTCCTCGTTGCCGAGCCATGCCTGGCGTGCCAGGGCGGTTGAGGCGGAGACGGCTTCGAGCAGCTTGATGCGGAGGTCCTTGGTGAAGGTTTCCTTGTCGTCGGCGTACTTGGCCTTGGAGCGCTCGGGGATCGGGGCCTGATCTGCGACATCGACGGCCTGGGCGAGGTTGATGGTGACCTGGTTGGCGAGGTAGGCGATCTCCTGGCGCATGACGGGGTTGTCAAGCAGACGCATGAGGTCGCGCATGGGCTTGAGGTTGTTGCCCGCGGCTTTCATGAGGTCTTCGAAATCCATATCGGCGGTCGAGGACACGGAGGCGAAGGAGGTGGTCCGAGCGAGTGCGGCGGAGGGGATGGCCACGGCGCCGGCGGCGATGAATGCTCTGCGATTGACGGAGTTGGTGGGTGTGGTGGTCATTGGTTCCCGATCTGCGTCCTGTGACGCCAAGTCATGTTGATAGAGGGCCATCATACTGTTTGTATGGACCTTGTGCTTGGCCATACGAACGACTGAGGGGGCTATTGCGTGTCTGCAAAGAGCATCCACTCCATGACGCTGCTCCTGGGGAGTGATTCGATCCCGAGCTGGCGGAGCATGTTGAGGCATTGGGCGCGGTGGTGCATGGAATGGGTGGTGACATGGGCGAGTATGCCCCCGACGGTGAAGGTGTAGGACTCGTCGCCGCGTTGCCGGTTGATGATGGTGTCGAAGGGGCGGCGGAGTGCGGCCCGCTGAAAGTCGTCTGCGATGGGGTCGTGCATGGCGATGATGTCGTCGAGTGTGTGCTGCCCCTCTTCGAGCCGAGGTCG
>DEXG01000026.1:8676-15760 GCA_002364005.1 Phycisphaerales bacterium UBA3190
GAGCCGAGGTCGGGACTCGGTTTCGTCCAGGACATCGGTCCAGCCACGCATCGCGCCGAGGTTGTGGACGAGATTGTTCCGCAGCGACCCGGTGCCCATGGGGAATGGCTGGGTGAACTGTTCCTGGCTGAGGGCTTGGCAGGCGGCGTAGAGCTGGTTATTGGCCCAACGGTCGTGGGCAAGGAGGACGGCGTGGGGGTCGGTCTGGTGATCGGGATCGTTTTGGGACATGGCGATGGCGACTTTCTATGGATTGGCCCCGTGAAGGGGGAAATTCTGTTGATCGCGGGCAGTAAATCGGTATTTTGGGATAGAGAGAGGAGCATACCAGATGCAGTTCGTTATGTTTATGTTCGTAGTCATGTGCCTGAGCCCGTTGGCTGTGGCGGATGTTGTCACCTATTCAGGCCCGCTTGAGGCGACCCGTTCGCAGTTCAACAGTTATACCCGGGGGGCGGCGTCGCTTGAGGACTTTGAGACCTTCGCGGACGGCCAGGAGGTTGGGGACATGCCGGGTAACGGTGCCCGCTTTGCGCCCGAGTATCCCGATGGGTTGGCCGCGCCGCTGCCGTTGATTCAGGCCAGCGCCAACGCGCCGTCGGGCGATCGTTGGTTGGCCAACTTCGGCAACGGACGCCCGGCGTTCTCCGCGTGGGTGATCAGGCCCGACAACGCGGGTGATCTGATCTATGCGTTTGGTCAGGTCAATGCCCAGGGCGACTGGGTTCGGATCGAGGGCTTTGATGCCGACGATCAGCTGGTGGTGAGCGTCGATGCCCAGCCGATCCTGGCTGGCTGCTTCGCGGGCTTTATTGTGCCCGATGGTGTGAGCAAGGTGGTCGTGACGCCTGTGGGGAACTTCGACGGTTTCAACGGCATGGACGATGTACAGGTGTCGACGAGCCCGATCGAGCCGTGTGTTGTGGATCTGAACTGCGACGGGTTTATCGATTTCTTCGACATCAGCGAGTTCATCGCGGCGTACACCGCCATGGATCCGCGTGCTGATTTTACTGGCGATGGGGTGTTCAACTTCTTTGATGTGTCGGCGTTCATCGCCCAGTATTCGGCAGGGTGCCCATAATACCGGCCCTCCAGCACGATTGATCATCAGCCCGCTCACGACTGTGAGCGGGTTATTCTTGCGTTGGTGCCGGGATGGCCGTACACTCAAAGACGCGGAAAACCCCGAAAGGAAAGATCTTTCATGAATCGTCTTGCTGTGCTTGGATGTGTGTGCGCCTCTGCTTCGTTGCTCTTTGCCAGCGACAACAATGTCGAATGGGACCTGCTGAGTCATGAGACGATGCACGACCTGCGTCCGCTGGTGCCATTGGACGCCGAGTCGTTTCAGGTGCAGCTGCTGGTCGGGGGTGACGACCTGACCGACGCACGCGTTGGGTATTGGGTCGACGGGGCTTTCGTCGGCTGGGTGGACGCGAACAACGCGGGGCCGCAGGGGCCCAAGGATATCTGGATCGCCAGCATCCCCAGCGTGACAGGGACGAGGGTCGAGTATGTCTTCGAGGTCATCGACGGGAGCGACTCGGACTACTACGGATCAGATGGTGCCAGCGAGACACTGCCGACTGATCGGTTCGTTGTGGATTTCGGGACGCTCGAGCACGCACGGAAGGGTGCGACACCTGTCGAGGGCGGCACGGTGTTCCGTGTCTGGGCACCGACGCGCAGCAGTGTGCAGGTGCGGGGCGAGTTCAACGGGTGGTCGACGGGCGATGCGTTGACCAAGGTCGGTGAGGACTTCATCGGGTTTGTCGCGGGCGCTGAAGCCGGCGATATGTACAAGTACTACTTCAATAACAGCCACTGGAACACCGACCCGCACGCGGCGGAGCTGGTAACCAGCGACAACCTCAACGCGCGGATCGTCGATCCGTTGGCGTATCAGTGGCAGAACGATGATTTCGTCGCGTCGCCGCTGGATGAGTGGGTGGTGTACCAGCTGCATGTGGGGACCTTCGCGGGCCGCAATGACCCGTTCGGTTCGACGGGCAACCCCAGCGGGTACCGCGATGTCGGGGATCGGGCGGCACACCTGGCCGAGCTTGGTGTGAATGTAGTGATGCTCAACCCGATCAACGAGTTCCCGGGTGATTTCTCGGGCGGGTACAACCCGATCTCGATGTTCGCGTGGGAGTCGGCCTACGGCTCAGGCGACGACCTGAAGTACATGATCGATGAGCTGCACGGGGAGGGCATCGCGGTGATCCTGGATGTGGTATGGAACCATGTCTCGCCGACCGACAACTTCCTGTGGGACTTCGATGGCTCGCAGCAGTACTACGACGCGTCGCCGCAGGACACGCCCTGGGGTGCGCAGGCGGACTTCGATAAGCAGGGTGTGTTCGATTACTACATGGAGTCGGTGCATCATGTGATGGGCGAGTTCCGCATGGACGGGTATCGTCAGGACGCGGTGATGGCGATGACGGACTCGGGCTGGACCGGGCAATGGAGCAGCGGGCAGGACCTGATGCGGGCGATGAACCGGCTGATCAATCGGCGGTACAGCGATGCACAGACCATCGCCGAGATCTACATCGACAACGAATGGGTGCAGACCGGGATCGAGTTCGACAGCCAGTATCACAACAGCTTCAAGGACTCCATGCGCGGCGCGGTCTTCGGTGCGTCCTTCGGCAGCCCGGACATCTCGGGCGTCGCGGCGGCGCTCGACGGCACGGGCAGCGTCAGCGGCACCGAGGTCTTCAACTACTTCGAGCTGCACGACGACGCGTGGCCACTCAATGGGCACGAGCGGGCCGTGCGCCAGATCGACACGAGCTTCCCCAACGATGACATCTACGCTCGCGGGCGGGTGACGCTGGCCAACGCGTTGACGATCATGAGCAAGGGCATCCCGGCGATCCTGCACGGCACCGAGTGGCTCGAGAACGACGGCTGGGAAGAGAACAAGATCGACTGGTCGCACCGGACGGCCTACGACGGCGTGTTCCAGATGTACCGGGATGTGATCGCGCTGCGTACGGGCGAGCCGGCGCTGCGGGCCAACGAGAATGCCTGGGTCTATCACCAGAACAACAACGCCGATGTGATCGCGATGGAACGCTGGCAGAACGACGGCGACAGCTTTGTGGTCGTGTCGAACTTCTCCAACGATGACTTCGGAGATTACCGCATCGGGCTGCCCCGCGATGGGCAGTGGGGCGTGGTCTTCAACTCACAGGACAGCGTGTACGGCGGCAGCGGCTACGGCACGAGCGGGAGCTTCGATGCCGAGGCGATCGCCAACGGCCCGCACCCCCAGTCGGTGTCGCTGCAGATCCCCGCGATGGGGATGCTTGTGCTGATGCATGAGCCCGCGAGCCAGTGCGCAGCGGACTACAACGACGATGGTGATCTGAACTTCTTCGATGTGTCGGCGTTCCTCGTGGCCTTCAGCAACGAAGAGCCGAGCGCGGATCTGAGTGGGGATGGCTCGTTCAACTTCTTCGATGTGAGTGCGTTCCTGACGCAGTTCACGCAGGGCTGCCCGTAAGCGGGACGGTTGGTTTCGCGTTGACGCGGTGAGTCGGTTCAGCTGATCGCGCTGGGCATGCCGAGCCCGCGGCGGAGGTCGGTGATCTGGCCCGCGTGGGTGCCCATGTGCATCATCATGCGCACGACGAGTGCATCGGCCGGGAACGGGGCGTTGCCCCAGGGGACCTTGCGATCGAGCATGGCGCTGTCGGCGCTGCGTGTTGTTTCGATGAGTCGTGACCATGCGCGTTGGTGGATGTCGAGCAGGCGGTCGTATGCAGGGTAGATCGTGGGATCGTCAACGGGGACCGAGCCGTAGCACACGGACTCGGAGTCGATCCGGTCGGCGGTGCCTGAGCGTCCGTTGCCTTCGATGAAATCCGAATCGGGGAGTGGTTGCGGGTCGTCGAATCCGAGCAGGCGATCTGTGGCGCGGTGGTGATAGAGGGCGAGGTGGCCCAGTGTCCATGCCGCGTGGTTGGGTATGCCCGGCGCTTGGCGCGTGCGGTTCTCGTCGTTGAATCCTTTGAGGAATCGTGTGAAGAGCGGGAGGGTGGTTTCGAGGGCATCGGCGAGGACGGCGGCGCGTGGGTCGGGTGTGGTCATGTGTGATTGTACAAAAATGAATCACCCGGGCAACGCGCCCGGGTGATTCGAGAGGAAACGGATGTCTCTTCATACGCACTGTTTCAAGAGGCGCTGTCGATTGGGTTACACCCCAACAGGGATGTTGGCTTCTTCCGGGCTCCATTCGAGGGGCTTGAACACCTCGTCGAGGTCGGTGCCCGCGATGTGGTTGCTGTAGTTGGTCAGGGTCTTGACGGTGTTGAGGAACACGATGTCGAGCACATGGCGTTTGGTATAGCCCGCGTCGAAGAAGGCCCTGACCTGTTCGGCGCTGACATGCCCGCGTTCGTTGACCAGCTGGGCTGTGAAGACGCGGAGGGCTTCGAGCTTCGGGTCATCGAGTGAGGCGTTCTGTCGCAGCGTGTTGTCGATCTCGGTATCGATGCCCTTGCGACGCCCCGAAGCGGACTGGGCTGGGACGCAATAGGTGCAGCGGTTCTGGACATTGATGGTCTGGATGACCACATGGCTCTCGACCGGCTCGAACGCGGTCTCGCCCATGCGGGCGTAGAGGTCGAGCATCGCGTTGGCGAGCACTGGTGATTCCGAAACGGTCCGGATCAGGTTGGAGGCAAAGCCGAACTGCTTGGTGGCGCGATCAAAGATCTGCTGCTGCTCGGGGCTGGCTTGAGCCGTGTCTGCGATGGTGAAGCCGTGGTTCATCGGGTGGGTCCTTTCGTCGCTCGGGGGGCATTCCCTCGCGGCATACCCTCTGAACGAATGAACCAAACCGAATGTTCCGATACGGGTGAGAATTTCCAACTGAAAAGTCAGAAAACGCGGATTAGCCGCGTTTCTGGTTCAAAAACATGGATTGTGGTGTGTTTGCGATCAGGCGCTGATCGCGTCGTAGAGGGCTGTGATGGCCTCTTTTTTCGCCTGGTCGGGCGGGTAGGCCGCGCCAAGGTGGGACATCATGCCCTCGTGGATGAACATGACGAGCCAGGCGGCCTGCGATGCGGTGATGCCCTCGCGGATCTCACCTTTCTCGATCAGTCGCTCGAACACCTCGATAAACGCGGCGTTGACGCGCTTTCTGATGCAGTTCACGCGGTCGAGGGTTTCCTGGTCCTTGGCGGCCATGGAGATGGCGGCTTTGTGGATCATGCAGCACGGTTGTTCGGCGTGCTCGCGGTGGTAGTCGATCTTGTTGAGACTGTGGGCCTTCATATCCTCGATCGATTGGAAGGCGTTGATCTCAGCGAGGATGGGCTCAAGGATGGAGGTTTCGTAGGACTCGAGGGCCTTGATGTAGAGGGCGTGCTTGTCGCCGAAGGTGTCGTAGAGCGAGAAGCGGTTGATGCCCATGGCCGCGGTCAGGTCAGAGATGCTCGCGGCATCGAATCCCTTCTCCCAAAAGACCACCATGGCTTTGGTGAGTACGGCTTCGGGATCGAACGACTTGGGCCTGGGCATGATAAACAGTGTCTTTCTGGATGCTTTCCTGTCATCTATTATATACCCAACCGATCTGTAAGTTATTCCTGGTACGGGGTTTCTGGCCGAAAATGAGGGGTTTTGCGCATTCTGAGGCAAAAAACGGACAATGAGATGCGAAAAAACCGAGCGAAGGCCCGGTTGGTTTGGGTGTCGTGGTGGGTTTGGGCTCAGCCGCGGATATCGAGCGATCGCCCTGTGCCCAGGTTGGACGCGAGGTTGGTCGCGGCCTGGACTCGGTCGGCGGCCTGTGGGTACATCGTGTAGGTGCCGGCGCTGGTAACGGTGGGCTTGGGCCCGGTGACCTGGGCGACATCGCTGCTCAGGTCGATGGGCTGCACCTTGGCACCCACCAGCTCTGAGATCGCGCCGGCACGCTGGTCCATGGGCGAGGGTGCGATCTTGCCGACCGGGTCGGTCTGGCGTGTGGGCTGTGCGACGGTCAGCTCAGCGGCTGGCTCGCTGCGACGCACGCCGCTGACTTGCGAAGCGTATGGCGTGCCCCCGGGTCTGTTGACGCGGGGGTTTTTGCCGTAGGCGCTGAGTGCCTTGTTGATCGGATACGAGGGCGGGTTGGAGCTGCTGATTCGGTCCATCGATACTCAAGCTCGGGATCGTCGTGTTGTACGCTGGCAATCCGCCGGCGACGATCGGTGTGGGAACAGGTCCATCCTTGGACACGGGCCCATGGTACCTGCTCTGGGCTGTCATTGCACGCGGTTGGTGTGCGATAACATCGGGAGACCTTGAGAATTGGGGTTATGGGGTGGAGGTTTTTGCGCGGCGATGCGTACATGTCGTTCCGATCATCGTCAGGCCCGCCAAATCGGTACGGTATGGAACCATGAAGATGATGAACCTGATCAAAGCATCGGAGATCCGTTGGTTGTTGTGGGCGTTGGTGGTGCTGGTGCTGCTGGCGGCGGTGGTGAATGTGCCGTTTGCGATCACCAAGATCCGATCGCGTTCGACGCCCTGGCCCGTTCAGCATGAGCAGCTTGATGGTCCTGAAGCGACGGCGAAGGGGTGGCCGATCTCGACGCCGCATGATCGAGTGTGGGCCGAGCCGGAGTCGTGGAGTCGATGGTCTGCGTTTGGGTATGAGGAGTTTCATGTGTCGTCGTCCAACCCGGAGTCGGGGGCGAACGGGTTCGGTATGGAGGTGCAGCGTCTGGGCTGGCCGCTGGCGGTGGTTGAGATTCGTCAGATGTGGTGGGATTGGGGTGACCCGGCGCTCGAGGGGCCCGAGCCGGACCCGCGTCCGCAGCTGGTGCCGACGGGGCTGGTGTTCAACCCGCTGATGGTGGGGGGATCGCTGTGGCTGGTGCTGTGCGTGCTGCCGATGGCGGCGCGGGTGATGCGGCGGGTTGTGCGTGGTCGGTCTGGGCGGTGCGTGTGGTGTGGGTTTGAGGTGGAGGATCTGGAAGTGTGTCCGGAGTGTGGGGTGGGGCGGGTGGCTGAGTAGAAGTGGGCCGCATTGGGTTGGGGACGCCCCCTCCGTCTCGCCTTCGGCGAGCCA
>DEXG01000024.1 GCA_002364005.1 Phycisphaerales bacterium UBA3190
CCGCGAGGGCGCGGGGAGGGACACTTTGTCAATACCGTCAACCGCTTGGGCCAGGGTTGGCGCTCTTCCCCCTTCGCCTCCCCCCGGGGCAGGGAAGAAGGGGGTGGAAACACGGGGTGATCAGGTGATGTCGGTGCGTGGGCCGGCGTCGGGGCGGTGGGTGGGGACGGGCTCGGGTGGTGTCGACTGCTGGTCCTCGTCCGGGTGCAGGTTGCGGTAACGCATGCGGCGCATGCCCAGCGAGCTGAGGATCTCGAAGACGATGAGCCCGATCGGGATGCTGGCGAGGATCAGGATGTAGCTGGACACAGCGAGGGTGAGCTGGATGCCGCTGGCGTCGCCTGAAACTTGGGATGCGAACACCTCGCTGAGCAGGATGGCGAGGATCATGAGCATGGCGATAAAGACCAGCATCGGGGCGAGCACGAGTCCGAAGCTGGCGTGGCCGATGATGGTCCAGGCGATGCGGGAGTCGATGCGATAGCCGCGGTGGCGGGCCCAGAACTTCATGCGCGACACGGCGAAGGCCGCGTACAGTATGGCCGCGATGAGATAACCACCGCCGAGGATCAGGATGAAGAACATGCCTGCAAGGATCGCCGATGGGTCGCTGCTGTCGATCGTGCCATACACCGCTACGGAAAGGAGGCCCATGGCGGGCAGGGCGAGCCCGAGCGCGAGTCCCCAGCCCATCAGCGAGAGCCCGGATGCGGTATGGATCTGCAACTGTTCCCAGCACTTGCGTGGGTGGATGATCAGGCCCCACCAGGTCAGGATCATCGAGCCGAGGCCCCGTTTTCGCTGCCAGGGTGATCCGGGTCGCATGCGGGGCAGGACGCTGGCGATCGGGATGCCGCATTCGGGGCATTCGCCGCTCGGGTCGAGGTCATCGAGCACATAGCCGCAGCGTTCGCAGAGCAGGACGCTGAAGTCCGGGATATCTGAACACTCACCCATCGCATAAGCATACCAGCAACGGCCATACACTTGCCCCATGAAGACGCAAGTGATTGTCATTGGGATGCTGCTGCTGGTCGTGCTCGGGGTCCCGTTCGTGCTCAGCGCGGGCAAGGCCAAGACGGCGCACGATGCGAATGCACGCACGCTGATCATCGTTTCGCCCCATGTGCCGCAGATCCGCGATGAGTTTGCACGCGGGTTCAGCGACTGGCACCAGCGTGAGTTCGGCGAGGCGGTCAGCATCGACTTCCGCACGCCCGGCGGGACCTCTGAGATCCGCAAGCAGCTCGAGGCCCTGTTCAAGGACAGCGTGAAGCAGATGCTCGCGACCGACCCGGCATCGGTCTCTGATGGGGCCATGCTCCCCGAGGGCACCATCGCCTTCGACATCATGTTCGGCGGCGGCTCGTACGACCACACGCTCGTCAAGAACGGGGTCAGCGTCGATGCCAAGGGAACAACCATCAGCGTGCCCATGTCCCGCCCGGCGGCGTTCACGCAGCAGGAACTCGACACGATGTTCGGCGAGAACAAGATCGGGCCGCAGGAGTTGTACGACCCCGAGCAGTACTGGATCGGGACGGCGCTGAGCAGCTTCGGGATCGTGTACAACCGGGATGTATTCGCCAAGCTCCAGCTGCCCGAGCCGACGGCTTTCGTGGACCTGACGCAGCCGGCGCTGTGGGGCTGGATCGCCTTGGCCGACCCGCGTCAGTCGGGTTCGATCACGACCACCTTCGATTCGATCCTGGGCAACGAGGGCTGGGAAGATGGCTGGCGGACGCTGCGTGGGATGTGCGGCAACACGCGGTACTTCACGAACTCGTCGACCAAGCCACCGATCGATGTCTCGCAGGGCGAGGCGGCGGCGGGGCTGGCGATCGACTTCTATGGGCGAGGCCAGGCGCAGGTCGTCAAGGACTCGGGCGGCGGCGATCGTGTCGGCTACAGCGACCCGGCGGGCGCGGTGTATGTCGATGCCGACCCGGTGAGCATCATCAACGGCGGGCCGGACTACGAGCTGGCGATGCGCTTCGTGCGCTACTGCATGACCGACGAGGCCCAGGCGCTGTGGCAGTTCGATACGAGCCTGGACGACAACCCGATCGGCAGCGACGGCGAGCCCATGGGGCCACGCTGGCACGCGTTGCGACGCATGCCGGTGAAGCGCAGCATGTACACCCAGTACTTCGATCAGTTCATCGACCCTGTTGACCCGTTCGAGATCGTCAGCGATGTCAAGAACCCCGGGTGGCGGACGGGTGTGCAGGTGATGATGGGCTGCTTCGGGATCGATATTGCCAACGAGTGCCGAATGGCGTACCGGGCGCTGCACGAAGCGAAGGCGTCGGGGGCATTCAGCGACGCGGAGATCGCCGAGCTGGACGCGTTGTTCTACGCGTTCCCAGAGACGGAGATTGATGGGCAGATGGTGCCCTTCACGCCCGAGACCTTCCGCACCGTCCGCAACGCATGGCGTGAGCCCAAGCGCCAGGCCCAGCTCGAGATCGAGTACACGGCGTTTTATCGGGACAACTACAAAGAGATCGTGCGTCGGGTGAACGAGCGTCTGTAATCTCCGCCTCCCCCCACCCCGGGGGGAGGCGAGTTTGGAAGT
>DEXG01000030.1:0-20927 GCA_002364005.1 Phycisphaerales bacterium UBA3190
CCCCCCGTTAGTTTCAAAGGTATACGAAACGGCGTCTCGCAAGTGACGCCGTTTCGGCCGTTTTGGGGTGTGCTACGGGGTTTGACGCGTCTCCGGGATTTCGCTGATCCGACCGGTTTTCGATTTGTGGCCTGAATCGGCGCGAGTGTCTCTACACGATTTCTAATTCCCTGCGCCGGAATAATTTGCAAGGATGCCAACTGGAATCAGCAAGATGAAAGTCTAGATTGTTGAGCCGGACCGGTGTCTACTCGGAGGGTTCGCGACTCTGGAAAATCAACCCTCGGTCGGCGCCTCGACCACAACCTCCGTCTTCACGGAATTAGCGATAAAGCAATGTTTGTGCGCTTCGTGGTGTAGATCATCGAGCACCCCCTGGTCTGGTGAGCCGTCGCCGCCGAACCTGATCTGAGGTCGCAGCACGACCCTCTTGATCGCCATCTCCCCTTCGTCAGTCTTTGCCATGTGCCCCTTCGCCTCATCGATGTACGATTCCACTACGAGTTTCTTCTTCGTGCACAGTGCTAGGAATGTCAGCATGTGGCAGGAAGAGAGCGAAGCGACAAACGCCTCCTCAGGATCAACGCATGACGGGTCTCCCTGAAAGCTCGGTGCTGCTGAAGCTCTGACAGATTCGCCTCCATCGAAGTTCCATGTGTGCTCTCGGTTGTATGTCGCGTACGCGAAGTCGTCGCTGGTTCGAATCCATTTAATTGTCGCGAAATGCTCTGACATGTGCGTCGTCCTTTTATCTTGTCCAAGTCTCTCGGATTGAATGTTAGGCAATTGTAGACACAACTTGCCCAGCCTCCGTCCTGGCCCACCGCAGTATGGTCTTGGGAGGGGCGAATCCGCCGGATCTCGAACCTGTTTGACATTCAACGCTGATTCGAGGGAGTAAGGCCGCACCAATCAGGCGCGGAACGAGAGACTGTTTCACAAATCTTGGATCGCCCACCGCTTCTACATTCGAACCCTCAGCAGTTTTCAGGCTGCTGAGGGTTATTTGTTTTTGGATCAGGATTCAACGAAAACTGCATTCGATTATGGTTTGTGTTTCAAAAAAACCGCAACGCCGAGTACAGATACTCGACGCTGCGGCGTGATCGGTGCCCCTGTGTATGTCGGGTTTATGGACATCCGCCTGTGTAGAGCCCCAAGAACGCGCTGACATCAAAGAAGTTCAGTATGCCGTCCCCACTGAAGTCTGCAGCAGGATCCATGGCGGTGTACGCGCTGAGGAACGCACTCACATCAAAGAAGTCAAGCTGGCCATCGCCAGTCAGGTCAGCTGGGCATGGTGCGCCGACTGGGAGTTCGACTACGCCGTGGACTGGTGCAAAGCGTTCATTCCAGTCGTGCTGGGCATCGAACCAGCCGCTTGAGCCGCGGAACATGGCGACGAAGTTCTCACCGATACCGCCGTTGGGCTCGTTGGAGATCCAAGCGAGGTAGGCCGAGGGATCGCCGTCGGTCCAGTTGAACGTGCCCTCACTGCTCTGATCGGCCAAGCCGAGCCAGGTGTGGCGGATCTCGCCGTCGAACTGGGCGACATCGAATCGAACGAATGTGTTCTCTGCAGCATCGTTGATGGTGACAAGGTCCCCGCTCATCGCCTTCGCCGCCGCGTTCGCCTCATACCAGTTCGCATCTTCTAGCAAGTAGTAGGTGTGGCCGTTGTGGTAGAACGGGCCTGCAAGGACATCGGGGGTCTCAACTTCGACGACGCCGTGGACCGGTGCGAAGTTCTCGTTCCAGTCGTTCTGAGCATCGAACCAGCCTGAGGTTCCGCGGAACATCGCAACATGGTTCTCTCCTGTGTTTCCGTCGGGCTCTCCCGAGAGGAATGCTGTGTAGGGGTTCATCTCATCACTTACCCATGAGAAGACGCCCTCATCGAATCGGTCCGTCAGCCCGAGCCAAGTATGACGGATCGCGTCGTCGAACTGAGCAACATTGAAACGCACGAAGCTGTTCTCGTCGGCATCATTGATCGTGACCAGATCGCCACCCAAAGCTGATACACCGGTGCGTTGGGCGTCCTCCCATGTCCCGTCCTCGAGCAGGTAGTACGCGTTACCGGTGATTTCGTTCATGAATGGGCCGGCGAGCACCGACGGCTGATCGATCTCCGTTGGGCTCCCGAGCGAAGCAGTCAGCTCAACCGAGCCCTCACCGAGGAAGTCGCCAGAGGCGCTGAAGGCGATATCGGCGATCCCACGGAGTGTGTACTCACCGTTCCCCAGCGGCATGATGTGGTTGTATTCGGAATCAATGGTCAGCGTCCCGAACGGGCCGGAGAAGAGGATCCGTGCGTCGTTGACATCACCGGTCGTCTTCACCATTGCTGCCAGTAGCACATCGACGGTTTCGCCCGGATCGAGATGATCGATGGTAAAGCCCATCGAGATGTTTTCCTGCGCGCTGACTGTCCCAGTCTCAAACCCAACGAACATTCGTGCGGAGATCTCGGAGACAAACTCGATCGAATCGAATCGGAATGCATCGCCGGGTTCGTACCCAACATACTCAGATCGGGTGAGAACTTTCGCCGTCGCAAACTCATCCGGGCCTTCGGTTGCGTTCACGATTAGATCACGATCGATCAGCGCATACTCATCTGAAGGGTCAACATTGTAGAAATCTTCGACGGCATCAGGGTTGCCTACTCGCGCTGAGACGGATCCTGATCGATTATCAGCGTTGGGGGCGAGGGCCGGGCCGTACATCATGGTTAACACTGCTTTATCGCCTTCGCTGAGCGAGTTGAGCTGCCCGATGACATTCTGGAAACCGTCGTTGGGTGGCGGGACCCAGATCGATGTGCATGTGGGGAACGAGCACCCGGATGCGCAGATATTGAACGCGCAATCGTCGTAGTGCATGATCGACTCGAAGTCGTAGGGGCCGTGCGCGATGGCGTTGGCGGCGACATTGAACTGGGAGTGGTAGACCGGGTCGATGTTGCCGTAGTTGATCACGATGTAGCTGTCGCGGTCGGGCCGCTTCTGCTCGTGGTGGAGGCCAAGGGCATGCATGAGCTCGTGGGCGATGAGCCCGGTCCAGCCCCAGTGGGAATCCCAGATGGTGATGTTCTGCTGAACGCCGGTCTGGCCGATGGCGGATGAGAAGCTCACGCCCGTGGTTGCTGATCGCCCGATATGGATAAAGCTGGTTTCGCCGCTGCGTGGGACGAACTGGACGCCGCACGCGGACTCGACCATGGCGATGCCGTTGAGGAATCCGGCGCGTTCGGTGGGGTTGATGTCGGGGGCGAACTCGTATGGCACGATGCCGTCGGTCCAGAGACTATCGACCCATGTGCCGCGCAGGTTGGTGTTGTCGGGTGTGCCGCAGCCCCAGTGGGTGTGTTCGAGTTCTTGCGGCTGGGCCTGGTTGTGTTCCTGTGCCTGGGCGAGTCCTGCGCTGGTGGCTAGAAGCAACGCCGATCCGATCGTGTGCATTGTTCTGCGTTTCATGGTGTACCTCTCGGTTTGGTGTGATGAGCGTGGTCCACGCGCTTTTCGGTGGACTCATCAGGTCATGCGCAGTCTGGGGTCGGTGCTCCTCTGTCTGGAATGGATATTTCTACATAAAACTCACCGCCCGGCGTGGAGGCCGGGCGATGCGCTCGCGGGCTGTGGTTTTCTGGTTACGGGCAGCCGGCGGTGTAGGTTTGGATGAATACGGAGACATCAAAGAAGTTGAGGACCCCGTCGTTGTTGAGGTCGGGTGGGCAGTCCGAGGTGCCTTGCCCCCTGTAGACGTAGTACGCCGAATCACTGGTGATTGAGAGCGGGCCATCGGATACCTCGACTGTATATACACCCTCGACCTCCGGGCCGGACACGATCAGCAGCGTGCTCTCTGTCGCGCCGGTGAAGTTTGGATCGAGATCACTGATCGCGACGCCGTCCAGATACCACTGGTAACCGGTTGCTCCTGTCGCGACGACCTGCATGAACAGCTCCACACCGTCATCATCAACCACTAGGCTCTGCGGTTGTACGGCGATGCTAACATTTGAATCGTGTTTGAACACGATTGACTGATCGATAGATCCCCCCGAGAGATTCGCGTTGAACCTCGGGATGCCGACGAATGCGCTGCCATCGGAGAGCGCGACCGCGTTGGTATCTGATGGCAGGCGGATCAAACCGTACGAAGGTTCCAAGACTGCCAGCTCAACGCCGCTGGAGGCCTCATAGATCGCGGCTTTCTGGATGGATCCGCCGGATTGGCTCACCAGGACCAGCCCGTCGTCGTTGATGTCGACCTGGATGCTCAATGAGTTGCTGCCTGCGCCGGGGTTGGTTGACTCACCGATTTCGAGCGTGCTCACCAAATCGCCGGTGCTGATGTTGTACACATGCACGGCACCAGAGTTCACACCTGTGTGATCATGCCAAGGAGCAGCCACCACGAGGTACTGGTCGTTCATGGCGATATCGAATCCAAATCCAGCTGGATCAATGGGGTCAGCAGGGGAGTAGATCGTGCGGATGTGCTGCTGGGTCGCGAGGTCAAACAGCTCCACCCGTTCGGTGTTACCACCAAGGAGGATACCCGCATTGAACTGATTGGCACTGACGGCGATTATTCCGTTGTGGATATCAATCGATGAACCAAAGAACCCGATGTTTTCCGGCGCATCGGAGGGATGGATTGTCCCGAGTCGAGCGCCTGTGTTCTCATCAATGAGATAGACTTTCCCAACTTGAAATCCAGTTCCTGCATCGACAGTCGCGAGGGCTGATCCGATCGCGACGACGCCCTCTTTGACATCAATGCTCAACCCAAATACGCCTCCTGAGTTATCGTCCGGATCTGGAACTACTTCAAATCGTTGCCCGGCAAGTGCGTCAAAGACAAATACAGATGGGTTGGTATAGGACAAATCCCCATTGCCTCGTTCGCTGCACACAACGGTCAGACCATCGATGGCCACATCTCGTCCAGCCTGCGAGATTTGGCTTGCGGAAGTTGGTATGAGTGTTCGGAGCAAAAGCCCAGTACTGAGGTCGAACAGGTGAATACCTGAATCTTGTCCTGCAAGATCTCTGAACCCCGCCGCAAGGAGATCATCACTTACCCCGATGCTGGTACCAAAGAAATGAGACGGTTCCGGAACTTCATAGCCCTGCGTTTCATTGAGCACCTGGGCGTCCACAAATGTTGACGCAAGGGTGAGCACGGTCAGAAGAGGTGTGATGCTGAGTTTCGAGGTGAGGTACATATGGCATCCTTTCGAAGGGGTATTGGTTCGTAGGGATGATGGATCCCCATTGTGGGTAAAAACGATTTGCCGTATACTCATGCGCGAACCGTTCACTCGTCTCCTATCTGCAACAGGGTGATTTTTGAGATTCTTTGATGCTCGACCAAACCCATTTCACCAAAGCACTTAGCGAGATCGACCTGGGATCGATTGAATCGGATTCCGGTGCAGAGCGGTTGCTTCCGGTTATCTACGACGAACTTCGAGGAATCGCAAGAGGGTACCTTCGTCAGGAGCGGGCGAACCACACGCTCCAGCCGACCTCGCTGGTGCATGAGGCGTACGCCCGCCTGGCGGACCAGACCAGGGTCCCCTGGTCTGACGCGGCTCACTTCCGCGCCATCGCGGCCAGGGTCATGCGGCAGGTGCTTGTCGACCACGCCCGCAAGCACGGAGCGCTCAAGCGTGGAGGTGACCGGGTCCGAGTCACCCTCTCTGGGCAAGCAACACCGAACAGCGAGCCGGACCTCGATGTGCTGGAGCTTGATGATGCGATGAATGAGCTGCGTGAGCTGCATCAGCGCAAGGCGCGGGTGGTCGAGCTGATCTTTTTCGGCGGCATGACACACGCGGAAGCTGCCCGGGTTGTCTGCGTCTCACAAAAGACAATCGAAGCGGACTGGTACGCAGCCCGTGCGTGGCTTGGGCATCGGATGGGCAAGGACGCCAACGCATGACCGACTCTGAACGCTTTGATCTCGTGTGCTCGATCTTTGAGCAGGTCCGTGAGCTCGATGTTGATCAGCAACATCAGCGAGCTGCTGAACTCTGTAAAGGTGATGATGACTTGCTGGCACAGGTTCAGCAGATGCTCGGTGCGCATCAGGATTCGAGCCCGCTGGATCAGCCTTCGCAAGTGCTACCGCTCGAAGCACTGATTTCGACAGCGAAAGAAACGCCTCCGGAGATCGAACGGTACACGATCGGCGAGCGGATCGGCGAGGGTGGCATGGGGTTGGTCTACGCAGCTGAGATGCTCAATCCTCGGCGGGCGGTGGCGATCAAAGTCATCAAGCTTGGGATGGATACGCAGCGGATCATCGCTAGGTTTGATCTTGAACGCCAAGCCTTGGCACGGATGGAGCATCCGAACATCGCGTCGGTGGTTGATGCAGGGATGACGAGTGATGGTCGCCCGTACTTTGCGATGGAACTCGTCCGAGGCGAGGCCGTGACGAAGTACGCAAGTGAGCACAGGCTTGATTCGAGAGCGAGGCTGGGACTCGTGATGATGGTGTGCAATGCGATTCAGCATGCACATCAAAAGGGGATTATTCATCGCGATATCAAGCCCTCGAACATCATCGTGACACAGAGCGATGGACAGCTGATACCGAAGGTGATCGACTTTGGGATTGCCAAAGCCACCCAAGGTGATCTCACGCCTGAAGCAACCATGACGATGCAAGCACAGGCGGTCGGTACACCAGCGTACATGTCACCAGAGCAGGCAGATCCGGCGTTGGGTGATATCGATACGCGCACGGATGTGTACTCGTTGGGTGTTGTCTTGTATGAGTTGCTCACAGGCACGACGCCACTGAGCAGAGATGAACTCACGAGCAAGAGTTATCAAGAGCTTGTGCAGAGCATCCGCGATCAAGACCCGCCTCGCCCTAGCGCTCGGCTCGCGACAAAGACACGCGAGGAGAATCACAGCGTCAGTACAATCGAGCCAGGGCAACTCAAGGGTGATCTTGACTGGATCGTGATGAAGTGTCTGGAGAAAGAGCCAGGGCGTCGATACGAGACCGTAAGTGCGCTTGGCGAAGACATCAGCCGATTCTTGCGCAATGAACCAGTTCTTGCTCGCCCCGCGAGCAGAGCGTACGTTATGCGCAAGTTCATCCGTCGGAATAGAGGTGGCGTCATCGCGGCATCGCTCATTCTTGGGACGATGCTTATCGGCATCGCTGGAACAACAGTCGGTTTGTTGTGGGCGCTCGATGAACAAGAGCGGGCAAAGTTGTCTGCGCAAGCGGAACTCAAGGCACAAACAGAAGCGAAAGAAGCCGCTGAGATCGCGCTGAGTGAGGCACAAGCAGCCGAGGACCTCAGCAAGTTCTTCATCATGGATGTACTCTCGGCAGCAGACCCATCAAGAACCGCAGATCGAGAGCTGACCGTACGCGAGGCGCTTGTAAATGCATCAGAGAACCTCGAGGGCAAGTTCGAGGAGCGCCCAGATGTCGAAGGGCGGATCCACAATGCGCTCGGGTTCCTTTTCGGGCAACTCGGTGAACCAGGATTGGCTCAAAGGCATCACATCCGTGAGTGGGAAATCGCTGAAGCAGAAAACGGCGAGTTTTCGCTCGAATCAGCACAGATGATGCATTCGGTGGTTGGCAGCTTGGCTCGCCAGGGACGTGATGACGAAGCGATTGAGCTCACAAAGCGTCAGCTGCGCGTGATTGATGATCTCGGTACGCCTGAGGCAGAGTTTCTGCGCCCGCGTGCGATCGGGAACCTCGGTGCGCTCTTGGTTCGCACTGGACGAAATGAAGAAGCTGCACCAATCCTGGAAGACACGCTCAAACTCAAGCGAGAGCTGTACGGCGATCGACATCCAACAACGCTATCGACGCTCAACAATCTCTGTTCTGTGCTCGCGTCGATTGGCAATGTCCAACAGAGTATGGTCTACGGGCAAGAAGCATACGAGGGCCGAAAAGAGGTGCTCGGCGAAGGGGACCCCAGAACCTTTGTCTCGCTGTTGAACCTTGCTCGCGCGATGGCTGACGCGGAGCTGTACGAAGATGCGCTCATGATGCTTCAAGAGGGTGTTACGGAAGCAAGCGGGAGACTCGGATCGAATCATCCTACGACAATGGATATCACGAACGCCTATGCCAAGGCGCTGCTCGACAGTGGCGACCTTGAGCGTTCGGAACAAACGATCCGAGCAAATATGGAGCATTTGTTAACGGTAGATCCCGAGCTCAATCAAACACGAACAATGACCGCTCACACGATTTTAGCTTCCATTCTTCGGGATCAGTCTCGAGCTGGTGAAGCGCTTGAATATACGTCGGCACTCATTCGGGCACTTGACGAGAGTGGGCGTGATTCGCATTACCTCATGAGCGAGTTTTTACGGTTGCATGGTCAGGTTCTCATGGACCTTGAGCGGTACGAACAATCAGAATCCACACTCATTCGTGCTTGGGAGCATAATCAAAGGGGCGATAGCCAGAGTACTGATGCTGGAATCGTGCGCAGAGCGATTGCTGAGTTGTATGAGCGCTGGCAGGTTGACGATGGGAGTCTTGAGCTTGAGGAGAAACCACTACTTTGGCGGGATGAATGAACTGGACATCTCAAACTCATGATCTCCCTGTAGTGTGCACAATTTGATCGATAACGAAGAGCGGAGTCGCCGCTTTGATATCAGAGGATCGATTAACTAGAGGTGCGGTGGGCCAGCAGATTGTGGTGCTTGCCCGGTGGCGTTTTCACGCCACAGATCGATGTTTCGGCTTCACCTTGTTCACCGCATACAGTCATCGCGGATCATCACCGACATGCTGTCGTTTGATCGTGATCTTCGGTTCGAGTACCCCTCCTTGCGTGTAGCGTATTGGTTCCGGTCGACGCAGTCCGAGCCCAGCCTCACTGTGTGTCAGCATATCAAGAGACGCGTGAGGGCGAAACAGATTGTGCCAGATTGCGAAGTGATCGAGACAGATCTGGATGACCGTCAGATTGGGCGGTATGAGTGACATCCAACGCTGATTTAGGGGGCTGACGCCGCATGCTCAGAAGCGGAGCGAGAGACGGTTTGCCATATCTTTGAGCACACCCCCTTGAAACAGCAGCCCCGATTCTGGATGGAGTCGGGGCTGCTTTGCATCATCAGCCAGCGGGTCAAACTCCCAGCCACCTTGACTGAGTTCGGCGGTGAAGCCGCTGAGATCGTATCGGTTCAGTTGACCCTTTGATGCGGGCGATGCTGCTTCATTCATTTGCGGAGTGAGTCACGGTTTGGCATGGCAGGGGCGGCGGCCTGCTATGACTTGCGCGAGTGGTATTTGCCGTCGGAACAAAGAGAATCGCCAGCCCCTTTCGGAGCTGGCGACTGGAGTTTGGTTTCTTGCTTCAGATCGATTCAGGTGAATCGGTCAGGGGCACCCGCCGTTGTACGCGGTGAGGAATGCCGAGACATCGAAGAAGTTGTACAGGCCATCGCCGTTGAAGTCCGCGATGGGATCCAACGAGCTGTACGCCGTGAGGAACTCTGAGACATCGAAGAAGTTCAGCTCGCCGTCGCCGTTCATATCGGCATCGCATGTGTCTTGAGCGATGCCAACCTCGAAGGGGGCCATGATCACACGCCCGGCGGGGAAATCCCCCCCTGTCTCAGTGAGGTTCCCGACCATGATGTCGAGCGATCCACCGGCACTGCAAGCCCCGTTGGCATTGATGACCATGCCGAACCCATCGCTGTATACGGTGCTGTATCCTGACACCGCCACATAGTATGTGCCCGCATCAAGAATCAGATCGAGCTGGCTCTGCAGTCCGAGGCCCGGACCACAGAAGTCGTCGTTCTGGGCAACAAGGTTTCCATCGGTGTCGAACACCGCGAGCTGGGTATCGAAATCGCTGCCGCAGGTCGAGATGGTGATGATCTCGTTTTCGTACCCGATGACGCCGATACTGCCTTCGGCATCCGCGTCGGCCTGCGTCGGGAGTTCGCAGTCATCGGGAACACCGTTGCCATCACAATCGAGTTCTGCTGTGTCCGGGATGCCGTCCCCGTCGCAGTCGGCATCGCCGAGGGTGAAGCTGATGTACATCACGCGTCCGCTCGGGAGGCTGCCCGAGAGTGCTTCACTGTTCTGGACATTGAACCTCCACATGCCTGTATCGGTGCACCCATCGATGGGCTCGGCCGAGAAGTCGTCCCCGAATAAGGTGTTGTAACCCGAGATGGCCAACACATACTCACCCGCGGGCAGATTGGCATCGATCACGCTCTGGTAGCCGCAGTCGTCGTCGTTCTGAGCGAGCAGCGATCCGCTGGCATCCCAGAGCGCCACCTCGGTGTCGTAGTCGCTGCCGCAGGTATCCAGGCGGATGTTGGTATTGGCATCCCCGATCGACCCGATGTCGAAAGTAAACCCGAGGTCGTCGATGCGGTCGATGTAGTCATTCTCTCCGTTGCCATCGCAGTCGGTGAAGTTGAGCGCCTTGAGGTGGCTGACAGGAATATCTTCCCAGCCTCCGAGCGATCGGGACTCGCGGACCATGCGGACGAATGGGGTGGTGTCATTGCTCAGCACCTGCACGAACACATTGTGCCAGCCGGCATCGAGTTGCATGAAGGACTGGCTCGAGAGCAAGGTGCCGCTGCTGTTGCGAAGGATCTGACCCGCACGCTCGCTCTGACCGATGATCGTGTTGTCGATCAGTAGGTACATGTTGTCCGGGTGGGCGACGCGGAAGGCGTACTCGTCCCGCGAGGGAACAAACATCGAGAACTCGTACTGGATGACCCGGGTGTTGTCGTTCGGGAAGCTCATCGGGTCGTCCATGTCCGTGATGATATTGCTCACCACGGGTGTCACATCCGGGCTCATGGGGTCGAAGAAGTTCAGCGCGGTGAGCCCTGGGGTTTCGAAGATCGTCCGGGTCACGCCGCTGGTTGTGAACGGATCGCCTGCACCAACAGAGAAGAACTCACACTCGTCGGGGATCGAATCATTGTCGACATCGAGCGAGGTACCGATCGTGATATCGACGATGTCAGGATGCCCGTTTCCATTGCAGTCATTCAGCCCGTGTGTCCCGATGGGACGCCATCCCATGTCATCGAGTGGTTGGATATCGTCGAGCGATAAGAAGTCCGGGCACCGGGTTGTGCCGCGCACGATCACGGGATCCATCACCCCGAGCTTGTCGTCAGAATCAGAGATATAAGTCAGGTGGGATGGCTGGTGGCCGTCGCCGGATTCCAGGTTCGTCAGGATCCCGGTCGGGAAGCTTGAGTAGAAATGCGGTTCAGCTGTGAACTGCTCGCCGATGCGTGCGTTATTCGTAAACTGCGCGTTCGTGAAGGGTAGTTGTGACACGCGGAAACGCGCGACATCGAGCCCCTCGATCTGATCGCCGGAGTTGTTCCCGCCCGAGGCGATCCCGCTCGTGAACCCCATCGAGTGCACGAGCTCATGGACCGCGACATCGATCAGGCTCTGCTGATCATTCCCGGGCTCCAGGTTGCACCCGAGGAAGTTCCAGCTCGTGTTCGAGTTGAAAGTGATGCTGACCGCCTGCCCCTGCGGGACGACATTATCACCGAAGACGGCACGCAGCTGCGCCGCGGTCACGCGGATCTGGGTCTCCGAGGTCGCGCTCGATGAGCCGTTATAGTTCACCGCGAGGGTGCTCTCGGGGAGTTGTGCCGCGAACCGTGCATCCTCACGCACGGATTGCTGTCGGAGCCCTTCAACATACACTGGCCATGGGATGGTGTAGCGTGTCGAACCCGCGGACCCGATGACATCGTTGTCGAATGTCCCGAGCGCCATCGTGGCCCCGATCTCGACGCGGTTATCGAACTGCCTGTCGAGGTACTCTGCGGCGGAGCGGATCACTGGAAGGTAGAACGCCACGAACAGTGGGTCCGTTATGTCGTAGCTCAGCGCGAATGCGGGCGACTCGCCGATGACCTCGGTCGTGGACCCCCTTTGGCCGTTCACCATCCGTTGCAGATCGATCTGCGCCGCCCGGAACAGGTCATTGCCGGAGATGTGTGCCCCGTTGGGCCCGCAGATGCCTTTGTAGACCCGCTCGGCGCCTGTGATCCCAAGGTTGGCGGCCCATCCTGGTACCTCCATGGGAACGATGAGCTCCGGGTGCTCGGCTGAACCGACCAGCCGGGCTTGATCGATCGGGCTTGGGGCCTGAGATTCGTATTCAAGCTCCGTGCTTGCCAGCGTCTGCATGGAGACGCACATCCCGATCGCACCTGCGATCGCCGTATACGCGATTCTCGGCCCTGTGGCGTTCTTGTTCTTCATCATTGTGATTCCTCGTTTCCGGTGTCCTGTTCCCTCGGCCCGACTGCGCTCTTGGTGTCAAAGGGCCCTCTGCGGAGGAATGCGTAGACAGGCATCCAGAAGCGCAACGAAAATCACACATTTTTGAAACGGATCGAGTTTGTAGAGGTTGGGCTGGTTCGAGAAGCGGGGGCGTTTAGCCGCCTGTGATACCGTTGAGCACCGATTCCCAGTTCTGGAGGTGGTCGCTGGTCTCGCTTCTGGTCTCGCCCCCGAGTTGGGTTTCTCCCCAGGCCTCATAGAGACGAACGAAGGCACGGGCGACCGGCTCGAGCTGGTCCTGGATCGCGTCTTCTCGATCGACGCAACCCCACGCCTCGGTTAGGAAGGTTTCAGCGCTTGGGTAGCGTTGAAGATCCATGAGCACCCCCGCGTGGAGGGTCAGGTAATCAGCGAGTCGAGTATCGCCGTCTGGGAAGGCCTTCCGGGCGGATTCGAGCGCCCGTGTTGTGGTGTCCAACGCTTCCTCGAATGCGTTTCGCTCACGGAAACAGCTCGCGAGGATCGAGAGTGTGACCAAGCTCTGCTTCTGGGTCATCTCTGGGTCGATGGATTCAATGAGCGGGAGCAAAGCAAGGGTTTCGTCCTCGGCCTCGCGGAACTGATGGGTCTTGAAGAGGGTCCGGGCGTAGTTGCTTCGGAGATACACGGTCGTTTGGTGTTTCTCGCCGAGGCGCTCCATGGCCGTGTCGATCCCATCCCGCAGCAGGACACGGGCACGGTCGTAATGCCCGAGGCGACCGTGCACGAGCGTGAGATTGACGAGCGAGTTGAGCGTCCGCGGATCGCCCTCGCCAAGCACTTCCACTTGGCCCGTGTACGCTTCCTGCGCAAGTTCGAGTGCCCGTTCATCCTGATCCAGGCGGCCGAGCAACACCGCGAGCGATTCGACGCTGTTGAGCGTTGTCGGGTGGTGATCACCGTACAGGGCTCGCTTCATTTCGAGCACTTCGGTCAGGATCGGTTCGGCCTCGGTGATCCGCTCGGTCCGCACCAGCAGCGCCCCCAGATTCCCCATCGAGCGGAACCGGAACTGCTCTGCTTCTGGCGTGTCCAGCTCATCGAGTATCTGGAGCTGACGCTGCGTGAGTTCGATGGCTTCGGCGTCGCGTTCCTGCATCGCCAGATCGCCGACGACGCTGTGCATGATCCTTGCGTTCTCGAACGAGATCTCGCCATGCTGCTGCGTTGTCAGCGCCCACTCACGGCGGTGGTGATGCTCGGCTTGCTCGGGTGCCCCGAGTCGGCCGAAGAGATACCCCAGCGCGTTGTGGATCTTCATCTCAAAGTCCGGGCGGTCTTCGAAGCGGTCCTCGATGCTGGCAGAGGCGTTCAGGAGCGCCTCCCGAACGGTCAGTTCGCGATCTGTCGTCCGCGCTGGGTCCGCGGCTGACAGCACATCCATCACGAAGAACCTGCTGAGTTCCTCGGCGGTCTCTGCTTCTCGCGTCGCCCGCTCCGCCTCGCTCGCGGCATGCTCCGCGGCTTCTGTCGCGATGATCTGTGCTTGCAGTTCATCCTGCGCAGCAACGCGGGCCTTTTCACGCTCATCGAGCGCCCAGATCAGGCCCCAGGTCGTCCCCATGATCCCAAGGAAGAGCACCAAGATAAGTGCACCCGCGGCGATCACGGCCACGCGGTTCCGATCCACAAACTTGCCCATCGTGTAGAGCCGAGTAGGCGGGCGAGCGATGATGGGTTCGTCCGCGAGGTAGCGCTGGATATCGTCCGCCAATGCATTCACGGTCTCGTATCGGCGGTTGCGATCCTTCTCCAGCGCTTTCATCACGATCCAATCCAGATCACCCCGAACCTCTTGCTGGAGTCTGCGTGGTTCGGTATGGCGATGTTTGGCGATCTCGATCGTGGTCTCATTCGAGCTGAGCTTGGTGGAGGGTTTGGGCGGGGTGACCTCTCTGATAAGCCGCTGAATCTCGTCGTAACTCGACTTCGCTCGCGTCTCGGTATCGATTGGAGTGGTGCCGGTCAGGAGTTCATACAGCAAGACTCCCAGGGAATAGACATCGCTGCGGGTGTCGATGCCCCCCTGTGCGGGCCCCGTCTGCTCGGGGCTCATGTAGGCGGGGGTGCCGATCAGCTGCCTGGCCTCGGTCTGGATGGTGTGTTCGCTGAGTTTCGGTCCAGTAGCTTTGGCGATCCCGAAATCGATCACCTTCGGTGCGTGCTGGCCGTCCTGATTGGCCACGAGCACATTGTTTGGTTTGATATCGCGATGGATGATGCTTTTCTGATGGGCATGCTGCACGGCGCTGCACACGGCGCAGAACAGTTTCAGCCGTTCACGGATGCTGAGCTTGTGCTCATCGCAATACGCGGTGATCGGCACCCCACGCACGAGTTCCATCACGAAGTACGGGCGACCGTGCTGCGTCGCGCCCGCATCGAAGACCGTCGCAATCGACGGGTGATCCATCATGGCCAATGCCTGGCGCTCTGCTTCAAATCGAGCGATGACCTGCTCGGTATCCATTCCAAGCTTGATGACCTTCAGGGCCACCTCTCGCTTGATCGGGGCGAACTGTTCAGCGCGATACACCCGCCCGAATCCCCCTTCCCCGATCCGCTCGAGCACCTTGTAGTGCCCGATCACCTCCTCGGGCTGAAGATCATCGGTCCCGTGACTGCAGCTCTGGCTCTCCTCATCGATGTCCCCCAAGCCGCTAGTTGGCTGATTGAAGAACCCCTGATGCCCGGCCTGCTCCATTGCCTCCAGGAGCGACTCAACCTGAGCCCGGAGCCCCGGATCATCACCGCAGGCCTGATCGAGGTACGCGGCCCGTTCAGAAGACCCCAGTTCCATCGCTCGTGCGAAGAGCTCTTGTTCACGATCGTGCGAATCCGTCATGGGTTCGATTCCTCAGCGTCATATCGGGAGAGTTCCCGGAACAGCCATGCGCGTGCGAAGGCCCAATCAAGAACGACGGTGCGCGTCGATACATCGAGCATCTCCGCTGTCTCATCGATGCTCATGCCACCATAAAACCGCAGCTTCACGACCTGCGCCACGCGCGGGCGTTGCTCTTCCAAGCGATGAAGCACCTCATCGAGCGCAATGATCTCGTCAGATTTTCCCTCTTCGGCAAGATCCGCAATCTCGGAGATATCCAGCCGGATCCGTTTGCGCCCGGTTCCGCCTCGCTTGAGTGCGTTTCTCGACCGTGCATGCTCGATAAGGATCCGGCGCATGGCTTCGGCGGCCGCGAAAAAGAAGTGGCGTCGATTCTCAAACGCGCTGTCGGTCGGTGCGAGCATCCTCGCGTATGCCTCGTGAACCAGGGCGGTCGCCTGAAGCGTGTGCTCGACCCGTTCCCCGGCCATTCGAACGCGAGCGATCGCACGCAGCTGCTCGTAGACGATGGGGAGGAGTTCGTCGGCAGCAAGCTGATCACCAACCGCTGCACGCTGAAGCAGTTTGGTTAGGTTCGGGTTAGGCTGGGGTGCGTCTGGCATGAGGGGGTTACAGCATACCTGAAAGCTGTCGGGTACAAGATGGTGTGCGATGGATCAAGAAAGAAATGACTGTTGGTTGATGTTGATCCACCCAAACTGACCAGAACGCCATGGTGCTCCGTCTTCTTCTGGGTCATGCACCGGGCAGATGTAGAACACGGAAATTGCTGCTTGCCTGGCACGCGCCATCACCGCGCCCGGTCCACCTACTGGGAGCGATCTGTGGGCGCGCTCTGGGATCATGATCTCTGGGCATGGGTATCGGCCAGCCAGTTGCCATTCACTTGCTCTTGGCGAGGAAATCGGTCATGATGGTCTCTCTTGGGGGTGGTTTTCCCCTGTGATTTCTGCTTCCACACTTCACAGTGTTTGAGGAACCGTTTATGCCTGAACCCGCGACCCCGCCACCAGCGCAGCCACCGTACCGGGAGGTCACGCTGGCCGCGATTGTGCTCGGCTTGATCATCGGTGCCGTCATGAACGCCGCGATCACCTACGCCGGGCTGAAGATCGGTTTCACGATCGGTGGTTCGGCCATCGCCGCGGTGATCGGGTTCGGGCTGCTGCGAGGGATCCTGCGTAAGGGCACGATCCTTGAGACGAACATCGTTCAGACGATCGCCTCAGCCGTGAACACACCGAACTCCGGTGTGATCTTCACCGTGCCGGTGCTGCTGTTGCTCGGGTTTGAACTCTCAGTTGGCGGGCTCGATTTCTGGCTCATCACGCTCGCCTGTGTGTGCGGCGCGGTGCTTGGTGGGGCCTTCATCATCCCATTGCGCAAGCAGATGCTCGACATCGAGCGGCTCCGGTTTCCATCGGCGACCGCGGTTGCGGCGATTCTCAAGTCGCCGGGTGCGGGGCCAAAGAAAGCAATCGTTCTGGGGATCGGCATTGTCCTGGCGATGCTGATCGGGTTGCCCGCTCAGTTGCCTCAGCTCCGGGGGACCGCCGATGTGGATAAGCTGGAGGAGCTGGTTGAGCAGGAACGGATCAGCCGGGCCGATCTGCTGCTCACCCGGCAGATCGATTCGTGGATCACCGCGGAGGCTGCGCCAGCGTCACTCATTCGTCATGGGCAGTTGCAGGCAGAACTGATTCAGGCCAAAGAGGACAACCGCCCGGAACACCGCGAGGGACGAACACCGACAGAGATAAAGGCGAGCGCCCAACGGGTGGAGGAGCTGGAGGGGCAGGTTCTGGACGCGAAAGCGCTCGCGCTGAGTGACCTGCGCCATGCTTTGGACCACCCCGTCGATCGATCCCGCCTGAACGATTACCCGATCGAACTGTCTTCTCTTGCGTACCGGGCAAGCACGGGTCTAATCCCGTGGTCGGATCTGCGAGACCTGAAAGCCGGTTGGGCAGCCGATCCCATGTTTGGCTATGCCGATCTTCAGATCCGCATGTCACGCGAGGTCGATGCCGAGTCTGAGCCGGTCGACTTTGCCTTCAATGGTCCTGGTGTGACGAGTGAAGTGCTCACAGAGAAATCCGACCTGGACCGCAACGGTCTGCCCGATCTGCTCGTGACGGATGACACAGTTGATGTAGGACGAGTCCTCGGATTGCCGATTCAGATCCAGCTCTTGTTTGCCATCGCCCCCTTTGCATTGGGGGCAGGGTATCTCACAGGGCGTGCGGGCCTCCTCGTGCTCGCTGGCGGGATTCTGGCATATGTGGTCCTCAACCCGCTCATCTTCGCGATGGGCTGGATGCCCGCGACGGTCAGCGAATCGGGCGCGGCTGGGTATGGCTTTGGCAATGTCAACCGACCGCTCGGTATCGGGTTGCTGCTTGGCGGCGCGTTCATGGGGGTCGTCGCCTCGCTGCCTGCGATCCGCGAGGCGTTCAAATCAATCGCGGCAGCGGGGAAATCCAACTCGGTCGGCGCAAGCGGTGGGGGAAGCGATGAGCTTGGGCTCAAGGTGCTCATCACCGCGGTCGCGGGCGCGTTGCTGTTTCTCTTTATTGCCGCGGACTTTACCGGGAAGCAACCGATCAACTCGGTCTGCCCGGTGACCGAACGAGCCATCGAATCGGATGGGTATACCACCGAGTACAACGGGTACACGATCGCGTTCCTCGACGAATCAGCCCTCGAGACCTTCGAGGGGGCAACGCCAGAAGATCAGGCGGCGGTCGCGGCCCCGTTCTCAGCCACACGCAAGGGGCTGCTCTCGGGAATGAATCCTCATGTGCGGGCGGGCATCATCGCCGTGGTCGGCGCGTTGTGGATCTGGTTTGCGGGGATCATCATCGCCCAGTGCACCGGCATGACCGATTGGTCTCCGATCTCTGGGATGGCGTTGCTCACGGTTGTGCTGGTGATGCTGCTCTCTGGGCCCGGTGGTGTATTGGGAGCGGTCTTGATCGGGGCAGCGCTGTGTGTCGCGATCACTTGTGCTGCTGATATGATGGCGGATCTCAAAACGGGGTACCTGGTCGGTGCCAAGCCCAAACGCCAGCAGACCGTGGAGCTGATCTTCACCGGGATCGGCCCGGTGATCACCATGGGTGTGCTGCTCGTCATCGTCGTTGGGAACCAGGCCAAGTTTGGCGTACCCATCGGGCCGGGAACCGACACCTCGGCCCCGCAGGCGCAGGCGTTGCAGGCGGTCATCACAGGCGTGCAAGGTGGTGCGATGCCCTACGCGTTGTACGGTGCGGGTGCGCTCATCGGTGCACTGCTGGGACTCGGTGCGTTCTCCGGGCTCGGTGTGCTCGTCGGTCTTTCCATGTATCTGCCATTCGCGTACATCGCGACCTACGGGATTGGCTGTGTGGTCAATATGTCGGTCAGTAAGCTCAAGGGCGCGAGCTGGGCTGAGGAGTGGGGTGTGCCGATGGCCGCAGGATTCATTGTCGGTGACGCGGTCTTAGCACTGGGCGTGAATGCCATCGTCCTGATTGCGGGGTAGTTTCGCACCCCACCGAATCAAACAGATTCATTCGTCTGTCCCTCCCCTCGGGAATATGAACCATGAAGATTATCGCCAACTTGCTCATCGCCATCTCACTCATCGCCGGCTCACTCGCCAGCAGCACCGCGTACCTGGTACGCATCGATGGGGCCAACCCGGAGAAGCTCTCAACGCTCCGCCTTGGCTCACCCGCGGGATCGTTCGACCCTTCTTTCGCCAGCCCCGAGTTCAACGATCGGCTCGAGAAGGTGCGTGCGGGACTCGGTGCCGGTGGGGCGGCCGAGACGAACCCGCTCAAGCCCGAAACGACGCCACGCGTGCCCGCGGAGGTGCCAGCCGTACAGACGGCACCGACCGGTGAGTCGGTGTTGCGTGCAAGAGAATCAATCATGCCGATCGGGCAGGCGGGCGATCCCCTCACGCCAGGGCTGATCGCGTTGCTCGATGAGTCCGATGTGACCTATGTCAAAGTGACCGAGTTCAGCATTGCCCGCTGGCCATACGCCTGGTTGTTCGGGGTCTCATGCCTCGGATTGCTGGCGGGCGCGTTGATGATGCGCAACGCCCGGAAAGCGGAACTCGCTCAGGCCGATTCGGCCTCAGCGTCAGATGTGGCACAGGCTACCGATGCCCAGACGGTTTTCGCCCGCCTCTCGGGGCGTCTGCATTCGCTCACAGAAGACCTCGCACGGACCCACGACACGAGCACACGGCTCGAGGCCATTCTGCTGCACATCGGGAAGATTCAACGCGATGATGTTCCCGCGTTCGTCGCCAATGAACCGGCGTTGGTCAACCGGCTCTCGCTCGCTGGGTACGCCGAACTGATGGACAGCTTCGCCGCGATGGAACGCCAGCTCAACCGCGCATGGTCGGCGGCCGCAGATGCGCACCTGCCAGAATCGGAGCAATGTCTGCGTGACGCCCAGCCGCTGCTGGTTGAGACGCTACGCCGGTTGAAGGTCAGCAGCTGATCATGGCGACGAATCGTTGGTTCTGATGCGTGCCGAGTTCTCGTGTGCGATGAGCCCCTCCATGCGAGCCATGCGCATGGTGTCATCGAGCACGGGTTTGCAAGCGTCGGGATCGTCGATGCGGATCCATGTCCGCAGTCGCAGGAAGTTCATCACGCTCAAACCCGCCTGGAACCGCGCGGTGCTGCCGGTCGGGAGGGTGTGATTGGGCCCGATGCCATAATCGCCCAATACTTCGGCTGTTCGGGCACCGATGAAGACGCCCCCCGCGTTGCGGATACGAGATGCGATCTGCTCGGCACCCTCCGCGATGATTTCCAGGTGCTCAGGCGCGAGGGTGTCAGAGATCTCGACCGCTTGGTCAATCGAATCACACACCACAACAAACCCGTTCTGGAGCGATTCGCGAGCCGTATCAGCGGTGGGGAGTGATCCGAGCTGGCGCTCGAGTTCATCTTGTATCAGTCTGGTGTGCTCACGGCATGTCGTGAGCAGCATGGGGACGGCCTCGGTGTCGTGCTCGGCTTGTGCCAACAGATCGGCCGCGAGCGTCGAGACATCGGCAGTTTCATCCGCGAGGATGAGCAACTCCGATGGACCCGCGAGCATGTCGATGCCCACGACCCCCGAGACCAGCTGCTTGGCAGCGGTCACCCAGGCATTGCCGGGGCCGACGATGACATCACAGCGGGCGAATCCTTCGAAGCCGTAGGCCATCGAGGCGATGGCGTGGGCCCCCCCGACACAGAGAAACTCGTCAGCGCCCGCGATGTGGGCCGCGGCGAGGGTGACCGGGTGGGCGCCCGGGGAGGCAACAACCACCCGCTTGCACCCGGCCACGCGTGCGGTGATGGCGGTCATCAGCACCGAGCTGGGCAGCGGGTATCGCCCGGCTGGGGCATAGCACCCGGCGCTGTCGATGGGCTCGATCGTGTGCCCGCTCTGCCCGCCCGGAACATCCATGGTGAGGGGCTGGATCGCGTCGCGTTGGGCCTGGGCAAAGCGCTCGATACGCTGAGCCGCTCGTTCGAGTGCGTCTCGATCGCCCGGATCGAGCGCGTCGTAGGCCAAACGCATCGCCCGGCGATCGAGCGTGATGGGATCATCGGGGGCATACGCATCAAACTCTTCGGCATACGCACGCACCGCGCTGAGCCCATCCATGCGGACGCGCTCGACGATTTGAGCCGCCAGCCGCAGGACCTCGTCCCGTACGGCGGAC
>DEXG01000030.1:21105-85412 GCA_002364005.1 Phycisphaerales bacterium UBA3190
TCGTCCCGTACGGCGGGCTTGATTGCGCGGCTGACCTCTTCAGGCCGGATGATGCGGAGGAGTGTCATGGTTGTGTTCCTGTGTACTGGGGCTTTGCGTTCCCCGCTCGTCGTGATACAAGGCGCGACCGACGATCGAGTTCACGCTCGATGTCGGGAAGAGAAGCCCCGAGCTGGGCTGCGCGGGTGAGGGCGAAGAACAACACATCGGCTGCCTCGTGGACCGCTTCTGATTTGGATTCGGCCGCGATCAACTCGTCCGCTTCCTCACGGATCTTGGCTCCCAGCAACGATGGGTCATCGAGCAAGCGGCGGGTATACGAACCCTGTGGGGCGTGTTCGATGCGGTCAGCGATCGTTCGGGTCAGTCGATCCAGGCCGGTCGAGTCCCCGAAGCATGATGTTGTCCCGAGGTGGCAGAACCCGCTCCCAGTCTGTTCAACGGTAAATCGCAACGCATCACGATCGCAATCGGCATCGATGCGGGTGAGTCGTTGGGTATTCCCTGAGGTCTCGCCCTTCTGCCAGAGGGATTGTCGTGAACGGGAGTAGTAGACACCGGTGCCGGTCGTGATGGACTTTCGGATGCTCTCGAAGTTGGAATACACCAGTCCGAGCGTCGTTCCCCGCTCGTCGCACACAACAGTCGGCCAGAGCCCATCTGCCCGATCTGATCGGAGCGTGGCACAGAACCCGTCCGCCAGGTCGATCGCACCGGTGTAGAGCGCCATCCCAACCTGCGCATCAGCCCCGAGGGCATCGATCCGAGCAATGTCGTCCGCGTTGCGAACCCCACCCGCGGCCGTGAGCTTGGCATCGCCTGAGCACGCAACGAGTTGCTCAACACGATCGAAGGGCATACCACCCATGCGACCCTCGCACTCAACGAAGGTGACGAGGAATCCTGAAACGAGATCCCGCAGCTCAAGCATCCGGTCTTCGATGGTATCTGTGGTTTCTTTTTTCCAACCCTCCACGACGATCTTGTCATGGCGTGCGTCGAGGGCCGCGATGACGCGATCGCGTGGGAGCTCACGCAGGATCTCGGGCGTGGCGGCGGTGCCCAGGATGACCTTGCGGGCCCCGGCATCGAGCCAGTCGATCGCGGTCTGGGCGTCACGGATCCCACCCCCAACGCGGCAGGGGTAGCGTGCGCAGATCTCTTTGAGCAGTTCGGTGTTGGAACCGGTGCGCATGGCGGCATCGAGATCGATGAGCGCGATCTCACCCACGCGTGAGAACCGCTCGGCGATCGGGCGCGGGTCACCCGCATCAATGGCTTTGGTCTCGCCGCCGACGAGTTGGACGGCCTGGCCGTTCTGGATGTCAATCGATGGAATCATCATAAGCGTACCTCAACTCCGAATGACCGGAGTTCCTGTTTGATTGCGTTGGGGGTTGTGATCTGATCGTGAAAGATGGAAGCGGCAAGGACCGCGTCGGCACCGGCCTGGAGCGCTTCACACATGTGCGAGGCGCTGTCGGCACCGCCCGACGCGATGATGGGCAGCGGTGTAGATTCGCGGACCGCGCGGAGAAGGCGTGTGTCATATCCGGACCGCGTGCCATCCTGATCAAAGCTCGAAAGCAGGATCTCGCCCGCGCCCATGCTATCAGTTCTGGCGGCCCATGCGATCGCGTCGATGCCGGTGCGCCTGGTGCCCGCGTGGGTGACAACCTCCCAGCCGCTGCCGGTAAGTTTCTGGGCGGCATCAATCGAAAGCACCACGCACTGCGACCCAACCTGTTCTGCGAGTTGACGCAATAGACCGGGGTTGTCGACCGCGGCACTGTTCACACCGACCTTATCAGCCCCGGCGCGAAGCAGCGCGGTCGCGTGTTCGATCGTTCGGACGCCGCCGCCGACACTCAAGGGAAGCGAGAGCACTCGACGAACAGCCTGCACGGTCTCGAGCGCCGTCTTTCGCCCAGATGTCGTAGCGCTCACATCGAGCATCACCAACTCGTCGGCTCCATTCTGCTCGTATCGTCTGGCCTGCTCGACCGGGTCGCCCGCATCACGCAGGTTCGCAAACCGTACGCCCTTGACGACACGGCCGTTGTCGATGTCCAGGCAGGGGATCACTCTGTTCGTCAGCATGGCGTGGCCTCCTTCGCCTTCTCGACCCATGCTCGCAGCAGGTTGGCACCCCACGCACCGGAGAGTTCTGGGTGGAACTGGCACGCGAGGGTTGTGCCGCGTTGCAGATACGCCACAAACGGCGAGCCGTGCGTGCTGGTTTGTCCGTCCCAGCCATCGGGGATGCTTTCGATGCGGTAGGTGTTCGAGTAATACGCATACCCGTCGCCGACGCGGTTCCACCCGTGCTGGGGCGTGCGGACAGTGTCGGGGAATCGGGTCACCATCGCATTGATAACCCCCAGTCCCTCGACGCCCGGAGATTCCTCCGATGCGTTACACAACAGCTGCAGTCCGAGGCAGATGCCAAGGAGCGGGCGATCCGCGCTGACGCGATCGACGATGACCTGATCAAGCCCATGCATGCGCAATGCACGCATCCCCGCACCGAAACTCCCCACGCCGGGGAGGACGACGAGCGGGGCTTCCGCGACGCGTGACGGTTCATGCGTGAGTGTCACTCCGCACCCGAGACGCTCAAAAGCGGCCGATACAGAGGCGGTGTTGGCGACCCCGGTATCAATGATGGTGATGATGCTCATGACAGTGTTCCCTTCGTCGAGGGCATCAGGCCCGCGCGGGTGATCCGTGTCGCGTGGCGGAGCGCCAGGGCCAATGCCTTGAATGCGGCCTCGGCTTTGTGATGGTCGTTCTTGCCTCGGATGAGATCGACATGCAGCGTGGCCCGCATCGACACTGCGAGGGACTCGAAGAAGTGCGTGATATTCTCGGTGGCAACATCCCCGAGTGATTCGCGAACGAATCCGAGATCGACGCATGAATACGGGCGGCCGGAAAAATCGATGACGCAGCGAGCTAGCGATTCGTCGAGCGGGGCATAGGCGCTGCCAAATCGCTCGATCCCGACACGCTCGCCCAGGGCTTCGTCGATGCACTTGCCGAGCACGAGGGCGCAGTCCTCGATGCTGTGGTGATCATCGACGGCAAGATCACCTACGCATGCGATAGTGACCTTGATCCCGCTGTGGCGTGACAAGGCATCGAGCATGTGGTCGAGGAACCCGAGCCCGGTAGAGATCGAGGAATCGCCCGAAGAATCAAGGTTGACCGAGCACTCGATCTTGGTCTCGCGGGTCGTTCGTGATGTGGTCGCGGTGCGTAGATTCATTAAGTGGCTCCGATCGCGCCCAGCGCGTCGATGAGTTGGGTGAGTTGTGATGGATTCGCAGGAACCGTGATGCGGAGATAGGAATCGATCTCGGTGCCCGACCGGAATCGACGCACGCTGATGCCCAGATCGAGCAGTCGCCCATGTACAGACGCGGCATCATCGAACCGGGCAAGCACAAAGTTTGCCTGCGACTCAAGAGCACCGATTCCCATGGCTCGGAGACCTTCGATCAACAACTCACGATTGGCCCGAGTCTGCGTGATGATGCCATCCCGCTCCTTGCGACGCTCATAGATGACGCTCGCAAGAGCGATTGACAAAGACGAGACGGGGTAAGGGCAGCCCACGGTGCGAAGCCATGCCGCAATGGGTTCAGGTGCGATCGCATACCCAACACGCAGCCCCGCACCACCCAGTGCCTTGGAGAAGGTCCGAACGATCACCACATTGGGCAGTTCGAGCAGCGAACCGATCGGGTCCGTTGTCGCATACTCGATATATGCTTGATCAAGCATCATTACCGCACCAACCGCTTCGCAGCGATCAGCAATCGCGATGATGTCGTCGATCGGGATCACCGCACCGGTCGGGTTGCACGGAGAAATCAACGATACGAGCCGCGTGGACTGATCGATCGCACACAAGAATGCCTCGCGCGGGAACAGGTCCCCGAACCATTCGACCGTGCAAATCTCAGCCCCAGCAAGCTGTGCCCAGCGCGGGATCATCACAAAGCCAGGCGAGTGTGTGAGCATCACATCCCCCGGATTTAGCACCGCACGGCACACCCGGTCAATCGCATCGTCGCCGCCGTTGGTCAGTACGACACGGCAAGGATCGATCCCCAGCGAACGGGCGATCTGTACCTCGAGCCCCAACTGGTCGGGGTACCGTGTCAGTTCATTCGGCTTGATCCCCTTGAGTGCATCCAGGATCGGAGCATCGATGGGTGCCCCCTCGTTGTTATCCAGGGCCATCGTAATCCGCGGGTTCCGAGGTGGGGGCGTGTAAGGTGTGAGTTCCCCGATCCGATATGCAGGCTGCGGTGTTGGCGGCTTCATGGCACAATCTGCCCGGGGTTCGTGACGATGATGTCCGTCCCGCCTCGCTGCTTGATGAGCGGAATCACCTGCGTCAGTTGCTCACGCGGCACCGCGACCTTGACCGCGAACCCATCGTTATTGTGCATCGGCGCGACGGTCGGCGTCCGCATGCAGGGCAGCACCTCGATCACGCCCGCGAGATTCTCGCTCGACACATTCAGCTCAAGCATCACCCGAACCCGCGCTTCGAGCACCGATCGGATGAGCAGCGTGAACCGCTCGATCTGCTCACGCTTCGCCGGATCCTCCATCGCGGCTCGCGACGCATATAGCCGTGTGGTGGAAACCATCAGTTCATCGATGATGCGGAGGTTGTTGGCTTCCAGCGTCGCCCCGGTCGCGGTGTTGTCGATGATGCAATCCGCGTCTTCGGGCGGGAGCACCTCGGTCGCGCCGTAACTTCGGATCAGCTTCGCGTTCTCGCCCCGCTTCTGGATCCATCGCTTCGACAGGTTCACATACTCCGAAGCGACGATTGCGCCAGGGCGCTTGAGGATCTCATCCTCTTCCGCTCGTTCAGGGATGGCCGCGACGAGGCGCACGCGATCGAGCCCCGTATCAAGGAGCTCGACGAGGTCCGCGTCGTCCTCTCGGACCCAATCTTCGCCTGCGAAACCAAGGTCGCGAGCGCCCAGATCAAGCATCTCGATGACGGCCCTGGGCTTGAGGATTTTCACATCAAACCCGGGCAACGAGAGTGTCGGGCGATAGTCGCGGGAAGATGTGCGTATGCGTATCCCCGCGTCACGCATGAGCTTGGAGACGCCGTCGAACATGCGTCCCTTTGGGATCGCGAGTTTGATCGTGCTATCGGTTTGTATCGGTGTCATCAGGGCGGTCCTTGCTTCTTGTGGAGCCGACCCCGGGGCAGAGATTGTCACGCTGTGCTGCGCACAAAACGAACAACGCCGACCCGAGGCCGGCGTTGTGGTGTGTCAGTTCTGGTGCTCAGGCACGCATATCTGCACGATCATCGCCGGCCATGTGTATGGCTGTGATGATGATGCAGATGGGCAAGCGATTGGCGCATGGCGGAACATATCCACGGCTTGTGCCCAAGTCAAGCAGATCATGTGGAGTGAACCCAGATCAGCTCGATTCCCGCATGGATTCCAGTTCGGACCATCGTGCGTAAAGCTCCGAGACACGCGATTGTGCCTCCTTGAGCTTGGTGTAGACCTTGCTCGCCCGCTCATGGTCCGCGAGCATGGCCGGGTCGGCGGCCTCAGATTCCAACTGCTCAACGACCGATTCGGCTTCAAGAATCGCCTCTTCCATCCCGTCGTACTCAAGCTGGAACTTGTACGACAGCTTCCCAGTCTTGGGCTTGCTCTGCGCTTTGGCTTTCGATGCGGCTGGCTTGGGGGTGGAAGGCGTCGGTTGCTTTGCGCCCTGCCATGAGGCGCTCCATTGCTCAATCGACGCGAATCGCTTTGCTTCGCCCTGATCGTTCAACGCCAGATACTCAGTTGAGATCCGCTCGAGCAGAAAACGATCGTGCGTCACAAGAACGATCGCGCCGGGGAACTCCAGCAGCGACTGCTCCAGCATCTCCAGCGAGGGGATATCCAGATCATTCGTCGGCTCATCGAGCAGCAGGATATCCGCCGGGCGCTGCGTCAGGTTGGCGATTACCACCCGCGCTTGCTCACCGCCGGAGAGATTGCGAACCAGCGTGGGGAGCTGATCCGTGTCAAAGTGAAAACGCCGGGCCCAACCCGAGACATGCATCGACTGGCCATGGAAGTGCACCGTATCGCCGATCGGGCACAGGGCCTCTTTGAGTGTCAGCCCCTGATCGAGCGACTCGCGGTGCTGGCTGAAGGTGACGGTCTTGAGATCATCTGCAGGCCGGACGACCCCCTCATCCGGCTCAAGGTCACCCGACATCAGACGCATCAGCGTCGTCTTGCCCGAGCCGTTAACACCGAGCAGCCCGATAGGCTGCCCCGGTGAGAGGGTGAGGTCCAGCGAGCGGAAGAGCTGTTTCGAGCCCATCGACTTGGACACGCCTTCGAGCACCAGCAGCTTGGTCGATTGTCGATTGGTCGCATGGAACGCGAACGAGGCGGAACGATTGTTCGCCTGATTCCGATCGATCGTTTCCTTCAACTCCTCGCGTCGTTTGGCGGCTGCTTCGACCTGGGTCTTGTTCCGGGTCTGACGCCCCTGAATGCCCTGGTTGAGCCACGCGGTATCACGCCGGACTTTGCTGGCGATGCTGGTCTGGGTGGCCAGCTGGGCTTCGAGGAACGCGTCTTTGCGCCGGAGGAACTGGGTGTAGTTGCCCCGCGACTCGAGGACGCCACCCGGGTACGCCTTCGACAACTCGATGATCCGCGTGGCGGTGTTCTCAAGGAAGCGCCGGTCGTGCGTCACATAGATCACCGTGGTCGTGAGCTGTTTCACGAACTGCTCGAGCCAGAGCACACCCTCCAGATCCAGGTGGTTCGTCGGCTCGTCAAGCAGCAGCAGCTCGGGATCCTGGGCCAATGCCCGGGCGATCGAGAGACGCTTGCGCCACCCGCCCGAGAGCGTCGAGACCAGTCGGTCAAAGTCATCAAACCCAAGCTTGGTGAGCGTGATCGACGCCCGGGTCGTCGAATCCATGCCCGAATCATGCCCGTCATCCAATGCGTCCCGGACAACGGACAGAGGCGTGGCGCCCTCAGCGAATTGATCGTTCTGATCGAGATACACCGCCCGCAGCCCACGCTTGCGATCGAGCGTTCCATCATCCGGTTCGATCAGGCCCCCGATGACCTTCAGCAGCGTGGTCTTCCCGCTGCCATTGGGGCCGATGAGCCCGACACGCTCATCGTCTTCCACGGTAAACGAAACCCCGTCGAACAGCTCGTTCGAGGGGTAGGCCTTGGACAGGTTGCGTGCGATGAGCAGGTTGGCCATGGTGGGGGGCTGGTGGTCAGGAGTGGGGGTGTGCAAATGGGCCCTGAACAGTACCCAGATCACCCCTTCGTTTCTTGACAGAGCCCCAGACACGCACACCTTGCTGGTGAAAGAAAAACGCCACCGGCTGCATGCCGGCGGCGTGTGTGGCTGTTGATCTGGTTCGTCGCCAGCAGCTTGACGCCTTAGGGGCACCCCGCGATGTATGCGCCGAGGAATGCGCTGACATCGAAGAAGTTGAGCAGGCCGTCACCCGTGAAATCGGCCACCGGGTCCATCGAGCTGTACGCGGCCAGGAACGCGGACACATCGAAGAAGTTCAGGGTGCCATCACCCGTCAGGTCAGCGGGGCATTGTCCGGTCGCCTCATGAGCGCCCATGTCGGGCGCTGGCGTCAGATCCCCGTTGCCGTCTTGCAGGCGGTTGTACCCGTGCTGGTCAAAGGCGGGGAACTCATCGGTCGCCCCCGCATCGATAAGCGGGCTGCCAGGCATGGGTGCGAACGCGTGGGTCACGCCGATCTTCATCGGTGTGCCAGACAAGAGTGGGTTGTCGCCCACGAGCACTGAGCTCTGCGAGCCGAACGATGCGCCGTCGATGCTCGTGAAGAGCGAGTGGTCCGCGAGCGAGAAGTCCCCGTAGACATCGGCATGCTCGCCGTCGAAAGTGTTGTACGCGAACACGCTGGACTTGATGATCGGATCAGAAGCCGATGTGCTCGAATCAATCCCGCCCGCAGATGGGCCGTCGGGGAACTTGCCCGCCTCGTTCTCAAGGAATGTGCTGTGGAGCACACGCAAGGGCAAGTTCGATCGGTAATGGATCGCACCACTATCGACAAACGCGAAGTTCAGATAGAAGGTTGAGTTCGTGATATCGACGCCGGCGTTCGAGATGGACAACGCGCCGCCGTCCACCGCCTCGTTCTCGAAGAACGAACTGCGATCAATCACCGAGTGGCCAGCACTGATCGCGATCGCGCCGCCATCACCATTGGCCTGATTGCCCACGAAGTGAGACCTGTAGACATTGAGCGGAGCGGTTGAATACACGCCGCCGCCGTCACCCGCGGCAAAGCCGCTGCGAATGAGGACATCCTCGAGCGCCAGTGGGCCATCGGCATAGATGCAGCCGCCATGACCCACATTGGCACGCCCATCCTCGATCGTGAGACCACGCAGCTTGAGCGAGGCGTCGCCAAGCACGGTGAAGACTCGGCTGGAGTTCGAGCCCGTGATGATCGTCGAGTCCGCCCCTGCACCCACGATCGTAATATCGCTTTCTTCGATATCGATCTCGGGCAGTGAATCGACGGCATAGGTCCCAGCAGGAAGCACGATCGTGTGCGCCCCGTCCTGCGCGTTCGCTTCCTCGATCGCAGAGCGCAGTGAGGTCTGGAAGCTGGTATTCCCGGCGTACCCATCGCCCGGGTTCGCGTCATGGAAGTCGGCGGTCGTATTGACTTCCGTGATCGTCGCCCGTCGCTGCACCACGCTGATACTCAGCGGCTGCTCGAACACATCACCGCCGGTCGCAAGCACACTCTGGACGCCGGTCTCTGTATCAATCGCGATAATCTTCCCTGCTGGGGTTGTCGGATCAACGACATAGATCGTGCCAGTGTTTGACACGACCATGTCGCCGATCGCTTGGAGCTCACCCCCTCGAGTAAGCTCCGTGACTGTGCCGAACGAATCGATGCTGTAGATCACCGCCTGGGCCCCGCTTCCCCCGCGGGTGACCCCGTCGGTCCCCCAGACCAACGCATGACCCGGGATGACCGGGTCGACATGCATGCCATCGACAGCAAACGAACCATCGAACACGCCGCCGACTGCGAAGGGGTACAGGTCCAGCGAGCGATTCTCGATCGAGACGCGATCGAGCGGTGCTAGGTAGAGGCCCGAACCGCTCCGCCCACCCTCGATAAAGATCGCAAAACCCGCATAGTGGGTATGGGCTTCCCCGTCGACGCCGTCGAATGCCTGGACTTCATCAGGATCGATGAACCACGATCTCGGGTACGCGAGACCCGCAGCAACGGTGCCTCCATTGATAGAGAGTTCGTATTCTGTGTTGAGCCCGGGGTAGCTGACCACCGCCGAGTTTGCCGTGAATCCGAGCAGGGGGTCCTCGAATCCCAACAACGGATCTTCAAATCCAAGCAAAGGATCCTCGAAGCCGAGCAAGGGATCCTCGAAGAAATCGGGCATGTTCGCTCGCATCGGGTGCTGCAAGCCCATGATGCCTGGTGTAAAAGCAACGAGCGGGTGATCGAATGCAACGATCGGATTGTCGAACGCGACGATCGGGTTGTCGAACGAATCAAACCCCAGTTCGCGATCGATGAGCGTGGTATAGACCGGCCCACCCTCGTTCGCGCCGTCGCCAAAGTAGGTGTGGCGGAGCATGCCCGAGCCGTTGTCGACAACATTGAAGACCAGCCCCGATTGGGTGATGGGTGTCACCGGGGCCAGCTCGACGGTGCTCGCGTACTCGTTGGGCATCAACCCGGTCTCGCCGACGAGCCCGTTGGGTGTGAGTACGAAAACATCCGGAAGCCCGGTCTGCGCGTCGATCGCAGAGACCAGCAGGTCGCCCGGCTGCGGAAGCTCCTGCGCCGTGGCGTATCCAAGTGTTGTGACCATCAGGGTGGCCAGTGTGATCGTGGGTGTGTTTAGCAGCGGTCCCATAAGGAATCTCCTGTGCGATTCGTTCATCTCTTACCCCGTATGGCCACGGGCATGGCAGATTTGACATGATCTGCCAGAAAATTTGCGGGAAGCGAGCCTGAGTCTGCGAACCTCGTATTGCTGCCCTCTGAGGAACCCGTTACACTCGACGGGATCATGCAATGGGAAACGACCACAATTCTGCTTGAACAGCTGCGGGACGCGGAAAGTCTTGCGTGGCAGCGGTTTGCGGGTCGCTTCCGCCCGCCGATGATTCGGTTTGCCCAGCGGTGCGGGCTCACTGAAGAACAGGCCGAGGACGCGGTGCAGGACACGCTCATGCAGTTTGTCGAGGCCTACCGCGACGGGCAGTACGACCGATCGCGTGGACGACTCGGTTCGTGGCTCTTCACCCTGATGTACAACTCGGTCCGTTCGCACCGCCGTGACGGGGCCCGCGCACCCAAGCAGGCCCCCAAGGCCATCGATCGAACAACCTTCTTCTCAGCGATCCCCGATACAGACGACGCCAAGCAGGTCTGGGAGCAGGACTGGGAACAGCACGCGATCCAGACATGCATGCAGCAGCTCCGGAGCGAAGTCAGCCCATCCCATTACCGCGCCTTCGAGCTGATGACCTTCCGCGATGTGCCCGCCATCGAGGTCGCACGCCAGCTGGGGCTCTCACGCGACGCGGTCTATCAGGCACGCTACCGGGTACTCAAACGGGTCGAAGAACTCCGCCTCGCGTACAACGGCGTCGAGGAACTCACAACATGAGTGGCCACCTCTCGATCGGTGAACTCGAGCGTCTCCGTGCCGACGAACCCGCAGACGAGCGGAGCAACGAGCGGGCGCTGGATGACCTTCGAGCGCACATGGAGTCGTGCGCAACCTGCAAAGGCAGACTGAACGAGCTGGACCAGCTCGATGCGTTCGCCGAGCAGGTGCGGGAGCTGGCGAGCCCCGAACAACCGGCACAGGACGGGGCACTCCAGATCCCGGGGTATGAACTCAGCCACGAGATCCACCGCGGCGGGCAGGGCATCGTTTTCGCCGCCACGCAGGTCTCCACCGGACGGCAGGTCGCGGTCAAAGTCCTGCTGCACGGCGTGCTGGCCTCCCAGAAACAACGCATGCGTTTCGAGCGCGAGGTCGACTACGCCGCCCGAATCAACCACCCGAATGTCGTCGCAATCATCGACCGCGGCACAACAAGGGACGACCGCGGCTTCTTTGTCATGGAACTCATCGATGGGCCCACGCTCGATGGGTACCTCGAGACGCATCGCCCAACCCTGGAGCAGCGCCTGCGCCTGTTCACCGAGATCTGCGACGGCGTGCAGGCCGCACACCAGCGCGGGGTGCTGCACCGTGATCTCAAGCCGGGCAACATCCTCATCGACCAGAGCGGGCGTGCCAAGGTGTTGGACTTCGGGCTCGCCAAGGATGACCTTGCAGATTCTGTCACCATCGCCCGTACCGTTGCGGGCGAGTTCATGGGCACACTCGCTTACGCCTCTCCCGAGCAGCTTCGCGCGAATCCAGACGCGATTGATTCACGAGCCGATGTGTATGCCTTGGGTGTGATTCTGTATGAGATGGTGACCGGGGTGCTGCCGCATGACATGACCGGGCCGATCGACACGGTCATTCGGCGGGTGCTGGAACAGCCCCCCAAACGCCCCTCGGCGATCGTACCCAAGCTCGATCCCGATCTGGACACCGTGATCCTGCACGCGATCGAACACGATCCGGATCGGCGATATCGCAGTGTCGATTCCTTCCGGGCTGATGTGCTCGCGGTCCTTGAGCATCGCCCCATCATGGCGCGGCGTTCGAGTGCCGCGTACCAGCTTCGCAAGTTCGCAGGCCGACACCGTGTCGGCGTTCTGCTGTCGTCCGTGGTAATGCTCGGGTTGCTGGGCACGCTCGCCGGGTTGAGCGTCGGGATCGTTCGGGCCAACGCGGCCAACCGGATCGCCGAACAGCGCCGTCTCGAAGCGGAGACCGAGCTGGAGAAGCAGTCCATGGTCAGCACTTTCCTGAACGATCTGCTCGCAGAGGTCGACCCCGGCCAGAGCGGCCCCGACATGCGGGTGACCGAGCTGCTCGATGTGGCATCGGAGCAGGCGGGGGATCAGTTCGGCCCCTATCCCGATCTCCGAGGGGCGATGCAGCTGGTGCTGGGCGAGACATACACAAGACTGGGCAGTTATGCCCAGGGTGAGCAGGAACTGCTCGCGGCTATTGCATCGCTCGAAGCCATCGAGCCATCGCCGAGCGGGTCGTTGGCGATGGGGTACATCCTTCTGGCCCAGGTTCAGACCGCCACCACGCGTTTGGTCGAGGCGCAATCCTCACTCGATCAGGCCCGGTCGCACCTAGATCGTCTAGGGGCGTCGATCGATCAGGCAGCGATCCAGGCACAGTTCGCGCACCAGCTGGGGGCCCTGTACTATGAAACGGGCGAGTTCGACCGATCGATCGAAGCGTATCACCGTTCACTCGATACGCTCGGTGACATCGACACACCCGAGCAGAAGAAACTTGCATCGCAAGCACTCATCGGGCTCGGCGTGTCACTCAAACGGTTAGAGCGTTTCGAGGAGGGGCTCGATTCGTACGACCGTGCGCTGGTCTACCTGCAAGAGGTCAGATCGCCGAACCACCCCGATACGCTCGCCTGCCTGAGCAATCGCGCAGAAGTTCTCAACAACCTCGGGCGTGCAGAAGAAGCGGAGGCGCAGCTGCTCGATCTGCTGGAGCGGCGACGGGTGGTCTTCGGCGACACCCACGAGCGTGTTGGCATCACCCTGAACAACCTCGCGGATTCCCTCAGAGCCCGTGGCGCGTTCGACGAAGCGAGCGGCTACTTCGACGAAGCCATCGCGATTTTTCGCGTCAGCCCGGGCGATCCCAGTCTTCGACTCGCCATCACCATGCACAACGCGGGCGTGATGCATCTGGAACAGAACCAGCTGAACCCCGCTCAGGACCGGTTGCGTGATGCCTGGGAGACGAGCAAGGCAATGCTCCCTGAGGGGCACTGGATCAGGGCGCAGTTCGGCACAAAGTACGCTGAATGCCTGATGAACAGCGGCCAGCACGAGCCGGCTCGTGCGATCCTCGAGGTCACCTACCCCGAGCTGCTCAATGCACTGGGCGAGGATCACCGCCGAACGCTGTTCGCCAAATCACTGCTCGACCGGATCGCCCAGAACGATACATCAGGTTGATCCGCTCACGCATGACACACGCCATTGTTCTGCGTGCCTGCCTAGCGGGCAGGGGTTGAATCCTGCACCGGCGGGGTGGTTGTGATGTTGCCGGTCACATCCTCATCGAAGAATCGCATGTAGAAGCCATAGCCGCCCGTGCCGTTCTCGACGGTCACCGTCAGCAGGTTGATGCCTTCTTTGGGGTAGAGCGTCCCGATCTGCTGGAGCGGTTCGGCGCTGTGGCCGGTGTGCTCTTCATAGACCGCTTCGTTGTTGAGCATGATGCGAGACCCATCGTCGGCCCCAAAGGAGTAGGGCAGTTCGGAGCCGTCGGAGACAAACCAGATCCGTGCGGTCACGATCGCGTGATCGTGCGACGCGTCAGGATCCAGGTCCAGCAGCTCGATATACCCCTCATCGTCTGCTTCGATCGTGGTCCACCGGATCGGTTCACTGCTCTTGCCCGATTCGTACTGCTCGGCGTACGGATTGATCTCCGCCGGGGCCATCATTTGCTCCAGGGTACCAAACTCGGGGGCGTCGAAGTAGGCGGCGATGCTCCACCGGGTCACGAACGCGCCCTTGATCAGCGGCGAGAGCATCGAGTCGATCCCATTGCGGAGCTGCGTGCGCTGCTTCGGATCGGTCAGGATGGCGATCGCGTCTTCACTGACACGATCATCACCCGCAGCGTCCAGGGCCAGCAGCAGACGCATCCGCAGGTGCTGGTCATCGCCGGCCAGTGCGCGTGCATCGCGCAGAGCGTTGATCCATTCACGCTGCTGGTGGGGGGCGAGTTTCTGGCCCTGCGACCGCATGCGTTGGAGCTGTTGCTGCAGGGCACCTGTCGCGGCGAGCCGAACGCGTCGCGCCGTGTGGGCCAGCGCGTCTCGGATCAGGCCTTCATGGAATGTATCCGATTCGGCGGCCGCGATCAGCGTGTTCTCCCAGGCCGATGCGGCTTTGCCGATCAGCTCGCGGCGGATATCTTCCGGGCGGTTCTGCCGCAGCGCCATCCGGGCCTGCTCGACCGGGGCGATCCAGCGCCCGTCGTTGTCCGCATCGACCCAGACCGGATTGATCACGGCCCATGGATAGATCGGACGCCCCTGCGTGTGCACGATGGGGTCCAGCGGATCATCACCCTCGACAAGAAGCGAGACCCAGCTGTCGCCATCGAGCCGCAGGCGTTCGGTGGACTCGAGCCGGACAACGCCGGTCTGATCGCTGACATCGATGGTTTTCACGATCTCGCCATTGACGACAATCATGACCCGGTCGCAGTCGATCCATGTGGGAACCCGGACACGCATATCGACATCGACCCACCCGGCGTCGCGTGCGTGTTCGGTGCTGGGGATAGTGCTGGCATCGCCGCCCATGGGCACCCCGTTGACGGCGAAGTCAACGATCGGCCCGTAGGTCGTGTACACCCGCTTGGCCCGGATGTTCGCGGCAATCTCCGCGGGGCTGATCTCGTGGGGAACATCGGTCGTCGAGGCGATGAAGTTGCGGGGCCAGCCGGCCAGCTCGGACTCGACATCGTGCGAGTCGCTGTTGCCGACCGCGGCGATCCGGTGCCCACGGTTGAGCAGGTTGAACCAGTCCCGCAGCACGCTGAACGAACCGGACCCGATCGACAGGTCGCGCTCGTCGGCGTCGATGTAGCCCCAGCCCTCGTTCTCGTTGAAGATCTCCACCGAGTCGAAGTGGTACGAGAACCGCGAGTTGGGCGTGGTCGCGGTGACCGGGTCGAGATCGAACACCCCGAAGTAGTCGATGCCGCCCCATCGCGGGTGGTTCACCTGCACGACCGGGATGGTGCCGAACTCGTTGGATTGCTCGCGGATCAGCCGGAACAACTCGTGGGCGTCGGTGATGTTGGAATCCATCACCGGGTCTTCCGCCCTGAGCGGGAAGGCATTGAAATGCCCGATCGGTGTTGAGACCTCGTTGCCCACGACGGCCCGGAGGGCCTCCGGGACGCCAAGGTCGTCCATCACCGGCTGGTAATCGGTGTTGTGGTTGTGATCGGTCGCTACGGCGAACTCGATACCCTCACCGATGAGAGAGATCACGCGTTCGGGCATGTTCGAATCGCCGTGCCCGGAATGTGTGAGCGTGTGGAGGTGGAAGTCTCCGCTCACCCAGCCCGTCGTGTCAAGCTCTCGCTTGAGCTTCGGCGTCCAGATGACCTCGCCGTCTTCGGTGATATCAATCGTGCGCGAATCAATCCCATACTCGAGCCCACGCGAGACCCAGACGGTGTAGGTGCCGACCGGCACGGTCACCGCGCCGCTGCCCGAGAGCGTGTAGATCACATTGCGACGGACCGCGAGCTCATCGGGTGCCGCCTGTGTGTTGGGGAACAGCGATGGGCGCGTCCCGTCCGTGGCGATAAAGGTCAGGCGTGCCGGCGCCGGGTTCCCCGTGTGGTCGAGCACCTCGAACCGCAAGACCCCGCTTGTCTGGTCACCCGCGGTCTTGGCCGGGGAATCAACGAACTCGACGCCATATGCCGGGGACGACACAACGAGCGGGATGCTGAACCCCAGAAGCAGGGCAGTTAATGTATGGGAAGCACGCGCAGGCATGTTGAACTCGTTTCTCTGCAGAGCCAGTACGAAGAGGCCCAAGAGATCGGGCCTTGCTGAAAGATCACCATATCAGCAAGCGTGCAGCTATGCCATCGCGTAGAACGCGAAGATCCGGTGAAGCCCGTTCAGGTTGCATCAGCGGCACGCTCGATGGCGCCGATCAGGATCTCGGTGGCGCGATCCAGCAGCGCTGTTTCAACATTCAGCGGCGGGAACAGGATCAGGCATGTCCCGCCGCCGACCTTGAAGCTCAGCCCCTGACGGAGAGACTCGTACATAACACGGTCCGCGTGGGCCGGGTCGGTGAGTTCAACAGCGAGCATCAGCCCGACCTGACGCACATCGACAACGCCTGGAAGCGCGGAAAGCCGGGGCGCGTACGAGGCACGCCACGCCTGCCCCAACGCCGACGATCGCTCAACCAGGCCCTCGTGCTCCAATGTATCCAGCACCGCCAGGGCCGCGGCACTACCCACGGGCGATTTCTCATGGGTGTAGTGCCCGAGCGCGAGTTCCCGAACCGGGGTCGGGCCGAGATCGTTGAGTTCCGCACGCCCAACGACCGCGGCCTGCGGGAATATCCCGCCGCCGAGCCCCTTGCCGATCACCATCAGGTCCGGTGTCACCCCGGTATGCTCGCTGGCCCAGAGCATCCCGGATCGGCCGAGCCCGGTGGGGATTTCATCAAAGATCAGCAGCGTCCCGTTGCGATCGCACGCCGCCCGGACGCGTTGCCAGAATGCCGCGGGGGCGACACGGACCGTCGTTGCACGAATCGGCTCGGCGATGACCGCCGCGAAATCGTGCTGGTCCAGCAACGCCTCGATCGGTTCGACGCTCGCCTCGATGTCCGCCTCAGCGCTCATCAAGCCCCCGGGCGGGTCGACATGATGCACGCCGGGCAACATAGGCCCCATGCCGCGATGAAACAGGTCTTGCCCGCTCAGCGAGGCGGCGTCGAGCGTTGCACCGTGGAAACTGTCGTGAAATGCGATGGTCTTGTGCCGCCCAGTACACGCCCGAGCGATCTTCAACGCGATACCCACGGCCGCCGAGCCGCTGGGGGTCAGCAGCACGCGAGCGTGATCCCGAAGCTCGCCCGGGGCACACGCGACCAGGCGGGTTGCGAGTTCGACCGCAGGGGAATTGGTATACCGGCGGGTGCAGTAGGGGAGTGATCGCATCTGCGTTTCGATGGCTTCGATCACCGCGGGGTGGGAGAAGCCGAGCTGATGGACCGAGTTGCCGTGGAAATCCAGCAATGTGCGCCCAGACCGCGTGGTGATGTATGGTCCCTCGGCGTTGATGATCTCGTCGAGGCACGGGGTCGAGAGGATCTGGTGGTAGTACAACGCCGAGTCGCGTTCGATGAGCGCGTTGGTCGGCTGGTCGCTCGTCCACCCCTCGCGCTCGGTACTGAGATTCTGGTCACCCTCGGTGATGTCGATCATGCTCGCCCTCGCTGGCTCTTGCGGATATGGTACCGACGCCCATCAGTGTCACGGTTTGGTGGCTGGGCATGAACAGAATCTTTATACAGCGCCGAGTTGCGTGTGCGAGGTTGAAATGCGTTTGAGCCAGTTGGTCGTGTCGGTGTGTCTGTCCCTCTCGCTTCCTATCGCGGCGTACGGCGCGACTGAGCCCGGCGATCGGTCGCTGCTCAGCGCGCACAACTGCTACCCGTATCACGGGATGTGGTCCGATCGCATCGACCGCGCACTCAGCACGGGCTACCCGCTCTCGATTGAACAGGATCTCTGCTGGGCGCAGGTCGACGGTATGGAGGCGCCGCGTTCGCTTGTGGCGCACAACGGGCCATACAACACAGAGGTGCCGACGCTCGAGGAGCACTTCTTCGAGCGTGTGCGTGCGGATGTCGAGGCGTCGCTCGAGCGTGCACGCTCCGACGAGAGCGAACGGGAGCACTGGCCGATGATCGTGCTCGACCTGGACATTAAGGACAACAAGCCCGCCCACATCGACGCGATCGTAAAGGTCCTCAAGCAGTACCAGGGCTGGCTGACTACGGCTCCTCGGGCCGAGACGATCGACGATCGTCAGGAGCTGGACCTTGGCCCGATCATGGTGATCCTGACGGGCTCCGACAACCAGCGCCGTGTGCTGCACGACGAACTGGAAATCGGCGAACCCATCCTGGCCTTCGGGCGATGCAAAACAAACGGGCCCGACACTTCGGGGATGAGCGATGAGCAGAAGCGCCGAGCGATCGCTTCGTTCCCGCCCGAGCGGATGGTTCCGTCTCCCGCCGACAACTTCCATCGGTGGTGGAACAACTCGTGGCATGTCGTCGAAGCAGGCGGCGCGAATCGAGCCGGCGATTGGACCGAAGCCGAGGCCGCCCGCTTGCAGGAACTGGTGGACCACGCGCATCGCATGGGCTATCTGATCCGTTTCTACACGATCAACGGCCACTCGTCCGCTGTAGGGGCCGCGGGCGGTTACGGCGGAGGATACAACACCGGCTCGATCCAGGCCGCACAGACGCGCTGGCGGGCACAGATCGAAGCCGGTGTTGATCTGATCGCAACCGATCAGTATGTGCACTTTGGCAGACTCCGCGATTCGATCACCGACTGATCGCTTCCCGTTCCTTGCGGATCTCGATGGTGTCGAACAGGCGTCCCTGATCATCGATGGCCTGCATGCGCAGGTGCCCGCCGACGATCTCCACATAGCAGATGTGGTGGGTGCTGACCTTCTTGCTCCCAAACCAGGGGTTGAAGGGTGCGAAGTCCTCCAGCCCGCCGCCGCCGCCACCGATGGTCATGTAGATCACGCCATTGTGCTCGACGGCTTCCCCAGCGCGGAGTGGGAAGGTGCGCTCGTAGACATGCACATGCCCGTTAAACACGATGTCCACGCCGTACTTCTCATACAGCGGGACCATCTGACGGGCGTTGCGATCCCCGAGCGTGGTCGGTCCTCGGAACGAGTCGCCAAAGTCGTTCTCGTCCGAGCTGTACGGCGGGCGGTGGTGCACGATGAACTTCCAGCGTGCCTCCGATGAGCCCAACTGCTTCTCCAGCCAGATGTACTGCTCGGTGCCCGGTCCCATGGGCTTCTCGCTGTCGAGCACGAAGAAGTCCGCGTCGCCATAGCTGTAGCTGTAGTAGTACTCCGGCGCGGGAAGGTCCATGTACTCGTAGTAGTGGCGTGCATTCTGCTCGTGGTTGCCCAGCACCGGGAACAGCGGCACGCGGTCGATCAGCGGACGCATGTTCGGGAAGAAGTGGTGGGTCCAGTGCGACTTGTTGGTCCCGGTGGTCACGAGGTCGCCGACTATCGAAACGAAGTTCGGACGGTGCGACCAGGCGATATCCGAGACACGCTTGACGACCTCGGGGTTGGCCTGGGTGTCACCGATCATGACAAAGGTGAACGCCTTGCCCCGCTCGACCGCCGTCTGGAACGAGTGCGTATCGGTCTTGGTGCTTTGCCCGTCGGGGCTCGTGGCAATGACCTCGTAGTAGTAGGGCTGCCCCGGATCAAGGTGCTCGATCCTGAGCGTGTGGATCCCCGCTTTGGGTGAGGAGTGGACCTCGCGAACCTCGCCCACGGCGGGCCGGTACCGCACCGTCACCTCCGCTTCGGTCGCCAGCTCGCAGACGATCGAGACCGTGTACTGGGTGGCGTAGCAGAGGAACGGCTCGACGACCCATTCCAACTCTTGCTCACTCACGGGGTCGAGCTGGGCGATCACACGATTGCGAGAGAACTCCTCCATGATCTGCCCTGCGGGGATCGCCTCATCCATGAGGTACACATTCCGGATCTGCCCCTGCATTGGGTGCAGCTCGCTGGAGTCCATATACGCCCCGATCGCAACCGGTGTCTTTGGCTCATAGAGGACTTTGCCGTGCTGCTCGGTGCTCTCAGCATCCAGAACGCCGTTGACAAACAGGCGTGCGGCCTGGCCGTCGAATGTCGCGGTGACCATGTACCAGTGCCCGAGTTCGAACTTGGTTGAGCCATCAAGATAGGTCAGATTCCCATTACCGTCGTCAGCCCCGGTCGTGGAGATCCCGAATGTGAACGAGTCATTGTCGTAGCCGAGCACCCATCCCTTCTCCCGATCGCCGTTGTCGCTCACCGTGGAGAGGATCCCGCCCCAACGGGTCGGCTTATCGATGCGGATCCACGCGGTCGCGGTGAACGCGTCGTCGGGAAGCGTGTCGAAATCCTCCACCCGCTCGGAGACCAGGACATACGCCCCGTCCCCATCGAGGCCGGGGCCCTCGAGCTTGATCGACTCGCCCAGCGCGTCCTGCGCGATCGTGTAGTGCCCACGAATCGAGAACTCATGATCGGTGATCGCGTGTGCGTGCTGCGCGTCGATATGGTCCTGGTCAAACTCGACGCCGAGCACGACCCGATCGTCTACCCGGCGGTGTTCCGGGTGTGCATAGGCAGCCGGGATTGTGGACAACACGGATGTGAGTGCGGCCATAACATAATATTGATTCATGTTCAGTTCCTGTCAAAGACGGTTTGGAGTGTGGCGCGGCTGGTCGACACGCGCCGCCCTGAGTGATGGATCGGCAAACGCGAACAGTCCCGCGCAGTGATGGGTCGGAACGCAAAAAACGACGATAAAGCGGGCGAAAACGGTCGTTTCTTGCTTGCTCTTCGATGCGTTGGACCACGCCCATCGAAACGATCTGCCCATGCTAGCCGGGGCGCCGTGCTTTTCAGCCGTGATGCCCGAAGATAACAAAACCTTTGTTATTGCTTAATAGTCGGTTCGTCTGCATGTTTTCTCAACGCTGCGCCAAGTGTGCGCTAACACCGATGCCCGCGTCGCGGACTGTGATGATTTTCAGCTCCGACTGTGTATGCTCAGCGCGACATGTGCACCGGGTTCGGGCGCCGCTCATGGCGCCCCGGGGTACAGATGCTACTGGAGACTGGAGATCAATCATGGCATTCACATGGAATAATGCGATCGTGCTCGCGGCGTTGAGCGCGGCCGCAGGATCGGCGTTCGGCGCAGAGCCGCTGGTAACGCTGTTCTCAGAAGACTTCGAATCGTTCCCGCTGACGGTGAACCAGGAAGAGGGCGTTCAGACGGGTACACTCGGCTGCGTGCTCGAGGCATTCCTGGGCGACGGCGTGATCTGTGACGGCGTCAACATCAACACCGAGTGTGGCGAGCCGCCCGTCCCCGCGACCATCGACTGCGGCGACTTCACCAATGTCGCGTTCGACGGCGAGTGGACCTACAACGGCTGGGAGCAGGAGTACGGCTTCGACTGGGACGGCCCCGGTGGCACCACTCCTGCGCAGCCCGGTGTTGGCGCTGCCGAGTGGCAGGGCTGGACCGTCGCTGATTTCGACTTCTGGCTCTCTGCAGACCAGCAGCAGCGTGAAGAGTTCACCAAAGCCAGCGGGCGTGTCCTCATCGCCGACCCCGACGAATGGGACGATTACGACCCGTTCGGCATCGATCCCGACTCGACCGGCGTGTTCAACACCCGCTTTACCTCGCCGGTGATCAATATCGACGGCGTCACGGAGAACACCGTTTTGCTCCGTTTCGATTCCAGCTGGCGACCCGAGGACACCCAGAAGGCCGCCGTGAGCGTTTCCTTCGACGGTGGTGAGTTCACCCAGGTGGTGCTCTTCGAATCCGACGAGAGCTCGCCCGATTTCCATGACGACGAGACCAACGAATCCGTCGAGCTATTCGTCAATAACCCCTCCGGTGCAACCACCATGCGTGTGCGGTTCGAGATGTACGACGCGACCAACGACTGGTGGTGGGCGGTCGACAACATCCAGGTCGCTGGCGTGGGTGGCGAACCCATCGAGCCCCCGAGCGATTTCAACCTGAGCATCGAGCAGTTCAACGACACCACCGTCGTCCCCATGAGCTGGACCCAGGCGCTCAACGCGGTCGAGTACGAAGTCATCTTCGCAAACGACGCAGAGTACACCGATGTCGTACTCGCAGAGACAACCACCGATCTCTCATTCGCGACGAACGCGACAGACCTGGCGGCGGGTGCGTACTTCGTGAAGGTTGTTGCTCGCAACGATCTGGGCACCAGCGAGCAGAGCACGCGCATCGGCGTGGACAACAACTGCTTCGTGGACCTCTCACCCGACGGCAACCTGAACTTCTTCGATGTCTCGGAGTTCCTGCAGCTCTTCAACGCGGGCGGCTGATCCGAGATCACCGTGTCAGTTTGAAACCATGATCAACACAAAGTGCAACGGTCAGCCCAGGCTGATCGGCTAAGGAGATAGAAATGAACCTGAATCAATCAAAGAACCTGAGCGCACTGCTCTTGTTCTGCGGCCTCACCGCCGCGGCGAACGCTCAGTCGCAGCAAGTCTTGTTCTTCGAGAACTTCGATACCATCACACTGGGCCAGAATGTCGAAGAAGGCATCGAAACCGGCTCCGGCGGCATCATGGACCAGGTCTGGAGCCCCGACTTCCCCGCCGGCTGGGATGTCGACTTCACCCTCCCAGGCATCGGCGTCCAAGAGTGGCAGGGATGGCACATCGCCGACGGCGAGTGGTGGAACATGACCTGCGGCGATCAGGACCGCAGTGACTTCGTGCTCTCGTCAGAAGGCGGCCTCTCACGCGGTGGCGTCGCAATCGCCGACGGCGACGAGTGGGACGACTACGACGCCAACGGCCTCGACCCCGACGCCCAGGGCGAAATGGACACCATGATGAAGACCCCCGTCATCGACCTGGCAGGTGTCGCTGAGAACTCCGTCAACATCTCGTTCTTCTCATCATGGCGCCCGGAAGACAGCCAGACCGCCGTTCTTGAAGTCCGCTACGACGGCGGCAGCTGGGAAGAGGTCCTCCGCTGGGTCTCGGACGACACCGATCCCAACTTCAAGGATGACGCAACCAACGAGATCGTGAGCCTCGACATCAACAACCCCGCAGCCAGCGGGATGGAAGTCCGCTTCTCATACCTGGGCACAGACGACTGGTGGTGGGCGATCGACTCCATCCAGGTCAGCGGTGAGATCGAAGGCACGCCCGACAACGCCCCGGGCTTTAACTTCATCGCGGCCGATGTGTTCAACGAGACCGGACGCCCGGTCATCAACCTCGGTGGCGCCGTCGGCGCCGACGAGTACACCGTCCTGCTCGCCAAGGACGCCGAGTTCACCGATGTCCGCCAGTCCAGCACCGCCACAGCCGCGGGCGACTACATGATCCCCGGCATCCCCAACGGGATCTACTGGGTAAAGGCCATCGCCAACAACGACGCCGGCTCGCGTGATTCTGAGAACGCCATCCGCATCGTCGTTGACAACCCCAACGGCATCGACTTCAACGGCGACGGCTCGCTGAACTTCTTCGATGTCTCCATCTTCCTGCAGACCTTCAACGCGGGATGCCCGTGATCGCCTCTTGCTGAAACCACACCGGATGCGCTGAGAAATCAGCGCACTCCGGATTCTGAATGAACGCTCGTTCACACATAGCCACACAGCGCCAGAGGAGTCTCGCCGATGAACACCGATCGAATCCGTCGTGCCCGCCACAAGAGCAAGAGGGCATTCACGCTCATTGAACTCCTGGTCGTCATCGCGATTATCGCGCTGCTCACCGGGATCCTCCTCCCCTCGCTCGGCCAGGCACGCGAAGCCGCACTGACACTCAAGTGCAAGGTCAACATGCGATCCATCGACTTCGCGATGAACCTCTACCGTGAGGACAACCGCGGCTGGGGCAACGAGGAAAAAAACTATGGCGCTCGCTTCGACCTCAACGGTGCCCGCCTCGAGAGCGATGATCAGTTCGCATACTGGGGTGTGTTCTACGACGAGTACATCAACAACGCACTCGAAGTCTGGGAGGATCCGAAGTTCCAGCTGATGGACCCGTACCCATACTGGGGCGTGGACATCGACTTCATCTACGAAACCCAGCGATACCAGTCGTACGGGCTCAACGGGCTCCGCGCCAATAGCAACGATTCCAGCGATCCCCTCGCTCGCTACGGTCTCTGGCGCAACGCCGTGAAGGAGATCGAAGGCCGCGGCGGCGTCATCGTCCGATCCCAGGTCTCCTACCTGCGTCCGCTCTCTCAGCTCCGACGCCCCAACGACATGATCGTCTTCCAGGACGCATTCGAGCACCAGATGGAAACGGGCAACGATGCGCTCGACGGGCTCACCCAGTACGACAGCGGCTACGGCGGGCTGGAAGACTACTGGGAAGAAGCCTACTTCCGTCACAACGACGACTGCCACACCATGTTCGCTGACGGGCATGTCGAGGGGTTCAACCGACAGCAGATCACGGTCGACGGCGATCCCAAGCTGCGTTACTACTACTCAGGCGATCCCGCGGACCAGCGCATCCTCGACGGGCGCGATCCCGCACCCTGATACTCAAAGCCGCTCATGATCTTCCGCTGATCGTATTTCGGAGAAAACCAGACATGGATCGTTCAAAGCTCACCAAAGTCATCATCTCAGGTGTCATCATCCTGGCCGCAGCCGTGCTCATCATCAGATCAGTCGGTGGTTCGGGCAGTCTGAATGCGAACCACATGGAATCGGCGCTGGAGGCGATGCCCACAGACGAGATCATCACCATGCGCCAGTCCCTTGCAGCACAGATCGCCGAGGCCAACCGCACGCGATCCGGCGAGAAGTCCGAGATGCTCCTCGGCTTCGAAGCAACACTCGAGGATTACGACCGCATGCTGCGTGAGCGGGGCACCGACCCGGACACCCTCGAAACCCCCTCCCTCGCACAAATGCCGCAGCGCCATGGCGAAGAACCCTGATCCCCGCGCCACACCGCCTCGTCGTACATCCATACCCGGCAGTGATGGCCGGAAAGAAAGCAATCAAAATATGTTACGCGTAAACCTGATCATCGCTGCCACCAGCCTCATGGTGACACCCGCGCTCGCACAGAGCATCCGCCTCGGCCCGGTCCTCCAGGAGCACAGCCCCGACCACATGTGGGTCATGTGGGAAACCACCAGCAACACCCCGAGCATCATCGAATATGGCACCAGCCCAGCGCTCGGTCAGAGCGTGATGGGGGCCTCGGGCGCCAGCCAAGGCGGCGCCAGGATTCATCACACCCGCATCAGCAATCTCGATCCAGACACGGTCTACTACTACCGCGTCGGATCGGGCGGAGCCATGAGCGATGTCCTCACCTTCCGCACCCCGCAACGGACAGAGGACGAAGGGGCGTTCCGATTCGCAGCACTCTCCGATACCCAGGGCGGCCCCATCTCGGACATGCACACCCAGACCATCAACGACGGGATCATCAAGTTCGTCCAGGAAAACTTCGGGCCAAACCTGCACGACGAACTGGACTTCGTGATCCAGCCCGGCGACCTCGTCTCAACCGGTTCCGACTACCAGCAATGGAAAGACCAGTACTTCGACGAGACACAGAACCTCTACCAGCATGTCCCGATCTACCCCGTCCCGGGTAATCACGAGCAGGACACGCACTGGTTCTTCGACTACTTCAAGCTCCCCGACAACGGCACTCCGGGCTACGAAGAGCACTGGTGGTACAAGGACCACGGCAACATCCGACTCATCGGGCTCGACAGCAACACCAACTACCGCATCCAGCCCCAGCTCGACTGGCTCGATGCCGTGCTCGCCGATGCGGCAACCAACAACGACATCGACTTTGTCTTCGCCCAGCTGCATCACCCGCACCTCTCCGGCATCTGGACGCCCGGCAACACCGCGTACACGGGGCAGGTCGTAGAGCGCATGGAGGCATTCTCCAACGCCACCGGAAAGCCCTCGATCCACTTCTTCGGCCACACCCACGCCTACGAACGCGGCCAGAGCAAGGATCACAACCACCTCTGGGTGAATGTGGCCGCGGGTGAGGGCGGCATCGACTACTGGGACCAGAGCGATGTCGACTACGACGAGTTCCAGCGCGTCTTCCCCGAGTGGGGATTCGTGATGATGGAGGTCGAAGCCGGCGACGATCCGCAGTTCCGGCTCCGGCGCATCAACCGCGGGAACAATGTCATCGACCGTGATAACGAGGTCATGGATGACATCACCATCAGGCGATACAACGCACCGCCCGCGACACCTGCGCCAGTCGCACCCGCCCCGGGCACCATCGAACTCGATCCCGACCTCGTGCACCTGGCAGCATCCGCGTTCAGCGACCTCGATGGTGGTACACATCTTGAGAGTGAGTTCCAGCTCACCACCGTCGCCGGCGATTACAGCGATCCCGTCAAGAGCGAGTGGATCCGCTTCGAGAACTGGGCCGCACCCGAGGGCGCAACCGGTCAGGCCGACGGCTACTACAGCGTCAACACCGTCGAAGACCCCGACATCAGCAAGGTCGACATGGAACTGCTGGAGGGCAACACCACCTACTTCTGGCGTGTCCGATACCGTGACTCCGGCCTTGGCTGGAGCGAGTGGTCATCCGAATCCTCATTCACCACCGGCCCCGCACCGACCGGGGCCTGCTGCTACCTCTATGGAATCTGCAATCAAAAACGCGAAAGCGTCTGCATCGCAGACGGCGGCGAATGGCTCGGCCTCAACACCGACTGCAACGATTGCGCCGAGGTCGTGGTGGCATTTACCGAAAACTTCGACAGCGTCCCGCTCGGGCCCGGTGTCGATGAGGGCGGCACGGGCGATCAGGTCTGGACTTCGACGGCGCCGGGTGGGTGGCTTGTCGATCGCTCAGGTGTACCAGCTGGCGGCGTCACCGAGTGGCGGGGCTGGAACTTCGCCGCACCCGAATGGTGGGCCGATGTGACCGGCGATCAAGGACGCTCGGGCTTCACCCAGGCATCCGGTGCCGCCGCGATCGCCGATCCCGACGAGTGGGACGATGCCGCAAGAGACCCCGGCACCTTCAATAGCTGGCTCGAATCACCCACGATCGATGTGTCCATGCTCGAGCCGAGCAGCGCCAAACTGGCCTTCAGTTCCTCATGGCGCCCCGAGGTCAACCAAAGGGCAATGATCACCGCCTCATTCGACGGCGGCACCGAGATCGTACTGGCCGATTGGCAATCCCAGAGCGGCGAGAACTTCAAACCCGAGGCCATCAATGAAATGGTCGTGCTCGACCTGGCAATGCCACAGGGAGCGCAGCAGGTCGAGCTCCGGTTCGGGCTGCTCGATGCCGAAAACAACTGGTGGTGGGCGATCGACAACATCGTTGTCGTCGGGGAAGCAGCGGGGGACCGCATCACGCTGATGAGCGAGGGCTTCGAGTCACTCCCCCTGGGATCGAGCATCGACGAGCCCGCCGCGGATGGGGTCTGGACCGAAACCCCGCCAGCGGGCTGGGAAGTCGACGACTCGGGTGTCCCAAGCGTCGGCATCGCGGGCCAGGGCGTCACCGAGTGGGAGGGCTGGGCTTTCGCAGACCGCGACTGGTGGGTTGATGTCGCCGCCGATCAGGGAAGAAGCGAGTTCGTCTCAGCCAACGGCACAATCGCCATCGCCGACCCCGACGAGTGGGACGACCTCGGAGACCCCGAAGCACTCGGGCCATTCAACGCAATGCTCCGCACCGGGCCCATCAGCGTCGCTTCGGCAAGAGCCCAGAGCGTTCGTGTAAGCTTCGATTCCAGCTGGCGCCCCGAAGATTCCCAGCGTGTCCAGGTCCGGGTGTCATTTGATGCCGGACCCCAGAGCGTGCTGCTCGACTGGCAGAGCATCGAGGGGGACCAGTACCACCCCGACATGACCAACGAACGCGTGGTCCTCGATGTACCCAACCCCGCGGGTGCAATGGCCATGGAGTTGGAGTTCGCGATGCTCGATGCCGCCAATGACTGGTGGTGGGCCATCGACAACCTCTACATCACCGCTACCTGTGCCGCTGAGTTCGGGGGAGACAGCGGTGCGCTCAACTTCTTCGATGTCTCCGCCTTCCTCGTGGCGTATCAGGACCACGCACCCGAGGCCGATCTCAACGCCGACGCTGCATTCAACTTCTTCGATGTCCAGATCTTCCTGCAAGCATTCCTCAACGGCTGCGCCTAAGCACCGACCACCCACACACCATCCAAGGAACGCACCATGCGCACCCTTATCGCCCTCCTGCTCGCCATCTTGAGCAGTCACACGCTCGCCTCAGAATCCCAGCAGCCCGTCCGCACGGTCATCATCATCGGTGTCGACGGCCTGAGCCCACGCGGCGTCGACGAGGGCCTCACCCCCAGCATGAACCGGATCATCGGGCAGGGCTCCTTTAGCTTCCACGCTCGTGGCGTACTCCCGACCTCATCCTCGCCCAACTGGGCCTCGATGATCATGGGGGCCAGCCCATCCCAGCACGGGGTCACCTCGAACGACTGGCGACTCAGGAGCCGCTCGATCATGCCCTCAAAGGAAGGCGCCGAAGGACGGTTCCCGAGCATATTCTCCGAGCTTCGCCGTCAGCGCCCGAATGCCAAGATCGCCGTCGTCTACGACTGGGGCGGCTTTGGTGAGCTCTTCGACCATTCGGTCGTCGATGTCAACGCCAACACCGAGGGCCCAGAGCGGACCATGCTGCGGGCCGTCGAAGAGTTTAAGTACAACCGTCCCGACCTGCTCTTCGTTCACATTGATCATGTCGACGGTGCCGGGCACGGCACGGGCTGGCACACACCCAAGTACTTCGAAGCCGTCAAACGAGCCGACGACCGAATTACCGAGATGATCGAGGCCATCGATGAGGCACGGGCATGGGACAGCACCGTTCTCATCGTCACCTCCGACCACGGCGGCGTGGGCAAGTCCCACGGCGGGCAGAGCATGGACGAGCTGGAAATCCCATGGATCATCGCCGGTGCCGGGATCGCCAACGGGCGTGAGATCAACCGCGACATCAACACCTACGACACCGCCTGCACCGCCGCCTACCTGCTTGGTCTCACCCAGCACCCCTCCTGGATCGGTCGACCCGTGACCGAAGCCATGATCAGCGGCCCCCGCGCCGGCTGGGTCGACAGCGCCTACCTCCCCGCCCCCAGAATCAGCCCCCCCGGCGCGCTGATGGCCCGCGATGAGGTCGTCGTCGAACTCAGCTGCGAAATCCCCGGGGCAGACATCACCTACACACTCGACGGCAGCGAGCCGACCAAGCACTCAGCCGTCTACGCACAACCGATCCTGATCCGCGACACAACAACGATCAGGGCCCGCGCTTTCATGCGTGGGCGTGAGAGCCGGGTTTCAAGCGACACCTACCGCCTCCTCCGCTCGGACGCACCACGCAATGTCCGCTTTGAATACTTCGAGGCACCCGAGGGCAAGCCGCGATGGGAATTGCTCCCCGATTTCCGCACACTCACACCGACCCGCACCGGGATGTGCCCCGAGATCGGCCTGGCCACCATCGAGAAGCGGGAAGATCAGTACGCCATCCGGTTCACCACCCAGCTCCGCGTCGATCAGGCGGGCACCTACATGCTCCACCTCAAGTCTGACGACGGCTCACGCCTCAAGGTCGGGCGTCGAACCATCATCGACAATGACGGCTCACACGGCCCGATCGAAGAGTCGGGCAGCATCGACCTCTCCGCCGGGCTCCACACCATCATCGTCGAATATTTCGAAGACCACGGCGGCGAGTCCCTCGACCTGGCCATCACCGGCCCTGACAAGATCCGCCTCCCCGTGTCGTTCGACCGATTCGTGGCGCCCGAGTAAGCACAGATCGGGCACCGTCCCGACCCGAGAAAGGATCGGCGATCATGAACGCCATCGCTTCCATCTTCACCCGGGACGAGCGAGAACGCTGCCACAGCGTCTTCCCCGCCGGGTCCAACGGTGAGTTCGATTTCCCACCCGAACTCACCGTCGTCGTCGAACGAGGCGAGGGGCCGTACCTCTGCGATACAGATGGAAATCGGTTCGTTGACTTCTCGATGGGCTGGGGATCGGTGCTCGTCGGGCACGCCAACGAACGCGTCGTCAAGGCCGCGACGGCTCAGGCAGCGCTTGGCACCAACTTCGCATGTGTGAACCGACGATCGCTCGAACTCGCAGAACGCATTCTCGAAATCAGCCCCGCGTGCGAACAGGTCCGCTACTGCGCCTCGGGCACCGAGGCTACGCACTACTGCGGGCGGATCGCTCGCGCCGCAACCGGACGCGAGAAGATTCTCAAGTTCGAGGGCGCATACCACGGCGCGAATGACCTCGGCGTCACGAGTCTCTTCCCCGATCAGCTCCGCCCGTTCCCCAGCTCCGAGCGATCATGCCACGGCACCACCCAACACGCCGCCGAGCAGATCCTGGTCGCACCGTTCAATGACCTGGAAACGACCGCGGCCATCCTCCGGGCCCACGCCGACGAGCTGGCCGCGGTCATCGTCGAGCCGTTCCACCGCTGCCTGTCCCCCAAAGAAGGGTTCCTACAGGGCCTCCGCCGCCTATGCGACCAGCATGGCATCGTCCTGATCTTCGATGAGGTCGTGACCGGGTTCCGCTTCGCCTTCGGTGGCGCACAGCAGTACTACGCCGTCACCCCCGACATGGTCGCCTACGGCAAAGCACTCGGCGGCGGCTTCCCCATCGGAATGTTCGGTGGCAAACGCGAACTGATGCAAGTGGTCGAAGAACACCGGCTCAACAAAGAGCCCTATGTCTGGACCGCCTCGACACTCGGGGGAAACCCTGTCACCTGCGCCGCCGCATGGGCGGCCCTCGACCATCTCGAACGACCCGGCACATACGAGCACCTCCACGAACTCGGTGCGTACCTCCGCGAGGGGCTCAAAGTCGCCATGCAGGACCTCAATGTCCATGGGCAGGTCATCGGCGACGGCCCACTCGCACAGTTCATCTTCTCGCCCGAACCTGTCACCGACTACCGCTCGACACGAGCAGGCGATCGAAACAAAGCCCGGCGGATCCTGCTGGCATTGATCCGGCGTGGTGTCTTCCTCAACCCCATGGGCACCAAGCTCTACCTGAGCACCGAACACACCGAGGAACACTGCGACATGATCCTCGATGCGTTCCGTGCCGCGTTGCAACACGACCGGGGGAACGAACCAAGCGGTGGAAGGACCCATGTGTTTGATCATGGTTAAGAGCGCTGATCGGCTCTGTCATCACCACCTCGTCACGGTACTGTCACATGCCTGTGACCGCCCGTTTCAGGGGCTGCTCAAGTGACACAAGCAAGATTGGATGCAGGGAAGATGACGCCGGTTCTCAAAGCAACAGGGCTGGGCATGACCTACGCGGGTCAGTTTGTAGCATTGCGTGATCTCAGCATCGAAATCCAGGCGCGGGAACGCATCGCCGTCATCGGTCGATCCGGCGCGGGCAAGAGCACCTTCCTCCGCCTCTGCAACCGCCTGCTCACCCCGACCGAGGGTAGGCTGCAGCTCGATGCCCAGGACATCACCCACGCCCAAGGCCGCGAACTCCGCATGGTGCGCCGACGCGTCGGCATGGTCTTCCAGCAGTTCAACCTCGTCTCACGCCTGACCGTGCTCGACAATGTGCTCATCGGCACCTTGGGCAATCGTCGCGGCCTGGCGTTGCTCCCCTCGCTCTGGAGACAGTTCAGCGCCGAGGATCGCGCATGGGCCTTGCACTGCCTGCGTGAAGTTGAAATCGAGCACCTGGCCATGAAGCGAGCGACTGAACTCTCTGGCGGGCAGCAGCAACGCGTCGCCATCGCCCGACTCTTGGCCCAACGAGCCGATGTCATCCTCGCCGACGAGCCCATCGCCTCACTCGACCCACGCAGCGCCGAGCAGGTCATGAACATACTGAGCATGATCAACGAAACCCACGGCGTCGCCGTCATCACCAACCTTCATCAGGTCGATGTCGCCACCAGCTTCGCCCACCGCATCGTCGGACTCCGCGAGGGTGTCATGGTCATGGACACCACCGCCGACAAACTCGACGACACCCTCCTCGAACACCTCTACGGGGATCAACTCAGCGAAGCCCAGGTTGAGACCAAACCACACACAGAAGCGATCCACGACGAATCACACGGGAGAATGAATCATGCGGCTGTCCCTCAAGCTGTTCTCTAAGCTCGCAATCATCACCGCCCTCTGCATCTGGCAGGCCGGCTGCGCCGATTCAGACGCGTCCCAAACCCAGGGCGATGCCCAGCAATCCAACGAGATGGCAAACCAGACCCCCGCCGAGCAGGGACCGATCCGCTTCGGGCTCGTTCCCTCCGAGGGCGGAACCGACATCGTTGAACGCTTCAAGCCCATGATCACACAACTCGAGCAAGAACTCGGGAGACCCGTCGAAGCATTCAGCGCCACCGAATACCTCGGCATCATCACCGCGATGCAAAACAAACAGGTCGATCTGGTCTACCTGGGCCCAAAGAGCTATGTCGAAGCCAGCCGGATCGCCGGGGCGGTCGCCATCGTCAAAGAACTCAACCTCGAGGGCCTCGAGGGATACTTCGGCATCATCATCACCAATAAGAGCACCGGGATCAAAACCCTCGCCGACGCCAAGGGCCACAGCTTCGGCTTCACAACCCCGAACTCAACCTCGGGCTACCTCATCCCCGCCATCGGCATCGTGGATGAAACCGGCATGCCAGCCGAAGCTTACTTCAGCCAGGTCCAGTACACCGGAACCCACGGCAACGCCGTCCGGGCGGTCCTCGCAGGCGATCTGGAAGTCGCCGCGACCAACACGCTCGACCTCCGCGCCATGGAGCGGGCAGGGCTCGACGCGTCCGAACTCGTCGAGATCTGGCGCAGCCCCATCATCCCCGCCAGCCTGATCGCCGTACGAGATGACCTGCCAATGGAGTTCCGCGATCAGGTCACCGAGGCACTGGTCAAGCTCAACGAAGATCACCAGGCCATGGAAACCATGTCTCGCGGCGGGTTCGTCCCGGCAACCGACGAAGAGTACGACATCATCCGTGTGCTCGAGCAGCGCAAAGCAGAAATGGCTGCCGCAAGCGATGGCTGAATCCATAAGCCCAAAACGCCCCGCCCCCGTCTGGCGATTCGCGATCCCCCTGCTCGTGCTGCTCGCCCTGACGCTGCTCCTGAGCTTGGCGTCGGGCATGAACCCCGGCACCGCCCTTGCAATCGCCGCGGTGGGGGCTGGCATCGCCTCAGTCTTCACCGTGCCCAAGTTCGCCGCCCCCCTGCTCATCCTTGCCGTCCTCACCTGGTCCGCCCAGAAGAGTGACCTGAGCCCGATCACCCTGTTCGAGAACCGCAGCCGCGCGGGAGAATACCTCTTCGGGCGATCGCTCTCAGAAGAAGAACACCAACGCGTCTACGACCAGGCCCAGCGCACCACACGCCTGAGCCTGCGTTCCGAAGCCGAGCAGCAGGTGCTCAAGGACCTGGGGCTGAATCGAAACGACCCGAGGCCCGAAGACTTCGACCTACTCGTCGATCAGCGCGCGGTCTTGCTCCGTTCCTCGCTCACCGATGAAGAGTGGGAGCGCCGCATCGGCCGATCTGCCAGCCGAGCCGCCCACGAGCGACGGGGCGGGTTCTTCCCGATCGAAACGAGCAAAGACTCGATCATGCTCTACCTCGACGCGACACTCGAGACCATCGCCATCGCCATCTGGGGCACGCTCATCGCCTTCGTCTTCGCTCTTCCATTCTCCCTGCTCGCCTCCAAGCGATCCCTCAGCATCCTCTCCACGGGCACCTCCGTCTTCCACCTGATGTTCAGGCGACTGGGCACCTTCCTCACCCGGCGCGGGTTTGATTCCTGCCGCGGGTTCAATGAGTTCGTGCTCGCGCTGATCTTCGTCGCTGTCATCGGGCTCGGCCCATTCGCCGGCGTCCTCGCATTGGCCGTACATACCTTCGGCGTCCTGGGCAAGGTCTTCGCAGACGCCATCGACACCATCCGCCAGGGCGAGGTCGAGGGTGTGCTCGCCAGCGGATCACCTTCGCCCCATGTCATCTCCTACGCCGTGCTCCCGCAGGTCTTCCCGATCGTGATCAGCCAGACCCTGCTGCGATTCGAGAGCAATGTCCGATCCGCCTCCGTGCTCGGACTCGTCGGCGCAGGCGGCGTCGGCTTCCTGATCGACGCCAAACTCAAGTCGTACCAGTTTCAGGAAGTCGCCACGATCATGCTGATCATCATCGTGCTGGTCACGGTCATCGATTTCGGTTGCTCGTGGATCGTCAGACGCTTTGTCTGACGAGTGACCCAAAGTGTGCCTCAGCAAGCTCGGGCTGCTTCACCACCTGCTCGGCAACACCAAACGACAGCGTCATCCCAGCACCGCCCATCGCGTTGATGATGGTCACCCCGGGCTCGGGCCGGTGCACCAGCAGCGAGCGGGAATCGGTCCGCTTGAGATACACCCCGTGCCAGCGCTTCTCGATCGCCCAGCTCGGGGCGTGGACCAGCTTCTTGGCATGCTCAAGGATCAGCCGATCGATCTGCTCATCATCGAACGGCGTGATCGCATCGCCATACACATGCGAGTCACCGATCACCAGATCTCCGCCCGAGTGCTGGCTGAGCATGATGTGAATCCCATGTTGGTCAAACTCGGGCTGTTCATCCTGGATCCGGGCCTTCAGTGACTCCAGCGATGGACAATCCGCGAACGCCCCGTAATGACGGAGCGTCCAGCCACCGGCCACATGCGTCCCCATCCTCCAGCCGTCCGGCTGCGCGATCGTTCGCATCATCTGAAGCTTGCAGCGTGTAAACGCATCACGCGTGAACACATCGGGGTAATGCGCAATCCCATCGCTCCCGGCCGTCAGATAAACCTGCTCGCATTCGAGCACATCACCATCGGTCGACTCGACCCGGTTGGGCTCAACCCGTGCGGCCTCAAAGCCCCGGATCAGCTGAAGCCCCTCCTGATCCTGCAGCCAATCCCAGATCATCCCGATCGCAGTCCGCGCTTCGACATTGAGTTCCAGTGGCGAGTACATGCCACCGATCAGTCCCCGTGGATTCACGCCGGGGGTCTGGGCCAGCACCGCTTCCGGAGTCATCAGCTGCGCCCGCCGGGACGCACCCTCCGACGCAACAAACTCCTCGAGCACACGCAGCTCGTCCTCGCGCTGGGCCACATGCATCGAGCCCGATGCCTCACAGAAGAAACCGACCTCCGCCGCAAGGTCCAGCCAGATCGCTCGGCTGCGCATCGCAAGGTCAAACAGCTCGCCCTTGGGCTGCCCAACTGGCCACAACATCCCAAAGTTCCGAATAGACGCCCCGACCGGTGCCGTGTGACGATCACAGATCGTCACACGCTTGCCCTCATGCCGGGCCGCCAGCGCCGTCGCCAACCCAACGATCCCCGCGCCCACAATAACCACATCTGACTCAGCCATGGGTGTGCTCATTGCTGGGGATGCCCGTTCTCGGGGCCAGGATCATCCGAAGCGCGTCACAATCCGCGGCCAGGTGTGTGTGCGGGTGGTCTTCAAGGTCGCAAAGCTCGTGCGTCCCATGACCAATCCCGATGACCAGCGCCGTCTGGGCATTCATCCCCGAGCCCAAGTCACTGGGCGTATCCCCAACGACCGCAACCTGTCCCGGGTCTTCGATCCCCGAGCGTCGCATCGCCTCCAGCACGATCTCAGGTGAGGGCCGCCCCGCAGAAACCTCATCTGATGCGACAAGAACCGGGTAGTCGATCTCAGCACCATGCAGCACCCGCTCCGCAGTCTTCCGAGAGAACCCGGTCGTAAAGGCAACCTTGACACTGGTGCGGCGCAGATCGTCCATCAGCTCAATAAACCCGTCCATCGCGGGGGCCGCACCGTCATCGACCGCATCATCGATGGCGATCTCAAACGCGCGAGCCAACTGCTCGGGCTCAATACTGCCGGTCTTCCCCGCAGCTTCGAGTGCCTCGCGCATCACCGCCAGCTTGTGGACACCCATGCGCGACTTGATCCAGCCCGCATCCAGCCCCAGCCCATACCGATCAGAGACGCTCAAGAACGCGTGCTCGACGAAACCATGGTCCTGCACACTGGTGCCGGCGATATCAAAGACGACAAGTTTGATGGGGTGTGACACGCGAAAACCTCGGGTTGAAAGCGAGCGACTGAACAACGCACCGGCGCCGCCGGTGCTCCGAGTCAGTGTATTGCGATGCGGGTTGCGCCTGATCAGGCCGTGCGAGTCTTAACCATTGCTTAGAGATGGTTGGGCAGGGCAACGGTCAGCCGCGTGTCGGCCTCGGGCTGTACTCCAGGAAAGTCCCCGTCTCCTGCCAGAGTGTTTCCAGCTTGTCGATCCGGGCATGGGCCTTCTTGCCAAGATGCTTGACCACCCGCGCCACCAGCAGCTCAGAGGCGAGCACCGCCGGGACCGAACTATCGAACGGGCCCGAAGCCGGGATCTTCAACTCGCACCAATGCTTCGTCAGCCCCGCCAACGGCGAGAGCGGCCCATCGGTGATCGCCACGATCGTCACCCCGAGCTTCGAGAGCGCCCGGGCCGAGGTGATCGAGTTCCGACGATACCGGGCGAAGTCATACACCACCGCCGTGTCTCCGGGCTCAGCGCTGCTCAGCTCACGCCCCGTCGAGTGTTCCTCGACCAGATGCACATCCGGGCGGACCATGGAAAGCCCGCTGTGGAGCGCGATCGCACCCGCCATCGAGGTCTCCCCAGAAAGCACCCAGACATTCCGTGCCGGTGTGATCACCTTGGCGAGCGAGTCGAGTTTTCGGTCGTTCAGGGCATCAAAGGTCTGACGCACCGCCGCTTCAATCGAGTCGCGCATCGCGCTGGATGCCCCGTCACCCTGGCGGATTCGATGGCTCGGGCTCGAAAGCTGCTGGGTCAGGTCGTCCCGGATCCAGTTCTGGAGGTCGGTATACCCATCAAACCCAAGTTTGCCCGCGAAACGGACGATGGAAGGCCTGCTGGTTCCGACCCGATCGGCCAAGTCCGATACCGTCCCAAACGCAAGCAGGGTCGGGTCTTGCAGCAGCATGGCGCTGATCCGACGCTCGGTCGGGGTCAGTCTCTCGCTGACAGGGGCGATGAGTTCTTGTAGAGACATGCTGGCACTCCGATGGTCAATGTATTACAATCATACCAGCCCAGTGTCCATCTGGTTACAAACCCCGCCACGATCCTGTCGTCCGAATTAGGAGTCCACTTCATGCCCCAGTCCTCAGAATATGTTCCGACCGCAAAAGAGCAGGCCTTCCTTGCGAATGTCGAGAGCCCACAGTACCAGCGCGAGATCATCAACGGGCTCGCACCGTTCCTCAACGGCAAGGCACCCGAAGAACTCCAGAACTTCTACGCAGAACAGGAACTGGTCCAACTCGGCGGACTCAAGGGCGGCGAGCGGGATGTCGAGAAACGCATGCCCGTCAAGGTCACCCGTCACTACGCCGACCTCGCCCGACAGAGCATGCCCATGCAGCGCCTCGTCAAGGCCAGCCCCGACGAGACACAGGACCTGGCCGGCTCAGAAGACCCGGGCAACCAGATGGACTACTCCCCAGTTGAGGGGCTCCTGCACAAGTACGAGATGGGGCTGATGTATGTCGTCTCCACATGTTCGGCGCACTGCCGGTTCTGCTACCGCGAAGAGCTCATCGCCCGCAAAGAAATCCAACGCAAAGACGGCACCGTCGCCAAGAAGGGGCTCGCCAAGATCCCCGAGATCACCGCATACATCAAGGACTTCAACGCCAAGGTCGCGGCCAACGGCGGCAAGCACCCTGATTCGGGGCGTCAGAAGCTGCGTGAGATCCTCCTCTCCGGCGGCGACCCCATGGTCCTCAACAACGCCAAGCTCGCAGCATGGCTCGCCGCACTCGCCGAGTCGGGCATCGAATCGGTCCGTATCGGTACCAAGGAAATGGCATTTTTCCCCAAGCGTTTCGACGAGTCATTCCTGGCAATGCTCGACGCGTTCCATGAGTCCTACCCCGAAGTCGGTGTGCATTTCATGGTCCACTTCGAGCACCCCGACGAGTTCCTCGCCAAGGACGACCAGGGCAACTACATCCGCAACGAGCACGGCATCTGCAAGTGGGTCGATGACACCGAGAAGGCCATGCGCGGCTTGCTCTCCCGTGGCTGGGTCACAGTCGAGAACCAGACCCCGATCATCAAGGACATCAACGACGACCCCGACGCCCTCCGCCTCATGCAGCGCGAGATGAAGCGCATCGGCGCAGACAACCACTACTTCTTCTGCGGGCGTGACATCGTCGCCTACAAAGCCTTCAACATCCCGATCGAGAAGGCATGGGAGATCCACAACGAGTCCCAGAAGGAACTCTCGGGTGTGGAATCGCACGCACGACTCTCCATCACCCATTACAAGGGCAAGACGGAAGTCGTCGCGGTCACCAACGAACCCATCGCTGGGCTCCCGGGCAGCGAAAACGGCGTCGTGATCTTCAAACTCCTCCGCAACGCCGGCACCGCTCCCGACCGCTTCAAGGTCTGCATCGTCGGCCGAAACCCAGATGCGGTCTGGTTCGACGACTACAAGGATCGTGTTCTCTTCGATGAGGCAGGTTTGTTCGAGTACTCGCGTGTTGAGGATCCGACAACGCTGTCCGCAAACTGAGTGAAGCCATGATCAACAAACAAGTCTCCTCTCCTGCCGAGGCACTCGCAGATGTGTTCGACGGCGCGGTCGTGATGGTCAGCGGGTTCGGCGAGGCGGGCAGCCCCATCGAGCTCATCCACGCGCTCATCGATCAGGGCGCCAAGGACCTCACCGTCGTCAGCAACAACTGCGGCAGTGGGGAGGTCGGTCTGGCCGCACTCCTCAAAGCGGGGCGTGTGCGCAAGGTCGTCTGTTCGTTCCCACGCACAGCCAACTCGACCGTCTTCCCCGACCTCTACCACTCTGGCAAGATCGAACTCGAGCTGGTCCCGCAGGGAACCCTCGCCGAGCGGATCCGCGCCGGCGGGGCAGGCATCCCCGCGTTCTTCACCCCCGCCGCGGTGGGCACGCCCCTGGCCGAGGGCAAGGAATCGCGTGAGTTCGACGGCAAGACCTACCTCATGGAGCGCGGGCTCAAGGCCGACTTCGCGCTCATCAAGGGCAAGGTCGCCGACACACACGGGAATGTGATCTACAACAAGACCGCCCGGAACTTCGGCCCCATCATGGCCATGGGCTCCAAAGCCGCCATCGTGCAGGTCGAGGAGGTCGTCGAGCCCGGGCAGATCGACCCAGAAGTTGTGGTATCGCCGGGCATCTTCGTCGATCGCGTCGTCGAGGTCGCCCACCCCGTGCATGAATCAGAACTCGTCGCAGCAGGAGTGTCCTACCCATGACGCACCAAGCCGAACAGATCGGACGCACCCGTGAGGAGATGGCCCAGCGCCTCGCGCAGGACATCCCCAACGGTTCCTATGTGAACCTGGGAATCGGCATCCCCGAACTCGTCGCCCGCTTCGTCCCCGAGGGCCACACACTCATCTACCACACCGAGAACGGCCTGCTCGGTATGGGCCCCTCCCCCGAAGAGGGCAAGGGCGACCCGGAACTCATCAACGCGGGCAAACGGCAGGTGACCGCCAACCCCGGAGCCGCATACTTCCACCACGCCGACAGCTTCTCCATGATCCGCGGCGGTCACATCGACCTATGCGTGCTGGGCGCGATGCAGGTCTCCCAGTCGGGCGACCTGGCGAACTGGTCCACCGGCGCCCCCGATGCGATCCCCGCGGTCGGCGGGGCCATGGACCTGTGCGCGGGCGTCAAATCGGTCTATGTCATCACCCAGCACTGCACCAAGCACGGCGAGCCCAAACTCGTCGAATCTTGCACCTTCCCGCTCACCGGGCGAGGCGTGATCAATCGCATCTACACCGACCTCGCCGTGATTGATGTCACGCCCGACGGCTTCAAGGTCGTCGAACTCAGCCCCGGCGTGGACTTTGACTATGTGCAGCAGCGCACCGGTGCGCCGCTCATCCCAAACGACGCATAACGGATCTGTACACGATGAGCACCGATACCAACATCTCGCGCAGCGCAGAACTCTACCAGCGGGCCCTCAAGGTCCTGCCCGGCGGGGTCAGCCGCAACACCGTCCTCCGTGACCCATACCCCGCGTATGTGGACTACGGCAAGGGATGCCGGATCGTCGACATCGACGGCGTTTCACGCATCGACTTCGCCAACAACATGTGCTCGCTGATCCACGGCCACGCCGACCCGGACATCGTTCAGGCCGTCACCGAGCAACTCCAGCGGGGCACCGCCTTCACCATGGCCACCGAGGTCGAGGTGCTCTACGCCGAGCACCTCTGCTCACGCAACCCCGGCTTCGAAAAGCTCCGCTTCGTCAACTCGGGCACCGAGGCGATCATGGTCACCCTCAAGGCATCCCGCGCTTTCACAGGGCGTGCCAAGATCGCCAAGGCCGAGGGCGCATACCACGGCGGGTACGACTACGCCGAGGTCTCGCAGGCACCCAACCCCGAAACATGGGGCGATCTCGATCATCCCAAGAGCGTCCCCCTCGCGCACGGCACCCCCCAGTCCGCGCTCGACGATGTGCTGATCCTGCCCTACAACGACATCGACCGATCCATCGCCATCCTCGAAGCCAACAAGGACGACCTCGCCTGCGTCCTGCTCGACCTCATGCCCCACCGGATCGGGCTCAACCCCGCCGACCCCGAGTTCGTGCGGGCCATCCGCGACTGGACGACCAAGAACGGCTCGCTGCTCGTCCTCGACGAGGTCATCACCTTCCGCAGCACCTACTCAGGGCTGCAAACCAAGTACGGGATCACGCCCGACCTGACCGCGATGGGCAAGATGATCGGCGGCGGATTCCCCATCGGTGCCGTCGCCGGGCGAAGCGAGGTCATGGAAGTCCTCAACCCCCGCGCCAAGAAGGTGCTTTTCCCGCACTCGGGGACCTTCTCCGCCAACCCGATCACCCTCACGGCGGGGCTGGTGGCGATGGAGAAGTTCGATCAAGCCCAGGTCGATCGGCTCAACACGCTGGCCAAGCGTGCAATGGTGGGCATCACCAACGCGATCGAGGAAGTCGGGATCGACGCCTGTGTTACAGGTGACGGATCGATGTTCCGCCTGCACATGAAGCCAACCCCGCCCCGCAACTTCCGCGAGGCCTACATGACCCCGCAGGAGAACGCGAAGATCAAGTTCATGCTCGATCACCTGTTCGATGCCGGCTTCGTGATGATCAATACCTGCACCGCGACGATGTCCACCCCCATGACCGAAGTCGAGATCGACGCACTGGTCGGGGCGATGAAAGAGGGCTTCGAGAAACTTGCCGCCCAGGGCTGATTACGCCCGCTCAAAGACCGTCGCCAAACCCTGACCCACGCCTACACAGAGCGCGGCCAGCCCACGCTGGGCATCGGATCGCACCATCTCATGAATGAGGGTCGTCGCGATGCGTGCGCCGCTGCACCCGAGCGGGTGTCCGATCGCGATCGCGCCGCCGTTGACATTGAGCTTCGATTCATCGAGCCCCAACTCACGCGAGCACGCGATCGACTGGGCCGCGAATGCCTCGTTCAGCTCGATCAGGTCGATATCACCGAGCGACAGCTTCGCTCGATCAAGCGCTTTTCGCATCGCGGGCACCGGGCCCACGCCCATGTACGCCGGGTCGACCCCCGCTGAGGCGCTGTGGCCCACATACGCGATGGGGCGCAGCCCGAGCGACTTGGCCTTCTCGGCCTCAACGAGCAGCAGCGCCGCGGCACCGTCGTTTACGCCCGACGAGTTGCCCGCCGTCACGGTGCCCTGATCATCCTTGGCAAAGACCGGGCGGAGCTTGGCGAGCTGCTCGATCGTGGTCTGGGGTCGGGGATGCTCATCGGTATCAAAGACGATGGGGTCACCTTTCCGCTGCGGGATCTCGACCGAGACCAGCTCATCTTTGAAGGCACCGCGTTCATGCGCGGCCGCCCATCGCTGCTGGCTCCGCAACGCGAACGCGTCCTGATCAGCCCGGCTGATCTGATACTTGCGGGCCACATTCTCCGCAGTCTCACCCATCGGGAATGGGTGGTGCATCTCGGCAAGCTTGGGATTGACGAATCGCCACCCGATCGAGGTGTCGTAGATCTCCTGGTTTCGGGCGTACGCGCTGTCGGCCTTGCTGAGCACCAGCGGTGCACGGCTCATCGACTCGACCCCGCCGGCGATGAACACATCCCCGTGGTCCGCCTCGATCATGCGGGCCGCGATATTGATCGCCTCCAGCCCCGAGGCACAGAGCCGGTTGACCGTCGAACCGGGCACACTGGTCGGCAGTCCCGCCAGCAGGGCGGCCATCCGCGCCACATCACGGTTGTCTTCGCCCGCTTGGTTGGCCGCGCCGAAGTAGACATCGTCGATCAGCGACGCATCAACGCCAGTCTGCTCGACGACCGATCGGATGACATGGGCGGCCAGATCGTCCGGGCGGACCGGGGCCAGCGCTCCGGCATATCGACCGATCGGGGTTCTCAGGGCACAGACGACAGCGGCTCTTCGTTGCATAGCCCTGATTGTAGGGGCGTGCGGTTTCACTGTCCCCCGGAGTGTGTGGGGATTCAGGTAGGCCAGCGGCGCTCGATGGTCATGCCATGCTCGTGGCTTGTTCCCATTTGGTGCGCAGTTGCTGGTGGTTGCTCTTCATGGGCGAGAGCCGCCCGGTCGCGATGCAGAAGAACCACTGGGTCCACGCACGATGATCGTCGCCCGGGGGCCATGAATAGTCCGAACGCCCCGCCTTGTCATCCCAGCCGGTGTCCACGATCGAGAGTTCGGCCTGGGTGCGATCGGGCGGCGGCAGGGTTGCCGCACCCGTGTGCAGTTGCTGGAAGTACGACGCCCAGTCGTGCTCAAGCCTGTGCGTGGCACCACTGCTCGCGTCATACTGCGGGTGCACCAGGATTGCCCGCTGATACGCGCAGAGACTGTCCAGTTCATCAAACGCCGGGTACCGTGCTCGCAGACCCTCGGCCAGCGATGCGAAGAACCGATCTCGCTCCATGCTCACCATCGCAAACAACCAGCGGTGGGGCTCCACAAGCCAGCGCCCGTCATCGCGCCCTGGCATCGGCAGCAGCGCCAGCGAGGCCTCGTCCTCGATGAACCGCTGATAGCACGCAGTGAGTGAAGCACGCAGGGCCTTGCAGAGGTCATCCTGCTCAAAGAGTTCGTCAAGCAGCCAGTCATAGAACGCCCTGTATTCGATGCCCCGCGTGGTTTGGAGGTAGCGGGCGATCGACTGGGTCACGCCGGGGTTGTGCAGCCCGCGAATGATCGCCGCGTCGACGCTCATCTTCACCCAGTCATCGCGATCGAACGAGCTGGTCTCGACGATGATCTCGCCGCGGGCGTAGGTCATGGGGTCGATCGCGATGTTCTCCTGAACCCCGTGCCCGTCGTAGATATAGCGATCGATGGTTCTCAGTCCCCATGTGTCTCGGTACTCGGGCTGGGCCGCGGGGGCGTTGGGCAGCAGGTGGTAGTTGGTGATGACATACCCATCGTGGATACCCCAATGCATCAGGTCGGTGAAGGTCCGCCGCCAGAGCTCGGGCGTGTCGAGGGGAAGCCCCAGAATCAGCTGCACGCTGATCGGGATCCCGTCGTCCTGCAGCGCCCGCACGACCTTGATCTGTTTCTCGACCGAGATGTTCTTGCGATCGGTCGCCTCAAGCACCCGCTCATCGCTGTGCTGGATCGATAGGGTGTGCGCCGTATCAAGCCCTGCCCGCACGACCTTGCGGGTGATCTCGACGGTTCGGTCGGGCACATTCTTCGCGTTGCTGTAGACGAAGTACTGCGGGTAGCCGTGCGTTTGCTTGGATTCGACGATGCGATCGGTCAGCTCAACATCGCTCTTGAACATCCCGAAGTTGCTGTCGACCGAGAAGAGCGAGACGACCTTGTTCTGTCCGAACCACTCGATCTCCTGATCGAGCCGATCCATGTCGAACCGACGCACTTTCGACATGGTGTTTGAGCCCCAGTCGCAGTACGAGCACTTGAACGGGCATCCCCGGCTCGTTTCCCACGCGACACACACACCGCCCTTGTGCTCAGCAAAGAACCGCTCGTAGTAGTCCCGCTGGGCAAGGTACGCGCTGGTGTCGTACCGGTCCGGGACCTCGGTCGGGCCCGTGAGTTCCCCGGCTGTACCGGGTAGGCACAGCCCGCCGATGTCGCGCAGCAAGCTGGGATTCGTCCGGAGCGTTTGCAGATCAGGATGGGCCAGCACGCGTTGGAGGATCTGGGTGAAGGGCACCTCGCCGTCCTTGACGACCACCGCATCGATCGCGGGGTGCTTCTCGAAGAACACCGGGTCGCGGTACTCGGGGTGTGGCCCGCCCGCGACGATCAGGCAGCCTGGGTGCATCTCCCGCAGCAGCTCTGCAATCCGCAGTTGCAATCGCCAGTTCCAGGTGTAACAGCTGAGCCCGACCACATCGAGCGGCTGATCGCGGTACGGCTCAACCAGTTCGACCGGATCACTCATCTCGTAGATCGGATCGTGCCAACGCACCATCTCGGCGTGCTGGGTGTGCTGCTCCCAGTAGGTCTTGAGCACGCCCCACATCACGGGGAGGTACGGCAAGCCGTAGGTCATAAGCTGCGGCTCACAGATCAGCACGCTGATGGGCGACTTACGCTTGGGCTTGAGCACGCCGTCGAGCCCGAGCTGGTGCAGTGTCGACCGATCAGGGGTTGGCTTTGCTGATTCACTCATGGTGGGCATCCAGTATCGCACGCGCCGCTTGGGCCAGACGCACACCCTTGCTGTCCGATTCCCAAGGCCCCGTGAGCATCTCCAGCAGCACGGGCAAGGCGTCGTGGGGCGTCTCGGGCATTTGGATCGCACCGATATTGCGATCGTGGGGGTGTTCGCCCATCAGTTGCAGCTTCTCGAAGGGCCATCCCCTGAACAGGCGCCCGGCACCCGAGTGCCGCCCGTCATCATCGTGCTCGCCGTTGTCGATGTGCTCCAGTTCGATGTCGTGCAGCAGCACCCACGCGTTGGGCTTGAGGGCATAAAGCAGGGAGATGAGGTCCACAACGGGGGCGGGGTTGGCGTGCTCGCCGTCGATCATGAGCAGATCGATCTCGCCATGGCGGAAGACCGACGCGGCATCGGCGGCATCGGTATAAGAATAGGTATGCGCCCGGTCGATCAGGCCCGGGGCCATCTCGCCGATCGCCGCCGCCAGCGGACGCGTTGGATCGAAGTAGCAGCGTGTGGCGATGTCAAAGCTCAGCAGGATTGCATCATCCCCACAGAACCGATCGATCGCGTGGAGCATCATGGCGCTCGAGACACCCGAGGCCGTCCCGATCTCAACGGTGCGCTCTGGGCGGACTGCTTCGATGAAGTCCCAGACAAAGGCGCACTCGTGCAAACGGATGTAGTCGCGGCACCAGGCGGGCGGCTTGAAGAGCGTCTGCATTTCGGGCAGCCATGGGCGGGTCCGACCAAGCCCGAGCGCCGCCCGGTGGGGCTGCTCGGGTTCGATGTGAGGGAAAATCAGCGAGCGATCATGCACGCCGGCACGCTGGGACTCGGGCACGGCTTCGACGACATAGCGCCAGCGAGTCTGCATAAGTTCGCCCGCGTCCTCGTGCGTGTACACCCGTCCGATGGTGATGTTCGGCTGATCATCAAAGCGAACCGCCAGTCTCGATCGCATCACGCCCTCATACGAATCGGACGAGGGGAGGATGAGCACCCGCTCGTCGGCACTGGGCAGGAACGCATCGGTCGGGCAGACCGGGATGCCGAGCAACGCATCAACGCTTGGATCATCATCGAGGATCAGATCGATGCGGGGCGCGATGTCGCTGGCGCGGTGTTGAAGCAGCCAATGGGTGTGCTGCCCAGCGCCGTAGAGAACCACGCGATCGGCCTGCCCCGCAGCGAGGCGTTCGTCAACGCCGTCCCAGATCGTCATGCGGGTTGATTCGGGGCAGTAACTCACCCGTTGCCCGGGGCGGGGACGGTCGACCCGAGAGCCCCGCACAATCGATTCGGCGATGAGTGCTCTGAGTTCGTGCGTTTCCGCGTCATTGCCGGTGAGCGATCCGACGATCGTGTCGAGCAGGTCGTGCCAGCACGGCGAGAAGTAGGTGTGTTCGCAGTGTGCCGATCGGCTCCACGCCTCGTACGCTCGCCCGTGCCTGACCGCGTCGTCGAACCGATCCTGCATGATGGCCAACTGGAAGGCGTGCCCGTGGAAGACCTGGGCCGCGTCGGAGCCGATGATCTCGGTCCAGTACGCGATGATGGAATCCCAGGCCTGCTCGATGGTGCCCGGATCGACCGTCTCATCCCAGAGCGTGGGCAGCAGGGCCTCGATCGAGGATTCGCATGTGAACGAACAGGTCGGTGTCGGGTGCAGCGCCTCAAGCGGCCTGAGCACTTCACGAAGCTGCCACATGTGAATTGGGATCCACGGGGTCTGCAGATCAAAGAAGTCCTGCTGCACCAAGGTCGAGCCCGCACGCAGGTGCGTCCCGAACGCCCGCAGCACACTCAGGTGCACGCCCCAGGTCTTGGCGATATCGCAGAACAACAGCTCGATGGGTTCCTGCTCGGGGTATAGCTCCTGCAACTGCTCGCCCCGGGCGGAATCGGGCACCCAGCCCTCGCGCACGACGACCTTGTCGCTCCAACGAGAGATGAAGCGATCGAACTTAGACCGGAACCGCTCGCCTGGCTCGAGCCCGTACTGCCCAAGCCAGAGCGCGAAGCGCTCGTCATTCTTCATCGGGATCTCGAAGGCGTCGTAGCTAAGGATCGGCTGGTATGGTGAGCCGCTGCGATCGAGCCCGGTCAGCAGGGCCGCGCTTGAGCCGCCGAGGAAACAGCCGAGCTCGACCACACGCCCGCACCCGGTACAGTCCTGGGCCAGCCGGGTCAGGTAGTCCAGCTCGCGCCGGACCAGCATGGTCGGGATCGCGTCCGTATCGACCACGGGCAGTGTGCCCGCACCGGTTTGCATTTCAGGTGTGGGCATCGATCAGCTCCTTGTTGGACTCGTTCTGCCCGTAGATCCGGATGGTCGGGATGCCCTGTTCACGCAGCACGCTCGCCCGCTGCCAGAGCAGGTCTTCGATCGAGTTGGCGCTGAGCACCACCGCGTCGAGTTCCAGCCCAACCGCTTGCTGTGGCGAGACAATCGGGAATCCCCAGAGCGTCTCACCGATGCGGCGGGCGTCGTCATCAATGATGCAGCAGATCTCGACCGGGGGCTGCATGAACGCGTCACCCACCCCGCGTGTATGTGTGCCCGCGCCGTAGATCCCAACCCGGTAGTGCCCATCGATCGCGCACCGGGCGAGCGCTTTGCGCATGGACTCGCTCCAGTCCTCGCCGAGGTTTGCCAGACGAAGATCCGGGTCCCAGAGGTCCACGAGGTTGATGAGCAGGTCGAACGACTCCTCAGCAATCCCCGGCGAGCCCGGATCAAACCCCCAACTGGACCAGACCCGCTCGGGCTGGTCGCACTCGATCCGGTCGGCGAGCAGGCAGGCGAGCCGGGCGGCTGATTGCTGCTGGGCACAGTCGGAGTCGAGTTCGTCGGCGCTCCATTGGATCTCCGTGGGCGTCCCCTGGGCGCACCAGATGCTGCGGAACCAGAGCAGCGGGAGCAAGGCGGACGCGGGATGCCCGGCGATGCGAACGCTCCTGATGTGCTTGCCGCTGAGGGTGGCGTCGAGTTGTTCGAGTGTGCCCGCGATTGGCAAATGCATGTTCCCGAGCAAGGCGCACCAGGGGCTGTCGGTGCTCAGTGCGATCGTGCCTTCGATCGGGCCGACATCGGTTTGGCATGTGTAGCGGAGTTGGTTCATGAAGCGGCTCCCAAGCCCGAGTGGGCGAGCTGGTGTTCGAGATCGGCCCATCGTTGCAAGCGAGCACCGGCGGCTTGATCCGAATCGCAGGCGCACATCGACCGGATCGTGCGCACAATCGCGTCACTCGGGTGATCGGCGAGGGCTTGGCTCCACGCATCGAAGGCCTGCGCTGCACGCGATGCCGGGTCGAGTTGTACCGCCTGGTCGATCGCGATCGTCAGGGATTCGGTGGTTCGTTGGTGTGTTGCGATCGCGGGATGCGGGATCGTACCTTGATCGGCGTGGGTGATGTTTGCGATCCCGTTCGATGATGCGAGGGTCGGGAGCATGGGGATCCCCGGCTGCAGCGTCAGCAAGATCTGGTCGTCACGATCCGGCTCGGTGGCGAGTTGATCACAGATCGCCCATGTGCCATCGTCTTCGAGCAGTGCGAGCGACCAGCCCAAGACTGGGGCGGTGCTTGCACGGTAGGCCCTGATGAGTTGCTCGCGGCTTGCCCCCTCCGATGCCCCGATGCCCAGCAGGGTCGGGGTGTGGAAGGCTGGCGGCGACCAGATGCCCTCGGCGATCGGCAGGCAGCGAAGATCGCTTGGCTCGGACGATGGGGCTTCGACGCGGGTTTGGATCACGCGGCACAGCGTGCTGGGGAAAGCCCGCAGCAGATCCGCACAGATCGGTGCATCGATACAGATCGCCAGTTGGCATCGGTTGCTCAGCTGCAACTCGTGTACCCGCTTGGCGCATTGGGCGGCAAAGCCCATCGCGGGCAGGCCCTTGCGCACTGGAAGGCGATGGACACGCAGCAGGCCGGATTCAAGATGACCGGGGCGGGGGGCGGATGAGCGGGCACAGATGACATCGCACGCGATGCCCGCATCGCAGAGCAGTGATGCCAGCGCGTGGGTGTAGTAGCCAGCGCTGCTGCCGGTCTCACTGAATCGGGGGGTGATCAGGGCGACACTCAGCACGGCGTCACCTCGGTTCGTTCAACCCAGCGACGCACGCCCTCAGAAACAGTCGGCAGCCCAATCGCCGACTCCTGAACGGTACAGGCAGACTCAATACGAGCCCAGGAAGCGAGCATGGCATTGGGTTCGGGCTGCTGCGGGCTTTGCTTGGCACGCTCGATGATCTTGGTGAAGTGCTCAAGCCGAAGAGCCGCGACCCGTTGGGGGTTGCACAGGTGCTCGATGCGGTCTCGTGCGATGCGTCCGCGCTCGACAAGTCGGTCCCTGGGTTCGTCGAGCATCTCGCCCAGCACCCGTGACAGGTCCTCCGGATCGCCCGCGATGAAGGAACGCCCCGCGTCGGTGTCGCCGACCATCTCGTTCATGCCGCCCTGATCGCTCACGAGCACGGCCCGGGCGTTGGACATCGATTCGATGCAGGTGTTGGGGAAGTTTTCCCAGAGTGATGGAATGGTGCAGATCAGAGACCGCGCGAACTCATCCCGCATGGCATCATGATTGAGGCGGCCCAGGAAATGAACGCGACCCTGTGCGTGGGGTTCGATCAGCGTTTGCAGGTACGCTCGCATCGAACCCCCGCCCGGTGCGCCGGAGGTATCAGCACCCGCAAGGAGGAGCTGCACGCTGGGGTTTTCGGCCGCGACCCGGTTGAAGCCAAGGATGAGCGACTCGACGCCCTTGCGTGGTTCGATGCGCCCGGCGTAGAACACGGTCGGGGGTATATCGCCAGACGCTGGCGGTGGCGCGGCGGGCAGCGGCCCCGTTGCATACGGGATGACGCTGGGCATGCGAGCCAGTCGGTAATGCTCATGGGCCCATGACGCGATGAAACGCGACGGCGCCAGGATTTCGTCGGCCAGTCGCATCGCCATGCGTTCCGTTTCGAAGTAGACCCGTTGGGGGGTGTCGAGTACGGGTGATGAGAGCGAACGGAGCACGAAGAGTTGTTCGCTGGGGGTGTGCAGTTGGACGATGGTCGGGGGGCGCTGGCGATTGAACAGCAGCGGCATCAGGGCCGCGCCCTCGCACTCAGCGAACTCGACGGCATCGATCTGCCCCGTGCGGTATAAGGCACTGACGATTCGCCCCGCGTGGGTTGAGAACCGTACCGCCGCGTTGGTCCAGCCCCCCTTGCCTAGACCCATGGGGACACGGTGGACGCTGACGAGCCCGTCGATTTCCACGCGTGGGCGAACCCGGTCGTATGCCTGGGTGATGACATGAACCCGTACGCCCGCTTGGGCCAGGGCGGGGACGATCCATCGGACATAGGTTCCGATGCCGCCGCCGAAGAATGGCGGGTACTCCCGGCTGACGATCGCGATGCGCAGGCGGGGCGTGCTCATGTGGTGGCTCCCGCGAGTGCCGCTGGTTTCTCTGGGGTCAACCGATCGCAGAGCAGTTCAATCATGGACTCGGCAAAGCGATCCATGGAGACGATGTCGGTGACCCGGGTGCGTGTGCCGACAGATCGCGCGGCCCTCCATGCATCATCGCGCACCGCTCGCAGGATGCCGGTTTCAAGCTCGTCTTGGGTTGAGAAGGTGAGTGCATCGGGGTCATCGAGCAGTTGCAGCGGGCGTTGGTTCAGCACGGGGAGCGTGTCCGTTCTGAACTGCGGCTGGCTCTGTGCATCGATGGGTGCGTAGATGCCGTCGTCGAACTGCTCGTGATCCCAGCCGACGATCGGACGCGGGATGCGTGCGCGTTCTTCGATGATTGTGCGCAACTGCTGGTGATTGCCAATCGAAAAGCAGGGGCGGCGATCGTGTATCAGGCAGGCGTCGGGCTCGGGCTCTGATTCGAGGAAGGCCTGCATCTTGAACAGGTTCTCCCGATAGCACTCGTCCCAGCTGCGTCGGGCCAGCATCAGTCCACCCGAGAGGACACACTCGCCGATCCGCTGGTGACCACAGCCCATCGATGAGGCGTGGAGTTGCACCCGGCTGCACTGGTAGGCGGCTCGCAAGGCCTCGCCGTGGGGGAGCTGGCCCTGGGCAAAGCGGGCGAGTGTCGGGTGCGTGTCCCAGCCGTTGCCATAGATCCGGAGCTGGAGATTGTTGGTCTCAGCGATTTCGACAGCCCATTCGAGCGTCTGGTGGCGCAGCAGTCGTTCGAGCATCGGGTGCAAATACTGTGTCCAGAGCATCTGCTGCAGTTGGGTATCGTCGGGCTTGCCAAAGCCCCCGGCCATGTCGCGCCGAAGCGATTTGAGCGCGGCGTTGACTGGCTTGGCTTCCCATTGCTGCACGATGTCATCGAGGCGAAGACGCATCGTGTCGAAGTGAGGGTGCATGTGCTGGGGGAACTGGGCCACAAAGGTGTCGTGATAGATGCTGGCCGGCTGCGACTGATGGCTGATGTAGGCGATGTCGCACGCGTAGCGGTCGCGGAGTTCGTTGGCGACGGGGTCGGGATGGAACTTGCGTGTCGAGATCGGGACCGGGAACTGCAGGCGGTTGGGCTGCGGGTACGCCTGGACTCCATTCGCTTTGTGGTAGATGTGGCCAGCGATGAAGTCTGTCGGCTCGGGCTCTGCGGGCAGGTCGCTGAATAAGTGCGCCATCGCGTCCTGCACCCAGCAGACATGCGGCATCCCTGCGGGGAAGTACTCCTCATGCATCACCCTGGGGTAGTTGACGACGATGCAGCAGTCGGGCTCGAACTCCTGCTGAGCGTGCAGGCAGAGCAGGGGCGTGAGCTTGCTCTGGGCATCGGGCTCGCGCAGGAGCAGGGTTTCGTGTCCCTGTTGCTCGAGTGTGGCCGCGAGATCTTCGCACGCGTGCTGGATGTATGTGGAATACCGGGTTGTGACGATCAGGATTCTCGCGGGCTCGCCAGAATGGATGCTATCGAACCGGCATGACCAGCCATCGAGGCCAAGCGATTGAACACGCTGCTCGATGGCCACACGGCAGGACTTCACCTGTTCTGCTTGTTCAGTGACGAGGCGTTCGATCTGTGTTGCGATCGCTCGTGCCCGGGTCGTGTGGTGATGTCCGCTGACTTCGATGGTGCGTGGGATCGACACCTCATGGAGCCGGTTGCAGATTGACAGGACAAAGTCCTGCTCGGCGGTTGAGCCGAAGAAACATCTGAATCGTGGGCTGTCGCCGAGTTCACTGAGCAGTGCTTCGCCCCTCGTGCGATCGGGCTCGATGAGGTAGATCGGGGTGCTGTAGCCGTTGGGCTGCTGGGGGTATTCGGCAAGCAGGGTGTCGATGAGCTGTGGGCGGTCGAGCCCAACGACGATGACGCCGGGTGATGAGGCGTTCGGGTTGGGTGCCTGCGTGGCGCTCATGTCTGCCGATATCGTCCTGATTCTGGGCAATTCACCAATGTTCGATACAGTATAATGCAAGCGATGGACCTGAGTGTGCTGATCCCGACACATCGACGCCCAGAAGCGATCGATCGCTGCTTGTCACACCTCGCGGCGCAGCACTGCGATGCGTTATTCGAGGTCATCATCGGGCTTGATGGGGATGAGCAAGGCACACCCAGGCCCATAATCCCGGAATCACTCGTCAACAAGACCCGGCTCGTCCGCCCCGGGCGTGTGGGATTGCCCCGCCTTCGGCGTGCGATGATGCAGGACGCGTCGGGGCGCATCGTCCTCTGGCTCAACGACGACGCGTACCCCCAGCCCGGCCTGCTCGCGGCTCACCTGCAGGCCCACCGGGAGGCATCCACCCCACGGGTCGTGGCAGGACAAGCGCAATGGTTCCCCGTGGAACACCCCACCTTGTTCGATCGGCTGGTGCAACAGAGTGACCTTGTGTTCTTCCAGCAGCCCGACGGTTCGGAGTCCTGCGCAACGACATATCGCAACTGCTTTGGGCTCAATGTCTCGTTTCGTCGCGATATGGCCCTGGAAGTGGGGGGTGTTGCGGAGGTCGATGAGCATTATGGCTACGAGGATATCGAACTCGCCTGGCGGTTGAGTCGCGGCGGGGCTGAGTGCGTGTATGAACCACGGGCGGTGGTCGAGCACGACCATCGCTACCGGGCGATTGATGTACATCGTCGTGAGTACCTGCTGGGTCGGGCGGCGTGGGCGTTCGCTCATGCCAGTCCCGAGTTTGCGTGCGAACTCTTCGGGTGCGATCTGCGTGACCCGCTGGTGACCGAGCAGTTGTCGACAGCGGTTGATCTGGGGTGGCGTGATGCCTTGCGGATCGAGCGCTCGTTTTTGTCGCTGGGCGACCATGGTCCGGAGTCGGTCGACGCGGACCTGCTGCCGGTGTTGGCTGAGCACTGGGTGATGCTCAAGCGGTTGCTATGGCGATGGGGCGTGCTCGATGCGCAGCGGGGGATTGCGAGCCGATGGTCACTCCTGCGTGAAACCGCGTCTGAATCGGTGCTTTGTGCCCTGCAAGATCCGGTATAGTGTCGGCATGAATGACCATCCCTCGTATGAGATCACCCGTCGCGATTCACTCAAGGCCCTTGGCGCGATCGGTGTTGGTGCCGTGCTCGCCTCACCCCTGCTTGCTGCCATGAACAACGCCGATACGCCGCTTTTCCGTATTTCCTTGGCGCAGTGGTCGCTGCACAAGCTGTTGTTCGCCAACGAGATCGACAATCTGGACTTTGCCAGCGAGGCCCGCTCAATGGGCTTTGATGCGATCGAGTATGTCAACGCGTTCTTCAAGGACAAGGCGGAGGACAAGTCGTACCTGCGACAGATGAACGCCCGGGCCTCGGACAGCGGTGTGACGCAGCTGCTCATCATGTGCGACGGCGAGGGGGCCCTTGGCGATGCCGACGAGAAGGCACGCACGCAGTCGGTCGAGAACCACAAGAAATGGGTCCACGCGGCCAAGACGCTCGGGTGCCACTCGATTCGGGTCAACGCGGCCAGCAGCGGGAGCTATGAGGAGCAGCAGAAGCTCGCGGCCGACGGGCTGCGTCGCCTGACCGAGTTCGCCGAGCCGTATGGGATCAATGTCATCGTGGAGAACCACGGCGGGTACTCATCCAACGGGGCGTGGCTCTCGGGTGTGATGAAGCAGGTCGATCACCCGATGTGCGGGACGCTGCCTGACTTTGGTAACTTCTGTATGGACTGGTCGCGGTCTGGCGAGCCCGACGCGTGGTATGACCGGTACAAGGGCACGGGCGAGCTGATGCCCTTTGCCAAGGCGGTGAGCGCCAAGTCGCACGAGTTCGATGCCGACGGCAACGAGACGGGGACCGACTACCGACGCATGATGCGGGTCGTGCTCGACAGCGGGTACCGTGGTTGGGTCGGCGTCGAATACGAGGGCAGCAAGCACGCGCCGCGTGACGGGTCGAAGCTGACCCGGGAGTTGCTGGAAACGATCCGGGACGAGATGTCGGCCTAGGCGGACTCGGCGGCGCCTTTGCCCGCGGGGAGCAGGCAGTCGATGATGATCATCAATCCGAGCAGGGTGGTGCCCGCGGCATAGATCCCGCCGCCGATTACGACGGCGTAGGCGAACTCGGCGATATCGCGGGTGATCCACCAGCCGGCCATATCGACGAGCAGGCCCGCGGCTGCGACCATCAGGATCAGCCCGGTCAGGCCCTTCCAGAAGCGGGTGCAGACGGTGAGCCAACCCAGCACGATCAGGATGATCGCCATGGTCGGCGCGTGGGCGTGCTGGCTCATCGCGACGATGTTCTCGCCCGCGGGCTGGATGTCTTTGGAGTACGCGATGCTCTGGATGTCATCCCAGTACTCGAGGGGTACGCTGGGGAATGACTGCTCGCCGGTCGCGGTGCGTGTGTGGCAGTCGAGGCAGTTGAAGGCGATGATTTCGGAGGGGGCGTTCTCGCCCAGATCAAGGTTGTCGTAGTCCTGCGAGAGCCGATCGCCCCGGAGCCATTCGAGCATCGCGTTGCGTTCGGGGTCGGACAGGTCCTCTGGGTGTCCTGATTCGAGTGCGGCCACGAGTGGGGATGGCGCTTGCACGCCGTGGTAGGCACCGATGATGTCGTTCATCGTGAGCCCGGGCTCCTCGTCGCGGTTGTCGTAGTGCCAGCTCAGGTGCAGCCCGGAGACGATGTAACCCCCGAGCAGGGTGATGGTGAGCAGCGCGATCCCGACCCGGAACGAGTAGGGGAGCGATCGCAGCACGAATGGGTGTCGTTGCTTCATGGATGATCCTGTGCGGGCGTGGGGGTGTTCAGAGCCCGGCGAAATCGATATCGACGACGCTGTTGCTCATCACGGCCTGGTTGGCGGCGATCCCGACGACGGTCGCACGCGCGGCTTCGCTGATGCTGCACGCGGGCGAGCCCTTGCTGGCGATCGCGTTGATCCAGTCCTCGAGCGCGTAGTACACGCCCGGGTGGGGGAGCCCGATGCCGTCCTTGAGTTTGCCCTGTTCGGCGAGTTTGGTCGCGCCGGCGATGAGCGTGATGCCCTCGTCGTTGTGGAACTGCTGGCGGTTGGCGTAGACCTCCCAGCCCTGGGTTGGTGCGTCGGCTTCCTTGAACATCCAGCCGTGCGACCAGCCGAGCTTGATGGCGGCGTTGGAGCCGTGCAAAACCTCGTATGTGCCGCCGTAGGAGTTTGCGAGGGTGGCACCGTACTGGATGGCCTGCCCGTCTTCGAACATGAGGGTGCAGGCGACGGTGTCGGGGACCTTGCGGTCGTCGCGCCAGTGGCGCACGCTGCCTGTGCCGAAGACCTTGACGGGGTACTTTCCTGAGTACCAGTGGAAGACATCGAACTGCTGGGTGCCCCATTCGCCCGCGAGCCCGTTGGCCCGGGCGGGGTCGAGCTTCCAGTTGAGGTTCTGGTAGCGTGCCGAGTCGTTGCTCGGTGAGATCCAGTTGGTCTTCTGGTTATGCTGGGCACGCATCGAAACCGGGTCGCGCACCGAGTCGGTGCGGTAGAACCCGCGGGCGAGCTGGTAGACGGGGTTGGCGCGTCCCTGGAGCCCCGCGGCGATCACGCCCTTGGCATTGCGTGCGGCTTCGCTGATGGCGATGCAGTCTTCGAGGGTGTGGGCCAGCGGGCATTCGAGATAGACATGCACGCCCGCGTCGAAGCACTTGAGGGCCAGCTCTTTGTGGGTATGGGTTGATGTGGCGATCGCGACGGCATCGACCTTGCCCGATGAGAGCATCGCGTCGGCGGTGTCGAATCCCTCGGCGCCTGAGGCGCGGCGCAGGCCCGCGGCCAGGCGTCGGGCGTCGGTGTCGCACATGGCGGTCACTTCGACATCGGGGAGCTTGGTGAGCTCGCCGAGGATTTCGCGGCCCTGGCGTCCGACCCCGATGACCCCGACGCGGAGCGGGGCATTCAGCGAGTAACTGGCGAATGCGCTGAGGTTGGGAACAAGCGCCATCGCGGCGACGCTGCCCGCGGCGGAGGAAAGGAATGTACGGCGATCAACATCAGTCATGCAAGGGTCCTTCAAACGGTCGTGGACTCGATGGACTCGAGGTGGTCAGTTGGAGATGGGGTTGGTAAATACGCCGAGGCGGTCACGGATGCACGCGGATTCGATGTCGGCGTCATTGTTCAGGATGGCGATCGAGCACCCGTGCTCGTGGAGCCGGTCGGTCAGGTCAGGGCGGACACTCAAGGCGGTCGCGTACGCGTCTGCGATGGCAGCGCTGGGATGCGTGCACACGACCCGATGGGCATGGCTCTCTGCGGGCAGCCCGGATACCGGATCCATGATGTGCCCGCGGTTTTCTTCGTTCATACGTCCTTGGTGTTCCGAGATGCCAAGCGCGGTCGACCCGAGGTTCACTCGCAGATCGGGCGTGTCGGAGACCTGCACGCGCCAGGGTCGGGAATCGTGCTGCGTGCCACGGGCGAGTACGGAGGATGATCCGCCGTGGATGAATGCGTGCTTGATTTGGTACATGCGGAGTTCGTGCGAGATCAGGTCGAGCACGAAGCCCTTGGCGATGGCCCCGAAGTCGAGCGAGATGTGTTCGCCGTTTCGGGTGATCGTCATGGCCTCTGGATCAAGGTCGTAAGCATGACGCAGGTCGACGGGGATATCGCGGTCTTGTGCGATGGGCTGGCCGCGGAAGCCGTGCGCGTGCATGAGCGTCCCGGCGGCGATGTTGAACGCGCCGTCAGTTTCGTTGCAGAGTCTCTGGCAGAGGCGGAGCAACTCGAACAGGTCCTGATCGATGCGAACCGGTACGCCGGCGGGGGATGCGTTGATCCTCGAGACGATCGATGTCGGTAGGAAGATGCTCAGGCGATCGTGCCAGTCTTGGATGAGCTCAACGAGTTCGTCTGCGATGGCTTCGGCGCTGAACCGGTCGTGCGGTGCGTCCCTTGGATCGAGTACGAGTTCAAACCGACAGCCCATCGCATTGAGCGATCGATGCACAAGGCCGACTGTTCGCAAGGGCTGGGAATCAGGCCTTGGTCGCACGCATCTTGTCTGGGTCGAAGCTGAATGCATGACCTTCCCACATGGATCGGGTTGCGAGATCGACGGCGACCATGACCTTGGATGCGAGATCGATGTTGCTCTTTGCGGGCTGACGCGAGCGGATGCACTCGAGCCAGTTGAGTCGGAGTGCGTCCTGGTCATTGCCGATGTCCTCGCACTCGATGCGTTCTGATTCGATATCGTCGACGAAGATACGCTCGGGGCGGACTTCGACATGGCGTGAGTTCAGGTAGATGTTGGCCTTGTGGCCTCGGATCATGGTCTCGAGCCCGACCTCGTTGGCGGTGGAGCCGGCGATGATCATGGTGTGCCCGTCCTCGAACTGGACATTGAGGTTGACCTGGTCGTGGTTCTCCATCTCCTTGTCGATCACATGGGAACCGGTGGCGACAACGCGGGTCGGCCAGCCCGAGTCGAGCGAGAAGATGAGCGGGGTCATGACATGCACGAGCAGGTCGCCGATGATCCCGGTGGAGAAGTCCTTGTAGCGGCGCCAGCGGGCGTAGACCAAGGGGTCCCATTCACGCGGGCCAAGGTACCCGAGCCAGGCGTTCCAGTCGAGGTTCTTCCCTGGTTCCCAGCGATCATCGATGCCGTAGTAGTTCCACTCGCCCGAGGTCGAGTTGCGGCAGTAGCTCGTCTGCGACCAGACGGGGGTGCCGATGAGGCCGGACTTGACGACATCGCGGGCCTTGTTGTACTTGGGCTGCATGATTGCCTGCGTCCCGACCTGGAAGATGCGGTCGGAGTGCTTCTCGATGGCTCGGCGTACCGCGAGGCCCTGATCGAGTCGGAGGGTCATGGGTTTTTCGGTGTAGACATCTTTGCCCGCTTCGAGCGCGTCGATGATGTGCTGGGCGTGCCAGTGCTCGGGGGAGGCGATGAGCACGGCGTGGATGTCGTCGCGTTTGAGCAGGTCGTGGTAGTTGCGGTAGGAGGCGACTTCAACGCCGTCTTGTTTTTCCTCGGCGACTCTTCTGGCGTCCTCGGCTTTGAGATCGCAGACATCACAGACCGCGACGATCTGTGCGTTGCACTTGCCCTGGTTGGTCATGTTGATGAACGCGTGGAGGTGACCGCCACCCATGCCGCCGGTCCCGATGATGCCCATGCGAATCGCTTCGTCGGCCTTGGGCGTGCTGCCCTTGCGGGTCTTCACGGTTGGCAGGATGTTCGCGGCCTCGATCGTCTTTGCGCCTGCCTGAGTGCCAACCATGGCGACCCCGGCGAGTGCGGCGGACTGGGCAAGGAAACTGCGGCGTGAACCGCCCGATTTCGGCATATCGTGGGTGCTCATGGGGGGATCCTCTGTCGTGAAATCATCCGGGAAAGACTTTCCCCGGGCGCTCAGAGTACCATGTTCCGTTGGAAATGCAACAGAGCGCTTGGAGATGTGGATGATCGATCGATTGGGCGTGTGTTCGTGGTCTTTGCAGCCGGCTGGAGTGGACGAACTGGTCGAGCGTCTTGGGGCGTGTGGCGAGCGGCGCGTCCAACTGGCGTTGTGCCCGCTACTTGAACATGCAGACGCATGGGCATCGCTCAGGGCACACACGGAAGCCGGTCGGGTTGTCGTGTGCTCTGGGATGATGGAAACCATCGGCGAGGACTACACATCCCTGGAGCGGATCAAAGTCACCGGCGGGGTGCGACCGGACGAGCACTGGGGCGCAAACCTTGATCGCGCAACACGATGCGCAGATCTGGCGCACGAGCTGGGGCTGTCGCTGGTCACCCTGCACGCAGGATTTATCCCCGAAGATGACCCGCAACTCCACGATCGGATGGCCGGGCGGCTGTGTCGGATCGCGGAGGTGTTCAACGCGAAAGACATCACTGTCGGGCTTGAAACAGGGCAGGAACGCGCGGAAACGCTGTTGGAACTGTTATCCACAATTTCGACCCGGGCGAGGGTGGGGGTGAACTTTGATCCGGCAAACATGATCCTGTATGGGATGGGGGATCCGATCGAAGCCATGCGGGCGTTGCGGGAGCACATCGTGCAGGTGCACATGAAGGATGCGATCGCGTCAGATACCCCCGGCACTTGGGGAACAGAAGTCCCGGCGGGCGAGGGGCAGGTCGATTGGGACGCGTTCTTTGAGATTGTGCAGGGGTTACCGCAGGGTGTTGATGTCGTCATCGAACGCGAGGCCGGCGAGCGGCGTGTGGAAGATATTCGCACTGCGGCCAATCTTGCACGCGAGCAGATCGAGCGGGTGCAGTCATGAGCGAGGTCGTGCGCGTGGGGATCATCGGGTACGGGTTCATGGGCCGCACGCATGCGCGGGCGTATCAGGCCGCGGGTCGCGATGGGTACGGGTGCGAGCTTGTCGCGATCGCGGATAGTTCGTTGACATCGCTCGAGGATGCGGACGACAGTTCGGGGAATCTTGAGACCGATGCGCACCCGGTGGATTTCAGTGGGATGACACTGCATCGCGATGCGGTTGAACTGCTTGCGGACCCGGCGATTGATGCGGTTTCGGTGTGCACGCATACCGATACGCATGTTGATCTGGCGATCGAAGCGTTGCGGGCGGGCAAGCATGTGCTGGTGGAGAAGCCGATTGCGATCGACCCGGCGCAGGTGCAGCGGTTGGCGGATGAGGCCTCGAAGCACGCGTTGGTGTGCATGCCAGCGATGTGCATGCGCTATTGGCCGGCGTGGGTGAAGCTGCATGAGATGATCCGAGCCGAGGAGTACGGGCGGGTGCGGAGCGCCGAGTTTCATCGCATGGGATCGCGTCCGGGCTGGGCCGAGGATTTCTATGCCGACGAGGCCCGGTCGGGCGGGGCGTTGTATGACCTGCACATCCATGACACGGATTTCATCGTGCACTGCTTCGGTCTACCAAGGTCGGTCTCGACCTCGGGCGATGGGTTGCACCTGAGCACGATCTATCACTACGACCATGACCGAGATCAGGGCCCTGTGCATGTCTTGGCGCAGGGGGCGTGGGATCATCAGGCGAGCGTCGGTTTTCGCATGCGGTGTACGGTGGTGTGCGATCGGGCGACGCTGGACTTTGATATCAGCCGCGAGGATCAGCTGATCGTGCACCGTGGTGAGGAGTCGGTGCCGGTTGATGTTGGTTCGCTCAGTGGTTACGACGGCGAAGTCCGGGCGATGCTCGAAGCAATCGCCGGGAATGCGAACGCGATGCGTGCCAGCATCGGCGACGCGGCGCAGACCGCCCGGGTGCTGGATACCGAGCGGGTGAGCATGCAGAACGGGCAGACCGCCACGATCGAGCGGTGAGTTGGATTAGATCGGTTCGGGGACTTCGGCTTGTTCGATTTCCTCGGGGCTGATCTTCTTTGTGTGCTTGAACAGCAGGACGAAGATGATCAGGACGACGAGGGCGAACACGGCGGGGTAGGTCCACAGGGTCTTCCAGTCGACGACGCCTGCGTCATCCTTCTGCATCGCAAAGACGCGGCCCATGAGCTGGGCACCGATGAGCATCCCGAGCCCTTGGGTGAGGAGCACAAAGAAGCCCTGGGCCTGGCCTCGGATCTTCGGCCCGGATTCGTTGTCGACATAGATCTGTCCGGTGACGAAGAAGAAGTCGTAGCAGATGCCGTGCAACGCGATGCCTGAGATGATCATCCATGCGATCTGGTCGTTGGCCGCGCCGGCGAAGAGTGCGTACCGCACAACCCACGCGAGCATGCCGACGGCGAGCATCCATTTGACACCCAAGCGGATGAAGAAGAACGGCATGACGAGCATGAAGAAGATCTCGGACATCTGCCCGAAGGACATGGTCTGGGCGATTTTCTCGATGCCCATCTCGCCGACGAATGTGCCCGCGTAGGCGTAGTAGGCCGAGAGCGGGATGCAGACGAGGAAGGAACAGACACAGAAGACCGCGAACGAGCGTTTCTTGAGCAGCACCAGCGAGTCGAGCCCGAGCGCGTCGTTGATCGAGAAGGGCTTGCCCTTGCTGGGGGCGGGTGTGTGGGGCAGGAAGAAGCTGAATATGCCCAGGGCGAGGGCTGACCCGCCGGCAAGGTAGAACATGTTGGCGGATGTGTCGTAGCCCAACTGGGAGATCACGAGGTTGGCGACGATCCAGCCGATGGTCCCGAAGACCCGGATCATCGGGAACTGCTTCTCGGAGTTGGTCATGTTGTGCATGGCCAGCGAGCTGGTGAGTCCCAGCGTGGGCATGTAGCAGAGCATGTGTGCCAGGATGGCGACAATGAAGAGGTTCTCTGACTGCTGGGCGGCCATGGGTGCCAGGCAGAGGAAGATGCCCCCGAGCATGTGCATCGAGGCGAGGACGCGTTCGCTGGAGAAGAAGCGGTCGGCGATCATGCCCAGGAAGAACGGCGAGATGATCGCGGCGATCGGGCCGACGGTGTAGGCCATGGCGATCTTGCCGTCCATGCCGTTGGCGTTCATGTAGGGGCCCATCGTGACATACCACGCGCCCCAGACGAAGAACTGGAGGAACATCATCACGGAGAGTTGGGTGAAAACTACGCCGCCGAACCGGTGCTGGGGTTGCTGATCTGTCATCGTTGTGTATCCTGCTTGTGCGTACACTGAATCGTGTGTGCAGAGCGTACCAGAAAGCGGTTGCTTTCGCGAGCGATGGAGATTTGCCGATGCCACGACCAGTTACGATGTTCACCGGGCAATGGGCGGACATGCCCCTGCGTGAGCTGGCTCGCAAGGCCAGCGAATGGGGCTATGACGGCCTGGAACTGGCCTGCTGGGGCGATCATTTCGAGGTCGATCGGGCGCTGAGCGAGGACGGGTACTGCCAGCGGCAGCTTGATCTGCTGGGCGAGTTCGGGCTCGGGTGCTTTGCGATCTCCAACCACCTTGTGGGGCAAGCCGTCAGCGACCCGATCGACGAGCGCCATAAGGCCATCGTGCCGGAACGCATCTGGGGCGACGGCAGCGAGGCGGGGGTGCAGCAGCGGGCGGCGCAGGAGATGATCGACACCGCCCATGCCGCCCAGAAGCTGGGCGTGGGGGTGGTCAACGGGTTCACCGGCTCACCGATCTGGCACAAGCTGTACTTCTTCCCGCCGACGAGCAACGAGGATATCGAACGGGGATACCAGCGATTCGCCGAGCAGTGGAAGCCGATCTTCGATGCGTATCAGGCGGCTGGGATTGGCTTTGCTCTGGAGGTCCACCCGACGGAGATCGCCTACGACATCGTGACCTTCGAGCACGCGCTCGATGCGCTCGATCATCACCCCGCGTTCGGGATCAACTTCGACCCGTCGCACCTGATCTGGCAGGGGCTCGATCCGGTGAAGCTCATCAACGCGTTCCCTGAACGCATCTTCCATGTCCATGTCAAGGACGCCGCGACCACGCTCGATGGCACCAACTCGATCCTCGGCGGGCATCTGGGCTTTGGCGATCACCGACGCGGCTGGGACTTCCGCTCCCCGGGGCATGGTGATGTCGACTTCGGCGGCATCATTCGGGCGCTCAACCGCATTGGGTACGAGGGGCCGCTGAGTGTCGAGTGGGAGGACAGCGCGATGGACCGCGAGCACGGGGCCGAGGAGGCGTGTGCGTTTGTCCATTCGATCGACTTCCCCGCCTCGGGGCGTGCGTTCGACGCTGCGTTTGATAAGGAAGACCAGTGATGGCAGACCGGCTCACATACGCGATGATCGGCGGCGGCATCGGTGCCTTCATCGGCGAGGTCCACCGCCGGGCGGTCTCGCTCGATGATCGGGCGACGCTGGTCGCAGGGGCGCTGTCATCGACACCCGAGAAATCGAAGCAGAGCGCCGAGCAGCTCGGGCTTGATCCCGAACGCAGCTACGGGCGTTATCAGGAACTCTTTGAGCAAGAATCGAAGCGCGACGATCGCGTGGACTTTGTCAGCATCGTGACGCCCAATGACACGCACTATCCGATTGCCAAGATGGCACTCGAGCACGGGTTCCATGTGGTGCTCGACAAGCCAGCGACGCACACGAGCGAGCAGGCGGCTGAGTTGGCCCGGCTCGCGGAGTCCAAGGGGCTGGTCTGCTGTGTAACCTACAACTACACGGGCTATCCCATGGTGCGTCAGGCGCGGGCGATGATCGAGGAGGGGACGTTCGGGGCGATCCGAAAGGTCTACGCGGAGTATCACCAGGGATGGCTGGCGAATGATCTTGAGGCATCGGGGCAGAAGCAGGCCGCGTGGCGGGTTGATCCCAAGCGGGCCGGGCTCGGTGGGGCGCTGGGCGATATTGGAACGCATGCGGAAAATCTGGTCGCGTTCGTAACGGGGCTGGAGATCGAATCGCTGCATGCCAGTCTCAACGCGTTCGTTCCCGGGCGTGCGCTCGACGACGACGCGAGCGTGCTGATGCGGTTTGCAGGCGGGGCCCACGGCGTGCTGACCGCCTCGCAGGTCTGCATCGGCGAGGGCAACGGGCTGACGCTGCGTGTGCACGGCGACAAGGGCTCGCTCTGGTGGCGGCAGGAGACACCCGACGAGTTGCGTGTGGCGCTGCACGATCAGAATCCGGTGATTTACAGCCGTGGCGGACCTGATCTGCACGAAGACGCCGAGGTATCCGCTCGCATCCCGCAGGGGCACCCCGAGGGGTACCTTGAAGCGTTCGCGAACATCTACAAGGGCGCGATCGACGCGATCATCGCGCATCGCGACGGCTCGGCACCCTCACGCATGGCGCAGCTCATTCCCACGATCAATGATGGGATGAGGGGTGTTCGGTTCGTCGAGCGTTGTGTCCAGAGCGCAAAGAAAAACGCCCAAGTCGATTGGGCGTAATCAGGGGTTGTGTGCTCGGTTCGATCAATCGAGCGGGAGCACGCGGTAGTCGCGGAACTCGATGACATTGCCCTCGTGATGTCCCTGCACGGCCAGGTGCCCGTCGTTGAACTGGTTGAGTTCGGTATCGACGAAGCGGACGCCGTTGATCCATGTTCGGATCCGATTCCCCTCCGCGCGGATGCGGTAGTCGAACCATTCATTGTCTTTGGTGATCGGGCCGTGCTGCGCGGGACCGATGCTCGGCCACGCGGCGTTGTAGATGCAGCCGGTGTAGTTCTTGGGGTCGTGCTGGTCGATCTGGGCCTCGTAGCCGTTGGGCCAGGGGTTGTTGGCGTCGGGGTTGGGGGTGACGCGGAAGTACATGCCCGAGTTGCCGCGGGTGTTGACCTTGACGAGCGAACGGATCTCGAAGTTGGTGAACGAGGACTTGGTGAAAAGGTGCCCGGGGCCATCACGCCCGACGAGTGAGCCACCCTCGTTTGTCCACTTTGCATTGTCCTGGGCGAACCAGTTGTCGAGGTTCTCGTCGATCAGGTGCACCATCCCAGCTGGTTCCGGGTCAGGGGAGAGGTCCTTGATACGGATGTTCTTGTAGCGGAAGGGGTGCCCGTGGTCCT
>DEXG01000030.1:85570-96957 GCA_002364005.1 Phycisphaerales bacterium UBA3190
CCGTGGTCCTGGATCGAGATGTAGCCGGTTGTGGCGCGGGTGTTGAGCGGGAGCTTCTGGTCGGGGCTTCGGAAGTAGCCCCGGTCGTCGAGCTTCTGGTCGTTTTGAATGTGCTCGCCGTTGAGCCAGACATTGAGCGTGTCGCCGACGAGCTTGATGTGGTAGGAGTTCCACTGCCCGGCCTTGTTAACGGCCATGGTCTCGGGGACGATGGCCTCGTAGACGGAGCCGCAGTTGTGCTCGTTGGGATCTTCGCCGTAGGTGTCGAGGATCTGGACCTCGAAGCCGGTGAAGGCGGGGTCGCCGTTGGATGAGCCGCGGAGCCCGACGCCCGAGTTGCCGCCCTCAGGCATCCAGAAGTCGAGGGTGAGCTCGAAGTCGCGGTACATCCTGTCGGTGCGGAGCCACCAGCCCTGCCCGGGCTTGACGGTGACCAACTCGCCGTCCTCGACACCCCAGGCGCTGATATCACCCTGGCATGCCCAGCCCGAGAGGTCCTTGCCGTTGAAAAGATCGACCCACCCGTCGTCGTGATGGCTGGTTTGGGTCGTGGAACAAGCGCTGAGCGAGAGGATCGCGGCGCTGAACAGTGCGGTCATGAACTTGATCACATGTCACTCCTGTGTGTGATGTTGCGAGGTGCAGATTCGATTATGCGTCGTCGGGGTCCACAGCACGGTAGGCCTCGATGAGGGCGATCTCGCCTTCTTTGCCACCCCGTGACAGCCCGTGCTCCATGCCGAGGATGCCGGTGAAGCCCCGATCACGGATGTGGGTGAAGACCTTCTTATAGTTGATCTCGCCCGTCGTGGGTTCGCGTCGTCCGGGGTTGTCGCCGATCTGGAAGTAGGCGATCTCGTCCCAGGCCCGATCGATGTTGGGGATCAGGTTGCCCTCCGTGATCTGTTGGTGGTACAGGTCGTCGAGGATCTTACACGCGGGCGAGTCAACGGCTCGGCAGATCTGGTACGCGTGGCCCATCTCCGCCAGCAGCATGTTGGGATGGTCGCGGGGGTTGAGCGGCTCGAGCACCATCGTGAGTTGCGCGGGCATGAGGATGTCGCAGGCCATGCGCAGGGTGTCGACGGCGTAGGCGGTCTGGTAGGCCAAGTCGATGCGTGGGTGGCGGGTGCCCAGAACGACGGTGGCCCACTTGGCGTTGACCCGTTTGGCGACCTCGACGGCGTCGCGGGCTTCCTGGAGGAACTTCTCGCGGTCGTCCTTGTCGTTGCGGGAGAAGGTCGGGGCCCAGGCGGTCGATGGGTTGAGGACGAACACGCCCATCTCGATGCCCAGTCGCTCCATGGCGCGAGCGATCTTGGACTGGTCCTCGACCGAACGGCTGCCCATCCCGTTGTCTTCCCAGGCAAAGAAACCCTCGTCGGCGGCGAACTCGAGCTGGGCGATCGGGTCGTCTCCGGCGTGGTGCCTGAACATCCCGAAGTGGGGGGCGAACTTGACGCTGAAGAGCTTCTTCTCGGTCTTGGTGTGGGTGCCCGTCTTGCTTAGCCCGATGGTCGCGGCGGCACCGATCGCCCCCGTGCTTGCGATGAAATCTCGTCGGTTCATGCTTGGCCTTTCTCAGATCAGTGGGGTCTGCCCGGGGACGGCAACCGGGCGCACGGCCAGGTCGCTGAATGAATACGAGTCGGGCGAAAGATCGAGCTTTGAGTTCAGCGCCTGCTCCCAGGTGATGGTCTTGCCTGTGTAGGTGCTCATGCGGCCCATGATCGCGGTCAGTGTCGATTCGGCGACGCGTTTGGCCTCGTTGAGGTAGCGGCCCTGACCTGTGATGGAGGCGATGAGGTCGACATGCTCCTGCTCGTAGGGGTTGCGGTTATCGCTGTCGAACCGCCAGGCCTTGCCGTCGTTGATGACCGCGAACCCGGGGCGTGAAACCGCGCGGGCCTTGCTGCCCACGAGGACTTCCTCGACGCGTACGGCGCAGCCGTCGATCTGTCGGCACATCGACTGCATGGTCATGCCGTTGGCGTATTCGTACTCGATCGAGAAGTGGTCGAAGATGTTGCCGTACTTGGCATCGGTCCGGACCTGGCGACCACCCATGCCCGTGGCTTTGACGGGCGGGCCGTCCATCGCCCAGTTGATGACATCGATGTTGTGGATGTGCTGCTCGCAGATGTGGTCGCCGCTGAGCCAGGTGAAGTAGAGCCAGTTTCGGCACTGCCATTCCATGTCGCTGTAGTGCGGCTGGCGCTCGTGGACCCACAGCCCACCCTGGTTCCAATAGCAGCTTGCGCCGATGATGTCGCCGAGTTCGCCGTTGTTGACACGGTCCATGAGCTGCAGGTACGAGTTCTCGTGGCGTCGCTGCGTGCCTGCGACGACGGAGAGGGCCTGCTGTTTGGCCCGTGCGCCCGCGTCGATGACCTTGCGGATCCCCGCGGGGTCGACGGCGACGGGTTTCTCCATGAATACATGCTTGCCCGCGCTGACGGCCGCGTCGAAGTGGATGGGCCTGAAGTGGGGCGGGGTGGCGAGGATGACATAGTCGATGTCCTTGAGTGCCAGCAACTGCTTGTAGGCGTCGAAGCCCACGAACTTGTGCGCGGGGTCGACCCTGACCCGATCGCCGATGTCCTCGTTGTCTGCCATGTAGCCATAGGAGCTTTTCAGGCGGTCCTCAAAGAGGTCGGCCATGGCCACGATATTGACCTTGGGGTGGGCGGCCAGGGCGTTGAACGCGGCACCGGTCCCGCGTCCGCCACAGCCGATCACGCCGACCCTGATTGTGTCGTCGAGTTTGGTGCGATAGCCCGAGGCGAGGGCCGAGGGCACGAGCGATGCGGCGCCGAGCGCGGCCGAGGCCTTCACAAAGTCTCTGCGGTTCCAGTTGTTCATGGGATCCTCCTATGCCTTACGGGCGTTGCTTGAGTGACGAGAATACACGATCCATGCGGTTGGCGATGTCGGCGAGTCGTTCCTGACCGCCGCCACCGACCTCGGCTGTGGCCCAGCCGGCGTAGTCGTTGCGATCGAGGGCCTCACAGACCCGCTCCCAGCCCGCGTCGCCATCGCCGATCTTGACCGAGAAGCCCTTCCAGAGCCCCTCGTCGTTCCGCTTCTGACGCGAAAAATCCTTGATGTCGAGCTTCTTGATGCGCGGGCCAAGCGTGTCGATCCACTGCTCGGGGTAGCCGAAGTTCACGATGTTCCCGATATCGAAGTACCATCCCACGCGGGGTGATTGGAACTCGTCGACATAGCGGGCGGCCTCGATGGGTGAGAGCAGGAAGTTGTTCCAGACATTCTCAAAGGCGATGTCGATGCCCAGCTTCTCAGCCAGCGGTACGAGCTCTCCGATCTCACGCTGGGAGCGTTCGTAGGCCTCCTCGTAGGGCATGGATTCGTTCACGACCGCCGGCACAACGAGCACACTGCTGCCACCGAGGGCTTTGCAATCCTTGATCGCCGTCTCGAGTGCCGACTTGGCCTCGTCACGGACCGATTGGTCGGGGTGGTTGAACGGCTTATGCCAGTGCGTGGAGAGCACCACGCCGGGGATGCTCAGCCCGGTCGCGGCCTTGGCATCGAGCATCTCCTGCAGGTCCCAGTCGCCGGGCGCGTCCAGCTCGATGCCGTCGAATGCGCACGCTTTGACCAGCTTGAACTTCTCCAGCACGGTCTCGCCCTGGCCGATCATCCCGAACTTGAGTGCTTTCTTGATACGCTTGTCCTCGGGGCGGATCGGGGGTGTTCGCACTCCCGAGGCCAGGGCGATGCCAGCAACGCCCAGTGCCGAGCCCGCGGCGATGAACTGTCTGCGATCGATCTCGTTCATGGTGCGGTCCTTTAGATCAGCGGCGTCGAGCCGGGCATCGGGAATGCGGGGGTGGTGCGGTCGCTCAGTGCCCACGGGGTTTCGTTGAGGTTCTCTTGCGAGTTCATGGCCTGATCCCATGTGACGACCTGCCCGGTGTAGGCGGCCATGCGTCCCATGATCGCCAGCAGCGAGGAGTGACTCATGAAGGTGCCGTCGTTTACGGGCTTGGCGTCGCGGATGGCCTTGAAGAGGACATCGTGCTCACGCTGATACATGTCGTTGCTCGACGCTGTGCCCCGCCAGGGGGTGTCGCCATCGATGACATGCGTCCCGTTCCAGGGCTGCATGGTGCAGCTGCCCTTGCTGCCCAGGAAGTAGGCCGAGTTGTCCGAGGGGGTGTTGGGCCAGTGGCGGCACATGTGGTAGGCACGCACGCCGTTGGCGTACTCGTAGATGATCGAGAAGTGATCCCAGACATTGCCCGTCTCGGGGCGCTGTTCACGGGTTTGTCGCCCGCCCACGGCGAAGCATTTGACCGGCGGCTGGTCCTTCATGGCCCACGCGATCCAATCGATCGCGTGCACCGCCTGCTCGGCCACATGGTCGGCGCTGAGGGGTGTGAAGTACTGCCAGTTGCGGAGCTGGAACTCGGCATCGCTCCAGCCCGGCTGACGGGGCTTGGGGGCGACCCAGCCGGTGGTGTTGTAGGTCGTCTGGATCGTGTGCAGGTCGCCGACTCCGCCCGCGTGGAGCTTGTCGAAGGTCTCGTGCACCTGGTCCTGATAGCGCCAGCAGAAGCCGGACATGAGCGAGAGGTTTTGGGCCTTGGCCATCTTCGCCGATTCGAGCACGCTGCGCACGCCCGTGGCATCGACCGCAACGGGTTTCTCGCAGAACACATGCTTGCCGGCTTCGACCGATGCCCGCAGGTGTTCGGGCCTGAAGCCGGGCGGCGTCGTCAGGATCATCACATCAACCCCCGACGCGAGCACCTTGTGGATCGCGTCGAGCCCGGAGAACTGTCGGCCCTCGACCTGGATCTTCTTGGCCCACTTGTCGGTGCCCTGCTCTTCATCGAGGTCGAGCATCGCGTTGCGTGCATAACCGAGGCACGGTTCGATCTTGTCGCTGAAGACATCGCCCATGGCCCAGAGGATGGAGCCCGGGTCGGCCTTGAGTGCCTGAATGACCGCGCCGGTGCCACGCCCGCCGCAGCCGACGACGCCGACCTTGAGTGCCTGATCGACGCGCGTATTGATCAGCCCGAAGCTGGGGCTTGCGAAGACCGCGGCGGCCCCGATCGCGGCGCTGGCGGCGGTGAACGATCGGCGGGACATCAAGCGGTTGGGATCGAGATTGGTCGGTTCACTCATCGCTGAACTCCTTGAGTGCTTGTTTGTGTTCGTCTGTTGCGTCGATCACGAAGCGGAACCCGACCCACGAGCAGTCCGCAAGCCACCACTGGCTCTTGGGAATCTGCGGGTCGGACTGGTTCCACGAGCTGGCCTGTCGCTGGGCCGATGTCGCTTTCGAATCCTCGGCGGTGTCGCGATACCCCCCGCCCATCGCGTAGGGGCGGCGGGTCTCGGTCATGACCCACTCGGCCGCGTTGCCGTGGATATCGAAGAGCCCGAACGCATTGGGGGCCTTCTGGGCGACCGGGTGCGTGGTGTGCTCGCTGTTGTCCTTGAACCACGCCACGCGGTCGAGGGTGTCCGCTTCGACGCCGCAGCAGTAGTCTCCCTCCTCGCCGCCCTGTGCGAGATAGACCCACTCGTGCTGCTGGGGCAGGCGGACCGTCACGCCCAGCTTGAGCGAGAGCCACTGGCAGAACTGTTCGGCGGCCTTGCGGGTCATGCCGATGGCAGGGTAGCCGTCGTGCCCGAACCCGCGGTCTGGTGGGACATAGGGCTTGCTCGGGCGCGAGACCGCGTCTGCGGGCGATGAGCCGTCGGGCTGGTCGAGTTCGTAGATAAAGATGTCGTACAGGTCCCATGGCAGCTCGGTCGTGAGGACGAGCAGCGGGTCGACTTCGGTGGTCGCGTCGTCGAGCGTGACTGATCCCGCTGGGGTTTCGACCAGATCGAAGTGGACCGTGGTTTTGGGGACGCGGAGTTTGATGGTTTCGGCGGCCGTCTGCGCTTCGACCTGCGCGTACGCTGTGGACGAGCAGACCGATACTACAGGCAGACACATCGTGAACAACAAAGCCCAACAGCATGACCAACGACGCATGATGCGAATCTCCATTCTCGCGATCGGGGGTGTGCTGACCATGGCAACGCTCATGATCAGCGGGTGTACACAATCACCCACCCAGGTCGGAACCGACCCCACCGAGAAGAACCAGCGTACCCTGACTCGGTACCGATTCGCAAGGGTGCTGATGGGGTCACGGTGCGAGATTCTGCTCGAGGCGCCCAGCGAGCCCGAGGCCGCCGGTGCGGCCGGGATGGCCTTTGATGAGATCAGGCGCATCGAGCTGGTGCTGAGCGACTACAACCCCGATGCAGAAGCCATGCGGGTCATGCGCCTGGCGCCGGGGCTCGAACACCCGATCTCCGGGACGCTGCTGGAAGTGCTGCTGGTTGCTCGGGATATCCACATCGCCAGTGCCGGGGCCTTCGATCCTACGGTGGGTGCGTACACCCATCTCTGGCGTGCGGCGGCCCGGAACGGCCAGGTTCCGACCCGTCAGGCCCTCGATGTGGCCCAGGCTCAGGTCGGCTTCGATCACCTCACGATCAATCCGCTGCGCCGAACCGTGCGATTCGATCGCCCGGGGATGATCCTGGATTTCGGAGGCATCGGCAAGGGATACGCCGCCCAAGCGGGCATCGAGTTGCTGCGTGAGCTGGGCTATCGGGTCGCGTGCATCGACATGGGCGGTGACCTGCAACTCGGCGATCCGCCCAGCGACTCGCCGCGCGGCTGGCGCGTCGAGATCATCACGGGCATCGATCAGACGCGTACCCGCTACCTGCACAACACGGGCATCGCGACCTCGGGCGATCTCGAACGCTACTACGAGCACGAGGGCGTGCGATATTCACACATCATCGACCCACGCACGGGGCTCGGCATCACCGAGCGACGCGCGGCCACAGTGATCGCGCCCGATGCCACGATCGCCGATGCCCTGGCCAGCGTGATCTCGGTTACGGGCAAGCCCAATGATCCTCAGCTCGTCGAGGCATACCCAGGCGCGGAATGCACGCTCGTGGTCCGCCCGCTCGACGATGACTGATGGCGTAGCTCGATCAGCCGGTTCATGATCTGCACCGCGTTGAGGGCCGCCCCTTTGCGGATCTGGTCGCAGCACACCCAGAGCAGCACCCGCCTGGCATCGTTGGGATCGACCCGGATGCGTCCGATGTGCACCTCGTCCGACCCTGCGATGGAAGCAGGTGTGAGCGGCGAGCCTGGTGGGGCGATGTTGACGCCCGGGGCACGAGCCAGAATATCCTGGACCGTGGCGACCGAGACGGTTCGGTTGAGTTCAACCGTGATCGCCTGTGCGTGGGCCCGCTGGACCGGCACACGCACGCAGGTTGGGAGCACACTCAGGTCTGGCATGGCCCAGATCCTCTGGCTCTCGGCGATCATCTTTGATTCCTCGCCGTTGAAACCGGAATCCGGGTCGATCGCCGATTCGTGCTCGAAGACATCGAAAGCACATGGGACCGGGAAGATACCATCGGGGATCGGCCGGTCCTGAACGGCCGCGTGGGTCTGGTCGCGCAGTGATTCCAATCCGGCCCGCCCGGCACCCGACACGGCCTGGTAGGTCGAAACCTGCACGGCGCGCACGCCAAAGGCGGCCCGCAACGGGTTGAGGGCGGTGAGCAGCATGATGGTCGAGCAGTTCGGGTTGGCGATCACGCGCGGTTGCTGAACGAGTTGTTCGCCGTTGACCTCGGGGATGACGAGCGGGACCTCGGGGATCATTCTGAACGCCGACGAGTTGTCGATGATCGTCGATGTGCTCTTGGAGAGCAGGTCAGCCGTCGATCGTGCCGTCGCCCCGTCGGCACAGCAGAGCACGAATGTTGGCGGGTTGTGCGTGATCGCTTCCAGCGGTTCGAGCGTCAGTTCGGTGTCGGCGTAGGGAACGGTCAGCCCGACCGATCGAGAAGACCCGAACACACGCAGGGCCTTCGGCGAATATCCACGCTGGTGCAGGATCGCCAGGGCCTCCTGTCCCACGAGCCCGCGGGCACCGACCACGCCGATGGTGATGGGGGGCTGTTGCTCAGGCATAGGCGATCTCCTTGCCAGCTGGTGCGTCTTGGTTTGATTGCTTCCCCAGGTCGCGGCTGAGTTCGAGCAGGTCGCCGAGGACTGATTCACTTGTGGGCCAACGCCCCGCGCCCTTGCCACGCACCGCGACGACCGAGCCGTCGGCGTTGTGGATCTGGACTAGGTTGTCGGCGGCACCCAGCCCGGCAAGGGGGGATCCTGCATCCACCGCTTCCAGCTGTACACTGGCCCGAAGCGGACTGATCTGCGCGATCTGGATATGGGGTGCCGATTCGGGTTGGATCGAAGCGGGATCGCAGGCAGGGGGCTCGATCTCAAATCCAGCCCAGCCCAGTTGCAGGGCGATGACACGGAGCTTGTCGAGGGCATCCCGCCCATCAAGGTCACGGCTTGGGTCGGCCTCGGCATATCCGAGGCGCTGGGCATCCTCGATGGCTTGTGCATACGGCACCCCATCGGCGATCGCGCTGAGTACATACTGGCTTGTGCCGTTGAGTATGCCGCTGATCGAAGACGCGTCGAGATCACGCAGTCGTTCCAAGACCGGCAGGCCGCCGCCAACGCTGGCCGAGTAAAGCAGTCTAACGCCGTGCTCCTCGGCCAGTCGGTGCAGCTCCTGCCCGTGCTCGGCGATGAGCGCCTTGTTGGCAGTGATGACATGCTTGCCGTGCCTGATCGCGGTTTCGACGATCTGCTTGGCGGGCTCGATGCCGCCGATGAGCTCGACGAGGACATCGGCATCGCCGGTTGCCAGCGCGAGCGAGTCGGTCGTGATCTCGTTTGTGGATGCCACGAGCGAGTCGTGCTTCTCGGGTGTTCTGCACGATGCCCCGATGATGTTGAATGACCGCCCGAGTGGCGCCAGTTGCTCCACGAGCCCGCTGCCGACGGTTCCGAGCCCGCAGATGACCACGCTGAGCTGTTTCACTCGATCGGTTTGTGCGTGTTTCTGTGTGAGTCGGTCGCCGATGATTGTGGGGCCGGTGCCGTTGAATCGACCCAGTTCGAGTTCAACACCGAATGAGCGTGCGATGTTGATGGATTTGTACTGGATGATGGAGCCGTCGGATTTGAGTGCATCGTCGTAGCTCACGGTGGTGTACCGATCGGGTTGCTCATGCGTTGCTGGGTCGGCTTCGTAGAGTCCATCAACATCTTTGATCAGTCGGCATCTGCATGCGCCGAGCTTGCCGGCGATGAAGACCGCCGTCGAATCGGAGCCGCCTCGCCCGAGGGTGACGGTTCGTCCTTGTGTATCGATCCCGACGAACCCGGGCACGACGACTACGCCATCATGTTCGAGCCCGAGTTCGATCAGGCGCGTGTCGATCTCGATGGGATCGGCGTTGAGCCCGTCGCCCTGACAGATCAGACCGAGTGCCGCGGGGCTGAGCACACGGGCGGGCACGCCGGCGCGGTCGAGCAACAGCCCCAGCAGGGCGCCACTCTTGAGTTCGCCCAGCCCGACGAGCGACGCCCGAGCGGTTGGCGTAGACCCGGGTGCGAGGCACTGATTGAGGTGGATCAGGGATTCGGTCTCCCCCTGCAGCGCCGAGACCACCGCGACGACGCGGTAGCCATCGCGGCGCCAGCGATAGATCTCGTGGACCGCGAGGTTCAGGTGCCTCTGATCGAGCAGCACCGAGCCGCCGAACTTGAGGACGATGGTTGGTTCGTTGGTGCGTGTATGCTCAGCCACAACACACCTCCGCCACCGCAGGGGCGTACTCAGCACCGACCGAGGCCAGGGCTTGTTCGATATCGGCGATCAGTTCCTCGGCGGGCTCGAGCCCGACGGACAAACGCAGCGTGCCGTCGGAGATCCCCGCCTGCAGGCGCTCATCGCGTGGCACATCGGCGTGGGTCATCGACGCGGGGTGGGTGATCAGTGTCTCGACCGAGCCGACATGTTCGACGAGCGTGCAGAGCCTGAGTTGCTGCACGAACGCGCAGCCCGCTTCGTACCCGCCCTTGATGGAGAAGGTGACGACCGCACCGTGCCCACCGAGGTGCTGCCTGTCGGCGATGCGGCGCTGCTCGCCCGTGAGCAGTGATGGGTGGGCGACGGTTTCGACGCCCTCGTGCTCGCTGAGCCATTGGGCGATCTGTTCGGCGCTCTGGGATTGGGCCTTCACACGCAGCGGGAGGGTCTTGATCCCGTTGCTGGTGAGCCACGCGTTGAACGGGGCCTGGATCCCGCCCGTGCACTTGCGGATGAACCGGAACCGTTCGAGCAGTTGCTCATCTCGGCTCACGATCGCTCCGCCCAACGCCACAGAATGGCCGTCGATGAACTTGGTGGTCGAGTAGATGCTGATGTCCGCCCCCAGATCGAGTGGTTGCTGGAGCACCGGGGTGAGGAAGGTGTTGTCGACTGCGAGCGGTACGCCGGCGAGCTTGGCGATCTGGGCAATGGCACCGATATCGGTGATCCCGAGAGTGGGGTTCGCGGGGGTTTCCACGAAGATCAGTCTGGTGGTCGGGCGCAGGGCGATCTGCACTTCATCGGTATTGCTCGAGTCGACAAAGGTCGTCTCGATGTCCAGCTCGCTCAGGAGTTGTTGCAGCAGGCGGGTGGTCCCGCCGTACACGCTTCGCCCGCAGACAACATGATCACCGCTCTTGAGCAGTGAGAGCAGCAGGGCGGTTTCGGCGCCGAGCCCGGTGCCAAAGCACACGGCTGGTGGTGCATTCTCCAATGAACCGAGCGTGCGTTCGAGCGTCGCAACGCTGGGGTTGGAGACACGGGAGTACTGGTGGGTTGGGTCGGTGCCCACGCCGGATCGGGCGAAGGTTGTGGATTGGGCGATGCCCTCGACGAGCGGCTGCCCGTCGTCGAGGGTGACATCGTGGCGCAGGCATCGCGATTCGGGCGAGAGCGATTGGCCGGAAAATGATCGATCGGTTGAGGTTCCCATGCTGTGAACTCCTTCACAGCATCGAGAGCTTCCAGTGTTGGCGTGGTGTGCGGCATACTCAGCCGCGACTGCTCATTGTGATGATCAGGTGTTGCCTGTCATCCGCATCGTTCCCCACGCCGGGGCTGGTCTCGGCACCGTGGCTGCAGCAGCTCGGTTGCCGCCCGGGACCTTTTGAGACATCCCGGGACTCTTGATGCATTGTCTGGATGAAGATAGCGGCCTATTTCAGAAGATCAAGGGTGTGGGGAGGGATTTGATTCACTTTTGCGAATAAACGGATGAAGGGCTTGGTGTGTGGGCAAAAAGAAAACCGCCGCTCGTTTGAGCGGCGGCTTTGCGTTCAGATATCAGAAGCGTGGGGTGACTTACCAGTCTCCGCCGCCGCCGCCGTAGCCGCCGCCACTGCGACCACCACCGCCGCC
>DEXG01000011.1:0-11831 GCA_002364005.1 Phycisphaerales bacterium UBA3190
TGGCACCTCGATGTCGGCTCATCGCATCCTGGGGCTGAAGGCGGTCCCAAGGGTTAGGCTGTTCGCCTATTAAAGCGGTACGCGAGCTGGGTTCAGACCGGCGTGAGCCAGGTCGGTCCCTATCTGCTGTGGGCGTTGCAAACTTGAGAGGAGTCAACTTTAGTACGAGAGGATTAGGTTGGACTGACCCCTGGTGATCCTGTTGGGCTGCTAAGCCCATCGCAGGGTAGCTACGTCGGGCAGGGATAACAGCTGAAAGCATCTAAGCAGGAAGCCCCCCTCAAGATCAGGTTTGCTTGTCTTGTACGAGAGACCCCTGGGAGACTACCAGGTTGATAGGCCGCAGGTGCAAGGGTTGAGAAGCCCTCAGCTGAGCGGTACTAACGGTCGAAGGTTTGGTCACTCCGACCTGCTGCCGAAAGGCATCAGGCCAGAGATGATTACCAATATCATTTCAACGCACTGAGATTACTCAGTCATTGCCGAGCACGACATCGTCGTGCTTCCGCTCGTCGCATCCGTCAGAGTCATGACGGCCCGGGAAACCGGACCACCCATGATTGTTGGTGACCATAAAGCTGGGGTCACACCTGTTCCCATATCGAACACAGTAGTTAAGCCCAGCTTGCCGATGATACTGTTCAGCGGGAAAGTAGGTTATCGCCAACTCTTCAGCCCCTTGAGGTAAACCTCGAGGGGCTGTTTTCGTTTTGACTTGCTACTGATTCATCCCATCGGCCGATACTATCCAGTAGCTTCTACATGGAGAGTCACGATGAGCAACACCAATCAGACAATGCAACTCTACAACGACGGCGCCGATGAACTGCTCAACGCAGAATCATTCCCCGATCGCGTTTCCCTCCTCCCCGCCGAACACGGTGCGCCGCAGTCCGGTTCACGCATCAGAGTCCTTTGGGGGCAGGATCTGCTCGCAGATGTGCTCGATGGGCGATATCGCGCCGTGATCTGCGGCGTCAACGACCAGGACAACTCCCACGGCGTCATTGCACAGATCGTCTCCCTCCTTACGACCTCGCAATGGTCCTCGACCTCGGTGACCAGCTACGCGAAGATGTTCCAGGAATCGATTCAGGTGCACGCGTCCAATGACCGTGAGCCGTACATTCTCAAATACGACCTCGATTCGGTCCTGCTCCTGGCAGTGCTCCGTCCGCGAGGACGCGAGTACTTCACCGTCGGCGACATGGCCCGCGGGTTTAAAACCATCAGCAAAATGCTCCAAGGGCGTGCCGACCGGCGTCCGGTGTGCAGCGTTTCTTTCTTAGGGGCCAATAGCAACAAGCTCGTCATCGATGATGCGAATCAGCATGAGCCGAGTTTCGAGACCGTGCTCCAGACGATGCATGATGCTGGGTATCGGGGTGATGTGTACCCCTCGCCGCAGATGTGGAACTACGCCCATATCGGAGTTTTCCCAAGCTACCCCTACCCCAAGGGCATCGACCGCATGCGTGCGGGCAGCAGCTGATGTCGCTGCGTATCGATGCAGATCGGCTCATCGTGCGACTCGATCGTTGCGCCGACGCGTTGCCCTCTATCGTTTCGTGCATCGCCCACGAAGACGCCCGTTGGCGTCCCGATGAAGACTCGTGGTCGCTGCTTGAGATCGTCTGCCACCTGGCTGATGAAGAGGTTGATGATTTTCGCACGCGAACGATTTTGACCCTGCACCAACCCGACGCGGACTGGCCCCCGATCGACCCGCAGGGCTGGGCCACGCAGCGTGAATACCAATCTCAGAGCTTGCCCGAGCAGATTGAACGATTTGTGCATCTGCGTCGTGAGAGCGTCGCGATCTTGAATGATCTCGACGATCCCGACTGGTCGCGCACACACAGTCACCCGAGTTTTGGGGCAATGAGCGCTGGGCAGATGCTCGCGAGTTGGTGTGCCCATGACGCGTTGCACCTGCGTCAGATCAGCAGGCGCATGTACCAGCTGGTTGAACGGGATGCCCCGGGTGTTGATCTCATGTACGCTGGTTCCTGGTAGGTTCGACGATCACGCCATGAAAGAACGCAGGATCGGGGGGGGCATGGTTTCAAAGAAGGTACTGCTTTGGCTCTTTCTTGGCTGCATCGCGATCGCCATGCTTGTGGGGATCGCCGCGATCCTTCTTCCCAGCCGGTTTGTGAGCGATGAGGTGATGGCCACGATCATGCTCTCGGGCGTGTACTCGTTCGGCGGGATGATCATGGTGGTTATCAGCCGAAAGATGAAGCGGACCACTCGGGTCGGTGCCATCGGGTTCGGGATCTCATTTCTCGTCTTTGTGACGATGATCTGGTTCGACCGTTCGATCAGCGGCGATCGCGAGGATTTGGTCTACAAGATTGGGTTCATCTCGCTCGTCGTTGGATTTGTTGCCGCCCACCGATTGCTGATCGTCCCGCTGCGCATGGTGAACACGATCGGCGTGGTGTGCAAAATCGGGGCGCTTGTGACGGCCGGCCTGACCGGTGCGATGCTCATCCTGCTGCTGCTGACCCTGGGTTTCTGGGATTGGGGCAGTCTGCACAGCAAGCTGATCTGGGTGGGCATGCTCCTCAGCGCCGGAACCAGCATTGCCGCCGGGGCGATCGCCATGTTTGGCCCCAAGCCGGGCGACGACGAGCCCGGCCTGCTCTCGGGCTCGATCGAAGTCTCGCTGGTCTGCCCGCGCTGCAGCAACCAGATCAGCGCCAAATCCAACCAGGAATCACGCTGCGAGCACTGTCGGCTTAAGGTCCGGGTTGAGGTGGAAGAGCCACGCTGCCGGTGCGGCTACCTGCTCTACCAGCTCGAAAGCGACACCTGCCCGGAGTGTGGCCGTGCCATTGACCCGAACGATCGCTGGGATGCCGAGACCAAGCTCAATCCTTAGCGGGTCCAACGCTGGGCGATGGGCATGCGCCGGCCCGTGCCGAAGGCCTTGCTGGTCACCCGCAAGCCGACGGCCATCTGCTGGCGCTTGTACTCATTGCGATCGATCAGCTTGCAGAACCGGCGCACCACATCGGGATCGAACCCCGTCTCCTCAACGATGCGCGAGGTGCTCTGGTGCTTCTCGATGTGACGCAGCACGATCTCGTCGAGGATCTCATAGTCGGGCAGGGAGTCCGAATCGAGCTGGTTCGGGGCCAGCTCGGCGCTCGGTGGCTTCTCGATGGTGCTCGTCGGGATCGGTGGGCACGAGAAGCCGAGCGATTCGTAGTGCTTGTTGATGTATCGGGAGACCTTGAAGACCATGGTCTTGGGCAGATCGGCGATGACGGCCAGCCCGCCGTTCATGTCGCCGTAGAGCGTGCAGTAGCCCACCGCGATCTCGCTCTTGTTGCCCGTTGTCAGCACGAGCGCACCGGATCGGTTCGACAGGGCCATCATCATGGTGCCCCGGATGCGCGATTGCAGGTTCTCCTGCGTGAGGTCGGGCAGCGTCTCGCCCAGTTCCTTGTGTCCAAGCTCGGTAAATGCCGGGTTGAGCACTTCGCTGAGCCCGGCAAAGCCCGGCTCGATGGGCATGCTCACGCACGCGATGCCCAGGTTCTTGGCCAGATCGAACGCGTCGCCCTTGCTGCCCTCGCTGCTGAACCGCCCGGGCATCGACGCGCCAACGACATGGTCTGGGCCCAATGCCCGCACCGCGAGCGTGGCGACCAGGGCCGAGTCGATCCCGCCGCTGAGTCCGATGCACGCACGCTTAAACCCACACTTGCCCATGTAGTCCTGAACGCCAAGCGTCAGGGCGTCAACGATCATGCGCTCGTCGTCCACCGGGGTGATGTCTGCCGGGCTCAGATCATCGGTGTCGATCAGCAGGAGCTGTTCTTCAAACGCCTTTGCCAGCGCACAGACCCGTCCTTGCGCATCGACGGCACACGACTGGCCCGAGAAGATCAGATCGTCGTTGGCGCCGATCTGATTGACCGAGACGACGGGCACACGGTGGGAGATCGCGTGCCTGATGACGATCTCGCGATGGCGTTGGTCCTTGTGCAGCGTGTACGGCGAGGCGCTGGGGACCACGATGATCTCGGCCCCGCTGTCAACCAGCTGCTGAACCGGGTCGGGCTCATCGAAGTAGCGATCGGCAAAGCCAGCGTCCTGGCCCTTCCAAAGGTCCTCGCAGATCGCCAGCCCGATCTTGGTGCCGTTGATATCGAAGACCCGCGACTGCTCGCCGGCGACGAAGTAGCGGTCCTCGTCAAAGACATCGTAAGTGGGGAGCAGGCGCTTGTCGTAATAGCCCACGAACGCGTTGTTCTGGTAGACCACCAGCGAGTTGGCGATGTGGGTGTGCGCCTGCGGGTCCGGGTCCATGCCCGCGGCTTTCACTTCAAGCGGCAGTGGGGTGCCCAGCACGATCGCGATGTCCTTGGTGTGGAGCTCGCCGATCATTTTGGCCGTCTGGGCGCACTCCTGGACGAAGCCCTCGACCTGCAGCAGGTCACGGGGCGGGTAGCCGCAGATCGCCAGCTCGCTGAAGACGACGAGATCGGCGCCCTGCGTGCGTGCCTCGTTGATCGCCTGAACGATCGCATCGGTGTTGCACCTGAAGTTGCCGATTGTCGGGTTGAGCTGCGCGAGTGTGATCTTCATCGCTCAATCGTACGCCTCGGGCTCGCCGGGTTCGCGCTCGATGCCCGCCTCGATCAGATCGGCTTCCGCGTCGGCGCCGTCCGGGTCGAGGGGCTTGCGGGCCTTGAGCCAGGCGATGCCGAATCCGGCGCAGCCCAGGTTGACCACGGCTTCGACGGCCGTGACAAACAGAACCGTCGCCGCGATCGGGGGCGGTCCTGATTCGGAGCCGCCGATCGCCCCCGAGGAGATGCCCACCAGCTCGGCGATGGCGATGATGCCCGCCTCACGGGTGCCCAGCATGCCCGCGGGCGATGCCGCGCCGATCATGAAGTAGCACGCGCCAAGCAGCAGCGAGTCCTGCATCGAGATGGGCAGCTCGAGCACCTGGGCCGCGATGTAGAAACGCAGGGCAAAGGCGAGGATATCGATCAGTCGAAAGGCGTTGGCGATGAGCGTTGCACGCGGGTGCCCAAGCATCTCGAAGCCCGAGTGCACGCGGGTGAATGCATCGCTGCTGGTAATCCGTTCGTTGAGCCCAACACGGGAGAGGCGTGCCAGCCCCACATCGCCCGCGAGCTGACGGGCCATGGCGCTGCCGACGATCGTGCACCCGAAGACGCCGATGAGCGAGACCAGCCACCAGAGCGCGTTGATCTCTTTGAGCCAGAGACTCACCAATGCCAACGGTGCCAGGGCCGCCGCGATCAGCACCGCTTCGGCGAGGATCCACGCACCGATGGTGAGCATGGGCACTTTGTCGCGGCGGTTGTGGATCACGAATCGTGAGACGACCGAGAGCTTGAATGGCAGGTAGGCGAGGAAGGTGGCGATCGCGTTGGTGGCGATGACATCGGTGGCGCGCAGTCGCTGAACCGGGTTGATGATGACCCAGAAGATGATGCCGTTGAACCCGACAGAGAGTGCCGCGAGCGTGAGCAGCAGGAGCAGCTCGCCCGCGGTGGCTTCGCTGAGCTTGGCCAGCTGTGCCCGGTTCTCTTCGCGCATCGCCTCGCGCACGGCCCACCCAAGCAGGGCAATCCCGATCCCGAAGACCACGATCTGTACGATCACGCCCCACGCGCTGCGAGTGCCGGTGCGGGCGGGGTCCACGGGTTTGTCCTGTGTGTGCTCGTTCATGGGCTCGATTCGTCGATCCTGTACACCGCCCGAATCGGGGGGCTGTCGGGCGTGCTGCTCCATACCTGTATCGGCTCGCCCAGCGAATCGATCCACTCGATCAGCTGTTGCGGGTCGATCGACTCGGGGAGCCAGCCGCTGCGTGCATAGCGGTTGATCTCGCTGAACCCGATGACGATCACATCGATGCCCGCTTCATGCAGTACGCCCGTCCAGCGCTGCGGGTCGTCCGGGTAGGCGTTGATCGCATCCCCGAGCAGCCAGTGGTCGTACACCGTGTTGTATCGCACATCGCCCGTGACATAGATTGGTGTCGCGTCGCCAAGCAGGTACACGGCCTCACCCTTGCCCACGATCCGGTTGACGGCTGCGGTCCACGGGAGCTGCTCGATCTCATAAGCGCCGAGCGCGTAGCCCGGTCCCAAGTCAAACAACACGAACGGGTTTCCCTGCTTCTGCACGAGCGCCATCCCGGTGCTCCACATGACCACGCCGATGCAGACAACCTTGGCGACCGCTTCCCGTGCGGGTCGATTGACGATACGAACGATCGCCAGTGAACCGAGCACGATCAGGATCGGTGCGAGCGGGATCAGGAACCTCGACTGCAGGTGCGTGAGCATCGCCCATGCCACGATCGGCAGCCCCAGCGCCATGAACGCGACGAAGCCGGCGCGGTGGGTCCAGCCGCGTATGAGCAGGGCCATCAATCCGATGAGCCCGAGCAGCGGGGTCAGCGCCCATTGCCGGTTTGTGAATCCCCTGAACCGTGAGACATGATCCATGCCGTCGGGGTCGGGCACGACGAGCATCGCGAACCGATCAATGATCGAACCATCGAAGGCATGCGCCGACGCGTAGATCGCGTGCTGCCCAACGCTCCAGTGCCCGTTCCCGAAGACGCCCGCCATCTGAGGGAAGACCGGGTTGCCCGCCGACAGCTCGTTGCGGATCAGCCACGGCGTGATCGTGAGCCCGCCGACCACGACACACCCGATGGTCGCCATCACCCAGTGTTTCCTGGCCGAGCACGCGAGCAGCACGATCCCCACGCTCGGTGCCAGCAGAAAGAGGGCCGTGGGCTTGCACGAGCACGCGCCACCGACGATGAACCCGCAGACGATCGCACGCTTCCACGCGGCGATGTCTGATCGCATCGCCATGCACAGCGCCGCGGCTCCGAGCAGCACGACCGCGATCTCGTTGTACGCGAGGGTCCCGACGACGATCAGCCAGGGCGTTCCCAGCGACAGCGCGATCGCGACCCGCCCCGCGAGTTGTTCGTCGGCGTTGGGGAGCACCCGGGCGCAGCTCATGCGTGCCAGCTCGCCGATGCACCCAGCAGCGAAAATGAGCATCAACGCGCTGAAGATCTGCGCACTGATCAACGCACGCCCGTCATCCGCGTGCATGCCGCCGCCCATCATCAACGCGATGTGTGCGTACGCGGCTTCGATATAGCTCGGCAGGAACGAGTACACATTGTGATCACTCGGCCAGATCCGCCCCTGCTCGATCCACTCGCGTGGGAGTTGCAGGTGGTAGCTGAGCGCATCGAACCCGCCGTATTCTGATGCCCAGAGCACACCGGGCGGGTTGCAGGCCATCACCAGCGCGAGCATGATGCCGCAGACGATCGCGATGTGGATTGGGGAGAATGGAGCATCTGAGTCCGTTACTTTCTTTTCTCTGAGCCGAGGAAGGAAGAGCACGATTCCAAGACCCGTGATGAACCACGCGCTGATGGTGCTGAGCATGCCCAGCATCCCAACGAGATGCGTGATCGAGAGCAGGAGTGTCAGCCCGAAGCCCAGCTCGATGCACCATCGCCCGCGATCGCTCGGGATCCATTTGCGGATCAGCCGACCGAACCCGGCCCCGGCAATCAGATAGGCGCACGGTGCCCACCCGGCACGGATCAGGGTGTCGATGAGCGTCATGATCCGCGCCACCCAGGGCCCGCCATCGCCCCGCATGAGCAGGATCGCGGGGAAAGCAATCGCGATCACGAAGACCACGATCTTTGGGTTCACCCGCGAAATCGGGGCTTGTGTTGTCGCGTGGTCTGGCATCGCCCCCATTGTACGATGGCCCACCCGCGTCTGGGCGTGATCCAATCCCTAGAATACCCCATGGCACTCGAACCCATCAAGGCGAAGACAGACGGCTCACCCGCGCAGCTTGAGATCATCGAGCCGCTCTGTGCCGTCTTCAGGCGTGCCCTCAAGGGCGAGGGGCTCAAGTACACCCCCGAACGGGCGATGATCCTCGACACCATCATCGCCTTCGACGGCCTCTTCGAAGCCGACCAGCTCCTCGACGCGCTCAAGGACAAAGGGCACAGTGTGTCCAAGGCGACGGTCTATCGCACGCTCAAGCTGCTCGAATCGTGCAACATCATCCAGCAGGTGCTCTTCGATCGCGACCAGTCGCACTACCAGCTCACCGTGGGCAACACGGGCAACACCCTGCTGATTAATATTGATACGGGCGAGGTCGAGACGCTCGAAATCCCCGAGCTGATCGCGTTGCGTGACAAGGTCTGTGCCGCCAAGGGGCTCAGGGCTCAGGGGCACAAGCTGCAGATCTTCGTCAGCGCCGGCGACGCGTAAGCAACCCACCGAATACACCGACCAACATCACCCCACCGGGTGCGGGCACGACGGTCGCGGCCTGACCGGCGATATCGTTGTATCCCCAGCGCGTGGGGATGATGTCGATATCAACCACGCCCTCACGCACCTCATAGGACAGGTCGAACTGGGCGAAGCCGTAGTGCATGCCGCCGTCCTGCTCGAACTCGATCCCGACGGTGAAAGCATCGTCGACCGTAAAGACACCCGGCAGGCCGGTCAGGTCGTTGTACCCGTGGACGGGGCGCCAGCCATCCACAAAGTTTGCACTGGAATCGATGGCATCTCCATCGTGGAAGGCCTGCGGGCCGAAGTAGTCGATCCCCTCGGGTGCGATCGGGATCGGGATGCGTGTGGGGTCGGTCGATTCGGCGGTATTGGTCACCGTGCCCGTGCCGATCCAGATGAAATCGCCGTTGAGATCCTGCAGGTGCATGAAGAAGATCGACCCGGCGGGCATCTCGCCGATCATGGGCTGCTGGTCGGCTGCGTGGGTGATATCGAGCGATTGCCCGTAGATCTCATTGCCATAGTTTGGGTCGAAGAAGTCCAATCCCTTGGCGGCCGCATAGTTCTCGAAGACAATCATGTCGGCATCGGCCGATACACAAAGCCCCGAAACAACGATCAACGCCAGAACCCGGTCAGCTTGCATGAGATATCCCTTCTGTGTGTGGGTACGCCCTGACTTCGAGCATACCCGATCGTGGACGCAGGCCGGAGCAAGAACTTGCGATTCGCTCTCTGGGCCTATCGGATCGCGACGCGCATGCCCATGCGGCTGCCCGCGTCGTGCAGGGACACGACCGAGCCGTAGGGCACCTCGTCGCTCGCCCCGATGCGGAGAATCAGCCCCTCGCTCAGTCTTGGGTCCATCGCGTCGATGCGTTCGATGACCCGCTCGATGGGCAACGCCTCATCGCCCAGCCCGCGCACCATCACGCGGCTGTTATCAACAAACAACGCAAGATCGAGCATGGGCGTTGGCAGATCGAACCCCGTAGCCCCGTCCGAATCCTCGTGCTGCTCGGGCAGGTCGGTACGCAGGAACCACTCCTGACCCGCGATGGTCGAGGCGGCCATGAAGAAGATCAGGATCACGAGCACCACATCGACCATGGGTGTCATGTTCGGCCCGAAGCGCCCCCGCCCCGCGAAGATGTTGCGTTGACGCAGCGGGCGCGAGCGGGTCGGCTGTTGTTGTTCGTGCCGCTGCTCGCTCATGGCTGCTTCTCCGTGACCAGCTCGACTCGGCCGATGCCCATGTCGCGCAGCACATTGAGCACGGGGCGGACGAAGCGGTGGGGGGTCTCACGGTCAGCGCGGATCCGGACGGGTGTGTTGGGCGATCGGGCGAGCATGCCGCTGATCTGTGCCTCGATCCGCTCGAGCTCGATCGCATCGCCATTGAGCGAGCGCTCGCCGTCGCGTGTCACCCCGATGACGATCGGATCGGTCTGGACTGTTTCCTCGACACCCGTGCGTGATGCGGGGAGCGAGATCGCGGCCCGCCGGTCCAGCGCCAGCTGCCCCACGAGCAGGTAGAACACGATCAGCACCATCACCACATCGATCATGGGCGTGACATTCACCCGTGCCGATGCGCCCTCGTCGTTCAGGATGGAACGACGACGCATCATGCCGATTCGGACCCCTGCTCGGGGATCATATCGACAAGCTCGCCCGCCTGGGCCATCGCGGTGTTGCAGTGCTTCTCGACGAGCGAGCGGAAGATGCCGTACACCAAAAGGCACGGCACCGCGAGCACCAGGCCCAGCATGGTGTGGAACAACGCCTTGGAAATACCCAGCGAGAGGTCGGTCGGCCCGGCCGCCCCGCCCGCCTGACCGAGGCGCACGAACGCGATGATCATGCCCCAGACCGTACCGGCCAAACCAACCAGCGGGCCCAGCTCACCGATGATGCGGAGCAGGTCCAGCGGCCTGCTCCAGCGGGCGCACGCGTTGGAAGCGGCCAGTTCGGCGGCATCGCGCATCGCGTCCCGCCCCTTGGCCCGAGCCGCGTAGGCGGCTTTGCACGCCAGCACCACGATCGAGTCATCGCCAGTCAGTCCCTTCTCGAACTTGCCCAGGTTCTTCTGCATGAGATGCTCACGCAGGTTCTGGTAGGTCGCGTCCGGGGCGATCACCGATCGGCGCGCATCCATGACGACGCGCGAGATGAGCGCGACCGCCACCAGCGAGCCGAGGATCAGCGCGATCGAGAAGACATCGAATGAATCAACGAAGAGCGACCACGCGTTCATCGCGCCGCTCGATTCGGTTGCCTGTGCCAGTGTGATTGCATGCATGCCTAGAGGGTATCACGCGACGGACCCTCGCGTTACTCGCCCTGCTCGATATCAGACTGCTCGATCGGTCGACTGATGACATGCTCTTCGTTGAACCACGCGTTGAGGTCGGCCATGCGTGCCTTCTCGCTGGCAAAGGGCCACGACAGGCAGTCACCCGAAACGGGCTGACCCGTGACCGGGCAGGTCGTATCGGGGCGGGGCCTGATTGCTTCAAAGCCCGCACGGTCTTCCCAGTGCGAAGGGATCTCGAATCGGAAGCGTCGGCTCGTCTCGTCCACATGATCGATCATGATCCGCAGCGCATCGCCCGGGATCGCCTCGTCGATGCGCTCGGGCCATTCGATGAGCACGATCGCGTCGCCGTCGATGATCCGGTCCCAGCCCAGCGCGTCGAGTTCCGACTCATCGCCCAGGCGGTAGCAATCCAGGTGCGCGATCATCGGGTGGTCGCCGTCTTCTTTGCCGTAGATGTTCATGATGACGAAGGTGGGCGACGACACCGCGTTGGGGGCGATGCCGAACCGCTGGGCCAGCAGGCGCACGAAGGTCGTCTTGCCGGCGCCCATCTCGCCCTCGAGGCGCACGATGTCGCCCCGGCGCAGCACGGCCGCCAGATCGTCGGCGATCACGCGGGTGTGTTCAAGGGACGGCGCGTTGCGGGTCAGCTCGATGGGCATGCTCTATTCTTCGCACGCCGAGCCAAAAGATCAGTCTTACCAGAGCATGCGGGTGCGAATCGACTCATCGATCGCGTTGATCCGCTCGGCAAGCTCGTCGGCGGCGCTGGGGTCGGCATCGAGAACGATGTAGCCGATCTGCGGGTTGGTCTGCAGGTACTGGGCGCTGATGTTGATCCCCAACTCGCTGGCCCCGTCGTGGATCTTGCTCAGCACGCCCGGCACATTGCGGTGGAAGTTGAGGATCCGGTGCGGTCGTTTGTCGCCCTCGACGAGGTGACGCTGCTGGTCGGGGAGGTCCACCTCGGGGATGTTGACCGAGCCGGTGGTGGTGCCCCGGTTCATGAACCGGGTGATTTTCCCGGCGGTATCGACACTGATTGCTTCCTGGGCCTCGATTGTTGAGCCGCCCACATGGGGGGTGAGGATGACATTGTCCAGCCCCTGCAGCGGGCAGCTGAATGCCTCGCCGCTCTTGGCGGGCTC
>DEXG01000011.1:11985-36608 GCA_002364005.1 Phycisphaerales bacterium UBA3190
CTCGCCGCTCTTGGCGGGCTCGTCGGGGAAGACATCGACCGCGGCCCCGCCCAGTGCTCCTGATTCGATCGCGGTACGAAGGGCGTCGAGATCGACCACGCTGCCGCGTGCGTTGTTGATGAGGTACGCGCCGGGCTTCATCATGGCGAGCTGGGCTTTGCCGATCATGCCTCGGGTTGTCTCGGTATCGGGCACATGCAGGGTGACCACATCGCTCTCTTGCAGCACCTGCTCGAGCGAGCCGGCGACGGTGGCGTTGCCCAGCGGGAGCTTGTTGATCGCGTCGTAGAAGAGCACCCGCATGCCCATGGCCTCAGCGAGGATGGACACCTGAGAACCGATGTGCCCGTAGCCGACGATGCCGAGTGTCTTGCCCCGGACTTCGTGCGAGCCGCTGGCGCTCTTGAGCCACTGGCCCGCGTGGGCCGCGTTGCTGCGGGCGGTGAGCTTGCGATGCAGCGCGACGATCTCGGCGATGGTCAGTTCCGCGACCGACCGGGTATTGCTGAAGGGCGAGTTGAACACCGCAACGCCCGACTGGGCCGCGGCATCAAGGTCCACCTGGTTGGTCCCGGCGCAGAAGCACCCGATGGCCAGCAGGCGTTCGCACTGGGCGAGCACCTCAGCGGTGAGCTGGGTCTTCGATCGGATCCCGATGACATGGGCACGCTTGATCTCGTCGATCAGTGCCTGGCCTTCCAGTGCGCCCGCGTGCGTGCGGACGCTGAAGCCCTCGCCCTCAAGCAGGTCGGTGCCCGCCTGATGGGTGCCTTCGAGGAGGATGATCTCGATCTGTGATTTGGGAAACGAGGTTTTCATTGATTTCATCGCCATGGTGTCACTCATCGATGTTCACCGCCGGTGTAGGTGTTGTTTCGGTCTCGCCACCGATCTGCACGACGCCCATCCCGATCAGGGTGGCCAGCACCGCCGCCAAGACCAGACGGTAGTAACCGAAGGGTGCGAGTCCATGCTTGTTGAGGAATGCCACGAGCCATTTGACCGCGAAGGCGGCCGAGATCGTCGCGACGATCAGCCCGACGGCGATGGGCGTCCAGCCCAGCAGCTCGAACATATTGGGGGTGCCGTTCTCCGATGATGCCTTGAGGTTCTTGGCCAGCGAGTAGACGCACGCGCCGCCCAAGGTTGGCAGCCCGAGCAGGAAGCTGAACTCGGCGGCTTGCTTGGGCTTGAGCCCTGACATCACCCCGGCGACGATCGTCATCATCGATCGGCTTGTCCCGGGCCACATGGCAATGCACTGCATGAACCCGATGAACAAGGCCTTGCCCGGGCTCAGCTCGATCAGGTCGTTCTCCGGGTCGCCGTCGGTATCGACCTTTCGGAACTTCATGCGATCCAGCGCGATCATGAAGACCCCGCCCAGCGCCAGTGCGGTGATCACCGAGGGGGTGTTGAAGAGCTTCTCTTCGATCAGGTCGTTGAGCAGCACGCCCAAGACCGCGGCTGGCATGAAGGCGATGATGATATTGATCGCGAGCTTGAGCCCGGCCTTGTCCTTGCCGAGCAGCCCCTTGCACATCTGCACGATGCGGGGGAAGTACAGGCCCAGCACTGCAAGAATCGCTCCGCCCTGGACGACAATGTTGAAGGTGTCGACCGCTTCCTGCTGCGATGGGGTCTCGCCCAGCCCCAGCAGGTCGGCGGCAATGATCAGGTGTCCCGTCGAGGAAACGGGGAGATACTCCGTGATCCCCTCGACCAGTCCCAGCACCACGGCCTGTATGATGTTCATCGAACCGCTGTCGACCACGCGATTATCCCTTCTGATGTACCAACCACGAAAGTGTGTGCCTTCCCCATGACCATCGGCTCAATGATTGAGATCACTGATACGCGAGACCCGAGAATCGGGGTCTTTCTCAACCAAAAAGACGCATGGCTCCGGGCCGCCCACAACCCGGAAGCGAGTGAATCTGAGAACCCAGACCACGGGCGGTTCATCGCCGAGGGCGTGCTGGTTGTCGAGCACCTGCTCGATTCCCGATTCCCCGTCGAATCGCTGTTCGTCAGTCGATCGCGGGTGGCGGGGGTCGAGGACCTGCTGCGGCGCGTGCCCGAATCGGTCCCGATCTATGTGTCCGACCAGTCGGTCATGGACGAGATCGTGGGCTTTCCCATCCATCGCGGGCTGCTGGCCTGCGGCAAGCGCCTCCCCAATCCCGATCCGATCGAGCTGGCCAAGGCCAGCCGGGCCCTGATCGTGCTCGAAGATCTGAGTAACCACGACAATGTGGGCTCGGTTTTTCGATCAGCCGCGGCTTTGGGGGGCTCGGGTGTTGGGGTGCTGCTTAGCGCCCGTTGCTGCGATCCGCTCTATCGCAAGTCGCTCCGGGTCTCGATGGGGCACGCGTTGAAGGTCCCCTTCGCGGTCTGCGAGGACCTGCCTGCTCTGATGCCCAGCTTGCATGAACAGGGGTTCGTCTCCCTCGCATTGACGCCCGATGCGGGCGCAGAACCGCTTTCATTGCATGCAAATGGCGAAATAGACCGGTCTGTCTTGTGTTTCGGTGCCGAGGGCCCGGGGCTGACTGAGCGGCTGATGCAGGCGGTGAGCCACCGAGTGTGCATTCCAATGGCTTCGAATGTCGATTCACTGAATATTGCCGTCGCTGCGGCAGTTACCATGTACGCATGTCTGGAGCCGAGTCGTTCTGAGCCAGACACACACGAATAAACGACGCCCGAGGGATGCCGCACCCAGCTATCGGGCGATTCCTTCAAGGAGATTTCCCCATGAACTTCATCGCACTACTTCTCGCAGGCACCGGTTTGGCTCTTGGCTCGGTCGGTTCGGAACCGGAAACGAGCAAGGACGAGCCGTGCCCGCTCTGTGCCTCCAAAGACGAGGGGCACACCAAGGTCGATCCGGCCCTCTACGCGGAGGCCAACTGGCCCGCCCGCAACTCGAAAGAGGACTACGACGCGAAAGATATGCACGGCAAGGCATTCCCCGTGGCGTTTGGCGAGGAAACGATACTCAGCGAAAACATGGGCTTTGAGGATCTGGCCGGCAAGGTGCTGATCGTTGATTTCTGGGCCACCTGGTGCGGCCCATGCGTGGCGGCTGCACCCATGCTCGCTGAACTCCAGGAGACCTACAAGGACAAGCTCCAGGTCGTGAGTGTGTCGGGTACGCGTGAGGATGAGCAGACCGTGCGGTCGTTCATCGAGAAGCGCGACGAGCCGTTCATGCACCTGTACGACAGCAAGCAGACCGCTTTTAAAGAGTTCGAGTCGAGGTGGATTCCGTTCGTCGTCGTCGTTTCGACCGACGGCATCGTTCGTTGGCAGGGGAACCCGCACGACGACGAGTTCAGATCCATGATCGAGCGTGTCATGAAGGTCGATCCGCTTGTCAATATTCAGGGCTGATCACACCAGCTGATGCACACACCAACCCGTTGAAGAGCGGGTTTTTTATGAAATATGCCCGTTCATTGGGGTTTGGCCAGAAGCAGAGTCTGGTATTATAAGCCCAGTAATGAAGCATGCTTACCACATCACCGGAGGAACCCGATGTACACCAGCACCCCAAAGCGTTCGATCGCCCTGCTCTCTCTGATCACCATCACCGGTGGTGCGATTGGCATGGGCACGATGATGGCCCCCAGCGTTCAGCGCGAGGGCAACGCCAAGCATGTCGCCGAAATGCAGGCGCTTGAGACCAAGCCGTTCGATCTGACGCTGATCGACACGCTCAGCGATTGGACACACGACAAACAGCTCGACGCTTCGGCGATCGAGGGGAAGGTCGTGCTGCTGGGTCTGGTGGATTCGGCGAGCCCACAATCGATGCTCACGCTCTCAACCCTCGCACGCTACGAACGCCAGGATGGCGAGGATGGGCTGGTGGTGCTGGCGGTTCATCCAGAGCTGGGCTGGGAGACCATCAGCGAGAAGGTCAATGAGGGCCGCGTGCGGGTGCAGGTTGCCAAAGACAATGGCAACGCGTTCGCCGAGGCGCTCAAGAGCGACGACACGCCCGATTTGTATCTGATCGACCGAGCTGGTCAGCTCCGCTATGCGGATTTCGAGAGCCGCTCACTCAAGCGTGCGGTTGGTCAGTTGCTGCGTGAGACCCCAGAGGAAGCGATCGAGAACGCGGCCCTGCAGGCGCAGGGCATCGAGGTCGCGGCTGAAGAAAAAGCACCCGCGGCCGCCCCTGAGCTGCCCACGGTGACCAGCGCCGACTATGAAGCCGCCAACTGGCCCGAGCACAACACGGGCAAGCTGAGCGCCAAGAACATGCAGGGCAAGCCGCTGCCGGTGGCGCTGGGCAACGAAGAATGGCTCAGTGACAAGAAGCCCACCGAGGGCAAGGTGCTCGTGCTTGACTTCTGGGCGACCTGGTGTGGCCCATGCCGTGCGGCATCACCCAAGCTCGAAGAGATCCAGCGTGAGTACGAGGGCAAGGTCGAGGTGCTCGCGATCGGCGGCTCCAGCGACGATGAGGGCGCCCATAAGAAGTATGTGATCGCCAATAAGAAGGCCTATTCGAATCTCTACGACAGAAGAGACCACATCAACAACGCCCTGCAGGTGCGCGGCATCCCGCACACGGTGGTGATGTCGAGCGACGGTGTGATCCGTTGGCAGGGGAACCCGCTCAATCGTGATTTCAAGAAGATCGTCGAGCAGGTCATCAACGCCGATCCGCTCGCCAGCGCTCAGGCATTGGGTGCGGCTGACCCGAGCACATCCGGTGCGAAGACCCCTGGGTCGATCCCTGCTGAGGCCTACGCCAAGGCCAACTGGCCCGAGCAGAACAAGGGCAAGCTCTACGCCACCAATAATCAGGGCAAGAAGCTGCCGGTCCCGCTTGGTCGCGAAGAATGGATCTCCGACGAGCGTGAAACCGAGGGCAAGGTGGTCATGCTGGACTTCTGGGCGACCTGGTGCCCGCCCTGCCGCGAGTTCTCGCCCATCGCTGATCGTCTCCAGAAGAAGTACGAGGGCAAGCTGCAGATCCTGGCCATCAGCGGGCAGCGTGACCCCGAGAGCGATGTGCGCAGCTACATTGCCAAGCACCCGGTCTCCTACGCCCACCTGTACGATGACAACCAGCGTGTGTACAAGTCGCTCAAGGTCAGTGGCATCCCGCATGTAGTGATCATGTCGACCGACGGCGTGATCCGCTGGCAGGGCTTCCCGCTCGACCCGAGCTTCGAGCAGACACTGGATCAGATCATCGCATCCGATCCGATGTTCAACTGAGCTGGGTTGAGGCTGCAGGTATGAGTCGGGGCAAGTTCTGGATTGTTGTTGTGATCGTTCTGGAAGCGGTACTGTGCTTTGCTGCGCACGGACAGGCTACAGACGCTCGTTCACCACGAGAAATACGAGCGGAGCAGGCGCGGGTCTGGTCTGAGCTGGATCGTGAGGTACAGCGGATACTCGCCGAGCGGTCGAGATATGTTTACCAGTTCGACGAGGACCTGATCATTGACGCGTATCCGTTGCTGTCATGGCGGCAGATGCTGGAAGACGCGGTCGTTCGAGAGAAGGTCCGCGCCGAGCGACGAATCAATGGGATACGGCGCACGGAAACCGTTGGGTACAACTGGTTCTATGAGGTCCGGCCTGAAGAAGAGGCGGCCTTTGATATCCGTTCTTTCCCCGCGATGTTCTGGTATCGCGGGGTGCTCTTGAATGATACGACTCAAGGCAGGAGGGCTTCGCATCAGGTGCTTGTCGATGCGTCTGTCAATGAGGTGGGGGATTCTGCCGAGTCGAAGATTCTGAGCTGGATGAAACGCCACCTGCCTTTGGTTGCTGCAATCGACCCCATTACGCGGGCCGAGGCCCCAGATTCGGTCTACGGCCTTACGGGTTCCGGGAATGACCGGCACGCCAGACTCAGAGCGGGGCTAGTCGTGTCTGCTCGTGACGGGTTGCGACGCATGCCGATGCCGAGAAACGGCAAGGTGTCCTATGCCTCGCTGCTCACGCGCTACCCGATCGATCCGAGCTCGACGCGGTCCGATGGGAAGCCCGACCCGGGGCTGGAGTCGTATCTGTTGCTCCCCGCCGTGCGATCGGTGAAGCGCAGCGGGAGTGTGTTTACCGGTGGGGCCCAGGTGAGCGAGGACATCACCTATACGATCGAACCACTCAAGAAGTACAAACTGACGGCCAAGGAGTTGGCGGTCGCGTGGATGGAGGAGAAGCTTGAGATCCCCTATCGAGTGATCGAAAAGCAGGGCTCAGAGTTGATTTGTGTCGAGCATCTGCTGCAGCGTCCCTGATCTATGTTGCTTGGTGAGGGCGGGCTGCAACAATCCCCCATGAGCGATCAGCCAACCAAGACAGACGACACCACCCGCGCCGATGGCTCACCCGTCGGCGCGGGTGTTCGTTTATTGAACCCGCGTCTGCATGTGGTACTCGTCGAGCCCGAGATCCCCAACAACACGGGCAACATCGGGCGCACCTGTGTCACGACGGGGTGTCGGCTGCACCTGGTGCACCCGCTGGCGTTCGATATCGATGAGAAGGCATGCCGACGCGCCGGGCTCGACTACTGGCCCCGGTTGGACCTGGTCGAGCACGAGCGTGCCGAGCGATATCTGCAGGCCCACCCGCCCCGGGCGGAAGGGCCGGGGCGTTCGTGGTTCCTGACCTCGCATGCCAAGCGGTCGGTTTTCGATGCACCGGTATCGATGGGGGACCATCTCGTGTTCGGGCGTGAGAGCCGGGGGATTGATGCGTCGGTGCTTGATCGGGTCCCCGAATCGCAGCAGATCAGCGTGCCCATGGTGCCCGGCGAGCGTTCACTGAATCTCTCGACCTGCGTGGCGGTGTGTGTGTATGCCGCGATTCGGAATATGTACGGGTCTGGCGAAGTGCTGCTGGATGCACATGGGCGCATCGTGGGCGCGTGACTGCGCCCCGGATTAGGGTGTCTGGGCCCCGATACCTTGACATTTCTTGAATCTTTTGAGACGCGGCGAGAACTGTTTGCGTGCACCGTTCGTACATGGTGTGTTGAACATCTTCTCTCTCTTAAGTTTGGCACTGTAGAGGTGCCGGGCTGATAAGTGTGTGACCCGGATTCTCTCCTCTCTCCAGAACAGTGTGCCGCCGCAAGGTGGTGCACTGTTTTTTCTTGGGTGGTGTCTTCGCCAACCGCTGCATAGTGCTGCGTGTATCATGTGTGCATGCAGACGCGTTTCTTTGCCGACCGTTCCCGCCCGTGCCCACTCCGAGTGGTGTTGCCGGTGGTGCTCGCCGCCTTGCCCCTGTGCCTGGTCGGGTGCCAGAAGACCGCGTTGCGTCCCGATGACACGCGCAGTCAGTTCGACCGTTACGACCAATCGCGGAGTCAGCGGGCGCAGCCCTTCCTCGAGGACGAGTTCGGACGCCGAACGCCGAACCTCAAGGCGCGCCTGCTGGTGAGCGACGAGTAACGATCGTCCGATCATGCGTCGCGTGCGCACGAATCGACGCTCTGTTCGGGATATGCAAGTCATGTCAGTTCGTACCAGTCGCCCCTGGCAAGAACAAAGACAAATTGAAAGAGAATGTGCAAGAAAAACATCGCCTTGCACCGAATGGTATTGATACTCTAATCAGAGCATTTCTTCCACCACTCTCGCCCGAGAAACACCCGTGCCGCAGCCATCCGTGACAACCCGAACCGCACGCTCGATGCGCACCAAGATTGTCTGGGGCGTGTTAGGTATTGGTATGACCATGGGTATCGGTTTGCTGTCCGTATTGGATACGGGCACCCCTGCTCGTTCCGGTGGGCTGTCGCTGACGCCCCTGATGGGCATCGAACGCAGCGTGGGCATGGAATCGATCTTCCAGACACAGACCCCGCTCGAATCGCAGCGATGGGACTCGATCGTGATCGTGCACTCTGGCGAGCCGGCTGGTTCACCTGTTGATATTGCTGAGCAGCACAAGTCCCTGGGATACGAGGGGCTTGGGTTCCATTTCGTCATCGGCAACGGCAAGCGGATGGGCGACGGCGAGATCCATGTCGGGTATCGCTGGCTCGACCAGCAGACCGGTGCCGATCTCAGCGGCGTGCGGAGTGGTTTCAACAGCAGCAACGCGATCGAAATCTGCTTGGTTGGCGACGGCGATCGACGCCCGTTCAGCCAGGAGCAGATGTACCGCCTGGCCCAGCTGGTCAGCGCACTGACAGAGGAACTGCAGATCCCCGCCGATCAGGTGCACCTCCACAAGGATCTTGCAGGGACCAGCAGCCCCGGACAGTTTTTTCCGCGGGCCGAGTTCGAGCAGCTCCTCGCTTCGATGAACTGATCCTCGCTGAAATGACACAATGCCGCAAACACCCTTTCGGGTGTTTGTTTTTTATTCCAGATCATGGGCGAAACCGCATGCTCAGTGTGTGATCGTGGATCCTGTCTTGCTGGGCTGCGTACTATGTTCTATCAGTTGTTCGTGGCCGCTTCTACCACTCGCCGGGGGTGCGGCCGAAACACGAGCGTTCGCTGTGCCTTCTCCTCTCGAAATGTCAAGACTCTGTGTGCGTCGGCTCGGCAGGCCCGTACAGGGGGGATACCATCAACCGATAACCACGGTTCTATGCCCTGCGTGTGGAATCGAGTTGGGAACTTGCCGAAGTACAACATCTCAGGTGTCATTGAGCCACGCGTTCTGCGTTGTGCGAGAAGACACTCGTTAAGTTGACTCGGGAAACGCGAGAGCAGTGCACGGATGACGAACGACCCAGTTGCAGTCTGGAAGAAGGGTGACACCGTTGAGGGGTACCGCGTGATCAGCGAGATCGGGCGCGGCGCTGCATCGGTTATCTATCTCGTTCAGGACCCCAAGACCAAGCAGATCTGGGCGCTCAAGCATGTGATCAAGAACAACGCCAAAGAACAACGCTTCCTCGATCAGACCGAGACCGAGTACAAGATCGCTTCACAGCTCGATCACGACTCGATCCGCAAGATCCCACGCATGATCAAGAAGGGGTCGCTGCTCAAGACCAACGAGCTCTACCTGGTCATGGAACTCGTGGATGGCATCTCACTGCACGAAGAGCAGCCCGACGACCTGACCACCATCGTGGACATCTTCCAGCAGACCGCGTCCGCATTGGGCCAGATGCACGACCGCGGCTTTGTGCACGCCGACATGAAGCCCCACAATGTCATCGTGGGTGTCGACCTCGATGGCAACCACACGGCCAAGCTCATCGACCTTGGGCAGTCCTGCAAGACCGGGACAATCAAGAAACGCATCCAGGGCACGCCCGACTACATCGCCCCCGAGCAGGTCCACCGGCGCGAGATCACGCCCAAGACCGACATCTACAACTTCGGGGCCACGATGTACTGGGTGCTGACGGGCAAGAACATCCCGACAGCAATGGGGCATCAGAAAGACTCGCTCATGGGCTCGCTCGATGACTCGCTCATCGAGAAGGCCACGCCCGTCAACGAGATCAACCCGCTCGTGCCGGATCGTCTCAACGATCTGATCATGCAGTGCGTCGAGGTCGATGTCGATCGCCGTCCTGAATCAATGGATGTCGTCGCTGATAAGCTCGACCTGATCCTGGGCATGCAGCGGGCCGAATCGATGCCCCAGCAGGCCGACTGAGCACCCCTGATACACCTGCATTGACCCAGACGGCCCGATCGGGCCGATACACCCATGCCATGTGGACCCTCGATCTCAACGATCTCGATGAAGTCGTCGATACCCTGCGAGCGGGGGCCAAGGCCATGCGCGAAGCGTCGTGCAGGCGCGGCTCGATCGATTTCATCGAATCGCCCGGGCACCTGATCGCCACGGGCGATACCCATGACCATCCCAAGAACTTCAAGGCGGTGCTCAGCGCCGCCGGGCTTGACGGCGAGTTCGGGGCCGAGGAGAAGCACCTCACGCTCCACGAGATCATCCACGGCGAGCTGCCCGAGCAGATCGGTCTCCCGCTGGATACCAGCTATCGCGGGCTCACCCGCGTGGCGGCGCTCAAGTCCATGCACCCGGAGCTGGTGCACATCCTGCTGGCCAACCATGAGCTGGCCCAGGCCATCGGCTCGGGCATCATGAAGAACGGGATCCCCTGCGTCAAGGCCTTCGACGCGGGCGTGGAATCGGTCTTCGGCGACGACAGCGAGACGGTCTTCGAGGCCATACGGGAGTTCGTCTTCGCCATGCCCATCGCCCTGCGCTGCCGATGCCCGCAGGGCGACATCCTCTGTGCCCACTCATTGCCGGGCCCGGCCTCGATGGGACGATTCGACGCATCGATCCTCGACCGCGACCTGACCGAGCAGGACTACGAGCCCCGGGTCGGCTCGGCCCACCTCATGGTCTGGGGGCGTGGCTACGACCACGACCAGCTCGAGGACCTCACCGAGCGGTGGGGGGTGAACCTGTTCATCCTGGGCCACGAGCACGCCGCCAAGGGCTATAGCATCGTCGAGCCCAACGCGATGGTGCTCAACACCGACCACGAGCAGGCGGTGTACCTCCCGATCGATCTCGACCACGAGCCGACGGTCGAGCAGTGCGAGCGTCAGATCGTCCGCATCAACTAAAACGCTTCGTTCAGTTCCGGTTGTGGGTGGATGGCGCGATCGTTCCCAAACCCGAATGCCTCGGGATCGAGGTACTTGCCCATGTGCTGCTCGGGCTTGTCCTCTTCCACCTGGATGCGATGCAGGTTGGAACTGGGGTCCTGACGCACGCCGGTCACCTCCCAGCTCACCTTGGCGTTCGGGACGCCGCCCGAGATCATGAACTGATTCGTGGAGATCTCCGAGGCGATGTAGAGGTTGGGCATCGATGCGCCGATGGGCGTCAGCTGATAACGGAAGTCACGATTGAGTACTTCGAAGTAATCGGGCAGCTCGACGACCGCGTTGCCGTCGGTGTCGAGCAGGATGACGCCGTTGTAGATGTTCATCATGTCGGGCGATTCGACGAAGGAGTGGGAGAGGTACTTGTTCTCCGGGTCGAGCGGGTGGTCGATCTTGAACGAGCCGGATGACTTGCTCAGGGTTCCCGTGACATGGACATCGCCGGTGAAGTAGCCCGCCCAGCGTGTGCCATCGCCGAAGGCGGTGCCATACACGCCGTAGGCCGTGTCCGAACTGGTCGATGCGCTGGCGCTGCCGTAGACGCCGTAGCCGGTTCGGTTCGACGAGTTCGATGTGAGCGCGTAGCCACGGACCCCAGCGATGAATGACCCGGTCGCGTTCGCTGAGCCAGCGATGCCGCGAACGCCGACTCGGTTGCCATTGCCGTCTTCTTCTGCGACCCCCTCGATACCGGTCTCTCGCCCTGAACCGAAAATCGCGATGCCGTTTCCCGTCAGTGAGGTGTTGAATGCCTCAACCGCATACTGCGCGTTCGCGAGGGTGACATTGGTGCCCGCATCGTTGTGGATTGCGTAGAGCCCGCTCCCGCTGCTGGTCTGGGAGTACACGCCGGTGCCCGAGCTGGACACGCCGTTGACACCGGTGCCCGAGGTCGAGACGCCGTCGATGCCCGTGCCCGAAGTGGACGAACCCCTGACGCCACGCCCGGATGGAGCGGTTCCATAGACACCCCACCCGCCGGCATCGTGCGAGCCATAGACGCCGATCCCCAGCGTGCTCTGTCCGCGGTTGCGTCCACGCACACCGGCGGAGAGTCCGCCCGCTCCACTGGCTGCGATCTCGCCGTACACCCCGACCGCGTTGGCGCTCCTCGAGTTGCTCTCGCCGTGGACCCCGGGGGTTGTGCCTGTGGTCGCGGCATGAATGCCTCGTATCGCCGTGCCGGTGGACGAGGTAGCTTCCACTTCCAGCGGGACGCTCGATGAGTCCGTGAGGAACAGCGGGAGTTCAACTGTTCCGGCGGCATTGGCTCGCACGGCATTGAGCGCCCGCGGCGTTGGGCGTACCCGAGTCCGCGGCGAGAGAATCGAGCCCTCGACATTGATCGAGAGCCAGCGTGCGTCGTCGTTGAGCAACGCGCTGGGGAAATCAATCTCAACGCTAAAGATGCCATCGACAACCGAGACATTGCTGATCGAGTCCACGGCCAGGGCGAAACCGCCGCTGGCCGAGTCGGTCAGGGTGAAGGTCATGTCGTAGAGGCCGTCGGCCGGAGCGCCGGCTTCCATGAGCTGTCCCTGATAGGTGAACGGCTCGGCACTGGCGCCGGTCGTGAGCCCGGCGGCGATCAGGGCGCACAGCCCCATGGTCATTCGATTCTTCATCATGTTCCCTCTCCTGCAACTGGTATGGTGTGCGAGTGTATCAGAGTAGGGGCGAACCACCTAGCTTCGGCTGCGAATCGGGCTCTATCGGCCGATACGGTGGGTCGCTGAGCGGAGAATGGGGACCGGATGACAGCACAACACGCCCAGTCTGTGATCTGCCCCAAGTGCGGCTACGACCAGTCGGGCGCCATCGCGACCTGGGAGGATCAGTGCCCGATCGAAGGCACCTGTCCTGAATGCGGGCTGGGCTTTGCGTGGGCCAACATCATCGATCCGGCGCGCGTGGATCTGCGTTGGTATATCGAGCACGCCCCCCGCAAGCGAGATTTGCTCGTCCGATCACCGCCAACCCTGCGCAGGCTGCTCATCCCAAACCTGTACTGGCGCAGCGTCGGGGTGTCGACGCGCATCGAGATCCGCACGCTGCTGCTCTGGCTCCTGCTGCTGCTGTTGGTTTGGCATGCCCTGGCTTTGGTGCCCGTTGGGCTGGGCAACTGGCAGGAGAGCTGGGGCATGGTGCGCGGCGGCGGGTTCAACGACTTTGTCGACGAGGGCATCCCGGGCGTTCTTTACGAGCTGCACAACGCGATCTTCGCGCCGTTCTTTCGTGTGCAGTACGGCTACTACGGGCTGCAGTATCGGCTGGGGGGGTACGACTACCAGGATGTGCGTGCCGTGTTCATCGTACCGGGTCTGGTTGCCTTGCCCTCGACGATGTGGCTCGTGCTGATCTGGCTGCTGCCAGTGACGAGGGCACGCTCGTCGCTGCGCTCGGTCCATCTCCTGCGTGCGTGGCTGCTCACCCTGATCCCCGTGATCGTGCTGTTTGAGTGTGCGCGGATCCTCATTGGCTTTGTCGCCTGGTTCAACAGTGCGGCCTTTTTGATATCGTTCGCGTTCGTATTGCTCGCCATCATCCTGCTCAGTCTGATCTGGGTGCAATGGTTCTGGATCGCGGCGATGAAGGTCGGCTGGGGGATCAAGCCGGTCTGGCCCATCGCGGTGCTCGGGTGCATCGCGTCGCTGCTGACGAGCGCGATTCTGATTGTCTCGGGGACGATGTGAGCGGTGACATGACCAAGTTGACACACCAACCAATCTGCCCCAAATGCGGCTACGACCAAAGCGGGATCATCGACTCGTGGGTCGATTCATGCCCGATCAACGGCAGCTGTGCCGAGTGCGGGCTGGGCTTTGCGTGGCGCGATGTATTTGATCCGGTACGAAACGATCTGCATTGGTACGCCGAGCACACGCAATCTCTCTGGGGCATCATCGCGCGCACGCCCGGCACCCTGATGCGGTTGGTATTGCCCTGGTACTACTGGCGCTCGGTTGGGGTCGAGGCACGCATCAGTCTTCGGGCGTTGGCGATGTGGCTAATCGTGCTGGCCATCGGGCTGCACCTGCTGATGTCGATCCCATATGGGATCGGTGCCTGGCACGATCAATCCAGATACTACGGATCACTGAGCAATCTCTATCAGAACGCAGGGATCAAGGGGCTGATCCAACCCCTGATCGAGGGCATCGGCTGGCCGTTTGTGGGCGCGCGGGTTGATTTCATCGGGTCTTCCCTGCGCCTGTATTTCCCGATCACGAATGCGAGAATCGCGCGGAGTGCGTTCACGCCGCTCTTCCCATTGTTCGGGATGACGCTGGTCTGGGCGCTGATCATGCTGGTCCTGCCCACCACGCGTCGGCGTGCGAAGATCAGGGCGGCCCATGTATATCGTGCGGCATTGATAAGCGTGTTCACCTTGGTGCTGGTCTTTGAAATGCACCGGCTCACCCTGGGCCTGGATTTATGGACCGCGACGCCCCCGATGATCAGCAACACTTGGGCACGACGCTTCGGCGGGGTGGTGATCCCGCTACTCGGGCTATGGGTACTGCTCTTCTGGGGCAGCGCGGTGATCGTGGGTTGGCGCGTGCGTCCGTGCGGGCTTCTGATCGTGCTTGGTTCGATCGCATCGCTGATCGGCAGCGTATCGGTGTTCTTTGTTCTCTCGACGATCATCGGGTGGCTGTGATGAAGAGCCCCGCACGCATAAACGAGCACCACCCCGAGTGTCCCTCCTGTGGGTACGGCCTCACAGGTCAGATCGCAAGCTGGACGCAACAGTGCCCGCTCAATGGCGTTTGCCCCGAGTGCGGACACGCGTATCAGTGGCGTGAAGTCTTCGCGATCGTCAACGAGTGGGGGAGCAGGGTCGATTGGTACAGCGAGCACGGGGGCGATTGGATCGAACTCTTCCAGCGTGCACCGGGCACACTCTGGCGTCTGATGCGTCCGGGTCGGTTCTTCAAAGCGATCAATCACCGCAGGATGATCCGATTGCGCATGCTGTTCTGGTGGATGCTCGTCGTGACGGCGGGGCTGCACCTGTGCATATCACCCGTTGGTGCCGCGGGCAACGCGCAGGCGGGCAACTGGTCCAGCACCGGGCACGGGTGGGATGCCCAGTGGACTCAGAGCACGATGGACACCGTGGCTAATACCGCCAGCGCGGTGCTGTTCCCATACGCCATGGTCTATCACCATGATGATGGCTTCGAGCTGCGGCTTCCATTTTACGATGAGGATTGGGCCGCGTACTCCATGGCGGCGGTGATTGGCATCGGGGACATGATCGCTTGGGCAACGCTGATGACCGGGGTGCTGCTTGTGCAGCACGACGATTCGCGAGACTGGCGGCGCCAGTGGGGCCTGCTGGGGCGTGTGGCGCTGCTGAGTCTGGTGCCCATGTTGGTCTATGTCGAGTTCGTGCGCCTTGGTTTCGGGATTCATGCCGCGACAGGAATGACGGAAGCAACGGACTGGGTGCCCTACGGGTTCCTTGGCGTGTACCTGCTCATGCTGTACTGGCAACAGGCGATCTGGACCCACGCCGTCCGCTCCATCTGGAACATCAAACGCAGCTTCCTGATCAACATCGGCGGCTGCTTCGGTTCGATCATCTTTGGTATCCTGTTCCTGTTCTGGGTACTCTGAGGGGAGCGCATGACGAGGATAGCCCACCAACCCATCTGCCCCAAGTGCGGCTACGACCAGTCGGGCGAGATCGCGACCTGGCAGTCCCAGTGCCCGATGCACGGCACCTGCCCCGAGTGCGGGTTGGCGTTCGAGTGGGCCGACGTGATCGACCCGAGCCGCGCGAGATTGGGCTGGTATGTCGAGCACGCCCCGGGCTGGCGGTCGATGCTGCGTCGCTCGCTACCCACGCTGTGGTATCTGTTGATTCCCAACCGGTATTGGCGACGCATGCGGATGGAGTCACCCCGCTCGGTGAAGCGGTTCGTGCTCTGGGTAGCTCTGGTGTTGATGATACTTTACATCGTCGCCGCAATGGGGAACATCGCGGCGCGGTACGGCTATACCCGATACGACAACGCCAAACTCGTCGCGATGAAGGCCGGGCAGTCAGCCCAGATGCAGGCCACCATCGATGGCATGATGGCGGACACGACGACATTGGATTACTGGGGCCCGGTGATCGGCGAGTCGCTGCTCTTCCCACTGCGATCGGACCGTTTCTACAGCTATGGGATTGTCGAAGCCGCGGGCGTGATGGCGGCGGTATGCGCGGGATTCTCTGTGATGTGGTTCCTGCTGTTCTGCGCGTTCCCGGTGACGCGCAGGCGGTCCAAGCTGCGGGTGGTGCATGTTGCCCGGGCGATGGTGGTGGCTGGATTGGTTGCGTGGATCTTTGTGCCGCTGGCCATGATCGCCGAGGAGATCGCCTTTGTCTCGGTGTTTACCCCGTTGCCGGGGTGGTTCGACCGGACGATGCCGACCGTCATGAGCACGGCGTTGTTGCTGGGTCTGCTGATCTGGGTGCAGTGGTTCTGGGTCGCCGCGGTGCGCGTGGGCTGGAAGATCAGGGCGAGGTGGTATGAACTGGTGCTGGTGGTCATCGCGTCATGCTTCGGGGTTGTCTTTGCCGGGGTGCTCATCGCCGGACTCGATCTGGTGCGTCAGGCCGTCGAGATGTGGGCGCAGCGATTCGGAATCTAAGAATGAGAAACACATGAGCAAGGACACCCACCAACCCATCTGCCCCAAGTGCGGCTACGACCAGTCCGGCGAGATCGCGACTTGGCAGTCCCAGTGTCCGATGCACGGCACCTGCCCCGAGTGCGGGTTGGCGTTCGAGTGGGTTGAGGTGTTTCGCCCGCTCATTCGGGATTTGCACTGGTACATCGAGCACGCGGTTTCGATCCGGTCGCTGATCTGGCGCACGCCCGGCACGCTCGTGCGGCTCATGCTCCCCCATCTGTTCTGGCGGGAGCTGGATGTCAAGAAGCGCATCTCGATACCGGTCCTGATCGTCTGGTGCCTGCTGCTGTGCATTGGGACCCATCTCCTCGTGGCGATCCCGGTCGGTCTGGAATATTGGGATCAGCAGAACTGGATGGCGCAGCCGCTGGATCAGTATGTCAGTCAGTACGGGCCCTCGGCAATCGCAGCGATCCTGTTCAACGGCATCGCCCAGCCGCTCTATGAGGCGGATGCGAATGTTTCTGTCTATCTGGTCAACATCAGCGTGCAGCGAGACTGGTGGGGCACCGATCTGATCATGGATACCTTCTTTCGCCCGATCGGTTATCAGCTGGGGTTCATCGTGCTCTGGCTGGCCGTTCTTCTGGCGATCCCACACACACGCCGGCTGACCAAACTGCGCGGCGTACACATCGCCCGAGTCACGGTGATCAGCACCACCGCGATGGTGCTCACCTTCGAGCTCTATCGCCTGAACGAGGCCCTGCACGGACTCGGGGGGTACAAGACTGGGATTACATCCGTGCTGTACAAATGGATTATCCCGATGATGATTGTCTGGCAGGCCGTCTTCTGGGCGTCGGCGGTTCGCTCTGGGTGGGGCATCAGACCGTGGCGGCTCCTGGTGATGCTTGGTACGCTGGCGGCGCTGCTCGGCGGGGCCACGCTGCGGGTCTATGTTTTTCTGAGCACCACGGCATGAGTGACAAACAGCACCATCCCATCTGCCCCAAGTGCGGCTACGACCAGTCCGGCGAGATCGCGACCTGGGAATCGCAGTGCCCCGTTATGAGCATCTGCCCTGAATGCGGTTTGGAGTTTGAGTGGGCGGATGTGTTCGATCCGAGCCGAAACTATCTTGGGTGGTACTCAGAACACGCTCGATCGATACTTAGCATGCTGACCCGGTCGCCGTCAACGATCGCGAGGCTCGTACTCCCTTGGATCTTCTGGCGATCCGTCACCATCGTACATCCGATCGCGCTGCGCCGACTTATGGCGTGGATTGTGATGGTGTGGATCGGGCTCCATCTCGTCGCATCAGTACCGTTCGCATACTACAACTGGATCGCGATCGATCAATGGCAGTTCGGTTCAGTTGAACTCATGTATCAGGCATACGGAGCTCAGGGGATACTCGCACTGATAAGCAATGCGTTATTCTCCCCGTTGATACACATACTTGATTCCAGAGGGCTCACCCCAGTTTTCTTCGGGAGCAATGGGACTACTTACCTGTACTCATTCTTTGATATCGCGATCGGCATGCTAGCCGTCATCGGATTCTCCAGCACCTGGGTACTGATTCTGCTCGTGATCCCAACAACCCGCCGAATCGCGAAGATCAGAACGGGCCACATTCTTCGCGCCTTCATCATCTGCCTACTCCCGGGAGTTCTGCTCTTTGAGGTTCTCCGTTTCGAGAGTGCCTATGGCATGGTGGCGCGGGTTTCTCCCTCTGATCTCCTTCCGCTCACAATCTATATTGGCCTCCCCTGGATGATCGTATTCTGGGGGGCTGCGGTGCTGGTCGGATGGAGGCTCAAACACGCATGGGCTTTGATCGTGCTCGGTACAATCGCGGCGTTGCTGGGGATGATTGCGGCGGTAGCAGTTCCTGCGGTGTACTTCTAGGTCGGATTGCTCATCGCGGGTCTCGATCTGCTGCATCAGGCCTTCGAGATGGGGGCACAGCGGATCGGAATCGAATAATGAGAAACACATGAGTAACGACACCCACCATCCCATCTGCCCCAAGTGCGGCTACGACCAGTCCGGCGAGATCGCGACTTGGCAGTCCCAGTGCCCGATGCGCGGCACCTGCCCTGAGTGTGGGCTGATGTTTGAATGGGCGGATGTGTTCGATCCCGGGCGGGTGCGGCTGGCGTGGTATACAGAACACGCGGATCACAAGCGTGCCATGATCCGCCTGACTATTCCCACGCTCTGGATGCTGCTGATCCCGAATCGGTTCTGGAAACGCGTCAGTGTTGAGCGGACTGTGTTTCCTATTCGCGTTTGGGTGTGGTGCTTTGGCATGCTCCTGTTTGCGTATGTGCTCTCAGTCTTTGCATCAGTCGGTGTTTCTTCTTACCAGACCTATAAGTGGAACACACTCAGCGCGACAAATACGGATATGTCGGGTTTCGATTTCTGGTACGAACGGTTTCTTGAAGCATTCACCAACTTGATAACCAACAGCGATGGACTCACGCAGAACGGGATGCAGTTTTCGATGCTTGGTGCCGGAATGATTGTGACTTGGGCCGCCATTCTTTGTGGCGTGCCGATCACCCGAAGAATCGCCAAGATCCGTCTTTCACATGTCTCACGCGCCATCGCGTTGAGCGTCACGGTGGTGATCATGTCGTTCGTGCTGACATTGTTAATCGACTGCATGTCGAGCATCTTGACGACCGCAGGATTGGCACTCAGTCAGACCAAAATGGGAAATGTGGTTGTTGCGAGTTCCATCAGGCAAGTGCGATTCAGGCAGGTGGAGTACTACGCAAATCTCTCGGTCACGATTCTCTTTGCCGCGATGGTCATCTGGGTCCAATGGTTCTGGATCGCAGCGATCGTCGTAGGGTGGCGAATACGCTCGATCGTGCTCCAGATCCTGGGGATCATCGCCTCGCTTCTTGCCGGGTATACGGTGTTCATGTATATCTTGGTGTACTGATCGGATTCCCTGTTGTGGCTACCATTACCCATGACCACCACCACCCACTCGATCGACCAGGCCATCCTCGACACCATCGCCGCGACCGACCCGCAGGTCGCCGACATCGTCCGCGCTGAAGCACAGCGACAGGAGACGACGATCGAGCTGATCGCCAGTGAGAACCACGCATCGCCCGCCGTTACCATCGCCGCGGGCACATGCATGACCAACAAGTATGCCGAGGGATACCCCGGGCGTCGCTACTACGGCGGCTGCGAGCATCACGACAAGGTCGAGCAGCTCGCACGCGACCGGGCCAAGGAACTCTTCGGCTGCACCTTCGCCAATGTCCAGCCACACTCGGGCGCGCAGGCCAACACCGCCGCCTTCATGGCCCTCATGGAACCGGGCGACACCTTCCTCTCGCTGGTCCTCAAAGACGGCGGGCACCTGTCCCACGGGATGCACCTGAACTTCTCAGGCATCTTCTACAACCCCGTCCACTACGCCCTGCATTACGACAAGAGCCACCCGCAGCACGAGCAGATCGACTACGACTCCGTCCGCAAGGCCGCACACGAACACAAGCCCAAGGTCATTCTCTGCGGCTACAGCGCCTACCCGCGCGTGATCGACTTCGCCAAGTTCCGCGAGATCGCCGACGAAGTGGGGGCCTACCTGATGGCGGATGTCGCCCACATCGCAGGCCTCGTCGCCGCGGGCGTGCACCCCAGCCCCTTCCCCCACGCCCATGTCGTCACCACCACGACCCACAAGTCACTGCGTGGCCCACGCGGCGGGCTCATCATGACCAACGATGAGGACCTCAACAAGCTCATCAACCGCAATGTCTTCCCGGGCGTGCAGGGCGGCCCGCTGATGCACATCATAACCGCCAAGGCCGTCGCCTTCGGCGAGGCCCTCAAGCCCGAGTTCAAGACCTACCAGCAGCAGGTCGTCAAGAACGCCCAGGCGCTGGCCTCGGCGCTGACCGGGCACGGCTTCCGCATCACCTCCGGCGGCACCGACAACCACCTCATGCTCGTCGACCTGACCGTCAAGGACAGCGAACTCACGGGCAAGGATGCCGAGAAATGGCTCGAGCTCGCCGGGCTCATCACCAACAAGAACGGCATCCCCGACGACCCACGCCCGCCGATGATCACATCCGGCCTGCGCCTCGGTACCCCAGCAACCACCACCCGCGGCTTCAAGGAGCCCGAGATGACCCAGATCGCCGACTGGATCAACCGGACGATCGAGTCCAAGGGCGACGAGGGCGTGATGAGCACCGTCCGCGAGGAAGTCCGCACACTCTGCGCCCGCTTCCCGCTGCAGCACTGATCCATGTCGAACAGAGTCCCTGAAAGCTCAGATGAGATCGAGTGCCATGAGCCGCTCGAGCGCATCGTCATCGCATCACTCGCCGATCAGGTTGCTCACTTTGAGGCAGAGATCACCGGCAAGCCGGACTCGCCATTGGAGGCGCGGGGGTATGCGCTGTCTGTCGGGCGAGTTTGTGGTTCCGTGTTGCTTGCATCGAAGCTGCCCCAGTTCAAGGCCATCGATTGTGATTTCGTTCATGCGGATTGTTCAAATGCGGCATGGGTGGATGTGCGACTGAATCGCTGCGTCTTCAACTCCTGCAAGTGCACCGGCCTCGATACCCGTGGTGGCACGCTCCGCGATCTCCGTTTCAACGCGTGCAAGATGCCCGACGCCTTCATGCAGGAATCAACCCTCGATCGCGTCTGGTTTGAATCGTGCGACCTGCAGCACCTCGATGTATCCGGCTCAACCCTCGAGCGTGTCACCATCCGCGACTGCGATGCGAGAGGCCTCCGCCTGCTCGGGACCAGAATCACCGCCCTCGACCTGCGCGGCAGCCGCATCGACCACATCGCGATCGATGCGGGCGCCATCCGCAACATCATCATCGACCCGCTCCAGGCCCCTGCACTGGCCGAAGCGCTGGGCGCACGGGTTATCGATCAGCATGAAGAGCTATGACCTCCTCCCCCGCACCAGCGGGGGAGGGAATAAGAGCATCACGGCTGCGGGATCGTCGTGCTGGTGTAGCGTGTATCCATCTTGACCTTGCCCCAGTCGTAATACCCGAACCCGGTCCGTTCGCCGCCGGGGATCTTCAGGTAGGTCAGCGACCCGTCGGCGTGGACCCTGAAGATCCGATCCGCGGTCCCGACATAATCAACGACGGCGCTGGGTTCACTCGGGACGCTCTTGTCCTCGGGCTGGCTGCCCATGCCGCCGATCATCACGCCGACCATCAAGGTGATGGACGACACCGCGAGCAGTCGCCAGCGGGCGTTGGTCTTGGCGAGCTGAGAAAGACGATCATCGTGGGTGTTGTGTGTATCCATGGTACAAGTATGACCGATCGGAGCGGTAGCCGCTGACAAGATTCTGTATACTCGGCCCATGAAAACCCTGTTTCTTCTGATCGCCTGCCTGACCCTGGCCGCGTGCACACCGGCGCAGTCCCGCGCACCACGGACCGCCCTGATCGGGCACATCGTCTTTGTGGAGCTGCAGAACCCCGACGACTACCCCCAGCTCCTGGCTGACAGCGACGCGATGCTCAGCACCATCCCCAGCGTGAGCACCTACGCCGCCGGTCGTCACATCGACACCGGCCGCGACACGATCATCAACGACTACGACCTGGCGATCTACCTCGGTTTTCAATCAGTCGAGGACCTCAACGCCTATGTCGCCCACGAGCAACACATCGCGTATGTCCAGAAGTGGAAGCCTCGCCTCACAGCCCTGCGCATCTACGACCTGCACGACCCAACCCCCTAATCCCTAATCCCTAATCCCTAATCCCTAATCCCTGATCCCTGATCCCCGATCCCCGATCCCCGATCCCTACTCCAACATCTCCGTCCGCAACGCCGCCCTCGACGCACGATGCCCGCGGATCATGTCCCAGCTGTAGATTCCCACGGCAACCCAGATGATCGCGAACGCGGCAAACTTCAGCGGCGTGAACACCTCGTCGAAGAACACCACTGACAGCAGCAGCTGACCCGTCGGTGCCGAATACTGCATCAGCCCAACCGTGCTCAGCGGGAGCAAACGCACGGCATTGGTAAAGCAGATCAGCGGCACGATCGTCACGACCCCGCCCAGCAGCATCACCAGCGAGACCCAAACCGGGGTCTCCGTCGAGAAGAAGATGCCCTGGTCGCTGTTGTGCATCCAGATCACCAGCCCGACGCACATGGGCAGCAGCAGCATCATCTCAAAGCTCAGCCCAACGCTGGGTCCGACATTCGCCTGCTTGCGCAATAAGCCGTACATCCCGAAGCTCGCGGGCAACAGCAGCGAGATCCACGGGAACCCCTTGGATACCGCCGCGGACGGGTCGGGGATCATCTCGCCAAGCTCGTTGGCGATCATCGGGGCCGAGTAGCTCAGCTCCGCGTACGCCATCACGAAGACCGCCGTGCACGCCAGCGCGATCGCGCCCCATTGCACAGGCCGGGGCCGCTCGCCCAGAAAGAGGAACCCGAGCCCGATTGAGAACAGCGGGTTGATGTAGTACCCCAGCGACGCGTGACTCAGCCGATCGGTCGAGACCGCGTAGATAAAGAAGTACCAGTTGATCGCGATCAGCCCCGTGCTCGGGATCAGGACCTTGAGCGAGGCCCAGGTCGTCGCCGCCTTGAGGAACACCCCGATCTGCTTGGTAAACGCGAGCATCAGCAGCAGGATCGGGATGCCAAACAGCACCCGCTGCGCCAGGATCTCGAAGGGGTTGGCGTGATGCACCGACAGCAGCTTGAAGTAGCTGGGCACAATGAACGCCCACCACCCAAAGGCGACCCCGGCAAACGCCAGGCCCTTCCCCTTGTGCGGGTACTGCTCAACCGATGCTGTGGGTGGGTTCGACATGGACGCCAACTCTAGGTCTTCGGTCTCCGACTCTGCGGCGAGCCGCGAGATATGCGATAATCACGAACCAACCCCCCGTATTCCGCGCAGACTGAAGGAAACTCCCGATGATCGCATCGCTCGGCCGCGTGCTCAATACCGCGTTCACCAAAACCGCCCCCGACCCCTTCGTCATCGCCGTGGGGCTCACGCTGCTCTCCGCGATCCTCGCGCTCACACTGGGTACCTACCCCGACGCCGAGACGCTCCCGCAGAAGGCCAACGCCATGATCGACGCATGGCGCGGCAGCGATGGGCTCTGGAAGTTCCTCGGGTTCGGGATGCAGATGTGCCTCATCCTCGTGACGGGCCACGCCCTGGCCGCATCCAAACCCATCCGTGCCCTCATCGGCACCCTCGCGGGAGTCCCCAACACCGCGCCCGCCGCCGCGGCGCTCGTCGGGCTCGTTGCCGGGGGACTCGGGCTCATCAACTGGGGATTGGGCCTCATCGTCGGCGCCCTCTTCGCACGCGAGGTCGCACGCGTCTGCGCGTCAAAGGGCATCAAAGTCCACGGCCCGCTCCTGGCCGCCGCGGGATACATGGGTCTGCTCACCTTCCACGGCGGGTTCTCAGGCTCAGCGCCCCTCAAGATGTCCAGCGAGACCCAGGCCCGCGATGTCCTCCCAACAAGCATCTACGAATCGCTCGACACCGGCGCGGTTCCCATCAGCGACACGATCCTCAGCCCCATGAACCTCTTCATCTCCGGCGGCATGCTGATCCTGATCCCCATCGTGCTCTGGCTCCTGACCCCCAAACGCGACGACGAGATCACCCCCATGCCGCTCGACGACGAGTCCAGCACGCACGAACCAAACAACACGGACGCCCCGTCGGGCTTCCCCGACTGGATCGAACGCTCACCCATCGTCGTCTGGGCATTGGCACTGATGCTGCTCTGGGCGTTCACACGCTTCTCGACCAAACAGGGCTTCATGTCGCTGGGCCCCAACGAGGTCAATACCCTCATGCTCGCCCTCGGGCTTATCATGCACGGCTCGGTCCGCTCCTACCTCACCGCCGCCGAGGACGGGGCGCGTGGTTGTTCGGGCATCATCCTCCAGTTTCCCCTCTACGCCGGCATCATGGGCATGCTCGCCAGCAGCGGGCTCATCAACGACTTCTCCCGGTTCATGGGCTCCGTCGCCAACGAGACCACCGCCCCGATCTTCACCATGCTCAGCGCCGCCATCGTCAATGTCTTCGTCCCCTCCGGGGGCGGACAGTGGGGCATCCAGGGCCCCATCGCCCTGCAAACCGGCGCTGAAGTCGGCGTCGCACCCGCCAAGATGATCATGGCCGTCGCGTACGGCGACCAACTCACCAACATGCTCCAACCCTTCTGGGCCCTGCCACTGCTCGCGATCACCAAGGTCAAAGCAAGAGAGATCGTCGGCTACACCGCCGTCGTCATGCTCATCGTCGCGGTGTGGATGGTGGTGGGGCTGTTGGTGTTTTGAGGCAATAGGGAATAGGCAATAGGCAATAGGCAA
>DEXG01000011.1:36813-43298 GCA_002364005.1 Phycisphaerales bacterium UBA3190
GGCAATGGGCAATGGGCAATGGGCAATAGGCAATGGGCAACGGGCAATAGGCAGTGGGAACTGAACAGGGTGCCACCCATCAACGACCACGCATCCTCCCCCGCACATGCGGGGTAGGTGGATTCGGCGCAGCCGAAGACGGAGGGGGCTTCTTCTTGTCCCTCCCCCGCGCCTTCTGGTGAGGTGGGTCCGCTGCACGCGGAGCTCGAGGGGGTTTCTTCTTGTCCTTCCCCGCGCCCTCGCGGGGAGGTGCCCGAGGAACGAGGGCGGAGGGGTCTTGGAACTCGAGCGATATGTGAAGCCCCCTCCGATCCACCTATGGCGGACCACCTTTGGCGGATCGCGTTGAGGGACAAACACACGCCACCCACCACCAAAAGTTTCCCGCCCATCACCCCCCAACAATCCCCCATGCCCCGATCCACAACATCACTCTTCGTCCTCCTCGCCGCCATCCTCATCCTCCCGGGCTGCGTCGCGGCCGTCCCGCTTCTCTCGGCCGGTGCCGCCGCGGGCAGCGCAGGCAAGGCCGGCTACAGCTTCTGGAACTCGGGGGTGCTTACCTATGTAGATGAGGGAAGCGCCGACGAGATGAATCTGGCCATGAGCCGTACGATCGAGCGGCTCGACCTGGACCTGCACGAGACCAAGGTCCGCCTCGACGACGACGGCCAACTCCGCAGCCGCTGGCGGTCGATCCGCACCGACCGGAGTCACCTGGTCACCATCGAGGTCCGACCGCTGACGGAAGCGATGATCGAGGTCAAAATCAACGCCGGCGCCTTCGGCAACAAAGCCGCCGCCGAACTCATCGCCGATCGGCTGAAGGCGGAGCTGGATGAGATTCAGGCGGCGGGGGACGATTCAACGGTCGATTGACTGGCCGGGTGCCCTGCTTTACTCCGCCGAAGGCGGATAAAGCAGGAGCAGAGGATGTGCCACTGCCTGTGAGCGGGACCCGCGAGTCAACGAGTCCTTGCAAAGGTCATTGGTTTCGGGCACAATGATACAAGGGCATGGATGTGTCAGGAGACCTGCATGTTCTGTATGTTGGTCCGTTCCGGTGTGATTGAAAGACATCTTTGAGGAATGATCGGGTGGCATACCAAACAGATCGCATTCGATTGTGTCGCTCCGCTGCTGCCGCGGTCATTCTCGCAATCGCTCTACTGTCGCAGAGCGTCGGTGCGATGCAGGCAACGGGTCTCTCCAGCAATCAGCGAGAAGCTTCTATCCGATCGCTGCTGAAGTTCTGTATCGGGCCGACTGTTGTTCAGCAACCCGTAGCAGTCACATGCACAGAAGAGCGGGACCCCTGGGGCACAAGGTCTCAGGTCGAGGCGGAGTTGCGTCGATATGAAAACCGACCGGATCACCCAAAGCGAGGGCTTCTCAGGTATCAGCTCTCAATGTTTGATCAGCCGAAGAGAGAGCTCATGTATTGCCTTACGCCGGACGGGGATTGGCTCTTCGAGAGCTACGGCGTGCGATACGCCCAGGCCGGCAACTTCCGTTGGATGTTGTCAAAGCCAGAAGGCGGTCAGCTCACGATTATCAAAGCCGGGGTTCCTTACCCTTCGGGTTACAATATCGGGCAACTCAAGCAAGGCATGCTCAGGCTTCACCGACGCCTGTTTCATGCCGGGTTTGGCGAACGCATCACCGGATCCGATATCAGCATACTGAACGCATCAGCGACCCGGTGGTCAGCGAAGGTCTCTGTGTCCGATGGTCATCGCAGCGAGATCGCGCTCGTCGACGGCAAGTGGGCCGGGTCGCGCCCAGTCATATCCGTTGTGCGGTCTGAATCTGGCGAGACCCCCATCCTGTTCGAGCAAATCGAGTTTGATTCGCACGATTCCAACACCGATCTCAGCTCGTTTTCATATGCAACGGGCTGCCGGAGCGAAGATGAATCCTCGGAGTCGTCTGTCGTGTTCGTTACCACAAGGGCGGAGTCGCCGAGTGACGATGAGGCGGTCGCACTCGTTTCGGTCCCGGACCTCGAGTCCGCAGCAACGGTCAAAGACTTTCGTGATCCGAAGTCGCCGAGCTTCGATTCGTACACCGATGCCGCTTTGACATCGTGGGACAAGAAGAAAGGGGCTGATGTGTACGAGACGAGCAGGCTTGTGTCAGGCAGTGCGAGTCCTGCAGCATCCGTCACGCCGGCGCGTCGCAACAACAAGTGGGTCGCGATCGCCCTCACCGCGGTTGTACTTATCGCGGGGGTTGTCCTGTATATCAGGAGCAGATAGGACAATGAGCAGGGCGTTCACACTCATCGAGCTGATGGTCACCGTCCTGGTGATCGCGATCCTGGTCGGCATCTCGATCCCTGCAATGTCGTTTGTCAGAAATCGAGCAAAGGAAGCCGTTTCATTCTCCAACCTGCGCACCCACGCCCAAGCAATCACGGCGTACACAACAGACAACTCGGACAGTTTTCCGTATTTCACCGTCCCCGGCGAACTGGTCGAGATCGACAATCCACCGTTTTTAGTTGCCCACTTGCAGTATTTCGACATGCACAGGGTTTGGCATCTCGGCCTCGCATGGGACTACTACTCGCTCAACCATACAGCCGAGATCTTCCGTTCGCCCCGGACGCGTGAACCCGGCGACTTGGACCTCGTGTTCGCCGACTACTTCTACCCCTGCGCATTCATCGCAAGGCCGGACTACTGGACTGCGGAGGGCCGGCTGGAAGGGACTTCCCAGTGGGTTGGAACATCGACCCATCAGGTGCGCTATTCCTCCGCAAAGGCGGTCATGGTCGAGTCGAGACCGTATCTGGATGAAGTTCGAGTACCTGCTGATGTGCTGCGGACATCGCTGCCGATGGCCTTCGTCGACGGCAGCGCAGAGGCGTTGGGCGTTCAATCTCGCATCTATGGATATGAAAAGGGCGACGGCTACATCAACTCCCAGTATGGGGCGGTGCACTACATCAACTTCCTCGACGGCCTGCACACCGTTCGCGGGGTCGAGGGCAGAGACAGAAAATAGACAATCGCCGGGTGCCATCCCCGGCGGGTGCCCTGCTTCACTTCGCCGAAGGCGAATGAAGCAGGAACGGGAGACGCACGACAACCTGCTTTGTCCGCCTTTGGCGGATCAAAGCAGGGCACCTAGCTCTACCATCAAAGTGGTACTGAAGCATCAGGATGATAAATACACACCAAACACCGACTCCAGCTATCAGCTAAATCGTCTGTTTCAAAGGGCCATGCAATATACTGAAGTGCATAGTGCCTGTTGGTCATATTCACGGCATGCTCATCAGCTATTTCTACTTTAAAACTTATTCCAGAATACAAGCCGTTGATGTAGTCAGATCTAAGGCAGAGCACGATCGATGGCGGCTCGCTGCAGCTCAAGTTTTCTTGCACTGCAAGCTCAAGGCTGGGCGGGTAGTTGAAAATGTCAGTCCCAGAACAATCACTGAGCGGAATGCAAATACAGAGATGATGTCGATTTCGATCCCAGCTCGTCGATTTCGAGGCACTGTTCATGCACTCAAAGATCAAGCTCGTCGTGATCTGTTCGTGATCGATGCCTTCCAGGTAATCAAGGTGATATCCGATGCCCGAAGATCCTTCATCGAGTTGATCTGCATACCCGGCAAGGACTTCATCGATTTCGCGTTCTATCTCGCGGCTGTTCATCGGCACTCCTGAAACATTCTCCCTGTATGGTAACTTTGGGCGGGCTGCCATGCAGCTGCCGCCCCGGCCGGGTGCCCTGCTTCACTTCGCCAAAGGCGAATGAAGCAGGAATGGGAGACGCACGACAACCTGCTTTGTCCGCCTTTGGCGGATCAAAGCAGGGCACCCGGCTGTATTATAAGGTGAAGATGTGATTAATTCGAGATAGATAACCCAGACTTGACTCAGTAGCTTTGCAAAAACTAGATACCTTGGATGGTGAATACCCCAAGGACGCCACAAAGTATCCATCCATGATCTGTACGCATTCGATATCGTCTGGCACCTCGGCTTCGATCATCTGTTGAGTTATTTTTTGTTTCACGGCGCACCCACTAGTTGAGCAGAGCCACCAGTGGCGTTCACCAATATTTCTTTTAGTGAAGTTTCCGAATCGTCGGTCCCATGGGCCTCTGTCGGCCCATGGCTTGTAGTACTCTTCGATTCTGATACCGCTGATAGAACCCTCAGGGACTTTGGCAACAAACGCTATGCGGCATCCAAGCACGCTGGTCCTTCTGTGCATCGTTTTGTAGTTTGCAAACAGCCAAGTCTGCGCATTCATATTGTATAAAAAAGGCGCTTGAATATCGTTTGAAAACATTTCTGTAGGTAGAGCGTTTGCGAACTCGGTGTCTCTCAGGCGGATTCCATAGTTGGCGAGTTCCCAGTCTTCGCTATCAAGTTCACGGAGAATCGCTTTGCCGAGCTTAATGCGTTCGCGTCGTTGCTCAGAAATCGAGTAGATTGCTAGCAGGGTGATTCCAGCTACTAGGCATGATAAAACTATTGTATTGTAAGTCAAGTCGGCCTCCGTGCTTATACAGCTGGTCGGTATAGCGATTTCAGATCATACACTGATCTGTCTGCCGCTTCACAATCACTACCCTTGCCTCTGGAGTAGGTCTTCTCCGCATATGGCCACATCAAAAAAACCTCTTTCTCCTCCTGTGTGTGCTCCGTGTGCTCTCTGTGCCCTCTGTGGTAAGTCTTTCCCCACAAACCAATAGCACCCCGATATCCCCGCATACCATTCCCCCCAATGCCCACCCAGACGCCCACTCAATCCGACGCCATCGAGACCATCTCCTTCGTCTCCCTCGGCTGCCCCAAAAACCTCGTCGACTCCGAGAAGATGCTCGGCCTGCTCGCCGCCGACGGGCTCATGCCCGTCTCGGCTGAGATCATCGAGGATCAGGAACACGACGACCTCTCGCTCGCCGGCTCCGAGCAGGACAGCTCCGCCACCAGCGGACGCGTCACGCCCGCCGACGCCGTCGTCATCAACACCTGCGGCTTCCTCGAGGCCTCCAAACAGGAATCGCTCGGCGTTATCAAAGAAGCCGTCCAGCTCAAAGAGCAGGGCAAGATCAAACGCGTCGTCGTCGCCGGGTGCCTCGTGCAGCGCCACCGCGCCAAGATGCTCGACTGGGCACCCGGCATCGACTCGATGGTCGGCGTCTTCGATCGCGAGCACATCATCGAAGCAGTCCGAGGCGTCAAGTCCGACCGCGAGACCCTCGAAGAAGTGCCCAAGTACTGGATCAACGCCAACGCCCTCACCAGCGCCGACGCCAAAGGGCTCAACACCGTCGGCCTGACGGTCTCCGGCAAGGACGGCAAGGGCATCGGCTACTACGAGTCCGACAATGCCCGCCTCCGACTCACCCCACGCCACTACGCCTACCTCCGCATCTCCGAGGGCTGCAACCAGAACTGCGCCTTCTGCACCATCCCCTCGATCCGAGGCAAGATGCGCTCCAAGCCCGAAGACCGCATCATCGAAGAAGCACGCGAACTCATGCGCGACGGCGCGTTCGAGATGCTCATGATCGGCCAGGACACCACAAGCTACGGCGACGACATCGGTGTCGGGCTCGGACAGGTTGAAGGTGCAGATAAGTTCCGCGCGGGGCTACCCAAGCTGCTGCGCAACCTCGACAAGGCCGTCAGCGAAGAGATCGGGCGCGGCTGGCTCCGCATGATGTACGCCTACCCGACCTACTTCAGCGATGAGATCATCGACGCCTTCGCCGAACTGGCCGACAAGGGCAACCTGCTGCCGTACCTGGACATCCCCCTCCAGCACGGCTCCGATCGCGTGCTCGAACTCATGCGCCGCAATGTCACCAGCGCCCACCAGACCGAGCTGTGCCACAAGCTCCGTGAACGCATCCCGGGCATGGCCATCCGCACCACCTTCATCACCGGCTTCCCCGGCGAGACCGATCAGGACCACCAGGACCTGCTCGACTTCATCGAAGAGGTCCAGTTCGACGCCGTCGGCTGCTTCCAGTACTCCCAGGAGCCCGGCACCGTCGCGGGCCGCATGGAGAGCGATCCCGCCCTCGCGGTCCCCAAAGAGATCAAGCAGCAGCGCCACGACGAGATCATGGAAGTGCAGCAGCAGATCGCCTTCGCCCAGGCCGAGTTCATCGCCGAGCAGTTCGACGAGACCAAGCCCACGCAGACCGGCGCTCAGTTCGATGTCATCATCGACAAATCCACCGGCAACCAGGTCGAAGCAACCCCCGGCGTCTCCCGAGGCGGCACCCTCTACGCCGGTCGCACCTACTTCCAGGCCCCCCAGATCGACGCGACGACCCATGTCATCGCCAGGAACCCCCTCGCCGCCGGCGAACTGGTCCGCTGCACCATCGTCGCCGCCGACGGCTACGACCTCATCGCCGTCCCCGTCGAAGAGCTAGAACGCAAAGTCTCCCTCCCCCTCGCCTGACAACCTCGCCTCCCCCGCGCCTGCGGGGGAGGTGGCCCGCC
>DEXG01000019.1:0-406 GCA_002364005.1 Phycisphaerales bacterium UBA3190
TGCCGCCACTTGCCGCCACTTGCGTGTCATGATATCTCCATTCTGAATAAGTGGTTCGGGAGAACAGGCCAACCCTGCCCATCGCATCAGGTTACCAAACTTGCGTCACAACTCAACCGGCCTTTCTCGATTCACGACCTTTACCTCCCACCCCCTATCATCCCTCGTGCTCCCACCCACCCCCAAACACGCCCTCCGCGCGGTCCTCAAGCAACGCCTCAGCGAGCTGAGCACCATCGAGCAGACCGACCACGCCCAAGCCATCACCCCCCACCTCCTCACCGCCCTCGCCCCCGCCACCACCATCCTCGCCTACGCATCCTTCGGCTCCGAGCTCTCCCTCGACCCCTTCATCACCGCCGCCCTCGAATCGGGCAGGCGGGTCTGCATCCCCCGCATCGGGTGG
>DEXG01000019.1:618-1287 GCA_002364005.1 Phycisphaerales bacterium UBA3190
CGTGGCCATCTCAAATCTGCACGGCGACCTCGAAATGGGCCGATACGACATTCGTGTGCCCAAGCCCGGGCTCACGATGGTGGAACCAGCACAACTCGATGTGATCCTGCTCCCGGGTCTTGCCTTCGATCGGGCCGGCAATCGCCTCGGGCGTGGCGCAGGGTTCTATGATCGCTTCGTCAGTGCCCTGCACGCAGCCGGGCACCGACCCACCCTCATCGGGGTGTGCCATCACGCCCAGATCATCGATTCGGTCCCCACCGAGCCGCATGATCACCGCGTCGATCGCGTCATCACCGAACTCGGCCCGCTCGATCCTGTATAAACGAATCGAGCTACAACCGCCCCTCGCCCAGAAGGACCCAGGATGAGTCTTCCAAGCCAATCATCACGCAACGCCACCCGCTCCTCCCAGGTCCATTACCGGCGTTCCCGCAACAACCCCGCACGCAAGGTCTTCACCGCGATCGTGGTCATCGCGGTGCTCTTTGGCATCTGGTACATCCTCATTCGCCCCCAGCCCAACGCCACACCCGAAGGCGCAGGCGAAGGCACCGAGATCGCGCTCAATGGCACGCCCGGCAACGGCCCCGAGAACAACGCCGACGGGAACCCCGCCATCATCGACAACAGCCCCGCTCGCCGACTGCCCGGCAGCGAGCCGCAGGC
>DEXG01000019.1:1437-21721 GCA_002364005.1 Phycisphaerales bacterium UBA3190
GACCCCGTCACCGAACGAAACGCCGAGGTCGATCGCATCATGGGCACCGATCGCGACGAGCCCGTCACCATCAGCAACTCGACGCCCAGATCCAACACCCCCACCAACACCGACATCCTCGATGCCGCGACCAACCAGGCAAACCGCACCACCGAGCCCAACACCACCAACCCCCCGAGGGGCTCAAGCACCGATCCCGCGGCCCGCCCGCAGGTCGAGGACCGCAACGCCACCCTGCGGGGCGTGGAGATCCAGCTCGACACCGCCCGACGCCTGGTCGCTCAGAACGACCGCGTCGGTGCCCGCGCCCTGCTCTCACGCACGCTTATCAACGCCGACCTGAGCCCCGCCGAGCAGCAGACCCTGCGCGATGAGCTGACCGTCATCAACCAGCGCCTCGTCTTCTCCCCCGTCGCCGATCCCAGAGATCCGATGAGCGAAGAGTACAAGGTCGCATCGGGCGACTCGCTCTCCAAGATCGCAGGCCGCCGCGAGCTGGCCACCCACTGGAAGCTCATCGCCCGCATCAACCAGATCTCTGACCCCTCAAAGATCCGGCTCGGCCAGACCCTCAAGCTCATCCGCGGCCCATTCCACGCCATCGTGGACAAGTCCGACCACCGCGTCGACATCTACCACGGCTCACCCAACGATCCGTCCTCATGGCTCTACATCAGGAGCTTTGATGTCGGGCTGGGCACCGCCGACGGCACACCCATCGGCGAGTTCGTCGTCAGCGCCAATAAGCTCGAAAACCCGGGCTGGGTCAACCCCCGAAACGCACGCGAGCAGTACACCCCCGACGATCCAAAGAACCCCATCGGCGAGTACTGGATCGGCCTCACCGGCGTCGGCCAATACCGCGACCTGACCAGCTACGGAATCCACGGCACCATCGACCAGGACTCCATCGGCGGCGACGAATCCATGGGCTGCGTCCGCCTTGCCAACGGCGACATCGACATCGTCTACGAGCTGCTGGCCGAGCACATCAGCCGCGTGCTGATTGTGCCGTGATCTGATAACCTACCTGCATGGCAATGAACCGTCCACTGGCCAAGTGCATCTATTGCAATGCGCATGTCGACACTTCAAAGGGCGTTGGCGACCATGTCATCCCTGCCGCACTGGGCGAGTTCAAAGGCGCGACAAATTTCCGTGGCATCTGCAACAAGTGCAATCATAAATTAGGACGCATAGAAGAAGAGTTAATCAGATCTTCTCCAGCCGCCTATTACACACGAGTGTCGCTCCCGCCGGGACGACGATCACGCGAGTCGGCGAACTGGATCCCAGCTAAAACATCTCCCTCACCCAGCTTCTACACCCCCCAACATGGTGTCGATCTCGAACTCAAACACCACTCGCACAGCGTCCGAAGTATTCAACCACAAGATCAAATAGTGATGAAAGGACGCGAGACCGGTGTTGTACGAAGAGTATTTATCCATCGCAAAATGGGACTAGACGCGATCAAGCGCAAAGTGCTTGAGAACAAACCACAAGAAAAATTCGACGCACACATCAACATTGCCGACAATGACAATAGCAGGCTTGAGTCTATAGCCGAATACATTTGGCCTGGCGAAAAGATCTTTGAGCAACCACCAATCGAACGAGGATTTCACGCTATTCTCGTTCGAATAGATTTCTGTGTCACAGAAAACTACTTCAGAGCAATACTTGGCATTGCCCTTCACTACTATCTTTGCCACAACAATCGCAGACTAACTGGCCACGAAAATTGCTTTGAAGCTGTCAAGTCTGCCATCCTGGGAACTGGCGACGCCGAATCGAGGGTTTCAATCACAGCCCTCCCTGTTCACAGGTGCGCGATAACACCTCAGACGATTGTATCAAATGAGCAACTCAGCATCGCGTACTGGGGAAACTTCTACTCAGGAGAGTGGTGCCATTCACTAACGCTCGACGACACCTCCGGCCATGTAATCGTGTATGTGACTCTGTTCTGTGGCGATTACCGGCTGGACATACCGCACACACATATGTGCCGAATTGCCAAACTAGACAGACCGACCTCGAACGGCACTATTTGCGCAACACACTATACATGGAAACCTAGGCAGAAAACAAAAGGCCGCATGTACCGCCGTATCTGGACCCCGAGTGATTACCAGTGGAAGATCACCCTACCTTACACGACAAAATAGATCACCCACCCAACTCCAACCCACTCACCACCGGCGTCGACTCATCCGTCCGTGCCGCCTGAATGACCCGCTGGGCGATCTCCCGACGCCCTTTCACCAGGGCCAGACACACATAACAGGGTACATGCCCCTCCGGCAGGGTCTGGCCGTGGGGCCACTTCTTCGCCTGCACCAGTCTCGGCAGGGGCTCGCCGATCGCGCGTTCCGGCTCGACTGCGATCGTGTAGCTGCCGAAGTCCACGCACACGCCCTGCCTTTTGAGATCGTGCGTCTCGACCGTCGGCGTGCCCGATCCAAGGAACCCATACCGAAACAGATCCAGCCGCCCCGGCACCAGGCGCACATACACCGGCCAGATCAGCTCCGCGCAGACCAGCCCGCTCACCATCGCCGCGCCCATGATCGCGTAGCCCATGAGCCCCGCGCTGTCCAGGATCATCCCCCAGCCACCGATCAGCAGGCTGATGAACTGCAGCAGCCCCGCCGTGCACACGATCCCCCCCACGATCGCCGTCCACCAGAACGCCTTCCCCCGATTGACCCCGAACCATGGACGCACGATGATGGGCTCGAACCCGCCCGGCACCTGCTCCAGGTCTGCCTGTTGCACGGGCTCGTCCTCCACCAACTCCGCATGCACCGCCGCCTCGACCCAGCGAATCAGGCGTTCCGTCCTGCGTTTCCTGGGGATCACCGCTCGCACGCGGTAGCGCGAATCGCTCTCGTTCCGAAAGAACGCCCCGCCCTTGTGGTTTGACAGGTTCACCCGACGCAGCATGATGATCCCGACCAGCGTCACCGCCACCCCCGTCACCCCCGCGCCGATTCCCGCGACCCAGGCCGATGCGCCAACCAGGTTCAGCAGGGCGAAGTACACCACCACGGGGGACATGAACAGCATCGCGAACCCTTGGGACGAAATCAGTGAAACGAGCGTCCCCGTCGACCCGAGAGAGGCGAACTCATGCCCGATCTTCTCGCACACAAAGAGCCCCCGCGCATAGTCGGGCGTTTCTTCTGTATTTTCAGGGGTTTGCACGCCTTGGAACCTCCACGAAACCACCCAGAATATACCCCAAATTCAGCGCACACGCGGGGCCTCGAACCTATGATTCACAAGCCGATATTGGCCTCCAGCAGCACTCCCAGCGCCTGACCCCGTCGCGCCAGACAGACCACACCACATGAGCGAAGCAGCACCCGAATCCACCACCCCCAAGAACGCTTATTCCTCGGACCAGATCAAGGTCCTCGAGGGGCTCGAAGCCGTGCGGAAACGCCCCGGCATGTACATCGGCGGCACAGGGCTCAACGCGCTCCACCACCTCGTCTATGAGGTCGTCGATAACTCCATCGATGAGGCCATGGCCGACTTCGCGACCTTTGTCTCTGTGACCATCCAGGCCGACGGGTCGGTCAAGGTCACCGACGACGGGCGCGGCATCCCCACCGACCCCGTTAAGCACGAAGACCCGAACCTGAATGGCAAGCCGGCGGTCGAGGTGGTGCTGACCAAGCTGCACGCGGGTGGCAAGTTCCAGCAGGAGGGCTCGGCCTACAAGGTCTCGGGCGGTCTCCACGGCGTCGGTGTCTCCTGTGTCAACGCGCTCTCCTCCATGCTCGAGGTCGAGGTCTGGCGCGACGGCGGGATCAAGGCACTCACCTTCGAGCGCGGCGTTGTCACCGTCCCTATCCACGATGTCGGCCCCATCCCCGCCAGTGCCGAACGAAAGACCGGTACCACGGTCGTCTTCAAGCCCGACACCGAGATCTTCCCCGACACGACCTTCGACTACTCGATCCTCTCCCAGCGCCTGCGTGAGCTGTCCTACCTCAACCCCGGTGTCACCATCAAGCTCAGCGACGAACGCGTCGGGCCCGATGGTAAGGTCAAGCACGACACCTTCAAGGCCGACAACGGGCTGCTGGAGTATGTCCAGCACCTCATGAAGGGCAAGAACGAGGTCTCCTCACCGGTCTTCCTTCGCAAGGAGATCGAAGAAGAGTCCATGATCTGTGAGATCGCCCTCCAGTACCACGACGGGTACAACGAGTCGCTGCTTACCTTCGCCAACAACATCCACAACGCCGATGGCGGCACCCACGGCCAGGGCTTCAAGACCGCCCTCACCCGAACGCTCAACGGCTACGCCAAGCGTTCGGGCATCCTCAAGGAGAAGGACGCCAACCCGACCGGCGACGACCTCCGCGAGGGCCTGATCGCCATTGTCTCGGTCAAGCTCCCTGACCCGACCTTCAACAACCAGCCCAAAGAGAAGCTCCTCAACCCCGAGATCGAATCCTTCGTCTCCGGTGCGGTGCAGGAGGCCCTCAATAACTGGCTGGAAGAACACCCCGCTGAGGCCAAGAAACTGTGCCTCAAGGGCATCGTCGCTGCTCAGGCACGCGAAGCCGCACGCAAGGCACGCGAGCTGACTCGGCGCAAGACCGCCCTCGACAGCGGCTCGATGCCCCACAAGCTCCGCGACTGCAAGACCAAGGACCTTGATCAGGCCGAGATCTTCATCGTCGAAGGCGATTCAGCAGGCGGCAGCGCGACCCAGGGTCGCGATGTCGAGACGCAGGCCATCCTGCCCCTCAAGGGTAAGATCCTCAATGTCGAACGCGCCCGCATCGACAAGGTGCTCGGCTTCGAGGAGATCCGAACCCTGATCGCTGCCCTCCGCTGCGGCATCGGAGCTGACTTTGATATCACCAAGCTCCGCTACGGCAAGATCATCATCATGACCGACGCGGATGTTGACGGTTCGCATATCCGCACGCTGCTGCTGACCTTCTTCTTCCGCCACATGAACGAGCTGCTCCGGCGCGGACACATCTACATCGCCCAGCCGCCGCTGTACCAGATCATCAAGGGCAAGAAATCCACCTATGTCCTCAACGAGGGCAAGCTCGACAGCACTCTCACCGAGCTCGGGCTCGAGGGCTCCACGCTCCTTGTGCGTGACATCGAGAACAACCGCCTCGGCGAAGAACCCGCCGTCCTCACCGAGATCAGCGGCAACGACGCCGCCCGACTCGTCCGCAACCTCACCCGCCTGAGCGAGCTGGCCAATATCGCCGAACGCCGTGGTGTGAAGTTCGTGGACCTGCTCGAGTCGCGCCGTGACGGCAAGCTCCCGACGCACAAGGTCGCCACCCGCGCCACGGGCGAGTACGCGTGGTCGGAAGCGGAAGCGTTGGAGATCATCGCCAAGAACAACTGGCGCCACGCCGACGACATCGACGACGAGGCCACCGACGACGGCACGCCGATCGCGACGGTGCGTGAGCTGCACGAGAACAAGGAACTGGCGGTCATCTTCGACGAGCTGGAGAAGCTCGGCATCGATATCGAAGACTACGGGCTCGTTCAGGAAGAATCGATCACCGGGCAGCGCATGCCCGCACGCTTCGCCTGGTCGACGACCAAGACCGGACGCGTCGTCAAGCCCGCGGATACGGCCGTCAGCGACGACGGCACGACCGCCAACAACACCAGCGAGTCCAACGCTCGCATCGTCGAGGCGGAGAACATCCCCGCCATCCTCACCGCCCTCCACGAGATCGGTCGTCGGGGCATGGAGATCAAGCGGTTCAAGGGTCTGGGCGAGATGGACGCCATCCAGCTGTGGGAGACCACGATGGACAAGTCCGTCCGCTCGATGTTCCGGGTCCAGTGGGACCAGGCGGGCGAAGCGGACAACCTCTTCTCCCTCCTGATGGGCGAGCAGGTCGAGCCGAGGCGGAAGTACATCGAGGATCACGCCCTCGAGGTCAAGAATCTGGATGTGTAACCCCGCCGATCGCCCACGGGTTATCGGCACTGGCGGGTCCCGCAATTGGGTGTTCGCAACGCCCAGACGGGACAGACGGTGCAAGAACCGTCCGCTCTGCGCCATGCGCTGAACTCCATCCCCCACACCCCCGATGGACACTGGGTCAACCTACCCGGAGTTCACGCTATGCCATACACAATGAAAACTTCGACCCGGAACACCCTTCGTCTCGGGCAAAGGGAACTCCAGAAACTCCTTGAAGAACTTGATCGTGAACAGGGGGCCAACGGCAAGCCCGATCGTGAGTTTGTGCGATGGTCCTATCAGGTGGAAGCGGTCAAGCTGGTCATCGAGCATGGCACCGGCAATAAAGTGACCCTCCCCGTGGCCACGCGGAACATCTCCAGCGGTGGGATCTCGGTCCTCCACTCAGCGTTCGTTCACAGCAATACCCCCGTCGAGGTCATCCTGAACGCACCCGACGGGAACTCGATCCTGGTCTCGGGCAAGGTCATGCGTTGCAACCATGTCACGGGACGCATCCACGAGATCGGCATCAAGTTCAACGAGCAGATCTCGACCAAGGATCTGCTCGGGCTCGACCCACTCAACGAAGCGTACACGCTCGAGCATGTTGATCCCAAACGCCTGCACGGGACGGTGCTGCTCGTCACCGCATCCAGCTTGGACCGGAACCTGTTGCTCACCTTCCTTGACGACACGAACCTGGTCGTGAACACCGCCGAGGACATCGAGACCGCGATCTCCCGCGCCCAAAAAGGGTGTGAACTCATCGTTGCCGACTACCACCTTGGAGATGAAACAGCCACGAAGCTGATCAAGGCACTCTACGAGACCGAGTGCGACATCCCGGTGCTCGTGCTGACCTCGGACAAATCACAGGCGGTATCGGATGAAATCCGACAAGCGAATGCCGTCGGTATCCTGAGCAAACCGACAACCAAGAACAAGCTCCTGCAAGCGCTCGCCGAGTTTCTTCACGCCGACGGGAACGGTGGCCCGCTCTACTCAACACTCAGCAATGAAGATTCGGCATACCCGTTGCTGACCAAGTTCCTCAGCGAGGTGTCACGCATGGCACTCAACCTGGAAAAATCGGTCCGAGACGACGACGCCCAGTCCTGCATCGGGATTGTGCGCACCCTCTCGGGAACCGCTGCCCCGCTCGGGTTCCCCGAGATTTCCAACCTTGCGATCGTCGCTGAGCGCAAGCTCGCGAAAGCGACCCCGCGGGGCAGCACCGCTGAGATCAGGGCACTCGTAGTCGCCTGCCGACGGATCAAGGCCAATCCCGCCGCATGATTGAAACTCGCACGCAAGAGCACGACCATGAAACGCCAAAACGAGAGCAAGCCGCTCAAGACAAACCGCCGCAACACGCTCGGTCTCGACCAAGCGGTATACAGAGAGCTGCTCAACAAGCTTGAGCATCAGCACCACAGCGGCGGCAGCGGTCTCAAAGCCCCCAACCGGACCCACACGCGACTCCAGTACCACGAGCCATACCTCGATCTCGAGTTCCAGACCATCGAGGGCCACAACCGCTCGATCACGGTCGCCGCACGCAATATCTCGCGCGGCGGGCTCAGCGTCCTGCACTCAAGCTTTACCTACACCGGCACACGCATCAGAACGAAGCTGAACCGGATCGACGGCAAGCCCCACCACGCGACGGGCACCGTGGTGCGTTGCAACCACCGCGGCGGTGTCGTGCACGAGATCGGCATCCGATTCGACACGCCGATCATCGTGCAGGAGTTCATCCGCCCCGACATCATGCAGTGCGTCCGCACGCACGAGCGGGTACGGACGCGTGACCTCAATGGCTCGGCGCTGATCATCGGCAATGACCCCACCATCATCCCGTTCCTCCGCGAGTACCTCCTGCAGACCAATGTGAAATACTCCTTCTCTGAGGATGCCACCGCCTCCCAAAACCAGAACCCCGAGGGATTTGACATGATCCTCTCGTGCCTCGACGCGGGAGACACCACCGGAGCGGAGCTGGCTCAGAACCTGCGCAAGCAGGGCTACAAGCGGCCGATTGTCCTGATCGGGCCATGCAACGACGATGTGACCAAGAACAAGATCCGCCTATCCACCGCGGATGCGTTCATCCCCACCCCGATCGACGAGAACGACCTGCTCTGCACGCTGGGCGAGTACATGCTGACGAGCTGGGATGAGGATATTCTGCAAGCGGTGCGTACCCAGTATGTCACCCAGACTGGCGATGCCCTCTACACGCAGCTGTCCAAGCTCGCGGTCATGCTTGACCAGCACATCAGAACCGCCGATGCCCTGCAGGTCTTCGGCACATGCAACAAAATCCTCTCGCTCGCACCGCTCGTGGGCCTGAGCTCGCTCGAGAAGAACGCGAAGGAGGTCGCCAACGCTGTCGCCGAGAGCGGTGACATCAATGAGCACCTCCAGACGCTGCACGAGATCAAGGCCATGTGCGTCACCCGCCCCAAAGCCGCATGATCTTCCAACCCACACCACCGCTCACACAGCACGCTGATATCAGACGACCCCAACGAGATCATCCTTGAAGCAACCCAACAGCAAGCATGTTCGCCGAAGCATCTCACGCTTCAGGAAGCTCTCGCTCCTGAGCGTGGTGGCGATCATGCTGATCAACTTTTTCATGGTGCACCGCATCTCGGGCGTGCTGGATCACGGGTCTGCTTCCAAGATCAACGAGTCGGGACGCATGCGTCTGCTCTCGCAGCGCATCCGGTCGACCGCGTTCGAGATCGATACCGCGGTCCGGAACGAACGCTGGGACCGTTTGGAATCGCTCTATGCCGAGCTGCTCGACAGCACCGAGCACCTCACACGCAATCACGATACTCTGCTCACAGAGAACAGCGCCGAGACGCTGTTCCCGAACGCCTCGCAGGAGCAGCTCGACACCATCGCTTCGATCGAGGTCCCCTATCGTCGGCTCGTCAGCGCCTCGGAGGACCTGCAGCTCCTGACCGTCAACTCGGCTCGACGCGCACCCTATCTCGATCAGCAGACCCGCGGCAGGATCAGCGCCGCGATGGAGGAGATCGGGCAGGCCCAGGGGCACCTGCTCCCACGCATCGAGGCGCTCGTGCAGATGTTCGTGGACCAGTCGCACATCGAGATCAATAAGAGCATCACGCAGTCCCACGCCGGGCTCATCGTGCTTGCCCTCATGCTCGCGTCGATGGTGCTCTTCATCATCGAGCCGACCATCCTCATCGTCAGACGCCAGCTGCGTGAGCTCGACCTGGCGACCAGACGCGTTCAGCATGCCGACAGCGTGCGGTGGCGATTGCTCACCAACATGGGCCACGAGTTCAGGACCCCGATGAACGCCATCCAGGGCTTTGCCGAGCTGCTTGAGGAGCCATCGCTCAACGAGCCCGAACGCCAACGGCTCGCGGGATCAATCCAGGAGTCCGCGGCACAGCTCACCTCCCTCATCGAGACCATGCTCGACATCTCCGCGATTGAGTCGGGCGAGCTGAGCATCACCCCCACGCCCGCATGCGTCCGCGACATCCTCGAGCGGTGCGTCAGCGATGCACGGGTCGCCTCGGAGGCCAAGAAACTCGATTTCGAGGTCAATATCGACGATTCGTGCGACACACCCGTCCTGATCGAACCCAAGCGATTCGCTCAGGTTGTCTGCAAGCTGCTCGACAACGCGATCAAGTTCACGCCCCAGGGGCGGATCAGCTTGGACGCGAGCATCGCGCACGGCGAAGGGACTGAGCACATCGAGATCCGGATCAGCGATACGGGGATTGGTATCAAGCCCGAAGAGCACAAGCTCATCTTCAACTCGTTCCATCAGACCCAGAACAACCTCACACGCGAGTTCGGTGGGTCGGGCCTGGGTCTCGCGTTCGCCATGCACATCACTCGGGCCATGAACGGGGATATCAGTGTCGATTCGACACCTGGAGAGGGTTCAACCTTCACGCTCACGATCGATGCCAAACCCGCGCCGATGCACAAAGCCGAGCCATCGCAAGCCAGCAAGCCGGCCGAGCCCACTGTCTCGTTGACCAATGCAAGGATCCTCATCGTCGACGACTCCAAAGACAACCGCGTGCTGCTCCAGCACTACTTCAAGAGCACCGATGCCCAGACCGACTTCGCCCTCGACGGGCAACAGGCCATTGAGCGAATCAGGAAGGGCATCCAGGATCAAACCCCGTTCGACCTCGTGCTCATGGACATGCAGATGCCCGTGCTGGATGGATACGCATCGACACAGCAGCTCAGAGCGATGGGCATCGATGTCCCGATCGTGGCGCTGACCGCGCACGCGCTCGAGGGTGACCGCGAGCAGTGCCTCGCCGCGGGGTGCAACGAGTACCTCACCAAACCCGTGAGCCGGGCGTCACTCTTCAAGATCTGCGAACTGATGCTGGGGCACACAGCGGACCAGCCGAGGCAAGCCGCATGACACTGCCAGACCCCCATGTTGAGGGGCATAAAAAAACAGACGCCCCGTACGGGCGTCTGTTGCGAAGGGTGACCGACGGGACTCGAACCCGCGACGTCCTGGACCACAACCAGGTGCTCTACCAACTGAACTACGGCCACCAGCTTTGAGGACAAATACTTTCGTAGATGCCCATGCAAAAATATAGCACCAATCCACGACCAAAGTCAGCCCTCACCCTTCGGGAATTGTCGTTATTCCGCACTTCTGGGTCTACGATTTCCCCTTGTTTTCTGCCCACGACGCCCCGGCCACGCGGTCTCTGGGACGCCGAGCACTGATCAACGCAACCCCCTTGGATCGAACGAAACAGGGGATAAGCAGGAGCTTCATCACATGAGCACCGTCACCGATCAACTCAATCTCGCACCCGAGCATACGCATACCAACTGCTGCCCAGCCGAGCTCATGGAGTTCGTCATTAAACGCGGCGAGGGCCAGCTTGCGGCCAACGGCTGCGTCGCCGTCAACACCGGCGACCGTACCGGTCGATCCCCCAAAGATAAGTTCCTCGTCGATCACCCCGACTCCCACGACAACATCGACTGGGGCAAGGTCAACCAGCCCATGACCGAGGAGCAGTTCGACACCGCCCTCGACATCGCCACCAAGTACATCAACACCCAGGACGATGTCTTCGTCTTCGAGGGCTTCACCGGCGCCCAGATCAAGAACCGACTCGGCGTCAAGGTCATCACCACCCTCGCCTGGCACTCCCTCTTCGCCCAGACACTCTTCATCAAGCCCGGATCCGCCTCCGACGCCGGCGACGGCTCGTGGAAGCACGACTGGACCGTCATCAACGCCGGCTGCCACAAGCTCACCAAAGAAGAGCAGGAAGCACTCGGCCACAACGGCGAAACCTACATCGCCCAGTCGCTCGAACGCAAGACCGTCATCATCCTCGGCACCGAGTACGCAGGCGAAATGAAGAAGGGCCTCTTCTACGCCATGAACTACGACATGCCCGAGGTCGGCGTCTTCCCGATGCACTGCTCGGCAAACATCGCCAAGGACGATCCCGCCAATGTCGCCCTCTTCTTCGGCCTCTCGGGCACCGGCAAAACCACGCTCTCGGCAGACGAGAACCGCGCACTCATCGGCGACGACGAGCACGGCTGGGGACCCGACGGCGTCTTCAACTTCGAGGGCGGCTGCTACGCCAAGGTCGTCGGACTCACACACGAAAAAGAACCACAGATCTGGGACGCCATCCGCTTCGGCTCCGTCCTCGAGAACACCGTCATCGACCCCGCTACACGCACCCCCGATTACGACGATGTCTCTATCACCCAGAATACCCGCGTGACCTACCCCGTTGATTTCATCCCCGGTGCCCAGATCCCTTCACTCGGCAGCCACCCCAAGAATGTCATCTTCCTCACCGCAGATGCCTTCGGCGTCCTCCCCCCCATCTCCAAGCTCACGCCTGAGCAGGCGATGTACTACTTCATCAACGGCTACACCTCCAAAATCCCAGGCACCGAGGCCGGCGTCACCGAGCCAATCCCCAACTTCTCACCATGCTTCGGCGGCCCATTCATGCCACGCCGACCCGCCGAGTACGCACAGATGCTCGCCGAGCGGATCAAGAAGCACGACGCCCATGTCTGGCTCCTCAACACCGGCTGGTCCAAGGGCCCCGCGGGTCAGGGCGGCGAACGATTCTCGCTCAAGTACACCCGTGCGATGGTTACCGCCATCCTCAACGGCTCACTCGACAGCGCCGGCACCGCCGAGCACCCCGTCTTCGGCCTCCACATGCCAACCTCCGTCGAGGGTGTCCCCAACGAGATCCTCAACCCCCGCAACCTGTGGGCCGACAAGGATGCCTACGACACCCAGTGCGCCAAGCTCGCCAAACTCTTCCGCGAAAACGACGCCACCTACGACCTCCCCGATGACATCCGTTCGGGTGGGCCCAAGGCGTAAGACTTCAACGATTCAATGCCACCGAGCCGCGTCCTTTGGACGCGGTTTTTTGTGATGGGTGAAATGGGCGATCCGCCAGAGGCGGACCTTCGGTGGGCAATGGGCATCGATTGTGCCTCCCCCGCTCCCGGCGGGGGAGGCAGAAGGTAAGTACCATGCCATCGCCGGGTGCCACGGCTTGCTCCGCCTCTGGCGGACAAGCCGTGCGCTGAGGACCGACCTGGGAGCTCTTCGCACCAACTTCGCCAGAAGACGCTCACCCTGAAATCGAGCACCACAGGCTCTTTCCACGCCACGACTGCGCCGCTGCGCGGCGAGTCGTGGCACCCTGCAATCGCCTCCGACACCAGCAACGGCCCCAAAGGGGCCGAGGGTTGTAGCCACGGGTGAAGCGCAGCGCAACCCGTGGATGACCCGTGCCAATCACATCCCTCCGCCCCGACGGGGCGGAGGTAATACGCCCCTCAACACCACGGGTTGTCCGCCTTTGGCGGACCGACAGGTGGACAAGCCGTGCCCTCCACATAACCTGGGCGTGTTGTGCAATGCCCCCCAAGTACCACTCAACGCACGGGTTGTCCGCCAGAGGCGGAGCAACCCGTGGCACCCTGTTACGCCTCGCCTCCCCCGCACTTGCGGGGGGATCTCCGTTGCCTGATCCTAAATGGCTGATGGCTGATGGCCCCGCCCATTGCCTACCGAAGGTCCGCCTCTGGCGGATTGCCTATTGCCCATTGCCTACTGCCTCTCCACCCCTCTTCGCCACCATCCGCCCCAAAACCCAATCCGTCACTCCCGGCAGCATCACGCTCGCACCAAACCCCAGCCGTGCCAGCGTGCTCGTCCACACCTCGCCCCGGGGCCGACGCAGACACTTCACCATCGCTCCCGCCACCCGCTCGGGCGACTGCATGAACCGCTCGCTGCTCCCCGCCAACGACAGTTTCCCCCCCTTGCTCTTCTTGGCCGCCTCATCGAAGAACTCGGTCTTCGTCCCGACCGGGTGCACGCTGCTCACGAACACACCCGTCCCACGAAGCTCATGCCGCATCGCACGGCAGAAGTGATCCTGCGCCGCCTTGCTCGCGCTGTACGCCCCATAGTGCGGCAGCCCGATCTTGCTCAAACAACTCGACACCATCATCGCGTGGCCCGCCCCCCGCTGGCGAAACATCGCCAACGCGGGCTGCACCAGATGCAACGACCCGAAAAAGTTCACCTCAAACATCGCGCGGATATCGGCAATCGGCATCGTCGCGCTCTCAACCTCAGCCCCATACCCGGCATTCGCGATCGCACCATACAGATCCCCGAACGCCTCCTGCGTCTTGGCGATCAGTTCCAAACACGCCGCGGCATCCGTCACATCCCCCACCACCACAATCGCACGACCACCATCACGCTCGATCCGCTCTTTCACCGCCAGCATCTGCTCCTCGCGTCGCGCAAACAACCCAACAGGCATCCCCGCCCGCGCGCACGCGATCGCCGTCGCCGCCCCGATCCCACTCGAAGCGCCCGTGATGACAATCGGCCTGCCCTGAAGCTCAGTCATGCGTCGCGATCAGTTCTCGATCGCGTTCTTGACATTATCGCTCGCCTCTTGGATGTCCTTGCCCACGCCGCTCACCGTGTTGCACGCGCTCAGCGCCACAACCACACAAGCCGCGGCAAGCATCACCAGGTTCCGAACAGCTCTGCGTTCATGCTTCATCTTGGGGTTCCTCGTTCGTCCCGCCATGCGGTCCGGGGTCCACGCTGGTCGACTTGGCAATCAACCAGCCCAACTCGTCCATCTTCATCCATATCGACCAGAGCCCGTACACCACTGCACCAGTCAGCGTCATCACCACCACCGACAGCAGCCCACGCCCCCAGCCCGCGCCGGAATCGACCACCCGACCCATGCCCCACACGCACAGCCCCATCGCCCCCGAGCCCGCGACAATCAGCATCACAGGACGCACCATCTCACCCAGACGCAGCCCGCCGTCCATCTTCCGATTCGCCATCCACAGCAGCAGCACCGTCTGCCCCACGGCACACACCGCCGTCGACCACGCCAGCCCCGCCTCGCGCAGCCACCAGATCAGCACCAGATTCAGGCAGATGTTCACCCCCACCATCCCCAGCGCCACCGTCATCGGCGTCCGCGTATCCCCCCGTGCATAGAACGCCCGCGTCAGCAGCTGATTCAGCGAATACGCCCACACCGCCAGCGCGTACCCAGCCAGCACGGCACTCGCCCGCGACACACCCGCCTCACTGAACCCATCTCCACCACCCGAGTACAGCACCCGAATCAATGCCTCACCTACCAACAGCAACCCGACACTGGCCGGAACGCCGATGAACAAACTCAGCCGAAGACCACGCGTGAGCATCTCGCCAAATCGCACCGAATCGCCGGCTACCCGCGACAACGCCGGGAACGCCGCCGTCGCCACCGCGATCCCGAACACCCCCAGCGGGAACTGATACAGCCGCTGCGCGTAAAACAGAATCGCGTTCGACGACGCATCCAGCGGGTAGTCATACCCAAACACCGTATCACCCACCCAGTTGGGATACATCGCGATCAGGGTGTCCGCAAAGCTGTTGAGCTGCAGCGTCCCCAGCCCGATCAGCACCGGGATCATCCGCAGCAGCATGAGTTTCGCCTCACGCCTGGCCTGGCTCACACCAGTCGTCCATCGCACCGTCCCACGCAGCGCCCACAGCGACCACGCCACCTGCAGCACCGCCGACACCACCGCCGCGATCCCGACCGGGTACGCCCACGCCGCCGCGCTGGCACCCTCAACAAAGAAGTACGGCACCGCCGAAGCGATGATGCACAGATTCAGGAGGATCGGGGCGGCTGCCCAGGGCCCGAACCGCCCGTGGCTCTGGAGCATCCCACCCAGGATCGCCGCCACACAGATCACCGGCATGAACGGCAGCATCACCATCACAAGCTTCAGCGAGTACGCCCGCTCGGGGTCATCCGCCGAGTACAACACCACCGCCAGCAATCCCAGCTCGATCAGCAGCGTCAGCACACCCGTCACCAGCGCCAGCAGCCCGATCGTTAGCGACGCAAACGCATCCGCCTTCTCCGGGTCCCCATCCGCCAGCCGCGTGTACTCGGGGAGGAAGGCCGCCGACAGCGCCCCCTCGCCGAACAGCCGCCGGAACATATTGGGCACCGCAAACGCCGCCGCGAACGCCGATCCTACGAAGGTATCGCCGAACACCCGCACCGTCACGACATCCCGCACGAGCCCGAGCACCCGCGACACGAGCGTCAGCCCAGCCACGGTGCGCGTATCACGCCCGATCGACCCCTCGCTCGTATTGGATGCAGATTCACTCACTCCCTCTCAATCGACCATTCCACCCATCCGAGCGCACGAAAAACACCCGCCCGCCTCCCCCGGACCTCCGGGGGAGGTGTCACCACGAAGTGGTGACGGAGGGGGTCATTGAAACATCCATCAACAACCAATTCCAAGCCGGATGCCCCGCTTTCGCGATGCCCACCCCGGGTGCCACGGGTTGCTCAGCCAACGGCTGACAACCCGTGCCCTCCGCACAACTTGGGATCGAACACCACAAACACGCCCCGGCGCATAAAAAACGCCCGCTCACGCGGGCGTTCTCTTCGTTCTCAACAATCGTCTGCGAACGACTCGTCATACGCCTCCAACGGCCGAATGCCCTGGTGGATCCAGTACTCCTCGTCCATGGGCGTCAGCTTCTTTGACTCTGGCCCGGTGTCTTTCTGACCCGATGCGCTAGGCACACCGACCCGCTCGCTCGAGACCTCAAGAACATAACCGGCCTCAACGACCCCCATCGGCTTCTTCGATCCATACGGCGATTCAAAGTACCCGTTGGCCTTCCTCGCCTCCGTCAACAGCGCGTTCGCTTCATCCACCGACAGCTTCCCAGTGCTGACCTGATCCTGATACATCAGATCGATGCTCAACCACCGTGCAACAAAGCGCTCGCGACGCAACGCCTCCTCGATACGCTCATCGACTTCATCCTTGGTCATGTGCCCGGAATCCAGCTCCTCATGAAGCTCCTGAAAGTACCCCGCCGCAAGGTTCTGCTTGTAGTAATCGAACGCGCCCAACTCCTGCTTCCGCCGCGCATCCAATACCGCCTCCTCCTCTACACCAGGCAAGATCAACCGATCATCCGCTGCACGCTCTGGCTCAACCCCACCATCGAATACCCGAACCGCACCACCCGAGAGCGGCTCAGTCACCACGAAGGTATCGCCCGCTTTGTACACACCATCGGGAGAATCCTCAAGCACCTCATAGGTGCCGTAGATCCCATCGCCCTCGATCATGCGGACCGGGGTCCTGTTGATGGTGCTCCCGTTGGGGCTGATCTCCAAACGCGAGTGCTCATCATCATCCGCCGCCTCGATCGCGCCGTTCTTGAGATCGGCTTGGATCTGCTCCATCTCGGCCAACCGTGCCTGTGACAACAACCGCTCACGAGCTTCCACCTTGTATGACTCGAAATCTTCATCGGTCATGTCTTCCCGCGCAGGCGCTGCTTGAATCTCGACCTCAGCCAAGGCACGCCGTTCAAGCATGCCCATCAGCGCCGCAAGCTTCTTGTCGGCATACTCCTGCGTGATCGCTCCCGACGCAACCGCAGCCGTCAACTGATTCTGCATGATCTGCACGCGGGCCTCGGACTTCGTGCGTCCGAGCACATCCATGTGGAAGTGATACTCCTGCTGCTCGAGCATCTTGTCACGCACCGCGCTGAGCTTTGTCTCCGCTTCATCGGGCGTGATCTCGCCCGATGCAACCGCGCGATCAATGCCCGCCCGAATCTGCTCAAGCTCCGCGTCCATCCCGATCTGCATATCCGACCCCGGGAAGATGATCTCATCGAAGATCCGTCGCGCCTGCATCTCGGTCATCACGCCCGATTCAACATTGGCACGAACCACCTCGATCGGCGCTTCCCGCGGCTCACTGGCCCGCATGGCCGCGTTGGCGATCCCTGCCGCCGCGACAACTGTGCCCGCCGTCAACGCCGCCAGCGTGCGCAACGATCCGTTTCCGAGCCGATGATGATCCGATGGCCCCGTACCAAGTATGCGTGTAATGCGATTCATGAGTGAACCTCCATGATTCAGCGCGAGCACCGCCCGCGATCGTGTTCGTGTCGTTTCCAGTTCGGTCAGGGCCCGGGCGAACGCAACCGCGTCCCCGCCCCATCGCACCGCCGCGTCGTCGCAGCAGTGCTCCCGCTCCAGCCGCGCCTGATGGGACATCCACCAGACCACCGGGTGATAAAACAAGACCGTCTCGATCAACACCTGCAGTATGTTGACGACATGATCGTATCTTCGAATATGAGCAAGCTCGTGCACCAGCACCAGCCGCACCTGCTCGGGGCTCAGCATCGTCAACGCGCTCAGGGGCACGATCACCACCGGCGAGAGCCAGCCGACCACCATGGGCGAATCCGCCCGCGTGCTCACCAGCATCCCGACCCGGCGCGAAACGCCCAGCCCCGCCCGGACCTCTTCAAACAGATCAAGCCAGTGCCGCTCGACACCAACGATCCCACGGGTCCGCAGCCGTCGCGCGGCACCCCACTGCTGCACAAAGCGGACCGCGAAGAACACGAACCCGCCAGCCCACAGCCACGCGATGGTCTCGAACAGCATCGTGCTCGGCTGGGGCGATGCGGGCAGCACGCTTGGCAGCACCCGCCCGAGCCCCATCTCAGCAACGACGCCGCCGCCACCCGCGTCGGGCCACATCACGCCCATGAAGGTCAGCACCAGCCACGCCGCGCACAGCAGCATCGACACGCACCAGACCATGTACCGTTTGTTTGCCCCACGAAGCCTGAGCATCACCAATGCAGCAACCGAACCGATCAGCGCGCTCTGCCAGAGCGAGTGCAGCACCGCGATCCCCATCGCAGTCGTGATCTGTTCAATCAGTCCAGAACCACCGTTCATGACGCACCCCCGTCGAGATCATCGAGCATCTTGCGGATCTGGGCCAACTCCTCGGCACTGGTCTCACGCATGCTCAGCGCCTGCAGCACCAGGTTGCCCGGCGAGCCGCTGAATGCGCCGTCGAGCAGGTGCCCGAGCATCGCCTTCTGGGTTTGCTGGCGTGGGATCGCCGCGGTGAAGACCTGCGGCCGCACGCTCGCGTCCTTCGTGAGCAACCCCTTCTCGACCATGATCTGCATCAGCTTGAGCACCGTGGTCTGCCCGGTTTCCTGCTGGGCGTTGAGCACCTCGTGCACCTGCCGCACCGTCGCCGAGCCCAGATCCCAGATCACGCCCAGGATCGCCAGCTCCGCATCTGTCGGCTTCTTCACGCTGCACTTCTTGGCCTGATTCTTCGTCATCGATTCGCTCCATCGGGGTTGAACTACGAAGATCTTCGTCAATTCAGCGACCAATGCAAGCGTTGTTCTCAAAATTGACGAATTTTTTCGTCAACTCCCCAAATCACCCCGGAACATGGGCCAAACCCGGCGGGCGCTGGCAATCAGCCCCAGCCCGAAGAGCACACCCACACAGTCGGCCAGCAGGTCCCACCAGTCGAAGACCCGCTGGAACAGGGGTTGGGTGGACTCGTCGAAGGCGGCGAAGCAGATGCCGACGACGCCGGTCCAGATCAGGCGGCGGGTTGGGCAGGTCCCGCCCACGAAGCGGGCGAGGTAAAAGAGGCAGGCCCAGATGCAGAAGGCACCGCAGTGGATGACGAGGTCCGTGCGATCGATCGGGCCGCTGACGGAGAAGCCGGGCCAGTGGGTTGCGGTCAGTAGGGCGGTCGTGTAAAGGACGAAGGCGATGCGGGCGAGCGGGCGGAGCGGGCCGTGGGCGGAGTTCACGCGTCGCCCTCGGTGTCAGTCGTGAGTGATGCGGATGGTTCGGCTCGCTCGAGTGATTCGCGGGCGCCGCGGAGGACGCGGATCTCGGCTTCGCTGAGGTTGCTGGCTTGGGCGACGGCCAGGGCTCGGTCCCATTCGGCGACGATGGTTTCGCCGAGCTTTTTGTAGTCGAGGGCGCCGGGGGCCCACATCGCGTATTGGAAGATGGTTTGGCCGAAGCTGGGGCATTCGGCGAGTTTGATGTTGCGGCGGATCGGGGGGTGGTAGACGCGGGCGCTGGACCAGGCGGTTTCGGTGTCGCGTTGGGATTCGAAGAAGGATTCGAGGTCGGCGACGACTTCCTTGGAGTGCGAGGTCTGGGTGTCGTGCATGCAGAGGACGACGCCGGCGACGCGGAGGGCGGGGTTGATCTGGTCTCGCACCAAGCCGACGGTTTCGAGGAGTTTGCTCACGCCCTGCAGTGCGAGGAAGTGGGCCTGCATGGGGATGATGACTTCCTGTGCGGCGGCGAGGGCGTTGAGGGTGAGGAGTCCCAGGGCCGGGGGGCAGTCGAGGAGGATGAACTCGTGCTCGGTGCTGGCGCGTTCGATGGCATTGGCGAGGCGCTGGTTGCGTCCGGGCTGGCCGGAGAGCTCGGTTTCGACGGCCGCGAGTGCGGTCTCGGCGGGGATGATGTCCAGATGGTCATCGACGGTTCGGATGCAATCGCTGATGTCGATGTCCTCGTCGAGGAGGAGGTCGTAGACGGTTGGATCGCTGTCGGGCGATTCGTTGTCCTGCACCCCCACATGGAGGGATGCGTGTGCCTGTGGGTCGAGATCGATGATGAGGACCTTGCGTCCCTGCTGGGCAATGGCCGCGGCGAGGTTGACGGTGGTCGTGGTTTTTCCCACGCCGCCTTTTTGGTTCATCAGGGCGATGACGCGGACCGGTTTGTGCTGGGATTCGTCCATTGCATGGAGTATATCGGGTGGCTTGGGGTTGTGTGGGGGGGACGGGATTGGGGATTGGGGATTGGG
>DEXG01000009.1:0-18606 GCA_002364005.1 Phycisphaerales bacterium UBA3190
GTCCCTAGTCCCTAGTCCCTAGTTTGCCACGATATTCACCAACCGCCCCGGCACCACCACGACCTTCCGAACCGTCTTGCCCTCGATCAGCTCCCTGATCCGTTCGTCGGCCAGTGCCATAGTTTCGAGGGTCTTGGCGTCGGTGTCGGGGGCCGCGTACATCTTGGAGCGCAGCTTGCCCATGACCTGGATCGGGATCTCGATCTCGTCATCGACCAGCATGGCCTCGTCGTAGGTGGGCCAGTCGCTCGTCGCGACGGAATCGTCATGACCGAGCTTGTGCCACAGCTCCTCGCTGACATGGGGCGTGAACGGCGAGATCGTCTTCACGAAGCGCTCCATCTGCGACTGCGTCAGCGACTTGGCGACATTGATGAACTCGAACACCGCCGCGATGGCCGTGTTGAAGCTCAGCTTCTCGATGTCCTCGCCCACCTTGGCGATCATCCGGTGCAGCTGCTTCTCCGTCGCGTCGTCGACGGCATCGGCGAACCGCAGCTCGCCCGATTCCTCATCAATGCACAGACGCCAGATCTTCTGCAGCAGACGATACAGCCCCACGATGTCCCGTGTGCTCCACGGCTTGCTCGCCTCCAGCGGGCCCATGTACATCTCATACAACCGGAAGGTGTCTGCGCCGTAATCCTCGATCACCTCATCGGGGTTGATGACATTCTTGAGCGACTTGGACATCTTGGCGATGATCTTTTCAACGGGTGCACCGGTCGCGACCTCGATATAGCTGGGCTGCTCTTCGCTGCCCCGGTTCTCGACCTCGTCGACGGGCACCAGCGACTTGTCCCCACGCTGATAGGCCATGCTCGTGATCATGCCCTGATGGAACAGCTTGCGGAACGGCTCAGCCGAATGGACGATGCCCAGATCGAACAGGATCATGTGCCAGAACCGGGCGTACAGCAGGTGCAGCACGGCGTGCTCGTTGCCGCCGATGTACAGGTCCACGCCGCCCTCGCCCATCCAGTACGACTCGGCGTCCTCGCCAATCAGCTTCTCGCTGTTCTTGCTGTCGCAATAGCGCAGGTAGTACCAGCAGCTTCCCGCCCAGCCGGGCATGGTGTTGGTCTCTCGTCGGACTTGCTCGTCGCGGTGCAGGCCGTGCACCCCCGCCTCACCCGCGGTGGTGTTGATCCAATCCTCCGCCTTGGCCAGCAGCGGCTGAGGCGTGTCGCTCTCGACGGGCTGGTAATCGGCCAACGGTGGCAATACGACGGGCAATGACTCCTCGCCCACGGCATGGTGATGCCCACGCTCGTCAAAGACGATCGGGAATGGCTCACCCCAGTAGCGTTGACGGGAGAACAGCCAGTCGCGCAGCTTGTAGTTGACCTTGCTCGCCCCGACCTTCTTCTCGGTCATCCAAGCAATGATCTTCGCCTTGGCCTCATTGATGTGCAGCCCGTCGAGCATGTCCGAGTTGATCGCGGGCCCGTCGCCCGTGTAGGCCTCGCCATCGAACCCCTCAGGCGGCTGGACCGTGCGCACAATGGGCAGATCGAACTCGGTCGCAAAGTCCCAGTCGCGCTGGTCCTGCCCGGGCACGGCCATGATCGCACCGGTGCCATAGCCCATCATGACATAATCAGCCGTCCAAACCGGTATCTCCTTGCCCGTGACGGGGTTGGTGACATTGATCCCGATCGCGACGCCTGTCTTTTCTTTGTTTTCCTGACGCTCCACATCTGAGCGGTTTTTGGCCCACTCGACATAGTTGGTCAGACGCTTAATGTCCACGCCCTCGGGCTCACTCTCGATCGCCATCTCGACGAGCGGGTGCTCGGGCGCGACGACCATGTAGGTCGCCCCATAAATGGTGTCGGGGCGGGTGGTGAAGATGCGCAGCTTCTCGCCCAGATCCAGCCCGCCGGGCATCAGGATCGGGAAGTCCACCTCCGCACCCTCGCTGCGACCGATCCACTCGGCCTGCTGGGTCTTGGTCGAGTTGGGCCAGTCGACATCGCTCAGACCATCCAGCAGGCGATCGGCATAGGAGGTGATGCGGAACATCCACTGGCGCAATGGTTTGCGGAACACGGGGAAGCCCCCACGCTCGCTCTTGCCGTCGATGACCTCTTCGTTGGCCAGAGCCGTGCCCAGCTTGGGACACCAGTTGACCGTCTGCTGACTCAGGTAGGCCAGGCGGTACGAATCAACGACCGCCTTGCGCGTCTCCGTGTCCAGCGTCTCCCAATCACCCGCGTCGGTGCCATCGGGCAGATCACCCGCGCCGGCGTATTCGGCCGCATCGGGGTTCAGCTTCACCTTGCGCGTCCCGTCCACAAACTCCTGAATCAGCTCGTTGATCGGCCGGGCCTTGCCCTTGCCCCCGTCGGCCTCGGGATCGAACCAGGAGTGGTAGATCTTGACGAAGATCCACTGCGTCCATTTGTAGTAGTCGGGGTCGATCGTCCCAAACTCACGCGACCAATCATAACAGAACCCGAACCGCTGGAGCTGGCGCCTGAAGTTATCGATCGCGGTCTTGGTCGTGATCTCCGGGTGAATCCCGGTCTGGATCGCGTACTGCTCTGCGGGGAGCCCGAAGGCGTCCCACCCCATGGGATGGAGGACATTGAATCCCTGCATCTTCTTGTAGCGACAGATGATATCGGTAGCCGTGTACCCCTCTGGGTGGCCCACATGGAGCCCCGCCCCGGAGGGATATGGGAACATGTCGAGTGCGTAGTACTTCGGCCTGGAAGCATCGAACCCCGGCTCACCCGGGTTGGGCTGCTGGTATGTCCCCTGCTCAGCCCACCACTGTTGCCATCGGGTCTCAATCTGACCCGCCATCTGGGCGTTATAGCGGTGCTTTGGCTGCCGATCGCTGGATTGGGCTTTGGTTTGGGTCATGACCGATGAGTGTAGGGAGTTGGATGGTGGGTCGTGTTCCGGGCGAGACTGGATAGCCCCCTGTTTTTGGTCGTTCTCCATTCCGAACATGGACCCCGCGGGGATCGAGTAGAGGGTACACGATTGACGAACATACTGCTTTTATCACGCAATCAGGTGTATGGGACGACGGATGGGCAGCTGATCATGCCGTTCTCCATGTTCCGCGATCAACTCCTCGGTCGCGATATCCGCGTCACCAATGTTCCTACCCAATCCCCGGAAGATCGTACCAACGCGATCCGATCCGCGTTCGAATCGACAACGCCACCGGATATCCTGATCACGATCCCCCACTGGTCTGAGCCCGCCGACGAACTCAGCTCATGGTTTGAACGCACCCGCCAGGAAACCAGCCCGGCGAAGCACATGCTGCTCGATTTCTATGACCAGACAAGCTCGCCACACTTCGGGGTCCTCCCGTACATCGACCTATACATCAAAAGCAAAGCCCTCCGCGATCGCTCGCTCTACCAACAGGATTATCAGGGCGGGTTCATCTATGCCGACTTTGTTGCACAACAGTGGGGGTTCGATCTCGAAGATTGGCACTTCGGGTCCAAGCCCGATCCGTCGCACGCTCACAAGATCGTCGCGGGGTGGAACTTTGGATTGACTTCCCGATACCACAAGATGATCCGCGCATCCAAGCGTTTCCCGATCCCGTGGAAGCACCGCCCGATCGGACTGCACTTCCGCGTCGGCACCATCAACCGGACAGACAAAGACATGGAGTGGTATCAGTACTCACGGAATAAGGCCGCGGAGTTCGCAGACCCCTTGCGTGAGTCGATCAAGTTCAGCGGCAACGAGCGCGTGAGCCCCAAACGCTATTACGCCGAACTCTTCATGAGCAGGTTCGTCTACTCCCCGTTCGGATGGGGCGAGGTCTGCTACCGCGATTTCGAAGCCGTCGCTGCGGGCGCAACACTCATCAAACCCGACATGTCTCATGTCGAGACATTCCCCAACATCTACCGCGCCAACGAAACTTACCTCCCCGTCTCATGGGATATGCAAGATCTTGTAGAACGATCACGCGAGCTCTTCGACGACCCCGATCGAGCGATTGCGATGCGCAAAGCCGCCCGCGACACCCTTGACCAGGCATTCAGAGGCACAAGATTTGTCGAAATCATAGAGGAATGCATCCGTCGCGTCATGCGTTGACCCACCGGACGCCCTGAGATCCCAAGTCGGCGATTCAGTCTCATTTTTCGAAAAACACATTGCGTCTACTGGCAGACCAAGTACAATACCACGCCGATGAAATCATTTAAATCAAATATTAAATCCACACTTGAGTCAATGGGCATCTACATTCGCTTCCGATCCAATATGCCAATTGGCTTCGATTGGATGACCGATCTTAAGAACCACACGGACATCATGGCGTTCCGCACGATCTTCGACATCGGCGCGAATGTTGGCCAGACAAGCCTTCCTCTGCTCCGCGTTTTCGAGCAGGCGGATATCCATTCGTTCGAGCCCACTCGGCACGCCTACGAAATTCTGGCCCATCGCGCTCAACAGCACGAGAGACTGCACAGCCACAACATCGCCTTCGGAGATCAACGGGGATCGCTGACCATACCGGTTGTCGACGCATCTCTCACAAACACGCTCAGGCCCGATCATGAGCAGCGTACGCAGGACGCTCACATGGAAAACGTGAGCGTAAACACAGTTGATGATTTCTGCAATGAGCAGAGCATCGAACGTATCGACGTGCTCAAATGCGACACAGAAGGGTATGATGTTCCGATCCTGCACGGGGCGAAGCGGATGCTCAAGTCAAGCCTGATCAGTTCACTCATCATTGAGACGAGCTTCGATGAGAAGAACAAGCTCCAGTCAAACTTCTTTGAGGTTCACGAACTCCTCACCAGTTACGGCTATGTCTGTGCTGGGGTGTACAGCCAGCCATACCTGATGCGACGTTCATCACACGGCTCGTTCTGTGATTCGCTCTTTATCGTGCCTGATCTGCTGAGGTACCAGCCGTGATCACCAAGGTGCACATCGAGTCTACCAATGAATCCCGCCAGATCAACAGCGCCGGCGGCATGAACGCACACGAGTACCTGTATCAGGCAATTCTGCGATCGAGTAATGACCACATCACGATTACCGACAATCCTTCCGATGCCAGCCTGATCATCTTTGCCGAATCACATAAAGACCCAAGGCCCGGACAACCGGACGCCTCGACTCGGGTTCGCCGACATCCGATCTATCGTCAGTTTACTTCAAAGTGTATTATCCACAACGGAGCTGACCGGCCTAACCCTGTAGTCCCCGGGCTCTACCCCTCTATCCCGCGCAAATGGGCGAAGCGGCTTTGCTGTCTAGGTGCCCCTTATCTCGCACACTTGAACCCGTATATTGACCAAGCACTTCCAGATGATTGAGAGCCCGAACTTACTGCGGGGTTCATGGGAAGCTGTGCCCGTAAGCCGTTACGCAAATTGCTACTTACATTATCCGCAGGCCAGGGCTGGGAGAACATCGAGTTTCAGGATACAACGGATCAGTTCGTGGGTTCATTGCGCAGACAAGACATGGAAGGTCACGCAGAGCTGAAGAAACTGTTCGTTGAGCAAATCCTGAACTCCCGCTTCGTGCTCTGCCCTGCCGGGGCTGGGCCATCAAGCTATCGCCTCTATGAAGCAATGCGGTGCGGCCGATCACCGGTGATCATCAGCGAATGCTGGACACCACCCCAAGGTCCTTCGTGGGAATCCTTCGCGATCATGGTGCACCCCTCACGTGCCCGCGAACTGCCGAAGATCCTCAACGCTGCCGAGGGTCGTTGGAAGGAACTCGGCATCAACGCACGTACCGAATGGGAACGTCATTACCATCCTGATGTCTTAGGGCGTGAACTCGTTCAACTCGCTATGCGTGTACTGGATTTGCAACCGTATGAAAATACAATGAGACGAATCGCAGCACGCGGCTTCACTGCGGGCCAGCCATTCTCTGTCAAAATCTGCACTAAATTGCAACGCCGTTTTTCACGTGGTTGACCAACCGATATCTTAAACTACGCATGCATGTGCGGCCGCTTCCCCCAAGTCTTCGACGCCCACGCCCTCGAGCGGCTCCGTGATCTCCTGATCGGGGCCGCCTATTTCGATGACGAGATGATCAACGCCCTGGCGGATCATCACCCCCGCAGCTACAACATCGCCCCCACCCAGCACGCCGCGATCATCCATCCCGATCACGATCGCCGCCGCCTGCGCACCGGCCTGGCCCACTTCGGCCTCATCCCCAGCTGGGCCAAGGAACGCTCGATCAGCGCCAAGATGATCAACGCTCGCAGCGAGACCATCTGGGAGAAGCCCGCGTTCCGAGGCTTGATCGGTTCTCGGCGTGCCCTGCTCCCCATCAACGGCTTCTACGAGTGGCAGGCGATCCCAAGCCAGCCGGGACAGAAAAGGACCAAGCAGCCCTGGTACATCACCCGAGCCGACGAATCGCCCATACTCCTGGCCTGCGTCTGGGACACCTGGCTCGACCCTGCATATGACCTGAGCCCGGTCGATTCGTTCTCGATCATCACGACCGATGCCAACAAGCAGCTGAGCGACAAGCACCACCGCATGCCGGTGATCCTGGAGCCCGAATCGCTCGATGCGTGGTTCGATCGCCAATCCGAGCCCCGAGCTGTGCGGGACCTGCTCCGACCCGCCCCCGAGGGCCTGCTGGCGATGCACCGCGTATCGAGCCGGGTCAACAGCCCCGCCAATGACGATGCCCAGCTCACCGCCCCCGATTCAGACGCCGGCCCCGCCACGCTCTGGGGGTGAGCGGCTACCATAGACTCCACCCCCGACACACCGGTGCCGGGATTGAGCAAGAACTTTCTCAACCGATTTTCGCAGGAAAACCACCATGCCAAACCTCACGATCGATGTCGCCAAGGTTCTCGAAGATGACGCGCTGCTGAGCTTCGACTCGCCCGCGATCTCCAAAGACCGCCTCAACCTTCCCGGCGGGGACTTCGTCGATCGCGTCGTGGCCATGAGCGATCGCAACCAGAACACCCTCAACAACTTCAACCGCATCCTCAACACCGGACGCCTCGCCGGCACCGGCTACACCTCGATCCTCCCCGTCGACCAGGGCATCGAGCACTCCGCCGGCGCATCCTTCGCGCCCAACCCCGACTACTTCGACCCCGAGAACATCATCAAGCTCGCCATCGAGGGCGGCTGCAACGCCGTCGCCTCGACCTTCGGCGTGCTGGGCGCCACCGCACGCAAGTACGCCCACAAAATCCCCTACCTCGTCAAGTTCAACCACAACGAGCTGATGACCTACCCCAACACCTTCAACCAGATCCCCTTCGGCACCATCAAGCAGTGCTGGGAGATGGGCGCGGCCGCCGTCGGCGCAACGATCTACTTCGGCTCCGAAGAGTCCGATGAGCAGATCCGCTATGTCGCCGACATGTTCGCCGAGGCCCACGAGTACGGCATGGTCACCGTCCTCTGGTGCTACATCCGAAACAACGCCTTCAAGGTCAACGGCGTCGACTACCACAGCTCCGCCGACCTCACCGCACAGGCCAACCACCTCGGCGTGACCATCCAGGCCGACATCATCAAGCAGAAGCTCCCCACCAACAACGGCGGCTACACCGCCCTGAACACCGGTGACTCGTCCTACGGCAAGTTCGACAGCAGCATCTACACCAAGCTCTGCTCCAGCGACGAGAAGGGCCAGGGCGGTCACCCCATCGACCTGTGCCGCTACCAGGTCGCCAACTGCTACATGGGCCGCTCGCCGCTGATCAACTCCGGCGGCGCATCCAGCGGTGCAGGCGACCTCAAGGAAGCCGTCACCACCGCCGTCATCAACAAGCGCGCCGGCGGCATGGGCCTGATCTCCGGCCGCAAGGCCTTCCAGCGCCCGATGGGCGAGGGTGCCGGGCTGCTGCAGGCGATCCAGGATGTGTATCTTGATGACAAGGTCACGATCGCCTGATCTGAATCACAACCGAAACTGTCAAGGCCCCGTCGTCTCCGGCGGGGCTTCTTCTTGCGTTGCTTCGTGGTACATCATCTCGAACCCCCCCTCCCAGACCTTGCCAGCTTTAAGGTTTTCAAGGGCAAGCTGCGGATCGCCAATGACGCGCACGCGGAGCGTCTTGGCGAGCATGGCCTCGTTGAGGCGAGCGTCCGCCTCGTGAAACGGAACATAGTTCGCACCGCCGGTCGTCATTTCTTTGAGCTCACCATCCGCAAAGTGCCAACGCAGGTACCACTCGGTGATTGGTTCCTCTCCGTCAAACAATGTGATGCGAAGCCCGACACCCAAATCTCCATAGCGCTTCGGATCAAGCGCGGGGTTCCGCATGACGGCCTGGTAGAAATCCCCTTCTTTTGATGCGAGCACGAGATCAAACTTGACATCATCGAACAACGAATCATCCGTGACGATCTCAACAGCATCCTCGAGGTCCTGAACAACTCCCCACCGAATGGGAAAACGCTCAGTACGAACAGGCTCATCCTTCTCATCGCGGTCCCATACTTCGACCCTGAAGTAGCTCAACTCGATCTCACCCTCAATCACATCTCCTGCGGAGCCGACCGGATCGATATCGAAGAAACTGATGAATCCGTCACTGATGATCTCTTCATAGCCGTTGAGTCGCAAAATCGCACGCTCGTTCAGATCACCCTTCGTCGGCCATCGCGGCCGTATCGCACCCGATTCGATTTTGACGCGATTCCCCTCCGGCCACTTCGCTCGCGTGCCAGGATCCCACTTCGGCAGCACGCTTATCAGCCGATCGAACGCCTCGTTCAGCGCCGCATCCGCTGGCGTCTGATCGGGGTAGCTCCAGCCCGCCTCCTTCGAACCAAATCGGAAGACCTGCCCACCAAACCATCGCCCACTTGTCCGCCACCACCGACTCGAGCCCGCCTCCGCGAAGACTGAGCCGTCGGCAACTGCGTTGATCACACCCACGATCTCGCTGTGAGACATCGGGTCCGTTGTGTTCATCAGTCGATCGGTGAGCTCCCGCGTGGGATGGTTCTTCCAACCCCACGCCTCCTCAGGGAACAGCGGCTGCAGTTCCACCAACAGCCAGTTGGGCAACGGCTTCATGAGTTCGCCCCGTAGACCCGCCGGCACCACCCCGAGTACAGCCGCACCGACAAGCAGCAACACGCCGAGTACTGCCACGCGCTTATGCAGATGCACCCGGCGAAGCGACCGCTCCCGCGCATGCACCTTCCCACACTCACTGCATGTCACCGGCACATCACCCGCGTCGCTCAGGTCATAGCCACACTTTCGGCACCGTCGCGCCGGCCGACCACGCCAGCCCGGGCGATCCCAGAACAGACCCATCACGACACACAACACTCCAACACAAGCCAGCACCACCGCCGCGATTCCCCAGATCATGGTTGGTCTTCCCCCTTTGTGTCCTGATCGTCTTCCTGTTGTTCTGCCAGCATCGCGTCGTGCTGCTTCACCGCATCGCTGTACAGCATGTCGATCTCACCGTCCCAGGCACGATCGGCATCAAAAAACCACAACGACTGTTGAAAATCGCCTATGAGACGAACACGCAGCGTGTCATTCTCGATCGCGTGATAGATACGAAGCTCCGCCTCCTCCTGTTCACGCACGTCATGCAACGGGTTGTAGATGCCGCCTTGCATTTCGGTGAGTCGACCATCGCCCTTCATCCAGCTCTGCGAGAACTGCCTGATGACCCCCTGATCATCGCTGAGTATCACCTGCATACCCATCGCCAGATCCTGGAACTCGCGCTGCTCAAGGCGTGGGTTGTTGAGGATCTCGCGATACGCCTGTTTGTACGGCATCGCGGGGACCACCTCCTCGATCAGCACCTGACGAATCAGCGCCGAATCTACCCCCTCAAAGATCTCGTCCAAACCCGACACCATCGTCCACCGCCGCGTATAGGAAAAAACCGCGCCCGGGTTGCCAAGCATCGCGCCCGTTGCCAGCTGTCGATCGCTCGGGAAGATGCTGTATTTGATCCTGATCGTGTAGGACTGACCGAGCTCCAGCCCGCCATTGATCCGGATCGTGGAAACACCGTACTTTGACTCCCCCCTGATCTCGGTGCCCTCGACTTCCCACTCGACATGCGTCAGTAAGCGCCGATCAAGCTTCGCCCGCCAGTGCGCCTCTCTGATCCCACTGCTGATCACCACCGGCATCCCCGCCACCCACCGATCGCGGGTGCTCGGGTTCGGCTCGGGGTAGATCGAGTGGAAACGCTCGAAGATCGCGTTGAGCGCCTCGTCGGCGGGCGTGCCATCGAGATACTGATACCGACCGCCGTTCTCGAAGCGCCTCCATTGCCCGCGCATCCAGGTGACCACACGCTCCTGCCAAAGCACGGAGCCGGGCCTGGTGCGCAGCCCCCCCGACGCGATTCTGCTGAGCAGCGAGCGTGTCTCCTCGTGGGTCATCGGCCCCCAACCACCCGCCAGCCGCATCAACATCTCAACACCCGGGTTGTTGCCCTTGATGAGCAGGTTGCCGTCATCTTGCAGGGTCGGGAAATACGGCAGCAACTCAACCAGCAGCCAGTTCGGCGCTCGCCGAAACACCTCGCCCTTCTGATAATCCGGATACAACACCGGGACCGGGGCACAGACCAGCAACAGCAGCCCCGCCGCGATCCCCCGCTTGTGACGACGCACACGATGCAGCGATCGCTCACGCTCGTGCACCTTCCCACACTCGCTGCATGTCACCGGCACATCATCCGCATCGCTCAGGTCATACCGACACTTGCTGCACCACCGCTTCGGCCGACCACGCCAGCCCGGGCGATCCCAGAACAACCCGACGCCGATCAGCATGAGTGATAGAATGAGCAGCAACCAACTCGCAATCATCCAGATCATGATGTCAGTATAACAAATTATCTATGTTCCTCGAACTCCCAACTGGGCACAACCATGACACAAACCCCACAGAACAACTTCGGCGCACCGGCACACAACTGGGCCGACGGCACATCAGCTCGGCGTGACGGCACCTCTTGGGTCCCGGCGATGCTGATCGGCGCGCTCATCTTCGCCGTCGGCTGCGGGTCGGGCCTGCTCGTCGGCTGGTTCGGCGGGGCCGCCAGCGGCTTCGCAGACGCGATCCCGGACATGACCTTCGAGCCGGCCAACATCACCATCACCACCGATGCACCGCAGACCGCGGCGGTGGGCCAACCCATCACCGTCACGCTAACGGTCTCCGACATCAACAGCACCCAGCGCACCATCCGTGACATCGACTGGTCGGGCACCATCGTCGACAACATGGACTTCGGCACCATCAACCCCGTGCCGCAGGAACAGAACCCCGACGGGGACTACCGCGAGATCGTCTTCGAAACCCCGCTGGGCGCCGACCAGAGCCAGGACTTCACCTTCATCCTCACCCCACGCCAGGTGGGCACCTACAACGCCGCGATCACGGTCTATGTCGACGACTACAACTCAGAGCGAACAGAGATCCTGATCGATGTGCGTGACTCCGACGCCGACCAGAGCGAAACGGTTCCGAGCGAGGATGCGGATGATTCAGGTGTGTCGGAAGATGTTGAGCCGTAGATCGTGCCCTGATCTGCACACACCAGATCAATCTTGGCCTACATGCTCCCCCTCGGTAGCTTCGTCCAAAAGACTTCGAGCTTGACTCGGCCATCGATGATGTGTGTCGCCTCAAAATCACGCAAGCAAAACTCAGGGTCTGAGCGAATGGTTAGTGACCACGGGTAATCGGTATTGCTGAGACTCTGCTCTGTTCCACCACCCGACATGAGTACGAGCCCTCCCCCATGAACGAGTCGCCACTCCGCATCGCCCGCTGGCTCGATTGCCCACCATGCATGGCCCTGCATGATCTCCCAGTCGACATACGCAGTAACGGTTTCGTTACCGAAGGTATACCGCCTCCGGGGCAACTCCGGATCGTCTTTCAATCGCAATGCTAGTACGATTCTCCTGCACCCATCGATGTCATACCACCAGCACCCCTCCGCCTGGAGACACCGCTGGATCTCATCGATCACTTCCTGATCTGAAACGACAGTGACGAGTTGATCAATGCTCTCCACGCGATTCACCGGCACAGACAACTCATACCGATCGACGACCGTCTCTGGCTCACCGAGAGACTTCGACTCACCGAGATACTCCGATACCGTCACCTGAAGATCCGCGAAGTTGTCCGAAGGGTCACGGGGTTTGAGCTCGATCACCCCATCATCCCACGCCCCCATCGAAAGTCGAGCCGGCATGCCGCCCATCCGCTCCGAGTAACGCATCGCACGCCCATCCAGCTCCTGCAGCCGACGCGGCGAATAGCGACCATTCGGGGAAAATACCGATGTGCCGTTCATCGGGTCGTACAGTCGCACACGCAACTGAGGATCCTTCATGTACCGTTCCTTTGCATCGCTGATCTTCGGCTTACCAAAGACCCGGTACCCCTCGGGCCACGCCTCGCGTGTTTCAACGCGCACATCGATCAGCCTCCGGAACCAGCGAGTGTGATACGCACCGAGCTGCCCCCGACTGATACCCTGTTCCATGAGTATGCGATACGAAGACGCTCTTGGGTATACACCATAACTACGATCGCGTGTCCAAGCACACAGGCCATCCACACCCTCGGTCCGCGCAAGCCACGCGACTAGCTGATAGTCCAACCATGCAAGCCCCTCAACCCGTGCGCGCACATGGAGCTCGCGCATGGCACGCTCAAGTGTTGACTTGTTGCCGTAGGCCACCGATCCCCACTCGATATCAGGATCCTGCACAAACTGAGGTGTCTGATGTATACCAAGGATCAGTACCCAACTCGGCACCGCCGCCCACATCCCACGCTTCTTCACCGCCGGCGTTGCTCGGGCGGTATAGGCACCGATTAGCAACACCAACGCCACCGCAACCCACCTCTTACTCCGCCGCGTTTTCCGCATCGACCGCCGCGACGCATGCTTCTTCCCACACTCGGGACACACGATCGGCCCCTCACGCAGGTCACCCTCCGCCCCCGTCAGGTCGTACCAGCACTTGCGGCATCGCAGCTTGGCACGCCCGCGAAACCCCGCGCGATCCCAGAACAACGCACGCAACCCGACGAGCACAGCCAGCGACAGCAGCAGCCAATAGAAAAAGGACCAGATCATCACCCCACTATACCTGAGGGGACGAAGACCTGATCCTGATCAACAAAAGAAGCACTCGTGATACTCAGCCCTCGTGCTCCCGCTCCTTCCATAGCTTGAGCACCTCCCGCTCACGCTCGGCGGGCAGACCACCACGGATGCGCGTCCGCCATTGCTCGGCGAACTCACTCCCTCGCTCGGCCTCAAGCTCCTTGCCACGCTCAATGAAGTAGCTCAACGCGTTCCAAGCCGTGTCATCAATGTCGCGGGTCTTGAGCCCCGCCGCGATCGACTTGGTGGTGCTCAGCTGCCCCTGCCCCTCATACCCCTCGGCCGAGTTGGGCACCCACGCGGGCATGTGCTGCCAGGCCTGCACGCCCTGTTCATCGAGGAACGCCTCATCGACCCACTCGACCTTCGTCTCCACGCCGAGCTTCTTCCTGGCCACCCGCACCGCGCTCTGCACCATGTCCCGACTGGTACGCGCCCCGGCGGGCGATATCCCGTTGTACGCGCCCATGTGCTTCTGCTCGATGCAATGAATCATGAAGTCGCCCAGATCGCGCACATCGATGTACTGCACGAAGTCATCGCCGCTGCCCGGTCCGATCATCGTCCCGCCCTCGCTGGCGCGGATCGGCCAGTAGCTGTACCGCCCCGTCGTATCCCGCTCGCCCACGATCAGGCCCGGCCGGATCACGCACACCTTGCCCGGGAAGCGTTGCTCGGCCGCTTCCTCCACGCGCATCTTCATCGCCCCGTAGTGCATCCCCACATCGCGGTGCGTCTTGATCTCCGCGGCCGTCGCATCATCGACCGTCGCCTTCTCGCCCGTCTCGTCCATGCCCGGCGTTGCTCGGCTCGCGTACACGCTCGTCGTCGAGATCACCACATACTGCCCCATCGCCGGCAACAGGATGTCCATCGCGTTCGTCACCGTCTCGGGCACATAAGTAAAGGTATCGATCACCGCGTCGAACTTTCGCCCGTCGGTCACCAGCTTCTCGAGCCCGCTCAGATCCGTGTACCGATCACCCTGCACATGCTCCAGATCTGGGAACATGTCCGGCCCGGTCTGACCACGGTTAAACAGCGTCACCTCGTGCCCATTGGCGATCGCCCTCCTGACCGCCGGCGGGCCGGCGAACCCCGTCCCGCCTAGGAACAGGATCTTCATCGGCTTGCGCTTCTGCGTCAGCAGCCCCGCCCCCATCGCGCTGCCCGCCAGCGCCGCGGTCACCCCAATCGCGCCCGCCTGTCCCAGAAACTCGCGTCGTGTGCTCGTCATGTCATTCTCCCTGTTGGCCCCAGCGCCCCGCCGGGGATCGTTGATGTTGGTTTCAGTTCAACCTCGTTTGATTCATCCATATCCATGGCCCGCCGATGCTGCGACCGCGCCAACGCAAACGCCAGCCCGCCCCACAGCACCGCCAAAGGCGCGGCCACCATCGCCATGCCCATCAAACCCCACCCCATCGCCGCAATGACCCGCTCAACCCCCGCCCCAGCAACATCGCCGCCACGGTAGAGGAACACATCGACGATGGGCTTGGCCTTGTACTTCTCGCTGCTGGGCACCACCGAGAACAGCGTCTCGCGTGCCGGACGCACCACGGCATACCGCGTCGCACGATGGATCGCGTTAAAGATCGCAAACACCGCGAATACCTGCCAACCCTGCACGCCCTCGACCCGGCTCACCCACGCCAGCAACGCGAATCCAGCCAGCGTCACGATCGGCAGCAACGCCAGCGCCACACCGATGCCCAGCCGCTTGATGATGTGGGCCGTAACGAACAACTGCACCAGCAGCGTCGCAACCTGGGTCCACATGTCCAGCTGCGCAAACAAGGCGATACGCCCGCTCAGCTCGTCGCTCGCGTCAACCACGAGTTTGGCCTGCGTGAAGTAGATCATCGTGTTGCTGATTGCCAGCAGCATGATGTAGAGCCCGATGCCCAGCAGGTACGGGCTGCGCATCATCGCCTGAAAGCCATCGACCCACTGCCCGCCGACCGGCGCACCCATCGCCGGGTTCACCTGCGCCTGCACCGGCGTCCCCGAGCGGCGATCGATCAGACCCACACACTGCACCGCCAGCTCGAACGCGACGATCGCCACACCGATCTGCACCCATGTCGGGATGTGCGAAGCCAGCCACCACACGAAGTTCGAGCCCAACAGCGCCCCGAGCGTCCCACCGATCCCGATAGCCGCGAACAAGCGCTTGCCCTGGGACAGCGACCACACATCGGCCATAAACCCCCAGAACACGCTGGTCATGAACAGGTTCACAACACTGAGCCCGACATAGTACACATAGCCGCTGTACACCAGCAGCTCATCGCTGAGCACCTGCCGCGCAACGATGAACCCGAGCAGGCACACCATCACCGCACGGTACGCCAGCGCGATAAACCGCCGCCGATCCATCCGCGAGACCACGCCCCCGAACGCCAGCGTCACGATCAGCGACACGAAACAGGTGGTGATGAACAACCATCGAAGATCACTCATCGACCGCTGCACCCCCATCGCCTCGCGGATCGGGCGGAGCAGGAAGTAGCCAAATAGCAGAAAGAAGAAGCACGCCGCGCTGAGCCCAACACGCCCCCACTCACCCTTGCGCACGGGGAATACCCGCGCCATCAGCCCCCGCCCATGCTGTGTTCCCATTTCCTGCACGGGCGAGGTCTACCCGGCATCCTGCGCGTGGTTGCGGGCGGGGAGAAATATTGTATGATTTTTATGGTTTTCTGAACAGATCAGGGCATGGCGTGATCGGGGACGATGCCGTTGACGATGAACTGCCGCAAGTCCCGAACAGTCCATTTCGGAATGTCAAACTCAAGCACGCCGTCATAAACCCGATCACCCCAGAGCCCGCTGAAGCCTGCTGATCGAGTTCGATGCTGGTACGTCATACGAAGAACAATCTTTGTTTGGTGGGCATTCTTCTCGCGCAAACTCCAATCATTCCCATCCAACTCACCAGGCAGATACCCACTGAATCGTGTACGCACCCGCAAGTGCTGTCTTTCATCCAGGTCGCGTCGCGTTTCTAAATCACCTGATGGACTCCGATACGCAGGAACATCAAAGTACCGTTCACGCCCCCAAGCCCAGAATGTGTCACCCCTCCCACGCAGGTACTCTTTCCCTCTGCCATCGGGCTGCTCAGGGTTCACCGCGACGATCGCCAGATTCCCGCCGAAGATGATGTCATCCTCAAAGACTTTCATCCCGCTCTGAGTGCTCAGCCTCACAACCGGGACCCATTGGTCTCGGCCTTGCTCATACTCAACACCGAGTTCTGCAGCAAAGGAGCGTTCAATGTCGTCCTCGAATACCAGCGAGGAATCCGCCGTGACGGTGCGACTCGCGTTCAGGGCATACCGAATCTCTCTCGCGAGTATGCAATCCATCTCCCACAGCGCATCCGTGTTGATACCGCTATTGTCTTTACCGATATAGCGATAAATGACAAATCGCACATCCCCGCGTGCACTCCCATCACCCTGCGCTGTCCCCTTCGACAACTGATAGCCCGGCAGATACGCCGCCCGTCGATCACCATACACCCGCCCAGCCGGGTTGAGATCATCCCACAGAAAACGCTTGACCCAGTGTTCCCGCTCTTCTTCAACCGTATCGAAACTGGACGTGATCCCATTCATACGCATACTGCTGGGCGACCCCCCGCTATACACAGTGCTTGTGTCCCCAAACCTGACCCGGTACGGACCGAGCAATAGTCGTCGCATACGGACCATCCCCATCGGTGTCTCATCGGGTCCGAAGTCATGCTCAATCTCAATATCGATCGTCGCCTGCTTGCTCGCCCACGCCGACTCAAACGAATAGCACGCGTCCATATGCACGAACTGACTGATCAGCGATTTGAACGCGCGCCCACGCGCTGTTGTGCCATCCGTAATGACATCGGTTCGTTGAAAGCGGGCAAGCAGAAACACGAGACGCCGCGAGAACCATCCAAGCGCTGGGCCATCCTGATACTGCATTGAGTAAAAGTAATACGCTTCATTTGGCGGCATCTCCTCGAGCACAAACCGATCAAACGGTGATCCGTTCAAAATCTGGGGGCGAAAAACGAACGGGCCAAGCCCACTCCCCTGCTCCTCCGACAAAAACGGCAGCGACATTACCAGCACCACCCTCGGCACCGCCGCACCCCAACCATTCTTCTGCACCTTCGGCGTCACGCTCGCCCCGTACGCCATCGCCCACACCATCACCGCCGCCGCGACCCACTTCTTCCCCCGGCGCGTCTTCCGCATCGACCGCTTTGTCTTGTGCACCTTCCCACACTCCGGACAAACCACCGGCCCCTTCGTCACATCCCCATCAACACCCGTCAGGTCATACCAGCACTTGCGACACCGCCGCTTGGCCCGCCCACGAAACCCAGCGCGATCCCACAGCAACCCACGCAGCAGCAACACCACCGCGATCGACAACAACACCCAATACACGAAGTTCCAGATCATCCTTTCAATATACCGCTCGCCGCGTTCTGCTGATCCCCATTCCGGTCAATTGGCGTATGCTTGTGACATGCCCGTGACACCCGACACACCACCCCGACCCGCGATCTTCCTCGACCGCGATGACACCGTGAACCGCAACGCCGATCTCCCCGACGGCGCATGGGAGGACGTCAAGTGGGGCGACCTGCTCAAGCCCGAGTACGCCCTGCTTGTGCCCGGGGCACGCGAAGCGCTCATCGCACTCAAAGACGCGGGTTACACGCTCGTTGTCATCACCAATCAGGGCGGCGTGGCCCGAGCCGGGGGCACCATGCGCGAGGTCGACGCGTGCAACGACCGCATGCGCAAGCTGCTGCACCAATCTGAATACGAAGACGAACGCCTCCTCTTCGACGAGCCGCTGATCGACTGCTGGTACAGCTGTCCGTTCCACCCCAAAACAGGTGTGGTCACACACCTCGCCGTCGAGCATGAGTGGCGCAAGCCGCACCCGGGCATGATCGAGGCCGCGTGCCGCGAACTGAACCTGGACCCCAACCGCTCCTGGATGGTCGGCGACAAGCAGCGCGACCTCGACGCCGCCATCAGCGCCGGCGTGCCCGAATCGCAAACCATCCGGGTCGCGCACGATTCACCCGTCCGTGATCTGGCCCATGCCGCCCACCTGATCCTCCAGCTCGAAGAAGAACCCGAGCAGGATCAGTCCTCGGCGACCGCAACACTGCACCCCATCGACCCGCTCGCCCACCCGCTCAGTGACCCCAAGATCCGGCGCACCGTCGAGGCAGCCGCCAACGCCCTGGCCGAACGCACCGGCATCAAGCTCCTCGAACTCGATACCACCGATACCTCCATCACCGCCAAGCTCGCCACGCACAAACTCGCTGCCCTGGCCTTCATGGCCCAGCTCCGCCGCGACACCAACCGCTGGCACCGCGCCCACACCGGCAAAGACCTCTGGCCCAGCGCCAACGACCCGCTGATCTGAGCACCAAAAACGAGCCGCGACCG
>DEXG01000009.1:18836-33367 GCA_002364005.1 Phycisphaerales bacterium UBA3190
CCGCTCCCTTACGGTCGCGGCTCGTTCTGAACTCCTACCCTCCCCCATGCCCGCGCCCGACCGCCCACTGCGACTGCTCATCGTCCTCCCCTCCTGGGTGGGCGACATCGTGATGGCCACCCCCACCATCCGGCGCATCCGCGACGCGATGCCGGGCATCTTTATCGGGGCCCTCTGCCGACCGGGCATGGATCAACTCCTCAGCGGCTCAACCCTCTTCGATGAGCTCCATGTCTTCCAGCCCCACGGCATGATGGCCTCCAAAAAAGCCGCCAACAAAGTCCGACCACGCCAATACGACACCGCCCTGCTCCTGACCAACTCCTTCTCCACGGCACTCATCACCCGCCTGGCCTTTATCCCCCGACGCATCGGCTACAACCGCGACACCCGAGGCATGCTGCTGACCGACCCGGTCGCCCCGCCGCGAAACCCCGACAAGTCCTGGAAGCTCACACCCATTGTCGACTACTACTGGAATCTCGCCTCGCACCTGCTCGACGAGGACCCGGTTGCCTGGTCGATCCACACGCCCACCACCTGCACCGAGCTTCCACTGGCTCTGCCCAAAGACACCTACATGGAGCTGGGCAGCAGCGACGACGACCGCGCCAAGGCCCAGGCGATTCTCCAAGCGGCCCACATCGAACCGGGCGAGCGATACGCCGTGCTCAACCCGGGGGGCAACAACACCGCCAAGCGCTGGCCCGCCGACCGATTCGCCATCCTCGCCGACCACCTCCACACCACCCACAACATGCGCGTGCTTATCAACGGCTCACCCGCCGAGGCCGACCTGTGCGACCAGATCATCAACCTCGCCCAGTCCAACCCGATCTCCCTGCCCGCTCTGGGCAACACGCTGGGTGCGCTCAAGCCCATCATCGACGGCGCGAGCATCATGGTCACCAATGACACGGGCCCGCGCCACATCGCCGCCGCCCTGAGCACACCGCTCGTCACCCTCTTTGGCCCAACCGACCCGCGTTGGACCACCATCCCCACCACGCCCCTGCCCGACGGCTCATCCAGCGAGACCATCATCGTCGCAGACCCGACACTCCCGCCCAGCGAATCGGCCAATGACCACCCACAACGCTGCGCCATCGAGCACATCCAGCTCGATCGCGTCTGCCAAGCGGTTGATGAAATTATTGTGGATACTTAGGTACACTTATTGCCCCGTGCTGTTAAACGGTATAGAGTCCTGCCAAGATGCAATCCTCACGCATCCATTTCGCCGCGATGACCCTGTTTGTGCTGGGCTTTGTGCTCAGCAGCTCGGGCTGGGGACCAATCATCGCGTTCGGCATGCAAGACCGGCCAAGCTATTCAGTCTGTGGCCAGGAGATGTGTTCCTGCCTGCCCGTCACCCCCCTCGAGCCCGCGTGCCCGCTGTGTGTCACCAAAGAAGATGACGCAGCTGGGTGTTCGGACAAACCCGAGCCAACACAGAATCCCAAACGCCTGCCCCGCACCGAGAAGTTCGACGCCATCAGCGATGCCGCCCAGGCGGGTTGCTCGTGCGTTTTCCTGACCCTCGTACTGGGCTGCCGCGTCAAGCGTGACTGGCTATTCGCGCCCGCCGCACGCATCTCCATTGATCAAGACCGGATCCCACCCGACCCGCTCGCCGATTCCCCCACGCCACCACCACGCGCCTGAGCCGTTGTTTCGCTGAACGCGCCGATGCTTGCGCCCGCCCTGGGCCACGATCGACGCACCCGCACGAACACGCTACTCAGGAGTTCCGTCATGGTTTGCCATCTCAGGCAACGGCGCGGGTTCACGCTCATCGAGCTGTTGGTGGTCATCGCGATCATCGCCCTGCTCGTGGGCATGCTGCTCCCGGCGCTCAAGGGCGCACGCGACAGCTCACGCTCGCTCATCTGCACCAATAACCTCCGCTCGCTGGCAATCATCACCCAGCAGTTCGCCGACGAAAACGACGGCAAGCTGCCCCGTTCAAGCCACTCGGCCGGGTACAACGCCCTGCCCTGGGCCGCCACGCTCTATGAGCCCATCACCGGGCGGGCGTTCGAAGGCACCAGCTACAGCTGGGACGACGCGGGCTGGTGGGAAGCGACCAACACCCACTACCGTTGCCCACACGATCGACGCGAGAGCCCGATCGCCCAGCCCGGACTGCCATTCTCCATGCCTGCCCTGAGCTACGGGTTCAATGTGTACTTCGAACTCACGCCGGGCGAGATCGACCCCAGCAGGGGATCGCACAGCACCCGACCAATCTGGGCCAAGCTCTCGAGTATCCCGCGTCCTTCGAGCACCGTGCTCATGGGCGAACTCGTCGATTCCGCCTCGCGTGACCACATCATGGCGCACTTCTGGCGAACCCTGAGCGTCGACCCCGAATCCGAGGTCGCCGTCCAACGCCATGGCGACGCGGGCTCGGGCTACGCCTGGCTCGACGGGCACGCGAGCACCGACGCGTTCAGCGAAACATACGACCCTTCAAACCAAACCGATCGCTGGAACCCCAGCGACGACAAGCTGTTCCCAAACACAAACGAATCTAATCCGTAAAGGAAATCCATATGACACGCATCAACAACACCGTTCTCATCGCATCCATCGCCGCACTCTCGGGCAACGCCCTGGCCGCACTCCCCACCGCGCACACATGGCCCATGGAGCACATCATGGTCTCCATGGACGACACCTACACGCTGCACGCGCACGCCAACACCAGTGCCGCCAACCCCATCGAGATGCTCCATTTCGCGGGCGAGACCTACGAGGGCAACGCCAGCGCCCTCAATGACATGTACTACACCGATCAGTACGGCTGGATCCTCGACGGCATCGTCGATCCCGGTGCCGGCAACTCGATCTGGATTGAACTCGTCTCGCAGACCGACGGGCTCGAAACATACGAGGGCGGCATGCGCATGATGATCGGGGAGCAGACCTTCAACCCGATCTTCGGCACCGACTCCAGCGCCGCCAACTGGCAGTGGTCGGGCATGATGACCCACAACTGGTACGCCGCCGCCCAGCTGGGTGACTATGAAGCCACCTACTCGATCTATGTCGGCGACAGCGCTGGCAATGCCGTCGATGGTTACTCGGCTGGCGAAGTCACCCTCAACTTCCGTGCCGTCCCCACACCCGCACCCATGGCCCTGCTCGGCCTGGGCTCGCTCGTGGCCACACGCAGAAAGCGGGGCTGATTCATGCGATACCTGATCCCACTGACATTGGCCCTCAGCGCGGGCACGGCCGCCGCATCAACCCCCACACTCGGGGGGCCGATGTCGCACCTGCTTGTCACGCTGTTCCAGAACCAGGTGTACCTCACCTTCGAGTCACCCGCCATGTCCACCGTCAGCATGCAAGGCAACGAGGGCGACTTCGTCGGCGACGCATCGCTGCTCAATAACATGGGCTACAACGCCCAGTTCGGCTGGCTCGCCAATGGCTTCATCTCCCTCCCCCCAGACTCGGGGATCTTCATGCGCACCCTCAGCAGCTCGCCGCACCTGAATGTCTACGAAGAATCGACCTTCAACCCGATCTTCGGGACCGATGGCAGCGACGATGTCTGGCAGTGGGACGGCACCATGACCCACAACTGGTACAGCACCGAGACCCACGGCTCGCACTGGGCACGCTATGAGGTCTTCGTCGGCGATCTCTTCGGCAACCCGCTCGACGGGTATACCAGCGCCTCCATCGATCTGACCTTCGAGTACGGCCCGGACCTCTCCGGGCGCATCGGTGTCAAGAACAGCCCGTCCATCGGCGCGTTGCCAACCCCCGGCGTCATGAGCACGCTCGGGATCGGGATCGTTGCCGCGGGACGAAGACGACGAAGCTGATCTGATCACGCTTCCAGCCGCAGAGAGCGGGCAGGCCCGGCGCGACATTTGCCGGGCCTGTTTTTCTGCGCACACAACCAACCCATTCATCCCGGCGGCTATATTCAACCCATGGCTGATCACCCACCCGAAAGCGCACACCCGAGACTCCCCACCGACACCGACAACGGGCTGCTGCTCATCATCTCGGGCCCCTCGGGCGTGGGCAAAACCACCATCACCCGGGGCGTCGAACGCTCGATCCCCGGCTCGGTCTTCTCCGTCTCCTACACCACCCGCGCCAAAACCGATGCCGATGTCGAGGCGGTCGATTATCACTTCATCGATCACGACGAGTTCCAGCAACTCATCGACGAGGACGCCTTCCTCGAATGGGCCGATGTCTTCGGCAAGCGCTACGGGACCCGAAAAAAATGGGTCGACGAACAGCTCGCACGCGGTCGGCTGGTCATCCTGGAGATCGATGTCGAGGGCGCCAAGCAAGTCAAGGCCAAGATGCCCGAGGCCTTTGGCATGTTCATCCTCCCGCCCAGCGAGGACGAGCTGCTCCGGCGCCTCCAGAGCCGCAAACGCGAGAGCGAAGAACTGATTGCCAAACGCTTCGCCGAGGCCCAGCACGAGATCCGCGAGGCCAAATCATGCCAGGTCTACGACGAGTTCATCGTCAATGAGAACCTCGAGAACGCGATCGCCGACGCCGTGCGCCTGGTCGAAAACGCCCGCAACGGGGACCGATGATCCCAGCCGCGAGCGTTCGCCCCTCTCCGAGTCGTTCAAGCCATTCAAGATGGTGTCAGTGGATCAGCCGCCGCACTGGTCGCCCATGGGCATGTAGCAGAACTCTTCCTTGACGATCTTGCCGTTCTCGACGGTGTAGTTTGCGACTTCCTTCATCTGCATGCGTGGCCACGAGCCGTCCTTCGACTCCATGTCCATATCGAACAGGACACTGAAGCCGCTCTGCCCCACGAACGGGCCATCGACCTTGCAGCTGTGAACCGTCACGCCCTTCTGCCACTCGCGGTACTTGGCCGAGACCTCGTCGCGACCGGTGTAGACCTTGCCGTCGCCCTCGATGCTGGTCCATCCCGGCGCGAAGTGCTTGTCCCAGAGCTTGCTGTCGTACTCGACATAGTCCATGCTCTCGTCGCCGTTCTTGCAGTGGTTAAAGAGGTCGCTGGCGATCTGCTTGATGGTCTCGGTGTCGGCGCTGGTGGTCATCGGAGTCTCCTGATGGTGTGTGCGTGCCGCCGAACAGCCCACCCGCTCAGCGTCCCGTGAAATTACCGGACACGCAGGGCTCAATCAACCCCTTAATCAGGTTTTTGTTCGGTTTATTTCGACCTCGCTCACGATCTCCATGCTCGGTGACTCCTCCTCGGGCAGATCCAACTCCTCGGCCGCCGCCTCGAAGCGCTGGGCGAACCAGTCCCGGATGATCGGCCCCAACTCGCGATACCCCTTGGCGATCAGCAGCGTGTGCTCCTGACCCGTGTCCGCAACGCCCACAATCGTGTGTTTGTACCAGGGGCGTTCGTTCACCCTGGTGCTTGTCCCGGCTGTCTTGAGCCGGATCGTCTTGATCGATCCGATGCTGATGTGCAATGACTCGGGCGCGCGTGTGAACGACGCGCTATTCCAGTCAATCAACAGGCGACGCCGCTTGCCACCACGAACCAGCCGCATGATCGTCGGCACCAGAATCCCCGCGCCGATACACGAGCCGACCACCATCAGGGCAGCGTCCCGTTGCAGCGAGAACCCGAACCCGAACGCGACGACGAAAATCGCCACAAAGCTCGACAACCCGGTCACGAAGAAGAACACCATGTACCCCGCCCAGTGGGCATCCTCGAGCACCATCCGGCGTGGTGTGCTGCGTGCGATGTAAGCCGACACCGCCTGATCCTTGCGATACCGGAGCCATTTGCGCAACGAGACCACCCCGCCACCCAACAACCCCAGCCCGACACAATGGAACGGGGTCAGGAACAGCAACAGCACATATGGGATCGCCCGGTCGCTCAGATCCAGCACCGCCTCGCTGGGATCATCCGGGTCGTAGTGAACCTCGATGTCCTTGCCCACGGGATACCGATCGATCACCCGCTGGGCATCCTTTCGCATCGAGGTGCCGAACACAAACATGGAGTGCTGATCCGAACGATAGGACTGCCCGTCCACCTCGAACTCGTACTCAACCAACGGCGTGTAGGTCGTCCCGTCCGAATCCGTCCGCGCGTCCACACGCGACTGCACCACCACCCCGGGCACACTCAGATACCGCTCCCGCGCATCGAGTATCTTGTACCCGGAGTGAAGAAGAAACCCGTCAATGCCCAACACGGTGAGCATCCAGATCAGCCCAAAGAGCGACAGACACCCGATGGGGTTGGTGGCGCTCGTCTTGCGTCGCTTGGCCTGACTCTGCTTGAATATGCTCACGCGACGAGTGTATCACGAATGCAAAAAGTCCGGCCCGAACGCGAGTGAACACCCTGTCTCATTCGGTGAGTAGTCTCTCGACATGAGCTGTAGCAAGCTTCAGCCGCTCAGGATAATCGCCACGGATGATCTCATACCGATCGCCCTTCTCCTCAAGAGCTGCCCTGCACCGCTCAAAGAACTGAACTCTTGCGTCCTGCCCGGGAAAGTACCGCTGATCATCGTCGACCCAAGGCACATCGACATCAAGCAGCAGCGTTAGATCGTAATGCTGATGTGCCGCGGCAGCCCGGATCCAGTCTGGGCAACTTCCAAAGAGCACCTCACTCCAAATCACCGTCATGAGCAGATTCGTATCACAGAATAGAACCCTGTTCACGCTCCCAAGCATTGCTGCCTCAAGAGAGAGCTGAGCGCGGGCGATCAGTGGTATATCCGACTCTTCACAAGCACCGCCATTCGGATCGAGCAATGCCCGGGCATGCTCCCAGGCATACACCGTCTTGAACTTTTCCGCGAGGATGCGTGTCAGAGTAGATTTCCCCGTCGACTCTGGCCCGAACATACACACCCGTTTCGCAAAGTATCCATGTGTACATCCAGGGAGCATATCCCAATGCTTGATTGGGTTTTCACGGATATCGGTCCCGCTGATGGGCATCATCTCTCGGTCGAGATCGAATGGGACGAACCGAGCACCCAGCTCCTCCGCAAGTCGCTCGCCATAAGACTCGGAAGCAAAGACAAAGTCAATCTTCCTCGGTTCACACCGAACGACGGTCTCTCGCCAGATACGCCAGAAGTCAGGATGATCCTTTGGTTCCTGTGGCATGTCCTCAGTGAGATGGATCACATCTGAATCAGGAAACAGGCCTTTCATCCAAGCATGACGAGTTACGCCGGGAATAGGGTCATCCCGCAGTGAGCAAACCATGATGGTCAGCTCGTCGCAGAACTGCTCTGCGAATCTGCAGAGCAGCCGGTGTCCCTTGTGAGGTGGCATGAACTTGCCAAGAATGAAGCCTCGTGTTTCTTGAGATCCATCTTCCATGCCAAGTATCCTAACACTGCGAGTACGAGGAAAAGCGCGTACAACCCCGATGTGACGTACAGGCCTTTCATCAGATAAACACCGATGGCGATCACATCCACGCTGATCCAGAAAACCCAAGACTCGAGCTTCTTTCTCGTCATCAGGAACTGGGCGACAAGACTCAACACCGTCGTCACAGCATCTGGGTACGGCATCGAGGCATCGGTCCGGGTCGACATGATGAATCCAAGCAAGCCCGCGAACCCGAGACCAGCCAGCCACCAGGCAGTAAACGCCGTGCTCTTCAGTCGTGTCACATGGAGCGCTGACTCGCGATCCCCTCCTCGCGCCCAGTGGTACCACCCGTATGAGCACAGCACAACATAAACAACTTGCAAGCCTGCATCGGAGTAGAGCTTCGCGTCAAAGAAGATCCAGATGTACAGCCCAACCATGACCAGCCCCGTCGGCCAGCACCAGATGTTCTGACGCACCGTCAGCCAGACACTGAGCACACCCATCAGCGCTGCGACGATCTCGATCCCGCTCATGCTCTATTACTCGTTTCATCGTACATCACGAAATACTCAGCGTCGGCTTGGACGCACCCTTACCCATCTGCGCCAGCGTCACCTGCGCCTCGAACTGATCCACCATCGACTCGAGCGCCTTGGGCAGCGCCTCGCCGCCGGCGGTCTTGGGATCGAAGTTGTCGCTCGGCCTGCCGCTGTCGCCGTTGCTGCGCAGGGCCATATTGATCGGCACCGCACCCAGGAACGGGTGGCCCAGTTTCTGCGCCATCGTCTGCGCCCCGCCGCGACCGAAGATGTCGTATTCCTTGCCGTCGTCGCCGATGAAGAAGCTCATGTTCTCCACCACGCCCAGCACCTCAACACCCAGCGACTCGAACATCCCGCTCGCCCGCACCGCGTCGTCCTGGGCCACCTTCTGAGGCGTGCACACCACCACCGCGCCCGCAAGCTGGACGCTCTGGGCCAAAGTCAACGGCACATCGCCCGTGCCCGGGGGCAGATCAATGATCAGATAGTCCAGCTCGCCCCACTGCGTCCGCTCGACCAGCTGGTTGAACGCGCCGTGGGCCATCGGACCACGCCAGATCAGCGGCTTGTCGGTATCAACAAGCTTGCCCATCGTGATGCATTTGACGCCGTGCACATAGAACGGCTGCAACGCCCCCTCAAGCACCTGCTGCTCCATCGCGTCGAGCCCCATCATGGTCGGCAGCGACGGGCCGTAGATGTCCCCATCGAGCAGCCCCACCGCGTGGCCCTTGCGTGCCAGGCCGACGGCCAGGTTCACCGCGACGGTGGACTTGCCCACGCCGCCCTTGCCGGCGCCGACGGCGATGATGTGCTTGACGCCCGGCACGCCGGTCGCGTCCTTATTCTGAGGCGTGTCTTGCTCGGGGCGCTTGCTCTCGGGGGTCGTGACCTTGCCCCCGGAGAGGCGCATGACGACATTTCCGCCATGATCCACGAACTCGGTGATGAGCTGGAGGTTCGCGATGCCCTGCTCGCTGGCCGCGCCGCGGACGGTCGCGTCGATGACCGAGCCCATGCGTGTGAGCTGGGCTTTTTCGGGCTGCGGGGTGTTGGGCTCGCCCTGGGTCATACAGACGCGGACCGAGGCCTGATCGTCGCAGACGGCGATATTGATGACGCAGCCGCGTGCGACGAGGTCTTCCCCGCTGGGATGCATGACGCCCCTGAGCGCGTCGAGAATGTGGTCCTTGGTCAGTGCCATGGTCGATGGTGCTCCGAAATGCCGAACATCCGTTCGGGTGGGTTTGTACCGCCTGTATGGCCCGTTTGAGCCCTGACGCCCGCCTGCCCCTCCAACCGGGCAGCGGCCCCCTTTTCCCGCTTGTATCATCATAGACACATGCCACGAAGCTCGATAATTCGATTCATCGCACGCAGCGTGCAATAGCCCTGCTTTTTCCTCGTTGAGCAGATGGAATCGACGAACAAAACGCCCCCTCAGGGGCGCAAGGAGTACAGATGACACGCACGAACACGATCACGATGCTGCTGAGTCTCAGTGCCGCCGCCGGACTGGCGATGGCACAGCCCGCGACCAAAGAGAGCGACAACGACCTGCTGCGCGGGCCCGATGTCGTCGAGAACAGCGCCAGGCCAGACCGGCCCGAGCCGATGAGCGAAGAAGAGCGCGAAGCCAAGATGCGTGAGTCGTTCGAAGAACGCCCGCTCGAGATGCGCGAGATGTCGGTCGCCCTGCGTGCCCTGGGCAACATCAGGTCGGGCAAGAACGAGCTCAACCTCACCGACGCGCAGAACGATCAGATTCAGGCGATCATGAAGACCTACCGCGAGGACATCCGCGCCTTCCAGCAGGAGAACATGGTGCAGATCCGCCAGCTTCGGGAAAAGGTGAACAAAGAGCGTCGCGAGCGGTTGGAGAAGGAACAAGCCGAGCGTGAGGCCGCTCAGAAAGAAGCGAAAGACGCCGAACCGGCCGACGCCATGCAAGCCGCCGACGAGCGCCCCGAGCCACCAGCCGAGAGCAATGCCGCTCGCCAGCTCCGCGAGCTCATCTCCAACTCGCCGGCCGTCAAGACCGCCCTGGCTTCGCTCCGCAAGGTCTTCAGCGACGAACAGTACGACATGATCGAAGAGCATGTCTTCAAATCACGCCTGCGAGCCCAGGGCCAGCAAGCGCGACCGGACAACGAAGATCGTCGACCCGCACGCAGAGAAATGGATGACACCGAGGGTGTACGCCAGCAGATGCGTGAACGCAACCGACGCAACAGAGACAGCGAGCCCGTTGACGACTGATCACCCACGCGAATCCCCTTGACGCAGGGCCATCCCGTCCTCCTTTGGAAACTCAAGCCGCATGAAGGATTCATGCGGCACCCAGCACACGCCCTGCGTCAAGATCCCGATTCCGTCCGAGGCCGTTCCCGAAAGGGGCGGCCTTGTTTTTCGTACGGTCAATACAAAAACGCCCGACGAATCGGGCGTCTCATTCGGTGTTCCTGAATCGTCGATTACGCGCCGGCCAGCTCACTCATGTTCAGCGTCACCGGGACATAGGTCCGTGCGACTCGCGACTCGAACTCGCCGTGGAACTTCTCGATGATCGTCCGCGCCGCCCAAGCGTTGCCGTCGGCCAAGCCACAGATCGTCGTCCCGGGCATCGAGCCCATCGAGTTGGCGATCTCCTTGGCCAGGTCCAGGTCCTTGGTCTTGGCGTCGCCCGCCTCGATGCGGGTCATGATCTGGTACAGCCAGCCCGAACCCTCACGGCACGGCGTGCACTGCCCGCAGCTCTCGTGCTTGAAGAACCGCGCGATGTTGCGAGCCACCGAGACCATATCGGTGTCCTCATCGAACACCGTCGGCCCGGCCGTTCCCAGCCCCAGCACGCCGTGCTTGCGCCCGATGTCGAAATCCAGGCACGCGTCATACTGATCGGTGCCCAGGATGCCCATGGACACGCCGCCGGGGATGGCGCCCTTGAACTTCTTGCCGCCACGGATCCCGCCGCAGTACTTCTCGACGAGCGTCCGCAATGGGACCCCAAGCTCAAGCTCGTAGCAGCCGGGCTTCTCGACATGGCCCGAGACACCCATCAGCTTGGTGCCGTAGCTGGGCGGGCCACCGATCGTGCTCTCGACACCCTGAGCCGTGAACGCGCTGGCGCCATCGCTGAGGATGAATGGCAGGTGGGCCAGCGTCTCGACATTGTTGATGATCGTGGGCCGCTCAAACAGCCCCTTGAGCGCCGGGAAGGGCGGCTTGATGCGAGGCCAGCCCCGCTTGCCCTCGATGCCCTCCAGCAGTGCCGTCTCCTCACCACAGATGTACGCGCCCGCGCCACGGTGGACATAGCAGTCGGCAACAAACGCGTCACCCGAGGCGTTCGAGCCCTGGTTGATCAGGCCGTTCTCGCCGAAGATCCCGTTCTCGTACGCTTCCTTGATCGCGTTCTCGAGCACATGGGCCTGGTGGTGGTACTCGCCGCGGATGAAGATGTAGGCCTTGTTGAGTCGGCACGCGTACATGCAGATCGCGATGCCCTCGAGCAGCCCGTGGGGATCGAAGTCCATGAGCAGGCGGTCCTTAAAGGTCCCCGGCTCCGATTCGTCGGCATTGATCGCCAGGTACCTCGGCCCGCCATCGGGATCGGGCAGGAAGGTCCACTTGAGCCCGGTCGGGAACCCAGCGCCGCCTCGCCCACGCAGCATCGAGTCCTTGACCTCCTTGGTCACATCCTCGGGCTTCATGGTCAGCGCCTTGCGCAAACCCTCGTATCCACCGGTCTTGACATACTCGTCATAGCCAACGATGTGGCGATCGCGAACATGCCCGAACGGCGCGGTCGGGATCCGCTTGAGCAGGTAGTGCTGGGTGAGTTTGTCTTCCCATTGGGTTCTGGGCATGGTGCACTCCGGGTCGGCGACAAGAGACGGGAACCGAGTTCGATCCCGCCCCACGCCGCGATGCGTTCATTGTGAGGATTCTAGCGTCCAGAATCGCCCGATCCGCACCCGTATCGCCCCGATCTGCCCCTCATTCCTGCCCTGCTCGCTCGGAACCCGTTGGCACGATGCCCGTAGTGGATGTAGTTTTCAACAGTCATTCTAGATATTTGAGGAGCCCATACATCATGAACCCACACACCGCCACAATCGCCCTGGCCTTATCGCTCACAGGAACCGCCCTTGCCGGCAACACCAACGACTGGATCGTCGCCGAGGGCGACTGGACCAATCCCGCAAACTGGAGCAACGGATCGGTGCCCACGATGAGTGAGATCGGCATCATCGCGAACGGCGGGCACGCCCACATCATGCATCAGGACATTGAGTTGAGCTCCATGATCCTCGGCACAACAATCGGCGGACGCCTGGGTTTCGGCGGCTTTTCTCAATACGGCGGCAGCACCACCATCGGAGGCCAAAGCACAATCACGATTGGGAGGAACGAAGGCGTAAACGGTCACCTCACCCTCTACGATGGTGCGCAGATGACCGCGACGAACGGACTCACCGTTGGGCACGAGGGGCACGGCATCGCCAACATCACCGATGGATCGATTGTCGAGTTTGGCGAACTGCGCGTTGCTGGTTTTCGCAGCATCCCGAATCGCACATTCACCGGGTCCGGCTTCCTCGAAGTCGCCGGCGAAGGCTCGCTCATCCGCACGACGGACGAAAACGCTCCTGAGGGCATGACCATCGGGGCGGGTGGATCCGCCATCGTACATGTCAGAGATGGCGGCCGGATCGAAACCGCCAACGGGCTTCTCCTCTCATCCACTACCCAGGGCAGCAATCTCATCATCGAAGGACCAAGCTCCGCCGTGCAGGTTTCCGGGACATACTTCGACACCGGGCGCGACATCACCCTCCCCGACGATCACCCACCGGTGGGCGACGCCGTCCTCACCCTCCGAAACGGTGGCACGCTCGACGCTTCTAACACGAGCAGAGCAATGACCCTCTTCTCCCAAACACGCATCGAAGGCACCGGCACCCTGATGGGCGATGCGTATTTCTATCAAGGTTCGACGATCGACCCGGGTGAGCACAACGAGTACGGGCATCTCAGCTTCACCCATCAGCTCGACAGCGTCCTTGAGTTCAACTCCAGTATCACCGGAGGCACCTTCCACTTCGACATCGGCTCCACCGATAACTTCGACCGCCTGAGCGTCCACGACCTCATCGCCGGAGGCACCCTCGAGGTTGCCATCGCCGACGATTTCATTGCCGAGTACGGACAAACCTTCGACATCATCAACGCCGACACCCTCACAGGCGACTTCGACCTCATCGTACTGCCCGAGCTGGAGGGCTCATTGTTTTTCGAAGCCGACATCCACGCGCAAGGCGTCACGCTCCATGTCGTGCCCGCGCCCGCATCAATGATCGTGCTCGCATTGACAACCCTGATTCGCCCCCGCCGCAACCGAGCCATCTGAGTCCCATACACTCCCCCATGAACATCCTCGTCCTCGGCGGGACCCAGTTCTCAGGCCGCTCGTTCGTCGAGCAGGCCGTGGACGCGGGTCATCACCTCACCATCCTCCACCGCTCGCCCGAAGCACCCGGGTTGCCCGAGGGCATCCGACACCTCATCGGCGACCGAGACCCAAAGGACCCCGACAACAAGGGCGATGGGCTGGGCGCGATCAAACAACTCCTTGACAACGGCGAACGCTTCGACTGCGTGGTCGATATGTGCGGCTACACCCCCCGCGTCGTCCGCGAATCGTGCGAACTCCTCAAAGACCATACCGATCTCTACCTCTTTGTCTCCACCATCTCTGTCTACCCGGTGAGCCCGGATGCACAGCCAAGCGAAGACTGGGCCTGGGAACAACTCGTCCAGCTTGATGACGAGGGCGTCGAAGAGGTCACCGGCGAGACCTACGGCGGGCTCAAGGTCTTGTGCGAACAGGTCGTCCACGAGTACTTCCCCGACAACCACATCATCCCTCGCCCCACCATCATCGCCGGGCCGCATGATCCGACCGACCGCGTCACCTGGTGGACGCGTGCCCTGAGCACCCTGGATGCCGTCATCATCCCGGAGCCACCCGCCGGGCTCGCCCAGTTCGTGGACTCGCGCGACTTGGCCGCGTTCTTCCTTAAGTGCATCACCGAGAACATCACCGGCACCTACAACTGCGCCGGCCCCCAGCCCGGGCTGACGCTGCACCAGTTCATCAACCAGGCCCACACCGCGCTCAACTCCAGCACCAAACTCCTCGAAGCACCACACGCTTGGTTCAAAGAGCACGACCTGAACCCATCCCGCGACATCCCAACCTGGATCCCCGACGAGATGCAGTCCGTGTACAAGGTGGACTACAGCAAAGCCCTCGAAGCCGGGCTGGAGAACCGCCCGATGGGAGACACACTGCGCGATGTCCGCGCCTGGGATGTGGATCGCGGCGAACCCGACCTCACCGCCGGGATGAGCTTTGACCGCCTCCAGGAACTCGTCGCCACGCACGCGTGACGGAAGGGGTCCAGCATCCGGGTGCCACGGTGTTGCTCCGCCGAAGGTGGACAACCCGTGTCCTCCGCAGAACCTGGGCTCTGATGACTCGATTGCCATCGGGAAATGCAGCGCACGGGTTGCCGCTGCGTGGGCAACACCGTGGCACCCGGACAGCGTCACCAAACCGCACCCCCGTCCTGACGGGGGAGGTGCCGA
>DEXG01000027.1:0-32911 GCA_002364005.1 Phycisphaerales bacterium UBA3190
CGAGGGCGCGGGGAGGGACAATGGGGTGCCTATTGCTCGCCGAAGGTCCGCCTCCGGCGGATTGCCTATTGCCTATTGCTCGCCGAAGGTCCGCCTCCGGCGGATTGCCTATCAGGACGGGGGAGGAGAAAGAGTCACTCCTTTGCCGCGCCGCCAGCATCAGCGACCTCGATGCATCGGGCGATGCGGGCGATGACGGCGTGTTTGCCGATGATCGCGAGGGTCTGGCCCAGTGGCGGGGAGACCGGGCCGCCGGTGACGGCGACGCGGATGGGCTGGGCGACCTTGCCCATGCCGACCTCGTGCTTTTCGCAGAAGTCCTTGACGGCCTGTTCGATGTTCTCTGGGGTGAACGGGTCGATCGTGGCCAGCTCGTCTTTGAAGCGTTTGAGCATCTCCAGGCCCTTGGCCTCGCCCTTGAGCAGGGCCTTGTGCAGGGCCTTGCCGTCGAACTCGATGGCGTCGTCTTGCACGAAGGCGAAGCCGATGACATCGCGCCCGTCGGCGAGGGTCTTGCAGCGGGTTTTGACGGCCGGGGCGAGCATGAGCATGTCGTTGGCGTTGAATCGCTCGCACAGGGCGGGGTCGTAGCTGCTTGCCCAATCGCGCCAGCGCGAGGCGAAGTCCTCATCGCTGAGCTGGGCGATGGCGTCGGCGTTGAAGCTCAGGAGCTTGACGCGGTCGAACTTGGCCTGTCCCTTGCCCATGCCCTCGAAGCCGTAGTGCGACGCGAGGTAATCCATGTCGAATCGCTCGACATCGGTGCCGTCGTCGTTCTTGGACTTGGGGTTCCAGCCCAGCAGGGCGAGGTAGTTGTTGAGCGCCTCGGGCAGGTAGCCGGCCCGGCGGAAGTCCTCGACATCGATCTCGGGGAGGTGGACGCCGAGCATCCCGGCCAGGGCGATGAGCTGGTCGCTGGGGAGCTGGCGGGTCTTGTCCTTGAGCCATTTGGCGAAGTCGGCGTCGCTGAGACCCTCGATGGGCGATGATTCGAGCTTGGCTTCTTTGACGGCTCTCTTGGCGGTCTTGTCCTTGTCCCGCTTGCTCATCTTGGAGCCGTCGGGGTTGAAGATCAGCGGCATGTGCGCATAGGTGGGGGAGTCGAAGCCGAGTGATTGCTGGATGGCGATGTGGCGTGGTGTGTTGATCAGGTGCTCCTGGCCACGCAGGACATGGGTGACGCCCATGAGCGCATCATCGACGACGACGGCCAGGTGGTAGGTAGGGAAGCCGTCGCGTTTGCGGATGATGAAGTCGTCGAACTCGTCGGGGCCGACGGTGACATCGCCGAGGATCTGGTCGTGGACGGTGATGGGGCTGTCGGGCATCTTGAGGCGGACGACATGGGGCTCGCCGGCGGCCATGCGCTGCATGCGTTCTTCGCGCGGGATGTCCAGCGCGGAGCGGTCGTACTTGTAGCCGGTCTTGGCCTCGATGGCGACCTTGCGTTTGGCTTCGAGCTCCTCGGGGGTCTCGAAGGCGGGGTAGGCGTGGTCGGACTCGATGAGCTTGTTGATGTGCTCGTTGTAGAGGTCGAGGCGTTGGGACTGGTAGTAGGGCCCGACGCCCCGCTCGTCGCCGCCGATGGTCTTGTTGTTGTGCTCAACGGTCGGCCCGTCGGCCCAATCGATCCCCAGCCATGCCAGGTCCTTGAGGATGCCCTGCGTGGAGGATTCGGACGACCGGGTCTGATCGGTGTCCTCGATTCGGAGCAGGAATCGCCCGTTGCGGCCCTCTTTCTGGGCGCGTTGGGCGTAGGCCCAGCACAGCAGGGCGGTTCTCGCCCCCCCGATGTGGAGGTGCCCGGTGGGCGAGGGTGCGAAACGGGTGATGACGGTGTTGGGGTCGGAAGCACTCATGGGATGGGAGTTTAGGAGCCCGAATCGCCCGAGCGAGCCGCGAGGGCCTGCGGGGAGAGGGGATAGGCGCAGAAGATGCATTGGTTGCGTTTGAAGCGTTTCCGCTGGGTGCGGTAGGCGAATCGGACACCGACAAAGTGCAGCAGGCGGTGAATGAGCCAGAGCACGCCCAATAGCAGAATGATGTTTGCCCAGTTGAGCGACACGGCCCAGAAGGTGTGGCGGCTACTCATCATGATCATGATTGTTTCGGCGAGTGGAGACAGTCGAACCTTGAAGGCGCCCTGCTGATCCTTCGGGAGTTCGCGGCTTTCTCTGGATCCATCGGTACGCTCATTGAAGTGCCCCATCTGGTGCACCAAACCCAATGGGAAATGCCCGGAGAGCTGCGCTGTGTGCATCGCATACGCGCTTGCGTGGTTTTTCATGACCTCAAGACCGAGCACATGATCTGGGTCCGCGGCTTGTGCGAGTTGTGAGATGATTTCGGCGCGTTCCTGATCCTGGTCTTCGTCGAGCATGAGGGATGTGAATGCATCGCTGCTGATCCAATCGCCGACGGCTTGCGGCGGGCCCGTCTTTGTGCGTTGCGGGATGAAGCTCTGGTTCTCATGACGCAGGTTCGAGCCGATGAGCGGGACAAGGATGAGAACAACGCCGAGCAGGCTGAGCTTCAGTTTCCACGATCGAAACACTCGCACGCCGAACCGCGCGGTGATCGCGGTGATGACGAGCAAGGTCAACCAGATCGCGAGGATCGATGAAGCGATCGATCTTGGGAGTACGCGGCGTTGGATATCCTGTCCGCCGTTCATTCTGATCGTGCGGGTTGTGAGCGCGAGCTTCGATTCTGGCTCAGTGGGCGCACCGTAGTAATCGGTTTCAACGGATTCGGGTGGGTACGCATCCATGCCCATGTTGAGCGTGATTGCACTGAAATCGCTAAAGGCCGTGTATGCGTCGACCTGGACCCACGGTCCGCCCAAGCCGTGGGTTAGTGTGTCGTGGATGAACTTGGGAGGGGGTTTGGAAACGAATCGGATCTGCGCGTTCTCCCATTGCTTTCCATAGGAACTCGCATTCGGCTCATAGCGTTCACGCAGTGTTCGAGCAGCGGTTTCTGGTGCACCGAGCACATCGCGGGCATACACCACTGGAATGAATGTTGAGCCCGTTGTGCGGTCGGCCTCGGTCGTGTCAGACATGCTGAAGATCATCAACTGGTTGCCCAGCGACTGCTGCACCCAAGGTGAAGCGACGGCGAGAACGGCGAGTACAAGCAATCCCCAGGTGATGGTCGGGATCAGCACCGCGCGTTGCAGTCGGTTCGTCGGTTTCTGGCGGAGGGCGGTCACATCCCCGCCGCACTCAGGGCAGCAGTGGGTCGTCTCATCTCCGTGCTTCTTCTGTGTCATCTTTAGGCAGTATAGATCAGCATCTTTATGATGTTTCTACAGAATCCTGCTCTTGAGGAAGCGGGTACTTGCACCAAACGCATTTCTTGTGCAGTATGCGTCGGAGCTGGATGATGTGGTAGAAGGGTCGGATGGAAAGCTCGAGCAGGCGCAGGAGGACGATGGCGCCCGTCAGCCAGATGAGAACCATCGCGAACTGAATGCCGATGGAATATCTGGTATTGGGTTTGCTGCCCGGCAGCAGATTGATTGACAGGCCGTGGATGGAGGCGTGGAAGGTGCGATGATTCGGCGAGCGTTGGACGGGCACCTGTGTCATGTTCCCCTCTTCATCGATCGCGAAATGGCCGAACTGCGAATAGCTCGCCGCGGTTGCGCCCCAGTAACCGAACCGGAGCATGTAGCTGGACATCTTGAGCGGGTTATAGGCGATCAGCCCGACCAGGGCGTTGGGGCGATCGAGCGTGCTGTGGCGATCGAGCAGCTCCTGGGCGATGCGTTGGACGGCTCCGTCCTCTTCGAGCAGTTCCATCATCTCCGCCTGGGGTCGGGTGATGGGATCGGTGGACGAGGGAATCGCTTCGTACGCGGTCGAGAATGTGTTGTTGCTCTCGGTCACGCTGGGTCGGAACCCGAGCACCAGCGAGGTGGTCAGGAGCCCGAGGACGACGGCCCACCGCGCGCCGAGCCGCCAAGCGCGCTTGGCTTTGAGGCGTTTGAGGACAATGCCCGCGAGCCAGCCGGCCCACCATGCGAAGAGGACGCTTGCCGTGATCCCGTCCCATCTCCAGAAGCGATGCGTCTCGTACTCTGTCTCGATGGTTGGCTCGGGGTCGGGGCCCATGGGATTGCTGCTGGAGACGACCTCTTGATAGTCCAGCAAGCGTGTGGTGTACGCGCCGCTCCAGCGGTAGGGCCAACCTATATATTCATGCTCGCTCGATGATCGGATGGCCAAGAGTGAGGACAGCGAGCCGGTTGAATCGCTTTCAAAGTAGCGACGCATGTCGGCGCGCGAGCCGTGCTCGTGGTACGAGTTCTGGATCATCTCAAACTGCACCGTCGCGTAGTCGGCGTCCATGCGTGAGATCGAATCGGGCATGGTTTCTTTGATGCCTGATCGCAAGCGTTCGATGGCGGCCAAGTCGCCCCGTGCCGCGGCTTCGACATCGCGCCAGCGGACAAGCGGTTCGATCAGTGGGATCGTTCTTGGGCGTGGGTCAGTGATGGAGCTGGAGTCGATCTCAGCGTACCGCCATCCCACCCGGGTCTGCACCCATGGCATGGCCAGCACCAGCAATGCCAGCAGGAGCAGGAGCCAGATTCGGAACGCGAGCCGATTTCCCCCGTGGGCGTTGCGTTTTCGCGTCGCTCTGGTATCGGTGGGCGAGCGCCCGCACTCGCCGCAGACGGGATTAGTTTCCTCGTGCAAGCCGGTCTCCCCACTCCAAAGTGCATGACGGACACCCGCGGGCGTCTCGAATCTCGTTTACCTCTTGTATTACGGCGGGTTGCGGGCGGGGTTCTCCCAAATGCGTACAAAGCGGGAGTCTATTGGTTCGAGGGACAAAGAAGAAATACCGGATCGTTTCGTCCCGGTTCTCGCTTCCAATTCTTCTGTCTGCTGGTAGACTTCTTGTTGGACCCGCATCGTCGGGCCCAAGACAACCAGACCGCGGGCGATGCCGGCCCGCGATGCGATGACTGGCGTTCGGTCAGTCGCACACGAGCCGACACTGCCCGCCCGAAAGGAGGCGGCAGCCATGGCACTTCGATCCCCGGCGGATATCAGAAACATCGCACTCGTAGGACAAACAGGATCGGGTAAGACCCTCCTGGCCGAACGCCTCCTCTTCTCGACCGGCACCATCGACCGCATGGGCTCGATCGAAGACGGCACCACCTTCTCCGACTGGTCGGATGAAGAGAAGCACCACAAGCACTCACTGCGCACCAGCATGCTGCACTTCGATCACGAGGGCCACATGGTCAACATGATCGATACGCCCGGGCTGGCTGACTTCGCCGGCATGGCCATCTCGGTCTTCCCGGCTGTCGAAACCGTCTGCGTCGTTGTCGATGCCCACGACGGCATCGCGCCGATGACGCGGCGGATGATGCGCATCGCCAAGGAGCGCAACCTGCCCCGCATGATCATCATCAACAAGATCGATGATGCGCAGAGTGACTTGGAAGGGCTTGTGGAGCAGATCAGGGAGGAGTTCGGCTCGGAGTGTCTGCCCATCAACCTGCCCACGGCGGACCGCCAAGGGGCGATCTCGGTCTTCGACGACGAGGGCGACGGCCCGACGCTGTTCTCATCCGAGGCCGACGCCCATCAGGCGATCGTCGAGCAGATCGTCGAGATGCAGGACGAGCTGATGGACAAGTACCTCGAGGACGGCGACGAGCACAACATCAGCAAAGAACAGCTGCACGATGTGTTCGAGAAGGCGCTCCGCGAGTCGCACCTCGTGCCCGTCGCCTTCTGCAGCGCCAAGAGCGGGGCGGGGATCGAGCAGCTCCTGCATGTCATCGCTTCGCTGCTGCCCAACCCGCTGGAGGGCAACCCGCGGCCGTTCCTCAAGCGTGATGAGGCCGGTGGCGATGAGGTGGCTTTCACTGCTGAGCCCGACCCGTCCAAGCCGGTGCTGGCCCATGTCTTCAAGTGCACGACCGACTCGTTCGTCGGGAAGCTGGGCGTCTTCCGCGTCCATCAGGGCACGCTCAAGGCCAAGTCCGAGGTCATCATCGGCGATGCCAAGAAGCCCGTGAAGATCGGTCACCTGCTCAAACGCCAGGGCAAGCAGTCCCACGAGGTTGATGAGCTGGGGCCGGGCGACATCGGCGCGATCGGCAAGGTTGACGAGGTCCACTTCGATGCCGTGCTCCACGAGGGCCACGACCTGGACTCGGTGCATCTCAAGCCCCTGCCCTTGCCCAAGCCCATGTACGGCCTGGCGATCGAGCTCAAGAACCACGCCGACGAGACCAAGTTCTCCGGCGCGATCCATAAACTCACCGCCGAGGACCCATCGCTGGTCATCGAACGCATCAGCGCGACCAAGCAGACCGTCATGCGCGGTCTCGGCGAGCTGCACCTGCGGGTCGTGATGGAACGGCTCAAGCAGAACATGGGCATCGAGCTCAACACCGAGGTGCCCAAGGTCGCCTACAAGGAGACCATCACGGCCAAGGCGGAGGGCCATCACCGCCACAAGAAGCAATCGGGCGGTGCGGGTCAGTTTGGCGAGGTCTACCTGCGAGTCGAGCCGCTGCCCGCCGATCACGACACGGGCTTCGAGTTCGTCAACGCGACCGTCGGCGGCTCGGTTCCGCGTCAGTTCATGCCCGCGATCGAGAAGGGCGTGCGTCAGGCCCTTGAGCACGGCGCCATCGCCGGCTACCCGATGCACGGCATCAAGGTCGAGGTCTACGACGGCAAGCACCACGATGTGGATTCCAAGGAGATCGCCTTCATCACCGCCGGCAAGAAGGCCTTTATCGACGCCGTCAAAATGGCCAAGCCCGTGCTGCTCGAACCCATAGTCGAGCTGGAGGTGACCGTGCCTTCGGAGAAGATGGGCGATATCGCTGGGGACCTCTCGACCAAGCGAGGCCGCGTGCAGGACACCCGCATACTCCCGGGCGACCTGTGCACCGTCGTCGCCCAGGCCCCCGCGAGCGAGCTGCAGAACTTCTCGACCGAGCTCAAGTCCATCACAGGCGGCTCGGGGACCTACACCATGGAGTACTCGCACGACGAGAACACCCCGCCGCATATTCAGCAGGAGGTCATCGCGGCCTTTGCTGGGCATGGGGACGAGGACTAGTCGGTAAGTGCCTGCAGGCTAGGGGTTTGTGGTTTGCAATCCTGAGGTGCGATGACGCAAGGTGAAAACAGCACTGTTTTCACCTTGTTTTTTGGTTCAAATTGTGTACGGTATGGCGCAAAGGAGGTGCAGAATTATGAATGCACTTAGTAGATGTTTTGTGTCGTCGGCAGTATTTGTTGGATTTGCAGGCGGCGGGGTTGCGAGGGCGCAAAGTTCGCATCTGTTTACCGATCTCCAGCCGTCACAGAAGGCTGAGGTTGCGGATTTCATTAATCATTATGCTTTTTTCGTGGAGAATGGCCAACTCTCTCCCGGTGCGAGTACTTTTTCGTACTCGAACTCTGACATGAACGATGTCCTGTTTTCTCCCTATATCGCCTACTTACGGACACTCGCGAGTATTTATGGCGACGAAGGTGATGGTTATGTGGGCGACGATGTGACGCTCGAAATGATTGTTGAGTATGCCAACTTCGGGAAAATTACGACTAGTACAAGTGATCCGATTTCAACGGTCAAGCATGTACAAGCAATTCAGGAGTCGAACAGCCCTGTGGATGGAGGGGGCGGACAACTGAACTCGTATGGTGTCCCCTCATCGGCAGTCGCAGGTGACGGCGTGTTTTATGTATCGCCCGAGCCAGCCCCTGCGCCCGAGCAGTGGATGGCAGATCTGCATATCCACACCACAGGTGTGGTCTCAAACTTTGATCACACTTCTGATGTGCAGAACTGGCTTTCAGGGAATCCAACCAATGTCGAGCAGCTCGCCAGCGATATTAAGAGCTGGCTGGAGTACTTTGTCGACGATGATCTGGCGGACGCATACCCATTGCACGCCGTATTCGGTAAGTATGGGGCTATGCCCTATGTGGTTACGACATACTCTGAGGGGTACCTGGTGACAAGTTCTATCACGGGGACTACGCTCGGGCCATACCATCCAGATGATGAGCTGAATCCAACTCCGTTGCTCGAAGAGTTGCCCGAGTTTACTGTCGGTACAAACGTATCAAATATTGATTTGAGCAATGTAACTGTAAACGTGGTCATTGCACGGGAGAAAACGACGATCGCTCCCGCGGGTTACGTGCCAGATCCTTCATGCACTCCTGCTGGGTGCTGGCGGCCTCGAGTTGGGGCGGTTGCGGCTTATGGGTGTCAGCCAATTGGACGGAAATGCAAGTGTAAGGCCAGCGGGAATATGACCTCTACAGCAACTCCACCTGGTCCGGATATCCCTACAGATATGATTTGTATAACACCAACTGACCCAGACGGCACTTGTCCGGAATACAATCGATCCGCGGTTCCGCCTGCACCGATACCTGGCGCGGATTGCACACAGTGGTATTATTATGTAAGATAATCGCTGGCTGAATGACTTGAAACACATGCCGCGAAGCGGCATTTTTCATATGAATAATACATATAAAAATTTATTGATATTCTTTGCTGCCGCCGTCGCATTAATTATCGCGACGGCAACATACGCAACGCTGTGCGGCCAACTGTGGCAGGTGTATGAAGAACACGCTCAGGTCAAGTTTGAAAATGGGACCACGCGGCTGACAGATGTTTCGCCCTGGCGCAACGATCTATGGCAGTCGTGGGAGCAGGATCTAGTATTTCAAAGTACAGCTGGTGTGCCTGATCAGTTCTGGCGTGTTGGTAACTTCGTTTGGTTACCAAAGCCCGAGCTCGTGTTTCCCAGTGCAGGACTTTGGGGTCTTGGTATTGCACTTGGATCGCTTCTTGTTGTGTGCACTCTTTTTCCGTGGATCGCGTACACGACATCCGGCTCGTCGTCGTGGAACGGGCTTGAGTTGGATTTGGTATCGAGTACTCGTTCTAGAATCTATTTTCGCTCAACAATGATCGTACTTGCGATGATGCCCTTGCTATTCGCCCTGAGCTGGTACACCGGCTACGACCGCGTCCATAGTTCAGTTGATTGGGAGACATCTCAGCCCAGAGCGATCCGATTGCTCTTTGATTCCTTTCGCCCGCGGGTCCGAGAGTGGGTCATGATCTACGCAGTTGTTGCGGTGGGGCTCTACATCCTGTGCTGGGTTCGGTTTCAACGGATGCTCAGATCGATACCTCACGATCGCGTGGTTGCGGGTCGGGTTCGCTGCCCGGATCGCCGGTGCGGGTACCCCTTCGATCGTTCCATTCAGAAGTGCCCCGAGTGCGGGATCAACTGGTTCGCGCATCACCCGGGGAGGGTGCCTTTGCGCCGATTGAACATTGGTCTCAAGCTCGGCATGGGTCTGGTGGTCATCATGGTCATCGCGAGCGTCATCTGGAGTGTCACGGACTGGGATCGTCGGTACCGGGCCTGGAACTGGTTGACGCTCCGGGGTGATAGGTACTGGTGGCAGGACCTTGTGCTCCCCCCGGATCGCCCGGTTGAGTTGCAATGGGATGAGCACACGATCCGGCTCGTTATGCTTGTTGCGCAGGTTCAAGAGATCCCCGGGGAGCAGTCCTTCTTGGCGTACTCGATCGATGGCGGCGAGCTGCATTGGTATGGCGTCAACGATCGAATCAAGCATGATGACGAGTGGTTGATGATGGGATTCCGTGGCTGGGAAGACCGCAAGGAGTGGTTCAAGGGTGTGCCCGGTACCAAAATGGGGAGCATACCGATCGCGAAGACCCCGACGGCATTGCGGGTCTACCAGGACGAGGTGCCGGACGAGATCGCGGAATGGATCGTCATGGCGCGGGGCGATCTTGAGGCACGGACAGATGAGATCTTCGCCCGCATGATCGATATGGAGACACTCGATCATGAGATCCCGTAGTGCGGGGTTCAAAACCTTCGAGAGACGCACAGTTTCAGGCATATCATCTCCCCCATAGGAGATATGCCATGACCGAACCCGTCGAGACCCGCCATTTCATCCAGCAGATGATCGATGCCGACATCGAGCGGGGGCAATGGGGGCAGGCGGGCGATCGGTCGGTCGTGACCACCCGCTTCCCGCCCGAACCAAACGGCTTCCTGCACATCGGGCACGCCAAGGCGATCCTGCTCAACTATGGGCTGGCCAAGGAGTTCGGGGGCAAGTTCAACCTGCGATTCGACGACACCAACCCCGCCAAGGAAGAGCAGGCCTTTGTCGATTCGATCAAGCACGATGTGCAGTGGCTGGGCGCGACATGGGACGGCGAGGTGAAGTTCGCCTCGGACTACTTCGAGCAGATGTACGACTGGGCGTGCGAGCTGATCCGCAAGGGGCTGGCCTATGTCGACGAGCAGCCCGTGGACGACATCCGCGCCCAGCGGGGGAGTCTCAAGGAGCCGGGCAAGCCCTCGCCCTACCGCGATCGCCCGATCGAGGAGAGTCTGGACCTCTTCGAGCGGATGAAGAACGGGGAGTTCCCCAACGGGGCGATGGTTCTGCGCGCCAAGATCGACATGAGCAGCTCGAACATGAACCTGCGCGACCCGCTCATGTACCGCATCGTCAACGCGACCCACCACCGCACCGGCGACACCTGGCACATCTACCCGATGTACGACTGGGCCCACGGGCTCGAGGACTCGATCGAGGGCGTGACCAACTCGCTGTGCACCCTCGAGTTCGAGGACCACCGCCCGCTCTACGACTGGTTCATCGACGCGATCAACAAAGACCGCGGCCCAGACAGCCCGTGGGGCGAGAAGATCCACCACCCACGCCAGACCGAGTTCTCACGCCTGGCCATTTCCTACACCAACATGTCCAAGCGGTACATGAAGCAGCTCGTCGACGAGGGCCATGTCAGCGGCTGGGACGACCCACGCATGATCACCATCGCCGGCTTCCGGCGTCGCGGCTACACGCCCAAATCCCTCCAGATGCTGGCCGAGGATGTGGGTATCACCAAGTTCAACGCGCTGGTCGATATGGGACGCGTGGAGAACATGATCCGCGAGGATCTCAACGATCGGGCCCCGCGACGCATGGTCGTGCTCGACCCGATCAAGCTGACCATCACCAACTGGGGAGAGGGGGGCGATGAGGATCGCGTGGAAATGATGGCCATTCCCAACCACCCGCAGGATGAGTCCTACGGGCAGCGCGAGATCCCCTTCGGCAAAGAGCTTTACATCGAGCGCGAGGACTTCATGGAAGAGCCACCCAAGAAGTTCTTCCGCCTCGGCCCGGGGCGCGAGGTTCGCCTGCGTGCCGGCTACTGGGTGACCTGCACCGATTACACCAAGGACAGCGACGGCAACATCACCGAGGTCTTCTGCACCTATGACCCCCAGACCAAGGGCGGCAACAACCCGCCCGCCGATGCTGAGGGCAAGGTCCGCAAGGTCAAGGGCACGCTGCACTGGGTCCACGCCCCGAGTGCCGTCGATGCTGAGGTGCGTTTGTTCGACCGGCTCTACATGGTCGAGCGTCCGGGCAAGAAGAGCGGCGACCACCTCGACGATCTCAATCCTGATTCGCTGCAGATCATCAGTGGGGCCAAGTGCGAGGCGACGATCGCCGAACGGACGAGCGACGAGCCCGATTGGGTCGACGGCATCCGTCGTTTCCAGTTCGAGCGCCAGGGTTACTTCTGCGTTGATCAGGATTCGACGCCCGATAAGCTGGTGTTCAACCGGACCGCGTCATTGCGCGATTCGTGGGCCAAGCAGCAATGAGCCGATGAATCGGTCATGAAACCAACCCGCATCATCGCGATCACCTGTCTTGCGCTGGGCCTGGGCTGTGTCAGTCTGGCGCTCGGGTTTATCTACGATGATTTCACCAAACGCGAGGGGGCGTGGGTTGACCTCACGACCCGCCGCACCGAACCCAGCGAAGAAGAGCGTGAGAAGCTGCTCGATGCGTGGCGTGAGAAAGAGAACTGGCAGGTTTCGCTGATGAGCGGCACGCTCGGCGTCATGCTGCTGGGCGCAGGGCTGGGCATCATCGTGTTCGAGTTGCCATGGCTCCGCGATCGCAGCGGCGCGACACAACAACTGCCCACCTGAATGCAACGGGTGTCCACCCGTGCGATGGTTCCGCCGGGACAGGAATCGCAGAAAGCCGGGTAAATGTCATACGCTGGCATTCATGTGTGTCAATCTTTGATGAAATGAACCCGGCGTAGCGATGCCGAACAAACATCAGTTGAACATCGAATCTTACCTAGCTTGACAGCGGAGCAATATTGCCCCGCCACACGGGTTTCCTTTGCAGAATGGTATAGGGAAAAAGACCCGGGATCGCTATACTCAAAGATGCGTCGGCAGATTGACGCCCTCCAGAGGGGAAGGGCACGCCGAAGAACGCATATTCGTATCTGGGAGAAGGGATCCACACATGACCACCGCACACACACGCACCACCGGCGCGCTCGCCGTTATAAGTATCGCAACGCTGATGGCTCAGGCCGGGGGATCGACCGTATCCTGGCTCAACCCCGTCGACGGGAGCTGGAACCTGGGCACCAACTGGGACACGGGCGTGGTCCCGGCATCGAACAACAATGTCCTCCTCGGGCTCAGCGGCGCATATACGGTCACCTCCGGGGGGACCATGGACTGTCGGGCACTGATGATTTCCAACCCGGATGCGGTGCTGCATATAGACAGCTCGCGGACATTGAATCTCTACAACAATCTCGACAACGACGGCACGATCATCGTTAACCCGTTCAACGGCGGCAACGCGACCCAGTTTGATTTCGAGAGCAGCGCGGTCATCACCGGCAGCGGTGAGATTCGCCTCGGAGGGTCAGGGACGCGGGCTCGCATACGCACCGGCGTGGGGGATGTCGTGACCCAGTCGGCGGGGCACTCGATCCGGGGCTTCGGCCAGGTCGAGGGCGTGCTCATCAACAACGGCCTCGTCGAGGCCGACGTCACAGGGCAGATCCTGAATCTCAACACAGCCCCAAAGACCAACAACGCGCTCTTCCAAGCGAGCAACGGTGCGGTTCTCAAGGTCTCATCGATCATCATCGATCAGGGCGGCGGGGGAAGTCAGTCGGTTGTTGGGGCGGGATCATTGCTGGACCTCAGCGGATCCACGATCATCGGGGGCACCATGAGCACCGATGCCGACGGGTTGATCAACGCGGACAACTGCACCCTCGACGGCGTCAACTTTTCCGGGGGTAACCTTGAGGTCCGTTCAGCACGAACCCTCAACATCTACAACTCCATCACCAACGACGGCGTGATGACCGTCAACCCAACCAACGGCGGGAGCGCGACTCAGCTCGACTTTGAGACCGACGGCTCGTTCCTGGGTAGCGGTGAGGTCGTCCTCGCCGGCGCGGGCACCAGGGCCAGACTCCGCACCGGTGATGGGTTCACCATGACGAACTCCGCGACTCACACCATCCATGGGTTTGGCCAGATCGAATCGCTCTTTGTCAACGACGGGCTGGTTTCCGCTGATATCCCGGCCCAGACACTGACGCTGAATGCCAACGACAAGGTGAACAACGCCACCATGCAGAGCATCTCGGGTGCCATCCTCAATGTCGTCGGCATTAGCGTCGATCAGACCGGCGGCGGCGAACTCGTCGCCGACGGGGTGGGTTCCAAACTCCTGCTGACGAACGCGACCGTCTTCGGGGGAACAGTTATTTCCCGCAACGGCGCGTCCGCTTCGGTCACCACGGCAACGCTCCATGGTGTCACCCACGAGGGGCTGTTGGATATCCCCTCGGCACGCACACTCAATGTGTTCGATTCAATCACGAACAACGGCGTCATCACCATCAACCCGATCAACGGCGGGAGTGCCACGCAGCTCGATTTCGAGAACGACGGCTCCTTCCTGGGCAGCGGTGAGGTCGTCCTCGGCGGCAGCGGTTCACGCGCACGCCTGCGCACCGCGCCAGGTGTCACCATGACCAACACGCCAACCCACACGATCCACGGCTTCGGGACGATCGAGGCCACGTTGGTCAACGATGGGCTCGTGCAAGCGGATGTCCTCTCGCAGGAGCTTGGCCTCCTGAGCAACACCAAGGTCAACAATGCGACCATGCAGGCGATTGCTGGCGGCATCCTTGATTTCAGCAATATCACGGTGGAGCAATCCGGCAGCGGGCAACTCCTCGCCGACGGCGCTGGTTCACGCATCGACTTCAACTCGACGACAATCGTCGGCGGGACCATCGAAACCATGAACGGCGGAAGCGTCCAGGTTGTCAGTGCGACATATGACGCCGTGACGAGCAATGCCGAAACGACCCTGCCGTCAGGACGCACGCTCGATGTGCGCAACGGCACCGTCAACAACGGGACCATCCAGGTGAACCCGATCAACGGCGGATCGACGACATCAATCCGCTGGGCCGACGATTCGCAGATTGGCGGAAACGGCACGATCGCGCTGCTCGGGACAGGGAGCAGGGCACGCCTGAACCTGCTCGGAGCCGCAACGATCGCGACACTCGGTCAGGGGCAACGGCTCGAGGGCATCGGAAGCATCGACGCCCCGCTCATGCACCACGGCACCACCGCCCCGGGCATGAGCATCGGCAAACTGGTCGCAACCCGGGCCATCACCTACAGCGACACATCGGTCTTCGAGGCCGAGGTCAGTGCAACCGACGCTGACCTGCTCGACTGCACCATGTCGGTCCAGCTCGACGGCACGCTCAATGTGCTCTTCACCGATGGCTTTGCGCCCACCGGCTTCTGGGCACACACCATCATCGAGGGCAGCAGCATCACCGGGAAGTTCGATGCACTGAATATCCCCGCGCCCCCCTCGGGCCTCGTGACTCGCATCATCAACACCGGCACCGAGGTGCGCGTAGGACAGACCTGCCCGGGCGATGCGAACCTCGACGGGATGGTGAACTTCTTTGATGTCTCCAAGTTTCTCGCCGACTTCGCCGACATGAGCCCGGAGGCGGATCTGAACAACGACAATCAGTGGAACTTCTTCGATGTCTCGGTCTTCCTGAGCAACTTCAGCCTCGGCTGCTGATCGAGCTGTATTCAAATAAACAAAGGGGACTGGCGTTTGCCAGTCCCCTTTTTCATTCTTCGTGTTGTCTCGGTCCGAACAGCGGCGCTCAGTGGTCGACCTTGGTGCCCAGCAACGGGGTCACCTCGGCGTACACCTCGTCGAGCAGCTCCTGCGTCTTGGCCTCGATGTTCAGGCGGAGCAGCGGCTCGGTGTTGGACTTGCGGATGTTCATCCACCAGCCCTCGGTGTCGAAGCAGTCGACCGTCACGCCGTCAAGTTCGTCGATGTCGCCGCGGTCGCCGAAGGTCTCCATGACCGAGTCGAGGGCCTCGTCCTGCTCCTCGTTCTCGAAGTTGACCTCGCCCGACTGCACATACCGCATCAGCGGCTCAACCAGTTTGCTCATGGGCTCGCCCGCGTGGGCCAGCACGGTCAGGAAGGTCGCCATCGCGATCGCGCCGCTGTCGGCGTTGAAGTTCTTGCGGAAGTAGAAGTGGCCCGATAGCTCGCCGCCGAAGATCGCGTTGTTGTCCGCCAGCAGCTGCTTCATGAACACATGGCCCACGCGACCACGCAGGGCCTTGCCCCCGTGCTTCTCGATCTCTTCCTTGACGGCCTTGGTCGAACGCAGGTCGTAGACGATCGCACTGCCGGGCTGCTGCTCGAGGAAGTGGGGGACCAACAGGGCGGTCATGATGTCGCAGGGCACGATGCGGCCTTGCTCATCGACCGCGACACACCGGTCGGCGTCGCCGTCGAAGCACAGCCCCAGATCGGCACCCTGCTTGATGACCTCGGCCTGGAGCTGCTCAAGGTTGGCTGCCACCAGCGGGTTGGGCTCGTGGGCGAACTCGCCCTTGGTGTTGTCGAAGTTCATCTCGATGATCTCGAGCCCGTCGACCGCTTCGCCCTTCTTGCCGAACACATTGGGGCACATCGTGCCCGCCATGCCGTTGCTCGCATCAACCACGATTTTCAGCGGCTTGCTCGCATCGCGATCACCCAGATCCATGAACTTGCGGACATGCTTGGCATACGCGGCCCACAGATCACGCAGCTCGACGCTCGTGCCGTCCTGCGGGGTCAGGTTCTTGTCCGTCATGGCCGCGTACTTGCGGACCACGCCCAGGCCGGTCTGCTCACCCACGGGCTTGGCCTTGCGCTTGGAGATCTTGAACCCGTTGTACTGCGGCGGGTTGTGCGAGGCCGTGACGACCACCCCGCCGGCGCAATCAAGGTAGTTGATCGCGAAGTACATCATGGGCGTGTCAACCAGCCCCAGGTCGATCACCGAGGCGTGGTTGCAGGTCAGCCCCCGCACCAGCTCGTCGCGCAGTTTGGGTGAAGACACCCGCATGTCGCGACCCACGATCACGCTCTTCATCATCGGGGTTGTCTCGCCGTCCTGCTCGGCTTCTTCGAGCAGGAACTTGGCCGTCCCGCACCCGATCTGCCACGCCATCTGGTCGGTCAGCAGGTCGGGGTAAGTGCCGCGAATGTCATATGCCTTGAAGACGCGTCCGAGCATGGGGTGTCTCTCCCTGAGAAGTGTGCGTGTGCCCGCTGAGGGCCAAAAACTGGAAATTCAGCCGGGCCAACAGGATAGCGCTCCCGATACCCGACTTCTCGCCACGAATCGACGCTGCTGCAACGCCCGCACGCCCAGGCCGGTAGAGCATGCCATGACACACAGACCACGCACACTTTGGGGAAAACTGGCCATTCTGGCGCTCGCGGGGATGGGGATGCCCGCGAGCGGCCAGGGCCAGCCCCAGCCCCCAGCCGCCGATCAGTCCTACATCTTCTCCTATCTCGTGCTCGACGCACCCGAAAAGCTCTCGCAGGAAGAGATGGGGACCGCGATGCAGGGGCACTTTGAGAATATGGGCAAGATGGCCGAGGCGGGCGACCTGCTCATCGCCGGCCCGCTCGCCGAGCCCCGTATCGACCCGACCTATCGGGGGATCTTCGTCTTCTCCACCGGGGATATTGACGAGGGCAGGGCGCTCTGCGCCACCGACCCGGGCGTCAAAGCGGGCGTCTTCAAGCCCGAGATGTATGTCATCACCTGCGACGAGCCCCTCGGCGAGTTGACGCGGCTGGAAAAAGAGTACGAGCAGCGCCGCCTCGACGACCCCGAGATCCCCGACGAGTGGGTCGGACGCATGTTCATCCTCGCCATCGGACCCGGTGACGCCGAGTTCGAACACACCGACACGGTGCTCATCGATGCCACCATGGACCGTGTTGATGATGATGCCGACACACCCCGTCAGCTGCTCTGGCTCGATGCCAGCAGCGTTGACGAAGCCAAGCTCGGGTTCAAAGCCGATGACCTCGACGCCTGGTCGTTCTACGGCTGGTACGGCTCGCCCTGCGTCGCCGAGCTGAAAGACACATAGATCAGACTCAGAGGCCGATGATCGCTCCGATGGCATCGGCGGCGTATCGATACTGTTCCATGCTGTTGTACACCTGCGGGCTCACCCGGATCATCGGCGTGTCCCCACCGGGGTTCGGCACGATCATCGCTTCGATCCGATACGCCGACATCAGCCGCTCACGCAGCTCGCGCGGGTTCAGGCCCGGTGCGGGGATATCCACCACCGCCAGCGGCCCCAGCATCGAGTCGGGCACCATCGGTTTGGTCCCAAACGCATCGCACAGCAGATCGCGTGCCTCCAGACACATCGCCCGGTTCCGGCGCATCAGCTCGTCGATCCCTCCATCGAAGAAGGATCCCAACGCCCCGATCGCGTCAGCCACGGTCATGATCGCGGTGCGATCGTCGGTGCCCATGTAATCAAACTCATGGTTGAACGCGCTGCGTCCCGACCGCTCGATCGCCGGCTCCAGGTCATACGCATCGTTGGACAAGACCAGCGGGCGGAACCCATCCTGCTTGTCACGCCGCACATACAGGAAGGCGCACCCCTTGGGCGCACATAACCATTTGTGCGCATTTCCGGTGCAGTAGGTCGGGGCCCAGGCCTTGATATCCATCGCCACACACCCTGGCCCGTGGGCCGCGTCCAGCAGCGTCTCCACACCCTTGGCGCTCAGTTCCTGAATCAGCCGCTCGACGGGGAGGCGAACCGCCGTGGCGCTGGTGATGAGACTGAACATCACCAGTCGCGTGCGATCGGTCACCTTGCTCATGATCGCGTCGATCGCCGAATCCTCATCGGTCGGATCCCACGGCAGGTCCGCAACCACCAGCTTGGCCCCGCTTTGCTCACACGCCCGACGCAGGTTGTTGATGCACGCCGGGTACTCAAACCGGTTGACGATGATCTCATCGCCGGGCTTGAGATCGATGTTCGCAATGACCGTCGCGACGGCGCTCGTGGCGTTGGACACAAAGACCAGGTCTTCCGCGTCCGCGTTGATCAGCTCCCCGAGCGCCGAGCGTGATCGATCGATGCCCTTCCACAAGTCATAGATGTAGAACCGCATCGCGTCGGCCTCGATCCGGTCTCGATGGGCCTGCTGCGCGTCGATGACCGATCGCGGGCAGGCGCCGAAGGAGCCGTGGTTGAGGTAGACGATGTCCGGGTCAAGCATGAACTGCGACGCGTGGGAAGCGGGCGCGGGAAGATGGGGGTTGGTCATGCGGCGATTCTAAGCCAAACACCGGGTCAAATCGGCTACACTCATCCCATGAGCCAGCCCTACCGCGTGCGACTCGATGCCTTTGAGGGTCCGATGGACCTTCTGCTCTACCTCATCCGCAGCCATGAGGTCGATATCCACGATATCCCGATCTCGACCATCACCGATCAGTACATCGGGTTCCTCGACGAGCTGGACCGGATCGACATCGATGTGGCCGGCGAGTTCCTCGTGATGGCTTCCACGCTCATGGAGGTCAAATCCCGCATTCTCGCTGCTGAGGCCGAGCGCCGGGATCGGGGCGACGATCCCGAAGCGGTCGCCGATCTCGACGAGCCCGGGGCCGACCCCCGCGCTGAGCTGGTCAAGCAGCTGCTGGAATACAAGAAGTACCGCGATGCCGCCGATGCGCTCCAGCAGCGCCAGACGACCTGGGAGCAGCGCTACCCGGTCAAAGCAGCGGGCGTTGACAATGACGCCGTGCGCGAAGCCGTCGATGACATGGGCGAGCTGGAGATGGAAGACTTGGACCTGAGCGATCTGGTCGAGGCGTTTAGACAGATCCTCGCGAGCGTGAACTTCGACCGCCTGGGCGAGCACGAGGTCCTGAGCGATGACACCCCGCTGGAGGTCCATGCCAGCAACATCCTTGAGCAGCTCCAGCAGCGCGTGCGCAGCGGCGACACCGGTTCGATGACTTTGCGCAAGGCCATCGTGGGCAAGACCCGCTCGGAGTGCGTGGGCATGTTCCTGGCCATCCTGGTGCTGGTCCGCGACCAACGCGTGGGCATCACGATGAACGATGGCGAGGTTGAGATGGAACTCAAGGATGCCGAGGACCAGAACCTGGAGATCGCCTCGGTGATCGATGAGTTCGATTGATGAAGCCCCACTTCATCAGCATCAGACCGGTCGAGACCCGCGATCTCGCATCGTTCTATGACCACCTCCAGCACCCACCCGCCCAGCAGATGGCGGCCTTCATTCACGAAGACCCTGCCGACCGGGCGGCCCACGATGCCCACTGGGACAAGCTGCTCGCCAGGGACTCAATCCTCAAGCGAAGCATCGAAATGGTCCAGAACGACGCCGACCCCGTGCTGGTTGGGCACATCATCAGTTTCGATATGGAGGGTGATCGGGAGATCACCTACTGGATCGACCATCATCATTGGGGCAAGGGCATCGCGACTGAGGCCCTGCGGCAGTTTCTGCAAATCGAGCAGGTCCGTCCCCTATTTGGGCGGGCCGCTCTCGATAACGCGGGGTCGATCAGGGTCATGGAACGCAATGGATTTGCCCTGCTGCGACAGGAACGGGGTTACGCCCACGCCCGTGGGGCGGAAATCGACGAGGTTGTCATGGTCCTGAGCGACTGAAAGACCGGCAAGACGGGCAACAATCTCTCGTTTAACATATGAATCGGCCCCCAGAAGCCTGAAACCGATATCATGCGGAAGGCAAGATCAAGCCTCACCCATCAACTCGCCGATGCACCAACTGAGGCAAATCCGCCGACAGCACAGGGTCACATACCAATGAGCGATACCAACAACTCAAACAGCAGCTTCACGCACGCGTTTCTCCCAGGCCTGATTCTCGGGATCATCATCGGTGCCGTCGCAGCGACATTCATCCCCGTTGCCACCGGGCCCAAGATTCCCACGGCAACCGGCTCACACACGCCCCACGCCGACGGGCCCCGTGATCATGGCGCCGACCAGACTGGCGACGAGGACCTTCAGGACCTGATCGATGAGGCCCAGGAGCAGCTCGACGACACGGTCGATGACGCCTCGGGTGCCATCGACGACGCGGTCGAGGACCTGCAGGAAGACCTCCCGACCACGCCGCCAAGCGACGGCTGATCGCCCGAAAACACAGACGCACACACAGCAACCCCGCCAGACGAGCGGGGTTGTTTGCTACCATGTCCGTATGACCACCGATGTGCGACGACTCATGGCCCAGCACGCGCGAACCACCGAACTGCTCGGGGTCGATTTTCTGCCGCTCGGGAAAGCTCCCCAGATCGAGCAAGAGCAAGCACAAGCGCAGCCGGCGATGGAGGTCGAGGCCAAGCCCGTCGAGCATCCCGAGTTCCTGCCCAATGCGCCCAAACCGGCAACCCCGAGCCCGAATGCTGCTTCGCTCCCCCCGGCGATCGACCTGGCCAGTCTGCGGGCGATTAGCGATGCCCAGCCCGATGCCCAATCGCGTCTGGATGCCCTGCGGGAGTGCTACGAGCAGGACGCGCCGCACAAGCACTTTAACACGGGCTTTACCAACATCGTCTTCGGCGAGGGTGCCGCCGACGCGGATTTGATGTTCGTCGGCGAGGCCCCGGGTGAGCAGGAAGACCTTACGGGCCGCCCATTCGTGGGGCGTGCCGGTCAGCTGCTGGAGAAGATGATCGTCGCGATGGGCTACAGCCGGGAAACGGTGTACATCTGCAATGTGCTCAAGACCCGCCCGCCCAACAACGCCACCCCGACCAGCGAAGAAGCCCGCCTGTGCGCACCGTACCTGCTCGAGCAGATCCGGATCATCCAGCCCAAGGCGATCGTGACGCTCGGGCTGCCCGCGTCCCATTTGCTGCTGGGCACCACCAGCCCGATGCGGGCGCTGCGTGGTCGTTGGCACGCGTTCCCACCGCCGGCCGCGGCCCAGGGCATCATCAGCGATCATGAAGCCGACGGCTTCCCATCGATCGAGGTCATGCCGACCTACCACCCCGCGTATCTGCTGCGTTCATACACCGAGGACAACCGGCGCAAGGTCTGGTCGGATCTGCAGATGGTGATCGAGCGGCTCAAGGGCGATTCGTCTGCGTGATTCCACCCATAAGCGTTGATTGCGTCCAATATCGCTGGGATTCGAAATCTGAATGCAACCAGCGGTGAAAGCGGGCGTACAAATTGCCGAAGAATCTATCGACGAATGAAACCCCCGCGGTGTCTGAGTCGAACAGATGAATGTCAAATCCACCCACGCAGGTCTCGCGTGGGTGATGAATAAAGTGAACGCGAATGAACTGAACCAAAGCATGATTCGTCATGCCGGCTGCGTTTTTCTCCCGCGATCGCTTGTCAACCAAGACCCCCACGAGACTCGGCGCTCGGCTTCGGCTGAGTGCCGGGTTTTTTTCTGTATATACAGATGATGTATACCGGGCTCGTCACACGGACCACCCATGAAAAAACACACCCGCGGGGGTGTGTCTTCTTCTTCAACTGGTTATCGGCAGGTTATGGGCCGTCGTGATCGTGGCCATGATCATCATGGTCGTGGTCGCTGTGGTCCATCATGTCCTCAGCGGCATCCTTCAGATCATCGATCGCTTCTTCGATGGCATTGGTGTAATCAAGCTCGGTGTCAGCGGGGAGCTTGGTGATCTTGGTGATCTCCCAAGCTGGGCGGTCGTTGCCCCAGTTGACCACGAAGTCGAACTCGACCTTGTCGCCGGTGTCGAAGCCATCGAGCGTGACGCCCTCGCCGAGGGGGAAGGGCATGGTCATCGACTTCATACCCGCGACGCCCTTCGAATCGACATTCACGATGCCGTCTTTGGTCTTGAAGTCCCGGATCTGTTCATGGTGAATATGAACTTCCTTGCTTGGGCCGTCCGCGTCGGGCATGCGCGAGATCTCGCCTCGGATCCCTGTGTAGGTATCGGGCTGTCGATCGCTGTCGCCGTGATCATGATCGTGGTCATGGTCGTCATGCGCATGATCGTGCGCCGCATCGGGTGTGGACTGTGGAGCAGCGCCGCTGCTGTTCTGTTCGCTGCAGCCGATCAGGGTCGTGCCCATGATGAGCATGAACGCGGCGGGGAAGATCATTGTGCTGGTGCGTGCCATCGGTTTCCTCCAACCTGTGGGTGTCTTTCCTGTGCGTGAATGGTAGTCCCGCATGAAGTGTCCATGAAAAAACCCGCTCGATGAGCGGGTCGATTTTTCTGTACGCTGTTGCGTTGATCAGGCCTTCTCAATCGAGAGGTACTGCTCAACCGAAGCGATGTCGGGGGCGATGTCGTGCGTAAAACGCATCGACCAGCTGTTGCCCTGCTCGCAGATCGCGATCTGGGCGGCCTTCTCGCGTGAGTACCACATGCGTCCGCCGCGGATGTACGCGTGCATGCGCTGGCGACGCATACGCTGAGCACGAGCAAGCCCACGCTTGATCTCGGGGTCGCGGCGCATCAGCCGCGTGATCGTTGCACGCGAGCCATGGTTGTTGGGCACCTTGCTGATGGTGCATTTCACTGAGTCGCCGGCCTGAAGTGTGTCGATCATGACGCTGCCTCGTACTGATTCATCTTGCGAACGCTGGCACCCGAGATGATCGGGTAAGCAATTGCCTTCGCAGGGGTTGCAACTGGTATAGCCCCGAGCTGACATGTGCAGCGCGGGACGACAAGTTTAGCAGCGAAATTCATTTGGTCTACCCCCTCCCCTACACTACTGACCCAGAAGGCAACACCCATTCCCCGCTCGGGTGCTCTCCAGAGTTCCCAAAGCGGCGTCAAGACCAGAGGCAGAGGAGCGTCGATGTCCCAGACCCCACCCGAACAACCAGCACAGCCACAGTTCAATTCCGAAGCTCAGCATCAGAATCAGCCCAAGCTCCGGCGCGTTCGAGGGGTCCCTGTGCCCGTCAACGGGCCCGAGGGCAAGCAGATCACCATGCTCGGGATCGCGGACTCACAGCAGATATCGACCAAAATGGTTGTGACACACCCCGCGTTCCAGACCGTCCTGCCCATGATGGACGGCTCGCGCACCATCGATCAGATCGTCGCGGAAGCCGGTCAGGGCCTCCAACGCCCCATGCTCGAGCAACTCGTTGCCCAGCTTGACGATGCGGGCCTTATCTACGGGCCCAACTACGAGGCGCTCGCCCAGAAAATGCGTGATCAGTTCGACGAAAAAGACACGCTTCCCCCCGGCTCGACCGCCCAGATGGCGGACATGCTCGTGACCCACGCCCTGGGCGGGGAAGCGAGCGACGAGCAGAAGCAGGAGATGGGTGCCCAAAAACTCGCCGAACAAATCGACGCGTGGATCGCTGAAGCACTCAAGGACAGCGAATCACCCAGTCTCGAGTCGCTCCCGGCCGCGATCATCGCCCCGCATCTCGATTATGTGCGTGGCTGGATGAACTACGCCCATGTCTACGGGCGGATGCGGGTCGTCGATCGACCCGACCGCATCGTCATCCTGGGCACCAACCACTTCGGGCAATCAACCGGTATCTGTGGCTGTGACAAGGGTTTCGAGACCCCGCTGGGCACCTGTAAGGTTGATCAGCAGCTGCTCGAAACACTCAAATCGAAGCTGGGCGACGAACAGACCCAGAAAATGCTCGCGGATCGCTACGACCACGAGAACGAGCACTCCATCGAGCTGCACATCCCCTGGATCCAGCATGTCTTCGGCAAGGACGCGAACGGTGAGTATCCACAGGTCTTTGCGGCCCTGATTCACGACCCAACTGTCAACAACGGCGAGAGTTACGACGAAAACGGGCTCGGTCTCGATCCCTTCGTCGAGGCCCTGAAATCATCGATCGGTGAAGTGGGGGGCAAGACCCTCATCGTGAGTTCGGCCGATCTGAGTCATGTCGGGCCCGCCTTTGGTGATCAGCAGGCCCTTGCCGGCGAAGATGAGCAGGCCCTGCAGTTCCGCTCCAAGGTGGCCCAGCACGATCAGGAGATGCTCAAACTCGTCGCGGATCGCAAGATCGATGATCTCATCAGTTCCATGGCCTGGCAGCAGAACCCCACCCGCTGGTGCTCAATCGGCAATATCACCGCCATGATGCGGACCGTTGAGCCCTCGCAGATCGATGTGCTCAACTACGCTGCCACCATGGACCCCAACGGCACCGCGTTCGTTTCATCTGCAAGCATCGCCGTATATCGCTGATCCTCGCTCCTTTGGCTGAGTGGGCAATGTCACACGCGTGTCACAAGCCCCCTTTGAAAAGGAACAGCGATGCGCACATATCGTATGGTGTGCGTGTCTACCCCAAAGCGGGTACGATTGCACCCCTCCGATCGTGCGCCAGGCACGGTCGTTGATCGATTCATTCGGTTTTGAACCGGGAGATCCCATGGCTTCTTCGAATATCTGCTGGGGCATCGAGATGGGCTACGGCGCCATCAAGGCCCTGAAGCTCGAGAACGACGGCGGTGAGTACAAGGTGCTCGATTACGCGGTCATCAACCACCCCAAAGTGCTCTCGACCCCCGAACTGGATCAGACCGACGCGATGCGCGTCGCGCTGGGCACGCTGGTCAACCAGCACGATCTGAGCAACGCACGCATCGCTGTGTCGCTGCCCGGGCATCAGAGCTTCGCACGCTTTGCCAAGCTGCCGCCCGTCGAGCCCAAGAAGGTGCCCGACATCGTCAAGTTCGAAGCGGTCCAGCAGATCCCCTTCCCGCTCGAAGAGGTCGAGTGGGACTACCAGACCTTCGTGTCGCCCGATTCGCCCGATGTGGAGGTTGGCATCTTTGCCGTCACCCGTCAGCGCATCATGGATCAGCTTTCCATGCTGACCGATGTCGGTCTCACCCCCGATCTTGTGACGCTGTCGCCCATCGCCGCGTACAACGCGCTGGCCGTGGATCTGGGCTTCACCGCCGACACGCCCGGGACGATCATCCTTGATATCGGGACCGTCGCGACCGACATGATCATCGCTGAAGCGGGTCGTGTCTGGGTGCGAACCTTCCCGATCGGTGGGCATCAGTTCACCGAGGCGCTCGTGAGCGCCTTCAAGCTCAGCTACTCCAAGGCCGAGAAGCTCAAGCGCGAAGCGGAGCAGTCCAAGCACGCCCGCCATGTATTCCAGGCGATGCGTCCGGTGTTCAGCGACATCGTGCAGGAGATCCAGCGTTCGATCGGGTTCTACCAGTCCGTACACCCCGACGCGGACCTCAAGCGGCTGGTCGGGCTGGGCTCGACCTTCCGGCTCCCGGGCTTGCGCAAGTACCTCAAGCAGCAGACCGGTATGGATGTCTACCGCTTGGAGCAGTTCAAGAAGATCTCGATGGACGGCCCGCAGGCCGGCGAGTTCCAGGCCGCGAGCTTCAACCTGGCCACGGCATACGGCTGTGTGCTCCAGAGCTTTGATCAAGCGCCCATGCAGGCCAACCTGATGCCCGTGCAGGTCATCAAGGAAGCGATGTGGAAGCGCAAGGTGCCCTACTTTGCGACCGCCGCGGGTCTGGCTGCTGCCGCTGCTGGTGCGATGTTCATTCGCCCGCTGCTCGACGACAACGCGTTCCAGAGCGCGAGCAAGCCGCAGATCCTGGCAACGGTTTCCAACGAAGCCCGCACCCTGGCAGGGGATGCGGAAGAGGCTGGCGTCACCGACAGCACCCAGGCGGACCTTCGCGGTGCCCAGATCGTGGGGCTGCTCGATGGGCGTGGGTACTACACCAACATCCTCGAAGACACCGCACGCCTGATCAGCATGGTCGACAGCAACGCCCAGTCGGCGGCGGCGAACGATCCGCGTCTGGCCGAAGCGTTGCGGAACCACGAGGCGATGAAACTCGTCACGATGACCAGCGAGTACCTGACCACCCCCGACGCGGTGCAGAGCAGTTCGACTGGCCGCCAGCCGCGGGGCGCTCAGCGTGACCCGATCGACAATGTCGATCCCGCGTTGCAGCCCATTCAGGACAAGCGACGCATCAAGGTGACGGCTCAGTTTGAGATCCCCCTGGGCGATGCGGATGTGTTCCTGCTCGATCAGGTTGAGCCCGTGCTGCGAAACCAGATGCAGCGTGACGGGGCACCGTACACGATCGTCATGAGTCAGGCCGAGCCGTGGACTGACAGTTCTGCGACCACGGGTCGTGGAACGAGCCGGCCTAGGCCCGGCGGGCAAACCGGCCGCATCATCGATGATCGCCAGAGTACCGGGCGGACTTCGACGAATATTGATTCGCTCGCCCCGATCATCAATCCTGACGATGTCCGCGATCGGTCATCCTCGGGCTCAGACGAGCCGGCCAGCACGACGGTCACCATCACCTGGTACGCGGTCATCGACCCGATGGACGATACCACCAACGCGAACAACGGAGATCAGCCGTGAGTAAAGTGCTCGATTTCATCAAAGGCAATCTGATCATCGTGATCTCGGTGGTGCTGATCCTGGCGCTGCTGCCGACGGGCTATGTGTTCTCCGGCAAGTGGAACAGCAAGGTCCAGACGAAGGTCAAGGAAGCCTACGACAAAGAGAAGCGTGGCCTGACCTCGAGTGGGCGCGTGAACTACGCCCTGCCCGCCGTCCTTGAGGGCGAGCAGGACATCAGCGAATCTCGCGCGCCCAACACCGCGGTGACCAACTTCTATAAGCAGGCCAAGGATGCCCGCATCGCGCAGGTGAACGAGGTGGCCGAGCGTGGTGAGGCGTTCAACCAGGGCGACCATGTTGAGCTGGTCCCGGGCCTGCTCCCTGAGGCACCGGATCCCCGCACCCGCGCCCGTCTGGGGCGTGCGATGAGCGAGGCGATCGCGGGCACGCAGGATTCTCCCTCGGTCTACCGACGCAAGCTGCAGCGGCTCAACGCTGGCTCGCCGCCCAACCCTGAGACGCTGGTGCAGACCATCGAGCAGATCAAGGTCCAGCTTGAACAGGAGTTCAAGAGCGCCAATGCCGACGGCAACATGACCGATGAGCAGAAGAAGCGTCTGGAAGACGCCCTGACCGCTCGTCGACTCAGCGCGTATATCGGGCAGGCCAAGTCGCTGACCTTCTTCTGTGATACCAGCGCCATTGTCAATGGCAGCGCCGCCGGCGAGACGACCACGGTCACGCGGGAGGGGTACTCGATCATCCCGGCGACGAACTGGTCCCCGAGCCAGATCACTGAGAGCGTCGCGTTTACCTGGTTGTGGGATTACTGGATCGTCAGTGATATCCTCGATGCCGCCGCATTGGCCAACTCCAACGCGGCCTCGGGGGCGATGTCTGTGCCCGAAGCACCAGTCAAGCGCATCGATCGGATCAGGGTCTCCGGCCTTGATCTCAATCAGGGCGAAGCCGCTGATGCAGCGGGCGGTGGGCGTGCCATCCGTGGCGGCGCAGCTGATCCTGTTGCCGAGGCCACGGCCAGTATCACCGGTCGCGAGCCCGCCCAGCCGGGCAGCCCGTACGACCTGCGCACCGTCGAGGTCGTCGCGGTGGTCAGCTCCAAGGACCTGCCCAAGTTCATCGATGCGATCGGCAAGGTCAACTTCATGACCGTGCTGGATCTGGATATGGAGTCGGTGGATGTCTGGGAAGAGCTGCAAGAGGGCTATTACTACGGCGAGGACCATGTCGTGCGGGTTTCGATGACCATCGAGACCGTATGGCTGCGATCCTGGGTTGCCCCGCTTATGCCCAACCCGGTGAAGGAAGCACTCGGCGTCCCCGTTACGCAAGCCCTGGGTGATCCAGAGGGCTAAATCCCGAGGCCAAGACTAGCCAGGGCATGATCGCGAACCTGATTTTTCACGCACACAAGCGAGAACGATATGAAACTCAAAGGCGTCAACCCATTTCAGCAGCACATCGAGAAGATCGTGCTTGGGCTCGTGCTGGTCATCCTGCTTGGGGTGATCGCGTTGCAGTTTGTGACCACGCCCAACAACATCGAAGATGGCGGGCGTTCGATCGCTCCGGCGCAGGTCTACACCTCGCTTGAGTCGCAAGCGAATCAGCTTCAGAGCCAGATCACGGACCTGAACCCGGCGCTGCCCGATGTCAAGCCCGTTGATCTCGTGCAGCGATACAACAACGCGTTCGAGAACGCCGGCTCAACCCGACTGGCACTCTCCAGCTCCCTGGGGCAGGGCGTCGATATCGCTCAGGCCACCGGCACTGATGTGCAGCAGGTGAAGGGGATTGAGAGCGGTCCGGTCGCGGCACTCGATGTTCCAGCAACCACGACACCCGTTGCGGTCTCGCAGTGGGCAACCCTTGACCCGTACGCGGTGCAGACCGTGCCGGAGTACGCCGACTATGTCCCTGCCCAGCAGCCATTCGACTTCCCGTCGATCAGCATTGAGGCGACATTCAGCGGCACCGAGCTGGAAGCCGTCCTTTCTGGGGAAAACGGTGGGAGCACCATCCCGCGTCGATTCTGGTCCGCGACCGGGATCGCGATCCTCGGCTTCGAGGTTGAGCGTCAGCGTTTGATGCCCGATGGCTCGTGGTCTGCCTCCGAATCGATCCAGACCCCACCACATACCCCAATCCCGACCAACGCGATCAACAGCGAATCAGGCCTGCAAGAGCTGGTCACCGTGATCGGCAATGCCGCCCGGGCTGTCGACGATGTGGCTCGCCCGATGTTCCCGCCAACCATCGCCGGCTCGGCTTGGACGCCGCCCAGCGAGCGGGTCGCCTTGGAGGGGGCATCAGAAGACGATCAGATCAAACGCCTGCAGCGCCAGCTTGAACGCGCCCGTGGTGAACTTGAGCGTCTTTCAAACCCGCCTCGGCCGACAACACAAAGCCCACGCGATCAGCGACCCGGTGGCGGCAAGACCAGCGACCCCGCTCCATCTCGCAATAACCCGTCAAATACGACGAACGATCGCAATCGCCAGCGTATCGAACGGGTTCGTGAAACAATCACGCGGCTGGAAGATGAACTCAAGGACCTGGGCGTGGAAGAAGTCACTAGCAGCGTTCGCGTTCGGACATCCGCTCGCGATGTGCAGTCGGTGCTGGAAACTGAAGCAATCGAGCTTTGGGCTCATGATCTGGGCGTTGAGCCTGGTGCGACATACCGCTACCGCACCCGCGTGGCCGTCAACAACCCGCTGTTCCGCAAGAGTGCGGAGCTCGACCCGGACGACGCCGCCCAGCAGGCGTTGACCCGAGACCCCATCGCCCGGGGCGATTGGTCTGAATGGTCATCTCCCGTCGTAGCAGGGGCACGAGAGTACTTCTTCGTGACTTCGGCCAATCTGGGCACGGCTGGGGATACATCGCCAGCTCGCGCAACGGTTGAGCTGTATCAGATGTACTACGGCCATTACCGCAAATCGACCCTGACGGTCTCGCCTGGCGACATGCTCTCGGCGAGTGTTCGGGTCTCAGGCGATCTGCTCGCGTTCGATACCCAGACGGTCCCGGTGGCTGATGCGTCCAAGTTCGTTGAATCGCTCGGAGGCGATGCCGCCGCGAGTGATCTGCCTGAGGGCATCAGTGAGCTTCCTGGGCGTGTTCGCATCGATATGGGCGTCTTCGTGCTTGATGTGTATCAAGGGCAGGAGCAGACCACCACCGGTTTGGGTGGGCAGCAGCAGAGTGTGATCCAGGTTGTGCTGCGAAATAGCGACGGCGAGGTGATCGTTCGGACCGAACAGGCCGACGAATCTTCGCTGGCCTACGCCCTGGCGGCCGAATCAGCATCGTCTGCATCTTCGACCCCGCTGCGTTCGCCCGGTGAGCAAGCGATCTCGCCAAGTGCTGGGCTTTTCGAGCCCGCAGATCCTTAAGCGGCTTGAGCTGAGTTCATCTGGAATGGCTGGTCCAACCATGCTGATTCATGAGCCCCAGAGACTGGGGCTTTTTCATGGGATGCTTTCATGGGAAGAAGGAGCGGTGGGGTGGTGGCTTGTGCGGGTCTGTGCGTGGAATCAGGGGGTTCTGAGAAGGATTGAGGAGGGGATTGAGGAGGGGATTGTGGTGGGTCTGCGGGAGTGTGTGCGTGGAGGATGCGCAGGAGTGTGGTGGTGATCGTAAAGAATTGTGAGACAAGGGGCTGAATTGTTGCTGAAGCAATTTGACGGGCGATTTGAGCGGCCTATCATCCCCCCGCCTCTCAACGGAGGCGAAACCGATCTGAACCGGCTGGCCCGGGGATAGATCAGCTTCTCTGACAAGTGGATGACGACGAGCGGAACTCAGATCGCCGAGCTTCAAAGGAGGCCCGGTAGTGTGTCTTTAGGGACATGCGTTGAGGCTGAGTTCGGCAATAACTAACTGAGAAATCTCTTATGCGTCGAAATGGTGCTCCCGTCACATGGCCTATGCCAGGGCATGTGAAGGAGAGTTGGTCGTCCTAGCCGGCAGGTTAGGGAGGCCATTGGGGCATCGATTTGGGTTGACTTTCGGGTCGGCATCAGGTCGGTGTGATCAAACCGGTAAGGGCATACGGTGGATGACTTGGCGTCAAGAGGCGATGAAAGACGTTGGAACCTGCGATAAGCTACAGGGAGCTGGTAACCGAGCTGTGATCTGTAGATCTCTGAATGGGGAAACCCACCCGCAAGGGTATCGTGCACTGAATGCATAGGTGTACGAGGCAAACCTGGGGAACTGAAACATCTAAGTACCCAGAGGAAAGGAAAGCAACATGCGACTCCGTAAGTAGCGGCGAGCGAAAGCGGATAGATGTGAGACTCGTGAATGCGTTGGAATGCGCAACCAAAGACGGTGAAAGTCCGGTAGCGGGAGGTAGCATCATAGCTCTAGAGTAGGCTCGGGCTCGTGGAACCCGGGTTGAATATGGGAGGTCCACCTTCCAAGGCTAAGTACTCCTTGACGACCGATAGCGAAGAAGTAAAGTGATTGAAAGTTTAAAAGCACTCCTATTAGGAGGGTGAAATAGTACCTGAAACCGTGTGCCTACAAGCGGTCGGAGCCCTACGGGGTGACGGCGTGCTTTTTGCATAATGAGCCCGCGAGTTAGTCTCTGTGGCGAGCTTAAGGCCTACCGGGCCGGAGGCGGAGCGAAAGCGAGTCTGAATAGGGCGTTCAGTCGCAGGGGCTAGACACGAAACCCGTGTGATCTACCCATGGTCAGGGTGAAGGTGGGGTAAAACCCGCTGGAGGCCCGAACCCGTCATCGTTGAAAAGATGTGGGATGAACTGTGGGGAGGGGTCAAAGTCCAATCAAACCGGGAGATAGCTTGTTCTCACCGAAATAACTTTAGGGTTAGCCTCAAGAAGCAACTGTTGGGGGTAGAGCTACTGGATGCGTGGTGGGCCCGTCTAGGGTACCCCATGCAACCAAACTCCGAATACCAACAGCCAAGTCTTGGGAGATAGACTGCGAGTGAAAATATCCGTAGTCAAAAGGAGAATAATCCAGATCGCCGGCTAAGGTCCCCAAATCTTGCTTAGTTCTTAAGGAGGTCAGACTGCCGTGACAACCAGGATGTTGGCTTAGAAGCAGCCATCATTTAAAGAGTGCGTAATAGCTCACTGGTCGAGGAGTTTGGCGCCGATAATGATCGGGAATAAGCATGATACCGAAGCTGCGAACTTCGTAAGAAGTGGTAGGTGAGCGTTCCATTCAGCGTTGAAGGTTTTCCGAAAGGGATGCTGGAGCGTATGGAAGTGAATATGCGGGCTTGAGTAACGATAAAAAGGGTGAGAATCCCTTTCGCCGTAAGTCTAAGGTTTCCTGGGGAAGGTAAATCCGCCCAGGGTTAGCCGGGTCCTAAGGCGAGGCCGAAAGGCGTAGTCGATGGATAGCAGGTTAATATTCCTGCGCACCTGTTGAGATCAAAGCATAGTGCGGATTTCCAAGCTCTACTGGACTGTTAGACGTCCAGGCCTTCGGGCCGCTGTAGGGGGAGGAAGTTCCTAGAAAAGCTATGTGGGCAATACAGGTCCCGTACTAAAACTGACACAGGTAGACGAGGCGAATAGCCTCAGGCGCTCGAGAGAATGGTCGTGAAGGAATTAGGCAAAATCACTCCGTAAGTTCGCGAGAAGGAGGCCCTTCGGGGCGCAGAGAAAAGGCCCTGGCAACTGTTTATCAAAAACACAGCACTGTGCTAACTCGCAAGAGGATGTATACAGTGTGACGCTTGCCCAATGCCCGAATGTCACGGAAGCAGGTTAGCTTCGGCGAAGCTTGCAACTTAAGCACGGGTCAATGGCGGCCGTAACTATGACGGTCCTAAGGTAGCGAAGTTCCTTGTCGGGTAAGTTCCGACGCGCATGAATAGCGTAATGACTGGGGCACTGTCTCCACGACCAACTCGGTGAAATAGTAGTGGCGGTGAAGATGCCGCCTACCCGCAGCAAGACGGAAAGACCCCGTGAACCTTTACTGCAGGCTCATATTGGTCATGAGCACATGATGCGCAGGATAAGTGGGAGGCTTTGAAATCGATGTTCAGGCATCGGTGGAGCCGTTGTTGAGATACCACTCTTCTTGAGTTTGTGGCCTAACCCTGATTCCCGTGAAGCCGGGCAGGGAACAGTGTGTGTCGGGTAGTTTGACTGGGGCGGTC
>DEXG01000027.1:33115-33305 GCA_002364005.1 Phycisphaerales bacterium UBA3190
CTCCTAAAGAGTAACGGAGGAGCGCAAAGGTTGGCTCAGCACGGATGGAAACCGTGTTTTAGAGTGTAAGAGCACAAGCCAGCTTTACTGCGAGTCCGACAGGACGAGCAGTCTCGAAAGAGGGCTCTAGTGATCCTGCGATCGCGTGTGGAAGCGTCGTAGCTCATCGGATAAAAGGTACTCCGGGGAT
>DEXG01000015.1:0-66291 GCA_002364005.1 Phycisphaerales bacterium UBA3190
TATTGCCTATTGCCTATTGCCTCGAATTCAATCTACCCTCGGCAGCGTCAGCCCACCCTGATCCTGATACTTCCCAGCCTTATCCGCGTAACTCTGCGCACAAACCTGGTCACCCTTGAGGAAGACGAACTGCGCCACGCCTTCGTTGGCATAGACCTTCGCCGGCAAAGGCGTTGTATTTGAAATCTCAAGCGTCACCTTGCCGCGCCACTCGGGCTCGAGCGGGGTGACATTTACGATCAGACCGCAGCGGGCGTAGGTGCTCTTTCCAACGCAGAGCACGAGGATGTCGCGTGGGATATCGAACCACTCCACCGTCTCGCACAGCGCGAAGCTGTTGGGTGGGATGATGACATGGTCGGTGCCCTGCTCGGCGGTGTCGACGGTAACCATCAGCTCATCGGTGAACTTCTTGGGGTCAACGACCGCGATGCCGCCGGTCTTGGGTGTCGGGGTGAAGATCTTGAAGACCGTCCCGACGCGGACGTCGTAGCCATAGGACGACACGCCGTAGGAGATGGTGCCATCACGCTTGATGGCCTTCTCGAACGGCTTGATGTCGACGAGTTGTTCGATCTGGGTATCACAAAGTACTGCCACGGTTCGCTCCATCCCTGCGACACGCGCTGCGCTTCTTCGCGTGCGGGCCGCTGATTTGATCGGGGCTTCCCTTGCCCCGTGTGTCTCTTCTTCTCCAGCCCGTTTCCCACGCCCACGCGGGAGTTGGGGCTCACAAAGTGCACACCGATCGCCCAGCGATGCTTGAACACCGCCAGCGCCGGGCGCTGAAAGTCAGTTGGTTGCGTGCCCGGCTGGTGAACGAAGTGCCGAGACAGGTTGTTGTCGGTGTTGCGTTGACCCCACCGAAGGGTCCCGATTGATCCCAAACACCATTTCACCTGGCTGCCCCAGCGGTCTTGCTGGAAGTCCCCTTGGTCAGCCCATCATGCCTTGATCAGCATGGAAAACCAGAATCAAACATACGCCGAACAACGCTCGCTGTTCAGGTTGTTGTCACGCTTGCATCAGAATCATGTTACCGGACCATCCCGCCCCGGTCGCATATCATCACCTCGGGTGAATGTGAACAACCTGTCGGTTGCTTCCAAACCCCTTGAAGACAATGACTTCTCCTGTTGAACAAGCGTGCGTTTTGTATCCCGAAACCACCATATCTGGTTCATCGGTCGGGCCCAGAGCATATCACCACACAATCTGTTGGGTATGACACACTCTTGATTTTTTGGACATTTTTTCGTCCAGCTTCCCTGTCTTCACACGCCGCAGGGTCGGGTCGCATCTGAACAGTTTCTCTCACGACTGCACCGAGCGCTCAGGGTCACAACAACTTGCGCAAAAGTCGGCAACTGCGTCTAGTGGAAAGTGCCTGCAATCAAAGACCGTTCAAAGACCAAACCGAACGCACGCCCCATCCGAATCGGTTTTCCACAATCTCACCGCCCCCACCACCATACACACCATCTCTCACCACCAAGCGAACAACAACACGCACAATCGTGCATACAAACCACACTTCCCTGCGTATCGCTCTACGATGCTTGAGGCGACACTGCGTGTAGACACACCACGCCCCATCGCGATGCGATGTGCCTCAGTCCAGCCAACATGCCCAACATCCTCGAGGTCCCGAGCCGATGCCCCATCGCCAGAACGCCTTGTTTTCAAGACTCATCACGCACGCGCTGATCCTCTCGGCCCTGCTGATCGCGACCTCACTCTTCACCGGGTGCCAGCGATGGCGCGATCGCAACAAGCCCATCCCCAAGCCCACCATCACCGCGCCACGCATCAGCAACGACATCCCCACCCCACTGCGGGGCACCATCGGCGCTGAAGCAGTCATCACGGGCACCGAACGCACGCTCGTCTCGGGCATCGGCTTCGTCGTCGGGCTCAACGGCACGGGCGGGCTCACCATCCCTGAGCAGTACGCAGCACACCTCGAACGCCAGATGGGCCTCAACGGCATCGGCATCGGCAACGACCAGGGCAACAACGCCGTATCAGGACGGACCCCCTCCGAACTGATGCGCGACCCCAACACCGCCGCCGTCATCGTCCAGGCCGCCATCCCACCCGGTGCACGCGAGGGAGAGAGCTTCGACCTCTATGTCCGCGCCATCAACGCCACCAGCCTCGAGGGCGGGCGACTCTGGAGCACCGAACTCCGCATCGGCCCACCCAGCGCCTTCGGCGACCCCCAGGCACGCATCATCGGCGACGCCAAGGGCCCCATCTTCCTCAACCCCTTCGCCGAACCAGGCGGCCAGTACGACGGCGTCACCCGCGACATCGGACGCATCCTCGACGGCGGCGTCGTGACCTTCCCTACGAAGGTCGAGATCATCCTCAACAACCCCTCCCACCAACGCGCCCGTCAGATCGTCTCCGCCATCAACACCGCCTTCCCCATGCCCCCGGGCGAGCGTGAGCCCACCGCACGGGGCAAGGACGAGTCGCTGATCCTGGTCCAGATCCCATCGAAGTACCTCGACGATCGCGCCCACTTCCTCGACCTGCTCTCCCATATCACCATCGACCAGTCCTACCCCGAGATCTACTCACGCAAATATGCCCAGACCCTTATCAGTCAACCCTACCTCGCCGGCGATATGTCGCTCTGCCTCGAAGCCCTGGGCGATCGGGCCCTGCCGTTCATCAGCGACCTCTACGACCACCCCGAAGCGGGCCCCCGGCTCGGAGCCCTGCGTGCGGGCGCCGCACTGGGAGACGCCCGCGTCGTGCAGCACCTGCGTTCCATCGCCCTCGACACCGAATCGAAGTTCCGAACCGACGCGATTGCCCTGATGAGCCAGATCGACAACTCGATCCTCGTCGATACCACACTGCGCAACCTGCTCGACTCCTCACAGCTCACCGTCCGTGTCGAGGCCTATGAGCAGCTGATGGACCGTGCCCTGCGTGCCCGACGCAAACGACTGGCCCAGGTGCTGGCATCGAACAACGACGGCCTGCTCGTCTCCAGCTCGCAGGTGGAAGCCCTGTCGCGTGCGTATGTTCCACCAGACCGGCTCCGCGGTGTCAGCCGCGTGCTCGTTGAAGATTCGTTCTTCCTCGACATCATCCCCTATGGCGAACCCCTCATCTACATCACCCAGCAGAACGAGCCACGCATCGCCCTCTTCGGTGAGCAGCTCAACCTGACCAAGCCCCTCCTGGCCAGCGCCTGGTCCGACCGGCTCATGCTGATCGCGGAGGACTACAGCTCGCCCGTGCGTCTCTACTACCGAGACGACCAGACACGCACCACCTCGACCATGAACGAGGTCCCCGAGTCGCTCCCCGAACTCATCGAACTGATGGCCCACGCCCCCACGCCCGAAGACCCACGCCCCGGGCTGGGGTTCTCGTATGCCCAGGTCGTCGGTGCGCTCTACCAGATCTCGGAAGACAAGGGCGTGAACGCCTCCTTCACCACTGAACAGGACCGCCTGCTGGCCGAACTGCTCGGCGCGGTACGAAGCGAAGAGATCGCGATACGACCCGAGAGCGCACAGTCCGATGAGGTGCTGGTCCCGATCGACGATCCCACCAACCCCGTCGTCGGCGAGAACGAAGCGGTCCGGCGTGAACGCCGCACACTGCTGGTTCCCGTGGTCCGCACAGACGCGATCGATGAGCCCAGCGAGTCATCCCAAAGCGATGAACCGCCCGCGCGTGAAGAGTAAGGCATGACAGAGAAGAGCCGCCGCCCAGCGGGGCTCAACGCATCGATTCGGCTTTCTGCTTCAGCTCGATCACCCGATCCCGCAGCGTGCTCAACGCCGCTTCGGTCCCCGCCTCCATCAGCTCGTCCGAGCTGATCGGCTCGCCGAAGCAGACCACGATCTTGTCGCGGAAGGGCACGGGCAGCTTCTGCCTGCGCGGCCATGCCTCGTACGCCCCGGAGATCCCCACCGGCACGATCTGGCAGTGCGCCCGCTTGAGGAGCACGGCAATCCCGCGCTGAAACTGCTGCACCTCGCCGTCGTCGCTGCGGGAGCCCTCGGGGAAGACCAGCATCAGCCGCCCCTGCTTCATCTTCTCGATCGTCGCCTTCATCGCACCGGTATCGCCCGCCCCCTGCTTGATGGGCGTCGAGTTGAGCATCGTGATCAGCCAGCCGAAGGGCTTGAACTTGAACAGCGACGCCCGGGCCAGATAGTCCGCGTGGCGATGGCGGATCCCGCTGCCGACCGCGGGCGGGTCATAGAACGACGCGTGATTCGCGACCAGCAGCACCGGACCCGTGCGTGGGACATTGAGCACATCAACCCGGCGATGACGGTGCACGATTCGGAAGAATAAGAGAATCGACTCACGCCAGAGATCGTAAAACAACAGCCTCGGGAGCGAGGTACCGGTGTGACGCATGCGATATCGATCAAACATGGCCAGAGTGTATGCCCCCATGCCGTATGATCGTTGCATGCTCCGCATTGATCGAACCCGAGCTCGACGCCTCGCACGCCGGGGCAGCTTCATGCTGCTGCTGGGCCTGATCATCAACTTCCTTGTGGCTTGGGGGCTCTCGATGATCCCGCACACGCTCGGGCCGGCAAACACCAAAGCCGTCCAGCTGTCGTGGAACGACGAAGACGGTGAACACAGAATGGTCTACCTCCTCCGCCATCAGTGGTTTGGCATCGTCGAGAACCAGTACCACCAGACCCGCCGCAGCCGATCACACGACCGCCCGAATCAGATCAGCATTTGGTGGTCATGGACACCCCTGGACCTGTTCGAGCCCAATCCTATTGAGCAGTCCCAGGCACTCTTCAATCGCTTCCAACCCGAGAACCCCGAAGCGACCGTTCTCTCCCGTGTCCGGTACGGATTCCCGGCCCTCTCGCTCCAGGGACGCTCGATGATCGACGACAGCGCCCCACAAGCCAACGGCACCTACGAAACCCAAACCCGCGGCATCTTCTTCGACCGCATCGATGCCAACAACACCCTCGGAAAACCCGAGGTCTGGCCTCATGCCCAGCACCTCTGGTTCCCATATCACCCCATCTGGGCCGGGCTCATCATCAACACGCTCTTTTACGCGTGCATCTCGGCAATGGTGCTCTATCTCGTCATTCGCGTGAGAAACGCCCGCCGCATGCTCCGGGGGCGATGCCCCTACTGCGCCTATGAGATGCACCACGACTTTTCCCTCGGCTGCCCCGAGTGCGGCTGGCGCTGCTGAGCCACACCCAGTTATCGGGTTCTCCAACCTCGCGCACCCGCATCCCCGACGCCAAAGCCAGCCCGAATGCTGGCCCCCGCCCCAGTCGCTTTCGACATTCCCCATATGAGCAGCTACTCAATCAATGGGACCGGGTCTTTTCTGGGCCCCATCGCCACCAACCAACACCAAGCCATGCGCACACTGGAACGCATGGCAACCGGCCAAGCGATCAACCGCGCCAGCGATGGGCCCGCAGAGCTGATCGCCAGCGAGAACTTCGCGGCTCGCCTGAGCGCGAACAACGCCCAGATCCAGGCAATCCAGCGCAACGAATCCTTCCTGAACATCCGGGACGGGGCGTTGGGTTCCCAGCTGACCAACCTGAGCGATCTGGACGGGATGGTCGTCCAAGCCGCCAATGAGGGCGGGCTGACCAGCGCCGAGATGGGGGCGATCTCCACCCAGGTCGGGGGCGTACTCAACGGCATCGAACGCGTCCTGCCCGTGACGGGCATCGACATCATGCGCGATGTCACCACCCAGATGCAGGTCGGCACCGACGAGGGCACCGGCGACCCGATCTATGAGGAGGTCTCCCTGAGCGACCTGGCTCGCGTGATCGAACAGGACCCCGAAGCCGCCCAGCGCCTGGTGGATGGCGCCCGCGATGCGGTATTACAGGAGCGTGCCCAGGTCGGTGCCGACCAACGGGCGGCTGAATCGGAACGACGCGTATTGGAGGAAGAGCAGATCAATGTCGCCCGGGCCTATTCGTCGATCAGAGACGCCGATTATGCCCGCGAGAGCTCGAACCTGGTCCGTTCCCAGATTCTGGGCCAGGCATCGATCGCCGCGGAACTGGCCTCACGAGCATCCTCCGCAGCAGTCCTGCAGCTGCTCGACATACGGGCCTAGCCCGCCCGCACAACCCCACCCCGAGCGAAAAAATACCCTGAGCAACAGGGGTTTTTCGTCGTTCCACAACGCACATTTCTTGCAGTCCCAGCGGATGTGGATGCGTTGAGTGGGTCGCGGCATTCCCGAGCGAGCCAAACCCCACTTGCATCCCCTGCACAGGCCCCGCGTCATACCCCCGACGCGGGGCTTTTCTTCGCGCAGACTGAACGACACCCTGCCCACCCCGCAACAATCATCCCACAGATGACCTCTACACCCACATCGTCGCCAACACGCGTGCTCAAGTTCACCGACACCCTCGCCGACATCAACGGCGTCTGCCGGTTCATCCAGAACACCGCGCAGACCGCACACGACACCGGCCACGATCTACGGGTCTTCACATCGACACGACTGCCCATGCCTCAGGTCGACGGCGTGCAGAACTTCCCCCCCGTCTACGCCCGCGCCATGCCCGGCTACGAAACCCTCGAACTGGCCATCCCCCCCGCGGTCGAGATGATGCGCGCCGCCGAGGACTTCAACCCCGATGTCATCCACATCTCCACCCCGGGCCCGGTGGGCACCGTGGGATTCATCGCCGCCCGATTGATGCGGGTCCCGATCGTCGGCGTCTACCACACCGACTTCCCCGCCTACATCGACGAACTCTTCGACAACTCGCTGTGCTCAGCGATGTGCCGGGGCCATATGCGGTTCTTCTACCGACGCTTTAAATATGTCTTCTCCCGCAGCGCCGACTACGCCCAGCGCCTCGTTTCGCTGGGAGTAGACGAGGACAAGCTGGTGCGGCTGCGTGCCGGCTTCGACAACACCCGATTCGATCACACCCTGCGTGATACCGGCATCTGGGCCCAACACGGGGTCAAGCCTGACTCGATCAAAGCGGTATTCTGCGGGCGCGTCAGCACCGAGAAGAACCTGCCCATGCTCGTCAAGATGTGGCCCACCATCCGCAAGCAGGTCCAAGACCAGGGACGCGCCATCGAACTCATCATCATCGGCGACGGGCCATACCGCACCGAGATGGAGCAGCGCCTGCAAGAACACGGCGCACACTTCCTGGGCTTCCGCCACGGCGAGGAACTGGCCACCCTCTACGCCTCGTGCGATATGTTCCTCTTCCCCTCAACCACCGACACCCTCGGGCAGGTCGTCATGGAATCCCAGGCCTCGGGCCTGCCCGTCATCGTCACCGATCAGGGCGGCCCCAAGGAAATCGTCCACGACCAGCACACCGAGCACCCCACCGCCTTCGTGCTCCCGCATGACGATGAACCGCAATGGATCGAGACCATCGTCAAGCTGGCATGCGACGACGCCTTGCGTGCAACGCTGGGACGCAACGGCATCGAGCTGATGAAACAGCACACATTCAGCGCATCATTCGAGCACTACTGGCAGATTCACGAAGCCGCGGCCGCTCAGGCACCAAGCTCGACCTGACCCACCAGCGAGCCGATCCCACTTGCCCCCTGCGAGCGAACCCACTTGGCCAGCCCCTTGCGTAGCTTGACCGAGGCCCGGGGCGATGCGAAGCTCCCGGCCCCCACCTGCACCGCGCTGGCGCCAGCCAGCACGAACTCCGCGGCGTCTTCCCACCGCGTCACCCCGCCAGCAGCCACAATCGGCACGCCCGCGTCCCGGGCAACGCCCCGGTATACCAAGTGCACCAGACGCACCACGATCGGGTGAATCGCCGGACCGCTCAGCCCGCCCGTGACATTGGCAAGGACCGGCCTGCGCGTGCGGACATCGATCCCCATCGCCGGCACCGTGTTCGTGAGCGTCAGCCCGCGCGCCCCCGACTCGATCGCCACCCGCGCCAGATCCACAATCGTGTGCGGCGTCCCCACCGTCACCGGCGAGAGCTTGACGAACATGGGCAGATCCCCCACCGCCGACGACATCGCCGTGATCAGTTCCCTCAGGGCCCCCGGATCACTCCCGAACTCGAGCCCCGAGTGGACATTGGGGCACGACACATTCGCCTCGATGCCCGCCATGCCCTCGATCCCTGCGAGCTTGCTCGCCACTTCGAGATAGTCGTCGATGCAATCACCCGCGACCGAACCCACGATCGGGCAGCCCATCGACTTCACCTTTGGCCCCTCGTCGCGCACGAAGGCCTCGATGCCAGGGTTGGCCAGCCCGATGGCGTTCATCATGCCCGCCCGAGCAAAGGTAATGCGTGGAAAGGCGTTGCCATCGCGTGGGGCGCGTGTGATGGATTTGGTGAGGATCCCACCGAGTTGTGATGGGTCGAGCACATCGCGCATCTCACCCAGCACACCGGCCGTGCCCGCGGCCAGCAGCACCGGGCTCCGCAGCGCGATGCCGGCGATGGTCGTCGAAAGCATCTCTTCGCTCACAGGTCGTCCAGCCGCTCGCGCACCACGCGTTCCATCTCGTTGATGACCTCGTCGATGCTCAACACGGAGGTATCGATCACCACCGCGTCCTCAGGACAGACCAGCGGCCCGTCGCTGCGGGTCGAGTCGATCCGGTCACGCTCAAGGATGCGTTCGCTCATCTCCTCGACACTGACGCTGCCATCAAGCCCAAGCTGATCGATCCTTCGTTCAGCCCGGACCCGCGGGTCGGCATCGAGATAGAACTTGATCGGGGCATCGGGGAACGCCACGGATCCCTGGTCACGCCCCTCGGTCACCAGTCTCGGGTGCTGGGCAAAGATGATGCGCTGCTTGCGCACCATGTGCGATCGCAGCTCGGGGATCGTCGCGACGAATGAGACCTTCTTGGTCACATCATCGCATCGAATTCGATGGTCGATTGGGGTATCCCACGCCAGAATCGTTGGTGGGTCCTGCGACCAATCAAAGTGCAGATCCGCGCCCAAGACCGTCGAGACCAGCTCGCCGATCTCTTGTTCGTCGATCTGGCGATCGATCAGGATCGCCGCTGCCGCGCGGTACATCGCCCCGGTATCGAGAAAATCGAGTCCCAGACGCTGCGCGAGACGACGCGCCACCGTGGACTTTCCAGTCCCCGCAGGCCCGTCAATGGTAATGATGATCTCTTTGGTGCTCGGCACCGTGAACCCCGTCTTTGTCGCGTCCGGCGTGGTCTGGGTTACGGGCACGGCTGCCCCCTTCTGCACCATCCTGGCGCGTGGGTCCGCTGCTCAGGACTCCGCCAGCGACACCAATGCCGCCTCAATCGCGTCCTTTGTCTGCAGTACACCCAGTGTACCATCACCATCCCCCCTGTAGTCAAGCGCGATATTCCCGCTAAACCCAACCGCCTTGATCGCGGAAACCATGGGTTCAAGCTCATATCCCACATGAACCGGGGGGGCTGAGTCATCCATCGCTTCAAGCTCTGCAGCCAAGGCATCGAGCCCGCTGAGGCCCTCAGCCGCCTGCATCGCCTCATCATCGGGCTCCGCTTCCACAAAGCCAAGCGTCGAGGCGTTCACAACCGTTGCATACGGCGTCAACCGACGAAGATAATGGGTGGCATCACCCGATTCGTGCGCCGCGACAAAGTCCGGGAGCGTCCCGATCCGGAACCCACCGATCGCCTTGACCAGCTCGGTCGTGCGATCCGGGTCCTGCGTCAGCCCTGAAGTTGGCGAAATCAGCACATTGATATCGACCTGGTCCGCCGATTCGAGCACTTGCTTCATGCGCTCGGACACCAGCTCGAACACATCGTCCGAATCCTTGGCGTTGATCGACATCGAAACCGCGTTACAACCGAGCACGCTGCCGGCCACAATGACGCGGGACATGCGATCGATCGCCGCATCGGCCTTGTTCTCGTTCGAGTTGCCCAGATCCAGCGCCTCGGGCTCACTGAGCATCAGGCAGGTGCACCCGACCTTATCGCCGTTGTCGCGGATCCGGGTAATCTCGGTGCGACCCATCCCCTTGAGCAGATCGGTCGACAAATTCAGGGCCCGCAGACCAAGGTGCTCGTGGGTATAACGGGGCAAATCCTGAACGCTCAGGGCGTTCTTGCCGCGCTTCTTGAGCAGCGAACGAATCGAGTTCACATTCAGCGAATACATCATGCGTCAGACTGTAGGCACAAGATGCCGACCGCCCCACGAGCCGACCTAGAATCAGGGCATGGCATCGCCCAGCGGCATCTCGTTCAAAGCTCTCGGTCTCATCGCAGCAGGCGTGCTCGCGCTGATCTTCCTCACCATCATCGGTGTCTCGATCATGCTCGCCCCCCCTGCCCCACCCAAGGGCCCCGACCTCTTCTCTGAAAACCCTGATGATTTCATCGACATCGAGGACACCCAGAGCGGCGGCGCCATGCTCGTCACCATCGTCGACCAGAACGATCCGACCCGGATCGCCTCAACACTCCGGGCCGACCGCTTCGAGCCCATCGGCGAGGGGCGTCGACGCCTCGACCAACCCGAGTCCTGGATCTACCTCGACGACGGACGAGCGATCCGCGTCAACGCCGACTTCGCGACCATGCTCATGCCCGATCCGAATCAGGCACCCGAATCGGGCACGCTCGAGGGCAACATCCTGCTCCGGGCGTACGACTCGACCCCAGCCCCCGGGACGCCCGCGTCTGATGAGCAGCAACCCACACTCACCGCCCGCTTCGAGGAGCCCGTCGAGTTCGAACGCCGCTACCTGCGCCTGAGCAGCCCCGGGCGTTTCGAGATCGAATCGGCCCAGGTCGACTTCGCGGGCACCGACCTGACCGTGATCCTCAACGACCTGCGAAACCGCATCGAGATGATCGATGTCGTCCATGGCGACACGCTGGTCATCCACACCGACGCGGTCAATGACCAATCACCTCAAGAATCGCCGGCCAGCGAACAGTCCGCTTCAACCAAGCCAAAGCCCGCTACACCCGACGCCACCGAAACAGAAACCGACACCCCTCCCACCACCAAAGTCGCACAAGACACTCCACGCACCACCACGCCCGAATCCACACAGCCAGCCACACCACCGGCTGCACCCGACACGCAGCGATACATCGTCTCGCTCGATCGCGATGTTTCCGCATCGGTCCCCGGCTCGGGCACCGTCAATGCCGACACCCTGGAACTCTGGGCCGCGTTCATCGATGGCCAGCTCCCCGATGACGCGATCAGACGCATCGCCATCGCCCAGAACGCCCCCCAAGAACCTCAAAAGACCCAGACGAAGAACACGCCCGACAACACCCCAAAGAACTACACCCCGCCGGCATCCACAAATCCCCCCGCCAAGCAGACGCCAAAGCCAACCGCAGCCGCAGTCACAGAGGGGAACGACCTCGTGATCAACTGGTCGGGCCCCATGCGCGTGCGTCCGATCGACGCCGAGGTTCCACGCCAGCTTCAGGACGACCACCTCGCACTACGCCTCAGCAGCGACGAGGGCTCGGGCATCACCATGAGCGCCCCCGATCGCGGGTTCACGGGTCAGGCCAAGGAGCTCACCTACTTCGCCACCCGAGCGGTCGTCAAAATGATCGGCGAGCAGACCAACGAGGGCATCATCAAAATGCAGGTCGATCAGGGTGGCACGCTCTTTGCCAGCGCTCTTGATGTGGACCTCACCACAGGCGTGCTGAATATGCCCCAACGCGGGTCGATCACCACCATCAACGAGGACCCCGAGCAGATCGCCGCCGTGCGATGGACCAACAAGGCCCAGATCGCCTTCGCGCTCGATGAGCAGGGCGCCATCACCCAGCGATTGCGCCACGCACGCTTCGAGGGTGCCGCGATCGCTGAACAGGCCGGCAACTCGATCGGTGCCCGCGTGATCGACGCGACACTCGACCCCACGCTCCCCCCCGCTTCCGCTCTGACCACCCTCGCCCTCACCGAGGGCGTGATCGCCAGCGCCGAGAAACAAACGCTGACCGGCCGTGATCTCACCATCGACTTCGTCCCCGACGCGATCCCGGGCAACCCGCCACACCCGGTCAGGATCACCTCGATCGGTTCGTCCATGGGACGCACGCCCGATGCCATGCTCCGGGCAAACGACCTGCACGCCGAGCTCTTCCTCGATGAATCGGGCCAGACCCGTTTACGCACGGCCCGGGCAGTCGGCGATGTGAACTACCGCGACAGCAGCCGGACCACCGCCGTTGCCTCCAACCTCGACGCCGACGCCGTGCAGGAGATCATCGTCCTCACCGGCCCGGACACCAGCGTCACCCAGGCCGGTTCGACCATCGCCGGCAACCACATCACCCTGCGGGCCAAACGCCGCAGCGTCGAGGTGCAGGGCGCGGGCACCTTCGACCACGATATCGCCCTTGCTCAAGACCCCAACGCCAATCCCGGTCAGCTCGGGCACATCAGTACCCGCTGGGCCGACTCGATGCGATTCGACGACACGCTGGGGACGATCGAGTGCATCGGCAGCGTCCGCATGATCTCCACGCCCGACGCGCTCACCCGCGACACGCTCAACGCGGACCGAGTCACCATCAACCTGACCCCGATGCCCAGCAGCGACCCGATCGCCGGCGGACAAAACCGTCAGCGTGAACTGCTCAGTGCCCGCGCCAGCGGCCGGGCAGAACCGGGCAAAGATCCCCAGCCCGCGTCGATCGAATCCCGCAGCTACGCCGTCGATGACCCCGAACTGGCCATCGGCGTGCTCTACCTCGAGGGTGCCCAGATCCTCGCGGACAACCAGCAGCAAACACTCAGCGTCCCGGGCGAGGGGGCCCTGCTGCTGCTCGATCGTGAGCAGGACCCAGACCAGCCCCAGAGCGACCGCTCGCTCGATGGCTCGGGGCTCACCCGCTTCACATGGAAATCACGCATGCTCCTGAACCGGGCCGACGGCCAGGGCACATTCAACGGCAGCGTCAAGGTTGATCACAAGTCGCTCACCAGCAACCAGATCGCCACCCTGACCACCGATACCCTCGTCGCCCGTTTCCAAGCCCAGCAACCTGAGCCCGGGACAGGCGCCGAACCAAGCACCGACCCGACCAGCATCAGCACGGGCATGGCCCTGCAGAGCGCCACCGCCACGGGCGATGTGCGTTTCCTGTTCAACGATGCCGAACTGCTCTGCGACGAAGCAATCTATGACGCGATCGCGGACTCGCTGTTTGCTCAGTCGCTCGGGGACACCCTCGTCACCTATTACGACAACACCCAGCCCGCCCCGTTCTCGGCACGCACCATGCGTTGGGATCTGAGCAAAGAAGGCCGAGACCGCATCGAGTTCAATGCACCCTCGCCGATTCGGACCACGCCAGGCGGGTGACCAGCACCACCGACAACCTATTTCAGTTGATGAAAACCGTCAGACGCTCAGGAAGTGGTCTTGGCCCCAGACGCCGCGTGCGCGTGTGAGTGTTCGATCCACGAGTGCCCCACTGGGACGCCGATCAACGCGCCACCGGCCCATGCCGACGGCGACACGATCAGGTACCCGGGCAGCCCACCTTTGTAGACCAACTCTTCGAGTGCTCCTGCTCCTGGCATGAAGATCCCGACCAGCGGCGCGATCACGCCGCAGAGCATCACGCCCAGCATGACCGGGGCATAGGGGGTCCCCGAGTGCCCACCTTTTTCTTCGCTCATCGACCCTGCGATCATTGCGCCGACGACGCCAGCCATGATTCCCGCGAGGAACCCCACTCCAATCGACTGCCCGGGCAGATCGGATCGGCCAAAGAGCCAGGCGACGACTCCGGACGCCACCAGCGCACCGACCATGGCACCGAGCATCGCCTTGTTCTGCAGCCAACCACGCAGCCGATCGGGCTTGAAGCTCGAGATCGGATCTGATTCATCGTTTCGACTCAGCAAGGCCCCAACCACCAGCACGACCAGCAGCAGCACGAGGGCCTCGACCGCGAGCATGACCAGTGTCCCCGAATCTGGGGCAAGCTGATACACACGCCCGAGCCGGCCCGAGGTCCAAGCGACCCAGCCCAGCACGAAGCCCATGCCCAGCAGCGATTCACGGCGACCGCCCAGCATCCCGCCCAAGAATCCCATCAACGCCACCAGCAGCCCAACACCCAGGAGCGCGATGATCCCCGCTCCAAGCGACACCCCGCTCAGCAGCGTGTGCTGCTTGGAGCCGTCGGGCGCAACCACGCGTCCGGCGAGTTCCGCGGCGATCGGCCCGATCACGCCCAGCGCGATGGCGCGGCTGATCCACTGTCGTATGGCAAGCATCATGCCCGTATCATCGACACAACACCGCGCCGGGGCAAGCAAACTCGTGTACCATCAGCCCATGAGCCCCTCTCAAAGCCAGAAAAAGACCGAAGAGCAGCATTCTCGACCAGCTTTGCGTGAGCCCAGGTTCATGCTCAGCGACCTCTTCGACGAACTCATCTGGCCACGGGTGCTCCGCGCCCCAGCCCTGGCCCTGTCGCCAAACCGGATGCTCAGCGGCTGCGTCGCCGTGTTCCTGATCTCGCTCGTGCTGAGAATCTATGACCTGCTCCGCGGGGCATCGAGCGATGATGCTCTCAATACCAGCCGATCGGTTTCCAACTCGCTCGGTCAGATCGGCGACCAGACGCTCGATGGCATCATCTCTCTGAACCCAATCGCGTTCAGTTCGGCCGCGACGAACACCGCCACCCTCGTACGCGACAGCGTCATGCACAACCCGCTGCTCTCGATCCTGCTCGGGATCCCTATGGTCGCCATCATCGCTCTGGCCGGCGGGGCCATCTCCCGCTCTGCAGCGTTTGAGTTCGCCCAGGGACGATTCGCATCACGCGAAGAAACACTCTACTTCAGTCTCCAGCGCGCCCGCCAGTTCGTGACCGCGGTTCTGGGCCCGGTCGCATTCTCGATCGTCGTATTGATGATCATCGCGCTGGGTGGGCTGCTCCTGAGCGTCCCCATCGTTGATATGCTCGGAGCCGCGTTCTACGGCATCGGGCTGGCGCTGGGCATCATCGCGACCGCCGTGCTCATGCTCCATGTCGTCGCATCCCCCATGATCATCCCCGCGCTGGCGATCGAGGGCACCGACGCGTTCGACGCGATCCAGCGCAGCTATGCCTATGTCATCGGCAGACCGCTGCGATACCTTACCTATCTTGTGCTCCTCACCCTGCTGGGGGTGCTCGCGGTCACCATCTTCGCCTTGGTGGCACGCCAGAGCGTCGAATGGACCAACTGGGCCGCGACCTTCCTGGCCAATGACGCGACCGACCGGGCCCTGACAGGCAACGGCGAACTCGGCGCGACAAAGAAACTGGCCCACAACACCATCGCCTTCTGGCGCAGCATCATCGACATCATCGTCGCCGGCTACATCGTCTCGGTCTTCTTCACCAGCGCCTCGCTGCTCTACCTCTCGGTGCGTCGCATCTGCGACGGGCAGGGCATCAGCGAGATCTGGGAACCCGTCAACCACGGCTAAACCCGCTCATTCCGGCGCAAACCGCTCCGGATCCAGCGAAAGCGACCACGGGTCCATCGGGTCGGGCAACGCATCGAGCGTCAACGCCTCGTCGATCGTGAACCGCCCCACTCGTGTGCGACGCAGGGCCGTGAGCACACCACCGGCACCAACTTCAGCACCGATATCCCGCCCCAGCGACCGGATGTAAGTCCCCTTGCCACAGGTGATATCGAGCGTGAGCATCGGCCAGGCGTAGGACACGATCTCAATGGCATCGATGCGGATCGGGCGGGCCTGAAGCTCGACCGTCTCGCCACGACGCGCCATCGCGTAGGCACGCTGCCCGTTGACCTTGATCGCCGAATACGGCGGGGGCTTCTGCATCACATCGCCCGTCCAGCGATCACATGCGCCGCGGATCTCATCGAGCGTGGGCTCGCGATCGACCTGGACCGGTGTCATCTCGCCCTCGAGATCATCGGTACTCGACAGGCGCGAGAGATCGATGGTCGTCTCGTACTGCTTCACCCCCACCATGACCTGATCGCAGCGTTTGGTCGCCTTGCCCATAAGGACCACCAGCACCCCGCTGGCCAGCGGATCGAGCGTGCCCCCGTGCCCGACCTTGACCCGCTTGGGTGCCCCACCCGCCTTGAGCTTGCCCCGGACCTTGGCACAGACCTGCATCGACGACATGCCCAGGGGCTTGTCGACCACGATCACACCCTCGATCGGTTGTTGCGGCTGCTCGGTCATCCCACCACTCTAGCCCTCACCCCATGTGCAAAAACCGCACCGCCCGAAACACTCGGGCGGCGCGGCGCAGGAAATGGGGTGATCCTGTTGATCCGTGCTCAGGAACACAGATCGGTATTCGGTTGGCCGGGCTCCGGACCCGGGGCCCGGCCACGGCACCTCGGAGAGGGAGTTCGAGGCGCCGCTTTGTTGTCAGGCTCAGTCAGGTGATTGCCTGAGCCCGTGTTCGTTCGTCAAACCGCCGCCGATGCAACGAGTTCGACTTCTGGGAAATCATTTTCTGTCTCGATCACATGGTTCATGTAGTTCGTGAACAGGTTGAAGGTGGTGATCGCGACGACCTCCAGGATTTCTTCTTCGCTGAGCTGCGTGTGTGCCGCCTCCAGTGCCTCGTCGCCAATGAAGCCGCGGTTCTCGACGATGGCCTTGGCCAGGTCGATCGCCGACTGTGTCTTGGGATCGCCCGATTGACCTTTTCGGTTCAGCTCACGCTCTTCGTCGCTCAGGCCGACCATTTTGCCGATGGCGTTATGGGCTGCGGCGCAGTAGCCGCACTTTGAGAAGTTGGCGATGGCCAGAGCCAGCGATTCACCGAACTTATCGCCCAAGGTGCCCGTGGCGAGGGCTTCCTTCTGCTTGACATAGCTATTGAGCGCCGCCGGCGACTTGCCCAGCGTCCCGAGCAGGTTTGGCACCATCCCGAGCTGCTGCTTCATGTGCTCAAGCGTTGCCTTGGTCGACTCTGGGGCCTGTTCAATGCTGGTTGGTTCAATGCGAGGCATGGTCATTCTCCGTTCAGACTTTCTGGGATTTCCGTCTCATCCGCTTGCGGAATCGTCCGCCATACAGTACAATAGACCAACCTGTCTGTTTATTCCTGCCGATCAAAGAATATGACAGAAGTTTGTTCCCCCGCAAAGGTCTCACCATGCCCTCACCCAAAAAAGCCAAACTCCTCGCCTGTGCCCGTCATCTCTTTGAAACTGAGGGCTTCCACACCACCGGCATCGACCGCATCCTCGATGAAGCCGGCGTCGCCAAAATGACCCTCTACAACAACTTTGGCTCAAAGGACATGCTCATCGTCGCCGTCCTCAACGACGCCAGCAGCGACATGATCAACCAACTCCAGGACGCCATTGCGCATATCAATGACCCCTACGAACAGATACTGGGCGTATTCGATGCCCTTGCTGATTGGCACAGCTCCGATAAGTTCTGCGGCTGCATGTTCCAAGCGGCGGTCGCCGAGTTCCCCGATCCAAACTCAGCCCCGGCCATCGCCGCTCGCGAACACCTGTTGCGATTGCATACGCTCTTTCAGGAGATGTGCCAGCGTGCTGAGCTCAACAGCCCCGAAGTGCTCGGCAGCATGCTCTCGATGCTCGCCAGCGGGGCCAACTGCACGGCACGACAGATTCGAACGCGCGTCCCGGCGGACCAGGCCCGCCAGATCGCCGAGATCCTGCTCGAGCGTGCGTGTGCCAGACCCGGACAGGCCACCCACCCGATCGCCCCAGCATCCCGCACCGAATCTGTTTTTTGATAATCGCGCATCAGCACCGGGAATAGACCGGACAGTCTAGGGATTTACCAGTCTGAGCGTGACTATGCTCACCAACGAACCACCCAAGTCCATAGGAGGCAACCCGTGGCCACACAGACCGTCATCGAAATCACCGATCAGAACTTTGACACCCTGATCAACAGCAGCACCCCGACCCTCGTCGACTTCTGGGCACCCTGGTGTGGCCCATGCCGTGCGTTGGGCCCGACGATTGAGAAGCTCGCCGACGACTACGAGGGCAAAGCCCAGGTCGGCAAGCTCAACATCGACGAGCACCCGCAGCTGGCCGCCAAGTTCGGCGTCGCCTCGATCCCCACCGTGATCGTCTTCAAAGAAGGCCAGGCGACCAAGCAGTTCGTTGGCTTGCGTCAGTATGACGAATACGCCGAAACGCTCGGCTGAGCCCCGACAACACCATGAACCGCACATCACCCGCGAACGCGGGTTTTTTCATGCGCTTCGTTCGATACAATCGATCCCTGCATGAGCACCAAACCCGCCCAATCTAGCAAGAAGCCACCCAAGGATCCTTGGGATACCCCGGGCATGCGCCAGTGGCGCAAGATCAAGGAGCAGCATCCCAACTGCGTGCTGTTCTTCAGGATGGGCGACTTCTACGAGCTCTTCGGCGAGGACGCGGAGAACCTCTCGCGTGACCTGGGGCTCACCCTGACGACCCGGGGCAACGCGATCCCGATGGCCGGGGTCCCCCACCACCAGAAATCGAACTACCTCGCCCGCGCCATCGAGATGGGCTATCGCGTCGCGGTCGTCGATCAGCTTCAGGATCCCAAGGACGCCAAGGGCGTGGTCGACCGGGGCGTCACCCAGGTCGTGACCCCAGGCACGCTGGTCGATGAATCGCTGCTGCGGGACGAGCAGACCGTGACGCTTGGGTCGATCGTGATCCATGACGATTCGCACGCGGGGATTGCGATCGCCGAGCTTTCGACCGGTGCCTTCACGCTGTTCGATGGCGACCTGGAGCAGTGTGGCGACGAGCTGGCCCGCGCCGGGGTGCGCGAGCTGATCTTCGCCGCCCCGATCAGCGGCGACCCGCCCAAACGGGTGACCGAACTCGCCCAGACCATCAACGCATCACCGACCCCCCGCCCGGGGTGGCAGTTCGGGCAGAGCGAAGCGATCGAGGCGATTGAGCAGCAGTACCGGATCGGGACGCTCGAGGGGCTGGGGCTCGACGACACCTCGCCGAGCGTGCACGCCGCGGGGGGGATCATTCGGTATCTGAGCGAGACCCAGGCGATCGACAGCACGCAGAACACCCGCGGGCCGGATCAGCAGCAGGCCAGCTTGGCGCATCTCCGCCCGCCCACGCTGCTTCGCCGCGATGCCCACTGCCTGATCGACCGCGTCTCGCTTCGATCGCTGGAGATCGAGCAGACGATCCGGGAGCAGTCGCTCGTTGGTTCATTGGCGGGCGTGTTCCTCGCCAGCCCCGTGGGCACCAAGTGTGTGTTGCACACCCCAATGGGTAAGCGGCTGGTGCGTCAGTGGCTCTCGTCGCCCTTGATCGAGGCCGAGGCCATCAACGCGCGTCTGGATGCGGTGGAATCGCTGTCGATCAGCAGCGCCCTGCGCGAAGAGCTGGGCGAGGTCCTGGGCGATATCTGCGACCTGGCCCGGATCAGCGGCCGCATCGCGCTGGGTCGGGCCACGCCTCGGGACCTGGTGGCGCTGGGCGGGGCGAGCGTGCAGATTGATGCGCTCATGCAGGCGGTGGCGCGTTGTGACGCGCTGCAGACGCAGCACGACGCACTCGCACAAATCAAGGACGGCGTGCTCCCGCTGGGCGAGGAGATCACTCGCTGCTGCAAAGAAGACGCTCCTGCCCACCTGCGTGAGGGCGGGCTGATCAACGACGGCATCGACCCGGCCCTCGACGAGGCGCGAGGACTGCAGCGCGACGCGGGCAAGTGGCTCAGCGATTACCAGCAGCGCCTGATGAGCGAGCACGAGCTGCCCTCGCTCAAGGTTGGGTACAACAAGGTCTTCGGCTTTTACATCGAGCTCCCCGCGGCCCAGGCCAAGCGTGCGCCCGATGTCTTCACACGCAAGCAGACGCTCAAGAACGCCGAGCGGTACATCACGCCCGAACTCAAGGAATACGAAGAGAAGGTGCTGACCGCGGGCGACCGGGCCAATGAACGGGAGCGGATCCTCTTCGACCAGCTCTGCGAACGCGCCCGCCAGCACCTGGACGCGCTGGCCCGCTTCAGCGACATCGTCGCGACGCTCGACTGCCTGCTGGGCTTTGCCATCAAGGCCTCGGCCCGCGGCTGGGTTCGCCCCAAGATTGTCCAAGAGCCCACGCTGGAGATCGTGCAGGGGCGTCACCCGGTGCTCGATGAGACGCTCGGGCACAGCTTCGTCCCCAACGACTGCACGCTCGCCCAGGACCACGCGCCGGCGACGCTGGCGCTGATCACCGGGCCGAACATGGCGGGTAAGAGTACATACATCAGGCAGAATGCGCTGCTGGTCGTGCTGGCGCAGTCCGGGAGCTTTGTGCCAGCCGCGGGCGCGACGATCGGGATCGCCAATCGCATCTTCACGCGCGTTGGTGCCGACGATGCGCTGCACCGGGGCCAATCGACATTCATGGTCGAGATGATCGAGACGGCCAACATCCTCAACCACGCGGATGCCAACTCGCTGGTGATCCTCGACGAGATCGGTCGGGGCACCTCGACGCTCGACGGGCTCTCGCTGGCGTGGGCGATCAGCGAATGGCTGGCCGAGCACCAACCCCGCACGCTCTTTGCCACCCACTACCACGAGATCACCGAGCTGGAAACGCGCCTTGAGGATCAGGTCAAGAACCTGCATGTGGCCGTGCGCGAGTGGACGACCGAGGACGGGCAGCAGGAGATCGCCTTCCTGCACAGCATCCGCTCGGGGCGGGCCGACCAGTCGTACGGGATCCATGTGGCCCAGCTTGCGGGCGTGCCCAAGGCGGTTACGCGGCGGGCCAAGGCGGTGCTTGAGTCGCTGAGCGTCGAGCACGCCGGGCGGGTGGACACCAAGCAGGTCCAATCAGCAAACCAAGCCGCGGCCAATGCGCAGCTGGGCCTGTTTACTGAGTATGTGCAGCACCCGGTTGTCGATTCATTGCGTGAGATCAAGCTCGATGAGATGACGCCGATGCAGGCGTTTGATGCGCTCAGGTCGTTGCAGTCGACGCTTGATGATCCGAGTTGAGTTCTTCGATGCTCGCGCCACGCGATCTCCACGCGGCTCCGCAGTTGGTGCAGACGCAGCAGCCATCAGGGTACTCGGGGCCGTGCATTGGTGCCCAGCACGAGGCGCAGTGGAACGGGAGTGCTTTGATTCGCTCACGCGCATCCTTGTAGACCGGCTGTTTGGGTTTGGCGATGGCCATCGCGATGATGAGGGGCAAGGTGACGACGGCGACCACGATCAAAAGCAGTTTCACCAGGGCAAGCTCGCCCTCAAGCACGACGAAGGACCAGTAGATCAGCCCACCGATCAACGCCAGCCCCAGGATGATCGCCCAGGCCCATTTTCGTTTCTCACCCTTGGCGGCAGCGCGTGGCGCCTTGGCGACGGTGGCAAGCGAGCGACGGATGAGCACCGCCTGCTTGGTGCGCTCATACCCCTCACCCTTGGGCGGCGCGGAGACATACATCTCAACCCCTAGGACTTTCTTGCTTCGCGCCGGATCGAGTCGTGCTTGGACGATCAGGTTCCGGTCGTCATAGATATAGCTCATGTGCCCCCCGCTTCACCGCGAAGGTAATCAGTTGCGAGACCGGAGTCAAGATGAAGATTCAGGCTCGGTGTTCGTTCCCTGAAGCACCCGCCACGCCCCCCCACATTCGGGGCAGACGGTGCAGCCGTCCGCCTCAGGCTGGCAATCATCGATCCGATACGCACACGCCGGGCATAGCCCCGCCCGGGTCATCGTGGCGATCGCACATGACGCGTTCCGCCACACGGTACGACTGAAACACCAGCCCATGATGCCGCCGAAAGCCACGAGGTAGAACCAGAACTGGAGCTGTGTGTTTGTGCTCAAGAGGTCAGTAGCGGGCGATCGCCCGATCGCGAGCCTCAGCAGCATCGGTAAACCTACGCTCATCAGCAAAGCAAACGGCACACCAGTCAGAAAGAAACACCGCCAAAATGTCGCGGTTTCAAGCGGTCGAGCAAGATCTCGACGAGCAGAACCGCTCCGCATATACGCCTCACGAATCGGGCAAGGCACCCACCGTTTCCCGCGTCCGTCAACAAGTTTCTGCCACGCAAACATCACGACTACCATCTCCCCGAGGAAACCAACTGGAGCATCCTATGTCACTCACAGACTACCGCACGCTGGGCCACTCCGGGCTGCGTGTCTCGCCGTTCTGCCTGGGCACCATGACCTTCGGCGACGACTGGGGCGTGGTGGGCACCACCATCGAGGAATCGCTCGATGTCCTCGGGGCCTACCTCGACCGTGGCGGCAACTTCCTCGATACCGCCAATGTCTACACCAAGGGACACAGCGAGAAGATCATCGGGGACTACTTCAAGGACCACGCGTCGCGGCGCGACCGCACCGTCATCGCGACCAAGTTCTGCGGCAACATGCACCCGGGCGATCCAAACGGCGGCGGCTCAGGGCGTAAGGCGATCATCCATCAGGTCGAGGATTCGCTGCGGCGACTGCAGACTGAGTACATCGATCTGCTGTGGGTGCACTTCTGGGATCGCCACACGCCGCTGATTGAGACAATGAGCACGCTCAATGATCTGGTGCGATCGGGCAAGGTGCGATATATCGGTTTCTCCGATCACCCCGCGTGGGTGTGCACCGAGGCGATCAACATCGCCAAGCAGCACGGCTGGGAATCGCTCATCGCCTTGCAGATAGAGTACTCGCTTTTGCAACGCACACCCGAGGACGCGCTGCTGCCCATGGCCGAGTATCAGGGGCTGGGCGTAACGCCCTGGTCACCGCTGCGGGGCGGGGTGCTCTCGGGCAAGTACACGCGCGACAGCCGACCGTCGCCCGAGGAGACCCGGGCTGCGGTGGATTCGCCGTACCTCAACGAGCGGACCTACACGCTGCTTGATGAGATGGTTGAGGTGGCAAAGGAGCACGGTGCAACACCCGCGCAGGTCGCGCTCAACTGGGTCAAAGGCAATAGCGCGATCACCTCGACGATCATCGGGGCCAAGCGTCTGTCGCAGCTGGAAGACAACCTCGGGGCACTGGACTTTGAGCTGACGCAGGAGCAGCGGGATCGGCTCGAAGCCAAGTGCACCTACGACAAGCACTTCCCCCACAACTTCCTCGACCGCATCACCCCGGCGATCCAGAACGGGACGAGCATCAATGGCACGCCAAGCGAGCCCTGGCCACTGAGCCCCAAGGACGGCAGCGAGCGTCACTGATGCCCGATCGAGTCCAGGTCCGCCGTCTCATCCTCGACGCACCCCCAGCGGGGTGCATCTTTGTTTGGCGTGTGCCGATTATGCGATCTGGGCAAGGCCAAAACGCACGGAGTCGCGCGAGTTGAGTGACACCGCCGGGCAGGATTTTCGATGATTGGGGTATGAACCGACCAGCCCGATCGACAGCCCTCTTTCTGACACCTGTGCTCCTGATGACCTTGGTCGGCTGCGCCAGCTCGAGCCAACGCGCCTCAGCCGTTGGCGAGCCCGAGTCGAGTCTGTCCAGCAGCACGCCGGATACGGATCGCTCAACGGTCCACGCTGAGCCCGCTGGGCACGACGAGTTCGTGCTGGGCGAATCGTTCGATCCCGACTCGGTCCCCCAGTACCACGAGCCCATCAGCCGCTACTCGCTCGATGAGATCCGGATCGAGCTTGAGTCCATGTACAACCAGGACGGCCAGCTGGTTCATGCAGCGTACAGCAACCCGCTGGACATGCAGACCGCTTCGACCATCCAGGCCATCGATCAAGCACACAGCGATCGGCTCAAGGAGATCGTGGACCACATCGGCTGGCCAACCCGCGACCTTGTCGGGCTCAAGGCGACCCAGGCCGCGTACATGGTGATCCAGCATGCGGGGCACGATATCGAGTTCCAGAACCGCTGCCTCGGGCTGATGGTGGATCTGGTCGCTCAGGGCGAGCTGCCCGCGTCGTATGTGGCCTTGCTGACCGATCGGATCCGGGTGTTCCAGGATGAGCCGCAGGTCTTTGGAACACAGATGACCATGAAGCGGAACGAGATGGGGATGATGGTGCCAACGCCAACGGTCCCGATTGAAGACGAGCAGCACCTGGACGACCGACGCGCGTTGATGGGCATGGCCCCGCACGGGCAGTTTGTCGAGGCGATCCAGATCGCATATGAGGCCTCGCTGAACGACCCGGGCACGGCGTTTGCCGAGGTCCCGACTTCAGGCGACTGATCGCCCCGGAACCACCACGGAACGGGCCAGAAGGGCCGCCAACCCGAACACACACCAACCCCACCAACGCTTTGGTGGGGTTTTCCTTGGTTTCTTGAAACAGGACAGAATGAATAGACCGTATAGTGAAGCAGCCCATTCGGGCGGTTTTGTTTGTACTGACGGTCGTTTTGACCGAACCAGAAAGTATTGAAATCACCCGCATGCACCAGTTCGAACTTGGGCTGTGCCCAATGTGATGCATGGGGTCGAACCAGGCGTTCCTTCGTCGAACTAAGAGTTGAGGTCTCACCACATGCTTACCACCAGTATCGCAGCCGTACTCACGCTCACGGGGCTCGCCGCAATGGGCCCTGGGCAGCAGATCGATCCACAGCCAAAGCCGGACACGGACACCGCCAGTTCGTTCGTCGTGATCTCGGACACCGAGATCATCGCCGACGGGGTCACCTACCACTCGTGGCAGGAACTGGCCGAGTCGGGGTACCACCACAACGATGAGACCCGCTGTGCCACCGACAGCTTTGTCGGTGCCGACCACGCTTGGGTTGCTCGGGGCGGTGCGGACTGCTCGTCGTCGAGGACCACCATCCGGCCCGAGTACGACCCCTCGGTCGAGAAGTACCGCATCCCGGTTGTTGTGCACATCATCGAGTCGAACAGCGGCACGGGCAGTGTGCCCGATTCACGCGTCTACTCGCAGATCGAGATCCTCAACGAGGACTTCCAGGCCATCGCGGGCTCCAACGGGGCCCCGGGTACCGATGCCCAGATCGAGTTCTACCTGGCGACTGAAGATCCCAATGGCAACCCCACCACGGGCATCACCCGCTCGACCAACACCACCTGGTTCAACGATGGCGGCGCGTACTACAACACCCTGGCATGGGACACCGATCGCTACCTGAATATCTACACCAACAGCGGCGGCGGCGCTTTGGGCTATGTCCCCGCTCTCCCCCAGAGCGGCATCGCCGGCTCCAACAGCGACCGCGTCGTGATCCTCTACTCGACATTCGGACGCAACGCGCCCTACTCCCCCTTCAACCTCGGACGCACCGTCACCCACGAGGTGGGCCACTACCTCGGGCTCGAGCACACATTCAGCGGCGGGTGCAGCAACGGCTACACCAGCGGCGACCTCATCGCCGACACCAACCCCGAGAGCAGCCCCACCTTCGGCTGCCCCGGCAGCCGAACATCGTGCGGCTCGCAGGCACCCATCCATAACTACATGGACTACAGCGACGACATCTGCATGAACCAGTTCACACCCGAGCAGTCCAACCGCATGCGTTGCTCGCTGCTCAGCTACCGCCCCGACCTGTTCGAGATCGCCGGCCCCAGCGGGTGCAGCGATGCGGACCTTGTTGAGCCATTTGGCCAGCTCGACTTCTTCGATGTCTCGGCCTTCCTGACCGCGTTCAACAACGGGGACAGCAGCGCCGATTTCGACGGCAACGGCTCGTTCGACTTCTTCGATATCTCGCTCTTCCTGGGCACCTACAACGTCGGCTGCCCGTAATCAGGGCATACCAAACCATTCGTCAACGGCCCCGCTGCTCTGCGCACGGGGCCGTTTTTTCGTGTGGAAACCGGCGTGGTTGGGCGTGGCTGACCCGAGTCAGGATGCGTATACTCTTTGCCCGATCGCTCTCAAGAGGGGTCGAAGCCACCTTAGCTCAGTTGGTAGAGCGAAGCTTTCGTAAAGCTTAGGTCGCGAGTTCAAGTCTCGCAGGTGGCTCTTTTCAAGCACCGATAATGCCGCCGCTCCTGCTGGTGGCAATGCTGAATCCCAAGATAACGCAGAGGCACATTGATGCCGCGTCCGATCGTATCCGATACTGGTTCGGGGCGGGGAGCGTAACAGTTCCCATGAAGCGACTCGCTGATACTACCGAGCCAGCAACGGGATACCTATGGACTACGAATCGAGCAACTCCATCCTCCTCATCGAGGATGATCAGCATCACTCTGAACTGATCGAGCGAACGCTCAGGCGTGCATGTCCCAATGACGAGACTGAGGTCCGGCATGTGACGGACGGTGAAGCCGCGGTGCGGTACCTGGGGAACCAACGCCTGACGCTCCCCAAGCTCATCATCCTCGACCTCAAGCTCCCGAAACTCAACGGGCACGAGGTCCTGCGGTTTATCAAGTCATCAGAGCGATTGAAGGTGATCCCTGTGGTGATCCTGAGCACATCGCTGTCCGAGAGCGACCGCCAGACAGCGCTGAAGCTGCAGGCGAACAGCGTGTTGACCAAGTCGGTCAACTTCAAAGAGTTCCAGAACATGCTCGGCGACATGGTCAAGTACTGGCTCAGCTGGAACCGTGGCTACTAAGCCCCGCTGTGAGGACGCATGATGCAAGTGCAACCCGACGATATCCGGACCAAGCTTGAGCGGGCCACGAGCCTGCACATGATCCATTGGCAGGTCATTCTCGGTTCGCTTGTGCTCACACTCTTCGCTTGGCATATGGCCAAGAAGCAGGTCGAGGAGCGCATCAGCAAGCAGTTTGAGCGGGAGTCCTCCCAGATCGTCGAGCTTGTGCAGGAGCGCATGGAGAAGTACGAGGATGCGCTCTGGGCCGGCACCGCCCTGTATGACACGCTCGGGGGCGAAGTCTCACATGAGGAATGGTTCACCTACACCCACAGCATCACCCTCGAAGAGAAATACCCGGGCATCAACGGGATCGGCGTCATCCACGCGATCGACCCGGCGGACATCCCCGCGTTCAACGCGTCCCAGCAGCGTGAACGCGCTGACTTTCGTGTCTTCCCTGAGCACAACCGCCCGATCGCCTACCCGATCACCTACATCGAGCCGATCGAACTGAACCGCAAAGCGGTCGGGCTCGACATCGCCCATGAGATCAACCGGTACACCGCCGCCGAAAAAGCCCGCCTGAGCGGGAAGGCGCAGATCACCGGCCCGATCGTCCTCGTCCAGGACTCGACCAAGACGCCGGGCTTCCTTTTCTATGCACCCTTCTACGAGCATTACGGCGACGAGCACGACCACAACCATGCCGAGGAACTGCAGGGACTGATCTACGCGCCGTTCGTCGTGAAGAAGCTGATGGAGGGAGCACTCTCTCAGGAGAACCGCCATGTCAATCTTCACCTCAGCGACGATGGCGTGACGCTCTACTCGGAACTCGACGAGGACAATCCAGACTACGACCCGGACCCGCAGCACGAACAGACCGTGACACTCAACATCTACGGACGCGACTGGTCCTTTGAGATCGAATCGGGCCTCTCTTTCAGGGAAGCGCAGGGATCGAACCAGCCCATAATCATCCTGCTGGGGGGCATCCTCATCGATGTGATGATCTTCGCCCTGTTCACATTGCTAGCCAGAAGCAATCGCCAGGCCCTGCACTACGCAGATATGGCGAACATCGAGCTTCAATCGAAGAACTCCGAACTCGAGCAGTATGTCTACACCGCTTCGCACGACCTCAAGTCCCCGCTCTTCTCGATTCAGGGCTTTGCGAACCTGCTCCGCGAAGACCTCGATGCCGGGAACTTCCAGAATCTCAGCGAGTACGCTGACTGCATCATCACCGGCACCGATCGCATGCGAACCAATATCGAGGTCCTGCTCGAGCTCAGCCGCATCGGCAGATCGGATGAGGACTTCTCGCTGATCTCCTGCCCAGGGCTCATCAACGAAACCATCGCGGATCTCAGCGATCAGATCGAGGCGGCGAACGCCACGGTCCGGACCCACGGCAGCATCCCGAATATCAACGCCGACACGGTGCGACTGCGACAGGTCTTCGAGAACCTGATCGTCAACGCGATCAAGTACGCCAGTGAGGACACACCGCTCGTGCTCGATATCGAGTACACGAACCTCGGTGACCGTATCCGGGTCGATTTCACTGACAACGGGCCCGGCGTACCCGAGCAGTATCGTGAACTCATCTTCCAGCTATTCCAACGCTTGGAAACCGATATCCACGGGACCGGTGTCGGGCTCTCCATCGTGCGGCGTGTGGTCGAAATCCATGGCGGGAAAGTCTGGATCGAAGACGGGCCAGACGGTGGTGCACGGTTCTGTATCGAACTGCCCGTGCACATGACCTTCTCGAACGCACGCGCCGCGTAATCACGCGGCTTTCTGCGCGTCGGGTCGCCTCATGCCTGGGCGATATCGCACTCCATCGTGAGACACCAGGGTGTCGCGGGATACTCGAGCTCACTGCGGTACCCGCGGAACGCATCGATCGATTCCCATCCCGCCCGCTCGAGCGCGTACTCAACCAATCGTGGCTGCTCGCCAAATCGGTTTGACTGGATGATGGCGGGTTGCCCCAGGCGCATCGCGTCCTGGGCGGGCATGACCGGGCGATCGTGCGATTTGCCAACACCGACGCCGGGCCGATCTTCCAGCAGCCCGAACACGCTGTATTTGAAATCGCTGAAGTGGCGGAGGTCCTCGTGCAGGTAGATATCGAACAGTACCGATTCGACCGGTGTACGCAGCACCAGCTCGTAGCGTCCGAAGGTGTTTTCCGGTGAGCGATGCAGGGGGATCGCCCCGGTATACAACTCGCCCGTGATACAGGTCACGCTGCCATCCTTTCCGACGGCGCCCGGTGCGATCTCGTCGTAGATCACGCCGTTGTCACCCTTGAACTGATTGATCGCTGGCAGCGGCTGCGTACAGAACTCGGGCACCAGCGGCAGGGCATTGCCCGTCGCCGCTTCGGGGCACAGGGGCGTGCGTTTGAAGCTCGTGTCACCCTCGGCTTCTGTATCGGATGTCCATAGGCGACGGATAATCCAGGGCACATCCGCACGCAAACGCTCGAAGTCGAGAAACCCGCTGAGCTGAAGCACATCGATCCGATCGGGCATCGTGGCCGAGGGACGCAGGCACAGCGTGAGCATCTGCATCTTGGCGCGGACACCCCAGATGGCCGAGCCGGACTGGTAGTACGCCTTGCGTTCCTCGAGTTCGATGCGCTCGTCGTGACCACCGGCGGCGAGCATCGCTTCGAAAGAGCGTCGGTCGCCGGCACGCTGCCGAATAAACTCCCGGAACGCGAGATCAGCGCGACGAACCGCTTCGATGCGGTCGTTCCCAACACCTGCTTCCTGAGCGGCCTTGAGCATGATCTCAACACCGCCTGGCCCGGGGATATGTTTGACCGCCTTGATCAGGTCCGCCGACTCGGAGAACCGGGACATCTTCCATGCGAGGGTTTTGTCCACCCCCAAGATCCGCCCCACTTCGGTCGGACGGGCCCCGCCAAGCCCCGCACCGGTCAGCAGGTCCGAGACCGCGGCTTGGGCCTGACGCACGCAGATGACGGCCTCGTTGGAGAAGGTGGAGTGCTCAGTCTGGGTATTGGGTCGGACCACATACTGATTCTAACGCAAGAATCGAGTATTTGCGGGTCGATTCACGATTGCGGACAAATTCTTTCAATAATTCTCTAGAGAAATCTGTACTTGGGACCCAACACACGATATCTTCGAGAAACAGGGCCATCCCACGAGTGGCCCCGCGAACAGACTTCCGAAACCACAGAGGAGAAGAACATGAAGTCCCGAACCGCCACACTGCTGATCTGCGCTTTGGCCGGAGTTGCCAGCGCCGACACCATCAGCACACAGACCAACTTTGACATCGACGGGTTCTCCGGCGGTGTCATCACCTTCGATCGCTTTGATGACATGGGCGGCACCCGCCAGCTCACAGGCATCTCGTTCGATTACGATCAGACCATGGAGTTCGATCTCACGATCGAGAGCAACGGCTACACCGCGCTCAATGCCGGCGACTGGCTCCTCGACGCGGGGTACTACACCATTCACCAGATGGGTGTCTTCGGGCGCGGCGGTGACGGTGGCCCAAGCTTCCCTGCGTTTGGCGCCGGTGGGGTGTTCAGTGACCCCATCACCGGTGATCTCGGCATCTCTGATGGGTACAACCAATCAGGCCCCGACACCATGCAGACAACGATCGGCCAGAACTTCCTGTTCAACCAGTCGTTCGACAACGCTTCCGACTTCGGACAAAGCGTCCTCGACTCGGTCACCGGCACCGGCCAGCTCGACACCTACATGGGTGGCATCTCCGAACTGCTCTTTGAATGGGTCAACGATCCCAACTGGGTTGTCGATCCCGACAATCCGCCAGACGGCCCATTCGATGGCCCGTTTGTCGATCCCTACTACGGGATCTTCGTTGGCTTCGATCGCATTCAGCACAGCGGAACCCTGACCGTCACCTATGAGTACAACACAGTGCCCACCCCCTCGGGCCTGCTCGTGCTCAGCGGCGCAGGGCTCATCGCGACCCGGCGTCGTCGATAAACCAGCCGTTCATATTCGAAAGAAAGCACCCAGGTCATCCCGGGTGCTTTTTCAATGTATTCATGCTCGGTTGCGGGTGAACCCGGTTAACCGGGGATTGCCAGCAGCGGCACGCGCGAGCGATCGGAGACCACCACCCCGCCGGGGCGTTCAACGGTCACCGCAAAGGCCACGCCCTGCTGCACCATCAGCTTGGCATCGATCGGGATCACGACCTCACCCGTGTCGGTGATGTCGAAGACGCCGCCGTCGATCGGACGCTGGGTCAGCAAGCCGCCGAACGCGTCGCCGTGCTGGGGCAGTTCACCGAGCGGGCGTGTGGCGTCGAAGATCCAGAGCTGGTACTGGAACTCACTTGGATCGTTGACCTCGAGGCCCGAGATCGTCATGTAGCCCTGATCGGTTGCTTCGTCCCAGATCAGCTCGCCGCCGACCTCCCCCACGACCGCGGGGTCTTGGGTCGGGGTCCAGCTGTAGCGGAGCAACGACGCGGGTTCGACCTGTTCGATCAGTTGGTCACGCAACTGGGCCATGCTCGGGGTTTGAGCCGGAGGTGCCGGTTGAGGGCGAAGGATCGCGATGGCCGCGATCGCAACCGAGGCCGCGGCGACGAACCATGGAACCCAGGACACCCCGCCTGATGAGGGGGCCGGCTCGGGTGCGTCGGTCAGCTTCAGCTCAGGGCTCGCTGCTTTGATCGGTTGCGATGGGATAGCCGCGAACAACCGGTCTTCGAGCCCCTCGGGCATGTCAACGGGATCGAGTTCGGCATAGGCCGCATCAATCTCCGCGGCGACGGCGTCGAACGCTGCTCGGGCGCTTGCATCGGGATCCATACGCGCCAGTTCGTTGAGCTGATCGGCGTCTGCCTGACCTGTCGCGTAGTCGGCGCTCAGGTCGATCAGTTCTTCGCTGAAATCATGTCGTTGGTGGTCACTCATCGCGACACCTCCTTGGATTCAGCAGGGAGTTGCGATGCCAAGAGTGTGCGGACCTCATCGAGTCCGCGGCGAAGGTGTGCCTTCACGGTGCCCAGGGGCATGCCGGTAGATTCGGCGATTTGCGAGTGCGAGAGGCCGTGCACGATCGACAGCTCGATGGTCTGTCGTCGCTCGGGGCGGAGCGTACGCAGCACACCCATCACACGACCCGCATTGCTCGTGGTGTCGAGCTGCTCGTTGTCTTGGGTCTGGCTGCACGCGGTCTGGGCGTTGGGTGCTTCGAGGGTCACCTGCGTCGGGGTTCTCCCGATACGCCGGATCTGATCGATGATTCTTCTTCGCGTGATCATGGCTACAAATGTGTCTTCCGATCCAACACCCGCGTCGTAGCGATGTGCGCTCTTCCACACATCGGCGAAGATCTCCTGAACCAGGTCCTCGGCGTCACTCTGCGAACGGATCTTGCGACGCACGAGCGACCACACCAGACCGGAGTATCGCTTGATGAGCGTGCGCATCGCATCCTGATCACCATCGGCGACGCGCTGCAGCAGCGGTGCGGGTTGGTCAGTTGCGGTCATGCGGTTGCGGTTCCTGTACCCGGGTTGCGTTCGTGGCCTGTGTCGTGTTGCTTGCCTTGCAAGGTGATGAACGGGCGCGATGTCAATCATAGCAGAAACCCTCCACGAGCGCCGGGGAGCGATGAACGACCTTGGCGGGATGGGAAGTAGCGGTGAGCGACATGCCCATGCTTTCGCGGCTCCCGATGCTGTAGACGCGGGCTTCGATCAGAAGAATCAACTGTTTTCACCGGGCCTGCAGGAAGTGCAAATTTTTCGCCCGTGTCGCATCGGGCTCGCAACTGCCCCCGAACACAAGCCCGACTCGCCGCGGTGTCCGGACCGCCCCACGATGTACATCAACGGGCTGCAACCCAGGCGAGCCACTCTCGACCCAAACCACAAACTCCAATCCAAGGAGGACCGAACGATGAACACCAAAGCAATCACCCTCGCCGCGGGCACCATGCTCGCGACCGCACTGAGCACCACACTCGCAGGCCCCGGCTCGAGCTGCTCGAGTGAAAACTCCGCGACCAAGCAGGCCAACACCACAACTGAAATGACGCGTGTCAGCTACACCGCCAAGAAGGACATCATCGACACGGCCGTCGCCGCGGGCAGCTTCAAGACCCTCGCCGCAGCGCTGACCGAAGCGGACCTCATCGGTGCACTCAAGGGCAAGGGCCCCTTCACCGTGTTCGCTCCGACCGATGAGGCGTTCGCCAAGCTGCCCAAGGGCACCGTTGAGTCGCTGCTCAAGCCCGAGAACCGGGACATGCTCATCAGCATCCTTACTTACCATGTCGTCCCGGGCGAACTCGACGCGGGTGAGGTGCTGGGCAGCACCACGCTCACCACCCTCAACGGGCAGCGCGTTGATATCAGCAAGGAGGACGCCTCGATCGACGGCGTCAGCATCGTCAAGACGGACATCGAGTGCAGCAACGGCATCATCCATGTCATCGACGAGGTGATCCTGCCGCAGAGCGATTCGATCCTCGACATCGCGTCCTCGGCTGGGTCGTTCAACACCCTCGCCGCGGCGCTGGAAGCGGCCGACCTCGTGGACGCACTCCGCGGCGACGGCCCGTTCACCGTCTTTGCACCCACCGATGAGGCGTTCGCCGCACTGCCCGAGGGCACGCTTGAGACCCTGCTGATGCCGGAGAATAAGGACAAGCTGCGTTCGATTCTTCTGTACCATGTCGTCGAGGGACGCGTCTACGCCGACCAGGCGATCGAGTCCGGCCAGGCCGCCACGCTTCAGGGCGGCGAAGTCAAAGTCAAGAAGAGCTGGGGTGATGTGAAGGTCAACGAGGCCAAGGTCGTCACGCCCGACCTTGAGGCCAGCAACGGCGTCATCCATGTCATCGACCGTGTGATCCTGCCTCAGGGCTGATCGCACCACAATCCCTGTGTGTGGGGAGTTGCCAGTGTCAGCGGCGTTCATGTGAACGCCGCTGGCCGTTTTTGTCTCTGGATCTCGTGCCGCCTCAGCCCTTGATCTTCTCGAACGCGTCGAGCGCGTCCAAGCGGGCCTGCTTGTGGTCGACCATCGGCTCAGGGTAGTCCTCGCCCAGCGTCACACCCGCGGCCGCCAGTTCCATGGGTTTGGCTTCCCACGGCGCATGGATCGCCCGCTTGTCGAGCTTGGCCAGCTCGGGACACCACCGGCGCACATAGTCCCCGTTGGGATCGAACTTCTCGCCCTGCGATACCGGGTTGAACACGCGGAAGTACGGCGCCGCATCGGCTCCGCACCCTGCCGTCCACTGCCAGCCGAGCGTGTTGCTGCCCAGGTCCGCATCGACCAGCGTATCCCAGAACCAGGCCATGCCCTCCTCCCAGCTGATGCGCAGGTCCTTGCACAGGAACGAGGCGACGATCATGCGGGCACGATTGGGCATCCAGCCCTCGGCCCACAGGTTCCGCATCGCGGCATCCACGACCGGGTAGCCCGTCATGCCCCGCTTCCACTTCTCGAACGCCTGCGCATCGCTCACCCACGGGAACCGCTTGAAGTTCTCCCGCAAGGGCTGATCGATCGTGTGCTGAAAGTGGTTGATCAGGTGCTGAGCGAACTCACGCCAGCCGATCTCACGCAGATAATGTTCTTTGCCTGTCGCTGACTGCCAGCGCTGGTCCTGCGTGATCATGTGCCAGATGCGCCGCACCGAGATCTCACCGAAATGCAGGTGCGCCGACATGGCGCTCCAGCCCGGGATATCCAATCGGTTGCGGTCCTCGGCGTAGTCGCCAATGCGCTCCTCGAGGAACGCATCGAAACGCCTACGGGCTCCCGCCTCGCCGGGCGTCCATCGTTCCTCCATCTGGGTGTACCACTCGATGTCAGGCAGGAGTCCGAGTTCATCGATCCCGAGCGACTTGGTGTGCCTGTCGGGCGCGCTGAGTTTGCTCGGCGCATCGAGCGGCTGGGCGACCTCGGCGGTTTTCAATGCCATCTTCAAGAACGCGGTGAACACCTGATACGGGTTCCCGTCCTTGGTCATCACCGACCCGATGTCCCAGAGCAGGTCCATCGGGAACCGATCGACCTCGATGCCCTGCTGGCCCAGCGCGTGCTCGACCTCCTCATCACGCATCTGCAGATCGGGCTCGATCGAGTCGCAGAACATGACACGATCGGCTCCGACCGCGTTGGCAACCTTTCGCAGTTCCGTGGCCGGCTCACCCTTTCGCAGGATCAGCGGCGATCCCAGCGTCCCCAGCTGCTTGCTCAGGGCCTGCAAGCTCCGATGGACCCACCATTTGGTGGCCCCGCCCATCGCTGAGGGTCCCGTATATTCAGTCTCAAGCACATACACGGGCACCACATGGCCCCGCTGTGCGGCCGCGTGAAGCGCGGGATGATCGTCGGTCCGGAGGTTCTGTGTATACCAAACGATCGTCGTGCCCATCGTGATTCACCTGCTGAAGCCTGCTGAAGAAAGATCGCGCCTCCAGCACATCGCTGGGACCCGGCACTCGGATGCATCGAAAGTCGAAACCGTTGAGAAACACCATAACAGGAGAGAGACACCATGAACAAGTCCATCACCATCACCGCCCTGCTGCTCGCCAGCACCATCGCCCATGCCGACACCACCCAGAACGGGCCCAGCAACTACACCATCGACGAGGGGGTCAGTTTCTCGCTGGGCAATCTCGGCCCGAATGACTGGCTGTTCAGCTGGAGCGATAGCTCGGGCACCTTCACAGAAGTTGCCGACCCGACGATCACCCTGACCGCCGGCCAGACCTACATCTTCGACAATCTCACGACCATCCACCCCTTCGTCATCACCGATGACACACTGGTGGTCAACGGCACCGACGGCGATTACAGCCGAGAAACATTCGACGGCCCGGTCATCGACGCCGCGACGCTGCAGCCCATGGCCGACTTCACCGCCGACCCTGAACCGGCGGACGATGTGATCTCCTGGACGCCCAGCGACAGCGATGCGGGTGAGTACTGGTATACATGCCGCATTGCCGGGCATGCGGGGATGACGGGCAAGCTGGTGATCGTCGAAGCCCCCGCCTCGTGCCCGGCGGATTTGACCGGTGATGGCGATCTGAACTTCTTCGATGTCAGTGCCTTCCTCGCCGCGTTCGCTTCCGGCGACCCGGCCGCCGATTTCACGGGCGACGGCATGTACAACTTCTTCGATGTCAGCGCCTTCCTCGGCGCCTTCGCTGCTGGCTGCCCCTAATCGGACCGTACATCCCGGACACCGAATCTGGAGCCGAGGGGGCTCCCGTAAGCATCCCAGGCACCGCCTGGGATGTTTTTGGTGTATACACACCGATTCCGGGTGGATGCAACCTCAGCCCGCCCTTGTGCGTACCGATAGCTGTCGGGTAGACTGGTGATGACAACCGCCCCGACGCGACGCCCGATGCTGGTGGAGTGGGATCCACACCAGCACCCGCAGGGCAGACGCAGCTCGATTGGCATTCGCTGGGGCATGCCGACGATTCGACGCACACACCGATCCATAGACCGGGAGAACTGCTCACATGACGCTCAAACTTCTCGCTCGAACACTGACCTCACTCACATGCGCGGCCCTCACCGGCGCGGGCTTGCCCATGATCGCGACCGCAGCGATTGCCATGAGCAGTACCTCTCTGACGGCTCAGGTCTCCACCAGCTCCGACGACACCGAATCGCGGAAGACCAAACGCGACCTGCTCATCAAGCTGTCGAAACCGATCACCGTCGATGTCGAGAATCAGCCCATCGCTGACCTGTTCGATTTCATCGCCGATGTGACCGGGGCCGAGCTGGAACCGATTTATCTCAATGACAACATCTCATCCGACGGCATCGACCCCGAGACCGAGATCACCATCAAGGTCACCGAGGTTGCGGCACTCACCGTCTTGGAACGCATCCTCGCCCGAGCCCAACGCAGCGCCGGGCTGGGGCAGGAGTACACCTGGCAGTTCACCGGGTACGGGACGATCGAGTTCGGCCCCAAAACGGAGCTGAACCGGAACAAACGCCTGGAGCTCTACGAGGTTGCCGACCTGCTCTATGTCGTGCCCGACTTTGCCGGTGCGCCTGAGTTCGACCTGCAGAGCGCCGTACAAGCCGCCGGCGGGGGCGGGGGTGGAACCAGCAGCCCATTCAGCAGCGGCGGGAACAACGACACTGATATCAAAACACTCGAGGAACGCGCCCAGGAACTCTCTGACTTGATCACCTCCGTGGTCGAACCGGACCAGTGGGCCGAGCTTGGCGGCGACGGCGCCACCATCCGTTACTACAACAAGTCCTTCATCATCACCGCACCGGATTACATCCACCGCCAGATCGTCGGCTACGACTTCTGGCCCAGCAAGCTCCAGCAGGTCAGGAAGGTCGACGGGCGTCAGACCACCGTCATCAAGCCCTACACAAAGACCAGCACGAAGACCCGTTCGAACACTTCTTCAAAGCCATAACTACGCTCAATCGCGTTCTCCTGAAACAACACCACAACGCTCCTCTCTCGGCAGCCGACCCGCACAGTCGGCTGTTTTTTTGCGTATGAGCAACCCGACACCCGACGATGAGGTACATTCACATATCCAATGAGCACGGCCCAGATCAAAATTACGACCGATCGCGAATGTGATCACTGTGGTTACAACCTCAAAGGCCTGCCCATAGAAGGCAAATGCCCCGAGTGCGGCGCCCCGATCAGGCGGCTCTCGCTGCGAACATCGGGCACCATGACCGACGAGGCCCCCACCCGCTTCGTGCGAAAACTGCGCATGGGCTTTGCCTTTGCCAGCGCCGCGATCGTTGGCAGTCTCTTCGTCGAAATCTTTTCGCTCTATCCGCTCCTGAACATCCCGCTCTCCTGCCTCTGGGTTGCGGGCATCTTCATCATCACCTCCAAGCGCCCGGGCAAGGGGCACATCCGGCCCGACAAGGTCCTCGACAATGATCGCCTGCGATTGATCGTGCGCCTGGCCAATCTCACTTGGCCCGCACGAACCCTGATCACTGCGGCGATATTCGCCCTCCAGAGCAACCCCGCCGGGGGCAGCATCAGCGCCATCAACGCCTTGGCGGTCCTCGGCACGATTGTCCAGATCGCCTCGTGGGTCTGCATGATTCCCACCAGCATCTACCTCGCCGAGCTCGCCTACTGGGCCTCGCATGACAACCTGGCGCACCGGATGCGGGGCGCGGCGTGGATCCTCGCCGTGATCGGAACGCTTGTCGCCGTTATGACCGGGTTGTCGATCGTGTTCACCAGCCCACTGATACTGGTGCTCACATTCCTGCCAGCGATGATCGTGCTCGTCACGATTCTTGTATACAACTTCACCTTCATCCAGATGACCCTGGTGATGCATCATGTGATCTATCACCAACACCTTGTCGCGACCTCGTTCGAACGCAAAGAAGCGCGACGCAAGAAAGAAGAGCAGTACAAGGGACGCATCGTCGACGATACCCCGTGCGATCGATGCGGGTACAACCTTATCGGGCTCGAGCCCGGGTCGCCCTGCCCGGAGTGCGGCACGCTCGTCTCGCATCCAACCGTCCCCGCGATCCGCGACCCCGCCAAGACACCCAGCTACCACGACAACTCCGACCTCGAGGTCGAGCAGGGCGAGAACAAGGGCGTCTTCTTCAACGACCAGCTCGATGCCTACGGCAAGCCCAAGTCGACGGGCGTGGCCTACACACCCGCGATCGAAGTCCCCGACGACGGTGAGATCCCGTTGGCCATGGGAGACGAGGACGAAGCAGAAACGCCAAAGCCCGAATCGACGGATGATTCACGCGATATCGACGGCATCGAGCCCATCTCCTTCGCCTGATATGCGCATTCCACCACGCAGATCACAAAAACAACCAAGTTGTCCAGATAGAATCGATCGATGCTGACACCGACACCAGTGCGTAACCAGATGAGCGGGGATGTTGCCGTGCAAACTGATTGGACCTCGACCATCGACACCAAGGGAATCGCTGACTGGATCAACGCTCAGTCCACCCTCTTGCTGCTCACCCACGCCAAGCCCGACGGCGATGCGCTGGGCTCCACCATCGCGTTGGCCAGGGCCATCAATCTCAAGCGGGAGACCACGGGCGCGGTGTCAGCCGCCGAATGCTGGTACGCGGCTCCCATGCCCGAGTGGTCCAAGACCATCATCGGCAACACCAAGGCCCGCATCATCGAGGACCACCAGCCCATCCCCGGAGCGTTCGACCCCGAGGGCATCCTCATCACCGACACCGGTTCATGGTCCCAGCTCGCCCCATTCGCCGCGTTCCTCAAGCCCCGCCTTGAACGAACCACGATGATCGACCACCACCTGCAGGGCGACGCTGAGATTGCGACCCGGCGACTGCTCGACACCAACGCCGCCGCCGTGGTGCAGCCCGTCGCCGAGGTCTGCTGCCACCTGCTGGGTGTTGAGAACCCCAGCCAGCTCCCCACCGATATCGCCACCGCCCTCTATGTCGGGCTCGCGACCGACACGGGCTGGTTCAAGCACTCCAATGTGGACGGGCGCGTGATGCGTCTGGCCGGGCAGTTGCTCGACGCGGGGGTGAACCACACCAAGCTCTTCGCGATGCTCTACCAGCGGGACCGGGCGACCCGCTTCAAGCTCATGGCCCGCGCCCTCGAATCGATGCAGCTCATCCACGACAAGCACGCCGCGATCATGACGCTCAAGCTCGAGGACTTCAAGGAAACCGGCGCCGCACCGGGTGAATCCGGCGGCTTCGTCGATATCCCCCAGTCCGTCGCCTCCATCCGCGTCGTCGCGATCCTCACCGAGCAGAAGGACAGCGACGGCGTGTTCACCAAGGTCTCGCTCCGATCCAAGCCCGACGAATGGGACGGCAAGCCCCCCGTCGATGTCAACCAGGTCTGCAACACCCTGGGTGGCGGCGGCCACGCCCGAGCCGCGGGCGCCAAAATCAGGCTGCCGCTCGAAGAGGCGACGCTCAAGCTCATCGAAGCGCTGCCGTGAGCGTACCATCGAGTATGCCCCCACCCTCCAACAACCCCAAACGCGACGACATCCGCGCCAAGATCGCCCAGGAACTCCGCAACCCCGGCTCACGCTCGGGCAAGCCATCCCGCGGCAAGTCCCGCCCCACCGACTCGGCCCGCGCCAAGCCCGGAAAACGCCCGCCCATGGGCATCATGACCACCACGCTCTGGGAATACCCCTCCCAGCACTACGACGACCATCTGGGCCGCAAGTCGCAGGGCTCCAAGGACTACGCCGGCGCATCCCCCTCATGGGCGATCTGGCAGCTGCTCCAGCGCTACACCCGCACCGGCGACACGGTCGTCGACCCCATGTGCGGCTCGGGCACCACCCTCGATGTCTGCAAGGACCTGGGGCGCAAGGGCATCGGGTTTGACCTGAACCCGCAACGCCCGCAGATCACCCACGCCGACGCCCGCGAACTGCCCATGCCCGACGAGACGGCAGACTTCGTCTTCATCGACCCGCCCTACTCCACCCACATCGATTACAGCGACGATGAACGATGTATCGGCAAGCTCGACGCCAGCGCCCCGATGGAAGACGACGATGTCATGATGGGCCACGCCTACTACGAATCCATGGACATGGTCATCGCCGAGATCGACCGCATCCTCAAGCCCGGGGCGCACATGGGCCTGTATGTCAGCGACTCGTTCAAAAAGCACAAGGGCAAAAAGAGCGGCACCTTCATGCCCATCGGCTTCGAGCTCTTCGCCATCATGCGCGAGTACTTCGAGCCCATCGACATCATCAGCGTCGTCCGCCACAACCAGAAGCTGCAACGCGGCAACTGGCACAAGGCCGCCGAAGAACAGAACTTCTTCCTGCGTGGGTTCAACTACATGTTCATTATGAAGAAGCCGAGCTGACCTGACGCGGGAGTGCCCCGACTCGACGCGCAGCGGCGCAGTCGGGCCGTCGAAGGCGGTTGGCCGCACAGCGCGGCTTCGCCGCGAGTACGGGCACCCAGTCAGCGTCGTTCAATCCAGCCCAGGCCCCGAGATACTCGAACCGCCCCACGAACCGCCAAGCTCATCGCCCTTGTCCGGGTCGTCAATCTGCACCCGGATCTCGTCGAGCATCGCGTGCAACTTCTGGCGCTCCTCGGGGCTCATTTCCTCGGCCGCCGCGAGCATGCCCCGGATGGTCAGTTGTTTCCGCTGCGTCGTGCCGTCGGGCATGCGGCGGACCGCCGCGCCCGCACGCTGACTCAGGAAATCGGGCTGATCCTCGAGCATGTCCGCCATTTTTCGGAGCATCTGAGCCGCGGTCTGGGCCGACACGCCGTGCCCCACACGAACACGCACCGGTGCCAGTGAGCCCTGGTCCTCGAGACGACGAATGATCGTCCCGGTGACCACATGCCCATCCTCATCGACGGCCGGATCGCCCTCACGATCGATGGTCGAGGCATTCAGCCCCGAAAGATACGCGGCCAGGTGATTCGTCTGAAGGTCTTCGTTCTGCATGTACATCTACTGTAGGGCCAAAATCAGCCGATCCCAAGCCGATTTCCGATCAAGAGCCCGATCAGGGCGTGGATCAAACAACCGTCTCGATCCAACCCCCGCCCAACACGATCTCCGGACGATCCAGATCGTAAATCGCCAACGCCTGACCCGGCGTCACCGCCCGCTGCGGCTCATCAAACACGCACTCAAAGCACCCGACCCGACCCGAGGGTGTCTCGGGGTCCTGGCGATCAATCACCCGCACCTTCGCGGGCACTGGCGCTGAGTTATACCGATGCTGGGCCAGCACGGGCGTCCAATCCCGAAGCGTGTCCTCATCAACAAGCCAGTTCGCCTCGTGCGCGACGCACGACTGGCCCATCAGATCGGTATTGCTACCAACCGTGATCGTGTTGGTCTCAGGGTTCTTGTCCACGACATAGATCGGCTCGCCCGCGGCCACACCCAGCCCACGCCGCTGCCCGATCGTGTACTTGTGCTGCCCTTCGTGCTCGCCCAGCTGATCGCCGTGCAGATCGACGATCTTGCCCTTGATCCGCAGCTCCGGACGACGACGCTCCACCAACCCCGCGTAGTCATTGTCCGGCACGAAGCAGATCTCCTGCGAGTCGGGCTTATCGAACACCGGCAGGTCGTACTTCTCCGCGATCGCGCGAACCTCCGCCTTGGTCGCGTACTCACCGATCGGCAGCATCATCTCCGCCAACCGATCACGCGGCGCGCCAAAGAGCACATAGCTCTGGTCCTTCTTCTCATCGAGCCCGCGCAGCAGCTTGGGCGAGCCGTTGCTTCGGTCGATCCGCGCGTAGTGCCCACTGGCGACAAACTGCGCCCCGATCTGCTTGGCGTACTCGTGCAGCTTGCCGAACTTGAGCCAGTCGTTGCACCGCACGCACGGGTTGGGCGTGCGACCGCGGGCGTACTCATCCACGAAATAATCGATGATGCGCCCGAAGTCCTTTTTGAAGTTGCACACATACAGCGGGATGCCCAGCTTCGCGGCCACCTCGCGAGCGTCCGCCGCGTCACCGACACTGCAGCACCCCTGATGCCCGATCTTCACCTTGGTGGGATCGCACGACACCCCCGCTGTGTCGAACGGCACCAACTCGTCGATCGTCTCACCGGGGGAGCCCAATCGCATAAAGCAGCCGACGACCTCATAGCCACGCTCTAGCAGCAGGGCCGCGGCCGCCGACGAATCGACCCCGCCGGACATCGCGACGAGCACCTTGGTGCCCTTGGGAGGCGTCTCAGAATGGTTCTCTGTGTTCTGCAAAGTCATGAATACTAGGGGTTTCCAACTAAGGGTGCCACGGCTTGCTCCGCCAGAGGCGGACAAGCCGTGCGTTGCGTTGCTCAGTGATAAACGGAATCTGTCTTAAAGCCCCTTCAGCCGATGCCCGCGATTATTGTTGTTGGAGAACACGGGTTGTCCGCCTGCGGCGGATCAACCCGTGGCACCCTGGGTCGCTTGTTTCATGAGCGGCCCAACCATCCCCGCCACCCGCTTCACATCCCGCCCGAGCTGCCCGCTGAGCATCTCGACCGAATCGAACTTCACCTGATCCCGCACCCAGCCGACCAGCCCCACCGTGATCGGCCAGCCGTACTCGGGTAAATCGCCAAGCAGTGTCAGTGGCGCACCATCGAGATCGATCAGGTGGACCTCCGCGCGTCGATCCGTGCCCTGCACCGTCGGCCGCCCGCCGATATTCACCGCCCCACCCACGCGCGCCCCATCGGGCAGCGTCACCACCGCTCCATACACCCCGTCACGAGGCAGCATCGATTCGGTGCCGACATTGGCCGTGCGAAAACCGATCGACCGTCCGATCTGATCGCCCTTGACCACCTGACCAACCAGCTCGTGCATCCGCCCGAGCACAAACGCCGCGTCCCGCACACGCCCGCGTTGCAACAGCCAGCGTGTCATGGTCGACGACGCCGTCACGATCGACTGATCGGTTAGCGACACCTCCACCGGCCGCACGATCTCGACCTCAACCCCACGCAGGCCCGCAAGCTCCCGCAAGACCGTCGGCGTGCCCGCCCGGCGCTTCCCGAAGTGAAAATCATGCCCCTCCACGATCACCCCGGGCTGGTAGGTATCCACCAGATGGTCCACGAAGCTCTGTGGCGACTGGGACAGCAACTCCGCCGTGGGCGTCAGCTCAATCACCTCATCGGCACCCAGAGCGAGCAATCGCTGTCTTCGCACAGCGAACGGCTCGATCTGCTCGGGCGCGTGCTCTGGATTGAGCGTCACCATCGCGTGCGGATGAAAAGCCAACGCAACCACTTTCCCACCGGAGCCAACGCACGATCGACACCGCTCGACCAGCGCCCGATGCCCGAGGTGCACGCCGTCAAAGTTGCCGATCGTCAGCGCGACCGAGCCGTCCAGATGTGGGTGTTTTCCAACAGTCACAGGCAAGTGTAGCCCCGCGTTTCCGCTGCTCCCTGATCTGGCGTCTGAGCCCGTTTGCACCTAGACTTCCCGGTTGTTCTCCCGACCCGTTCCGGTCGATCTCAACCACAAACTGGAGTACCCGCATGGCGTTGTTCGCTCGCAAATCGAAGTCCTCGTCCGCAAAGGCCCACGCGACCACCAGCGTCGCGCAGGCCGCCCCCGCGACGAGGCCTCCCGTTGTGAGTGATTCGTCTCCCCAGCGCGAAGAACAGATCATGCGCATCGGCACGCAGATGCTCGACATCGCCAAGGGACACAAGGCCGGCTTGCTCAGTGCGAAGTTCTACCAGGACAAGCTGATGGACTGGTCCATGAAGGACCACAACTTCAAGGTCCAGCTCTTCCGCTTCGTCGACGCCTTCCCAACACTGACCACGCCCGAGATGGTCCACGACCACCTCGTCGACTACCTGACCCAGCCCGGCGTCAAGGCCCCGCCATTCATGGACCTGGGACTCAAGGCCGGCGGCGTCGCCAAGGGCATGATGGCCAAGACCATCAGCACCCAGATCAAAAACATGGCCGGCAACTTCATCGCCGGCACCGATGCCTCCGACGCCCTCCCCATGCTCTCCAAGCTCTGGAAGAACGGCATCGCCTTCAGCGTCGACCTGCTGGGCGAGGCCTGCGTCTCCAACGCCGAAGCCGACATGTACCAGGCCAAGTACCTCGACCTCGTCGAGAACCTCGTGGGCGAAGCATCGACCTGGAAAGCAAACGAGCGCCTCGAACGCGACCACCTCGGCGTTGTCCCCCGTGTCAATGTCTCCATCAAGGTCACCAGTCTCTGCGCCAACTTCAACCCGGTTGCCCCTGAAGCGGCGATGAGCGACTTCATGTCCCGGGCCACCCCCGTGCTCGAAGCCGCGCACCGCAACGGCGTGCTCATCAACTTCGACATGGAGCAGCACGAACTCAAGGATCTCACCCTCAACACCTTCATGCACGCCTGCGAGCAGGTCGAGTTCGAGCCGGGCATCGCCATGCAGGCCTACCTCAAGTCCGGCGTCGAGGACGCCAAACGCATCGCCGAGTGGGCCAAACGCACCGGCAAGGTCGTCACCGTCCGACTCGTCAAGGGCGCCTACTGGGACTACGAGACCATCCACGCCGAGCAGGAGGGCTGGCCCTGCCCCGTCTGGAACGAAAAATGGCAGACCGACCTCTGCTTCGAGCAGATGGTCGAGGTCTTCCTCGACGCCTGCCCCACCAAACCCGGCGAGGGCGGCATCAAGCTCGCGCTGGGTTCGCACAATGTCCGCTCCATCGCCGCGGCACTGGCCGGGCTGGAACGACGCGAGCTGCCCATCAACGCCATCGAGCTGCAGATGCTCCACGGCATGGCCGATCAGCTCAAGCACGCAGCCGAGGAAATGGGCCTGCGCGTCCGCGAGTATGTCCCCGTGGGCGAGATGATCCCGGGCATGGCCTACCTCGTCCGCCGCCTGCTCGAGAACACCAGCAACGAGTCGTGGCTCAAGGCCGGCTTCCTCGACAACGCCGATACCCGGGTCCTGCTCGCCGATCCCGTCACCAAGCAATCGGGGCACCTCCCCGTCGATCTCTACGAGATCGCCCACCAGCGCCACGCCCTCTCACCGGGCATCCCCGAGGTCCGCAACGGGCGTCCCTTCTACACCGAGCCCCTTCGCGACTTCGCCGAGCACGACCAGCGCGAGGCCTTCGCCAAAGCCGTCGATTCGGTCAGCGTCCCGCAGATCGCCAATGACCGCAACCCCGATCAGGGGCTTGAGATGATCGCCAAGGCGAACAACGCCTTCCCCGCCTGGCGCGACTTTGATCCGATCAAGCGCGCCGAGTTGCTCACCCGCGTCGCCGACAAAATGCGTGCCCGGCGTGACATCCTCGCCGGCATCGTCTGCAAGGAAGCACGCAAGACCTGGCGCGAAGCAGACGCGGATGTCTGCGAAGCGATCGACTTCTGCTCCTACTACGCCCGCTACGCCGTGCCCCTGTTCACACGCACACGCCTGGGCAAGTTCATCGGCGAGCTTGACGAGCTCTGGTACCAGCCCAAGGGCGTGGCGGTTGTCATCTCCCCTTGGAACTTCCCGCTCGCGATCTGCTGTGGCATGACCGTTGCCTCGCTCGTCACGGGCAATACCGTTGTCCTCAAACCCGCCGAGCAGACACCCGCCATCGCCCGCGAGCTCTACCAGCTGCTCACTGAGGCGCTCGAGGAACTCCAGGCCCCCGCCGATGTCCTCCACTTCTGCCCCGCACCGGGCGAGACCACCGGCGCAGCGCTCGTGCGCGACCCGCGCATCGCCCTGATCGCGTTCACCGGCTCCAAGGCCGTCGGGCTCGACATCATCCAGGCCGCGGGCGTCACCCACGAGGACCAGCCCATGGTCAAACGCGTCATCTGCGAGATGGGTGGCAAGAACGCCATCATCGTCGATGCCTCGGCCGATCTCGACGAAGCCGTCCTCGGTGTCCGCTACTCCGCCTTCGGCTTCCAGGGCCAGAAGTGCTCCGCATGCTCGCGATGCATCGTCGTCGACCCGCAGGGGCCCGACGGCCCAAACATGCAGCTCTTCCTCAAACGCCTCAGCGAATCCACCAAAACCCTCGTGCTGGGCGCGCCCGATGATCCCAACACCGATGTCTCCCCCGTCATCGACGATGAAGCCGCGGGCAACATCAGGCGCTTCATCGAGAACGCCCGCAGCGAGGGACTCACCGAACTCGTTGGCGAGAAGGACTTCACCGTCCCACAGGGCATGCCCGACCTCATCCCGCCGCACATCTTCACCGGCGTGACCGAATCCAGCACCATCTACCGCCAGGAGATCTTCGGCCCGGTCCTCGCCGTCATCCACGCCAAGGACTTCGATGAAGCCCTGCGACTGGCCAACGGCCACGCCTACAAGCTGACCGGCGGCGTCTTCACCCGCAAGCCAGCCCACATCGAGCAGGCCAAGAACGAGTTCCGTGTGGGCAACCTCTACATCAACCGCGGCTGCACCGGCGCCCTCGTCGGCCGACAACCCTTCGGCGGCTTCGGCATGTCGGGCGTTGGCTCCAAAGCCGGCGGACCGGACTACCTGATGCAGTTCGTGGACCCCCGCGCCTCGTGCGAGAACACCATGCGACGGGGGTTTGCGCCGGAGCTGTGAGCAAAGTGGTCAATCGGGGAGATCCCCCTGCAACTGATCTAGATATGGTTGAATCCCACTGGCATGGATCTGCGGGAAGCTGTCTACCACTTCTGCGATCGATGAAAGATCAAAGCCGATCCATCGGATGATCTCCAAAATGGACTCGTGCTGCGCTGACAAGTCTTTCCAATGGATAATCCGCTCATGGTGGAACACCCGATTGCGTAACCGACGCACCTGCTCCAGCTTGGACTTGATCTGCTTCCTGTTATGCTTCGATTTCTTCAACAACGGAAACACATGCCTGATCGCGGTCGGAAGGAAATGCGCTGAGGGCTTCTCGTAATGCGCTTCAAACATACTGGTCCAGAATCCAAGGGGCAACTCGGCAACGACACGCCCCGCGGTGACAGTGCGTCGCTGGGACGATATCTTGTTCTTTGCTTCCCCAACCTTGCGATATCCCCAAGGCGTCAGCTGAACGATATCGAACCAGTTCGGCGCCTCTACCGAACGCAACATCGCACGATCAATTGCATTTCGAAGCCCAATCTCGAAGAACTGCAGCGGCGCATACAGCGACTCGCACAAGGCCATATTCCACAAGTAACGAGCAATGACCACTCGGGGCCCAGCACCGTCCGAGCCGTACACCGAGAGCCGCTCTGTTGAGAGGATGGTCTCGATATTTTTCCAATAGATTTCTTGATCACGAACCATCTGCATTCGATAATACAAATGTCAACCTCGAGCTTCCTTCTCCCATCCATCGCGATGGTGCAGGGACCGAGGTTTCTTTTTTTCCTTCATACCCTGTTCAGATACACTGGCAGCTCGAAGCCGCCACCGGCGCGTGCTCATCGACCGCGCCGTGTGCGGGCTCCCATGCACCCTTGCCGCCCTTGATCAGATCCAGCAGCGGCCACACCGCACAGAAATCATCGCCCGGCCCGAACGGCATGTCGCCCGTGCGCACGATTGAGCCGTCGCTCATCTTGTGGAACGCGCTCACGCCCGGGTGCGGGTTGCCCTCGTCGTCGGCGTAGCCCATGGCCTGAGCGAACCCGGTCTCGTGGCCCGACACGCAGGGGAATTCCCAGCCGCGGATTTCTCGAAACGCCTTGATGACCTCGGGCGGATCATTGCTGCAGAGCACGAAGCCGCACCGCTGCATCAGGTGGGGCACGATGCCCATCATGGCATCACCCCAGAGCGAGCAGTAGTTGCAGCTGCGTCCCATGTTGTGAACGACGAGCAGTTCGGACTTATCACCGAACAGGCGGGACAGGTTCACCTTGCAGCCGTTGAGCCCGCGCAGCTCCCAGTCCTCGACCGCTTCGGGCGGCTGTGCCTCGATCGCCTCGCGGAGTTTCTGCTTGGCGTTCATCACCTCGGTCTGCAATGCTTTGATCTGCTCGTTCATGGTGTGTGCTCCCTGCCCGTGTGGCCAAGCCCAGTGTACCAAAGACTTTGTGATTGCATGCAAGAAAAAAGACTCATGCATACGCATGAGCCCTCATCGTCGAAAATCGCCGCTCGGCAGGCCGTTTTCAGCTGTCCACAAAGCCCTCAAGCTTGCGGCTCCGCACCGGGTGCTGCAGCTTGCGGATCGCCTTGGCCTCGACCTGACGCACCCGTTCACGGGTCACCTTGAAGATTCGACCGACCTCTTCGAGGGTGTAGGTGTAGCCATCACCGATGCCGTAGCGGAGTTTAATGATCTCCCGCTCGCGGTAGGTCAGCGTCTTGAGCACCATCTCGATGCGTCCCTTGAGCATGTCGCGGGCCGCGGCAACCGCCGGCGCGTCCTGGTTCGTGTCCTCGATGAAATCACCGAAGTTCGAATCTTCGCTCTCGCCCACCGGACGATCCAGGCTCACCGGGTGCTTGGAGATGCTCATCACGCGACGAACCTCCATCGGGTTCATGTTCGCCTTCTCGGCGATCTCCTCGGCCGTCGCCTCGCTGCCCGTCTGCTGGGTGATCTGCTTGGCGATGTTGCGCAGCTTGGTCATCGTCTCGATCATGTGCACCGGGATGCGGATCGTGCGCGAGTGGTCCGCGATGGCACGCGTGATCGCCTGCCTGATCCACCATGTCGCGTAGGTACTGAACTTGTAACCACGCTTGTACTCGAACTTGTCCACCGCACGCATCAGGCCCGTATTCCCCTCCTGGATCACATCCAGGAAGCTCAGGCCACGGTTGCGGTACTTCTTGGCGATCGAGACCACCAGACGCAGGTTGCCGCCCGACAGGTCACGCTTGGCCTGCTCGTATTCCCAGAAGACCGTCGAGACCTGATTGATGTGCGCCCGCAACTGCTCGGGCTCCTCGCACGCCAGACTCCGCAGGCCGTCGAGCTCTTCACGCAGCACCTCAAGGTCCTCCGCGTCGTACTTCTTGGGGAACCGAGCCGCCTGGAGCATCTCCTGCTCCAGCGCCTCCATCTTCTCGCTGATCGACTTGAGCTTCTTCATCAACGGGACGATGCGACCGGTGCGCAGGCACAGCTCCTCGACCAACGCCGCCATGCGTCGGCGACGCGCCGAAATACTCGAGCGGATATCCCGTGCCTTCTTCGTCTCACGGATCGTCCCGTCATCGCGACGCAGCGCGTCGAGCGCTTCCCAGTCGCTGCGGTTCTGCTCCAGCAGCTTCTCGATCGTCGGCAGGTTCGAGGGGATCCTCTGCGAGAGCTTCTCCTTGGCCTGCTCATCGAGCGTGCTCACACGCATGGTGCGATCAAACGGCAGCACCCCGTCACGCACCATCTTGAGCGTCTCGACCGCCTGCGACACGATGTAATCGCTCTCCAGGCAACGCCGACGGAAGATCATCCGCGTCGTCTCAATCTTCTTGGCCAGACGCACTTCTTCAGGGCGGGTGAGCAGCGGGATCGAACCCATCTGCGTCAGGTACATGCGGACCGGGTCGTCCATGCGTTTGGCATTGGGATCGCTTGCGACCGCCTCGTCCAGCTCACGCTGCACGCTGCGCTGATCCATCGCCTTGGCCTCAGCGACATCTTTCTCGGCCTCGGCGATCTGCTTGGGGTCCATCATCCCGGTGCCCGACGCGTAGTGCGTCGAGTTGACCTGAATACGAACCTTCTCCGCGTCGCCCAGGTGCTCGCCACCAGCGACCGACATGGCTCGGAACTGGTCCGTCAGCAGCCCGATCGACTCGCCCGCGTGCATCGTCCCGGCACGCTGCGCACGAAACAGACGCCCACGGAACTCCATCTCGTCGACCAGCTCGATGCCCATCTCATCGAGCTTCGTCACCAGCGCGTGCAATGGAGTCACCTCGACATACTCGTCGGGGATGATGTTGTTCAGTTCTTCGTAACTCAGCCAGCCGCGCTCTTTGCCGGCTTCGATCAGCTGCGTCACCGCTGGGTGCAAGATTCCGATCATGCCGTGCTCTCCCTTATTCAACTCAACAATATACGCACGCCGATCGCTCGACGCGCTCACCCACCTACTGACCGCTGATTCGCGGCTTGCCGCTGCGACCATGCTGCGCCCGCATGCTGCGTTGACGCTCAACAAACTTCGAGAGGCGCTCTGCCTCGCTCTCATCCGAATCGGCGACCTCGCCAGGCTCGCCGTACATGCGTGCGTCGCGTACGGCGACATCGGAAATACACTCGTTAAACAGGCGTGTCACCCGCTCATCAATCCCCTCGGTATCACGCGCCACCATCTGCCGAAGCATGGTTGCACGCTGTTCCGCGTCGATCGTCTCGAACCCGCGCTCCTCGCCCACATGCGCCAGCTCATCCAGCACCGCGTGCAACCCCGTCCCCGTCCCGTTCTCGGCGCTGCCGAGCATCGCATCGGCAACAACCCGCGACAGCTCGCTGCCGAATCGCTTGACGGTCATCAGCTCCCGCTGCTCGCCGCCCATCAGGTGCCAGAGCTTGTCATCGTAAAGAAGACACCCGAGCAACTGCTCACGAGGATCCGGTTTCCACCCCGCCTCCGGCTTGGCCTCAACATCAATGCCCCGGTCAGCAAACCGACGACGACCACGACCGGTGCGGATCGCGGCATTCACCACGCCCTCCTCGACCCGCGCCGCCTGGGCGATCTGACGAATCATCAACCGCCGACGAACCGGCTCCAACTCCGCCAGCCCCAGATCGCTGAGCCGGTTCAGTTCTTCTTCGATGCGCTGGGCGACCCGTGCGGGGCCTGCGCCCGAAAGCTCATCACGCAGACGATCGAACTTCCACTTGATCAGATCGACCGAGCCCTCAATGACTTTGGCGAACACCTCCGCGCCGTCCTCGCGTTTGAGCAGCTCATCGGGGTCCTTGGCATCGGTAAACCCAGCCAGCGCCGCGATGCGGATATCAATCGTCTCGCTCAGGAGCACCTCGATCGCCCGATCCGCCGCCTTGATCCCCGCCGCATCGCCATCAAAGAGCAGCACCACCGTGTCGCAGAGCCGACGCAGGACCGTTGCGTGCCCGCTGGTGAGTGCGGTCCCCAGCGTCCCCACCACATGCTCCACGCCCGCCTGATGACAGGCGATCACATCGGTGTACCCCTCGACGATCACCGCCGTGCGCTCGCGCTTGATCGCCCGCGCCGCGTGGTTGATCCCGAAGAGGGTCGTCGATTTCTTGAACACCGCCGTCTCGGGCGAGTTGAGGTACTTGGGCTCGTCCTCTTCGTCGATCTTCCGACCACCGAACGCGATGACGCGTCCGATCTGATCGCAGATCGGGAAGATCAGCCGATTCCGCAGCGCATCGTACTGCCCATCACCCCGCTCGCGCTGCTTGACCAGCCCCGCCGCAAGCAGTGCCTCGGTGCGTACTTCCTTGCTCTGGGCAAACATGCCCAGCCCGTCCCAGCGGTCCGGGCTCGCCCCGATCATGAACCGCTCGACCATCTCATCGCTGATGCCGCGTCGTTCGATCACTTCCCGCGCCGCCGACCCGTGCTCGGGATGACTCAGAATCGCCCGAAAGAACCCCGCCGCCAGATCATTGGCCGCCAGCACTTCCCGATTCCCCACGCCGCTGGGCTCGCCGTCCTCTGCCGATCGCCCGCGCGGCTTGTGCACCGTCAGCTCGATGTTTGCCCGCTGGGCCAGGAACTCCAACGCCTCGCGGAACCCCATAGAGTGGTACTTCTGCACGAAGGTGAACACATCACCACCCGTGCCGCACACGAAGCAGTGGAAGATCTGCTTTGTAGGGATCACGCACATGGACGGGTTGCGGTCGTCGTGGAAGGGGCACAGACCGACATACTCACGCCCCTTGGGCTTGAGTGACAGGTGTTCGCCGACGACCTGAACAATGTCAGAGGCATCGCGCACCCGCTGCCGATCGTCGTTCTCTGGGAACATCCCGCTCAACTCACATCTCCGTATGTCTCAGCACGCATCAGAATCGCGGGTGTCCGAACCCGCTCCGATCGAACGCGACAGGAAGTATACGGGCGCACCCCTCGCCCGTGCGGACCATATCCCGTGGGCTCAACATGACACCGACAAACACGAAAAACCACCCATCGCCCGCCCTCAACCCCAAAACCGCTTGCAACCACGCCACCCGTGACCCTCTCGGACCAACACGCGTCCGATCATCCTCTACAATCATCCACATGGTCACCCGTCAACGCATCATCTTCCAAGGCCGAGTCCAGGGCGTCGGCTTTCGGGCACGAGCCCGAACCGCAGCCAGCCGGTTCCCCGTAACCGGCTGGGTCCGCAACGAACCCGACGGCACCGTCATGCTCGAGGCCCAGGGCACCGAACCCGACCTCAACGCATTCCTCAGCGACCTGCGCAAGAAAACATCAGGACTCGTCGAACGCGAGATCCACGCCAATGTGCGAACCGAGCCCGACGAGCACGGTTTCGAGATTCGCAGGCACTGAACCCCGAACACGCACCTCCAAAACAGGGGTTCCGACCCATGCTGATCCTCTTTGATATCGATATGACCCTGCTCGAAACCGACCACATCGGCATCGACCTCCTCGAGGCCGCCGGGCGGGAACTCTTCAAGACGGCCTTCACCGCCGAGGGCATCGTCTTCGGCGGCGGGCTCGATCCCAACATCATCAGCGACATGCTCACCAACAACGGGCAGCAGGTCACCCCAGAAAATATCACCGCCATACGCAGCCACTACCACCGAGGGCTCGCGGCCCTCGCTGCCCAGCGACCCATCGCCCGCGCCCTCCCGGGCGCTCACGAGCTGGTCAACGCAACCCGCCAGCACCCCGGCACCAGCGCCATCGGGGTCCTTACGGGCAACTTCCCAGAGACCGGTGCCATCAAACTCTCCAGCGCCGGGTTCGATCCCGACCACTTCGTCATCAACGCATGGGGTGATGCCTCCAAGCACCCCAGCCCCCACCGCTCGCACCTGCCACCCGTCGCCATCGACGCATTCAAATCTGCTCACCAGCAGCCCATCGATCCCGAACAGGTCATCATCATCGGCGACACCATCCACGATGTCACCTGCGCCCTCGACAATGACTGCCGCGTCCTCGCCGTCGCCACCGGCCACGCGACACGCCAGGAACTCGAAGACGCCGGCGCCCACCTCGTGGTAGACGACCTCACCAACACACAGGACCTGCTCGAATGGATCATGACCACCCCCGCACGCCGGTGAGTTCGCCCGAACAGCACGCACAACCCACGCCGACCAAAGAACGCTTCTCGTCCATCGACACCCTGCGGGGCTTTGCGCTTATGGGGATCCTCGTGCCCAACATCTGGCATTTCGCCTGGCCGATGTCCGACATCACGGGCCACGGGCTGATGAGCGACGCCCCCGCCAACGATCTGGCCCGGGACATCACCTCCACCCTCTTCCTCGGCAAGTTCATGTTCCTCTTCGCCCTGCTCTTTGGTTCGGGCGTCATCATGTACAGCCGAAAGTTCGATCACGCTGATGAACAAGGCAAGTTCCACAGCCCGCTCTTCGCCGGCTGGTCGCTGTGGTACACACGCTGCTTCGTGCTCCTCGTCTTCGGGATGATCCACGCCTACCTCTTCTGGTACGGCGACATCCTCACCCTGTACGCGCTGGCCGGGCTCACCCTGCTCTGGTGGGTGCGGCGACTCAACCCCATGCTCCAGTTCTGGGGCGGGCTGGGCGTGTTCCTTACCTGGTCCGCACTCATGATCGGGCTCACGCTCCTGAGCTACTGGAGCTACACCCAGGGCAGCATCTCTTTAGAGCAGCTCACCGGGGGCGACCCCCAGCATGAACTCGCCGGCTACACCGGCACCTTCATCGATGCCTTCAAGACCAGATTCTTCACCACGCTGATGATCCAGATTTTCTTCGGCATCCTGCTCATGCCCGTCCTCTGGGGCATCATGTGCATGGGCATGGGGCTCACCCGCATGAACATCCTGACGGGACAGCGGTCCCGACGCTTCTACTTCACCGCCTCCGCGATCCTCCTGTCCGTGGGCATCCTCCTCACGATGCTGCTGTACACCGCGTCCCAGCGACGATTCGGTGACATGTTCGGCTTTATCTGGCAGACGGGGGCCCAGTCCGTGGGGGTCCCGCTCGCCCTCGGCTATGGCGCGCTCATCGTCGCCCTGAGCAAGTGTGCGTGGGCCAGCGTCATCACCACGCCCCTGGCCGCCGTCGGGCGTATGGCGCTGACCAACTACTTCACCCACACGCTGCTGTGCACAACATTCTTCTACGGCTACGGGCTGGGATACTTTGCGCAAATCGAATACCCGCGGCTCTGGCTCGTCGTCCTGGGGGTCTGGGCGATCAATATCGTCTTCTCATTGCTCTGGTTACGCGTCTTCAACATGGGCCCCTTCGAATGGCTCTGGCGTTGCCTGACTTATCGACGACTCGTCCCCATTCGCTGATTACTCCCATTCCCATCACCCAGAACCCGCGAAGTTCGGGGCGTTTTGCTACACTCCCATCAGAGATCGTCTCGCCACATCACGCATCGGCAAGGAGGCCCGAGCAATGCCCAGCAGTTACCGCGCACTCTGCAACGATTTCTACATCAACTCCAAACTCAATGTGCGCATGGAACTCCCGACCAACCGCGAGCCCGTGCTGGAGCTGTTCGAACGCACTCGTCGTTCGTACCCGGCGATGAACGCGTTCCGACGCTACAAGGACGAGCTCGCCCTCGAGTCCGCACCCAACGCCACCCCCCACCGCTGGGTGGCTATTCGCCAGTCCTCCGTCCGCGCCGGCGTCGTCAACCCGACGAACACCGATGACATGTACTCTGTCCACCGCGACACCATGGAGACATCCCCCTACTTCCTCTCCATCTCCCCGCTCGACATCGAGTACATCGAACTCCTCTACGGCTTCGACCTCAACGCCTCGGGCAACCACGACGCCATCGCCGCCAACGCCCTCCTGGCCGGCTCACCCATGGCCGCACTCATCGATGCCGCCGACATCAACATCCTCGACTGCCAACCCAATCTGGGGATGAAGCTGGTGGACGACGCAGGCCTCGAAGTCCACTTCGAGGTCAAGACGCGCTCCAAAGGCAAAAAGCCCACCGAGCCCAACCCCGACCCGATCTCGGTGTACCTGACGCTGCGTCGATTCGACCCGGTCACGGACCTGAACGACCTGACGAACCAGCTCGACGACCTGATCGAGCGTGGCCAGAACCTGGTGGACGAGTACGCGCTGCCCAACCTGCTGATGCCACTGCGGGAAGAAATCGCGTCGAGCTCGTTCTAATCCATGCACGCATCGGTCGAAGTGATATGACGCGAGCCATGGTGACCTGTGCCAATTCGCATATCAACCATTGGAAACTGAGCGAAACATGGTATTCTGCCTCTGCGGTGTAGCAGCAGTCTCCTTTGTTCCGGACGAATCATCTATGACCAAGCACTTATCCATGAGCGTCTTTGCCCTCATGACCACATGTATGGGGGCCCAGGCCCAAGCCATTTTCCCGAGGGCCGATTTCATCGCAACTGACGCAGGGTCGAATGCCGGCTATGGCAGTACCGTATGCGTTAGCAACGAACTCATGCTCACCGGCGCGGTCTTTGACAGCGATGCCGCCTTTGCCGCAGGGGCGGTGTATGTGATCGACCTGATCACCGGGCAAGAACGCCATAAGCTCATCGCCGATGACGGCGCTGCACTCGATAACTTCGGGAACGCGATCGCGTTTTCCGGGAATCTGGCCGTCGCTGGAGCACCCCAGCATGACGCCGCGGGGAACAACGCAGGCGCCGCGTATGTGTTCGACCTGGACTCTGGGGCCCGGGTGGCCAAGCTGCTGCCGGATATCCCCTTGGCGCAAGCGAACTTTGGCTCCAGCGCAGCGATGGATGACCAAACCATCGTGGTCGGTGCGAAGCGGGACAGCACCAATGGAACCAACTCTGGCCGAGTCTTTCTCTTCGATGTGACCAATCAGGCCCAAACGGGCATCCTGAGCCCGATCGACGGCAGCGTTGAACAGCGATTCGGTTCCGCGATCGCCATGAACGAAGACACGATTGCCGTGAGCGCCCCTGGGGATCAGCACAACGGACTCAACGCCGGTGCCGTCTACCTGTTCGACCGCGACGGTGTCCAGATCGCGAAGATTTACCCGGACGACCCACAACCGGGGCACGACTTTGGGTTCAGTCTGGATATGGATTCAGATACCCTCGTGGTCGGTGCGCCGGGGGACGAAACCAACGGGACCCGTGCCGGCGCAGCGTATGTCTTCGACTTGAGCACGCTGCTTCAGCGGCACAAGGTCTTCCCGGACTACGCGCATGAGCTCATGAACTTCGGACAGGATATCGCCGTTCATCAGACCACCATCGCCGTCGGCACATCGTTCTCTGGGCAGGGGTTACAGAACACACACGCGTACGCATTCGATGCGATCAGCGGCGATCAGATCGTGAGACTGCGGAACCCAAGCCAAACCGGCTCGAGCGAGTTTGGCGATGCCATCGATCTCAACGACCAGCGCATCTTCGTGGGCGACGCGCGGGATGATCAGGCGGCATCGAACGCCGGGGCGATCTTTGAATACGGCTACATCTGCGAGCCCGACCTCAGCGGAGACTTCATGCTCGACTTCTTTGATGTTTCCGGGTTCCTCAACGCCTTTGCCAGCATGGATCAACAGGCCGATTACAATCAGGATGGCCAGCTGGATTTCTTCGATGTCTCGGCGTTTCTGAATGCATTCAACGCTGGCTGCCCCTGAAGCAGGTCTACGCATACCCTACCCCATGCAACCCATCGTGCCCACAGTCGCCCAGCAGTCCGGCCTCGACGCCCGCGCCTTCTTCTACATTGTCCTGCTGATCATCCTCTGCATCGTTGGCTTCATCATCATCATGAGCGTCAAGCGGCGCATCTTCAACGACACCAACGAGCAGGATCAGTCCACGGCCACCCTCATGGAGTCGCTCGAGCACATGCGACGCTCGGGCGAGATCTCACAGGCAGAGTACGACCAGACCAGGCGCACCATCATCGAAAAAACACGCGCCATGCTCGAACGCGACGCCGATGCTCCAGAGATGCCCCCGAAGGGCTAAATCCGCAACCCCCTAAATCGGGGCAGGTTATGCGGACTGGCGCATCTGAACCGCCGATCTTCTTTTTCTCAACGCGCAGAATTCTCGCCACCACCGCAACAAGTGACTAGTGTCAATGGGTATACAACAGCGGGCGCAGACACGGGGCGATGAATATGCACCAGACCGCCCGATCCCTGTTGAGCCCGGGGCTTCTCTACGCCGATAGCCCCAAACACACTGCGCTTTTGCCACGCCGCACACCGGTCGACAGAGAGGTCCATTTCGTGAACAAAGATCAATCGCAGCGCCCAAACGCAACGACACCCGTCAACGCCAGCGACTCCAACGGAGGCTCTGGCTCAGATGCCGGCAACGGCTCTGGCTCAGGCGGCTCCGGAACCGGCTCAGGCGGCTTCAAAGGCCGAAAGGTCACCACCTGCTCGTTCTGCGGCAAGACCTCCCGAGAGGTCGGCCCCATGGTCGAAGGACCGGGCGAGGTCTACATCTGCTCCAACTGCGTCGAGCTCTGCCAGAACATCTTCCGTCAGGAACGCCGACGCGTCTCGAGCGTCTCGGCCCAGCTCAGCGAGATCCCGTCACCACGCGAGATCGTCGAGTTCATGAACACCTATGTCATCGGGCAGGAACTCGCCAAGCGCTCCCTGTCGGTGGCTGTCCACAACCACTACAAACGCCTCATGCACGCCGAGAGCGACGAGGCCAACGACATCGAGCTCGACAAGTCCAACATCCTGCTCGTGGGCCCCACCGGCTCGGGCAAGACCCTGCTGGCCAAGACCATGGCCCGCATGCTCAAGGTCCCCTTCGCCATCGGCGACGCGACGACCCTGACCGAGGCGGGCTATGTGGGCGAGGATGTCGAGAACCTGCTCCTCAAGCTCCTCCAGGCCGCCGACTTCGATGTCGAAGCCGCCCAGCGGGGCATCATCTACATCGACGAGCTGGACAAGGTCGGCAAGTCGTCGGGCAATGTCTCGATCACCCGCGATGTGTCGGGTGAGGGCGTCCAGCAGTCGCTGCTCAAAATGATCGAGGGCACCATCGCCAATGTCCCACCCCAGGGCGGACGCAAGCACCCCGAGCAGCAGTACATCCAGTTCGACACATCCAATGTCCTCTTCATCGTCGGCGGCACATTCGTCGGCATCGAGGACATCGTCCGACGCCGACTCGGCCAGACCAAGATCGGTTTCGGTACCGGCTCCGTCAGCAACCAGAGCGATACCAAAGAGCAACGCCACTTCGCCGACGCCCGCGCCGAACGCGAGTGGCTCCAGGGCCAGATCAACAACGAGGATGTCGTCGAGTACGGGCTCATCCCCGAACTCGTCGGTCGCCTCCCCGTCATCACCCCACTGATGCCCCTGGCCAACGAGGCGCTCATCCAGATCCTCACCGAGCCCAAGAACGCGCTGGTGCGACAGTACCAGCACCTCTTCTCCATCGAGGGCGCCAAGCTCACATTCACCAAGGACGCGCTTGAGCTGCTCGCCGAACGAGCCGCCAAGCGTGCCACCGGTGCCCGAGCCCTCCGCGCCGTCATCGAGGAAGTCATGATGGACCACATGTTCGACCTGCCCGAGATGAGCAACGACGGCGTCGAGTATGTCATCGACCGCGCCTCCATCGAGAACAAGACCCCGCTCAAGGAACTCCGCATCGCCAAGGCCGAATCGGCCTGAGCCGCAGTCCCAGCAAACACAAAGCCCTCGCATCCGCGAGGGCTTTTTTCATGCGTCGAAACATACCCGCTCAGTTCAGCGGCGTCGCCACCTGTGCGATCACGCCACCAACACGCACACGCGCCAACGCGTACATGCGAACCGGGGTGTCGTAGATGCTGCGAAGTGCCGCCGGCTCCTGCGAGATCAGGTGCATGACCGCATCCGTCTCCGTACGCGGGTCACTGCTCGGGAATCGAAGCCCCGGCTCCGCCCGGAGCAGCAGACCAAGGTGATCCCGCGCCCAGCTCTGGGCCGTGTACAAACGCTCCAGCGCCGCGTCCGAATCCGCATCGCACACCAGCAGGTGAAGCTGCCCCGCATCATCCATCCCCATCTCAACACCGGGTGCTTTGGGGCAACGCGTCTCGATCGGGCGAACTCCATCGATCATCGCGCACAGGCCCGCACGGAGCGAGGGCGATACCGTCGATGACTCTACAGGGGTGCTCGCAGCGGTATCCTCGCCCGATTCAACCTTCGGGTCCGATCCGCGCGGTGCGCGATCGATGACCTTCCCGTGGACCGATCCGAGATCAATCGGACGCGTCTCAACCACACCGGCCGGGCCGTGCTCGGCACGATGCGCCAACGCGACCAAACCCTTGATGATGTCCGTTGCCGAATGCGCCCGAGTATCCCGGTAGATGTTCACCGTGCCCGTCGCATCAATGCGGCCCGAACCGATCACCACCTCAACGGGGCGACCGATGAACGAATCCACCGCGCTCTGGAGCTTCTCACGGGCGTCCTCGCCCTGTTCACGCGAAGCACCCATCACCGCGATGCGAAGACGCGGCGACTCCTCGTCGGCGTAACGCTCACGCAGCGAAACCTCGATCGTCTTGATCAGCCGGTACGACGCCACGACCGCCGCCTCGTCCGCGCCGGTCAGCACCGTGATCGTCTCAACCTCTGGGCGCTCGAGCAGCTCTGGCTCGTGGCGCTCATCCACACGAAGCATCACGCGATCCGCACGCTCGTGCATCGTCTCGATCGCACCGTCAAGCTCGCTGCTCCCCTCAACCGCCTCCGGCTCACGACCAGTGATCAGGTCGACCGCCGTGCTCCCGGAAGCCGCACGCACCAGCGCCACGACCTCGCCACGCTCCTTGGCGCTCGAACACGCGTACTGACGCGCCCACAAGGTCGCACGCACAGGCAGATGCCCCAGAACCACCAGCTCAACGCTGGGCTCGGGCAAGCGAACCAAACCAAGATGCTCCTCAGAATCACCAAGCAGCTCAGCCATCAGCGTCGTCGCGTGCTGATCCGTGGCTTCGAGCGACTCGATCACGCCAAGAGCCGAGGCTTCTTCTTCTAACTCGCCAGCAAGCTGCAGCACCGGCGTATGGGTTTCGTGGTTGGGCTCACCCGAATCATCGAATGCCTCGGGCGCCAGCTCACCGTCTCCGAGAAAGAGATCGGCCAGCGCGTCGTACTCGTCATGATCGATCGAAACGAGCCGCATCGAGGGATGATCACCCTCAGGCGTGTGCGTGCCCTGTTTCGAATCGTCGTGTATGTCGTCCATGCCGAGCTCCGCTCTTGCGTTCGGCGAGGGCGTCCGTCCCATCACCGCTGTTCAGATCAAACCGGGGGTATCCGCAAGGCTCAAGTATAGTGCCGACAATGCGGCACATCAGACGACCTCAACCCGGTTGTTCCGCCCCCCCATCCCATTGTCAACGAGTTCCGGGTTGTACACATCAAGCACCCACTGACCGTCCACCACCAGCTTGTAGTGGTACACGCCCTTGGGCAGCTTCACATGCAACTCATAAACCCCCAGCGCCTCGTTATGGTTCATCTTCGACGAACTCGGGTCCCAGCCATTGAAATCGGCCGCAATTTCCACACGCTGACCCACCGATTCAGGTTGGACGAACAGAATACCGGTCGAACTCCGTCGAATCCCGTACAAATGCCGCACACGAGTCGCTCTCACACCGCGCGTCTTCCCGCCCGGCTCCGCGATCCGGTCGTCCCGGACCTCGACCGCGATCGGTTTATGCGGCATCAGCGAGCGACGCATCGGCTCGAGCTTGGGCTCGACCGCGGGCCCCGCCTTCGCCCCACCCGATGAACCGGTCGCAGTACCGGTCGAAGTACCGGCCACTAGACTCCCGCCAGAACGAACCGGCGTCGCCTCAACATCCTCGGCACGGGCTTCGCTCGCAACACCGCTGCTCGTCTGCATCGTCCGGGCACGCATCGCAAGCTCCTGGGCCCGGCTCAGCGGCTCATCGCCCGAGCCACCACCCAGCCCCATGTTCCCAGCCGCAATCTGGGCACGCAGCGAAGCGCTCGCCAGCGTCGCCGGCGGCTCGACACGACCGAAGTTGTCCGTCGCCTCCCCGGGCTCGGGACGCTCAATGCTCACATGCTCAATCAGCCATTCACACAACGACCGGTAGTCCTCAGCCCCCATCGACTCCGGGTCGTACTCATCAATCGGCTGACCAAACGACGCCGCCTCCTTGAGCGCGTGGTCGTACCGGATCACCGTCGGGATCATCCCGCTCCCGAACCGATCACGCAGATCATCAAGCAGATCCCGAGCCAACGGCTGCGAGGGATCGTGCATCGTCGCCATCAGACGCGGGTGGATCCGCATCCCGATACGGCGGGCAATCGAACGCGTCGTCTGCACCTGCTTGGCCGCACCCTTGAGCGAGAAGAAACTCGTCTCCACCGGGATCAGCACCTCGCGCCCAGCCGCGATCGCGTTGTACGACAACAAACCGATCGAAGGCGGGCAATCGATCACACAGACATCGTACAGAGACCGCGGCCCCCCCACCACATCATCTTCAGTGCCCGAGACCTCGGGCGTGCTCGTGTCCCGCGTCATCCGCGCCAGCACGCTCCGCAGCCGCTTCTCCTTGTCGGGCTGGTCCGCCAGACCACCGCCCGTCGCCTCGATCCCCGCCAGCTTCATGCGTGCCGGCAGCAGATCCAGCTTGCGGCTCACATGCCAGATATACCGCTCGCGATTGAACTCCGCATCCACGGGCGCCCGCAACGCATCGCTCACATCAAGATCGAGCCGATCCTCAGGGATCCCCAAACCAGCCGCACAATGCGACTGCGGGTCCAGATCGACCAGCAGCGTACGACAACCCGCACGGGCAAACGCCGCCGAAAGGTTGATCGCGGTCGTGGTCTTCCCACAACCGCCTTTTTGGTTGATGACAGTAAATGTGCGCACGGCGAGGGGCTCCGGCTGTTCCACCAACCAAGAAGCTGGCAGGTGAACAGTCTCGTTATCGGAGCAATCCCCAAAAAACTGGAATATTGAGTTACCCAGCTTCACAGAAGCGTCAAAACAAGGAAAAAACCCCGCTAATCAGCCCGGATCACGCCCACACCGGCCCCGATCGCACCAATATCCGCATCGGTCACGATCGAACACCGACCCAGACCCTCGGGCAGAATCACGCGCAGCGACCCGCCCGCGGCCTTCTTGTCGTGCCCCATCCGCTCGACAATCACATCACTCCCAGGCAACCCCTCGACCCGCGTCGGGAGCCCAACCGCATCGAGCATCGCCCGCAGCGAGGCACCCACCGAATCATCGCACAGCCCCAGCGAGACCGCGGCCGCACAGGCGCAACACATCCCCAGCCCGACCGCCTCGCCGTGGAACAGGCCCGGCTCATCACCGGCACGCACCCCATCGAGCGTCTCGATCGCGTGCCCGAAGGTATGACCGAAGTTCAGCAGCATCCGCCCGCCCGTGCGGGCCTCGGGCGATTCACGCTCGTCCCCCGCCACCACGCTGGCCTTGAGCGCCACATTGCGTTCAACCAGCTCATCGATCGTCTCGCGATCAAACGCCGAGATCGCCCCGAGCCGCGCCTGCATCCAGCCCAGCAGCCCCGCGTGCGTCTCGTCCTCATCGGGAACGCTCTGGCAGATCATCGCGTGCTTGACACACTCGGCAAGCCCGCACCGCCGCTGACGCGCATCGAGCGAATCCAGCAGCGCCGTGTCCGCCACCACCATCGTCGGCTGGTGAAAGGCCCCCACCATGTTCTTGTACAGCTCGCCATCGACCAACAGGTTCACGCCCGTCTTGCCACCCACAGACGCGTCCACCATCGACAGCAGCGTGCTGGGACACTGCACCACCGCGATCCCACGCTGGTAGCTCGCCGCCACAAAACCCGCGATATCACACACGACCCCGCCGCCAAGCGAGATCACCGCGTCCACGCGTGTCAGCCCGAACCGCACCGCCTCGATCAGCAAACGCTCGACCGTCTCAACACGCTTGACCGCTTCGCTCGGAGTCAGATCACACACCCGTGCCGCAAAGCCCGCATCACGCAGGCCCTGCACAAGCTCGTCGGCAAACCGCTGAGGCACGCCCGTGTCCCGCACCACCAGCACCCGCTCGGCCTTCTCGCCCAGCAGACCCCGGGCATGCTCGGGCACCTCGCCCAGCACACCACGCCCGATGCGGACCTCATACGCCCGATCGGGCAGATCGACATCGACCACCCGCGTGCTCACGCGTCGCTTCCCGAATCACCGCCGCCGTGCGCACGGCTCCGCTCGCTCGGAGGCACCTGCACGCGCGTCCCCTTCGACCACAACGACTCGAGGTCGTAGTGCGCCCGTGCGTTGGGTTCAAACAGATGCACGACCACATCCACAAAGTCCGCAAGCAGCCACAACGCCCGGTCGTCGGCCGAGATCGCGTACGCCTGCGTCCCCAGGTCCTTGGCCAGATCGTCGACATCCTCGAGCGCACTGCGCATCTGACGAGCCGAGGTGCCCGAACCGATCACGATGAACCCTGTCACCGGGGAGATCCCCGAGACATCGATCACGACCACATCGGTGCACTTGTCGTCCTGCAGCGACTGGGCCGCGCTGATCGCGAACGCCCGGGCCGCCTCGGGCTCCAGAACTTTCGCACCACTCGATGCCGTCGCCCCAAGGGTCTGTGGGGTGACCGCGTTACTATTCGTTTGCTGATCTTCATTGCTCATTGACAGATCGTAGCCCGTTCAGCCACGCGATCCCCGATCAGGATCGGGCTTGAGCGCTCGCAACGCCCCCCAGCCCAGCACCGGGTCCGGATCGATCGACTCGATATCACCCGAACCGAGCCCCGCCAGACGATGCTCGTACGCCCCGAGCCCACCCGCATCGCTGCAGATCAGCAGCAGACAGCCCCCAGGCCGGGTCACTCGCCACAACTCCGCGATTGCTCGGCTCTTGCTCGGGTCATCGGGCGCATCCCGGAACAGATCAACCGCGATCGCGATATCGAACGCCCCGTCCAGCTCGCCCGACAGCGTGTCCATCCAGCCCAGCTCGAACGCGAGATGATCAAACCGGTACCGCTGACGCGCAAACCGGATCGACTCCCCGTCACGATTAATCGCCACGACTCCGCCCGAAGGCCCAACCTCCGACGCCAGCACCGCGCTCGAGGCCCCCGTCCCACAGCCCAACTCCAATATCCGCTGCCCCGGACGAACCAGGCCCCGGAGGGCGTGCACGAACCGCACCCGTGGATCATGCCCCAGATCCGCGTACTGACGGTTTCGCGTGAAACGGATCTTGATCGATTCCCGATGCGCATACTGGGAACTCCGCAGCTCCCCACCGGGCAGCGGGAACCGCACCTCGTACTCCTTCACGCCCGGCCCGGTCTCACTCAGCGCCCGACGCAGCGAGGTCCCCGAAAGCTCTCGATAGACCACACCGCCCGCCTCGATACGCCGACGCGAAAGCCCGAGCGAGCGCATCAAACGCTGGAGCCGCCGAAACAGACGCCCCCACACCCGCTCAGCGCCGCTGCTCCGGTGGGCCCGCTGGCGCGCACGACGACGCGTCTCCCGCTCGCCCCAGGACAGCGGACGCCCATCACCGCCCTTGGCCTCAAGCTCACGATCAGACGACATCACACGCCCCTCGCACAATCACCGCTCCGCTTCGGACGAGCAAACAATCCCATCTGTTTCTCACGCGTGGTCACCGCACGCGGCACAGAGCCCCCACCGACGATCTCGATCCATGCCGTGGGCTCAAACTGCGACGAAACCACACACCGACGCTCACCATCTTCGATAAACCGACGATGATGCCCCATCGCGATCGCCGGCTCGTTGCACTCCTGCGACAGATGCAACAGCACCAGATTCCGCCGAGGAGCAATACGAGACACCGCCATCGCGCTCTGCTCATTACTCAGATGCCCCGCCCCGCCCATGATGCGCCGCTGCAGAAACACCGGCCGACCCGAGTTCTCTTGCAGCACCGGGCAGTAGTTCGACTCGATCGCCAGCGTATCCACACCACGCAGATGCTCAATCAGCCCCGGGTTCACATGCCCCAGATCCGTCGCGAACCCAAGCTCCCCCACCGCCCGATCCGGCAGCTCGATCCGACAGCGAAACACCGCCACCCCCAGATCGTCGTGCGCCAGCATCAGACTCCGCATCTCCACACCCGGCGCAGGTGAGAACACATCCTCGAACGGATCCGTTCGGGCATACAGCAGCCCCATCCGCCGCGCACGCCCCATATGCATGCGGTGCACACGCAGCGTCGCACGCCAGGCACCCGTCACCGAGCCCGGACGCAACGCGTTGATCCACCCCTGATGACAATGATCAGAATCCAGATGCGTGAACACGATCTCATCGACCTCGTCGGGCCGGATCCCACGCTGATGCAGCATCAATCGCGTGCGGCTTGGGCTCAGCCCAGCATCAATAAGGATCACCCGACGAGCCGTCTCACGCGTCGCCGGCACGACCAGCACCGAGCAGTTCCCCTTCGAGCCCGAAGCCAGAACACACAAAGCGCCCACGCAGCCAGCACCGAACACGGGTTGGTGTGCAGACGCATCAGTCACGGCCCTGCGACCGCCTCCCGCCCACCGGGACGATGGGCCGCTTCGCCTCACTGATAAAGTCCGCGATGTGCTTCACCGCAACCGAGTGCTTGCCAAGCTCATCGAGCTGCGCCCGCATCTCGCTCATCGGGGGGTTGTGCCTCAGCACCTTCTTGTACGCCTTACGCACCGCTTCGATCTCCTCGCTGGGCATCCCCGAGCGACGCATCCCCACCATGTTCAAGCCCATCACCATGTTCCGCCCCGCACTCATGCAATACGGCGGCAGATCGCCCGTCAGCACCGATCCGCCGCTGCACATCGCCTGGCGACCAACACGACAGAACTGATGCACCAGTACACTCCCGGACATCGTCACACGGTCCTGGACCACCGAATGCCCACCAAGCAACGACGCGTTCACGATCACCACATCGTCGCCAACCGTCACATCATGACCCGCATGGCTCCCCACCATCATCATCGTGCGGCTGCCAATCCGCGTCGGCTTCTGCTCATTGCTCGCCGCGTGCACCGTCACATGC
>DEXG01000015.1:66447-73290 GCA_002364005.1 Phycisphaerales bacterium UBA3190
TGCACCGTCACATGCTCGCGAATGATCGATTGCTCACCGATCACCACACCCGCGGTCGCCATGCCCGGCTTGAACTTGTAATCCTGCGGCTCAAACCCGATCGCCGCGCCGGGATACACCACCGTCCCCGCCCCGATCTCGACCGGCCCCTGCATCGACACATTCGACAACAGCCGCACGCCTTCGCCGAGCTTCACCGCCCCCCGCACAACGCAGAACGGGCCGATCTCGACCCCCTCGCCGAGTTCAACCTGATCATCAACAATCGCCGTCGGGTGCACTTTCGCCATGCAGCGAGTATAGGTCAGGCCGCCTGAAATCGCCCGTGCCATACATCCACGCCAGACACGCATAAACTCCCCCGTGCAACCCCTCAGCCACATCCCGCTCCAGCACCTGGGCTACGAAGACGCCTACACCCTCCAACAACACCACCACCAGCAGGTTCTCGACGCCCGCGACACCGATGCCCCCCAGCTCGGCCGCGTCCTCATGATCGAGCACGACCCCGTCATCACCGTCACCCGCCGCCCAGACGCCCAGTCCCACATCCTTGCCTCCGAATCCCTACTCAATGCCCAAGGCGTGCAACTCCACCAAACCGACCGAGGCGGCAATGTCACCTACCACGGCCCCGGCCAGCTCGTCGCCTACCCCATCGTCGACCTCCACGCCGCCAAACTCCGCATCCACGAGTACATCCGCACCCTCGAAGCCGCCATCATCGACACCCTGGCCCACTACGACATCACCGCCCACGCCGACCCCACCGCCACAGGCGTCTGGGTCCAGCCCCAACACCACTTCAAATCCGACCAGCCCGCCAAAATCGCCGCCATCGGCGTCCGCGTCCGACGCTGGATCACCCTCCACGGCCTGGCCATCAACCTCGACCCCAACATGGACCACTTCAACCTCATCATCCCCTGCGGCCTCGCCAACCGCCCCGTCATCTCCATCGCCCAGATCCTCGGCCAAGAACACACGCCCACGATGGACCAGCTCGCAGCGATCCTCTTCGACAACCTCCAGACCAAGCTCCAAAGCAGCCTCCCCCGCACCGCGCCTCCCGCAGCCTCCCCCGCACCAGCGGGGGAGGTGGCTCCGCCGAAGGCGGAGCCGGAGGGGGCCCCGAAGGGAGATCCGCAGGCGTGACGGAGGGGTTCTTCCTGTATAATCCGTAGATGCTCGACCCCAAGAAGTATCGCGAACGAACGCGACCAACTGCTCTGGCAAAGGCTCGCGCAAAGCAACTCCGCACAGACATGACACCCGCCGAAGTCCGGCTCTGGGCGCTGCTCAAAAACCGAAGACTCGCGAACCTCCGCTTCAGAAATCAAGCACCGCTCGGCAACTATGTCGCCGATTTCTATTGCCCCGAAGCCCGCATCGTTGTTGAAGTTGATGGGAAAGATCACCTACAACAGCAAGAACACGATGCCAACCGCGACGCATGGATGAACGACTGCGGCATCCATGTGATCCGAATCACACCAACCCAACTTGCAAAAGACATCGATGCCGTCTGCAGAACCATCTCCCACCACGCCCGCCAACGCAAGCACCAACTGGAAACACTCAAGAACACCCACCCCAGATAACTCGAACCTCATCCATCCCGCAGCCTCCCCCACACCTGCGTAGGCAGGTCCGCCGAAGGCGGAGCCGGATGCGGCATTCACATTTTGTGCAGGCAAGAAATGACGAAGACCCCCTCCGTCTCACTTCGTTCGACACCTCCCCCGCACCAGCGGGGGAGGCCGCAACTTTCCACCACCCAACCCGTTACCATACAAGCGTCAACTCCGTACCCGTCGCGAAGGATCTCACATGCCCAGTCCCCGCCTGCTGATCAACGCCGCACTCATCGGTGCCACGCTCTCCTCCACCACCCTCCTCGCCTTCGGCCCGGAAACCGCCGACGACATCCGACGCCAGCGCGCCCAGCGACAGCTCGAAGAAAACCGACGCGCCCAGGAACGCGAAGCCGCCAAGCTCACACAGGAAGACCTCCCCCCCATCGACCAGGCCCTCGTCACCGAATACACCGAGATGCTCCAGACCATCGCCTCGCCAGAAATGGAAGGCAGAGCGCCGGGCTCCAAGGGCATCGAAAAAGCCGCGACCTACATCCAGGATCACATCGTCGAACTCGGGCTCGAGCCTGCCTTCACCGACGAGGACAACAACAGCACCTTCCGCCAGCCCTTCCAGATGGGCACCCACACCACCGCGACATCCGTCAACCTCGCCATGGGCGACACCACCTATTCCTCCTTTGACGAGGTCTCACCCCTCGCCTACTCGGGCAGCGCCACCGTCACCGCACCCGTCGTATTCGCCGGCTACGCCATCGTCTCCGGCCCCAACCACTACCTCGGCTTCGAAACCAACGAAACCGTCGAAGACAAAATCGTCCTCGTCCTCAACTACGAACCCATGAACGACGACGGCACCTCCCAGTGGCGTGAGGAGGGCTGGACACACAACAGCCGACTCACCTACAAAGTCACCGCCCTCGAACGACGCGGGGCCGCGGGCGTCATCATCGTCAACCCACCCAACGCCGTCGATGACCGCGTCGATGTCCTCGAATCCGTCGAATCCACCGCACCACCAAGCAACCGCGTCGGCGAACGCAGCGGCCCCGAGTACGACATCCCCGTCGTCCACGCAACACCCGATGCCGCCAACGCCATCCTCACCTACCTCGGGAGCGACAGCGACCTCAACGCACTCATCGAGCAGGCCAACCAGGGCGGCGTCGTCATGCCATTGGGCGAGAAGAAAATCACCCTCGCCACCCAGCTCGAACGAACCCCGCGCATGACCGACAACATCGGCGCCATCCTGCCCGGACGCGGCCCGCTGGCCAGCGAGTTCGTCGTCATCGGCTCCCACTACGACCATGTCGGCTATGGCAAGTTCGGCACACGCCGACAATCAGACCGTGGAAAGCTCCACCCCGGCGCAGACGACAACGCCACCGGCACCGCCGCAAACATCCTCACCGCCCAGCTCCTCACCCAACGCTACCAGCTCCTGAGTGACGACGACAACGCACGATCCATCCTCTTCCTCTGGTTCACCGCCGAGGAATCCGGGCTCAACGGCTCAAAGTACTATGTCGATCACCCCATCGTCCCGCTCGAGCAGCACCATGTCATGCTCAACATGGACATGATCGGCACGCTCAACGACGGCCTGCTCGAAGTCGGCGGCTTCGACTCCGGTGAGGGCTTCGAAGAACTCGCCACACCAGCACTCGAAGCATCCAAGATCGTCTACTCCGAGGATGTCTCGGTCGGCTCGGGACGCTCCGACCACGCCTCATTCGACAACGCAGGCGTCCCCGCGCTCTTCTTCTTCACCGGGCTCCACGAACGCTACCACGCACCCGAAGATGTCCCCGACCCCGAACTGCTCGACATGGACGGCTGCGTCCGCATCGCCTCGCTCGTCTCCGACATGGCCTACGACGCGGCAACCAACCCTACCGATATCGTCCACCCCTCTGCAAAGGCCAAGCAAGCCGACGACGAAGGCCCCAAGGTCCGCGTCGGCATCGTCCCCTCCAACTCCAGCAAGGGCGGCATGCGCATCGAACGCGTCTTCGAAGACACCTCCGCCTCCGAGGCCGGCCTCCGTGTCGGCGACCGCATCACCAAATGGGACGGCGTCGAGATCGACAGCGTCGAAACATGGACCCCCATCATCTCCAAGCACCAGCCCGGCGACAAGGTCACCCTCGAAGTCCAACGCGGCGATGAAACCCTCGAACTCGAGATGACCCTCCGACCCATCGAGTAACACACAGCATGGACCGCGACCTGCTCAACAAACTCCGCGCCGCAGAAGAATCACACCTGCGCCCGGATATCCGCGCCGATCTCGACCAACTCAACGACATCCTCGACGACGCCTACCTCGAAATCGGCGCTTCAGGCAACCGATTCACCAAGCAGGATGTGCTCAACGCACTCCCCGACGAATCCCCCTGCACACGAACCATCGACCAGTTCGAAGCCACCCAACTCGCCCCGGACCTCTTCCTGACCACCTACCGCATCAAGAAGCAGTCGTCCGACGATCAACCACCCACATCGTCGCGCCGAAGCACACTCTGGCTCCATGATCGGGGCACCCTGCGCATGCGCTTCCATCAGGGCACACCGATCAACACCTGATTCAGTTCCAGACCTGGCCCCCCAAACACCCACCACGCCGCAGAACCGCCGCGACCCCACACCAACGGAATCGAACCCAACCGCCGAGAGAAGAACCGGTCCTTACCGACTGCCACTGCCCGATTGCAGAATACCACCGCCCACGCATATACTGACCATCAGATGAGCCTCCATATCCTTCGCTCAACCTTCGTCTGGCTCTGCCTGATCTCCATCGGGTTCGATATCGCCGCACACGGCCTCCACCCAACGACAATCGCCCAACCAGATCATCAGGCCGAGACAGCTTCTCACAATACACAAACACACCATCACACCCACGCCCTGCACCATCAGCACGGGCACACCCCCGACCAGCATCAGGACCGCCCTCACGCACCCACGCATGACCAGTCACATCACCTGGCGATCCACAACAGAATCTCGGCCGACCTCAACCTTCCCACACACTTCGAGATCCCGGCGCTCTACGCCCCGGCGCTTGCGCACACCCACCCCGAGCAACGCACCCCCCCGCCGTTTACCCGGCGACAACACAGCGACACCGACGCAACACAACGCTTGCGCACCGTCTGCCTGCTGATCTAGCACCCCTCCCCCCCTCCATCGACAACCAATTCCCGCGCACCGAACCCGCGACCGCAATCCCCCTTGTCCACCGCGTGCAATGCACCTGTTGGCCAAATGAGATTTCGCTGCGCCCAAGCAGGCGGTGTGCACTTACATCATCCATCCATTATCAAGAAAGCCAAGCATGAAACAACCATCAACGCATCCAAGAGCACTGCTCTTGGTCATGCTCGCGTCCATCGCCTTCATGTCAACCGCGGCCATCGCGCACGGAGTTACCTCCGGCGACAAGGGCTACATCCAGGAATCCACCGGCGCATTGCCATTCCCATTCGTGTATCTGGGCGCCAAACACATGGTGACCGGATACGACCACCTCCTCTTCCTCTTCGGCGTCATCTTCTTCCTCTACAAGCTCAAGGATGTCTCCATCTATGTCACGCTCTTTGCGGTCGGACATGTCATCACACTCCTCTCGGGCGTGCTCCTTGAGATCTCAATCAGCGCCTACCTCATCGATGCCATCATCGGATTCTCGGTCGCCTATAAGGCGCTCGATAACATGGGCGCATTCCAACGCTGGTTCGGATTCCAGCCGAGCACCAAAGCGGCCACACTCGTCTTCGGCCTTTTCCACGGCCTCGGGCTGGCCACCAAAATCCTGGAGTACGACATTTCACCAGACGGCTTGCTCATCAATCTCTTCTCGTTCAACATCGGCGTGGAGATCGGTCAGATTCTCGCCCTCGCCGCGATCCTGATCGCGATGACCTATTGGCGAAAATCAAAGAGCTTTATGAGGCACGCCTACGCAGCCAACACCGTGCTGATGACCGCGGGATTTATTCTCGTTGGCTACCAGCTCACCGGCTACTTCATCGCCTGAACCGACCTCACCCAGAATGATCTCTGAATGCAAAGGAATCAGAATGCATAACGCAAATATCCCCGAATACACCGAGCTGCCTTCCTCGGCCAAGCTCTTCAAATCCACCATCATCGCCATCGTCACCGCATCACTCATCCTCGTCACCATCGTGCTCCCAGCAGAGTACGGCATCGACCCCACGGGTATCGGCCGACTCACCGGTCTCAAGCGGATGGGCGAAATCAAGACCGCACTCGCGCAGGAAGCCGAGTCCGACACCGCCAGCTCCGCAACATCATCGCTCGACGAACCGGCCATACCCCTCGAAGCCACATCCTCCAGCAGGTCCGATGTCATGTCCGTCTCGCTCGCTCCAAACGAGAGCACCGAGATCAAAATCACCATGACCAAGGGCACCGCCGTCGAATACGAATGGACCACAAGCTCCGGCGACGCCTTTTACGACCTCCACGGCGACTCGAGCTCAGTGAACTACCACATCTACAAAAAGGGAACCAGCGCTGCCGAGCAAGGCACCCTCACCGCCGAGTTCGACGGCAACCATGGCTGGTACTGGAAGAACAGATCCAGCGAAGCCATCACGATTACGCTCAAAGCCACCGGTGCCTACCAGGACATCAAGGAAATGAAGTAGTCACCAAACATTTGCGATGACCACAGCACCAATACTCACGAGACCTGGGCATCCTTGCCCAGGTCTCTTTCTGAATACTGAAAACCCCATCGCGATCTCTGCGGCAACGCATCATCACAACGCTCTCATCCCCCACAAGCACCATCCACGCCCCACCAACTTCTGCGTGACCTTTGCGGCCTCTGCGTTCAAAATCAAACACCAACACCCCTACCATCCCCCATGGCCCAATCCAAACCCAAGCCCGAACTCGAAACCGTCGAACCCATCGGCGCCCGCGTACTCATCCGGAAAGACGAGGACAAGAAGCAGACCAAGTCCGGGATCCACCTCCCCGACAAGATCGAGATCCCCACGATCACCGGCCGCGTCGTCGCCATCTCCGCCCAGGTCGAGTCCGACCCCGACTACCCCATACGCAACTACGACCGCATCCTCTTCAACCCCAAGCACGCCATTCCCGTCGACTTCGAAGGCGACAACCGCCTCTTCGTCATCCCCGTCGAAGACATCGTCGCCGTCTTCCGCAAAGATACCTAACTGTCCCTCCCCGCGCCCTCGCG
>DEXG01000015.1:73481-78508 GCA_002364005.1 Phycisphaerales bacterium UBA3190
CCGCGCCCTCGCGGGGAGGTGCCGAGCAAAGCGAGGCGGAGGGGCTCGACCCCAGATCCATTTCCATTCATCATCGTTTTCACCCCAACCACCCCGAGCCAACTCATGTCCGAATTCCCCCCCTGCCCAACCTGCCAGTCCACCGACACCTACCACGACGGCACCCTCTTCGTCTGCCCCGCCTGCGCCCACGAGTGGACCGAAGCCGACGCACAAGCCGCCGCCGAAGCATCCATCATCCGCGACGCCAACGGCAACCCCCTCGCCGACGGCGACACCGTCACCGTCATCAAGGACCTCAAGGTCAAGGGCTCATCCCTCGTCGTCAAAGGCGGCACCAAAGTCAAAAACATCCGCCTCGTCGACGCCGACCACGACATCGACTGCACCATCCCCGGCATCGGATCGATGGGACTCAAGTCCGAGTTCGTCAAAAAGGCATAAACCGAGTTCGCCGTTGACAAAAGAAGTCCTGCACCTGATTCGTGAATCTGATATGGTTCATCGGATTCTTATTCATTGACAGGTGACAGGAGAGACATGATGCCCACAATTAGCGAACTCACTCAGCTCCTTGAAGACAACGACCTCTCGATCTTCAATGACTACTTCAAGAGTGTTGCCGCCCCTTGCTATTCCCTTGAGCCGAAGGGAGAAGTGATGGACGACCTCCCTCTCGGCACCTCAAAGGTCGGTGGCCTCCCTCACCTCCCAGACGAACTCCCTTGGCCGACGAAAGGGAATCGCCCGCTCATGTTTCTGGCACAAATTAATCTCGAAGACATCGACCTCGATCATGTCCCAGACAACGCACTCCCGAAATCAGGCCTGCTGACATTCTGGGGCGATACAGCGGCACTCCCATGGGGCTTCGACCCCAAAGACGCTGGCGCATATCAAGTCCTCTTAATCTCGGAATCACTAAACTCGCTCTCATTCCGAGAACTGCCAACCTTTGATCCAGATGGACTCGAGAACGAGCCGCAGTACAAGTGGACTCCGTTCAACGAGTGCCAACTGCAGATCAAGAATGATCATTGCTACGACAACGATGTCGACGAAGCAATCGAGAGTATCTTCTCTGAGGTCACCGCAGAACAAGCAGATGCCCTGTTTCACAGGTTCATGGACTTTGAGGAAGAACAGCTCAACCTCGAAAACGAAACCAAACATCAACTTCTTGGGAATCCTCATGAAATCCAAGGTGATATGAGAACCGAATGCCAACTCGTCTCAAACGGCGTATACCTCGGCAACCAACCACCCGAATCCGAGAATGCAAAGATCGATTCACTCCAGCCCGGTGCCAAAGACTGGCGACTGCTCCTCCAACTCGACAGCGATCAGGACGCTGCCGATTGGATGTGGGGCGATTGCGGCAAGCTCTACTTCTGGATCAAAGACCAAGATCTCCGAGCCGCAGACTTCTCAAGTGTCTGGGGCATTCTCCAGTGCTACTAAGCACTCCTCCCCCCCTACCCTTACGCCATGCCCCTCGACCCCACCACCCTCACCCTCCCCAACCTCCCCGAGCACCTCCCGCTCCCGCGCTGGTCCCGCGCGCCCGGCCAAGCCCCCCTCGACATCACCCTCCGCCCGCCCGGCTCCAAGTCCATCACCAACCGCGCCCTCCTCCTCGCCGCCCTCGCCCCGGGAACCTCCACGCTCAACCACCCCCTCACCGAAGCCGACGACGCCCAGCGCATGCTCGCCGCCATCCAGCAGCTCGGCACATCCGTCGACGCCTCCGACCCTACCGCCCTGCGAATCACCGGCGTCCACGGCAAGTGGAAAGTCAACCCCAACGATTCCACCCTCGACCTCAACAACGCCGGCACCGCCACCCGCTTCCTTACCGCCGCCGCCCTCCTCGCCGACGCCCCCATCACCATCACCGGCAACGCGAGAATGCAACAACGCCCCATCGCCGAACTCGCCGATCTCCTCCAGCAACTCGGCTGCACCATCACCTACCAAGCCACCCCCGGCTGCCCCCCACTCACCATCGCCCCACCACTCTCCTCCCCCGGGCTTCCGGGGGAGGTGGCACGCGACAGCGTGACGGAGGGGGCTCTTCCAAACACCCTCCCCATCGCCCCCACTCAATCCTCCCAGTTCGTCTCCGCCCTCATGCTCACCGCCGTCTTCCTCCCCGAAGGCCTCACCCTTACCTTCCCCGACGGCATCACCTCCCAGTCCTATGTCCAGATGACCCTCGACCTGCTCGATCATCTGGGCGTGCAGACCCGATCCGCACAGGACCTCTCCGTCATCCAGGTCCTCCCCGGGCTCAGCGGGTTCAATCTCGACATCGAACCCGACGCATCGGGCGCGACCTACTGGTGGGCTGCGGGCGCACTGCTCCCGAGCGCCACCGTCCGCGTCGAAGGGTTCAGCAACTCCACCACCTCACTCCAAGGCGACGCGAACTTCCCCACCCTGCTCGAGCAGATGGGCTGCACCCTCATCGCACGAGACAACACCCTCGCCGTCAAGGGCACCAACGACCTGCGTCCCATCATGTGCGACATGCGTGACATGCCCGACGCGGTGATGTCCCTCGCAGCCGTCGCGTGCTTCGCGCCCGGGACGACGATCGTCAAGGGCGTCAAGACCCTCCGCGTCAAGGAGTGCGATCGCATCGACGCGATGAAGACCGAACTCGCAAAGCTCGGCGTCACCATCACAGACAACCTCAACGGCGACGAGGACGCCCTCTCCATCACGCCACCAGAAGGCGGGATCGACTGCTCCGACAATGCCCCGCCCGTCGCGTTCGATACCTACGACGACCACCGCATGGCCATGTCCCTCGCTCTCCTCGCCCTCCGCCGACCCAACATCACCATCAACGACCCCAAATGCGTCGCCAAGACCTACCCCAACTACTTCCAGCACTTCGCGAAGCTGTATCCCAACCGATAAATGCCTCAGTATTGAGTTGCAACATTCCTCGATCGTGCTAGATTGAAGGTGAAACAACACCATTATCAGCAGGAGAGACGATCATGAAAGTACCACACCTCTGGACAACAGCCGGCACCGCAGCCCTCTGCTGCGCGAGCATCTCGAACGCGGAGATTATCACTGTCAGCATCAGCGGCTTCTTCCAGAATATCGATGACCCAAACAACTATCTCATGGGTGGTGACCGGTGGATCGCATCCATCGACATCGACTCTCAGAATACCGTAACCTCAGATCTGTTTGACTCGACCCGTTTCTACACAGGTGAAGCAATATATACGCTCGGTAACAGAGCCGAGGTCTCCGTCAGCTCAAGGTTGCAAGTATCGAATGGCACACCGGATGACCCAAATGGTTCCGATTTCGATGTGCTTGCTATTAAAGTGAATGGCATCGGCCTCAACGCTGGCGGCTTCTTCGCACTCGATTTTTCCGCCCTTACCCTCGATTCCCGAGAGCTTCCTCCGCTAGGCCTCACATTTGACGATGGTTTTACGCCAGGCATAGTTGGTACTGATCTAGATGTCAACGGGACAAACTTCGAACTCGTCGCCGACACGATTTCAGTAACACCTACCCCGTCCAGCGCAACACTCATCGCCATCGCCGGCCTTGCCGCGACCAAGCGCAGACGATAAACGAATCATCAATCAGCATCAAGCGGCCCGCCTCAGGGCCGCTTTTCATTGGCGAGGCGCAGTAGAGCAGCCGTGCAGAATCCCAACGACGTAATTAAGATTGCTCCCAGCACTTCACGAAGCTGTGTTCGAGCCGATAAATGCCTCAGTATTGAGTTGCAACATCCCTTGATCGTGCTAGATTGAAGGTGGAACAACACCATTATCAGCAGGAGAGACGATCATGAAAGTACCACACCTCTGGAAAACAGCCGGCACCGCAGCTCTTTGCTGCGCGAGCATCGCAAATGCGGACATCATCACGGTCACCATCGAAGGCTCGATGCAGAACATCGATGACCCCACGAACTTCTTCATGGGCGGCGACCGCTGGTCAGCCTCGATCGATGTCGATACCGCAAACGCGCAACCCAATCAAGGGGGCTCCATCACCCAGTTCTATGATGGCATCGCCTCATACAGCCTCGGCAACCGCTCCGCGGTCTCGCTCGCTGCGGAGCTTCAGGTCACTGACGGCCCCGACCCGTCTGACCCAGGGATCACATTCGATATTCTGGCGATCAATGTTTCCGGCATCGGGCTCTCAGCCGGCGGCTTCTATGCACTCGACCTCAACGGCAACGTCCTCGATTCGCTCGATCTCCCGCCGCTCGGCCTCACCTTCGGCGACGGCTTCACCCCGGGCGTCGTCGGCACCGACTATGAAAACCCTACGAACGGTGCATTCGCCGAGCTCGTCGCCGACACCGTCACCGTGACGCCCACCCCATCAGCCACGGCCATGCTCGCACTCGCCGGCCTCACCGCCACCCGACGCAGACGATAAATAAGCCCACAACCAAGTCACCAGAGCGGCCCAAAGCGGGCCGCTTTTTCGTTGAGTTCACGCCTTCCCGTCCCCATGACTCCGTGCGAGTCGCCAAGACCTACCCCAACTGCTTTCAGCACTTCGAGAAGCTTGACAACTGATCAGGTTTCCCGCCCCGGCTCCACAGCAAACGCCACCCCGTTCACCGTCAGCAGCGCCGCCACCCGCGGATTGAACCGCAGGTACCCCGCCTCCTTCGAGCAATCAAACTCCCGGCACCCCTGCGGGCGCGTCTCGTAGATCAGGCATCCACCAACATCATCAAGATGCGGGCACCGACCATTCACAAACGCCAGCACCGACCCGTCATCGAGCAGCACGCCCCGATGACCGGTGCAGCACGTCCCACCGCAGGCCGCGCAGGGCAGCCCTACCACGAGCGCCGCGATATCTCGGCGACGCTCGACGTATGGGGGGGTTCGGTTTCAGAATAGGGGGGACGGTAATCGTTGATCGATGAGTCTAGCCCCAAGCCACCATCGGCACACGCACACACTGGCCCCAACCCCCACGATCCGCTACCCTGCCCCCATGCCAACACCCGACCAGCCAGC
>DEXG01000015.1:78676-80361 GCA_002364005.1 Phycisphaerales bacterium UBA3190
ACCCCCCGCAAGGGCTCCTTCATCGCCCGCTTCCTCACCTTCGTCGAGTGGCTGGGCAACCTCCTCCCCCACCCCGTCACCCTCTTCGCCCTCTTCGCGCTCGCCATCGTCATCATCAGCGCCATCACCAGCATGCTCGGCGTCGCCGTCGAGGACCCACGCCCCGGCAGCGAAGGCGTCATGATCACCACCAACTCCCTCCTCGCACCCGACGGCATCCGCTGGCTCTTCCAGAACATCGTCCCCAACTTCTCCGGCTTCGCACCGCTCGGCACCGTCCTCGTCGCACTCCTCGGCGTCGGCGTTGCCGAACGCTCCGGGCTCCTCACCGCCATCATCCGAGGACTCATCCTCTGGGCACCGCCCCAACTCGTCACCCTCGTCGTCATCTTCGCCGCCGTCGTCTCAAACACCGCCTCCGAGATGGGCTATGTCGTCATCATCCCCCTGGCGATGGTCATCTTCCACGCACTCGGACGACACCCACTGGCAGGCATGGCCGCCGCATTCGCCGGCGTCTCCGGCGGCTACTCCGCAAACATCCTCATCGGCACCGTCGATCCCCTCCTCGCCGGCATCACCCAGGAAGCCGCCCAACTCATCGACCCCGCATACGAAGTCTCCCCCATCGCCAACTACTACTTCATGGCCGCCTCCACCTTCCTCGTCACCGGCGTCGGCTGGCTCGTCACCGCCAAAATCGTCGAACCACGCCTCGGCCCATACAACACCAGCATGGGCGAAGACGACCTCGAACCCGCCACCACCATGGACAAGCTCACCGCCCTCGAAAAGAAGGGCATCAAACTCGCCGCCGCCACCGTCGCACTCCTCACCCTCTTCCTCATCGTCCTAGCAGGCCCACGCTACGCCTTCCTCGATTGGGCCAACGCCATCCCCGGCTGGGGCGTCCTCCGCGCACCAGACACCACGCTCACCGGCCCCGAATCCTTCCGCCCACTCCTCCGCTCCGTCGTCACACTCATCTTCATCGTCTTCGTCATCCCCGGCTTCGTCTACGGCAAAGTCGTCGGCACCATGAAAAACGACCGCGACATCATCCACGCCATGGAACTCGCCATGCGCTCCATGGGCCTCTACATCGTCCTCGTCTTCTTCGCCGCCCAGTTCGTCGCCTTCTTCAAGTACACCGGCCTCGGCGAAGTCCTCGCCGTCGTCGGTGCCGACGCCCTCGTCGCCATGAACCTCGACAACCCCCTCGTCTTCATCCCCTTCATCCTCATGTGCTGCTTCGTCAACCTCATGCTCGGCTCAGCCAGCGCCCAATGGGCCGCCACCGCCCCCATCTTCGTCCCCATGCTCATGACCATCGGCTACTCCCCCGAAGTCATCCAAGCCGCCTACCGCATCGGCGACTCCACCACCAACACCGTCACCCCCATGATGTCCTACTTCGGACTCATCCTCGCCGTCGCCACACGCTACAAAAAAGACCTCGGCATCGGCACCATGATCGCCACCATGCTCCCCTACTGCATCGCCATGATCATCTGCTGGATCGCATTTTTCTACCTCTGGGTCTTCCTCCTCGGCTGGCCCGTCGGCCCCGGCTCGCCAACCACCTATGTATTGCCAACATGACCCCATCTCCTCCCCCGCGCCTGCGGGGAAGGTGCCGACGAAGTCGGCGGAGTGGGTCTCCTCTCCTCCCCCGCGCCTGCGGG
>DEXG01000015.1:80562-82100 GCA_002364005.1 Phycisphaerales bacterium UBA3190
TCCTGACGGGGGAGGTGTCGAGCAAAGCGAGACGGAGGGGGTCTTCCAGAACACCCTCGCATCAGTTACCCTGACTTCACAAGGAGCACACCATGCAACCCGCCCCCCCCTCACCAGAGCACAACTGGCTCAAACAACTCGTCGGCAACTGGACCATCACCGGCACATGCACCATGCCCGACGGCTCCACAGGCGAATCAAACGCCACCGAATCCGCCCGAATGGTCGGCGACTACTTCATCCACGCCATCCTCAAAGGCAAAGTCCCCGGTGCCGACGACCCCGTCGAAACCGTTCTCATCATCGGCTTCGATCCCGAAACCTCCAACTTCGTCGGCACCTGGATCGGCTCCCCCATGCCCAACCTCGTCAACTACACGGGCACCCTCTCAGACGACAACACAACACTCACCCTCTCCTGCGACGCCCCCGACCTCGAGGACCAGAACAAGACCAGCGCCTACCGCGATGTCATCATCATCACCTCAGAAAACACCCGCGAGTTCCACTCCGAGATCCGACTCGAAGACGGCTCATGGAACCGCTTCATGTCCTCCCACTACACCCGCGCATAATCCCGCAACAACACACCAGCCCCCCGATGGCCAATGGCGAATCCCCAATCCCTACTCCACCTCAAACGCCACCCCATTGACCGTCAACAACGCCGCAATCCGCGGATTCACCCGCAGATACCCCGGCTCCTTCGAACAATCAAAGTCCCGACAACCCCGCGGCCGCGTCGCATAAATCATGCAACCGCCAACCGCATCCAGATGCGGACACCGCCCATCAACAAACGGCAGGATCGACCCGTCATCGAGCAACACGCCCCGATGACCGGTACAACAAGACCCGCCGCACGCAACACATGGAAGCTCTACCAAAGTCGCCGCAATAACTCGGCGGCAATCGTCGGCTGACAGGCAATGGTCTCAGATGGATTCAGTTCGTATCGCTTGATCCTCAAGTCTAGCCCCCCCTCACCCCCTGGAACCCAAACTCGTCGGCCCCTTCTATCCCCCAATACCCCAACACCCCAACGCCCCAACGCCTCAACGCCCCACACCCCAACGCCTCAACGCCCCAACGGGGCGTCGGGCTGTAGCCACGGGTGAAGCGAAGCGCAACCCGTGGAAAACAGCTCCCACCAAAACCTCGCCCCGAAGGGGCGAAGGGATCCATCATCCGCCACTGTGCCGAAATCGCCGTACGCCACGAGCTGACCAAAGAGTTCTTTCACCCCCACAATCCCCTCGACGCCACCGCCCAACCCGGCGTCACCGCAAAGCACGCGGCTCAGGCCTGATCTCGTCATCAAAACCGGTGCATTGCAAAACCAGGCCGTAGGCACTTGTCCCTCCATGCGATCCGCCTATGGCGGACGAGGGAGGTGGCTCGCCAAAGGCGAGACGGAGGGGGCTTCCCAACACCACCCTCCTTCGACGGGCTTTCAGACCAGAACGCCCCAAAGCCAACCGGGACGCAACATCCAAGCCCCATCAACCGGTGGCGCAGGCGTCCCGCCTGTGCAATCC
>DEXG01000015.1:82308-82496 GCA_002364005.1 Phycisphaerales bacterium UBA3190
GCGTCCCGCCTGTGCAATCCCAAATCACTTGCCAAATGCCATACAGGTGCCCCCCGACATCCCACACAACCCAACTCCCCTTCGAGCTCTTCGCGCCCTTCGCGTTCACCCCAAATCTCTTCTCTGCGCCTCCGCGCCCCTCTGCGCCCTCTGCGTACCCCTCTTCCCATTGCCTATTGCCTATTGCC
>DEXG01000015.1:82651-89297 GCA_002364005.1 Phycisphaerales bacterium UBA3190
TATTGCCTATTGCCTATTGCCTCTCCCCACTCATCTCATCAATAAACGCATTCGCCTCATCAATCGACGCCTCCATATCCGCGATCAATGAAGCGATCTCCCCCTCAAGCTCACCCAGCGTCGAATCCAAACTCGCGATCGCCCGAGCATTCAGGTTGTGCTTGAGAAACAACACCTGATCGTTGAACGCATCGAGCACCGGCCCCATCTTTCCCTCGGCCTTCCGCATCGAGTACAGCACATCCCCGAACCGCTGCCGCGTCTGATCCAGCTGCCTGGCCGACGCGTTCCGCAGCGACTCCGTCGCGTACTCGTCAAGCTCGTCCTCCCACTCGTTGAACAACGCGTTGGCCACGCGATCCACGGCCACAATCTTGTCGCTCACCCGCTCGGCCCGGCTCTTGGCCCGCTCAAGCTGGCTGTTGAGCCGCTTGTACGCCGACTCCAGCTCGCCCCCGTCGTAGCCCGAGAGCGACTTGAGCTCATCGAGCGTGCTGGCGAACTGCTCCTTGGCCGACTCCTGCGCATCGCGCGTCTCATCGACCCGATCGACCAGCTGCTCCCGCTTGGGCGTCCCGAGCTTCTCACGAATCGCGATCCCCGTCGAGGAACAGCCGATCGTCGGCAGACCCAATCCGACCAGAACCATGAACAACACCATCGTCCTTACACCGCTTCGTGTTCGCATCGCATGCCTCCTGAATACCACCACTCTAATCCCAAACCACCCAAAGCCGCAACCGACACCAGCATCCTCAGCACCGCAACCCCTCCAACGACGCAAGAACCCGCTCACCCTGATCCTCCGGCAGCACATCCGCCCCACGAACCACCCCCACCAGCGCTTCGAGCCGACGAGCATCCATGCCCACATACAGCTCGCCGCTCAATCCAGCCAGCCCATCATCAAAGATCGCTCGCCCATCGAAGAACTCGTCGTACAACGCACCGAACGAGTCACGCCAGCAGGCAAGCAGCCCACGCCGCAGCGATACGGGCACAAAGCGCTCTACGCACCGCGCCCGGTCTGGCTCACCCGCCGCCAGCATCGCATCACACAACCGACGCGTGCGGGCGCACACCTCCGCCTCGGGCATGCCCCGCAACCCCCGAGCAACCCGCAACACGACCGCCAACTGGTCCGCATCGAGTGAAATATTCGCCCGATCTTCGGGCCACTTCGAGCCCCCCAGATCATCGATCCCCAGCAGGTGCATGAAGTCTGTGACCGCCTGCCCACCCACCAACGCATCCGGCGCATACTGCCGAACCGTGACCGACGCACGCCCAAACTGGTCCACGAACCCCATCAACGCCCCGGTGTAAGCGAACCGCCCCACATGCTCGCGTGCAAAGCCGCGCACCGCGCGAAACAGATCCTCCGCGCCGACCAGCCCGTAACGAACCATTGTGATAAAAAACGAAATTAGCGCCACATCCGGCTGACGCACATACGCAATCACCCGCACATCACAGCCCCGGAACATCTCCGCAAAGATCTTCGGCTCAAAGAGATGCAGACTCTCATGCGAGAAGATCACCGCATCGTGCTCGCACGAACCGATCTCCGCACGAACCGCATCAGACGAACGCTCCACCCGCGAAGCATCCCCCGAGATCAGATCCCAGTACAGGTCCGCATGCTGCGGCAGCTCGCCCATCAGCGGGTAGTGAACCCCTCGATCATCCAGCCACCCCTGGTTGCGAGCACAGAACACCTGAATCGCGCTGGTGCCCGTCTTCTCCCAACCGATATGCAGATACACCCGCTTGCCCATCAACTCAAACCCCGCGCCACCCGTCAACGCCCGTTCACACCACGCCACGACGCAATCCAACGGGAACGCATCATATCAGTTCGACCGGGTATAGAATCCCGGATCGTGCGTGAACAACCATTCAACAGCCAGCCCCAGCCCGCCCAGAAGAACATCATCCTGCACATCGGGTGGGAGAAGACGGGCACCAGCGCCATCCAAAGCTTCTGCGGCCGCAACGCCGACTGGCTCGCCAAGCACGGCATCCACTACCCCCTCCTCTACGACACACCACAGCACATCTTCATCCACACCGGGCTCGCCAAAAGCAACCCCAAACGCGTCCGTGACCTCATCCCACGCGTACGGGCCATCGTCGACGAATCGCCCTGCCAGACCGTGCTCTTCTCGCACGAATCCCTCCACCTCGACGACCCCGCGGCCATGCGCGAGATGCTCGACGGTTACAACACCCGCATCATCGCCTATGTCCGCAACCCCGCCGACGCGGTAATCTCACACTTCACCACGCTGCTTCGCTTCGGCTCGCTCCCCGCGCACAACCTCACCAAAGCCATCCGCTTCTACAAACGCAACCTGCTCCCCTGCTTCGACTACTACTGGGCACTCGAGAACTTCGCCGCCAGCTTTGGGCGTGAGAACCTGACCGTGCGTCACTACCACCCCGACGCCCTCATCGGCGGGCAGAGCATCACCGACTTCCTGCACCAGATCGGGCTCCAGGACGCCGAGGGATCGTCGTGGCCACAGGGGCGGGCCAACCTCTCGATCGACGCCGACATGCTCCGCATGGTCTCACGCATCGCCCGCGCCACACCCGGGCTCAAGCCCCCAGAACGCAAGCAGCTCGCCCGCACGCTCTTCGACCTGTTGATCAAGAAGCTCGGCGCAGAGCCGAGCCGCCCTGTGCAAAAGTTCGTATCTCCCACGCTCCGCCAGAAGCTGTACCGTTACTACGAGCCGAACCTGCAGCCGCTCTACGATCGCTACTTCGACTCAGAAGCCATCTTCAAAGCCCCAGCGCACGATCAGGGCACAGAAGAAGATCTCAAGCTCGCCAGGAAGCACACGCACTCGATTGCACGAACGATCCAACGAGCCAAGCTCGTCCCGCCGCGCATCGTCAAGCACACGCTCAACCGCGACCCGTACGCAGATACAACCGATGCCACAAACGACGATGTGGCCCAGGAGCGTACAGCACCCCTTACGACAACGGGTAACCCAGCTTGACGATCTCCTCGCCCACCCGCTCTTCGATCATGTTCAATGCCGCATCCGAGAGCCCCGTCCGCCACTGCGCCGGGGCACCGCTGTGCACATGCAGCTGATCCTTACCCAGCGCCTTCCCCTTCTCGCCGAAGAGTGATTTGCGCCAGTACGCCCGGAGCCCGCGCACGACCTCGATCCCCTCGAGCCCGAGCCACGAAAGCAGCTCGTGAAACAGCAGCATGTCATAATCAACGATCAGGTCTTCGTACCGTACATTGCGGAACACGCCCTGATCATCAAAGTTCGCCATCTTCTTGATCGAGTTGCCCATCGCGGTATCAAGCTCGAACTTCAGCTGATCCTCGTACGATTCGTACGACCCGAGCTTCTCGCAGAAGGTCATCCCACCCCACCGCTTGTCGGGCACATGGAGCCACGCCTCATCGGACTTCAGGTGGTACCGCACCCCCGAGGCCAGCATGTCCCGTGGGTCGCGAACCATGTGCAACCCCTTCGCTCCGCGATCCTGCTTGCAGGCGCTCAGGTCGGGGAACGCGCTGTGGTAATCAAAGAACACGCCTGGACGATCATCTCGCTTCTCAACGACGCGCCGATGCTGCTCAAAGAACTCTTGTTTCTTGGAGTCAATCTTCCACGAATGATCGATCTTGTTGAGATGCACAAACCCCAGCCCGTTGTCCTGAGCCAGCAGACGAAAAGTGGATACCATCCACACCGTGCCCGCCTTGTGATGCGTCCCGACAAAAATATGTGCGCGTGTCATGCAGCGAGTATAGCTCAACTCGCTCAGCGATGAGGGTAATCGATTCCAGCCGGCACATGTGATACACTGCCTCACCGAACCGACCAGGAGTTCACCTTTGACCAGCCACCCTGACTTCATCTGCATCGGTGCTCAGAAAGCCGCGACATCGTGGCTCTACAACGCCCTCCGCTGGACACCGGGCGTCTTCCTCCCCGCGCTCAAGGAACTCCACTACTTCTCGCAGGTCCACTGCGAAGACGCCGCGCGATACGCGCCCAAGCAACGCCGACGACGCATCGACCAGTTCCGTGAGTTCCACCTCGGCAAGATCCACAAGAACAAGTACCAGAAGATGGTCCTGCGCCAGCTCGAACACATCGACACCGAGACCGTCGACGACGACTGGTACCGCGGCATCTTCGACTTCGCCAACCCCGACGACATCTGCGGCGAGATCTGCCCCTCATACATGACCATGAACATGCGGGGCATCAGGCACCTCATGAGCATGAACCCGCTCGTCCGCATCATCGTCATCGTCCGCGACCCCATCGACCGGGCATGGTCGCACATCCGCATGCTCGCCAGGTCAGAGCACCTCGATATCAACATCAACGCCATCACCGCCGGCAAGTCGCCGCTGACCCCCTACCTGCAGTACACCGACTACGCAACCGCCATACCACGCTGGGAACGCATGGCCATACCGGGACGGCTCAAGATCATCAGCTACGACCAGGTCGCCAATGACCCGTACGCGGTCTTCGACGAGGTCACCGAGTACATCGGGCTCAAAGATGCCAAACCCCGCGATGACCTGACCGGGAGCGTGTTCAAGGGCAACCAGGTCAAGCTCCCCGACGCCCTCCGCCTGCAGCTGCTCGAAAAGCTCGCCCCGCAATATGAGTACCTCGAGACCATTTTCCCCGACTTGGTCCCGACCTGGCTCGAGCGGCACCACGCGACCAGCTGACCGGGACACAGATTGAAGGCCAACGCCCTCGATCCCCGACAAGCTGACATGAAACAAACGATCTGGATCCCGGACCAGTACACCTCCCAGTTCGGCCTGCTCGGGGCCATGGCACGCGAGCTGCGTGATGCGTTCGTGGCGGTTGGGCATGATGCGCGCATTGTCTCGATCGAGGACATGCCGAACATCGAGTCGGGGGTGCTGTTGTTTATGAACACCCCCACCACCATCGACATGCTGCCCAAGGCCCTGTTTGAGCCGGGCGGACGGGTGCGGGCGGTTCAGTACATGGTGGATCATCTGTTCGCGTTGCCGGATGGGATCCTGGATGCGTGGGTGGAGCGGGCGGGGCTGGGGAACTATCGACTCTGCATGCCCTGTGCGGATGATGCGCATCTGCTGCGGGCTCGGTTTCCGGGGTTGGTACATCGGTGGGTGCCGCATGGGGTGCCCCGGGAGGCGTTGTGTGCGGCTGAGGCGATCGATGCCGGGGAACACGCGGGGCGGGAGTTTGATGTGGTGGTGACCGGATCGGTGCGGACGCAGGAGTCGATCGATCAGCAGCTTGGGGCGTTGCCGGTGCAGTTGGCTGGGATGGCTCGGGAGATGGTGTATCTGATGATGGCTGAGCCGCACCTTGGGTATGTGGCTGCGGCGGACCTGGTCATGGGGACCGCGGGGGTGGTGACCGGGGATTGGAAGTCGCTGAAGCTGTTGTGGGCGTTGGTGATTGCGATGGTAAATCGGGAGCGTCGGTTGTCGACGGTGCGGGCGTTGCAGGGGTTACGGGTTGGCGTATTCGGTTCGTCGGCCTGGGAGTCGGAGTGCGTCGAGACGATTGAATACGCCGGCGAGATCGAGTATGCCCGCAATGCCGAGGCGTTTGGGCGTGGGCGGGTCGCGTTGGCTTGGGGGCCTTCGCAGTTTGTGCATTCGTATTCGGAACGGATCATGCAGGCGATGGCCAGCGGTGCTTGTGTAGTGGCCGACGATCGGTTGTTGGTTCGGCGGGATTTCAAGGACTGCTGCACGCTGTTTGATTGGTCGAAGCCGGAGTTTGCCCGAAGGGCGGTTGATCGGGCGCTGGGTGATGCTGCGGGTTCGGTTGAGATGGCCCGAAGGGGGCGGGCTTTGGTGGAAGCGCGGTGCCTGTGGGAACATCGGGTGGGGGTGATGTTGTCGGTGTGAGGGGCAATGGGCAGTAGGCGATGGGCAATGGGAGGGAGAGGGGTGTGCCTCCCCGCGCCTCGCGGGGAGGTGGGCCGCCGAAGGCGGGTCGGAGGGGTCTTTGGAGGGTTGGGGTGGGTGTGAGATGCAAGGCTGAAGCCCCCTTTCCGCCATAGGCGGACTGACGCGTGACACCTCCGCCGCTGGTGCGGGGGAGGCTGCGGTTTCTTGTGCCTGCTTGCGCCCTCGCGGGGAGGGGCAAGAGGATGCTTTTCTTGCGGTTTCGAGGTAGCGGGCTTTGATGGCGGCGCGTTTGGGGTCTCGGGAGGTGGCGGCTTGGTCCATGTCGGTGGCGGCGAGGTAGGCGTCGTGGGCGATGGCGCTTTGGAGGGCTCGGGTTTGGAGGGATTCGTTGGAGTCGATGAGGGGTTGGCGGGCCTGGTTGATGGCGCAGATCTCGGCGGCGGTGCGGCGGAAGGTTTCGGATTCGATGATGGCGGCCAGGTCGGTGAGGGTGAGGCCGTGCATTTTGCAGATTTGGACGGGGGTGTTGTTGGGGTCGAGGAGGTCGTCCATGAGCTGCGCTGTGAGGCAATGGGAAGTAGGCAATGGGCAATGGGAGGAAGGGGGGTGTGCCTCCCCGCGCCCCGCGGGGAGGTGGGCCGCCGAAGGCGGGTCGGAGGGGTCTTTGGAGGGTTGAGGTGGGTGTGAAGGCCCCCTCCGTCCGCTTACGCGGACACCTCCCCCGCA
>DEXG01000015.1:89593-89844 GCA_002364005.1 Phycisphaerales bacterium UBA3190
CCTCGCGGGGAGGTGGGCCGCCGAAGGCGGGTCGGAGGGGTCTTTGGAGGGGGTTGGTGCGTGTGATGGCCCCCTCCGTCCGCCTTTGGCGGACACCTCCCCCGGATGACCGGGGGAGGGTGGAAGAAGGAAGAAGCCCACTCTCCGCCAAAGGCGGACTGCGCGGACACCTCCCCCGCTCCGCCGAGGGCGGATCTTCGAATCCCGGGGGAGGGGAGCCCCCTCCGCCGCTCCGCCTTTGGCGGATCGGC
>DEXG01000015.1:90099-112637 GCA_002364005.1 Phycisphaerales bacterium UBA3190
CGCTCCGCCTTTGGCGGATCGGCACCTCCCCCGCGGGGCGGGGAAGGCACATGGAGTGGGTCGGTCGAGTGTGGTGGTTCTGCGCATGGTTTGGCTCCTTTGTTGGGGAGCCGATGGGCAATGATGGGCTCCCGTATGTACGGGGGCCGGGCCTCATTTTGCGCACGGGGGTGGTCAGTGAGTGGGTGCTTGCTTTGGTGTAAGTGTTTGGAGCGCTGGGGGTAGAAATGTTTGAGTTTTTTGGGTGTGCGCGCGGTGCGGGGCGGTTTTGTGCGCGCTTTGTGGGTGATGCCGTGGGGGTGGGTTGAACGCGAAGGGCGCGAAGAGGGGGTGTACGCGGAGGGCGCGGAGGTCACGCAGAGGCCGCAGAGAAGATGGGGAAGGAGGGCGCCCGGCTATTGCCTTTCGCTGCCACTCAAAACTCCCATTTTACAGAGAAGAGCTACAACACAGGCATGTCCAATCAAAAGTCCTCCCCACGGACTCAATACAAATATGAATGTAGACAACAGTAGCTTGTCAGGGTAACTCCAAACTGGCATGACGAGTATCCCAATACCGGTGAGAAATGACCCTAGAAGCGGGGTAGGCGACCCACCACTGTTACGATTTTTTCTGCGATTAGCCAGTGTGATTGCTATATTTGTTATCTCAATATACAATCCCAAAACGAGGACGCAACCACCTATCAGCCAGGCCATAACAAGCATCACCGATCTCCAATTTAGTCATGGCCGATAAGTTCTTTGCCCTAAAACCCCTTTCACAATACCGCCAATTTCTCTATCTGTGAAAGGCGAAGTATTATGGCCGGAAATAGGCCCTAACCGACCTTGTCTTACAGGGATTGTAGTACAACTGGTTGGCAAACAACCTGGGCTCCCAGCAGGCACCCTCCTTCTATCCGGAGGACGAAGGAGGCCGGAGTGCTTCTGGGGCGGTTTTTAGGGATCGCTTTGAAAGGAGAGTGGATGCACTTTGCCCTCCTTCGCTCTTCGAGTCGAAGGAGGGCACCCGGCGCGCTTTGTGGGTGATGCGCGGGGGGGGAGTTGTACGCGAAGGGCGCGAAGGGCTCGAAGAGGGGGTGTGGTAGGCAGAGGTGGCAGCGGGCGCGGGGGACGCGGAGATGAGGGAGAGAGGGGATCTCACCACAGAGGGCACAGAGCACACAGAGGGGAAGCCAGAGGAGAAAGAGGGGTGGCACCCGGCAGTGCTTTACTCATACGCTGGTTCATACCGAACTGGTCTCGTTCGACGAACGAGTAACCCCTTCTCACACAGATGCTTGAGCCATGTCCTAGCTTGAGGCTTCGTCACAGCGAGTTGAGTCGCTATGCCATCCTCCGTCAACGGCATCTCAGCCTTTAAGATTAGGCGTTGCACACATTCCTCCAATACGGCAGCAGCATCTGCGGACTCGTGCAAAGCCCGCCTTCGTAGTTGGTGGCCATTGCTTATCCCAGCATCAGATGAGTCGAACAGTCCGAGCGGAGCATCGTCGATCATTGATTTTGGATCTTGTGAAAATACATCAGCAAACGATTTCGCATTGATCGGATCTGGCCACGCACTTGCCCCTTTGCGCATGAGCGCATCAAGAGCCTTGTTGCTCTCCGATACTCGCCGAATATAAAGGGGTATTTGTTTAAATGTATCTAGCTGCTCAACAGCGCCAGCCCATGTCCCGCCTTTCTCAAAGTCAGCATTGACGACGAGAGCAGCGTCCGACAGTGCATACACAAGCTTGTTCCGTTGCATCGCATGGCCTACATTGAATCTGGCCTGAGGGTCATATGGGGTGCAAAGCACCATCCTGCCGTTCATCAACGGTTCTCGATGCTCGCGTTTTATGATCGCTTGCGCCAAACTATCAGCCAAGACACCGACGACTTGCCCCTCAGCGGCACCGGCCCCCTGCATCGCTGCTCGGTCTACACCTCGGGCGCCACCAGAAATTACTGGGAACCCTGACTCTGCGCATCGACGAGCAATATCAGCAGTGTAATCAAGTATTGATTGCGAAACATTGCGACTACCGACAATAGCTAGCCCACCCATTCCAAGCAGCTTTGCATCGCCGCAACCATAGATCACAGGTGGGGCGACATCACCCAGCCGCTCTTTGAACCTCTTGGGGTAATTGACATCTGCTCGGCTTACGACCCAGATGCCTCTTTGCCCCCAGTGTTCAACGGCTTGGCTCAGTTGGAAACCACGCTCTAAAAGTGGTCGCAAGGGAGGAAGCTTCAGCTCTTGCTCAACAGTGTGCGAAATTGCTTCAGCGTCAGGCCCGAGGAGGTCAAAGGGCGACATAGACTGTCCGCGGAGCCATCGAGCCAGCCTCCGATATGCCCCGTCAGAAAGTAACCGAGGGCCATTCTTCTCACTCTTGCCGTTAAGAAGTGGTGCTGTGAGCAGCAATATTGCCTGGGTGTTTCCAGTAAGGTTTGCCATTGCTACCCTCTGCTCGCATCTGCCAAGACGAGTGGGTACACCGGTCCAGCACCATTCGTGCGAAGAAGCCAGCCGCACACAGTCAATGTCCATCTCGAATCGACCATGTCGTCTACGAGTAAGACCGGCCCAGCCTGGACCATCCCATTACAAGCTCTGATCGCACCATCGACATTTCTGGCTTGCTGCACGCTGTTCTGCATCTCTTTCTGCTCCGGCCGCTCATCGGTCCGCTCCAATACGATATGGAATGGTAGCAAGAGAGCGTCTGCCAGTCGCCGGGCGAAATCTGGTACAAGGCCTGGTCGCCTGAGGGACGGCACGCATGTCACCCATTCTGGCATCGGTTCAGGGGTCCAGTTGTTGAACATACAGGCACATGCCTTGACAAGTTCATCCGAGAATCGCTCGTCCTGGTATTTCCCCTGCTTGACCCGTCGTCCCCAGCCAGCATCACCCCAATAGCACAACGCACGCCCTTCTTCGAACCTTTCTGTCGCGGCGATCTTTCCTTTGACATTGTATTTGTGAAGACCACCGGTTACCCACTGTTTACGGGGTTCGATCGGGAGCGTTGTTCGATTCAAAAACTCTGTCGCAGCAATGACCAACTCTTCACGCACGGTTGTCGGAAGCAGCGGCAAGTCACCCTCGTCGATCCCAGTAGTATCACCATCGAGCGCATCAATCAGGTACTCCATGTGCCCATCGGCGAGCCCCACATACTCCTGCATCTGTGCTAGTTCTTCACGCCGAAGCGTTGTCAGCCGCTCTGCCCGCTCCCAGAACCCCTCCGATAGATCTGTCGCCGTAAGCTGCCACACTCTTCCGTCTTTTACGACCGGCGCTGGGGACTCCAGGCTTAAGAGCAGCAATGCCTTGTCCACCCGCCCTCTGCTGAGGTTCACATACCCCATGAGCTTTGGTACGCTCAGCCCGTCGGGCTCTTCTTTCAATGCTGCGATCACCTGAGCAACCTCGTCGCGTGTAGGAAACGCCGACTCAATGAAGAACTCAGAGATTTCTGTTTCCTCTGTACCACTCAGCAATACACCATGCGCCTTGTCGATACCCCGCCCGGCTCGCCCAACTTGTTGGTAGTATGCCACCACCGAGCCCGGCGCCTGATAGTGAACCACAAAGGCCAAGTCTGGCTTATCGAAACCCATTCCCAGTGCCGTGGTCGCGATTAGCGCCTTCAACTCATTCCTTAACAACGCGTCTTCTAGTTCGGGACGACGGTCTCCGGTTTGTCCCGTATACGCTTCGACTCTCAGTCCTTGCGATTGCAGCCAATCAGCCACTCGAACAGCATCTCTGACTGTCAGTGTATATACGATACCGCTTCCGTTGACCGCATCAAGATGCTCAGCAAGCCATGCCAGCCGCTCCGCCTGACCGGGCAAACGAATAGTCTGAAGCGCAAGCGATGGCCTATGCAGAGGCCCCTGACTTACGATCAAATCTGGCCCGAGTTGCTGTTCCAAGTCTTCCATGACGCGCCGGTTCGCGGTTGCCGTTGTCGCGAGCAGGCGAATATTCTGAGGCAATCCACTGATGATGCGAGTCAGCATCCTGTAGTGAGGCCTGAAGTCGTGGCCCCAATCAGAAATACAGTGAGCCTCATCCACTACGAGCATTGATGCACGGGTGGCAATAGTGCCCATGACCGTGCTTTGGAAGCGGTGGTTGCTGAAGCGTTCGGGCGAGATGAGAAGAATGTCCACTTCATCTCGTTTGATTCTTGATTCTATATCTTCCCAATCATCTTGATTGTCGGAGTTGATAGTCACAGCTTGGACACCCATTGCCTCTGCTGCTTTCAACTGGTTCCGCATTAGTGATAGCAATGGGGAGACCAACAGAGCAGGCCCATGCCCCTGTTGCCGCAGCAACTTCGTCCCGATGAAGTACACGAAGCTCTTGCCCCAGCCAGTGCGCTGAACAAGCAGCAGCCGAACAGGGCCATCCACTATCTGCCGAATTGCATCATCTTGGCCTTCGCGGAATACTGCATGACGGTTACCCGTGCCAACACGAAGAAGCTGAAGCGCTGAATTGTGATCAAACGACATAGCCGACAAACTCAACTTAACCAGGAACTAGTCAACTGTTTCTGACATGACCAAACATCGTAATCCAAGGAAATATATCTAGTTAGCCCATATGCTTCACCACATCATCTCCAAACTCCGAAACACAATCAAGGCCACCTGCCGCCCGGAGTCTTCAGCTACTGCATTCCAGAGATCGCGCGGCTTATTCGCCACCTGCTCTTTCCGCGTTGCCGAAAGTCTCCCACCCGTCGGAATGGACCCGAATGGCCCAGCCAGTGTATCAAAATCTGCCTGCAGTGCCAATACGGCATGTGCGTGTGCATCATGCCCAAGGAGCAGACCATCGTCCAAATCGAACGCTGGCTTCTGCATCGGCCGGGCAGTCTGAATTCGTTCCATGCATGTCATAGATATAAAAAAAATGAGACGCACAGGGCGTCTCACTTGGGTTGATTACTTTGTATCTTGCTGCGTTCAGCCCATATGCTCGATCACATCATCCCCAAACTCCGAACACTTGCGAAGGGTCGCACCCTCCATCTGGCGTTCGAAATCGTAAGTGACTGTCTTGGCACTGATTGCGCCGTTCATGCCCTTGATGATGAGGTCGGCGGCTTCGGTCCAGCCCATGAAACGCAGCATCATCTCGCCTGAGAGTATAACAGATCCTGGGTTGACCTTGTCCTGGTCGGCGTATTTGGGGGCGGTGCCGTGGGTTGCTTCGAAGATGGCGTGGCCGGTGTTGTAGTTGATGTTGGCTCCGGGTGCGATTCCGATGCCGCCGACGCATGCTGCGAGGGCGTCGGAGATGTAATCGCCGTTGAGGTTCATGGTGGCGACGACATCGTACTCGGCGGGTCGGGTGAGGATCTGCTGGAGGAAGGCGTCGGCGATGACATCCTTGATGGTGATGGTCTTGCCGGTCTTGGGGTTGGTCATGGTGCACCAGGGGCCGCCGTCGAGGAGCTCGGCGCCGAACTCTTCGCGTGCGACCTCGTAGCCCCATTCCATGAAGGCACCCTCGGTGAACTTCATGATGTTGCCCTTGTGGACGAGGGTGACGCTGTCGGAGTCGTTATCGATGGCGTACTGGATGGCGGCTCGCACGAGGCGGGCGGTGCCCTTCTGGGAGACGGGCTTGATGCCGAAGCCGGTGGTTTTGGGGAAGCGGATCTTCTTGTAGCGGTCTGGGAAGGTGTCACGCAGGAGGTGGCGGAACTTGCGGCAGTCGGTTGAGCCCTCTTCGAACTCGATGCCGGCGTAGATGTCTTCGCTGTTTTCGCGGAAGATGGTCATGTTTGTGAGTTCGGGTGCCTTGACGGGTGAGGGGACGCCGTCGAAGTAGCGGACGGGTCGGAGGCATGTGTAGAGGTCGAGGATCTGGCGGAGTGCGACATTGAGGGAGCGGATGCCGCCGCCGACTGGGGTTGTGAGTGGGCCCTTGATGCCGACGAGGTAGGTGCGGAAGTCTTCGAGTGTTTTCTCGGGGAGCCATTCGCCGGTTTCATCGAAGGCCTTCTGGCCTGCGAGGGTTTCGTGCCAATGGATTTTGCGTTCGTCGCCGTAGGCTTTTTGGATTGCGGCGTCGAAGACCTTGACGGATGCGTTCCAGATGTCGGGGCCGGTGCCGTCGCCGATGATGAATGGGACGATGGGGTGGTTCGGGACCTGGAGTCCGGCGTCGGTCATGGTGATTGGTGCGGCGGAAGTGGTGGTCATCTGGGATCTCCGTATCGGTGTTGTGAATCCGTTTCGGGTGTGTTGTTTGTTGAGGGGGATTGTAGGCGGTTGAGGTGAAATTGGGGTTGTTTGGGGGTGAGGGGAAATTGTGGAGAATGTGTGATATGGGGCGGCTTTGGCGGTGTCTTGTCGGTATCGCAATGGTGCGAATAGGAGGATTTGATATGCGTATGGGACTGATGGCGGCGGTAGCCGGGGCGGTTGTTGGGGTTACGGGCGGTTTGGCGATGGGCGAGGGGAATGCGGCTTTGTCGTATTACCGAGCGTGGTCGGTGATGGATCGTGACCTGCAACTCGGGTTGATCTCGGATGATGATGCGTTCCGGCTCAGTGATGATGGTGCCCAGCGGCTCTCCGCGTCGCAGGGCACGGTTGAGGATCTGATTCGTGCGGCATCATCGGGTGATGCGGACTGGGGGATTGCGTATGAGGACGGACCGCTGGCGTTGCTGCCGCACCTTGGGAGCATGCGTGCGAGCGCCCGTGTGCTTGGTGCGGATGTGCTTCGGTGTGTTGAGGCGGGCGACCATGCGGGTGCGGCGGCGCGGATTGCGGCGTTGTATCGGATGAGCGAGGATGTGTCGGGGGATCGGAATCTGATCAGTTCGTTGGTGGGGATGGCGATTGGGAATGAGGCGAACAAGCTCGCGCGGCATTGCCTGGATCGTGGCGTGCTGGATTCGGAGGATGCGGAGGTGGTGCTGAATGCGATCCATGAGATGACTGCTGCGGATCGATTCGGGATGCGTGATTCGATTGTTGGGGAATGGCGGATGATCGCGGAGTTTCTGCTGTCTCGGGCACCCGAGGAGGGCGCCGGGGCGTGGCTGTTGGAGACTTTGCAGATTGATGCCGACGATGAGCGTACGAAGCGGATCGCTGGGATGGACAGGTCGGCGCTGATGGGCGAGATGGGCGGCTGGTCGATGTTCTTCAGTGATGTGCTCGCGGCCTGGGATGGGGAGGATCGTGCCCAGTTGACCAGTGTGGTTGAGCGGCTCAAGGGTGATTCGTACGGGGCGCTACCGTATGTGATCGCGCCGTCTGTGTCGCGTGCGATCGAGTCGAGCCGTCAATCGGCTGAGGACTTTGATCGTTTGATCGAGCGTCTTGAAGGGATCGCGGACTGAATGGGGCGCGATGATGTACAGGTTCTGTTGATGCGGATGCATCGGGGCGACGAGCGTGCGGCAGAGATGCTGTGGGCTCGTTTCGCCGCGCGTTTGACGGCGTATGCGCGGGTGCTGCTGCCCAGTGGGCACCAGCATGCGGCGGAGGATGTGGTGCAGGGTGTGTTTGTGAAGGTGTTGGGGATGCGGCGGGGCCAGGTGCGTGGGGTGCGGGATGGGACGGCGTTCCTGTTCCGGGTGACGCGGAATGAGGCGATCAATGCGGGGCGGGGTGAGTTGCGAGAGCAGGCGCGTCGGCGTGCCGGTGAGGAGCGTGCGGCGTCGGTGTTGGAATGCGATGAGGTGCGCCGGATGCTGGGGGCGATCGAGGGGCTGGTGTATGAGCAGCGTGAGGTGTTGCTGTTGCGGTATATTGGGGGGCTGACGATAGGGCAGGTGAGCGAGGCGCTCGGTGTGAAGCACGGGACGGTGGCGAGCAGGGGACGGCTGGGTATGGAACGGCTCCGTGAGGAGCTTGGGGTTGAGCTGGGCATTGATGCGAACGAGGTGTGTGATGGATGAGTTGAAGGCGGTCGAGTTTGGCGATGCGGGCGGGTTGCCCGATGCGGTCCGGTCACGGGTGCGTCGTCGGCGTGCGGTGCGCCGGGTTCGTGGACTGGCGGGGAGCGCGGCGGTGCTGGCGCTGTGCGCTGTTGTTGGGGTGTTTGTGATTGGGCCCGGTGACCATGGGGCGGGCGTGCATGGGCGGAGCGACGGGGCGGTGATCAGTCTTGATGATCCGATGTTTGATGCGCTGGATCAGGGGCGTGGCATGGGGCGCGTTGATACGCGGTGGCGTGCGGGGGCGCGGTTGGATGGGGATTGGGTGTGGGAGATGTGAGTGTGAAGAAAGCCCCCCTCCGTCTCGCGGCATCTGCACCTCCCAGACGGGGTGGCAGCGGCACACGAATCAAGAGTCCCAGACCCACAGGGTCACACGCTGAGATCCTTCCTTCTTTGTGCCTCCCCCGCTCCCGGCGGGGGAGGTGGGCTTGAGCGCAGCTCAAGGTCGGAGGGGGTCTGCTGAGAGACGAGCGCGTTCCAAGCCCCCTCCGCCTCGGGGACTCGGCACCTCCCCCGTCAGGAACGGGGGAGGCACAAGAGGGAGGCGAATGGACTGTCTCCGACTCACACGGTGGGTGCGGTGGTTTGGGAGTTCCAGACCTCGGTGGAACCCGCCTGGATCGCGTACGCGATGAAATCCTTGGGCGGACGACCCAGGGCGCGTTGGACGCCGTCTTGGGGGTGGATGCCTCGGCCGTCGAGGGTGTGGGACATGACATACTCGAGCAGGTCGATGTGTTCGGCCGGGACGCCCGCCTCGGCGAGGCCGGACTTGAACTGGTCCATCGTGATCGGGACATAGGAGATTGGGCGATCGGTCTGGGCGGAGAGGATCTGGGCGACCTCGTGGAAGGTGATGGCGCGGGGGCCAGTGACTTCGTAGAGCTGGGCGTTGTGACCGGGCTGGGTGAGTGATGCGAAGACCACCTCCGCGATGTCGTCGGCGTCGATGAGGGGCTCGGCGACATCACCCGCGGGGAGGGCGATGGTGCCTTCGTGGATCATGGGGAGGAAGTCGCCCTCGTCGAAGTTCTGGTTGAACCACGCGGCCCGCACGAGGGTGTACTCCAGACCCGATTCGCGGACGATGTCCTCGCAGGCCTCGGCGGCGGGCTCGCCCCGGCCCGAGAGCAGGACCAGGCGCTCGACCCCTTCGTCGATCGCCGCGTTCACGAAGGCGCGGATGTCGCCCTGGGCACGCGGGACGCTCAGGTCCGGGGTGTAGGCGATGTACGCGGCCCGCACGCCCTTGAGGTTGGGTGCGTAGGTTGTGTGGTCGGTCCACTCGAAGGGAACGGGGGCCGAGCGGGAGGCGCGCCGGACGGGGTGGTTGTCGGCCTCGAGGAGGTTTGCGACACGGCGCCCGGTCTTGCCGGTGGATGCGGTGACGAGGATGGGGCGGGGGTCGGTTAGTGTGCTGGTGGTCATGATCGGGTCCTTTGGTCTGTCAGCGGCATTGCTGATACATACATGATGGCGCACGATTCTGGATACTCAATGACTGAATGTCGCGTTGATTTGACTGATCGTCCATCTTCACAGATGATGAGCGATCTGTGCTATGATGCTGTCATGAGCACAATGAGCATGGACGAGCGGATGGAGCGGGCGTGGGCATCGGGTGACCCGTACGGGGAGGCGCTGCACTTTCTGCGTTTGGAGGGCGTGGTGTATGCGCACTCGACGCTGACGGCACCGTGGGGGGTGGCGCTGCCTGCGATGGATGACTGTGTAATGTTCCACATCGTGACGGCGGGCTCGTGCTGGGTGCGGGTGAAGGGGGAGGCGTTGCTTGAGCTTCGGCCGGGCGCGTTCTCGCTGGTGCCTCATGGGCTGGGTCACGATCTGATGAGCAGCAAGCGGGTCAAGACCGAGCCGTTCTTTGATCTGCCGGTGGAGCAGGTGAGCGAGCGGTATGAGCGATTGGTGTATGGGGGTGGTGGTGAGGAGACGCAGTTGATCTGTGGCGCGGTGCGATTCGATCACCCGGCTGCCGCGGATTTGGTGCGGCAGTTGCCTCGGGTGATTCATGTCGATGGGTGGGATGCGCCGGAGTCGGAGTGGGTGCAGCACACGCTGCGTTTGATGGCGATGGAGTCGAGGGAACGGCGTCCGGGCGGGGAGACGGTGGTTACGCGGCTTGCGGATATCCTGGTGATTCAGGGGATCCGTTCGTGGCTTGCGCGGGGCGAGGGGATGGAGCAGGGCTGGCTGGCGGCGTTGCGGGACGAACGGATCGGGCGTGCGGTGGTGGCGATGCAGCGCGAGCCGGGCGCGGCGTGGACGGTGGAGTCGCTGGCGCGGGCGGTGTCGATGTCACGCAGTGCGTTCGCGGCCCGGTTCCACGAGTTGGTCGGGGAGTCGCCGCTTGAGTATCTGACTCGGTGGCGGATGCAGAGCGCGGCCAGGGCACTGCGGGCCACGGATGACGCGGTGATCGATATTGCGGAACGGTACGGGTATGGGTCCGAAGCGGCGTTCAGCCGCGCATTTAAGCGGGTGATGGGTGCCCCTCCTGGGCGGCACCGGCGGGACGGGGGATGAAACCCCGCTGGGGTTGGGGGCGTATGCGTAAAAAAGGGGTTGATGGAGCGCGGCTGCGCTCGGCCCCCACTGTTTCTGGTTGAAGCGTGTGGTGTTTGGCGCAGGGTGTGATGGGGAGGGGTTCGTGATGATGCGTGTTCGATTGTTGCCGCTGATGGTCTTGATGGTGATGTGTGTGGCTGGGCTGGCTCAGGGGCAGGTGTCGCCGTTTACCGCGGTGCGGTTCGAGGACAATGCCCGGATGGTTGTGCGTTACGAGGGGGCGTGGGTTGAGCTGGTGTCGATCGGTGGTGTCAGCACGCGCGAGTTGGTGCGGGGTTCGATGCTGGAGTTCGGTTCGCTCTGGCAGAAGCGCATCGGGGAGGATCTTCTGGATGTGTTTGAGGCGATGGGTGTAGCGTTGGAGCGGCACGACGCGATCGATCTGGAGTTTCGGCGCGGGGACGGGGTTGTGTCTGTATCTGATGCGCCGATGACGCGGGCGAATCGGCAGTTGGTGCTCGATCACAATGTCAGGATGGCGCCGATCTCGCCGCGGGTTGCGCTTGAGCAACTCCTGGAGATCGTCGAGTCGCGGCACGCGTACGCGACGCTGCGTGGGGCGGATCTGCGTGGGTTGATCGAGGCGGAGGTGGAAGCGCTCGGCGACAGGGCCCCCATCGCTGAGGTTCGGCGTGCAGCGCAGCGGGTGGTGAGTCTGCTCGGCGATGGGCACGCGGGGGTTCGGGCATGGCGAGACGGGTTGGCTCCGGGGTACCTGCCAGTGGTGTTCGAGCGGGCGCAGGGCGGGATCGTGGCGCTGCACGCGGAGCGTTCGGGGTTGGTGGACGAGTCGCACCCGTACATCGAATCGATCGATGGGATTCCACTCGAACAATGGATTGGTGGTGTGCGTGCGTATGTGCCCGCGGGTTCTGAACAGTATGTTGAAGCCGGGTCGATGCGTGAGCTTCGCGCGTTGAACATTGCGCGGATGATGCTCGGGCAAGAGGCGAGCGATGTGGCGATGCTCACGCTGCGGGATGCGGACGGGGCGTCGCGGGTCGAGGTTGAGGTGCGGCTGGATGATCAACGGGCACGATCGACGGCGCGGGTTGGGCGAGCGACGGGGCGCGTTGATGGGGATATTGGGTATCTGCGGCTGGCGCGGATGAGCCCGGCAGACCGGGGCTCGATGCACGCGTGGATCGCGTCGATGCGGGAGGAGCTTGCGTTGGCGACAGAGGGGGCCACGGGGCTGGTGATTGATGTGCGGGGGAACGGGGGCGGTCTGCGGCATCCGATTTTGGCGCTGCTGCCTTGTTTGTTGGGGGCGGAGGATGAGCCGGTGGTGGTGAACGCGGCGCGGTATCGGCTGGAGGGCGGCGATGATCCGCATGCGCCCGGTGGGTATCTGGAGGATCGGTTCCTCTTCCCGCGTGCGTGGCCGGGGTGGGGCGAGCGAGAGCGGGCGGCGATTGATCGGTTCAGGGAGCGATTCGAGCCGGCGTGGGCTGTGCCCGAGGGGGACTTCAGCGATTGGCACTACATGGTCGTGTCGGCCGGCGGGGAGGATGTGGTTCGGTTTGATGGGCCGGTGGTGGTGCTGATGGATGCGGGCTGTTTCAGCGCGACGGATATCTTCCTGGCGGCGATGGGCGAGCTGCCCCATGTCACGCTGATGGGGACCGCGTCGGGCGGGGGGAGCGCGCGGAGCAGGACCTATGAGATCGGTGAGCTTGAGGTGAAGCTGGCAACGATGGCGTCGTACCAGCCCAACGGGCGGCTGTTTGATGGGGTTGGTGTGTCGCCGGATGTGGTTGTGAACGCGGCGGTGGATGACCTTGTTGGTCGGGGTGATCGGCAGCTTGAGCGGGCGATCGCGTTTCTTCGGGGACGCGGTCAGGATTCGCCCTGAGGCGGAACGACTACAAGGGCCGGCCCAGTGTGAAACAAGACTCCCTACTTCTCCCCGTCCGTGTCGTCGGGTGTGTCCTTTGTCACATGCACTCGCGCCGGCGTGTCGTTGAAGATGTGCACATCGCGCTGCGGGAACGGGATGGTGATGTCGTGCTCGCGGAAGAGGGCGTCGATCTTGAAACGGAGGTCGGACTCGATCTGGCGGCGATCGAAGGACGAGCGGGGGGAGATCCAGAAGTGGACTTCGAAGTCGAGGGAGGAGTCGCCGAAGCCCATGAAGAGGACGCGGTTGTCGGGGGATTCGAGGACGCGGACATGGTCGGTGAGGAGTTTTTCGAGGGTTGATTTGACGAGTTGGACATCGGACCCGTAGGCGACACCGACGGGGATCATGGAGCGGATGCGTGGGTCCGGCAGTGCCCAGTTGGCGACGGCGTTCTCGAGGAGGTGCGAGTTGGGGACGATGGTGGTGACGCCGTCGTATCGCTGGATGTGTGTGGCGCGGGCACCGATTTTGAGGACCTTGCCGGTCTCGCCGTTGACGGTGACGATCTGGTTGACCTGTATGGGTCGCTCGAGCATCAGGATGAGGCCCGAGATGAAGTTGTTCATGATGTTCTGGGAACCGAAGCCGATGCCCAGCGCGAGCGCCCCGCCGAAGATTGTGAAGATGGTGAGCGGGACCTGTGCGATCTGCAGGGCGATGACGGCTGTGATGATGAGCAGGAAGTAGTAGAGGATGGTTTGGATCGCGCTGGCGGGTCCTTCGTGGACCTTCATGCGGGGGAGTACTTTTTTGCCGACCCGGCGGGCGATGAGCTTGGAGAGGATGACGCCGAAGACGAAGGCGAAGAGTGCGACGACGAGCTGATTGACGAAGACCTCGGTTTCGCCGATGGTAAAGAGTCTCAGATCCCAGAAATGATCGACATAGGCCCAGATGTTCTCGAAGAAGTTGGCATTAGAGTCCCAGCTTGGCCAGCCCGAGAGATCGAGCACGAACTCGGGGTCTGATGCCCCGCCTGGTGCGGCGTTGTTGGCCTGCTCAGCGGCATTCTGGGCGGTTGTTTCGGGGGTAGAGAGCGAATCTGGGGTATCTTGAAGGATCATGGGTTGATGATATCGTGGATTTGTGGTCGTAGACGCGGAGAATCGCGGGGAATGATGGATCGACTTGGTGGGAGAGGCGGGATATCATCTCGACCCCGAAGTGCGTCGGGTGAAAGCGTGAGCGACGAATGCTCACGCCCCGGAACGCATGCGGCAGCTGATCGGAGCATGAGCCATGGCAGACACTTACGCGATTATCGAGGAATCCGGCGGGCAGCGCAAAGTCGCGGCCGACGAGACGATTCTCATTGACCTGTACAACGGTGGCGAGGCCAAAGCCGGCGACACCATCACGGTCGACAAGGTGCTCGTGGTCGGCAGCGCCGGCGGCGATGCCAAGATCGGTGCCCCTTATGTTGACGGCGCGAGCGTGACGCTTGAGATTACTGAGCCGGTCGTCAAGGGCGACAAGCTGTACATCTACAAGTTCCGCCCCAAGAGCACCTACCAGCGCAAGACCGGTCACCGTCAGCGTTACACCGCGGTGAAGGTCAGCGGCATCAACGGCTGAGTGCCCCACTGCTGCGAGATTGAATGAAGAAAGCCCCGCGAGATTCGCGGGGCTTTTTCGTTTGCGGTAGCGTCATCCGCTTACGGGCAGCCCGCTCGGAATGCATCGAGGAAGGCGCTGACATCGAAGAAGTTGAACTCGCCGTCGGGCTGAAAGTCTGCAATCGGGTCCTGACGGTTGAAGTTGCTGATGAAGACGGAGATATCGAAGAAGTCGTGCACGAGGTCGCCGGTCAAGTCGGCGGCGCATGTGCCGCAGTCTGTGATGTCGATGCTCCAGAGGCCCGCGTCGCCGGCGGCGGCGTAATAGACACCATCGCGGATCTGGGGTGAGCTTGTGCCGGGCGATTGGGCGCTTGCGATGTACTCTGGGTTGATGGGGTCGGTCAGGTCATAGAGGTGCAGGCCGTTGATGCCCATCGCGAGCCGGTTGTCTGCGCTTTGCAGTGAGCGGATCTCTGGAGCGAGAAACTGATCGCTCATCAGCTCGATGTTGTTGGGGTCGGAGATATCGAAGATGTAGAGGTAGCCGTAGTCTGTCCCGACATAGGCGATTGAGCCCTCGATTGTGAGTGCTTCTGCGAACTCGGCGAACTGGGGAGCGGTGTACTGGTCGGTGATGACGGGGCTTTGGGGGTCGGAGAGATCCGCGACGACGAAGGTGCTGTAGCCGCATGCGCAGTAGAGGGTCTCGTCTCTGAGGATGATCTCGCGGGGGTACTCGGCGATGTAGTTGATGGACAAGTCGTATCGCTGCGGGTCTGCGGGGTTGGAGATGTCGTAGATCGCGATTTCCGATGGTTCTGAGGTGGTGGCGACGAGCAGGTTGCCGTCGACGGCGAGTTTGTTGGCACTGGCGTCATCGACGAACTTGACCCAGATGGGCTGATCGGGGTCGGTGAGATCGAAGACATCGAAGCCGGAGAGGACCGCGACATAGGCGAAGCCGTTGTGGACGACGAGGTCATGGGCGGGCCCGGTGGTGGCCTGGGTATCGATCAGCACGGGGTTGAAGGGGTCGGTGATGTCGGTTGTGGTGAGCAGGCCGTCTGAGGCCGCGGCGTAGGCGTGGTCATCGACCAGTTCGATGGCGCGGTAGTTGCCGGGATCATCGGTGGTGGCCTCGTGGGCGCTGGTCCCGTTGAGGTTGCGGAGTTTGTTGATGATTGCGATGGGACGCTTCGATGTTGAGATGAAGATCTTGCTGTGGGATGGGACCAGGGTTTGGAAATACGGGCGGGTCTGGATGTGTGCGAGGTATGCCGGTTGTGTGGGTATCGAGATATCGAGGGTATCGAACCCGGAGAAGGTGTAGGTGAGGTAGGCCTGATCACCATCGAGAACGATGTCACTGGGGCAGGACTGGATCGGGTAATCGCCGACCTTTATGGGCGAGCCGGGGTCGCTGTAGTCGAGCACGAGGAGATCATCGCAGCCGTCGTTGACATAGACGAGGTCGCCGCTGACTTCGAAGGCGGCGATCCCCCAGAACGAGGTTGAGTTGAAGGCGTTGAAGATGCTGATCTGGTTTGGGTGTGTGGGGTCGGTCAGATCGAGGGCGTGGAGTTCGCGGTTGCCGTTTGCGAGAATGAGGGTGTTGTCGTTGAGCACACGCAGATTACGGATGGAGCTCTTATAGCCGCGTGAGTTAACGAGCGTCGGGGCGGTTGGATCTGAGAAGTCCAGGATGTCGATCGTGTAGTACGTTCGACGGAAGCAGTAGAGATGATCCTTTGCCATGACCACGCGGTCGTATTGAACCGGGACGGCGGCCGTGGCGATCTTTGTCGGGTGGCTCGGGTCGGTTGGCTCGTAGACATAAAGAATGGAATCGTCACCGACGACGCGCTCGGAGCGGAAGATGTAGTCCCCGGCACGCATGATCGCGTCGGCCTGGTCCGCGAAGACATGGGAGTCGATCTCAAAGAGGTCCGATCCGGAGTGATCGAAGGTCTTGAGTTCGTGGGCCGTGCCGGCGACAACCTCGTGCGATGCGTGTGGATCGATATAGGGGTAGCCGCCGCCGTATCCTTCTGACTCGATGGCGCCGATGAAACGCCACGCGGCGCATGTCATGCTCTGGGCGTGGGACTGGGTTGTCGAGATCGCGAGCACGATGAGTGCGAGGGCGAAGAGGGGTTTGTGCTGGAGCATGGTTGGCCTACATCCTGTGTGCTGCGTGAACGCCGCGGGAATCATTGAGGAAAATGAACATGGCCCCGAGATCGATCGGGGCCCATGTCTTTGTGATCATGGTGGGATGCTTACGGGCAGCCGCTGTTGAACTGGACGAGGAAGTCGCTGACATCGAAGAAGTCGTAGACGCCATCGTTGTTGAGATCGGCCTCTGCGCTCTGCGCGATGTACGCTGCAAGGAAGATGGAGACATCGAAGAAATCAAGAACATGATCGTGATTGAGATCGGCCGAGCAGGTGATGCATGTGTCCATCTCGTAGGAGATGAAGCCGATGTCCCGATGCAGGGCGACCACGGCGTCGCCGACGATTTGGGGCTTGGGTTCAAAGTTTGTGGGGAACTCGAGTCTGTTGGCCATGCCAACACGGACGGGGTTGAGCGGGTCTGAGATGTCATAGAGGTAGAGGCCGTTGGCTTCGACAATCATCAGTTCACCCTGTATGTGGATCGAACCGGGCTGGTATCCCGTCAGCACATCGGCGAGCACCTCAAAGGTATCCGGTCCGGATGAGCTGAGGATGCTGATCGACTCGCCGATACCGACATAGGCGTACTGACCCGAGAAGGCGATGGGACATGGCTGGTCGAAACTGAAGCCACTGACACCCCCGGAGGTTGCCGAGATGTTCTTCACATACGCAGGGGTCGCGGGGTCAGTGATATCGAAGCTGACAAGCCCTCTGTGATCGGTGTCGAAATCGGAGCTGGCGTCATAGGTGATGGCGCTGCTGTCGGTCAGGCGGATCCACTGAGGATCGCCGAAACCGGGCAGCATGGATCGTTGAATCGGGTTCGCGGGCTCGGTGATGTCGTAGATCCCAAGCGTGCCCTCAGTCACCCCGGGGGAATCGCCCTCGACGAACCCGATCACGACGAGCAGGTTGTTCTCGATGTCCATGTCCGTGACCGAAACGAAGTCGCTGATGCTCGCGACATGGTCCGGCTGGGTGGGGTCGATGTTGGTGAAGATGCCGATCGTCCCCTCATCGCTGGCGGTCACGATGGAGTCTTCGTCGGCTGCGATCTGACGATAGTCTTCGGAAAAGTAGCCCTCCCCCACAGCGTCGAGGAACACGGGCGCCATGGGATCGGTGAGATCGTAGATGGTCATGCGGAATGAGCCGTTGGCGATGTAGGCGGTGTTGTCCTGGATCACCATCTCGTGTGGCTCGCCCCCGGTGAGTGTGGTGAGCGGCTCGGGCCCTTGATAATCCTTGACGGTCTGGTTGAAGATGCTGACCCCGCTGTCCCGCGTGACGAGGACGCGGTCGTTGAAGGGGATGACCCCGTTGACCCCGGCGTAGTCGCTGAAGTGGCCCGTCAAATGGGGCGCGTCGGGGTTGGATACATCGTAAACCCCGATGCCATTCTGAAGAACGTACGCGGTGCTGCCGTCGATAATGATCCCGCCGTAGGAAGGCCTGTCGTCCGATGCGCGGAGCGTGGGGTTGGCGGGATCGCTGAAGTCGTAGATCTCAAACTTCTCGTCATGCCCCATGTAGAGCATCTGCCCCACCGCCTCCATCGCCCACACGGCATTGACATCAAAGCGGTAGGCGTGCTGCCACTTGGTCTGGCCTGCCTCGTCGATGGTGTAGGTGCTGATCCGGTCGTAGGTGCTGATATGCATCAGCCCGCCCGCGACCTGAAAGCCATGCTCGCGTGGAACACGGAGCCCCGTATTGACTCGGCGTCGGCGAATCGGTTTGTCAGGATCCGTGATGTCATACACATAGAGGAACCCATCACCGGGGCCAAGGAAGTCATCATTCATGAAGTAGGCGGTATTGCCTTCGAAGTCCGCGAGATTGAGGTTGTGCTCCACGGAGATTTCCGTGCGCAGTGTTGGATTGCTGGGATCGCTGGCATCGATGACGAAGATGGCGTCTTGTGAATCCGGGTGGTCCGATGCGGGGAGGCAGGTGTAGATGTCGTTGCCATGGGCGTGGATCGTATTGCGATAGCTGGCTGAACTGGGAATGTACTCGCCCACCAGCTCAAGTGTGTCGTGACTGGTGTCGTAGAACCGGATCACAGCGTCCGGGTCGATGTGGAGCACGGCAAGCGTTCCGTTGTCAAGCATGGCATACGAGATGGGGCGCTCGTCCAGCCGCGTCTCGGAGACGAGGTGTTCCTCAATGCAGCGGAGACTCTGGGCGTGGACAGAGGTAGCGGCGAACGGAACCATCGCGAGGGCGAACAACGGCAGAATGGTATTTGAGTAATGCATGGTACTTTTTTACCATACTACAGCTCGCATCACAATGTTTTGTGCGTAATTAAGCAGGCCCCGTTGTGCACGGGGCCCGAAAAGAACTGGATTTGACCAGGCATGGCCGGGGTGGCCAATATTGCCAAGTCAGGCGGGTTCGGCGGCGAGGTTCCGGACGCTGGCTTCGCGCCGGATTCGCTTGTTCGCGGCTTCGGCCTGGGCCTTGGCGACGGTCTCGGCTTCGAGGAAGTCTTCGCCGAAGCGGAAGAGACGGAACGAGTTGCCGATCACGAAGACATCGGGGATGAAGTGGAAGAAGGCGGCGAAGCCGACGCCGATGCTGGCGCCGCCGATGGCCTGGAAGGAGCCGGTTGCGGCGAGGACGAGCCCGCCGATGGCCATGAGGATCGAGACGACGATGTTCTGCGTGACGATCATGCGTGTGCGCCGTGCCAGTTCCATGAGGAAGGGCAGGCGGTTGAGTTCGTCGGTCATGAGGGCGACGCCGGCGGAGTTGGCGGCGATGTCTGAGCCCGAGAGGCCCATGGCGACGCCGACATCGGCTTCGGCGAGGGCCGGGCCGTCGTTGATACCGTCGCCGACCATCATGACGCGGTAGCCGTCTTCGGTGAGCTGCTTGATGAGCTGGTGCTTCTCTTCGGGGAGGCACTCGGCTTCGACGGCGTCGACGCCGGTGATGGAGCCGACACGCTTGCCGACGCTCAGGCGGTCGCCGGTGAAGATGGCGGCGAGGCGGACACCGAGTTCGTGCAGGCGATCGACCACGCTCTTGGCATTGGGACGGACCTTGTCTTCGAGCCCGACGGCACCGAGGTACTTGCCGTCCTTGACGACATGGACGCCCGACATGCCTTCGATCTTTTCTTCGACCTTGGCGATCTGATCCGAGGCGGCGGGGTTGAGCTGCTTGATCCAGGTGCCTCGCCCGGCGGAGATGGAGCCGAGGGATGTTGTGGCGTTGACGCCCGCGCCGTGGACTTCCTCGAACTTGCCGTCGCTGTCGACCTTGATGCGTGCCTGCTCAGCGGTGCGGAGGATCGAGAGCCCGAGGGGGTGGTTGCTGCTGGCTTCGGCGAATGCGGCGGCCTTGAGCAGGTCGGCCCCCTGGACGCCGTCGGCTGGGGCGAGGCGTGAGACCTCGAAGCGGCCGGTGGTGAGTGTGCCGGTCTTATCCATGACGACGGCGTCGATGTTGGCGGATGCCTCGAGGTAGTCGGTCCGCTTGATCATCACACCCAGTCGGGCAGCGGCGGCGAAGGCGGCGACCATCGCTGAGGGCGATGAGAGCAGCAGTGCCGTCGGGCAGGTCACGACGAGGACGGTGACGGCACGCAGTGCGGCCGAATCCCGGACCACTTCAACATCGCTCTGCGAGGTCAGGAAGAAGACCACGAGGGCGACCGAGAGGGCGACGGGGACATAGAAGCGTGCGACCTGCTCGATGAGGAGCTGACGCTGGGTCTTGGTTGACTCGGCCTCACGGATGAGGCTGGAGACCTTCCCGATGGTGGTCTGTTCACCGATCTGGGTAACTTCAATGTCGATGGCACCGGTGAGGTTTGAGGTACCGGCGTAGACATCGGAGCCCTTCTGGACTTCGACGGGCATGGCTTCACCGGTGAGTGAGGCCTGGTTGATGGTTGATTCGCCCGAGGCGACGCGGCCGTCGACCGGGAGGTTCTCGCCGGGTCGGATGCGGACGGTCTGGCCGACCTGGACCTGACCGACGGGGATGATCTTCTCAACGCCATCGAGGACGACGCGTGCGATGTCGGGGGTGAGTGAGACGAGCTGTTCGATGGCTCGCTTGGCCCCGTCTGCGGTTCGTGAGACGATGAGGTCGGCCACGAGGAGGATGAAGGCGAGGAATGCGGCGGTGCCGTACTTCCCGACCGACATCGAGGCGAGGATCGCCAGGGCGGCCAGTGAGGACGAGGAGACCCGTCGGCTCAGGACTTCCATGCCGGCGGCGTAGAAGAGCTTGGACCCGAGGAGCAGCGCGGCCAGCACAGCAGGGAGCGTCGCGACGAGCTCGTTGGTGGCGCCGAAGAGGTGGGCGATCCAGGAGACGATTGCGAGCACGGCACCGATGAGGTAGAAGACGCTCCATCCATTGTTGCTCATGCCGTGGTGGGAGCAGCAATCGAGCCCGCCGTGACTGTGGTCATGGTCGTGGTCGTGCGTGTGATCGTGGGTATGGGTCGCTGTGTCACTCATGGAACGGGTCTCTTGCTTGGGTGAACTGTTCCTGCTGGGGTGGCATTCCCGGCTTGGGGGAAACTGTAGGGGGCTTCGATCGCCTGTGCGGGCGGTGGGCGTGTCGGCGGTGATATAGTGTCTGGGGCCGGTTCGGGTACCGATGATGGGTTCTACGCACGCCATGGGCTGCCGGTTCGGCGTTCTGAGCGGGCTTGGCGAGGTTCTTGGGAGGATGATGATGGGTAACAGCCAGACGCGCAATGATGGCATGGGCGATCCCCCCCGGGTGACGATCCTGGGGATTGGCCAGATGGGGCTGGTCTGTGCCGCGGCCTTGACGATCCCCGATGAGCATGGTGCGGGGGCGGCACCCCGTGCCCGTGTCACCATGTGGGGCCACGACGAGGACGAACGCGGGGCGTTGTCACAGACCCGCAAGAGCGATCGCCTGCCCGGCTTCAAGCTGCCCGATTCGGTGCGGATTGCGCTGAATGATGGCGATGCCTTGCGGGATGCGGATGTGATCGTCTGTGCGATCCCGGTGCAGTTCATCCGGGGCGCGTGGGAACGGCTCAAGGACCATGTCCCCCCCACCGCCAATGTGATCAGCGTGGCCAAGGGCATCGAGAACGGGACGCTGATGCGTCCGACGCAGATTATCGCCGATGTGCTGGGCGACGACCCGGACGGGAAGCCCCGGGCGCTGGGGTGTATGTCTGGCCCGGCGATCGCGACGGAGCTGGCCCAGTGCAAGCCGGCGACGATGGCGGCGGCCTCGGATCATCCCGGCTTTGCCGAGCAGATCCAGACACTGTTCTCGACAAGCTGGCTGAGGATCTATACGAACCCGGACCTGCTGGGTGTGGAACTTGCGGGTGCGACGAAGAATGTGATCGCGATCGCGGCGGGGATCATCGATGGGCTGGGGGCGGGCTTCAACGCCAAGAGCGCCCTGCTGGCACGCGGTCTGGCGGAGATCGGGCGGCTGGGCAGCGCGATGGGGGCACAGACACAGACCTTCTTCGGGATCGCGGGCGTGGGCGATCTGGCGACGACCTGTTTCAGCCCCGAGGGGCGGAACCGCTCGTGCGGCGAGGCGCTGGGCAAGGGTGTGAAGCTCGATGCCTACCTGCGTGATGCGATGTGCGTGGTCGAGGGCGTGGCGACGACCGAATCGGTGGTGGATCTGGCCAAGAAGTACCGGGTGGACATGCCCATTACCGACGCGGTGCACGCGGTGCTGTTTGAGCACCTGGACCCGGTCGACGCGATCGCGATGCTGATGAGCCGCGAGTTGCGTGAGGAGCAGATCGGGTGAGCGAACGCGACGCGGCAGTGCGGGTGGTGGAAACGCTGCGCGGGCGCGATCATATCGCGTACCTTGCGGGCGGTTGTGTTCGGGACCTGCTGCTGGGGCATGAGCCGAAGGATTACGATGTCGCGACCGATGCACGCCCGGAGCAGATCTCGGCGTATTTTCGCAAGACCGCGTCGGTGGGCGCGGCCTTCGGCGTGGTGCTGGTGCGGGACTACGGGGCGACGATCGAGGTGGCGAGCTTCCGCAGCGATGGGGTGTACAGCGATGCGCGTCGCCCGGACAGCATCGAGTACTCGACGCCTGAGATGGATGCGCGCCGCCGGGACTTCACGATTAATGCGCTGTTCCTTGATCCAATGGCGGGCGGGCCCGACGGCGAGGTGATCGACTTTGTCGATGGCCGTCGAGACATTGAGGCGAGGATACTGCGGGCGGTGGGCGATCCCGAGCATCGGTTGCAGGAGGATCATCTGCGTGCGTTGCGGGCGGTGCGGTTCGCGGCTCGTTACGGCTTCAAGATCGAGCGGGGGGCGCATGATGCGAT
>DEXG01000015.1:112809-119495 GCA_002364005.1 Phycisphaerales bacterium UBA3190
GCGGCTCGTTACGGCTTGAAGATCGAGCGGGGGACGCATGATGCGATCGCCAAGCACGCGTTGGAGCTGCGTGGGGTGTCGATCGAACGGGTCGGCGAGGAGATGCGCCGCATGCTCACCCACCCGAACCGGGTGCGGGCGTGCGAGCTGATCGATGAGCTGGGGCTCGATGACGCAATCTTCGGGAATCTGAGCGCGATCCACGGCGATGTGATGGAGCGGCTGAGTGACGATGCGTCGTACCCGCTGGTCTTGGCATCGCTGGCGTTGACGCGTGGGCACGGGATCGATGAGGATCCGGGTGCGATCTGCGGGCGCTTCCGCGAACGGCTGGACCTCTCGAATCAGGACCGTGACGGGATGCGTGCGGTGCTCGAACTGACGCGGGCGATGCATACGCGTTGGGATGAGATGGGTGTTGCGGCAAAGCGTCGCCTTGGTGGGAGTGCGCACGCGGACGAGGCGTTGGCCTTGTATGGCGCGTGGTGCGATGTCCGGAACGACGACCACGCGAAAGTAGTTTCGGCGGAGCTTGATCAGTGGAAGCGGCTTGATGAGGGCCTGTGCCCGCCGGCGTTGCTTGATGGAGGAGACCTGATCGAGCAAGGCCTCAAGCCAGGCCCCCGATTTCGTGAGGTGCTCGACGCGGTGTACGACGCGCAGCTTGAAGGCCGCGTCACGGACAAGGCATCCGCGTTGGAGTTGGCGCGTGAACTGGGCGCAAACCCTGCATAAGATGAATACATATGAAGACACGGTGCGCTGCTGGGACTCTCTGTTGGCGCTGTGACCAATTTGGAGGCCTTTGATGACATCGATGCAGACGACTGATTTCGTTCCCCCCGTGCTTGACGCGACGAAATGGGAGAACATCGAGCCGCTGATGAACGCGCTGCTTGAGCGTGAAGTTGGCAGCCGCGAGGAGCTGGAGAAGTGGCTCCTCGACCGCAGCGAGTTGGAAGCGGCGATCGGGGAATCCGGCGCCAATACCTACATCGACATGACCTGCGATACCGGCAGCGATGAGAAGCAGGCGGCGTATACCTCGTTCATCACGACCGTGGTGCCCAAGGTGAAGCCCGTGGGCTTTGAGCTCGATAAGAAGATGAAGGCCCTGTGCGAGCAGTACGGACTCACGAGCGATCGGTACGAGGTCCTGTTCCGTGACACGGCAGCGGATGTGGACCTGTTCCGCCCCGAGAATGTGTCGATCGAGACCGAACTGTCGCAGCTGGATCAGGAGTACGACAAGATCTGCGGGGCGATGACGGTCGAGTGGAAGGGTGAAGAGAAGACGATGCCCATGATGGGGAAGTTCTTCGAGTCATCGGACCGCTCCGTGCGTGAAGAGGCGTGGCGCAAGGTCGCGGCTCGGCGCCTTCAGGACGCGGGGCGCTTCAACGAGATCTACGACGAGATGGTGCAGAAGCGCCACACGGTGGCGCAGAACGCGGGCTTTGACAACTATGTCGGGTACGCGTTCAAGAGCAAGCACCGGTTCGACTACACCCCAGCGATGTGCGGCGCGTTCCACGACGCGGTGCAGAAGCATGTGATGCCGTTCACGGCCAAGCTTGATGCTTCGCGCAAGGAGCAGCTCGGGCTTGAGCAGCTTCGCCCGTGGGACCTGGCGGTCGATCCCAAGAACCGTGCGGCGCTCGAGCCGTTCAACGGCGGCAAGGATCTGGTCAGCAAGACACAGAATGTGTTCGATAAGCTGAGCCCGGAGCTGAGCGCGTTCTTCGCGAGCATGGGCGACGGCTCCAACACGCACGGCACCGCGGACGGTGCGATGCTTGATCTGGATTCCCGCAAGGGCAAGGCCCCGGGCGGGTACCTGTACTTCCGCGATCGCTCGAAGCTGCCGTTCATCTTCATGAACGCGGCGGGCCAGCACCGGGATGTCGAGACGATGGTGCACGAGGCGGGGCACGCGTTCCACTCGATGTACTGCCGGGACGAGCCGTATGTGTGGTACCGCAGCTCGCCGCTGGAGTATGCCGAGGTGGCGTCGATGAGCATGGAGCTGCTGACGATGCCCTACTGGGATGCGTACTACCCCAGCGAAGAGGACGCGAACCGTGCCCGCCGCAAGCAGCTTGAGGGGAGCATCGGCTTGCTGCCCTGGATCGCGACAATCGATGCGTTCCAGCACTGGGTGTACGCGAACCCGACGCACACCCACGAGGAGCGGACGCAGGCGTGGCTCGGCCTCGAGGAGCGGTTCGGTCACCAGGGCCACATGGTCGACTGGTCCGGGCTTGATGAAGAGCGCAAGTTTGTCTGGCAGCGCCAGAGCCACCTCTTCGGGGTGCCCTTCTACTACATCGAGTATGGCATCGCCCAGCTCGGCGCGTTGGGGATCTGGCTGATCAGTCTGGAGCAGGGCGAGGAAGCGGCGCTGGCGGCGTACCGCAAGTCGCTCTCGCTCGGCGGCTCGCGTCCCCTGCCCGACCTGTTCGGTGCAGCGGGCCTGCCCTTCGACTTTGGCGACGCGACGGTTGGTCGTCTGGTCGAGCGGGTGCAGGCGGAGCTGGACAAGCTGCCCGAGTAATCGGGCCGATACACACAATATATGAAATCAGAGAAGGCACGGAACCGCTTCCGTGCTTTTTTCATATATCTGTGCGGGAACGCTGCCCCGTTGGGCGGCGAGATCGAGAGATCGAGAGAAAGGGTCATGATGAAATATGCTTTGTTGATGGGTGCGCTCGGCGCCGCTGTTTTCGCTGCGCCAGCGGGTGCGGGTCTGTCGGATTTCTTTGTCGCCGGGTCGGGCGGACGGGTCTACAGCGTCGACGGCTCCACCCTTGAGGCCAGCGAGGTTTACCATGTCAATGGAAGCTGGAATGTCTACGACATTCTCTATGCAGGCAACGACAACATGCTTGTGCAGATCCGGGATGAGATCCGACTGGTCGACATGATGACGGGCGCAGAGTCCGTCTTCTTCGACGCGGCGGATTATGAGGGCACGAACGAGAACTTCTTACTGGAGGGCTTTGCGGCGACCTCGGACAATGAGTTGTTTATGTCGTTGCTCCAGTTCACTTCAGAGAGCATTGATCTGGTCGGCACCACCTATCACCCCGGAACTGGTGTCTACAGAGAGATGGCGGTGATTGAGCACCCGGACACGATCGGATCCTACATCGACCTTGTTGAGATCGCCCCCGATGTCTTTCTCGGGGCGGACCGGCACGGCCAACAGGTGCATGTCATCAATGCCAATGACGGGAACCTGATCGATGTCTACGACCTGACCTTCAGCCCGGTCTCGTTCCTGCAACTCGAAGCGCAGCTGTTCCTGCTCGACCGGGACGGGGGGCTGTACAACTTTGATGCCGCGGACGGGTCAACCTCGTTCTACGGCTCGCTGAGCGGGGTCAGCGGTGATCTGCTCGGGGCAACCAGCTACGAGGTCTTCAGCGTTCCGGCACCGGGCGGCACGGCCCTGTTGGGGTTAGCTGGGCTGCTGGGCGTGCGTCGCAGGCGATGAGTACACATGAGCAGTCGCCTTGGCGCATCGCCTGTGAGTCGGGCGTGGTGCGGGCAGTGGCGATTGCCAATCGGATTTCGATGAATCAGGAGACACACGGAACCGACCCCGTGTGCTATTCATAGATGAGCGTCAGAGATGCCTGCATAGGGCCAAAGAGAAAGGATTTACAATGAAGACAACGATGATGGCGGCTGCCGTGTACACCGCGTGTGTTTGCACCCCTGCGGTTGCGGGAGTTGGACTGTCGGAGTTCTATATCACCGATGGGCAGGGCCGCGTGTTTTCGGTTGATACGGGGACCTATGAGGCATCGCTGCTCTTCGACATCGAAGCACACGGGTTTATTACCGACCTCGCGTACATCGGTAACGATCGCGTGCTGGTTCAAAATGGCGGCGTATTCACCAGCTACGATGTCAACTCACCGTCTGCGAACGGGACTGTTGAATACGACCTGTACGATCGCTTCGGCGATGGCGTTCACTTGGCCGCCGGACTTGATATTGACCCATCGGGCCAAATCAACTTCGCCGTTCAGTCCTTCCCGCCGAACGGGAACGACACGAGATATATTGCTTCATATGACCCCATGACCGATTCGTACACGACGGGCGCAAGCTTTGACACATTCGCCAGTTTTCTCGATGTGCATCGGTACGACGGCGATGTGTTCCTCGGGGCAAACTTTAGCGAGAACGCGGTCCGAGTCGTTGACTCGATGACCGGGGAAACGATCGCAGAGCATCAGGTCGGGTTCGGCGTGGTGTCGTTCTTCGAGGTTTCCGATGTCATCTACGCGGTTGGCAAACTCGGCGGGGTGTACACCTACGACCCGACCGATGGGAGCACCTCGCTGCTCGGGACCATCACCGGGGCTGGCGATAGCATCATTGGCGCGACGGTCCCTGCGCCGTCCGGGCTGGCTCTCTTTGGGGCCGGGCTGCTGGGTGTGAGCCGCAGACGGCGCTGACATTGTTGATTTCCGGCTCTGACCCGCCCGCCCCGATCCTGGGCGGGCATTTTCTCATCGGATCTGGGTGATCCCGCGTGCGCACGCCTGCGGATTATTTTTCGTTCGGGTACACTGTTCTGTCATGATCCAATACCACGATATTCTGCGTCGGGTGCTCGCTGAAGGCAGCCCGTGTGACGACCGGACCGGGGTCGGGACGATCTCGGTGTTCGGGCATCAGAGCCGCTATTTCCTGTCGCCCGATGCCCCCGGGGCCCGTCAGGCGTTCATTGAGCGGGGTATCCAGTCTGGCTTCCCCGCGGTGACGACCAAGAAGGTGCACCTGCGTTCGATCATCCATGAGCTGCTGTGGTTCCTCCAGGGCGAGACGAACATCGCGTATCTCAAGGAGAACGGCGTGTCGATCTGGGACGAGTGGGCCGACGAGCAGGGCGAGCTTGGCCCGGTGTATGGGGCCCAGTGGCGTTCGTGGGCGTCTCCCAATGGCGAGACGGTCGATCAGATCGCGAATCTTGAGCGTGGGCTGCGTGAGAACCCCTTCTCCCGACGCCACATTGTCAGCGCGTGGAACCCGGGGCAGGTCGATGAAATGGCGTTGCCCCCCTGTCACTGCCTGTTTCAGTTCAATGTGCAGCGTGCAACGGATGGCGGGCCGGATTGGCTGAACTGCCAGCTGTACCAGCGATCAGCGGACCTGTTCCTGGGGGTGCCGTTTAATGTCGCGTCGTACGCGTTGCTGACGATGATGCTGGCGCAGACGACGGGGTACCGCCCGGGTGCGTTTATCCACACGCTGGGCGATGCCCATATTTACCTGAATCACCTGCCTCAGGTTGATGAGCAGCTGTCACGCGAGCACCGGGCACTGGGGACGATGCGGATCAACCCGGGCGTGAAATCGGTGTTTGATTTCAAGTTCGACGACTTCGAACTGGTCGATTACGACCCGCACCCGCATATCAAGGCGGCGGTCGCGGTTTGAGTGGCATGGGGAATTCATTCGCGTGTTTCCAGGCTTTCTCGACACCATGCTGAATCAGACAGTGTTCAGGTTGACCACCAACGCGCAGAGGGGTGAAACACCCCCGAATACACGAGTACGGATTCTTTGCGCGAGATTCGTGGTCCATTTCGGGCTTTGATCGATCTCGCGTGCTTGAATATGGGTACTAGTGTAACAGACACGCTCGTCTCATTTCGGGTATGCTCTGAGACACCCTCACGATGCTGGCCCGAGCACATCGACACCCAATACGAGTACAACATGCCCCATAGCACACCCGACGCCCCGAGCGTCTCTCCCGATCAGCAAACGACAACCAAGGCCCCCGAGACTGAACGCGTATCAATGCGGGTACGGATTGTGAATCTGATTGCGGTGGTGCTGCCCTTTATTGGGCTGATCGTGGCCGTCTCGCTTCTGTGGGGCATCGCCTTCAACTGGATCTACCTGGTCATCCTGTTTGGGATGTACCTGATCAGCGGCTTGGGGATCACGATCGGGTACCACCGGTTCTTCACCCACAAGAGTTTCAATACCTCACGCTTCGTGCAGGCGTTGCTGGCGATCTCCGGGTCGATGGCCGTCGAGGGTTCGGTGCTTCAGTGGGCCGCGGTCCACCGCAGCCATCACCAGCACAGCGATGACGAGCACGACCCGCACTCCCCCCACACGCACGGCAGCGGGTTCTGGAACGCCCTGCTGGGCATGTGGCACTCGCATATGGGCTGGCTGTTCCGCTCGCGAGGGGTCTCGCTTCAGAAGTATGTGGTCGACCTCAAGCGTGATCGCCTGATCACGACCATGAGCGCCCTGTTCCCCTTGTGGGTGCTCCTGGGTCTGCTGATCCCAGCGGTGCTGGGCGGGCTGTTCACGATGAGCTGGACGGGCGTGCTGCTCGGGTTCATCTGGGGCGGGCTGGTCCGGATCTTCCTGGTCCACCATGTGACCTGGAGCATCAACTCGGTGTGTCACATCTGGGGCACGCGACCGTTCAAGAGCCACGATGAGAGCCGCAACAACCCGATCTTCGGCGTTCTGGGTCTGGGTGAGGGCTGGCACAACAACCATCACGCGTTCCCGACCAGCGCCCGTCACGGGCTCCGCTGGTGGCAGCTCGATGTGAGCTACCTGATTATTCTGGCGATGAGCAAGGTTGGGCTTGTGTGGGATGTGCGCGTGCCTTCGGCGGCTCGCGTTGCGGCCAAACG
>DEXG01000015.1:119556-137146 GCA_002364005.1 Phycisphaerales bacterium UBA3190
TTGCGGCCAAACGAGCTGGCAACTGACCACCCTCAACGACGGCGACGGCTGACGAGACCGAGACCTGCACCCATGAGCGCGAGCGAGCTGGGAGCGGGCACGAGCGGTGCCGAGGCCCCGCGGAGTTGTCCCTCTGAAGCCACGCGGATGTTATCGATCCCCCACGACTCGTCCTGGATTGACTGATCGAGCGTCCCGGTGAAGAGGAAGTCGAAGTGGTCGGTCGCTTCGGTGATCTCGAAGAGCAGGGTGATGTCACGGTAGATCTGGTCCTGCCAGTTCTGCTTGTAGACATTCAGCTCGGGGAGTTCATCGGGCATGCGGAAGTTGTTGGGGAGCCAGTGGATCTCGATGAGCTCATCGAAGAGGGTCTGCCCGTTGATGTCGACGCTGAAGTGGTCAGGCCCGAACCCCTCGTAGTTTCCGTCCCATGAGTCGAAGATCATGAGGTCGAATGTGAGCGAGTAGATGCCCGCGGTGAAAAGCGGCTCGGTGCTGGGTGGGTCGATGACGCCCCCGCTGTTCTTGACGGCGTTGCCGAGATCGAGCTTTGGACCGGAGTAGGTGCTCGGGAATGGCGGCTGAATCACGCCGCCGCCGCCCCCGCTGCTGTCGAGCATGGGCACACGCTCCCGGTCAGCGCTGTACTCGCGGCGGGTGATGTTATAGGTCTGGCCGTTGCCCTGATCGGTTCCGAGCCCCGCGGTGTTCGCTTCGGTCGCGTTGAGCGTGAGTGAGACGCTCTCGTTGCCGAATCGGCCAAGCACATTGGTGTAGGGCCCGCCGAGTTCTGCCCGGACATCCTGTGACCAGACGCCCGCGGAATCGCCGCCTGGGTTCTCGAAGCCGATGCCGTAGATCGGCCCTGCAACCGCGATCGCTGGGGTTGTGAGTGCAGTAGCGATGGTGAGCTTGAGAAGTCGGTTGTCCATGGCGGTTCCTCTCTGATAAATCGCGGCCCGGTGTGGGCCAAGAGGAGTTTTCCCCAGTTCGGGGGCTTGGGCGAGTGTTCTGCTCGATTGGTGCCCAAGGGGTGGTTGGGGGTACGGAGTGGCGAAGATGGGCAACGAGTTTGGTATTTTCGTAGACCCGATAAACGGTGTGTCTACGATTTGCCCCCGCGATCCGGGCTGATCCGCGGCGAGCCCTAAACTACGCCCCCGTACCGATTTGGAGTACCCATGGCAGCGACCCGTTACCAATCGAGCAGCGACATCGCGTCGTTGCGCAATGTCGCGATTATCGCGCATGTTGACCACGGCAAGACCACGCTGGTGGACAACCTGCTCAAGCAGTCAGGGAACTTCCGGGCTGGAGAGCTTGAGAAGCTCGAGGGGGGGCAGCACGGGCTGATCCTCGACAGCAACGATCTGGAACGAGAACGCGGGATCACGATCCTCTCGAAGAACTGTGCCGTGAACTATCACGCGCTCGACGATACGGATTACCGGATCAACATCATCGATACGCCCGGTCACGCGGACTTTGGTGGCGAGGTCGAGCGTGTGCTGCAGATGGCCGACGGGTGCATCCTTGTCGTGGACGCGTACGAGGGCCCGATGCCGCAGACACGCTTCGTGCTGGGCAAGGCGCTGGAGAACCATCTTAAGCCCCTCGTGGTGATCAACAAGTGCGACCGCCCGGACGGCGACCCCGACCGCGTGATCGGTGAGGTGTTCGACCTGCTGGTGGCACTGGGTGCGGACGACGACGCGTTGGACTTTCCTGTCGTGTACGCCTCGGCTCGCGACGGCTGGGCGCTTGACGAGTGGAACGGGGAGACCAAGGGCGAAAACCTGCAGCCCGTGTTCGAAGCGATCGTCAAGCATGTGCCCCACCCCGATGTGTACATCGAGAAGCCCTTGCGCATGCAGGTTACGACGCTGGGGTTCAGCGAGTATGTCGGTCGCATCGGTGTCGGGCGTGTCTTCCAGGGCACGGTGCACTCGGGGCAGCCCGTGGTGATCGTCAAGCATCTCAAGGGAGGCAAGACAAAGGAAGTGCGTGCCAAGATCGGCACCCTCGAAGGGTTCGAGGGGCTGAGCAAGGTTCAACGCGAGTTCATCGGCGCCGGCGATCTGTGCGCGATCTCGGGGCTGGGCGAGCTGGATATCGGCGACACGATCTGCGATCCGGATCATCCCGAGGCGATGGACGAGGTCGCGATCGATGAGCCGACGATCTCGATGGCGTTCCGCGTGAACGATTCGCCGTTCGCGGGCAACGAGGGTGAGTTCGTCACCTCACGCCAGATCAAGGCACGCCTTGAGCGTGAGCTCGAGCACAATGTGGCGCTGCGGGTCGAGCCCGGGCGGACGATGGACGAGTTCATCGTTTCGGGGCGTGGGCTGTTGCATCTGGGCATCTTGCTTGAGACGATGCGGCGTGAGGGCTTCGAGTTGGCCGTCGGCCGCCCGATCGTGATCGAACGAATGATCGATGGCGTCAAGTGCGAGCCGCTGGAAGAACTCGTCGTCGATGTGCCCGACGCCTCAGTGGGCGGCGTGATGCAGATCGTCGGCGAGCGGAAGGGCGAGATCGTCAATGTCGATCAGCGCGGCGATGGGATGACCCACTGCGTGTTCAAGATCACCTCACGGGCGCTGATCGGGATGCGTGGGCGCGTGCTGACCGCGACGCAGGGCGAAGCGATCATGCACCACACCTTCCTTGAGTTCATCCCGGTCACGGGTGAGCGTCCCACGCGACACGCGGGCGTGATGATCTCGACCGAGTCGGGTCAGGTGACGGGGTATGCCGTCGAAAACCTGCACGAGCGTGGTGTCATGATGGTGCGTCCGGGCGACAAGATCTACGCGGGTCAGGTCGTGGGCGAGCACAACCGTGGCAACGACATCGAGGTGAACGCCGCACGCGTCAAGAAGCTCGACAACATGCGGAGCGCCAACAAGGACGCCACCGTCACGCTCAAGCAGCCCAAGGACTTGTCGCTCGAGCAGGCGCTCGAGTACATTGAGGACGATGAGCTGGTCGAGCTGACCCCGCAGTCGATCCGTATTCGGAAGGTTGAACTGAGCGAGGCGATGCGTAAGCGTGCGGCTCGCCAGGAGAAGGCGAAAGCCAACGCCTGATCAGTTGCAGCCAGTCTGGAAATCGATCAGGAAGTCGCTGATATCGAAGAAGTTGGTGACGCCATCGAGGTTGTAATCGACGAAGATGTTCACGCCCGGCACCGGGTTCAGCAACCGACTGACATCCAGGTAATCGAGTGCGCCGTCGCCGTTGAGGTCTGCCGGGCAGACCCCACACTGATCGAAGAAGACTTCGAGGTTATCGGATCCTCGTGCCGGCGCGACGAAGTCAACTTTGCCATCATCATTGAGATCCGCGACGGCAACCCATGAGCTGAGCCCGGTGTTTGGTACGGTATAGAGTCTGTACGACCCATTCGAACTGCTCTCAAGCAATGATATCCCGCCTCCCTCTGAGCTGAGCACCCCGTCGTACGAGACAACGATGTCGAGCAGATCGTCATCGTTCAGGTACGCTGTTGCAACATTGGCTGCTTCAACAATCAGCTGGATCTGGCGGTAATCATCAAATGCACCCGTTCCGTCCCCGTAGTGGATGATGACGCTGTAATCGATCCTACTTACCGAGACGATGTCGAGGTGGCCGTCGTTGTTCATGTCTTCGACCGTAGTGGTGATGGTCGAACGCCTCGAGTTGAACTGGATCGGATCTTCGAATGTCGCGTCACCGTTCCCGAGGTAGATCCGCCCGCGGTTGCCGCTGGGATAGATCCCTTCAAGCGCGGCGATATCGGCGTTCCCATCGTTATTGAAATCGGCGATCGAGATATCGTTCGTGTACATGTCATCGAAGAGCCCGAAGGGCTCGTCGAATGTGATGTTTGGCCCGCCGAGGAGGATTTCGACGGTCGGATCGTCGATCTGATACTGTTGATGCGTGCACGCGATGTCTGTGTACCCATCGCTGTTGAAGTCCGCGACCTTGATCGAACGGGACCGTTCCCCCACGCTTACGCGGCTGTGCACCACGAAGCCGGCGTTGCCATCGTTGAGAAAGATGGCGATGTCGTTGTTTTCGGAGTCGAGGATCAGCAGGTCGGTATCGCCATCGTGATCGATGTCATCAAACTCCTGTGCGATCGGGAGTTGACCGGTCAGGATCTCGGAATGGAGGGTGAAGGTCCCGCCGGGCTCTCCGAGGAGGACCGTGAACGAGCCCCCGTCACGGTTGAGAACAACAGCGTCAAGGTGGCCGTCCTGATCAAGGTCCGCGAGTTCGACCTGACCGGGGTGCTGCCCGACGGGGTAGAGGTCTACGCGTGAGAACCGCTGGTCGAGCAGGCAGATGGTGTCGGTCTGAGCGAGGACAGGCGTGCATGCGGCGAATGCCGCCGCAAAGATCGCCGTGGCGAGAGCGTACTTTGAATCAGTCATGTGGTCCCCTGGATTCCGTGTATGATGGATCGTGATGATATCAGATACGCTCGGATATTCGTGCGGTTGTATCAGTTTCAAAAGAGAAGGACCCGGAATGCGATATTGGATGTATTTCACAATCACCGTGTTACTCCTGGGAGGATGCACGGCTGGCTCCCAAGTTGGATCTCAGGCCCAGACGAGTCAGTCCAACCGAGAACGCCTCTACGATGATGTGCGCATGCTCAGCGAGACTTTCGCACAGCGGAACACCAATCACCGCGGCGTGCTCAACGATGCCGGCACATGGGTCGGCGATCGCCTGGCCTCGATGGGCTACGTGGTCAACCTGGAGCAGGTGAACAAGCAGAAGCCCGAGCGCGGGTTTAATGTCATCGCCGAGCTGCGCGGGACCACGCGCCCTGAGGAGATCGTCCTCATCGGGGCGCATTACGACGCCGAGATCGATACGCCCGGGGCCGACGACAACGCGTCGGGCGTCGCGGCGATGCTGGAGCTGGCACGCCGGTTCGCCGATGCGCCGATGGACCGGACGGTGCGCTGGGTGGGCTTCACCAACGAAGAGAACAGCAACAGCAAAGGCGGCGTGATGGGCAGCTTCGCGCATGCGCGTGAGGCGAAGAATCGTAACGAGTCGATCGTGGCGATGATGTCGCTGGAGATGCTCGGGTTTTACGACGAGACACCGGGGTCGCAGCAGTACCCGTTCGATCAGTCGATGGCCGCTCGGCTGGGAATGGACCTGCCCGACACGGGTGATTTCATCGGTGTCGTTGGACGGTTCGAAGACCGGAGACTCATCGATGCCATCAGCGCTTCGATGCGGGCGAGCGAGCGGGCCAATGTGGTCGATGCGGCGCTGCCGGCGATGGTGCGTGCGATCTGGCGGAGCGACCATGGCAACTTCTGGCTCGCGGGCTACAACGCGGTGATGATCACCGATACCAGCGAGTTCCGCACCCCCCACTACCACATGCCCAGCGACACGATCGAGACGCTCGACTTTGAACGCATGGAGGGCGTCGTCGACGCGCTCGAAGTGGCGATCCGTGACCTGGCGACGCTGTCCCCAGACGAGTGATGGGCTATTCAACGCCGAGGTTGGCACCCTCGCGGAACTTGGCGAACTGAAGGCGCAGCTCGCCGCGGTAGGACGAATCGACACCACGCTTGATCTCCAGATCGATCCGGTCCACGAGCTTGGAGAGCGCCAGGTCCATCAGCGAGTCATCGCCCAGCACCCGCACCACCTCGGCGGGCTTGAGTGTCGCATGCAGCAGCACACCCGAGGGCGGCTGATCACCCAGCGCATCGAGCGTTTCGGCGGCGTCCTGAATCGAGCGCAGCGCGTCCGCGGGATCGGTGTCCCCTGGGGTCATCGAAGTGATAAAGAGGTCGGCGCTGCTGGTCGAACTGCTGACCCACGCCAATCGGGGTTCGATGCCCGGCCAGGAAAGGCTTGTTGGTTTGGTGCCGTCGCTTGTGGGCTCCAGGAGGGTGATCGTGCGCACCGCGTTGGGCAGACGCCCGTCGAACCGGGGGGCCTGAGATTCGTCATAGGCGCCGATCATGGACTGCATGGACTCATCGCAGAGTCTGGCGGTTTCACCGCCCGGGCGTTTGGGATGCTCGAGCAGGATGCTCAGTGCGGCGCTGGAGCTTGGTGATGCTTGACGAAGGACCACCAACGCGGGCGCATCGAGCAAGTCGAACGCGCCCGATGCGGAACGATCGGGGTTGCTCTGAATCGAGAACCCGATGTCCATCGAATCTTCGCTCACCGAGATGCGTGGCGCCCGGGAACTGGCCAATGCGAACATGGCGTCGGGTTGCACCGATTCGAGCAACGCGACCGGAGCATCGGGCAGGTCGTCTGCGATCGGCAGGTCGCTGGCGAAATGGCACTGCAACGATGTCGTGTCGAGATTGACGATGCCCGAAACGATGTGTTCTGAGCGTTCGTTGGGCGTTGCGGGCAGACCGATCACCGTTCGGAAGATCGGCGTGCGTGCGATGAACGCCAGTGAGAAGGAACCATCGGTCTGAGCCTCGTGCTGGGCGACCAGTTCACGCAGCATGGGTTCGCGGCCCGAGGTGATCGCCGCTTGGGCAGCCGCGGGGTCTTCTTGATTGACCATCGACCCCATGACATCGTGCAGCAGCGTGGACGCGGTGCGTGGAGCGAGCAGGACGATCGCGGGTTCGTCTTTGGCAAGGCTCTCAAGCAACGCGACCCGGTACCGGCCCTGCTCGATGGCGTACACCGGTCGCCCGTGAACGATGTCGCGTTTGACGGGACGCATGGTCTGTCGGATCTGCTTGAGGTACGCGGGCTCGACCTCGCAGACGAGGGTCCACCGGGTGTCGATCGAGTTGGTGAGCCCCTGCATGCTCGCCTCGCCCTGTTCGAAGCCGTCCCAGACGACCGCGACGCGTTTGCTCAGCAGGTCCCTGATGGTGTCATCGACCGGGGCATCGAAAGCGGTGCCCAGTGCCTGCCACGCCCGTTCGGTCTGGGTGAATATGCCGCCCATCGCCAGCAGGGAACGCATCGATCGCCCGACGGGGCTGAGCAGGAGCGATTCTGCGGGGTTCTCAAAGACCGCCGCCGCATCGACCTCATTGGGGACAGACGCGAGCCGATCGAAGGCCCCCATGTCAGGGTCAGCCGCCTGGGTTGACGCGGTCACCCAACACAACAGCGGCGCGACGAGCACGCGCAGCATGTTCCCGGCGTTTCGTCGGGATACTCGGGTTGTGATATGAACAGCGCGTGACTGGTGCATCGCAACGGGGGTGACACTCAGGGGAGGTCGGGGACCTTATTCTGGACGGTGAGCGGCTCAGCGCGAGCGTCGTCGAGCGTCCAAGTGGTCAGAACAAACTGGTGGGCGTTGGCACTGGTGGAGAAACCAGAGCGCTTGCGAACGGACTGCGCCGATTGCTCCCGGGCGTTGAGCATGGTGACAACAGCGTACCCGGGTGAGGTCGCGTAAGGATGCAGGGGTGTGCGGGGCACAGCGCCAGTGTACGGCGTGGTTGAAATCGCCAGTTCGTAGCGGAGCTGATTATTGCCCGGTCGCTGCACGGGCTGATCGAAGATCCCCGCGACGGGCGCCACCTTCTGGCGAATTGTGGTGACCTCGTTGCCCAGGGCCTCAGCGATCTGGGCACCATCGTGCTCAACCGCATTCTGCAGGTCATGCACAGGCGTCTGCTGTGACGCGATGGTCGTGAGTCGAGGGTACATGTGCTGCAGTGTCGCGACCCCCATCAGCCCAACGAGCAGCAGCCCGGCCATGGCGACGCGACCGGCGCGGACCTGCTGGCGCAGCTTGCGGGGAAGGAATCGACGGTGTCGATCGGCGCGTTGAAGCACCTTGTCGCTCAGGTCGGGCATCTCGACAGGCATGCGCAACGCTTCGATCGCATCGCGGGTGTCGTGGAACTCCTGGCGACGGGCGGGGTCGTACTGGAGGGCGTTGCCGATCTCTTTCTGAATCTCAGGATCAAGCTCGCCATCGATCGCCGCGTCGATGAGCGACTCGGGGATGCGTCCGGGGGCATCGCTGTTCAGATCGGGGTGAGCACGATGGACGCGACGGTTGGGGCGATTCATTGCGCGACCCCCGCGAGCTGCTTGGCAAGCGTGGCCTGATCCTTGAAGAGCACACGCAGACGCTTGCGTCCGCGATGCAGGTGGCTCTTGATGGTGCCCTCGGGCATATCCAGATGAGAAGCGATGAGCGAGATGGGCCAGTCGAGCTGGTGGAACAGGATGATGATCTCGCGCTGTTCCTCACTCAGCGAGAGCAGCGCCGACTGGATCGCATCGTGCTGGACCTGCTGACGCTCGTCGGCGTACATCGATGTCTCAGGGACGGCACCCTTGCCACCCATCGAGCCGACATAGTCCGTGTCATAGGCGGGTCGGTTCTTGGCCATCGCGTTCATGTAAAGCCGACGGGCAATGGTGAAGAGCCAGGTCGAGAAGCGGAAGCGGAAGTCGAAGCGGTGCAGGTTGCCCAGCACACGCACGAAGGCCTCTTGCACGATGTCCTCGGCCACATCCGGACGCCCCGACATGCGCAGGATGTACGCGTAGACCGAACGCTGATGGGCGCGGATCAAATCGCCGGCTGCCTGGCGCTCGCCCGCGATTGCTCGCTCGATCAGTGATCGCTCTTCGTGTCGTTCCATATGGGTGTGCCAATCGCTCTAAAGTCGGTATACCGCCTGAAGACTATACCATGCCCGCTGAGGTCGGTTGCATGGGAATCTTGGGCTTGTGGCGGTAAGAATCGCGTTTTTTGCATAAAAACGCCCCGGCATCGTGTTTCGATGCCGGGGCAGAGGCAGATGATGATTGGACTTTGATTGGATTAGGCGGCCTTGCGGGTGGTACGCTCGGCCTTCTTGGGAGCGATCTTGCGTGTGCGGCCCACGGTGCGCTGGTCCTCGGTGGCACGCACGCCTGCTTCGTCGATCATGCGATCGACCAGTTCGAGCGGGTGGGTGGCCCACAGATCAGCACCGATTTCCTCAGCGAGCCCCTCGGCTCGGTTGAACACCCCACCACCAACGACGATCTGGGTATCGGGGCATGCACCGATCTCGTGGAGCGAGTCGATCAGCACGCGAATGTCGGGCAGGTCGCAGGGCTCGGAGCAGAACATGAGCAGGGCGCTGGGCTTGGTTTGCTGAACCGTGGCGCGGATTTCGTCGATGGGCAGCCCGCCGCCGGCGAACTGGACATCAAAGCCCGCGGCTTCAAGCAGGTCGACGGCCATCTGCCCGCCGAGTTCTGAGCCCTCTGACGGTCCACAGCAAGCGAAGACGCGTCGCCCGACTGAGGGTGCATCAGAAGTGGCGATCAGTTCCCGCGAGCACTGGTCGACGAGCACGCGGAGCAGGCGTGATGCCATGTTGTGCGCCAGTGTGGTGATCTGGTCTTCCCTGTGCAGCTTCTCGATGAGCTCATACGCGGGCCAGAAGAGATCGGTCAGAAGGATCTCACGGGTGACGCCCGCGGTGAGTTGCTCATCGACGACGGTCCGTGCGGCATTGCGGTCGCCCGAGACAAGGGCTTCGAACAGTCGTTCTGTCAGGATCTCTGCGCTCATAGTTTGAAACTCCGATTGTGATTCCCCGCACGAGGTTGCGGGCGATTGTGTGTGTGTTGCCGCTCACTTACTGCGGCCGCTGGGCTGGGGTATCGAACACATGACAGCCCGAGCGATAGGGCACCGCTCAGAAATGCGCGACAAGAGACTTGACCTAAATTGGGGGGTGCTGCGTGTGTTATTCTCGGACGCTGGGTGGGCGCTGCGCGGAGATGGTCCGAGAAACCACGAGTTATATTACAGGTGTTCGCACGCTGTTTGCAGGGCGAAAGCCCCCAGAGCACGCTTAATCAGGGTCGGATACCCCGAAACAGGTTGCATATCCCCAGAGTAAGTGGCTTGGACCACACCTCCTGGAAACCCGCCTCTGTATAGGACTGGTGCATCTCGTCGCGGGTCTTAAAGGAGGTTACCGAGCGGGGCAGGTACTTGTAAGCCCCCGAGGTATCCCGAGCGATCCAGGTCGCGGTCCGGGGCATGATGGAGCCGCAGTAGAAGTTGTTGAACCATCGCATGGGCGGGAAGCTGGGCTGCCCGAACTCGAGGATCATCAGGCGACCGCCGGGTCGGAGCACGCGATGGAACTCACGCATGGCCTTGTCGGGGTCCTGAACATTGCGGATCCCGAACGCGATCGCGACGACATCAAAGGACTCGTCCTCGAATGGAAGCTGCTGCGCGTCGGCCTGCTGGTATTCGATGCGTGCTTTGAGCTGCTCGTGCAGCTTCTCCCGCTTATGGCGGGCGATTTCGAGCATGTTGGGTGTGTAATCGCTGCCGACGATATGGTCGGCCTTGGAGAAGCGAGCGAAGGCCTGGGTGAGATCCCCCGTGCCGCAGGCGCAATCGAGGACGGCTTCGCCGGGCTGCACGCGTGCTTCAAGCACGGCTCGTTTGCGCCATGCCTCATCGCGCCAGAGTGAGTGCAGACGATTATTGATGTCGTAGGAGCGGGCGATGGCGTTGAACATCGCGCGCACCTTTTCGTGCTTATCGCTATTCTCGTGCAGGGAATCGAGTTCCCGGTCGACCCAGGCGGGTTCTTGCTGATCGGGCGTCTGTGTTTGCAGGGTGGGCTCAGGCATGGAACAATAATGGTAGGGCCGCGTGGTTGCGGGGCAGGACGAAGTGCTCGTGGTTTCGATGCCGCGGGCGACCGGATGCGAAAGGACGCGTGATGTTGAAGATGCCGAGGCGATTGATTCAGACTTTGGGGTTCGTGCTGCTTGGCGTGGCGATGCTCTCGCCCATCGGCTGCACGACCAACCCGGCCACGGGCGAGCGGATCCTGACCCTGTACTCGTGGGAAGACGAGAAGGAGATGGGGGCATCGGCGGCCGCGGGCTTGGCGGACCAGTTCGGCGGCGAGGTCGAAGAGGCCATCCCCAGCGACTATGTCCGCACCGTGGGCATGAAGCTGACCACGGGCGTCGAGCAAGGCGTGCCCGATCTCGATTGGGAGTTCACACTGCTCAACACCGATGTGATCAACGCGTTCGCGCTGCCCGGCGGGAAGATCTTCTTCACGCGCGGGCTGGCGGAACGACTCACCGACGAGGCCGAGATGGCCGGCGTGCTTGGCCATGAGATCGGGCATGTCACCGCCCGTCACGGGAACCAGCGGATCAGCACCCAGATCGGGTTCAACGCCCTGCTCGTGGGCGCGGCGGTCGCCGTCGGCGTGGCCGACGAAGACTCGAGCGTGCGCAGCGTCGGGCAGGTCGCGGTCCCCGGGCTGGCGATCGGCGGCAATCTCGTGCTGCTCAAGTACGGGCGAGATGACGAGAGCGAAGCCGACATGCTGGGCATGCGCTACATGGCCCGCGCCGGTTACGACCCGAGCGGGCAGCTGCGCGTGATGCAGGTGCTGCAGGAAGCATCCAGCGGCGGCGGCGGCACCCCCGAATGGCTCTCAACGCACCCATTCCCCGAGACACGCATCGAACGCATCCAGCAGATCCTGCGCGAGGAGTACCCCGACGCGGGCGATACTTCCAAGTATGTTGTGCGTGCCCAGGAGTACCGGGATCGGATGCTCACGCCGCTGAGTCAGATGCCGCCGGCGCCCAAGACCGAGGCAACTTCGCTGCTTGATCTCCCGGCGCTGTGGTGCGGGGAGTGTCGGGCGATGGCGAATGCAGACTAAATAACAACTGTGTCCCACCTGTGCCAGATGCAAGAAACACAGGCGAGACGCCTGTGCCACCTGTTGTTCTATTCCCCGCGCCAGAAGCGCTCCCAGTTGGCGTGGGCGAAGGCGTGGATGTCCTGATCGCCCCATCCGGCCTGGGCGAGGGCGTCGGTGATGATGGTGAGGTCGCTTGGGGTGTTGATGCCCTCGGGGAGCCCGTCGGCACCGAAGCCGCCGTCCATGTCGCTGCCGAGCCCGATGTGATCGCGTGAGCCGGTGAGTTGGCAGATGTGCTCGATGTGGCGCACGCAGTCGCTGATCTTGGCCCGCTCGCCCTTCTTCATGCCCGGTGTGACGAAATCGCCCAGCAGGTTCAGCCCGATCACCCCCCCACGACGCGCGATCTCCTTGATGGTCTCGTCGCTGAGGTGGCGCTGGTTCTCCTTGGAATCCGGATCGCCCATCAGTGCCCGGCAGTTGCTGTGCGAGGCCATCACCACCGCGTCGGTCGCTTCCAGCAGCTCGTCGACGGCCCGCTGGGACAGGTGCGAGAGGTCGTGCACCACGCCCAGCTCGTCCATGCGCTTCACAAGCTCGCGTCCCAAATCCGTCAGCCCGTTGCCGGGCTTGTGGTGATCGGTGCCGTTGCCCCCGGCGTAGCGTGACTGGTGCCACCAAGCCATGCCGATGGCGACGACGCCCATGTCAACCCACTGGTCCAGCTCGTCGGGGCTGGTGATCGGATCAGCGCACTCGACGAGCACGCCCAGACGCAGGGGCGCATCGCTGGGTTCTTCGGGCTGACCACGCAGGGGCATGCGGGAGATGAGCCCCGCGTCACGCCAGGTGCGGTAGAGCAGCAGCTGACGCATGCCCGCGCGGTACGCGGCATCGGCATCCTCGAACGGGTAGGTGAACGCACCGGTCTCGGACTCGGCGTTGCTCGGATCGACCGCCTCGGTAAAGACCGTGCCCAGGCAACGGGTGACATGCCCTTCGGCCAGCGTGGGCAGTGTGACGGCCGCGGGCTGATAGCGCCCCCGGCAGTCCTTGAGCTCGGCGTGCATATCACGCCCGTTCTCGGCCAGGTACGCAAGGTCAAGGTGTGCATCGAACCAGTGCATGGTGCGCTCCAATCAAAAAAATCCCCGGGAAACCCGGGGATGGTAGGTACGAACGATTGCTCGATTCAGTATTCGAGTGCGCGAGGCAGGGTCTTGGCGTGCTCGACCCACTTGCCGACCTCATCGGCGGTGGGCACGCGTCGGGTCAGACTCTTGGCATCGTTGACCTCGACCATTTTGGCGGCGAGGTTCTCGGCGTTGCGCTGGGCCAGCTCGGGGACCGTGTCGACGCCCGCGGCTTCGAGCAGTTCGGAGAACTCCGAGCCCACGCCATTGATGCGGTAGAGATCGACCATGTTGGCCCACTTGAGAATATGGGCGTCACCGATGTCGGCCTTCTCTGCCAGCGCCTTGCGCTGCGCGGGGGTCTTGCATGCCTCGAGGAGTGCGTCGGTGTCGTTGATTCCGGCGGCACGGAGCTTCTCGCCGTAGGTTGGACCGATGCCCTCGACATCTTCGATTTTGTAGTTTGCCATTGTGTGTTTCCTCTTCTTAGAGATCGATTGATGTCCCCATACAACAATATCGAGCAGCAGTCGGTATGGAGCGAGAACATCGAAATTCCTTATATATACTGCACCACCAGTCTCCGTCTCGGCTCGACCTGCTTGGCCGATGAAACTCCAACCATCGAGTTCCAAAGAAGAACGACATGCAAAGCACACACACGCGAATACGCCCCAAGGGCAATCACAGCAAGCACTTACGGCGAGGCAACATGCTTGTCGGCTGCCTCTCCGTGCTGGCGGTCGTCATTGTGGTCGTCATCATCGCAACGATTTTCGTGATCCGTTCCTACCGGGGCTGGATCGCCGGCGGCATCGAGAAAGCCGCCGACGCGGCCCTGGTTCAGATGCAGCTCGATGATGGCGAACAGACGGAAGTCATGGCCCATATGACCATGCTGCTCGACAAGTACAAGTCCAAGGAGATCGACAACGAGGCGTTCTTCGGCGTCTTCGGGAAGCTCGTCGAATCGCCCCTGGTCGCATCGGCATTGGTCGGTGGGATCGACAAGCTCTACATTGCCGATTCGGAGCTGAACGACGAAGAGAAGACCGATGCTCGGGTACAACTGCGTCGCTTCGCCAACGGGCTGTTCGAAGAACAGATCGACCCGAGCGAAGTCGAAGTCGTGCTCGCATCGGTGAGCACCACGACGCCCGACGACAATGACATCGTGCTGCAGTATCAGACAGGGCCCGCGGGCAGCACGCAGTTCGCGTTGCGATCTGCAGACGAGGTGAGTGGCGACGACCTGCGCGAGCTGATCGCTCAGGCCCGGGCCAAGGCGGATGATGCGGGGATTGAATCGGATCCGCCGGAGATCGACATCAGCGACACGCTGGGTATCGCGATCGCCGAGGCATTGGGCGAAGACCCGACGCTGTGGGTCCCCAATGCCAATGAGCTGCTCGAATCGCAGAGCGATCCGGTTGAACAGACACCGGTCGATGAAGACCCCGAGACCCCAGGGGACTTGGACGACAACGACGGCCCCTGATCAGTTCAGAGCATCGCGACGAACAGGTCGACGGCACGATCGAGCATGAGCGCGAGCAGCACCGAGCATGTGATCGTCAGCACGGGATGATCGAGCAGCAGCGACGAGCGATACGACACGCTCTCGCTGCTTTTTCGTTGCGCCATGCTCGCCGCGGGCGTGGGCGTGGCGTTGAGGAAGCACTTGAGATCCATCATCAGCAGTTCTCGATCGCTGTATGGACGCAGTCTGGGTTCAGCGAGTCCTTGCGATGAGGCGGCAAATAAGGCTTGCCGCTCATCACTGGCGCTGATCTGCACGGTGCGGGATTGGAGGGACCCAACATCTCGGCCGACGACTTCATAGAAAGGCATGTGAGACTCCCGAAAGGGTTGCCTCAACATACCTTGTTCAGCGTCTGAACGAGCGAAATGCGCAATCCGCCAGCGGGAAACGGGGTCGTTTAGACCCCCAAATGGGGTGGTGCTTAAGGCCTATACCCCATAGTCCGGGGGGAGTTATCCACGACGACGGCGCGAACCGAGCAATCCCATCGCTGCGAAACCAGTCAGGGCACCGGGCGTCGGTGTGACGGCGGTGACAACGACATTGTCCAGGGCCGCACCGAAGACACCATCACTGATTCCCTCGAACCAGAGTTGTGTGCTACTGCCTGTCGCGGTGAAGGTCCAGCTCATGCGCTCCCAAGCTGGATCGAGTTGCGTCGATCCAGCGGCGACATAATCGAACTCGAAGTCGGAGAACGCGCCCGCGGCGTTGACACGCATGATCTTGGGCGTTGGGCCGCCGACCATGTTGGCGGACATATCGAACTCGACCGAATAGACCCAGCCGGCATTGGTCGCGAAGGACTGGGCGATGCCACCATGGGGAGTCAGATTATTGATGTCAATCGAGTGGAGACCGTCTGATGCAGTGATGTAGGTCCCGAAGTAATCGACGCCCCCACCAACGGTGGTCCAACCATCGATCGACGAGTCCCCGCCACCGAGCACGCTCCATGAGCCGCCCGGGTTGAGGGATGAGTCTTCGAATGAGCCGTTGATGATGAGGTTGGCCTGTGCCGAGCATGCGAGCCCGACGGCGCACGCGATACCAAAGCGTACTGAGTTCATATATGCCTCTCCTGCTGGAAACAAGTCCTGTGCGATTTCACCGCAGGCATCGCGCCTGGGCTTGGGAGGGGAATGTAGCCCAAAACCAGCCAAATGCCAGCAGAATGGCAGTAGTATCGGCAAGCATGTGGTTGCTTGGGACCGATAACGCGATCCGGTTCTGAACTCTTGGCGCCTACTCGGGCGTCTATGGGAGGGGACCGCGTAGACCCTGCCGCAGCGGTGTAGGGCGCGCGGGTTTAGGCAGCGTCCCGCTGTGCCTGTATGATCACATCGAAGATCGTCCCGGCATGTTCTGGGGCGACCTGGTAGTCCAGCACATTGAACGCGTGCTTGCCCTGATCGGTCCGGATCACGATCTCGAACACTTCCTTGCCCAGGTCGTATCCGCCGCGATCAACCGCACGCATGTCCTTGTAGTAGACCTTGCTGCTGGCGAAAGAAACCGCCTCGGGCCCGATCACCAGGTCACCACGCTTGCGCGTCACCCATTTCACAAAGCTGATCAGCGACCAGAGTGCGAAGAGCAACATCACAAGCCCGATGCCTCTGGCCACCGGGTTCTGGAGCGAGAGGAACAGCACGCTGAGCCCTCCCCAGATCACGATCGAAAGAGGCCCCATCAGAAGACTGGATTTGGAGAGTCGGCGTGCTCGGAAGGTCTGTGTCATATGCGGGCTCCGGTCGCAGGTGTCAGACCGAAAGCTTACACACTGACCGTCGCCGGCTCATCGCTGGTGATGATCTCGGCTTCTGTTTTTTCGAGAACCTCATCAACCGTCACGCCCGGGGCCAGCTCGGTGAGCTTGAAGCGCTTCGCATCGTGGTCGAACTCAAGCACACACAGATCGGTGATGATCATGTCGATGCAGTTCTTGCCAGTCAGCGGCAGGTTGCATTCCTTGAGGATCTTGGGCTCGCCCTTGCGGGTGCAGTGTTCCATGGTCACGACGACCTTCTTGACGCCAGCGACGAGGTCCATCGCCCCGCCCATGCCCTTGATCATCTTGCCGGGGATCATCCAGTTGGCGATGTCGCCCTCCTGAGAGATCTGCATCGCGCCGAGGATGCACATGTCGATGTGGCCGCCTCGGATCATGGCGAAGGACTGCGACGAGGCAAACGATGACGCGCCGGGCAGGGCGGTGATGGTCTGCTTGCCCGCGTTGATCAGGTCCGCGTCGACCTTGTCCTCGGTCGGGAATGGGCCGATGCCCAGCAACCCGTTCTCGGATTGGAGCCAGACCTGCATCCCGTCGGGGATGTAGTTGGCGACGAGGGTGGGCATCCCGATCCCGAGGTTGACGACGAACCCGTCGTGGAGTTCCTGGGCGGCTCGTTTGGTGATTTCATCGCGTGTGAGTGGCATGCTGCGATTATAGACGATCTTGATGAGCACGTCGGTAGGCACGCTCGAAGCCCCAGACGACAAGGGCGATGAGGATCAGCGTCCCGAGGACAAAGGAACCAATCACCAGCACAATCAATCGTGCGCCAGCTGCTGCCTTCTGCTCTGCGAAGGCGCTGACCGACAGAAGCTGCGGATGCTCGACGCCGCCCAGATCCTGCAACACCTCTTCCCATTTGTCCTTGTCCATGAACGGCTGGTACTTGTCGCGTGCGGTGTCGACGATGAAATAGGCTCGCGTTCGCTGGTCGTTTCGGTGGACATCGTGATATGCACCGAAGACGAGATTGCCTTCAACTTGGCACTGTGCGATCGAGAAATGCCTGTCGCCGACCCGGTCCCCATCCTGATCATCGATCCATGTCTCACCCCAACTCCATGATGACAGGGTGTAACCGTTGGGGAGACTGACACTGTCCGATCCATCATTCCCACACCCGAACGCGCCCGAGAGCAGGATGATCGCCCAGAGCAGGATCGCGAGTGTGCCAGATGGTGAACGCCAATGGTTCATGCCTTGTATACGCCCCGCGGTGGTCGCGGTTCAGTGGCGGTGCGGATCCTGATCGGGCTTCTTGTGCGCCGAGACTGTCAGGTTCGTGCGTTTGCCCTTCTTTCGGGGCACGAGCACGCGATAGAGCACGAACAACGCGATGATCGCGATGATGGTCACAACCCAGAACTGCCAGTCTCCGATCGGCATGCTTACCCCCCCACCGATGCGACGATGGTGTACGCGATCAGTGCCCCGCCAC
>DEXG01000015.1:137312-174298 GCA_002364005.1 Phycisphaerales bacterium UBA3190
GCGATCAGTGCCCCGCCATAGGCCACAACGGACATCCAGCCCAGCTGCAGGAAGGCCCAGCGCCAGCCGCCGGCTTCCTTGGCTGTCACCACGGTCGTTGGCAGGCACAGCGACGCGAACACATAGAACACCAGCAGCGACCAGGCGGTCTGGGCGTTGAAGAGCGGCGAGCCGTCGGCGCGTTGGGCGTTCTCAATCGATTCAAGGACGGTCTCGTCCTCGAAGTCCTCGTTGCCCGCGACCTGTACGGCCATGGTGGACACGAAGACCTCGCGGGCGGCGAACGAAGCGAGCACGCCGACGGTGAGCTGGTCGTTGTAGCCCAGCGGTGCGAAGATGGGCTGGACTGTTGAACCGATGCGCCCGAGGAAGGAGCCCGATGCCGCCTGTCGTGTTTCGAGCGTGTCGGCCTGCGATTCCAAGGCCTCGGCCTGTTCAGCATCATCGATCATCAAGGCCTGCGTGCGCAGATCCTGGACTTCCTGCGAGGGCTGAACATGCGGGTAGCTGCCCAGCCACCAGAGGACAATGGAGATGGCGACGATGAGCGTGCCGGCTTTCTTGAGAAACACCAGCCCGCGGTCGAGGGTCAGCAGCAGCGCGGACTTGAGATCCGGGAGGCGATAGCTTGGCAGTTCCAGCGCCATCGGGCGCGACTTGCCACGCAGGATGGTGCGTCGCGCAAGCAGCGAACTCAGCAGCCCGCCCCCGGCCCCGAGCACATAACACCCGGTGAAGGCGAGGGCCTGCTTGCTGGGCTGGCCCGGGAACAGGATCCCGGTGAGCAGCACATAGACAGGGATGCGGGCGGTGCAGCTCATGAAAGGCGCAACGAGGATCGCCGCGAGCCGGTCGCGCCGATCGGGGATGGCCCTTGTAGCCATGATGCCGGGGATGGCGCAGGCGTGCGAGCTGAGCAACGGCACAAAAGCATGGCCCGAGAGCCCGAAGGGCCGAAGCAGGCGATCAATCACAAAGGCGGCCCGAGCGAGATACCCCGTGCCCTCCAGCAGGGCCAGCAGGAAGAAGAGCAGGCAGATCTGAGGCAGGAAGATGACCGTGCCCCCGACACCCGCGATCACGCCATCGGTGATGAGGTCACGCAATGCCCCCTCGGGCAGCAGCGTGCCAAACCAGGCCCCGATGGACCCGAACCACATGTCGATCCAGTCCATTGGATACGCGGCGAGCTTGAAGATCACATAGAACAGCCCGGTCATCACCACCGCGAACGAACACACACCCAGGATCGGGTGGGTGAAGGCGCGATCAAGGCGATCGGTGAGCTTGTCATCGTCGAGCGATTCGAGCGGCGCGCAGGCATTGAGGTAGACATCCTGCGACCAGCGTTCGATGCCCGACTGATCGGTGGGTGCGGATCGATCGGGGACGCGCGCGTTGTGGATCGCGCAGAGGACCTCATCGACGCCCTCGCCCGTGCGTGCCGAGCAGATGACGACCTCGCAGCCGAGCATGTTGCTGAGACTGTCACGGTCGATGCCGATGCCCCGTCGTCGGGCGGCGTCGATCATGTTGACCGCAACGACAGTCGGGAGCCGCCTGTCGATCGACTCGGCGACGATCGTCAGATTGCGCATGAGGTTGGTCGCGTCGACCACGACCAGCAACGCGTCGGGGGCGTGGGCCTGCTCGCCTGTGGGTGCGGCGGTGCCATCGAGGCACTGAGCACAGACACGCGATTCGCTCAGGTCGAGGCTGAGCGAGTAGATGCCCGGCAAATCGATCAGGACCGATTCGATCGTGGTGTTGTTCTCGCTGCGTGTGATGTGCGCGACACGGGCTTCCTGGGTGGTGCCCGGGAAGTTGGCGGTCTTGGCGCGGATGCCCGCGATGCGGTTGAAGAGCGTGGTCTTGCCGACATTGGGGTTGCCCAGCACGGCGATGGTGCGAAGTCGCGTAATCGGGCTGGACGCGGGGGTCGCGCTGGTCATCGCGTTGAAGCCCGATCAGTGCTGGGGGGTGACCATGACGCGGGAGGCGATGTCTTTGGCCAGCCCGATCCGACACCCGCCGCCGCAGGCCCCGCTGAGCGAGACGATGCAGGGTTCGCCGAGCCGACACATCTGAACTGATGCGTCTGGGCGGAGCCCCATCGCTCGCAGCATCTTGCCGTCCTGCTCATCGAGGTTCGCCGTGTTGACGGTGGCGCGCTGTCCGCGGCTCAGCTGGGTGAGCGGGATCGAGGCCGGTTTGGTCTCAATCGCCGATGCTGGTTGCTCGTTGATGGTGCTGATCTGCATCGTGCTCATCCCGCCTGAAACGGTGAAAACTGGAGTTCGGACACCAGATTGTATTCTCATTGAGACCGAATCGCAATGACAGGCGGGCAGAAACTGCAATCGCGGGTTCAGCCCTCGGGCTGCTGGGCGGGCTGGAAGCTCATGCAGTAGCCCGCACGCCAGATCGGGTAGATGACCTCGCAGCGGAAGCCCACGAACTCGCCCGGATCCCAGCCCAGTCGGCTGAAAAAGTGGTTGGTGAGCTCGCCATGGCGTGGGTGGGCCTTGGTCTGGGCCCGCCCGATCCCCTCGCCAAGCAGTTCCAGGCGGGGTGGGGATGGGTAGCGGGTGATCCAGCGTTGCCCGCCGGGGGAGCTGAGGTTTGGGTACCAGAGCTGGGCGTCGATGCCGGGACGCACCATGCGTTCGATGTCCCGGTGCAGGTAGACATCGAAGATGATCTGGGCGGTCGGGCAGTTCACCAGCGACCAGACCTCGTCGAGGGTCATCTTGCCCGTCTCCGGGTCGGTGAACGGGTGGTTTGAGCGGGCGGCGGTGATGACATCAAGCGTCTGCGGCCCGTCAAGCTTGGCCGGGTCGATCACCTGCACCAGATTGTCGGCACTGCCCTGCGAGGAGACGGTGGGCAGCGGGTGCGTGGTGAACTCCTTGAGCAGTGCCTGCGGGGTGTTTCCATGGGGCTGGGTATCGTCGAGCAGATCGATCGAACGGTTCTTGGGATCGTCCCACTTGAGCGTGTCGCCAGCACGGATGACGATGGGCATGCCCCCGGGCACGATGGTGGTCTGGATCAACCCCGATGCGATCGCCCGCTGGAGCACCTCGGGGTTCTCTGCTGAGCGGCGGAAGGCATAGAGACTGATGCCGGTCTGTGCCGATCGCCCGGTGACGCCCATCGCCGCATTGAACAGGGCTTGACGGGCTTCGATCGAGCCCAGCGATGATTTGGAGTCGACCGAACCAACGGCTTCGATGCGGGCGATGAGCTTGGCGTGCGAGCCGGCGAGCTGCTCGATGAGCTGGTCGAACTGGGCGACAGCGACCTGGGCCAGCTCGACGGGCTCTTTACTGATCCCCACCCGCTGCATCGCTTCGAGCATCTGCTCGAGCCCCTTGGTGCCGGGGAGCTTGACGAGCGTCTGGGCGCTTGGAGACTGATCGCGCAGGGCATGCATGACTCGCTGCGTGGTGTTTCGAACGATGCCGAGGTGCTTGGCCATGCCCGAGCCCGATTGGGCGGCTTCAGGAAGCAAATTCACCAAGACCCCGAGATCGGCATGCAAACGCGTGGCGACCCGATCGCACAACGCCCGCTCGTCGGCTGAGAGGGGCTTGGGGGGTGATTTGGGTCGTGCGTGCATCGTGGCGCCTGGCATAACACGCACCTTAACCTCTGGGGCGATGGGTGTGTGGCCTGAAATCAGACTTTGTTTTTCCAAATCATGCTGGGGCATCGAATCACCGTTTTGGGGTGGATATTGACGGTCTGCGGCGGATATCGGCAGTATTTGCACAACTTATTTGATTTCAGGGTTGATTTCAAGTCAGTTTTCAATATATTGCGTGCTGTGCGACAGGGACCCGCGTCACCTGCCGATCGAACTGACATCAAACCGGGGCTCATAAAGGAAACAGGCATGAACAGCAACGCGATACGAGTGACGACCATTTTGACGCTCACCCTCCTTTCGGGCACGGCCATGGCTCAGAGCGTGGTTCGCCTGACACCACTGAGCCCGGGCGATTCATACGCCGAGGACATCAACGACCACGGCGAAGTCGTTGGTCAGTCGATCCAGGCTGGCTTTGGCATGGCGCCGGTTCGCTGGGACGCCTCGGGCACGCCGAGCAATCTGGGGATGCTCGAGAGCAGCGTGACGGGCTTTGCAAACGCGATTAATAACAACGGCGAGATCGTCGGCTACTGCGAAGACAGCACGGGCTTGCGCAAGGCCACCCTCTGGGACGGGCGTGGCGGCATGGTTGATATCCACGCCGAGATCGGCTCATCGAGTTCCTCGATTCCCTGGCACATCAACGACAGCGGCGTGATCGTCGGGCAGGCCAATATCTCACCCGGTATCTTCCCGCGTGGATTTGTCTGGGATCAGACCAACCCGGCAGCGCAGGCGGGGACCGACACATACCCCGGCGGTGCGAACTACGGGGTCAACAACGACGGCCACATCGTCGGCAGCGGGTACTTCTTCGGCGACCCCGACGATGCCATGCTTGCGGTCCCCGATGGGCGTGGCGGGTACGACTACCCGTTGATTAACCCGCTCGGGCTCAACTTCTCGCAGGCAAGAGCAATCAACAACAACGGGATGATTGTTGGGCACTCTGGCTACAACAGCACCACAGTGACCTGGAACGCCTGCATCTTCACGGGCGATGACCGCGACCCGGTGATGACGCTGGGCACGCTGCCGAACCTCGACACTTCAGAAGGACTCGATGTCAACGACAACGGGGTCATCGTGGGCTATTCGTGGGACGGCACGGCGAGCGGCTTTGTGCCACACGCCTGGGCGTGGGTCGACGGCACCATGCACGACCTCAACGAGCTGCTCGATGATGACTCGGAGTTTGATGTGCTGATCCGCGCCACGGGCGTGAACAACAACAACGACATCGTTGGGTATGCCCTGATGGACGACGGGCGTATCGGCGCGTTCCTGATCGAAGGCTTCATGACCAATGCCGAGTGCCCCGCCGACCTGACCGGCGATGGCGAACTCAACTTCTTCGATGTCAGCGCGTTTCTCGCGGCCTTTGGCGAGCAGGACCCGGTCGCGGACTTCGACCGCAACGACGAGTGGAACTTCTTTGATGTCAGCGCGTTCCTGAGCGCATTCAGCGCGGGGTGCCCGTGAAATCAGGGTTTGAGATCGATATTCAGAGGGGATGGTGTGAGGACAGCGGATTAAGCGCCGGGGACGCGCTGTAAGCCGTAGATCACATGATTCTCTTTTGAACACAGAGCCGGGAGCCCCCCTCGCCCCGGCTCTGTGTTTTTTTGCGTGTGTTGTTCGTGCGTGGTCGGTTTTACTTCTTGGCTTTGGCGGCGGTGTGGGAGCGCTTGGTGAGCCAGCCGACGATGAAGCCGATGAGCGAGAAGGCGAGGTAGGGCAGTGCGGCTGGTACGCCCTCCTGCTTCCAGAAAAGGATGCGAAGATCAACGCCGTCCCAGTTCTGGAAGATGAGGATCAGGAAGATGATCCCCGCGATCGCGCCCATGATGAACTTGGGCTTGAAGTAGAAGGGCTTGCCCTTGGGCGCGGGTGGGGGTGGATTGGTTGATTGTGAGTCAGTCATTGGTTTGTTTTCTCCCCGCGATCGCGTCGGCGATCAATCTGGCGATGGCCCAGAGCACCAGCACACCCGCACCGAACTCAAGAAGCGACCCGACCCCGGCCAGGAACGATGCCAATCCCGCACCCGACCGGACCACCTGGCCGTTTGAGGTGACCGTCGTCGTGTTCGCGTAGATCATACCTTTGATCGCGAGAAATCCGATGATCTGAGACGCAATGTAGGACACGGCAGCGATGATCAGGATCATCGCGGGCTGTGCGAAGCTCAGATAGTCACGAACATAGTCAATGACCTTTGTCAAACCGGAAGGCGCACTTGAGCTCGCGCCTGAGGCTGATTCAAACTCACTCTTGGTTTTACTTGGTCGCTGCATGCCGGGCCGCCAATCTCCGTAAGCTGGACCATCTCCTCTGGGCGCATCATCACTCATGCCCCACTCACCGTTCTTTGCTCGATGCGTTTCTCGCTGTCGGTTTTGACGACGCGATCCACATACACACCGGGTAGGTGGATCTCGTCGGGATCCAGCGATCCGATTGGGACGATCTCTTCGACCTCAGCGATGGTGAACTTCGCGGCCGTCGCCATGTCTGGGTTGAAGTTGCGGGCGGTGGTGTTGAAGACCAGGTTGCCGAACTCGTCGGCCTTGGCGGCCTTGACGAGGGCGAGGTCGCCAAACAAGCCGGTCTCCATGACGAAGGGGCGTTCCTGCCCGCCGTTGGGTGAGGCGAAGGTCCGGGTCTCTTTGCCCTCGGCGACGAGTGTGCCGTAGCCCGTGGCGGTGTAGAAGGCGGGGATCCCGGCCCCGCCGGCGCGGACGCGCTCGGCGAGGGTGCCCTGCGGGTTGAACTCGACCTCGAGTTCGTCGGCGAGGAACTGGCGGGCGAACTCTTCGTTCTCGCCCACATAGCTGGAGATCATCTTCTTGATCTGCTTGGTCTGCAGGAGCAGGCCCAGGCCCCAGTCATCGACGCCGGCGTTGTTGGAGACGCAGGTGAGGTCTTTGGTGCCGGTGTCACGCAGGGCGATGATGAGCTGCTCGGGAATGCCGCAGAGCCCGAAGCCCCCCACCATGCACATCATGCCGTCGCGGAGGATGCCCTGCTCAGCGAGGCCTTCGAAACATTCAGCGGGTGTGTTGCGAACTTTGGATGCCATGCGGGATCACCTTTCGTCTGATGGGGCGGCGTACGGGTGATTGTAGTGATCCGCGGAACGGAACACAAGGAAACCGGTGGCACAGGCGTCTGGCCTGTGCATGTTTGAGAGCGCACAGGCGGGACGCCTGTGCCACCGCCTGCTGCTATTTGGAGGCTTTGGCGCCGAAGAGGCCCTGCTGGTTGGCCCCGGTGGTCGGGCGGGTCGAGAGGTCATCAAGCTCGCGCTGGATGTCTTCGAGCGTCGAGAGCTGCAGGTGCTCGGTGGCGAAGCGGATGTAGGCGATCTTGTCGACATTGCGCAGCTTGGCCATGACACGCTCGCCCACCAGCTGGGTCGGGACCTCACGCTCGAACTCGGCGTGGAGTTCTTCTTCGACGGCGTTGGCGAGGGCCTGCTTGATGTCCTCGGAGATCGGACGCTTGCCGCAGGCGTTGGAGACGCCCCGCATGATGTTCTCGGCACTGAACGGGACGCGCGAGCCGTCGCGTTTGACGACCATGAGCCGCCCGGCGGGCTCGACGCGTTCGTAGGTCGTGAAGCGTTTGTCGCACTTGAGGCAGTGGCGACGACGACGGATCACCGCCCCGCCTTCGGTGGAGCGGGAGTCGATGACCTTGTCGAGATTGTGTGCACAATATGGGCAGATCATGGGGCAGAATCCCTGTGGTTCGGGGGATCATACCACAAGATATGGGGGAGCGAGCCGCTCCGGGCAAGATTCAGCCCCATCTGAGGGATGGACCTGCACGCGTGCACCCGTGATCAGCGATTGGGCTGGGGTGTGGTGCGCAGGTAAGGCTTGATCTCCTTGAAGCCCTTGGGGAACTTCTGCTGGGCCTCTTCGTTGCTGACGCTCGGGACGATGATGCAGTCCTGCCCGTCTTCCCAGTTGGCGGGGGTCGCGACCTGGTACTCGCTGGTCAGTTGCAGCGAGTCGATGACGCGCAGGATCTCGTCGAAGTTGCGCCCGGTGCTGGCGGGGTAGGTCAGCGAGAGCTTGAGCTTCTTGTCCGGGCCGACGATGAAGACTGAGCGCACGGTCAGGGTGCTGTGGGCGTTGGGATGGATCATGCCGTAGAGGTCGGCCACGGTGCGGTCATGGTCGGCGATGAGGGGGAAGTTGAGCTTGGTGCCCTGGGTTTCCTCGATGTCCTTGGACCAGGACTCGTGGTCACTGAGCCCGTCGACGCTCAGGCCGAGCACCTTGACATTGCGTTTGTCAAACTCGCCCTTGAGCTTGGCGACGGCGCCGAGCTCGGTGGTGCAGACGGGGGTGAAGTCAGCCGGGTGGCTGAAGAGCACGGCCCATGAGCCGTCGATGTAGTCGTAGAAGTGGATCGGCCCTTCGGTCGAGTCCTGGGTGAAATCGGGTGCGGCATCGCCGAGTTGAATGGTCATCGCGATCTCCTTTATCAACTGTGTGAACCCGGCATGGCGACAAGGCCGTGACGGGTTCACACAGTATATGAGTATGTTGCGTATCTGACCGGATTCGTGCAGACGATCAGGTAGACCAGAAGTCAATCTCCGGTCAATCCGCAGCGGTGATCACGACCTGATCATCGGGGAGCAAGACGATGGAGTCGATGGTACCACTGCTGATATCGCCAACGGTACCGATGGGCTCGCTCACACCCCCCCTTTGCAGGAGGACCTTGCCATTGGGATCTTGAACATCAGCAGCCATGAGGAAGCGTGCGAGGGTGAGCTTCCCCGCTTCAGGAAGCTGATAGATGCCTGATCGCATGTTGGCGGTGCCCATGATGCTGACAGTGCGCATCTCGTCCTTGGAATCGTTCATACCCTCGATCGGGAGTGCGTCGTTGATGTCAGAGAGGATCAGCTCGGATTCGGCATCGATGAGGATTGACTGGAGACGCTCAAAGCGGGCCTTGGCTTCGTCGGTTGTTATCTCCTGCTGTTTGCTCTGCTCGCCTAGATTGTTGATCTGTGTCTGCAAGGCCTCTTGCTGCTCTTTGCTGAGTTCGTCGTTGCTGCGTACGAACAGGCGTCGACTACGCAACTCGTCGATTCTGTTCGAGAACTCGTTGGCCTTTTCTCGTTCGGCGAAGTACACGCTTTTGGCGGCTTCATACTCGGCGCGGAGGCGATCGATGCGTCGGGTCATCTGGGCGTGCTGTTCGATGCGTTGCTGCGTTTTCTGGGCTTGCATGGATTTGCCAATCGCTTCCAGTTGGGCGGCCATGCTGATGATCTCGGCGTGGACCTCGGGTGGAGCGGCGACGACAAGCGAGCCATTGACCGGCTGAATGGTTGTGTATTCCAGATCGTGCTTTGTGCTGATGAGTTGCTCGATGGAGAAGCCGTAGTTGCGCTGGTCGTCGTCGGACTCCGCCCAAGAGGGGATTTGATATGCCTGGATCTCGATCTGCATGCGTTTGTGCTCTTCGAGTGTCATGAGGATCAGCTCGTTCTCCGTCATAGCGAGCACTGTTTCGCCATAGGTCATATACATGCGGGCTTGGAACGCATCTATGGCCTCCTTCAGCGTGTACTCGCCCTTGAATGTATTGAGCTGAGTGTCCAGTATCGTCTTCCCAAATGGTGATTTGCGAACACCATCACTGAACCTGAAGCTCAAGCCGTACGCCGTTGCGATTGACTGGAGCACATCGACAACTGGCTCCCGTTCATGATTGAAACGATGGCGTATTGGTTCTGTGACCTCGGCGGTTTCTACAACGATTGCTTCGGTTGCGCCCGGGAGCGTGGTATTGGTATGTGTCGGAATCATCATGCTGACGCTGGCGGTCAGCACGGAGCCGGCGAGGACGAAGAATGTGGCGTTCATGGCGAATCTCCTGAATGATTTGGGTGTGCGGCTGGCGCTTGAGATATGTCGTGCGAGCTGGGCGGTCTCGCCGAGCTCGGAAATGGCGGTGCGGATGGCCTCTGCTTCGCTCTTGCCCAGCACGAGCAGGTCGTCGACCCGGCTGCGCAGGTGGTCCTCGAGTTCGTCACGCACCTGCGTGCGCTGCGAGGACGGGAGACTGAGCATCGAGGTGAGCACATCGAGCCAGGTCTCGATGCCGTCGCGTGAAGTCGGCGGCTTGGGCTTCGGGGTGTTCCCGTGCGTGTGTTTCATGCGTGGGCGTTCTGGTCGTTGACCGCGGGGGCGACGAAGGCGTCGAGCAGGGCCTGCATCTGGCGGTTGGCTTCGATGTGTTTGGCCAACTGCTTGTGGCCCTTGGGGCTCAGGGTGTACCACTTGCGTCGGCGACCGGTCGCATCGGGGTCGGCGCCCTCGGCCTTGACCTCTTCCCAGCTGGTGGTGACGAGCCCCTGCTTCTCGAGCTTGGTCAGCAGCGGGTACATGCCCGAGGCAGTGAGCTTGAAGTGGCCGTCGGATTTGGCGGCAATGGCCTTGGAGATCGCGTAGCCATAAGACGGGCCGTCGGCGAGCACGGAAAGGACGATCAGGGTGGAGTGGTCTTGTTTGAGTGTGAGCATGGGGAACCTCGTGGTGTGCTTCGGCAGAATATACCACGAAAGTATATATCGAGTTTCGATATATCTGGATTTGCACTCAAATTTCTACCAAACCCGGATTTACTTCGCCTGGGTGTGGAATAGGGTGGGACTCAATGCTATTTTCTTGTTTAGGAAAATGAGAAACCAAAGCAACAGCCCGATCGACCGACTCACCCACATCAGCAATGCCTTGGGTGACCCCAATCGCGTGCGCCTTCTGGCGGCCTGTCTGGATCAGGAACGATGTGTCTGCCAGCTGGTGGCCCTGATCGACCTATCCAATGCGTCGATCTCCAAGCACCTGGGTCAGCTTCGTGATGCCGGGCTGCTGCAATCACGGCGCGAGGGGCGATGGGTGCACTACGCGATCCCAGAGCAGCCCGAGCCGATCGTGGCCCAGTCGCTTGCGTTCGTACGGGCCCACGCCATGCGCGACGAACTGATCATGCAGGACCGGGCGACGCTGACGAATATCGATGCTATCGACCCCAACGACCTGGCGCGCATGCAGCGGGAGGGGTGCTGCCCCGACCTTCGATGCTGCCCGCCAAGGCCGACCAACACCCCCACTGTTTCACAAGGAGAACAGTCATGAATACCAACGAAGCCATCCGCGATCAGATCCGCAGTGATTACTCGAACATCGCGACCACGAGCAACAAGGCCGAGGGCACCGGGAGCAGCTGCTGCGCCGGGGCGTGCGGCGTGACCGAATCGATTGACCCCGATGTGCTCGCCGAGCAGATCGGGTACTCGCGAGCAGAGCTTGAGGCCCTGCCCGCAGATGCCAACATGGGGCTCTCCTGCGGGAATCCCAATGTCATCGCGAACCTCAAAGAAGGCGAAACGGTGCTCGATCTGGGCTCGGGCGGTGGGTTCGACCTGTTCCTGGCCGGGCCCAAGGTCGGGGCGAGCGGCAAGGCCATCGGCGTGGACATGACCGCCGAGATGATCGCCAAGGCCCGCAAGAACCTGGAGCACTACAAGAACACAACGGGGCTGGACAATGTCGAGTTCCGTCTGGGTGAGATCGAGCACCTGCCGGTGGCGGATAACTCGGTCGATGTGGTGATGAGCAACTGCGTGATCAACCTGGCACTGGACAAGCAGGGTGTCTGGGATGAGATCGCCCGCGTGCTCAAGCCCGGCGGGCGGGTCGCGATCAGCGATATCGCCCTGTACGAGCCGTTGCCCGAGTCGGTCAAGGGGATCGTCGAGTCGTGGGCCGGGTGCATCGCCGGGGCGGCGCTCGTCGAGGACCTTCGGCACCAGATGCTCAAGGCGGGGCTGGAGCAGGTCTCCCTGACCCCCAAGCCCGAGTATGTGAAAGCACTCATAAACGCCGACGACCCGCTGTATCAGAAGGTCGCGGCCGAGTTGCCAGAGGGCAAAACGGCGGCGGATTTCATCACGAGCGTGGACATCAGCGCGACGAAACCCGATGGGTGTGGGTGTGCCGACGGGTGCTGCGGGTGAGAGAATGGGCACCTGCTGCTCGAGAGCCCCCCTCCGTCACGCTTCGCGTGACACCTCCCCCGGATGACCGGGGGAGGATGCAGGGCTACAGTGAATCACATGAACCAGAACATCACCACCACCACAACCACCACAACCACCGCGACTTCGCCCGATTGACGGCGGCTGGTTGTTGTTGCACGAAAAACGCACACGACGCCCGGCCACTGCCGGGCGTTTTTTCATCTAGGATCATCCACGAACGGACTCACCATACGCGTTCAACACGAGAGCGAGCAGGAACAATGCCTCAGATCACCCTCCCCGACGGATCGGTCAAATCATTCGAGAACCCCATCAGCGCCCACGACATCGCGATGTCGATCGGTGAACGCCTCGCCAGGGCGTGTGTCGGCGCGATCATCGATGAGGAGCTGTGCGACCTGAGCACGGTGATCGACAAGGACTGCACCCTGTCGCTGGTGACCGAGAAGACCCGCGACAAGCAGGACGACCCGAACGCCATGCAGTTGCTTCGTCACTCGACGGCTCATGTCATGGCCGAAGCGATCCAACGCATCATCCCAGAAGCGCAGCTGGTCTACGGCCCACCGCTGGACAATGGGTTTTACTACGACATCGCGTTCCCCGAGGACCGCCCGCTCAAGGAGGGCGACTTCGAGGCGATTGAGGCGGAGATGGCCAAGATCGTCAAGGAGGACCGGCCGTTCACGCGCTACGAGTTGGAGTACTCCGAAGGGCTCAACAAGGTCAAGAGCGAGGGGTCCAAGTACAAGCTGGACAACGCCCACCGGGCGCACGAGGCGGGCTCGCTCTCGCTGAGCTTTTACGCGACCGGTGAGCCGGGCAAAGACTGGGAAGACCTGTGTCGCGGGCCGCATATCCCGAGTACCGGACGCATCGGCGCGTTCAAAATCATGTCGCTGGCCTCGAGCTACTGGCACGGCGACGAGAACAGCGATCGACTGACCCGCGTGTACGGCACCGCGTTCTTCAATAAGAAGGACCTGAAGGCGCACCTGGAGCGGCTCGAAGAGGCGAAGAAGCGTGACCACCGGGTGCTGGGCAAGAAGCTCCAGCTGTTCCATATCGATGAGACGGTTGGCCAGGGCCTGATCCTGTGGACGCCCAACGGCTCGGTGGTGCGCAAGGAGTTGCAGAACTTCATCGCCGCGGAGCTGACCAAGCAGGGGTACCACGAGGTCTTCACGCCACATATCGGCAAGCTGGATTTGTACCGGACGAGCGGGCACTTCCCGTACTACGCCGAGAGCCAGTTCCCGCCGCTCATTGAACGGGACCACATGGTGCAGTTGAGCGAAGAGGGGTGCAGCTGCGCCCAGCTCTCGAACCACATGACGACGGGCGAGATCGAGGGCTTCATGCTCAAACCCATGAACTGCCCGCACCACATCAAGGTCTTCGATTCCCAGCCCCACTCCTACAAGGACCTGCCGGTGCGTCTGGCGGAGTTCGGGACGGTCTATCGCTGGGAGCAGTCGGGCGAGCTCAACGGCATGACCCGCGTGCGTGGGTTCACGCAGGACGACGCCCACCTCTTCTGCACCCCCGATCAGGTCGGGCAGGAGCTGCAGGGCTGCTTGTCGCTGGTGAAGACGATCTTCAAGGTGCTCGGGATGAAGGACTACCGCGTGCGGGTGGGTCTGCGTGACCCCGACAGCGGGAAGTACACGGGCGACCCGGCGAACTGGGACAAGGCGGAGCAGGCGTGCCGCGAGGCGGCGCAGACGCTGGGCGTGCCCTTCACCGAGGAGCCCGGCGAGGCGGCGTTCTATGGCCCGAAGATCGACTTCGTGGTCAGGGATGTGATCGGTCGCGAGTGGCAGCTTGGCACGGTGCAGGTGGATTACAACCTGCCCGAGCGGTTCGACCTGAGCTATGTCGGCGCGGACAACGAGAAGCACCGCCCGGTGATGATCCACCGTGCCCCGTTCGGGTCGATGGAACGGTTCATCGGCGTGCTCATCGAGCACTTCGCCGGCGCGTTCCCGGTCTGGCTGGCACCGGAGCAGGTGCGCGTGCTGCCGATCTCCGAGAAGAGCAACGACTACGCCCAAGAGGTGATGAGCGCGTTGCACGCGATCGGGATCCGATCCACGCTGGACGATCACGACCAGCGGGTGCAGGCCAAGATCAAGAACGGGTCGGAGATGAAGATCCCCTACCTGCTCGTGGTCGGCCCGCGTGACGCGGAGAACCGGGCCGTGTCCGTGCGTGCGTTCGGGACCGAGAAGGACCTGGGGTCGATGCCACTGGACCAGTTCATCAGCGCCATCGGCGAAGAATACCGCACGAAGGGACGCAGCACGGTTCGTCAGCGTTTCGAAGCGGTCGAGGCCTAAGCCCTACTCTGCCCGAAGCAGGTCGGCAAACCAGTCGCTCAGCGCCTGGTCGCTGTACGCGTTGTCCCAGCTGTTGTGGTTCACGCCCGGGTACTCGCTGTAGCGGGTGTCGGCGTCGAGGTTCTGGAGTGCGCCATAGAGCGATTGTGACTCGGTCACCGGGACGACAGAATCGGCACCGCCGTGGTGGATCCAGGTGGGCATCCCGCTGAGCGAATTGGCGGCTTGCACCACCTCGGGCGTCGTTGGTGTGGTTGGCTCGCGAGGGATCCGAACACGGTTCTCGTCGAAGACCGACCGGACATACCCGCAGACCGGGGCGGCGGCTTTGAATCGATCGGGGTACCGTCCGGCGATGGTGATGGTCCCGTGTCCGCCCTGACTGATCCCCGTGATCGCCAGCCGGTCCGGATCGTAGAGTCCCTTTTCGGCGGCCTGATCGAGCATGTACAGGACCGCCAGGTCGTGATCTTCCCATTCTGAGTTCCGGGTCGGCTTCTGTGGGGCGATGATGACGAAGGGCCACATCTCGGGGTTCTGGATGGCATTACGAGGCAGCCCGACGAGGAGTTGGCTCATGCCGTCGGTCCCGCATTCGCCCGCACCATGCAGGAAGAGCAACGCGTCCCCACCCATGGTGGCCGCCTCGTTGATGATCACCTTGCAGGCGTATTGCTGCTCGTTGAGTTCGAAGGAGAGGTCATAGATCCGCAGCGGCGTGTCGGGCTCGGCGCCGGACCTGCTGGCCGATGTGGCACAACCGGGGAGGAGGATGATCGTCGAAGCGAGGATCGCGATTACGAAAGTGCATGCTCTGCTCATAGAGCAAGGTATACCATGCCCGACTGTTGGAAGCAAATGAGCCCTGAATGAGTAGAACGCGCCGTGAAGCAGCCTGACCCACGAACAACCCAGCAGATTCGCAGGGATCTCCGTTACAGCACACGCGACGCGATGCTGTTTTCGGTGATGGTTGGCTGTGGCGAGGCGTACTTTGTGGCCTTTGCCCTGGCGATGGGCATGGGCGAGGCGCTGGCGGGCCTGCTCGGGTCGGTGCCGCTGCTCGCCGGGGCGTTGCTTCAGCTCATCGGGCCGTGGGCGGTCTCCCGCCTGGGGTCCCACAAGCGATGGGTGGTGCTGACAGCGGGGCTGCAGGGGCTGAGCTTCCTGCCGATGATCATCGCGGCCTTGATGGGACGCATGCCCGCGTGGCTGATGTTTGTGAGCGTGGGGATCTACTGGGCGCTGAACCTGGGTGGCGGCCCGGCTTGGAACACCTGGATCGGGACGATCGTCCCAGGGCCGGTGCGGGCCAAGTACTTCGCGTCTCGCTCGAGACGGGCCCAGTTCATGCTGATGGTCTCGCTCATCGGCGCGGGGTTGCTGCTGTACATCGGGAAGAGGCACTTCGATGGCGAGGGACAAGGCGATGCGTACCTGAAGGTGTTCGCCGGCTTGTTCGCGATCGCGGGGCTGGCCCGTCTGGGATCGACCTGGTGCCACGCGCGCGTAAGCGAGCCGGTGCCGATGCCCGAGGGGCAACGCAAGGTGCCCATCAGCGCCTTCCTGCGGGGGCCCAACGCGGTGTCGGGCGGCCGACTGTTGCTGTACATGCTGTGCCTGACGATGTGTGCGCAGGTATCGGGGCCGTTCTTCGCGCCGTACATGCTTAAGGCGCTCGGCTTTGATTATCTGGTCTTTGCGGGCCTGTTGTGCTGCTCGTTCCTGGGGCGCGTGGTGGCGATGCCGCTGATCGGGCGGTTCGCCAAGAAGCACGGGGCCTCGGCGTTGCTGTGGGTGGGCGGCTTGGGCGTCATCCCGATGAGCGCGATCTGGGTGATCTCGCCGTCGCCATGGTTCTTGATCTGCGTGCAGTTCACTTCGGGCGTGATGTGGGCGAGCTACGAGATGGCGACGATGCTGATGCTGCTTGAGTCGATTCCCGCGAATGAACGAACGAGTGTGCTGACGACACAGAACGCGCTCAACGCGGCGATGATGGTCGTCGGCGCGACCTGCGGGGCGTTGCTGTTCCGGGTGATGGGCGAGGACATCAGCGCCTACCACGCGTTGTTCCTGACGAGTGCGTCGCTGCGGGTCGGGACGCTTATTCTGCTGGCCCGGGTGCACATGCCCAAGATCGCCAAGATCCGTCCGGTGGTGTTCAGGACGATGAGTCTGCGACCGCAGTTCGGCGGGTTCGATCGGCCGGTGGTGTCGTCCATCGATGACGCTGATTCTGTCACGAAATGACTTGTTTGGGCGTGATACACTTGGTCACATGGATCGGAAACGACTTGAGGAGATCAGTGAGATTCGGGCGGGGTGCTTGTTTGCGCCCGTCGCGGTGGTCTGCGTGCCGTTCCTGGTGCTTGGGACACTGATGGCGGTGCTGAGCTTTGGGTCGGCGAGCACACAGGCCCGGAGCAATGCCGCGACCCAGAGGGTCGAGGCGACGATCACCCAGTCGGAGCTTGGCCAGGTCCGCACGGGCGGTAATCGCACCAGGCAGGTCGCGAGGGTCGAGTTTGCCTACCAGCGCGACGGCGTGGAACAGACCTCGGATCACTATTTCCCCATCGAAGACGCGAAAGGACAGACAAGCCCACGGGAGATCATCGAGCGGCTGCCCGTCGGCGCCAAGACCGAGGTATGGCTACCCGATGATCCCGACCTGCCGGCGTTCATCGAGAAGCACTGGAACACCAGCGTGTACAGCGGCGTGGGCGTGGGCCTGTTCGCCTGGTCGTTCTGCGGGATGTTGCTGACAGTCTGCGGCGGTTGGCGATGGCTCGGGCGTGCATGGCTCGGGGCGACTTTGTTGCTCTTCGGCGTACTGGGTATCGGCGGCTACACGGCATGGCACGCGGTGACATTCGTCCCATCCTCGGCATTGCCCGGCTGGTTGACCTTCGTGGCGGTCGGGGTCGGTCTCTGCTCGCTCCTTCCCGTCTTTGGCGCATGGCAATCGAGCCGGATCGCGGCGGCGTTGCGGGAGATCGAGTAATGACACGGATCGCGATGTGGTCCGGGCCACGCAATATCTCGACGGCCCTGATGCGGAGCTGGGGCGCTCGCAGCGATTGCTTTGTGAGCGATGAGCCCCTGTATGCCCACTATCTCAGCGCCATCGATGAGGACAAGCGACGCGAGCACCCGGCGCATGAAGAGGTGATGCGGTCACAGCCTACCGATTGGCGTGAGGTAGCCGCGTACCTCACCGGCCCGATCCCCAACGGCAAACAGGTGTGGTATCAGAAGCACATGTCGCATCACCTGACCGAGGGGATGGGGCGGGACTGGATCGCGGGGCTGACGAACTGCTTCCTGATCCGCGAGCCGGCGGCAATGATCACGAGCTTCATCAAGATCATCGACAACCCGACGCCGACGGATCTGGGCCTGCCCCAGCAAGTCGAGTTGTTCCAGTGGTTGCAGCAGCAGACAGGCGAGACGCCGACCGTGATCGATTCGCGCGATGTGCTGATGGACCCGGCGGGGATGCTCGCGAAGGTGTGCGAACGGGTCGGTGTCGCGTTCGATGCATCGATGCTCGCGTGGGAACCGGGTGGGCGAGAAGAAGACGGAGTGTGGGCCCCCCGTTGGTATTCGAGTGTGTACCAGTCAACGGGCTTTGCCCCGTATCAAGAGAAGCATGAACCCGTCCCCGAGCGACTGCGCGGGGTGCTTGAAGAATGCAACGCGCTGTACGAGACGCTCGCGGCGCACAAGATCCGTTTGGAGTCGTAACGAATGCTGCAACAGTTCAACGAGAAGAACAATGACCTCAAGATCAACATCAACGGCGAGCTGATCCACCGCGATCAGGCCGGCATCTCGCCCTTCGACTCGCTCGTGCAGGGCGGCGACGGGGTCTGGGAAGGGCTCCGCGTCTACAACGGGTCGATCTTCAAGCTCGATGAGCATCTGGAGCGTCTGCGCCGCAGCGCCAAGGCGCTGGCGTTCACGCAGATCCCATCGCGGGACGAGCTGGTCGAGGAGATCAAGAAGACGCTGGCGGCCAACGACATGAACGACGGGGTGCATATCCGCATCACGCTCTCGAGGGGTACGAAGATCACCTCTGGGATGGACCCGCGTCTCAATCAGGCCGGCCCAACGCTGATCGTCTTGGCCGAGCACAAGCCGCCGGTGTATCGCGATGCCGAGGGGAGCAGCGGGCTGAACCTGTGCACCAGCAGCATTCGGCGATTCCCGCCCGATTGCATGGACCCGAACATCCATCACAACAACCTGATCCAGTCGATCATGGCCAAGGTCGAGGCCAATGCCAACGGAGCCGACGACGCGCTGATGCTCGACCGGCGCGGGTTCCTGGCCGAGGCGAACGCGACGCATGTGTTCATCGTGTCGCCGTACCCCGCCCATTCAGGGAATAACACACCCGTGGTGCAGACGCCAACGACCGCGGCCTGCCCCGAGGGGATCACGCGCCAGACGATCATTGATCTCTGCGACGAGAACGACATCCCGTGTATTGAGCGTGATCTTTCGATGACACATGTGTATAACGCCGACGAGTGTTTTACGACCGGCACGATGGGTGAGCTGGCGTGGGTCGGGAAGATCGACGGGCGGGTCATCGGCGACGGGGCGATGGGCGCGATGACCAAGCGATTGAGCGAGCTGTTTGTTGAGCTGACCAAGCGTGAGGGTGTGCGCGTCGTATAACCCCAGAACAGGGGAAGCATGAATCCAACCACCATCTGGCCGCTGCTGCAACTGGGCGCGGGGTTGTTTCTCCTGCTCACGACCTTCATGCTCTGTGTGGTGCTGTGGCAGCGTCGCCGGGTGTGCCGGAAGCTGCCCGAGCCCCCACCACACCGGCCCGGCCAGATTCCAGGCCAGATTCCAATGGTGATCGGGTTGGCTGTGATCGGCTTTGTGATCGGTGTGGGAACGATCGTATTAACATTCAGATCCGCGCCCACCGGCGGCACAACGAGCCCATTGAAGAACGCGTACACGCTGTGGAGCGTCGGTGCCCTGACTTGCGCGGGGCTCGTCGGGGTGCTCTGGCTTGTGGGCGACCGCTCGTATGGAAGGCCCCGCTGCCCGCGCTGCTGGTACGACATGTCGGCCCGATCCGCGCAAGCATGCCCGGAGTGCGGGCGGGAGGCACGGAGCGAAAGCCGGCTGTTCAAGACACGCCGACGAAAGATGCTCCTTGTCCTCGCGCTCGCGGCCGCGCTCCCGGCGGGGCTGGTGTTCATGCAAAGCAATCGCCTCGCGGCTTATGGCTGGGCGGGGATCGTCCCCGATCGGGTACTGGCCATGGGCTGGCGCGTGCTGCCCGAAGACTGGGTGATTCAGACCAAAGCACCGGGCGTGCGGGCGAACCAGGATCTTTCCCTCGAGTCGCGGATCGAGCGCGCGATCATGTCTGATGATCTGGCGATTGCCCTTGGGGAGAAGTTGATCAAGCCGCTGCTCGATTCACCCGAGGCCCGGTGGGACCCACGCCGGAATCGGCTCCTGAGTGCCGTCCAGCAACGATTCGCACACACGCTCTGGGGTGGCGGTGGCCAGAGAACCGCGGTGGTTCGCTGGTATCCCGAGTCGATTGATCTCGACGAACTCGTCCGGGTCGTGCACGAAGATGTGGTCGATGTGTTGATCGCCGTCGAACACAATCGGGCCAGCGACCTGCAGCTGCAAATCTATGAGCAGCTCTGGGATCCCAACCTGCGATGGGTTGTCAACGAATGGCTGGCCTTTCGGGCGATCGATCAGGGACAGATGAGCATCGAGGAGCATCACAACACCCGACGCACCGCGGAACTCATCTCGGCCCAGCTCGACACCACCGAGTTGCTGCTTCATTCAGCGCCATTCCAGCGCTGCCTGCTCAGCGACGACGACACCATCGTGCTGTTCTCGCTTACGGAGTTGTACGATCGATCGGAACTCGATCATGTCTACGACTGGTACCGGGAGCGGATCGAGCAAGCCGACGCGCCGATCCCGGTCCCGCTCTCCTATCGCCTGCCAAGCTTCACGCAGTCCATCGAAGACGCGACCAGGGACCGGTTCGTGCGCGATCTTGAGCGATGGTCGCAGGGAACAAACCCGCACCAGCGTCGGTTCGTGATCGCCTTCTGTGCCCGGGCCGAGTTTCAGCGTGTGATCGAGAACATGACCGAGGCGGCCTTGTTCGCTGACCCGGCGTACCAGGCAGCTCTCGATCACGCGTGCGAACTCATCATGCGCCCTGAGACGGTGATCGGCGAGCAGGAAGTCCAGCTCGCTGCGTACGCGGCCCCCGACGGGCGCCTCCTGTTCCCGCTGGCGGCCAGACTCATCGCCGAGGGGCAGACCGATGCGCTGAGCAGCACACGGATCTGGTCTGATTCGTTGCGGCGCACGATGGATTCCGGCCTGTGGGTTGAGCAACTCTCGCCGGTGCTGCATCAGGCGGACCCCACAACAGTGAAATGGATCCTTCGACTCCTGCCTCGGGTGATCGAATCGGAGGACCACGCATCGATCGTTGCGGACCTTGAGGCGATCGAACAACGCGAGGATGATGAAGCATTGCGCCGGCTCGCCAAGGAATCTCGGCATTGGCTCCCTGAGCCGGAATGACCGGATTGTGCGCACAGCGATGGGGGTTGTCCAAACGCCGAGACCGCGCGATCCACCAGCGCCGATGCGGACTTGTGTTTGTGTGAAACCTTGCGTGCAGCGCGCTGGTATAGACCAATGCGAACTCACACAGGGGGGGCGGCATGCAACTGGAACACGCGATCGTCGCTCTCTGGATCATCTCCTCGATGCTGGCGTGCTGGGCGTTCTCGGTGGCGATCCGATTGCTGGCCGACCGAGGGGCGCGCCGACGCAAGCGGCTGGCCACGAAATACACCAGAAAATCGCTGCAACTGGCCTGGCTGCTCATTGTGCTGTGCGTGGTTGGTGCCGCTTCCAGCGCGTATTTCGCGGACCTGATCACCCGTTTGAGTGGGATGAACACGGTTGGTATGGGTTCGCTCGGCTTAACCGCCATCGGCGTGATCTTCTTCGGGTGCTGCTTGGCGGTCTGGGGCTGGGCCGGCGACCGGCCCGGAGATCAGGAACGCTGCCCCCGGTGCTGGTACGACATGCGCGGCTCGGTGGGCCTGCAATGCCCCGAGTGCGGGCACGAGGCGGATGAAAAGGCCGACCTGCTGCGCACCCGTCGCCCGCGCTGGGCCTTCGTCCTCGCTGGCATCTTCATCGCCTTGGGCTCCGGTACCCTGGTTGTCAAGGATCGGCTGAATATTCGCAGTTTTCAATCGATCACCCCCACGGGTTTCATGGTCTCGCAGTGGGATCAGCTTCCTGAATCGTGGCTGTATGACACCCGCCCGCGCAGGGTCGGTTCCGGGGACACCTTGTTGGAACGCATCAATGACGGGCGGGTGACCGACGCCCAGATGCAATCGCTGGCCCAGGATGTGATTGAGTCCATGATCCGTTCCCAGGAGAACCGGTGGGACCCGAAGCACATCGGCTTGCTGCAAACGGTCATGTATCGCTCGGTCTATCCGAACCGGGGAACTACCCCGGCGGGACCCGTTGGCCCGCTGGTCACGGAAGAGCAGTTGCTGCGGCTCTACACCCTGTGCGCAGGCGATATCGCTGAGACGCTCGCCGCCGGGCCGGTGCGCGATCAGACGAGCACCCGGATTCTTGAGGCCAACAGCCGCGCCTACGACAACCCCGTCGTGCTCACGCAGATCTGGCTCACCCACACATGGACCGGCAACCCGCCCACAGGGAGATGGTACCTGGGGCAGCGTTGGCTTCACGAAACGCCTGAGGTCGCCAAGCAGTTCCAAGATACGCTCTCCCCCGTGCTCCCAAAGTTCGAATCGATCGACGAGCAAACGATCTACGCAGCAGGGGAAGACGCGTCGACGGCTGACGCGCTCACGGGCTTGCTCTGGCAATGCGGCCTGATCGATGACCGGGTCGATCTGTACCTCCGCTGGGCGAGCGAAGCACCCGAGGCATACTCCCTCTCACTGTTCAAAGCGATCGGGCTCGGGATCGCGTTGCAGGAGTCGCAGACCCGCTCGGAATCGATCGAACGCCTCGGCGCGTGGGTCGAGCGGGACGATCCGGCCCAACGCCAGGCCGCGATCTACACCATCGCCGCACTCGGTGAGGTGATTAAGCTCCAACCCAATGCTCGTGACGAGGGGTACCAACGCTTGATCGCCACCGCGGCCGATGCCTGCCGGGACGATACGCGACTCGTTTCGTATCGGAACAGAGAAGTCTCCGTCAGCTACCTGATGCGATATTTCCTGGTCAACACCGATCCAACCGGAGCGGTGATCTACCCGTTGCTGCGTGATGAGCTGCTCGGAAAGTTCCCGAACACCACCGCGATCGATCGGTTCTACACATACCAGTTGCCCTATACGAACGAGCTGATCGGGAACTGGCTCTCGGCGTTCGAGGGCCTTGCCGATCACCCAGACCCGGAGGTGCGCCGATGGGTCGCGGCACATCTGCCGGAGCGGCCGAGCGGGTTGTACGAACCGAGCATGTATGAGGACCGCATCGACGCAGTCATCGACACGCTGATCGAATCGAGCCCGAACGATTATGAGGTGGTCGAGTTCGCCGAGCGGGTGCAGCGATCTCGTTCGTCTGAATAGCACCGCGTGGACTTGCGCAGCAGGTCCGAGCCGCCCGCTACACCGAAGCCGTGCTTGAAGAACCGCCACCGTTCCGTTTCGCTTGTGCCTCGACGATGATGGAGATCGCCTCGTCGGGGTCGTCGGTGACATGGATCAGGTCGATGTCCTCGGGCGAGATCGTGCCGCCGGCGACGAGGGAATCGGTCACAAAGTCGTACATGGGTTCCCAGAACTTGCGTCCCATGACGATGATGGGGAACTTCTCGATCTTGCCGGTCTGGATGAGCACGGCGGTCTCGAAGACCTCATCGAGCGTTCCGAAGCCGCCGGGCATCACGACGAAGGCGTCGGAGTACTTGACGAGCATCACCTTGCGGACGAAGAAGTATTTGAAGTCCACAAACCGGTCGAGGTACGGGTTGGGGACCTGCTCCATGGGCAGCTCGATGTTGCAGCCCAGCGAGAGCCCGCCGCCCTCGCGTGCCCCGCGGTTGGCGGCTTCCATGATGCCCGGACCGCCGCCGGTCATGACGCCAAAGCCCGCCTCGGCGAGCTTGCGTCCGACCTCTTGGGCGAGCTTGTAGTATTCGTGGTTTTCGTCGAAACGGGCGGAGCCGAAGACGGTGACACACGGACCGATGAAGTGGAGCTTTCGGAACCCACGGATGAACTCAACAAAGATCTTGATCGTGGTCCAGAGCTCTTCGCGGCGGAGCCGGGGCCCCTTGAGCAGGTGATGCTCTGAGCCCTCGGGGGGACGCTTGCCCCATTCTCGCTGCTCTCGGTGCGTGAGTTCTTCGGTCGATTCGGTCTGTTTGGGGGACTCGTCCATCAGGGGCAAGTCTAGGCCCGATGAGGTGGGCGCTATGGTTGCCTATAAGGAGGTCCGCATGAGCACGCCGTTCACCATCACCAATGATCGAGGGCTTGAGATCCTGGGCGACACGCATATCCCCGAGGGCGATCCAACCGCGTGCGCGATTATCGTGCACGGGTTCAAGGGCTACAAGGATTACGGGTTCATCCCGCTGCTGGCCCACGACCTGTGCGCCCGTGGGATCATGGTTCACCGCATCAACCTGAGCACCTCGGGGATGACCAACGACACGGCGACCTTCGCACGCCCGGACTTGTTCGAGCTCGATACCTGGAGCCGCCAGGTGGATGATGTGCGGCGTGTGGTACGCGCGGTGCGATCGGGCGAGATCGCGGGCAAAGGATTACCTCTGTATCTCATCGGTCACTCACGCGGCGGCGCGACGGTGCTGCTTGCCGGCGGTCGGTACCGTGACGAGCTTGGGCTGTCCGGGATCGTGACGATCAATGCCGTCGATCGATGCAATCGTTTGAGCAATGATGAGCACCGCGCGATGCTGGCACGCGGGTACACCATCACGCAGTCGGCGCGCACAAAGCAGGAACTCCGCATCGACGCCAACTGGCTGCAGGAACAGATCGATGAGCCGGAGGCGCATGATGTGCTGCTGCAGGCCTCTCGCTGCTCGGTGCCCGTGCTGGTGATGCACGGCGATGCCGACGAGGCGGTCAATATCGAATCCGGACAAGCTATTGCTTACAAACTTAACACCCCGCTCTGTGTGCTCCCTGGGTCGAACCATGTGCTCAATATGGTCAATCCCAGTGAATTAAGCGGCGAAAGGTCTCCAGTGCTGCTCAAGGCAACTGATGAAATCACCCGATTTATACATGGCATCGACAGTTCTTCAAGTTGACATCGCCATTCGCAGAGGGACAATTCACACAATGCATCGCGCATGCTTCATCCTGACTCTCGCCATCAACGCTCTCGGCGTCCATCATGCGCACGCACAGGAAGCGATTGATCTGAGCGGTGATCGTGAGATGTACTTCCCATCGATCCTTCTCGAGCGCACACAAGTCGAGCTTCGTGAAGTTCCCGGGACAACTCTTGTCTCGCTGACCGCCGAAGACCTGGTTGCGATGCGTGCTTCGGGGATCGACCCGTCATGGATCACGGCGCGCTTCGACATCCCGATCTTCAACCCATCGCTCCGACGCTTCACACAGGAAGACCATCCGGTCACGGTTGAATCCTGGGCGACGCATCACAGTACCAAGTCGGGCATGGCCCTGAACGACACCCTCCGATTCAAGGTGGGGCGTACGACCGACCTGAGCGACGGCAACATCGCGGGCAGCAACGGCGCACTCAACAGCAACGGTGACGACCACATCGCGAGCATCACCCAGAGCGAGGGCGAGTATGACATCTACGATCTCTCGCTCCAATGGGACGCGTTCGAGGCGGGCGATGTCAAGCTCTCGCTGATGTCCGGCGTCAAAGCCATCGAGGCCAACATCGCCAAGCGCGTCAGTGATGCCTCGGGCAACACCTCAATCGACTCGGCCCACCGGGTGACCGCCCTCCCCATGATCGGCTCGGGCGTCAGCTGGCAGATCACCGATGACTTCTCGATCCGCGGCTCCGCGCTCACCCATCCCATCGAGAGCGGCAGCGCCCTGATGGATTTCAATGCAGCGACCAGCTTGCGTATCACCGGCAATGTGGGCTTCGTCGCCGGGTATCGCATCATCCGCTCGAGCTTCGAGGTCGACAGCATCGACACCGAGCTGACGCAGGAGGGGCTCTTCGCCCGCCTGCAGATCAGTTTTTAAATGCGATAGGCAATCCGCCAGAGGCGGACCTTCTGTGGGCAATCCGCCAAAGGCGGACCTTCGGTGGGCAATGGGACTGATGTAGATTAGGGTTGCATGAGTTCGGCGAGGATGTCGAGCCCCTGCACCAGCTTGTCGCGTCGGGTCGCGAAGCTGATCCTGATGTGCGTGTCACGCTGCGAGAACGCGCCGCCGGGGATGATGAGCACCTCGCGTTCGATCGCCTTCTCGGTGAACTGCGAGCCCGTCAGCCCGAGATGCTCTGGGACCTTGATGAACGCGTAGAACGCGCCGCCGGGGGTTGCGATCTCGGTGAGCCCGCCCAGCTTCTCCTGCACGAGGTTCCGACGCTGCTCGTACTCGTTCACATGCTCCTGCATGCTCGTCTCGAAGCTGGCCTCAACACCCGCCTGCAAGGGCGAGGGGGCGCAGACGAAGGTGTACTGCTGCAGCTTGGCCATCTGCTCGATGATCGCCCTCGGGCCCGCGGCATAGCCCAGTCGCCAGCCGGTGCAGCCGTAGGTCTTGCCGAAGCCTCGGATCAGCAGCGTGTCCTCATGGGCACCCGGGAGCCGAGCGGGGCTGGGGCATCGCTTGAGCGATGGATCCCCCACTGCCGTGTCGGTGGTGAAGTCGCTGAAGGCGAACTCGTCGTAGATCTCGTCGCTGATGAGCAGCACTCCGCGCGATCGGCACAGGTCCCGCAGCTCGGCGCACTCCTCACGACTCGGGACCACGCCGCAGGGGTTGCTTGGCGTGTTGAAGAGCACGAACTTGGTCTTGTCGGTGATCTTCTCAGCCACGCGCTGGGCGGTGAGGCGGAAATCGGGGTAGGTATCGACCGGGATCGCGGTCGCACCGCAGAGGGTCGCGATGTGCGGGTATGCGACGAAATAGGGATCGGCGATGATGCACTCATCACCCGGGTTGAGCAGCACCATGAAGGCCAGCAGCAACGCCCCGGAGGTCCCTGAGGTGATAAACGAGACGGGGCCATCGTGACCGGGCGTGTTGACGGTTTGTGCGTCCCAGCCCAGATCCATCTTCAACCAGTCGTTGACCTTGCTCAGCAGCAACGGGAGCCCCTGGGTGAGGGTGTAGCCGTTGATGTCGTGGTCGATCGCATCGATCGCGGCGCGCTTGATGGCTTCGGGGACGGTGAAGTCGGGCTGACCGATGGAGAGGTTGATGGGGTCCTTGAGCGAAGCGGCGAGCGCGAAGATGCGCCGTATCCCCGATGCGTCGATCGCACCGGCGCGGTCTGAGACAAGCGAGTTGAGGTCGAAGCCATCGATCTGCGTCATGAGTTATCCCCGGTGGGCGTTTGGTGGAAATGCAGGCACAAAAAGAAAGCCGCGTGATTGTGCATCACGCAGCCATGGGCTGTGAGTCCGGCTGGCGATGAGCCGTTCTTCCTCTTTGACCTTTACTCTTTGACCTTGGTCTTGGGCAGGCCGAGCGCGGTGTCCTTCTTTGCGTTGAACTTGCCGTCTTCCTTGAGTGCGGCGATGCGTTCAGCGCGGGTCATGACATTGCGAACCGTGGTCAGGTTGCCTGCGGTCTTCAGTGATGGGTCGATGCTCATGGCGTACTCCGCTTGTTGCTGCTCACGCGTAATTGCGTGTGTTTCTTCGGTTGAATCAGTGCTCGTACTTTTCCCAGTTGGTCTGGGAGAAATCTGAGCCGCCTCGTCGTTCCCGCTGCCAGCGAGCACCCAGTGTTGCGACCTGGCGTTGATGCTCCAGTCGCTGGTTGCTCATGGCGCTCCACCGATTGCCCGGGATCGCAAGCCCAAGCGAATACAGCGTATAGCGGGAGGGATTGTTGGCGCTCCCGGCCCGGGAGTCCAGTTGTGGGACCCCGATGATCGTCATCCCGTTCTGGTTCATGAAGCTGATCGCGTCAGATGCCTGTTCGGTAGGGAGCGTCGCGAGCACCAGGTAGTTCATCCCGGCCGTTCTGGGGTCTTCGGCCCGGAAGCCCGATGCGGTCATGATGTCGCTTGGGGATCGTCCCGAATCGACAGGGCGTGAGGTGCCCCCATCGGAGTCTGCGACCGGGTTTGTCGCGGATCCGCCCTGGTTCGATGTGCGCTCGGGCTGGGTGGTACGCTCAGCCAGGGTGCTGTCCTGATTCTTGGGTTGGGGGCTGACCACGGGTTGATCGCGGACGAACTGCGACATCTCGTCCTTGCCATCATTAAACCCAATGCGGTAACCGCCGGCCCACGCACCAACAACCAGCACCAGAGCGACCGCGATCATGGTGTAGAACTTGGGTACGGAGAGCGTGATCCCCGTATCGGTCTGGACCGGCTCATCGAGCATCGCGGCCGCAGATCGCTCCGCACGCGACACTCCACCTGTGGAGTCCCATGCGGTCGAGCGGGTATCACCCTGTGATTGGCGAGGTGACACCTCCGCCTCAGGGGGGCTCGCAGGAGCTGGGGCAGGCACCGCTGTGGCATCGGTGCGGGGCTCAGAGGAAGTCTTGGGCGTGGGTTGTGCAGGCGGCGTCTGCGGACGCTCACCACGCTCACGCATGAGATCAAACAGCGGCGGCCCTGATCGACGATCGGTCATGACACATGATACGCCTCAAAAGGCGCATGAAGTGGTGCTTGTGCCCGACTTGATGGCTCGAAAGCCGCTATACTCCGCGCGATATGCCCATCAAGGACGAAGACATCATCACGATCACCCCTGCCCCGATGTCCACGAGCGAGGCAGTGTACTTCCCGAGCATCATCAAGGGCTTCGGAACGACGCTGAGACACTTCTTCACCTCGTTCGGACAGGGACACACCAGCCGCACGATTCAGTACCCTGAACAACGACGCGAGCACTACACCCCTGAACAGGGTGGTATGGAAAAATCGAACTTCCGCGGCGTGCACCGCCTGAATCGGGATGGTGCGGGGCGTGTGAAGTGTGTTGCGTGCATGATGTGCCCGACCATCTGCCCAGCCAACTGCATTCATATTGAAGCCGCAGAGTCGCCTTGGGACGACCGCGAGAAGTACCCGGCCAAGTTCGAGATCGATGAGCTCCGGTGCATTTTCTGTGGCATGTGCGAAGAGGCCTGCCCGGTCGATGCGATTGAGCTGACCCCGCTGTACGATGTGGTCGGCGAGTCTCGACAAGAGATGGTCTACGACAAGAACAAGCTGCTGCATGTCTACGACATCACGATCGATCAGAAGCCCATGTGAGCGGCTGTGGCAGCATGTGCAAACGCCGCCTTGCCCCCCCCCCAGTACTTGGAAGCATACATGAAAAACGCCCGAGTCTATGACTCGGGCGTTTTCTATGCAAGATGTGCGTGTCGCTTAGCGACGACGGCGTGTTGCAACCAAGCCACCCAGACCCAGCAGTGCGGTTGCACCGGGTGCGGGCACGATGGTGAACCCGACCGAAAGCTTGTAGTTGAAGCTTTCTGTATGACCGATGCCATCAGCAAGGTCGTCGGAATCGACTGAGCTTGAATCAACATCACCGAAGCCCGAGAGCCCGATGTAGTAGGTTCCAGCGGACAGCGACTCGACCTGCAGTGCGGGCATCAGGCCGATGCCTGAATCGTCATCGAAGCCGATGACATCGCCACCGCTTGCGACGAGCTGCATGACACCGTCACCGCTCCCGCCTGACGAGAATGCAGCGAAGACTGACAGTGATGCTTCATCGGCGAGCGTGAACTCAAACCAGTCAACATCGTTGTCACCGATGGCGCCATCAATAATGACGCTACCACCTGGCACATCGAAAAGCCCTAAGGAGTTCGCAGTACCGAGCGTGTTGTTGCTCTCAGCTTCTGAGAACGCGCCAGCTTGTGCTGTGCCAGCGAGCATCAGGGCAAATGCAACTGCTCCAATAGTTTTCATATCTCTCATATCAATCTCTCCCTCAAAACGGCTTATCCGAAGCCGGATGTGGTATGCCCGTGAGTCAACCAATAAACTGACACGAACATGTACAATGTATCACAGAAAAGCTCCACTGAAGCAGGTAAATCACCCATCGGCCGAATTTTTTCCTCATCTGATGGGGGATTAGGCAAAATACACCGATAACTCCCCCTTTTTAAGTGGGAGAATGGGAAAAAGCCAGCACGGGTGCTGGCTGTGGAGTAGTTCAGTTATCGGACCGAGCTGGGCTTCGTTCGCCGTATTAGCGGCGACGACGCGTGATCAGGATGCCGCCCATACCCATCAGTGCCATGGCACCTGGTGCGGGGACGATCGTGAAACCGACGCTGATCTTGTAGCCGAAGTCTTCTTGGTGACCCAGACCATCTGCAAGCTCATCGCTGAGCACCGATGAATCATCGACATCACCGAACCCGGAGAAACCGATGTAGTAGGTCCCCGCGTTCAGGTTCTCGAGCTGGATCGCGGGCATGAACCCGACGCCCGAGTCGTCATCAAAGGCGAGCACATCGCCGGTGGACGAGACCACCTGCATGATCCCGTCGGCTCCGCCCGATGAGGCAAAGCCAGCAAAGAATGACAGGCTCGCGGTGTTGTTCAGCGTGAAGCTGAACCAGTCGACATCACCCGAACCGATCGTGCCGTCGATTGCGACCGATCCGCCAGGGATATCAAAGGTGCCAACATCGTTGGCCATCGCGATTGTGTTGTTGTCTTCGACTTCATTAAAGAAGGCGCCCGCAGAGGCTGCGGTTGAAAACGCAGCAATCGCGGTGGTTATCAAGGCGTACTTCATATCTGCTCTCCTTACAGAGGGTGTGTTGCAAGAGACGATGTCTCGGGTGAAAGATGCACCGAGTCTGTCCAAAGCCCAGTAAGTTTCGAGATTTACTGCGAATTCTGCACAAGCTGCCCCCCCCCACACGCCAAGCCGATCGAGGCGACACAGACGAACTCGATCGCAAATAAAATCCCTAGATTTGGTGGTTTTTTGCCCAAGCCGTGGCATCTTCATGGAGCGAGGGTTTCAGCACTCGCAGAGCATCACATCGCTCAATGGGGACATCCCGGTATCCGACGCACCCGCCGGACCTGCGTGACCCACAACTTGAACGCACACATGTCGTTGCGTGTGACGAATCAGAGAGAGGCCGCTCGGTGGGTGCAACAACCGGCGGCCTCTCTTCTTTTGATCTACAAAATCAGTTCCCAGCGGCCCTCAGCGAACCATCTATCCACGCGATTCTTCAGTTGAGCGTGCGGAGTGACTCGGCAAAGCCGATCGCGGCCTGGTGCACGCCATCCTGCCAGCGCTCGGTGTTGGCCTGAGGATATAGGACCGAACGCGAGGCATTGACGATCACACCCAGCTGACCAGCACTGGACGCATCCAGTCGGCACATCGGACGCACATCCTCGACCGTCCCGCCCTGGGCACCGACGCCGGGCACCAGGAACATCTGATCGGGCATCAGCTCACGGAGCTTGCCCATCTCGTCGCCGGCCTTGGTCGCCCCCACCACCGCCCCCAGGGCGCTGAGCCCGGACGATCCGGTCTGGGTCGACCCCATTTTGGCGATCATCGAGCTGATCGCGTGGACGACATGGCGGCCGTCGGCGAGTTGCTGCAGTTGGACCTCGTCGGAATCGGGGTTGCTGGTCCGCGCAAGAGCGAAGACCCCGAGCCCGGCATCGAGGAACGGCTCGATCGTCGAGGGGCCCATGTAGGGCGAGACGGTGATGAAGTGCGCCCCCATATCGGCGGCACCCTTGGCATAGTGCTGGGCCGAGCTGCCAATATCGCCCCGCTTGGCGTCGAGGATCACCACCAGCCCCAGATCGCGGGCCTTGGCAATGACGCGTTCGAGTGCGGCGTAGCCCTCGCTGCCGTAGCGTTCGAAGCAGGCGCTCTGGGGTTTGACGGCCGGGACCTGACCCGCGACGGCGTCGAGGACCGAAAGCGAGAAACTCGCGATTGCGTCGGCCTCGTCGGCACTGCGCAGCTGCTCGGGGAGCTTGCTGTAGACCGGGTCGATCCCGACACAGGCGGGCGTTCCCATCTGGTCGATTCTGGATACGAGCAGGTCGATCATGGTGGTTGCGGTCTGGGCAATGTTCGGCGTGGTCATTGGGTCTCCCGGGCGTGGTCGTTCTACACTCTAGACGCGATGAAACAGACGCATTCACCCAAGCACCTCGATCTCAAGAAGGACACCGCCCTGACCATCACCTGGGACGACGGGCGGGAGTCGGTCTACCCCATTGCGCACCTGCGTCGGCTCTCCCCCAGCGCCGATATGCGGGAGCTACGCAAGGCGATGCAGAAGAACCCGCTGACGATTCTGCCCTCGGGCGGGAGCAGCGGGCCCCTGACAGCGATCGATGCCGAGCTGGTGGGCAACTACGCGATCAAGATCAGCTTCTCTGACGGTCACGCGACGGGGCTCTATACCTGGGACTACCTGCGTGAGATCGACCCGGCAACGAACCCCGAGGGGCGGGTGCAGTCGGACAGTGCCCCGGCACACAATGATCCACTGGGATTGGGATGAGCATCGTGTCGGTCTCGCTTACCACTTCCATCTACGCGTTGCCCGGTGTGCGTGAATATCAGGCGCAGAAGCTTGAGATCCTCGGCGTGCGCAATGTCGGGCAGCTGCTCACGCATCTCCCCCACCGCCACGAGTGGGTGCGGGCGCAGGCGGGGATCGCGGATCTGGAGCCCGGGGTGATCAGCTCGGCCGTCGGGGAAATCACGGCGACCAAGATCTCGGGATTCGGACGCAAGGCCCGGTTTCAGGCGGTGCTGCACGACGGCGACGGTCGGCTGGATCTGGTGTTCTTCAACCAGTCGTTCCTGGCCAAGAAGATCCCCGTCGGGACCCGTCTGCGGGTGCAGGGCAAGCCCACCAAGTTTGGGCCCGGGCTGCAGATGGCCAACCCGCAGTTCACCATCATCCCCTACGAGGATGAATCCACCGAACCGGTCGAGGACGATGCCTACCGCCCGGTGTACCCCGCGACCGAGGGGCTGCCGAGTGAGCAGATCTGGGCGATCGTCAAGTCGGTGCTCAAGCCGGCGGTGGCGCTGCTTGAGGATCATCTGGACGATTCGTATCGCCAAGAACGGGCGTTGCCCAGTCTGCGCGAGGCGTATCGCATGATGCACGCGCCCGAGCATGAGGACGAGGTGAAAGCCGCGCGTCGACGACTGGCGTACGACGAGCTGCTGATGATGCAGCTAGGGGTGCACATGAAACGGGCGCACCTGCGACGCACGCTGACCGCCCCGGCGCTGGAGCGTACTGCGAAGATCGACGAGCATATCGCCGCCCGCATGCCCTTCGCCCTGACCGCGGCCCAGCAGCGGGTGGTGGATGAGATCTCACGGGATGTCGCGTTGACCACCCCCACCAACCGCCTGGTGCAGGGTGATGTGGGCTCGGGCAAAACGGCGGTGGCGCTGGACGCGATGCTGCTGGCGATCGCCCATGAGCATCAGGCGGCCCTGATGGCCCCGACCGAACTGCTCGCCGAGCAACATTACCTGTCGATCACCGAGATGCTGAAGGGATCGAGTGTGCGGGTGGAGTTGCTCACGGGTTCGATGCCCGCCTCCGATCGAGCCGCGGTCATCGCGAAAATCGCCTCGGGCGAGGTTGATCTGGTGATCGGGACCCACGCGCTGATCTCGGACAGGGTCGAGTTCCATTCACTGGCCTTGGTCGTGATTGACGAGCAGCACCGCTTCGGTGTTGAGCAGCGGGCGAAGCTGCGGGTCAAGGGGGGCAAGGAGCACGAGGCGGAGACGCCGCATGTCATCGTGATGACCGCGACGCCGATCCCGCGCACGATCGGGCTGACGATCTTTGGCGATCTGGACATCTCGACGATCGACGAGCTGCCGCCCGGGCGCTCGCCGGTGATCACCAAGAAGGTCACCCGCGAGCAGCGCAAAACCGTGTATCAATGGGTCAATGAGAAGATCAAGCAGGGCGACCAGGCGTTTATTGTCGTGCCCGCGATTGAGCCGGGGAAAAAGGGTGAGGTCGCGGTGACGGATCTTCGGACGCTACAGAAGCAGCTCGAGGGTGGGGAGCTGCACGATGTCAAGGTCGCGGCCCTGCACGGGCGGCTCAAACGCGACACCCGCGAGCATGTGATGCACCGCTTCCGGGCGGGCAAGATTGACGCGCTCATCGCGACGACCGTGATCGAGGTGGGTGTCGATGTACCCAACGCGACGATGATGATCATCGAGGATGCCGATCGCTTCGGGCTGGCCCAGCTGCACCAGCTCCGCGGGCGTGTGGGGCGTGGTCAGAAGCCCGGCGTGTGCGTGCTCATCGGGAATCCCAAGACCGAGGACGGCATCGCCCGCCTGAATGCAATGGTCGAAACGACCTCGGGTTTCGTGCTCGCGGAGAAGGATCTGGATATTCGGGGCGCGGGCGATGTGTTCGGCACCCGCCAGAGCGGGATGATGCCGTTCAAAGTGGCCGATCCGATGAAGGACACCGAGTTGCTCCAGATGGCGCGACGCGACGCCGCCGAGTGGATCGCCCAGTCACCGACTCTGGAACGCCCAGAAGACACGCTCGCACGGCGACGCATGCTCAAGGCGCACGGGCAGTGGCTCGGGCTTGGCGATGTGGGCTGAGTTTGCGCCCCGCTGCCCCTACGATTGGGCATGAGTTTCACCAAAGCCGCGGCGACCATGTTCAACGAGATGTCCCAGATGATCGAGCTGCTCGGCGGCGATCGCTTTCGTGTGAACGCACACGCCAAGGCGGCGCGGGTGCTCAAGGACACGACGGCGGATATCGAGGCCCTGGCCGAGGCGGGCGATACCAAGGCGCTGGTCGCGATCGAGGGCATCGGCAAGGGCACGGCTGGCAAGCTCATCGAGCTGGCCCAGCACGGGAACATGAGCGAGTACGACGAACTGCGTAACCAGATCCCCAAGGGGCTCATGGAGGTGCTGGAGATCCAGGGGCTCGGGCCCAAGACGGTCAAGCTCATGTGGGATGAGAAGGGTGTGGAGTCGATCGACGATCTGTTGAAGATCATCGAGGACGGGAGCATCCTTGAGCTGCCGCGTATGGGGCAGAAGACGGTCGACAACATCAAAGAGTCGATCGAGTTCCTCTCCCAGCAGGGCGGACGCCTGCACATCGGGATCGCCCAGGGCGTCGCGGATCGCTTCGTCGAGATGATGGGTCAGGTCAAGGGCGTCAAGCGGTGCGCCTTTGCCGGCTCGCTGCGACGCGGCAAGGAGACCATCGGGGATATTGATATCCTCATCGCCACGAGCGACTCTGACACGGCCCGCGCGGCGTTCACGACGGCGGACGGCGTGATGAAGGTGCTGGCCAATGGCGAGAAGAAGGCCTCGATCCGCGTCGCGATCAACGACGAGTCGAGCCGATGGGGAGCCGAGGACAACACGGCGGTGCAGATTGATCTGCGCATCGTGGACGAATCGTGCTGGGGCTCGGCGCTGATGTACTTCACCGGGTCCAAGGAACACAATGTGCGTCTGCGTGAGCGGGCGATCAAGCAGGGCATGACACTCAACGAGTACGGGCTCTTCAAGGACGACGGGAGCGATAAGACCCCGCCCCAGCAGCGCGGGGAGAAGCCCGTGGCGTGCAAGACCGAGGAGGACATCTATGCCAAGCTCGGGCTGCCGATGATTCCCCCCACCATGCGTGAGGATCGCGGGGAGATGGAGTTAACCGAGACGCCACGGGTGATCGAGGTGGCTGATATCAAGGCCGAGCTTCACTCCCACACGACGGCCTCGGACGGCAAGATGTCGATCGAGGAGTCCGCGGCCATCGCCAAATCACGCGGGTTCCATACGCTGGCGATTACGGACCACTCGCAGTCGTCGGCCGTCGCTGGCGGGCTCTCGCCAGAGCGGCTTTACAAGCACATCAAGGCGATCCGCGAGGCGAATAAGAAGATCGAGGGCATCACCATCATGCCCGGCAGCGAGGTCGACATCCTGGTCGATGGGACGCTCGATTACGATGACGACCTGCTCGCGTCGCTCGATGTCGTCGTCGCCTCGCCGCATGCGGGGCTGCGGGCCAAGCCCAAGCAGGCGACCAAGCGACTGCTCAAGGCGATCGAGCACCCGATGGTGCACATCATCGGGCACCCGACGGGGCGGCTGATCGAGCGACGCCCGGGGCTGGACCCGGATTGGAACGAGATCTTCGCGGCGGCCATCGAGCACGATGTCGCACTGGAGATCAACTGTCATTGGATGCGGCTGGATCTGCGAGATACGCATGTGCGGGCTGCCGTCGATGCCGGGTGCAAGATCGCGATCGATTGCGATGTGCATCACCCGTACGACTATGACAACCTGCGATTTGGTGTGATGACGGGGCAACGAGGCTGGCTCACGCCGGACCGCTGCATCAACACCTGGGACGCGAGCACGCTGCACGCGTGGCTCAAGTCGAAGCGATAATGGTGCATGCGATGGCGATTGTGCGCGATTTGTGCGCAGCCAGTGCACGATTCACGAAATTCTTTCGTGTTTAATGACACGGCGCCTTGCGTGGCAATTACGACGCAAGTCTTTGCCTCGTCGGTACTTTTCAATTCCACCCGTTTCGCCAATGCCGTTTCGCAAGTGCTTTCGCTCGTTCTTGCCGAACACGATTGCAGAAAGTAGATTCGGCGTTCGCCTCATCTCGTGGGGCATGACATCACTTTGAAAGGAACTGCATGTTCAACACACGAACCAGCGCATCGATTTGGGGATCGACTGCCGTGCTCATGGTCTGCGCGGGCCAGGTCATGGCCGCACCGACCTGGATGGGGGTCTACGGCTCCTACACCCACCACGACGGGAGCAACCCGGGCACCTACACCATCCTGATGAATCAGGACTACTACGGGCTTCACGCCGAGGTTGGCGTGCGGGTCAACGGCGGGTCTTGGACCACCCATTCGATGACCTACGCGGGCAATACCTCGGGCAACTCAATCTGGACCTACACCCCCGCCAGCAGCGTCGCGCCGGGAAGCACGGTCGAGTACTACTTCCACGGCTACGACGACTGGGGCGCAAGCATCTATGACAACAACAACGGGAGCAACTACAGCTACACCGCGGCCCTGATCGCATCGAGCAAATCGGGCATGGGCGCTTGGGTCGATTCGGGCGACACCACCTTCCGGGTCTGGGCACCCAACGCAACCACGGTCTCCGTCGCGGGCTCATTCAACAGCTGGAGCACCACGGCCAACCCGCTGGTAAGCGAAGCCGGCGGGACATGGTCGGTCGATGTCGCGGGCGATCAGCGCGGCGAGACCTACAAGTATGTCATCGATGGCACGCTCTGGAAGAACGACCCACGCGCGACCGATGTCACCAACTCGGTCGGCGAATCGATCATCACCGCGCCGGCGAGCTACTCGTGGAGCAGCTTCTCCACCCCGGGCTGGCAGGACCTGATCATCTATGAGATGCACATCGGGACCTACAACGACAGCCCCGGCGGAAACCCGGGCACATGGCAGAGCGCGATCAGCAAGCTCGATCACCTCGAGGACATGGGCATCACGGCCGTCGAGTTGCTGCCGGTGGCCGAGTTCGCGGGTGATTACTCATGGGGCTACAACCCGGCGCACCCGTTTGCGCCCGAGAGCATCTACGGCGACC
>DEXG01000015.1:174457-224207 GCA_002364005.1 Phycisphaerales bacterium UBA3190
GTCTACAACCACCTGGGCCCGAGCGATCTGGACATGTGGCGATTCGACGGCTCGTCGACGGGCAGCTACGGCGGGATCTACTTCTTCCAGGACTGGCGGGCCCCCACTCCATGGGGCGACACACGCCCCGACTACGGGCGTGGCGAGGTGCGGACCTTCCTCAAGGACAACGCGTTGTACTGGCTCAATGAGTTCAATACCGACGGGCTTCGTTGGGACTCGACGGTCAATATCCGCACCCAGAACAACGGTGGTGGCGGCAGCATCGCCGACGGCTGGTCGCTGATGCAGTACATCAATAATGAGATCGACAGCGCTTCGGGCTGGAAGATCTCGATCGCAGAGGACTTGCAGAACGATGACTACCTGACGAAGACCACCGGCGCCGGGGGGGCGGGCTTTGACTCGCAGTGGGACGCGGACTTTGTCCATCCCATTCGTGAGAACATCATCGAATCGACTGATGCCAACCGCGATATGTACGAGGTGCGTGACGCGATCGCCAAGGTTGACAACGGCGACCGCCTCAAGCGCGTGATCTACACCGAGAGCCACGACGAGGTCGCCAACGGGCACGCGCGTGTGCCTGAGGAGATCTGGCCGGGCAACGCGAGCAGCTGGTACAGCAAGAAGCGTTCGACGCTCGGCGCGGCGCTCGTGTTTACCAGCCCGGGCATCCCGATGATCTTCCAGGGGCAGGAGTTCCTTGAGGACGGCTACTTCGCCGACACCGACCCGCTCGATTTCTCCAAGGCGACGACCTACTCGGGCATCGTGGACATGTACACCGACCTGATCGGGCTTCGGAAGAACAGCGGCGGCAAGACCGCCGGGCTCAAGGGCAACGGGGTCAATGTCCACCATGTCAACAACACCAACAAGCTCGTCGCGTTCCATCGCTGGGACAGCGGCGGCTCGGGCGATGATGTGATTGTGGTCGCCAACTTCTCGGGCAGCGGCTACAGCAGCTACAACATCGGGTTCCCGAGTAGCGGGACCTGGAAGGTCCGCTTCAACTCCGACTGGAGCGGCTACGACTCGGGCTTCGGGAACTACTACTCGTACGACACTACCGCGAGCTGGGGTGCCAAGGACGGCATGAGCTACAACGCGAATGTTGGGATCGGGCCGTACTCGGTGATTATCCTGTCGAAGGACTGATCGAGTTCACTCTCAACTTCTCTCTGGGCCCGCCGAGCGATCGGCGGGTTTTTTCATGCTGCCCCATCAAAGAAGCCCCTCCCCTGCAAGCAAGGGAGGGGCTCTTGATTGGAACATCGATACACAATCAGGTGAACCTGAATGATACCGACAATCGATCGTTCAGCGACGGCGACGGCCTGCAAGCAGCCCGCCAGCGCCCAATACGGCCAGCGCTCCCGGAGCCGGGACCGCGTATGTCCGGAACGCGTAGTCAAAGGTCTCGAACCCCTGATAGCCGGTGTTGGCGTACACCTGCCCGCGGTCGTATGGATTATCGAGACTCCCTGCGATCCCAAGGGTGTCGGTCGCGCTTGTGAACACCAAGAAGTACTCGGTATCGGCATCAATGCTCACGGAGTTCCATGAAACATCAACCCACGAGCCGGCGTTGCCCACGGCAGAACCCATCGCCAAAGCCAAGCCACCCGCATTGGGCAATGCGTCATAGAGCGTGATGGTGACGGTGTCGCTGGTACCGATCCCGTCTTGGAGGAAGATCCCCGCACCGCTGATCGAGTTCGCCGACTGCTGGAATGACTGTGCCAGATCACCCTGATCGAACGCAGCCATGTACGCGGAGTTATCGTCCTGATTCTGGTCGATGACACCGCCCATAGCTGGGGCAACAACTGCCCCTGCGAGAACGATCGCTGTTGATAGCATTTTCATTTTATACCCTCTCTCTTTCTCAACTGTTTTGGTTTGACCAACATCAATATGAAGGGGCAAACACACCCACGAAGAACTCACCATACCAAATTGGATGGTCACGCAAAAGCAACGAATAGAGGTTTTCGACCAACCCCACCTATTCAGGGGGGGCGAGGGGTGTGGCCCCTTACTGAGTCAATGGGATGAGTTGGACGAATATGACATATTCGCAATGCAGCGGGACCTGGAAGGTGCGTTGCAACTCCGACTGGAGCGGGTATGACGCGGGCTTCGGGATCTACGACTCGTACGGCACCACGGCGAGCTGGGGCACCAAGGACGGCATGGGCTACAACGCGAATGTTGGGATCGGGCCGTATTCGGTGATTATCCTGTCGAAGGACTGATCGAGTACGGAGTTAGACTTCTCTCTGGGCCCGCCGAGCGATCGGCGGGCTTTATCTTTCTCTGGGTTTGCAGTAGAATCATCGCATGAGATTTCTATTGATTTTGGCATTCATCATGACCGGCTGTACGGGCACTCAATCCCCTATAGAACTCTGCACAGAAACACTCCCTGTTCGTGTTTTCGAATCTGAACCCGCTTACATGGGTGAGATTTCACTCGATTCAGACGATGCCGCGATCCGGTATATTGCGATCGCCAAATCGTTGACAGGTGAATCGGAATACATATCTCACTATCTCGATATCTATGAACATGGCATCGATCAGTTCGTCGCGTACAACAACTCAACCTATGCCGTCGAGTCGAAGCTCTTTGCCCAACAACTCGCTGCAGCTCAAGGATTGATCCAAGAACTGGCCATCGCCTCGCAGATGAACATTTTTCGCGGATATGTACCTCGAGCATTTTTTGGACAGCGGTGCGACGACGACCTCGTGATGGAAACTCATCACGCCTTAACTGCGGTACGGGACACACTCGAAGCAGATGCTGTTCGCCTATGGGTTCGTGGTGACACAACGGATGCGATCCATCGAGTTGAACTGATGCTCAGGATCGCACAGCAACTGCTGCTGGAACCAAACGCGGACATACTCGATGGCTCTCACTCAGCCGACACAATGGATATGGGCCTCAAGCTATTTGAGCGTATGCTGGAAAGCAACCAGTGCGGTGATCGAGAGCGAGCATTGATTCGAGATTCGGTTCGGACGCTTCAATCCAACGATCCTGCCGGGCTGCTGTGGCTCTATGCCCGAACGAGCGCATCCAACAATGCTGCGATGCAAGACTGGTTCAGTGTCAAGGGTGGCAGCCACGAACTCTGGGTTGTCATTGGTCATTATTTAGGGGCCATGGCTATGATCGAGCCGATCCTCGATGCTTTCGACAACGCCTTTGCAGTCACCTTTGATGACAAACCTGTTGAAGCGGGAACGGACCCATTCAAGTGGCCACCGGACGGCACTGACATCGAGACCGTTTCCACAAAGGCACTCACCGAGTTGATTGATATTGATTTTGAAGAGCTCGAAGTCGCATTCGATCGAGCAACTCCTGATTCCGTACTCATGATTCAGGAACTCTGCAAGGATCACCCTGATTTGGTTGTGCTGAAGACCATTGGTGAGCGGGCCGAACTCGATGAAACCCCGATCTCAGCACTCCTGCTTTTGGACTTCGCACATACGAATGCCCGACGAAATCATGAGTTGCTCGAATTGCGTGATCGTGTCATTGAGTTGTGTACAACTGAGTAACTTTCTCCCTATACTCACCCGGCTGCGGTCACGGCCCTGAACATCAAGATCTCTTCGGGAAGCACAGGCGGGACGCCTGTGCCACCGGTGGTAGGAGCTTTGCATGTTCGATCGAGTCTCAGACAGTTTCAACGGCGTCTTCAAAAAACTCAGCGGCAACGCGACCATCACCGAATCCAATGTCAAAGAGGCGATGGACGAGGTGCGTAACGCGCTGCTCGAGGCCGATGTGCACTATGAGGTCGCCGAGGCCTTCTGCGCCAAGGTGCTCGAGGATGCCAAGGGCGAGCAGGTCACCAAGTCGCTCAAGCCCGGGCAGGAGATGATCGGCATCGTGCATCGACGCCTGATCGAGCTCTTCGGCGGCGATCCGAACGCAAAGGAACAACCCGCGCCTCCCGGCATCCTCAAGATGTCGCCCGGCCCCACCGTCATCATGATGTGCGGCTTGCAGGGCTCGGGGAAGACGACCACCTGTGGCAAGCTCGCGGGGATGCTCAAGAAGCAGGGCCGATCGGTGATGCTGGCAGCAGCGGATTTGCAGCGCCCCGCGGCGATCGATCAGCTCGAAACCGTCGCCAAGCAGGCGAACGAAGAACTGCCCGGCGGCTCGCAGGTGCATTTCTACGGCGAACACGACAAGACGGCCGAGTACGGCAAAGCCGTGGGCGTGGCGATTAAGGTCTGTCAGCATGCGCTCAAGGAGGCCAAAGCCAAGGGCGTCGATGTGCTGATCCTCGACACGGCGGGGCGATTGCATGTCAACGACGAGCTGATGCACGAACTCAAGGGCGTGCGTTCGATGCTCCAGCCCCACCACATCTTCCTCGTGGTTGATGCGATGACCGGGCAGGATGCGGTGAACAGCGCCAAGGCGTTCCATGAGCAGCTGGCCGTCGACGGCGTGATCCTGACCAAGTTCGACTCCGACACCCGCGGCGGGGCGGCGCTGTCGGTCAAGCAGGTCACGGGCGCACCGATCCGGTATATCGGCGTGGGCGAGAAGCTCGACGCGATCGAGCCGTTCCACCCGGAACGCATGGCCGGGCGGATCCTGGGCATGGGCGATGTGGTCTCGCTGGTCGAGAAGGCACAGGAAGAAGTCTCCGAAGAGGAAGCGGCGGCGCTGGAGGCCAAGATGGCCAAGGGCGAGCTGGATATGGATGACTTCCTCAAGCAGATGAAGATGATGCGCCGCATGGGTTCGATGAAATCGCTGCTGGGCATGCTCCCGGGCGTGGGCTCGGCCATCAAGGGCATGGACATCGACGAGAAGCAGCTCGACCGCACCGAGGCGATGATTCAGTCGATGACACGCGATGAACGCAAACGCCCTGACATCATCAGGCACTCACGCAAGCAGCGCATCGCGTCGGGTTCGGGCACCAACCCCAACCAGGTCGGGCAGCTGGCCAAGCAGTTCGGGATGCTCAGCAAGGTCATGAAGCAGATGGGTGCGATGGGTGCCGGCGGCAAGGCAGCCGCCGCCAAGGCGATGGGCGGCGCCCTCGGAGGCGGCGGCATGCCCGGGATGGGTGGCATGGGCGTGCCCGGCTTCTCGATGAAGAAGTCGACGAAGTCCAAGAGCATCAAGAAGCGGAAGAAGAGAAGATGAGAGGCAAAAGGCAGTAGGCAATCCGCCAGAGGCGGACCTTCGGTTGGCAATGGGAAGAGGAGATTCGTATGCCGGTGTCTACGATGGGGTTCAGCGCAGATCGGATTGCCGAGCTCTCCGAAGACCTGTTTGAGTTGCAGGAGTCCTTTGTGAGCAAGCCCCGCAAGGAGGGGGCCTGGTCACGCAAGCAGATCCTGGGGCACCTGATCGACAGCGCGAGTGTGAACCATCAGCGGTTCATCGAGGCGCAGGTCAACGATTCGATCGTATTCGATTGCTACGCGCACCGGGAGTGGGTCGAGTTGCAGGGGTACCAGGAGCAGGACTGGGAAGAACTCGTCACGCTGTGGAGTGCGCTCAACATGCACCTCTGCACCATCGTCGAGCGTATCCCTGAAGAGATCCTCAGGAAGCAGCACACAGCGCATCGGTTCGATCAGATGGCCTACCGCCCCGTGCCCAAGGACCAGCCCTCAACGCTGGGGTACATCATCGAAGATTACTTCGCGCATCTGCAATATCACCTCGATCAGATCCTGCCCGAGTGAGTCTCACTCGATCGGCAGCGGGTCGTCGGCTCGGCCCTCGGCCCATTCCTTGAAGCGTGGCCAGAAGATCTCCTGGATCAGGATCTTCACGCACGCGGCGATGGGGATCGCGATCAGCAACCCGAACACGCCGAAGAGTGCGCCGCCCGCGAGCGATGCGAACAGGATCGTCGGGGTATCCATGCCCGTGCTCTTGCCCTGGATCAGCGGGGTCCAGACATAATCGTCGAGGGCCTGGCCCAGGAAGTAGATGGCCGCGGGTGCGCCCAGGATCCACCACCACTCGCCTCGGAATCCCTCGTGTCCCTGCAGCCCGAGCAGCGAGACTGAGATCGGGAGGCCGATGAGTGCCAGATAGGGCACGATCGAGAGGACCGCGACCACGGGGCCCAGGATGAAGGCACCGGGGACGCCGATGATGAAGTAGCCGATCGAGAAGACGATGCCTTGGATGAACGCGATGGTGATGCGCCCACGGATGAAGCCCGAGATCACCGCGTCGAACTTCTGCAGCAGGTCGATGATGCGTTCGCGGTTCTTGTCGGGGAGCAGCTTGACGCCGAAGCCCTTGAGCTGGATCCATTCGGTGGCGGTGAAGAAGAAGAAAAAGGCCGTCACGAACACCATGAACGAGATCCCGAACGCGGCCCCGATGATCCCGAGCCCGCGGTTGACCAGGTCGACGCTCACGCTGGCGGTCGTCTTGGCGACCTGCTCGCTGTTGGAGGTGATCCAATCGATCCCCGCGTCGAGGGCATCGCCGAAGGAGGAGTTGTGATTTGTCTGGGCGGCCTGAATCTCGTCATACACCCAGACCCACGCGTCGGGGATCGCGTTCGGTGCGGTTTCTGACGGGTCGGCGGGCACATACTCGCCGATGAGTTTTTCGCGTGCGGTCGTCTGATCCGTTGCGTCGATCGCCCGGCTCACACGGTTCACATTCGAGATCGTATCGGTGGTGAAGCTCACCAGCTGTCCCGCGGCGTACGCCCCCCCGGCCATGATCGGCAGGACGACTCCCACGATTATCGCCACCATGATCGCGATCACGCTGACACGGCGCGACGCGCCGAACTTCTTCATGATCCAGACGATGACGGGCTCGAAGAGATAGGCGAGCAGGATGGCCAGCAGCAGCGGCACGGTCACGACCGAGGTTTTCTGGCCGATGATGATCAGTGCGAAGACGCTCAGCCCGAGCAGCACATCACGCACGGGCTGCATCTGCCAGAGGTGCATGCCCGCCCAAGCGGGCTGGTGCGTGGTGTTTTCATCGGTCTCGACGCTGCGGCTTTGATCATCAGGCATAGCGATAGCATAGCCCATATCGGCAATTCGCGCTCAGTATTGGGGTTGGCGATCAGGAGCCGACATGCACGGGGCGGTTGCCGCGTGATGGGTCGGTGAAGACATCATCGAACTCGTAGATGCCATCGAAATCTTCGAGCCGATCCTCTTCTGTCGTGCGCATCAGCCCCGCGTCGACCATGGCGAAGATGATTTTGCCGAAGTCGAGGGTGTGGTAGATGCCCCACTTGTTGAGCACCGACTTGGCCATCATGCCGTAGCGATCGATCGCGTAGTCCTTGAGCCCGACGCACAGTTCGTGGCCCGATACATGGCGCGACTCATCGCTGAGCCCAAGCTCGAGGAGGGTCTCATCGTCACGGTTGCCGTGCACCATCTCAACGGTGTGCGCAAGACCATCGCGGATGAACGGGAAACACATGGGCGAGAAGCCCCCGGCCCGTTCCATGATCTCTTTGAGGTCGATCTGTACTTCGTGACTACTCATTGCACACCTACTCAGCACACACGGTGCTCTGTGAGATTCTATGCGTCTCCCTGTCTATCGGGAAACCCAGGCCTCTCTTTGCATCTTTTCGCATGCCTGATCAGGTTGGATCCATCCGAGTGACCCATCTGAGCGGTTTCTGAACCCAATCACCCGCAGAGCCGATCCCGATGCGCGGCGTGCGTTGAATCCGGGCTTCCGGCACCGCAACACCTTGTGTGATGGCAAGATGGGGAGATTGGAGAAGATCGATCCCATCGAGATCCAGGTCGATCGCCAGCGCCTGACAGAGCTTGCCCGGGCCATTGCACAAATCTTTGTCCCGCAGCGGGTGTTTGCGGGGACGGGCCGAGCGGAGCGTGCGCATGGTCTCGATGCCCTCGGTGGGGACCATCGCCCGGATCAGCACCGCCGCGGGGTGGCCCTCCCTCAAACAGGCGATGTTGAAGCAGTGGTGCATGCCGTAGGTGAAGTAGACATAGGCCGTGCCCGGCTGCGACCACATGTGCTCGTTGCGAGCGGTCCGCCGCCCACCGAACGCGTGCGAGGCCCGGTCTTCAGGCCCAACATAGGCCTCGGTCTCGGTGATGATGCCAGACAGGATGGTGCCGTCGTCAAGGGTGCGGGTGAGCTGGAAGCCCAGCAGATCGCGGGCGACCGCTTCGACCGATCGGGCGAAGAAATCGCGTGTCAGGTTCTCAGGCGGGGTCTGCATCGGTGTATTCAAAGCCAGCGAACCCACCGGGGCAACACCACACAGGAGATCCCGATGATCATGCCGCGACGACAGCACCTGATGGGCTTCACGGCCCTGAGCATCCTTGGAATTGGTACACTCATGATGAGCTCGTGCCGACATCAGTCGCTTGGGCTCCGGAACGAGGTATCGAGCATGACCGAGGTCTACTTCCCCACCATCACCGCTGAGAACCTCAACAAAGAGTCGATCACACTGCCCGATGACCTGGCGGGCAACCCAGCGCTCGTGCTCATCGCCTATCAGCGTCAGCAGCAAGACAATGTCAACACCTGGCTGGGGCATCTGGACACGATCGAACAGGCCATCCCGGGCGTACGCATCATCGAGACCCCCACCATCTCGAGCATGAAATGGGGCTGGTTCTCCGGGTTCATCGACGGCGGCATGCGTTCGGGCATCCCCGATGAGCAGGCCCGCGCCCGCACCATCACGCTCTATACGAAGGTCGGCAAGTTCAACGAAGCACTGGGCATCGAATCGACCAAGACCATCTACGCGGTGCTGCTCGATGACGAGGGACGCGTGATCGAGATGGTCGAGGGTGATTACAGCGATGCCAAGCTGGCTCGACTCATCGAAGCCAACTGATCATGCGTACGCATGAAGACCCGGCAGCAGCAGGTTGACCCCGAAGTAGGTCCAGAGCATGACGATGAAGCCCGAGACGCTCAGCCAGGCCGTGGTCAGCCCACGGTTCTTGAGTCCGGTCATGCGGACATGGATCACGATCAGGTAGACGATCCAGGTGACCAGCGCCCAGGTTTCCTTGGGGTCGAAGGCCCACCAGCGTCCCCATGAGTGGTCCGCCCACCACGCGCCCAGCAGGATCCCCACGCCCAGCGTCCAGAACGCGAGCTGCAGGACGGTCATGGTCGCGGTGTCGAGGTCCTTGAGGGTGCGTTGCAGGCCCATGGGCTTGTCGGTGTCGTCGCTGTCGAGGTGCCCCAGAGCGCCCGAAGCGAGCGAGGGCCCGCCTGCAGTTGTGGCCTGGCTGCCGAAGAACTTGGCCCCGTAGTAGGTGCCGAGGTAGAACAGACTGACAATGAAGCCCAGCGTGATCAAGCCGTAGCTCGTGAGCACGGTGGTCACATGGTACTTGAGCAGCACCGAGGTGTTGAGGATCGCCGCTTCGCGTTCGATATGCTCGCCCGGGATGCCGGTGGTCGTGGCGGTGATCAGGATCAGGAAGCCGGTGCCCGCGGCGGCGGCGCCGAAGAGCCACTGCTTCTTCCAGAGCATCAGCCCGGTGCCCACGATCGCGGCGAAGAACGAGAGCCCGGTCATCGACTCGAACTGGTTCTGGATCGCGAATCGCTCGGCGATGAGTGACCGCAGGGTGAACCCGAAGCCGTGGAACGCCAGGGCGATGAAGAGCAGCACGACGCCGATGGTGGCGAGTGTCTTGCGTCCTGTCCCGAAGGCGAGGATGAGGGCCACGAGCGAGAACAGGTAGAACCAGAGCCCCCACTCGAAGGCGTTGGCCTTGTTGTACAGTGCCTCAAGCCCGGGGCTGGCGGCTTGCTGGGTCTGCGGGTTGATCTGCGCCAGTGCATCGGCGAGTGCCTGGGCGGCGCTGTTGACGCCCGCTGCATCGCCATCACGCCATGACTGCGCCAGCTGGGACGCGGCCACGCGAGCAGGTGTGCCGTCGGGCAGGGCACCGAGATGGGCCCACGGGTCGTTCTGTGCCGCGGGCGCGACAACCTCGAGGTTGCCGATCGAGTTGGTGAAGAGTCTGGCGGCCCCGTCGAGTTTGCGTACGGCTGCTTGGAATGGCTCAGAGTTCTCGTATTTGGCCAAGGCCGCGTTGGTGTAGCGGTTGACCATGAGCGGGGAGACCATGCCGGTCTTGAGCCAACCCTCGCGGTTGAACGAAGCGTTGGCGTTGGCAGGGTCCATCTCGTACTCGTTGAGGATGGCGCTGCGGAGCGGGAGGTAGTTGATGCCGATCAGTGGCTTATCGAAGTAGTACAACGGATCGATCATGATGTCGAAGAGCGAGAACATCGGGTCGTACTTGATCTTCTCGACCGACTTGGTGCTGCCGTCGGGGTTCTTCTCGACGATGAGGTCGAAGTGCTTGGTCTTGCCCGTCAGGCGGCTGATCGTTTCCCGAGCGAGCGTCGAGAGGATCTTGACACGCCCGTTGTGGAACAGGGTGGTCTCTTCGAGCGGTGAAAGATCGACGGCTTCGGCGAACGCGGCCTTCTGCTCGATCGTCATGGTCGAGGCGACCGGCTGGCCGAACGGGTTGACCACCTGATCCGCGGTCATGGTGACCGACTGGGTCTCGGGGTGCGCGTTGCCATCGGGCGCTTGCTGGGCCATCGCGGGCACAATCATCAGTGCGAGCGTAAAGATGGCGCTGAGGGCGGTTCGTGAGATCATGTGGCGGCCTCCTTGGGCTTGCCGCTCGCGTACTGAGCCGCGAGACGCTTCTTCTCTCGTTTGACCAGGTAGGGCTTGAAGTAGAAGGCCCAGGGGATGCCGATCGACATAAAGATCGACCCGAGGGCGATGATGTGGATGCCGGGGTTGTTGCCGACGCCCAGGATGGTGAAGTTGGCGCGTGGCTCGTCGAGGAGCCCCTGGTCGACCATCTGCTGGGATTGCATCCAGCCCGAGCGGTCCCAGCCGGACTGGGAGAGCTTGAACTGGTTCGGGTCCATCCCGGCACGAAGGCGGGTGATGGTGTTGGTCAGCCAGGATTTGTCGGGGTCCCAGTGGTACGGCGCCCGCAGCGGGTTGTTGAGCTTGACCACATGGTCGAAGGTCTCGAAGTCGGGCTTGGGGCCTGCATAGAAGGGATTGGGCAGCACACGCACGATCGACTGGTAATCACGCGGCGCGCCGCGGTGGTCGTAGGCGATCATCTCGAAGTCGACGAGCGAGAGCTCGAAGCCCGGGAGCGGGCGCTGGTAGCGCCCGAACGCGAGCATGATGTTTCGCCCGTCGGGCAGTGTCACCTTGGTGCGCTGCTCGGTCTGGATCGAAACATACTGTGCGAACGGAAGCCAGATGACCTTGGACCATGCCTCGCGGTTCGCGTTGGCCTCGAGCGAGACCTCGACACCGACCAGCGCCTCTTGGTACGAGCCAGCGATCGACTTGTCCCGCTCCTTGTAGGGGACCGGGATCGGTCGGCTGATGCGCTCGGCGTGGGCCCATGATTCGGCGACGCGAAGATCGAGCCGGTCGCCCTGCGGGTTGGGGATGACATCACGCAGCCAGCTCTCATCGAGCGACGCGGTGGATCGAACCTGCCCGTTGGGCTGCCGCACGATTGCGCGGGTGATGACTTCGCCTGCTTCGTTCTCGTGCTCGTCGAGGTATATCTGCAGCTTGGACGCGTCGACATACGAGACTCGGATACTCGGGTCGGGGTCGCTGCGTGCCGGACGACCCGATGGGGTCGGGGTCAGGTCCTGATTGAGCTCGGGGAAGCGATGGTACACATAGCGTGTGAATGCTTTGGCGGGTTGATCACCACGGGCCGACTTGGTGAGGTTGACCACCGCGACCGAGCTGGTCGCCCCCTCATAGCCGGGGGTGATGATTGGGAACGGCGGTGTCGGAGCGAGTTGCTCGACCTCGACCGTCCAGCCCGTCTGCCCCAGCGGGATCCTGTTGCCCGCTCGAACGGGGATCGCAACCCTGAACCCCATCCCGGGGACCTCGATCACGAGCCCGTGGGTGAGGTTCGCCCTGAAGTCGGTGCCCAGATCATCCCACCGCTGCTGGTCCATCCCCTGCGTGTACTCGATGGCCATCATGTCGTTGGCACGAATACGGTTGGCCGGCTCGGCGACGAAGAAGGGGAACTTGAAGATGGGTTCGTCGGGGGTAGGCGAGCCGCTGTAGTAGAGATCGACCATGCGGTGCGGGTTGGGTTGCCCCTGGGCCGGTGCGGGTGCCTGATACCACTCGTCATCCAAACTCGCGTAGGGCGCGAAGCCGACGACTCTGAAACTGATGTCGGGGTCAACGAGCGTGCCGGCGCCCGCGGGGACCGACTGAGCGAGCGTGCGTCCCTCATCGGTATCGAGGATCTCTCGCCCCATGATCTCCGAGAGCGTCATCGCGTCCTCGGGGATGCCCGCTTCCAGGCCGTAGGCGTTGTACAGGGGGAGCCGGTTCAGCGGCCGCTGCTCAAACTGTGGCTGCGCGTTGGGCGTGTGTGCCTGAGCGATGTAGAGGGCCACATCCTCGCGGTCATAGAACGCCCGCTGCGCGGCCCCGGGCACGCCCTGAGCACCTGCAGGGAGCAGGGTATCGCCCTCAAGCTTGAACCGCTGGTAGAAGATCGACCCGAGCGCGATGATGACGATGCCGGTATGAACGCTGAGCACGCCGAGGTTCTTGAAGTTGAACTCGATGCGCCGGATCGTGGCGACGATCATGTTGATCACGAACAGCACCAGCGCCAGACGCATGGGCCACCAGGCGTAGAACTCCAGCTCGGTCATCTCCATGAACGGGAGACGGCGCATGGTTGTGGATTTGTATTTCTCGACGAAGCCGCGGAAGAGCATGAATCCTGAGCCGTCGCTGGTGTGGTATTTGAGCGAAGGCCAGATACCCATACGCCAGATTACCGTGACGCCGATCGCCAGCAGCACCGTGATCAGGAACATCACCAGGAAGCGCATCGGTGCGGGCTTGGTGAGCATCGCCTTGCGGGTGAAGTAGAGCGCAGGCAGGATCGGGATCGCCAGCAGCAGCAGGTAGAAGGCGGTGTCGATCAGCAGCGTCGGGATGCGGGCAATCATGCCCACCGGAACCGACGCGAGTGTGGCGTAGAGTGAAACGAAAAGCAGCAGTACGACCGCGGTGGGGATCGAACTGAAGATCCGCAAGACCACTCGAACCGGGGTCAGCGCCCCAGTCAGGTTCGCATCTTCCCACGCCTTGTTACGCTGCCATTTTTTGCTCATATGTAAAACTCAGGGGGCATTTCTGATTTGGCGAGAATCATACGCGTAGTACGGGAACTGATCTCGGAATTATTCCAGATAAAGCCAGTTCGGGGCGGTGTTTGAACGCATCGCGGCTTCCCAAACGGTGCCCGAAGCCGCCCGGGGCTCGATCGGGACGGAGATGAGACCGATCGGACGACTCCCGGTTCGGATGGTGAAGCGTTCGGGTTCGAGCAGCAGCGCGGCTGCACCGTTGATTGTGCCCATAGCCAGCAGGCGCTTGGCATCGTGGTCGCCCAATCGGGAGAGCAATCGCATGTCATCGAGGGTGCTGATGCGATCGGGGGTGTCGAGATTGACGATCGAATCGGTTCCGAGGCAGACATTCACACCCGCATCGAGCATGTCACGGTAACGGTGTGGCCCGAAGTGGAGTGGGGCATCGAAATAGGCGGAGGCACGCGGGCAGTAAGCCACGCTCGTCCTGGTCCGGGCAAGGGTCTCAATGCCGGCATCGTCGGCATCGTTGACATGGGCGACGAGGTAAGGCTGCGTTTCCAGAGCGGTACGAAGGTGTTCAATCGGGTGTTTGCCCATGCCGATGTGTTCGGCTGCCGAGTCGTCCCAGACGCCGAAGCGTTCGAGCATGTCGCGTTGCGGACCGGTGGCTTGGGCGATGAACTCGTGCTCCTCGGGCGTCTCTGCAAGATGGGTACACAAGGGCATTCCACGCGCCTGGGCGGCGAGAGTCACCCAGCGATAGACCGCCAGATCGACCGTGTTGGTCGCGTGGGGCTGAAGGCCCAAACGAACACCGGTGGAATCGAGTTGCTCGTGGATGATGGGTGCACGGGCTTGGAGGTACGCGCTGATGCGACGGATCGCAGCGGCGGCGGAAGTCCCGAAGCCGAAGAACTCGAGGTACGACACCCCGTTCAGGGGGGATTCTGCAAGGGTGCGGGCTGGGGCATCGCTCAGACGACCCGCGGGTGCCCCGGCGATGTCCCCCACCGCGATCACGCCCCCGGCGAGCGATTTCTCGATGCCCATTCGGACGCAGTTGATGATCTCATCATCTTCGACGGCTCGGTTGGTTCGGATCATGTCAACCCAGGAGACGAAGCCGTCGCCCGGCTGATGGGGCTGGGGCCCGATGTGGGTGAGATCGAGGTGGGTGTGGGCGTTGACGAGTGCGGGGAGCACGAGCTGGTCGTGCAGGGTCATCACTGGCGTTGAATCGGCTTTGAATGGCTCGGGCAGTTGGTCGGTCGCCCCGGCGAACCGGACGGTGACCCCGGTTTCGGACGCTTGAAGCACGAGCGAGGCGTGCTCGATTACGCCCAGATGGGCGTCGGCGATGGCGCCGGCGTCGATGCGGATGTGTGGGGTCGTTTCGGCTTGTTTTTGAGAAGCCGACAACCAGGCGCTGATTGGCGCATCGATGTGGTACGGGGCGTGTTCGCTGCGGGCATCGTCTTGTGGAGCGTCATTCATGACGCTCAATGGTATGTGCCGATTGAGAGATTGCTGCGCGGTGCGTGATTCTCTGTGCCCGATCCGGCACAGGACACGCGAAGCCCATACGATGAAATGAAGCGCGACGGCGGGACGCGTGGTACGCGTTGCCTCCTCGCCAGTCCACGAATGACCAGGAGCAGATCATGAAGATCACCCATCGCATCGCACGCGGGCGTCGACTCGCCCTGACCACCCTTCTCGTCGGTGCTGCCGGGCTCGGCACGGGCTGTGTCAGCCAGCAGGAATACGACAAACTCTACGAGACCAACCAGTCGCTTCGCAGCCAGAACCAGGACCTGCAGAACCGGTTGGGCACGCTTGAATCGAACAACACCCATCTTCAGGGTTCAGCCGGCGACGCTCAGGGCGTCATCGGTCGTCTCCGCAGCGAGAACAGCTCACTGCGTGACCAGCTCGCCTCGTCGCAGTCGGCCTTTGCGTCGCTTGAGGATCGCATGAACTCACTCTCGATCGTCCAGCTCGACCCGGCGACCGATCGGGCCCTGAGTGATCTGGCATCGCAGTACCCCGACATGATCGTCTACGACGGCGAGAACGGCATGCTGCGGTTCGTCTCGGACCTGACCTTCGGCAGCGGCAGCGATCAGGTTCAGGCCTCGGCCGCCCAGTCGCTTAAGACGCTGGCTTCGGTGCTCAAGAGCGGTGCCGCGAGCAAGTACGACCTCCGCATCGTTGGCCACACCGACAACGAGAAGCCCGGGGCCAACACCCAGCGCAACCACCCGACCAACATGCACCTGTCGGCACACCGTGCCATCTCGGTCCGGAACACCCTGGGAACAGCTGGGATTGACTGGAGCCGCATGAGCGTCACCGGCTGGGGCGAGTACCGCCCGCTGGTCCCGAACAACAAGGGCAAGGGCACGGCTCAGAACCGACGGGTTGAGATCTACCTCGTCCCCTCGACCCGCACCAGCGTGTCTTCAAGCGGGAACCTCGACGAAGCGACCCGCAGCACGCCCGCCCAGCCGGTCGATACCCGTCCCAAGATCGACCCGACCAAGTAACTGGTTGACGACGAATCAGAGACAGACACGAGCCGCGTGCATCGCACGCGGCTTTTTCATGGGCTGATTTATCTGCGGTGTGTGCTCAGGACACGGATTCTTCGGTGACGCGTGCTGGGGCGATGGCGAAGAAGAAGGCGACGATCCCGAGCAGGAAGCCCGCGGCGGCAACGGGCAGCGTCCAGCCCGCGTTGAGCAGGGCCTGCTTCTCAAGGGTGATGCCCGGCGGGCGGTTGGTCACCTTGAGGGCGGCCCCGTACTGCCAGGTGTACTCGTGGATCTCATCGTCGGCACGCTGCGGCTCGGGCTCGCCCTTGAGGTCGGCGTTCACGCGTCGACGCATGAAGCTCTTGGCGGACTCGGGGAAGCGTTTGATCTCGTGCTCGATGGTGCCGTCGCGTTTGAACTCGTAGAAGTCGAAGCGGTAGCGGTCCCGCTCCATCTCGCCCGTGGTGATGTTCTCATCGCGCCCGATCGAATCGAAGCGGGGTTCTTTGACGGGATCGATGCCGTGGGGCGTGCGGGTGACGATCGCCAGGCGTGGGCGGATCTCATCGGTTGCGATGCGTTGCTGGAACTCGGTGAGCGTCATGCCCGAGCGGTCAGCGAAGAAGAACATGCCGAACCATTCGCGCTGACGATCGAAGAGCGTGGGCAGGGCGTGCTTGGGTGGATAGACAACATCAAGGCGAAGGCGTTCATCACCGAAGCCGACCTCGATGATCGGGTTGCCCTCGTCGTCGAGCATTTCTTCGAGGGTGAGGTCGCGGTTGGCGAATGTGAAGTCGGTGCTGGCGACCTGCATGTACGCGAAGAGCGGGTGATCGACTTCCTGGTAGTACTGGCCGATGCGTTTGGTGAGTTGGATGCCCGAGATGATGATTGCCACGATTGAGAGCGCAAAGAGGGCCCACCAGATGGTGCGGCCCTTCTTGGGTGATGCGTTGACTCGGGTTGCTTCGGTTTTAGTGTCCATCGCCGCCGTGGGATTCGCTGCCACCGTGCTCATCGAACGCACTGGGGGCAACATCTTCGAAGAGGCCTTCGGTGAGCCCGTGGCGTGAGCGTGACTTGTTCGCGGTGGAGACATCGTCGTGGTGGGCGTAACCGAGCTGGGTGAAGTAGTCATGCTCATCGAGCAGGTCGCGGTGCGTCGCATGGCTGCCGTAGAAGGTCTTCCAGAAATCGGCCTCGTTGAGGGTCGGATCTTCGCGGTACGCGTTGAGTCCCTTGTAGTGCGGGTCGCCGCTGAGTGCGCCGTCGAGGCGTGCCTGGTAGATGAGGGGCATCCCCGCGGTGTTGACCTTGGGGCCAAACTTGACCGAGAACTCTGGGTCCGCGGGTGCGTTGTTGAGCCCGTAACCGGTGCCGCCCATCTCGATCTCGCCGGAGGAGAAATCGTTCACGAGGTGGCGCGAGTTCAGGTCGATCATCGAGAACCCGAGGAAGAGGCCCACGCAGAGCAGGCAGAAGAGCAGGACGAAGGTGTTGAGTACCTTGTCGTACCTCAGTTGCATAAAGAACGCGGCAACGAGAACACCCTTGACGGTGGCGATCGACATAGCGCCGACGATGTTCACCCAGCCCGGGAGATGGATCCCGAATGCGACCTCCGCCCATGCCTCAACGCGGAAGAATGCCACGGTGAGGAAGGTGAAGAACAGCAGGATCGCGAGCACGCTGACCTGCATGCGCCAGTCGGCGATGAAGTGGTGATGCTCGTCGTGGTGGGGATTGATCCCGTGCGGATCGTCCGGGTCCCAGCCGAGTTGCGACTTGTTTTCAGCAGCGGTGTGGCTCATATGTATCTCTTCTCAGTGTGAACCGAGTGGTGAAATCAATCAACGATGGGATCAGTGGATCAGGTACAGGAGGGGGAAGAGGAAGATCCAGACGAGGTCGACCAGGTGCCAGTAGAGCGCGGCGTTTTCGACGAGCGTGTACTGCGTTGGGCCGTACGCCTGGTAGCGTTTGGCGTAGTAGAGCACGACCAGGAAGAGCACCGCACCGATCACGACATGGAGCGCGTGGATGCCGGTGCCGACATAGTACAGTGACCACCACAGCGGCTCGTGCGGGTCGTGGGCGAAGGGGTACGAGAAGAAGGTGCCCGGCGCCTTACCCTGCCCCAGCTTCACGCGGTACTCGAACCAGAACTTGATCCCGATGAACAGGGCGGCACAGACAACGGTGACGACGATGTTCACCCGCAGCCAGAACTGCTTGTCGAGCTGGGCACAACGCACGGCGTTGGCCGCGGTCCACGACGAGAGCAGCAGCACCGCGGTGTTTGCTGCGCCGAAGCGCCAGTCGAGGTAGTGCGAGCCGTTGGCCCATGCCTCGGGGTACATCATGCGGAAGACGGCGTAGCCACAGAAGATGCCCGCAAAGAGCAGGACTTCGGTGGTCAGGAAGAGCCACATGCCGAGCTTTGCGGCATCGAACTCTTCATCGCCTGTTCGCCAGTGATGGCCCGCGACGCGGTTGCGCCAGTGCTTGGGGCTCTGGAGGATGCTCTGGGGAACATCGATCGGGTTGGTATCGGTCATCGTGCTCATGTGTCAGCTCTTGGTTGGGCCCCCACGCTCGTGGGGTGCCGGCTGGTTGAGATCAACTGATCAGTGACGGCCCTTGCCCGCGTCGGGATGGATCGGGTAATCGGCGGGGTCCCAGTGCGGGGGCACGGTGGTCTCAAAGTCGTACGGACCGTGCTTGACGATGGGCTCGTGGTGGAAGTTGTGCTCGATGGGTGGCGACTCGCACTCCCACTCGAGGGTCAGACCACCCCAGGGGTTGGCCGGTGCCTTCTCACCCGCGAAGAACGAGTGGATGAAGACCGCCAGGTGAACCAGGAAGCCCAAGCCCAGGATCCACGAGCCGTAGGTCGAGATCTGGTGCAGTGTCTGGAACTCGTCGACATAGTTGGCATACCGGCGAGGCATGCCCTGGGTGCCCAGGAAGAACTGGGTGAAGAAGGTGACATTGAAGCCAATGAATACGAGGGCCATGCCGATGAGGGCACCAGGCTCGTTGTACATCTTGCCGAACATCTTGGGCCACCAGTGATGGATGCCGCCCATGAAGGCGATGACGGTGCCGCCCATCATGACATAGTGGAAGTGGGCGACGACATAGTACGAGTCGTGCAGGTGCAGGTCGGTGGCCAGTGTCGCCAGGGGCAGACCGGTGAGACCACCGATGGAGAAGGTGAAGAGGAACATCAGTGCGTAGCACATCGGCGTGTTCAGGACGATCGAACCCTTGTAGAGGGTGGCGATCCAGTTGAACACCTTGATGGCGGTCGGGATGGCAACCAGGAAGGTCAGGCCCGAGAAGAGGATCGCGGCCAGCTCGCCCATGGCGGTGAAAATGTGGTGTCCCCAAACGAGGAACGACACGCCCGCGATGCCCAGCGACGAGAACGCGATGGCGCGGTACCCGAAGATGTGCTTGCGTGCATGGATCGCCAGCAGCTCGCTCATGATGCCCATCGCGGGGAGGATCATCACATACACCACAGGGTGCGAGTAGAACCAGAAGAAGTGCTGGTAGAGCACCGGATCGCCGCCCATCGCTGGGTCGAAGATGCCGATGTTCATGAGCCGCTCGAAGATGAGCAGCAGCAGGGTGATGCCGATGACGGGGGTCGCGAGGACCTGGATGATCGAGGTCGCGTAGACGGCCCAGATAAACAGGGGCATATCGAACCAGCCCATGCCCGGCGCGCGGAGCTTGTGGACGGTGACGACGAAGTTCAGACCGGTCAGGATCGAGCTGAAGCCCAGCACGAACGCGGCGGCAACCATCAGCACCACACGCCAGTGGTCGGCGTCGGTCGTGGTCGAATAGGGCGTGTAGAAGGTCCAGCCGGTATCGACACCCCCCATCAGGATCGAGAGGATGCCGAAGATACAGCCGAACACATAGACATACCAGCTGAGCAGGTTGAGTCTCGGGAAGGCCACATCCTTGGCCCCCACCATGATGGGCAGGAAGAAGTTGCCCAGGGATGCGGGGATCGATGGGACGATGAACATGAACACCATGACCGCACCGTGGAGGGTGAAGGTGCGGTTGTAGATCTGCGTGCCGGTGAGGTCACTGGTGAGCCCGCCGAAGAGTTCTTTGAGACTCTCGCCGGTGGTGGTGGTCGTCGTGACGAGGTCACCGTTGGCGTCAACGGTCTGCACGATCTGATCGCGGATCGGATCGAGCAGCTCGTAGCGGACAAACAGCGCCGCGAGCCCGCCGACGAAGAACATGAAGAGCACGGCGAAGAGGTACATGACGCCGATCTTCTTGTGATCGACGGTGGTCATCCACTGCCAGACTCGAGAGAAGATGCCGGGAGGCCCCGAGAGGTATGAGCCCTCTTCGTGGTGACCGGCGTGTGCATCAAGCGTACTCATGACTCACTCCCGGCGGCTTCTTCCGCCTGGTCGGTTCCTGCTTCTGTTTCTTCACCTTCTGCGGGCGCTGGGCCACGATCGGAAAGCGATTGGATGTAGGCGATCAAGCCGTCGATCTGCTCGTCTGACAGCTGTCCCTGATAGCTGGCCATCGCTGGGGCGTATCCCGCGACGATCTTGGCGTTGGGGTCGAGGATCGACTCGCGGTAGTAGTTCGCATCACGCGGGTGCGTCGAGCCATCTTCGAGGGTGACATCGTACCCGTAGCCGAACTCGTGCCCGTCGAGGGTTGCGGAGTTCCACGGCGGGCCGACGAGCTTGGTGCCGTCGATCGCGTGACAGCTCATACAGATCTGGTTGTAGATCTTCTCGCCGGTCTCGATTGGTGACAGTTGCACGCCCCACTCGGCCATCTTCTGCTCGTAGATCTCTTGGGGAACGATGCGGAGCGTGGCGGCCATGCGTGAGTGCTCGTCGCCGCAGTATTCGGCGCAGAAGATCCACATGTCGCGCCCGAGCATTTCGGTTTCCTCGCCGGTCTCTTTGTCGCGGTAGATGTAGGAATCGTACTTGGTGAGCTTGGGTGTCTTGATGCCGAAGCCGGTGTAGCGGTTGGGGATGACATCGCGTTTGGTTCTGAACTCGGGGATCCAGAAGGAGTGGATGACATCGGTCGACTGCATACGCAGCTTCACATCGGTATTTTCGGGGAGGTAGAAGATCGGGTACTCGCGTCCCTGCGTGACGACCTCGACGCCGTCGAGGGTTTCTTTGTTGTACGAGAGCGGCTGTGTCTCGTTTGACTGACCGCCGTTGGGGTAGGTGGCGATCCAAGACCACTTCATGCCGGTGATGCGGAGTTCCAACGCGTTGTCGGCGGTAACGACCTTGGCTGCGTATCCCTGGAAGCCGAGCACGAACATGACCAGCATCGAGGACGACGGGACCACGGTCCAGAAGATCTCAAGCAGGGTGTTGTGGTGCGGGCTGGGCTCGGGCGCAACGCCGGGGCGGCGGCGGTACTTGAACATGAACCAGAGCATCAGCCCCATCAGCAGCACGAAGAAGAAGACCGAGAACCAGGTGATCATCATGAACAGCCCGTCGGTCCACGCGGCGGTCTCTGACGCTGGAAGTCGATCGCCGAAGATCAGCGCATCGATGGGTGCTGGTTTGGCCATACTGGCGAGGGTTGTCAACATCATGACACATGCCCTGTCTTTGCTCCGGCGATGGTGCCGGATGGGTGTTGTGAGTCAGTATTCATATGTGTTTCGTTCTGCTCGAGGTAGCGGCGACGCCGGACGCGCTCGCCCATGAACAGCAGTGTCAGCCCGATCGCGATAAAGACGACGGTCAGCCCCGCCCCGATCTGCATGACCCGGAAGGCCTGCAGCGAGTATTGGCCCGCGGTCGGGTCGATCTGGTAGCAGAAGTGCAGCAGGCGGTCGCCGAAGCTCTGGGCGATCTTGCCCTCTGATGCGTCGAGCAGCGAGAGCTTGAGTTCGCGGGGCGGGTAGTCGAAGCCGTACATGTAGCGGCTGACCTTGCCCTCGGGCGAGAGGATCATCAGCGAGATGGGGTGCGAGTAGTCGTCGTTATTGATCGGGTTGAAGCTGAAGCCGATCGAGTTGACGAGGTTGCGGATGTTGGGGACATCACCGGTGTGGAAGGCGATGCCTGCCCGCGCGTCGGTCTCCCGCCCGCGTTCGTAGGCGTCGAGGAACTTGGTCCGCTCGCCCATCGCCAGCGTGGTGGTCTCGTCGTGATCGAAGCTGACAACGAGCACCCGGAAATCTTCACCGGCGGTGTAGTCGAGTTCATTGAGCGAGCTTGTGAGCTGCGAGAGGACCACGGGGCAAACCACCGGGCACTCGTAGTACACCATGACGAGGATCACGGGGGTCTCGCCGTCGAAGTAGTCACCGAACACCACGGTCTCGCCGTCGTGATTGGTGAAGACGGCCTCGAGCGGGACCGCGTTGCCCAGCTGCTCTTCGACCTCAAGCCCGTTGAGCTCCTTGACCTCGCTGCGATCGAGCAGGCGCTGGGCCTGCGCCATCGGCGCGATGAGCCACAGACTCGCGATGGCGAGCAGGGTGGTCATCAGTCTGGAGGGGGCGTTGCGGTTCATGGGTCTCGGGGCTCGGTATCGGGTCTCGGGTTCAGTTCTGCTGTGCGTACTCGGCGATGACCTGCTCGGTGGCGATCGCGACCACGGGGGCCATGTCGTTGAGCTTGTCCTGCTTGAGCTGCCAGGTTTCGGCGGCGGCGCTCGTGTTCTCTTCGATCTTGGCCTTGTACGACGACATGTAGCTGTCGAAGTAGACCTTGAGCACGATGATCACAAAGAGGACGCCCAGCACCATGAAGATGAAGGTCAGCCCGAGCGCCTTGGCGCTGGCCTGTGCGCCGTGCTCTTCCTGAGGCATGCCCTCGGCGTCGGAATGCTGATGCCAGTTGTCGTGTCCGTCAGCGCTCATGTGAGTGCCTCCTGATTGCCTGGCGGGCGAGCCCCGCCTGATGCTTCGTTGTGGTCGGCCTCGGCCAACCGTTGGGTTCGTGACTCCGATGCGATCCGATCCGGATCACACCGCATATGGATCAAACATAGTTCTTGTGCTTCATGGACTCATGCAGCATCGGGTCCTTGAGTGGCAGCAGCGGGCTCTTGGCCACCTTCATCGCCGCGACGCCCGCGAAGATGCCCAGCACCCCCACCACGCCCGCGATATCAACCAGCAGCCCCACGATGCCAGCGCCCTCGCCGCCGTCGGCTTCTGCGGCGAAGCTGACCATCGGGCGGATGATCCAGACCATGTCCATCACCACCATGAGGATCATGTAGAGACTCATGATCGCCAGCAGGTTGGGGTTGCGCTTGGTCTGACGCCAGATCAGCAGCAGGAATGGGAAGATGAAGTGACCGGCGACCATGACAATGAAGAGCCACTGGTAGCCATGCGCCTGACGGTTGTAGAACCAGGCGGTTTCTTCGGGGATGTTCGAGTACCAGATCAGGAAGTACTGGGAGAAGGAGATGTACGCCCAGAAGACCGTGAAGGCGAAGACCAGCTTGCCCAGGTCGTGGGAGTGCTCCTTGGTAACCAGCCCATCGAGCTTGCCGGCGCGACGCAGCATGAACGCGACGATCGCGATCGCCGAGACACTCGCCAGGCCGCATGAAGCGAAGTAGTAAACGCCCCACATGGTCGAGAAGAAGCGGTAATCGAGCGACATGAGGAAGTCGAAGGCCGCGAACGCACAGGTCAGGGCGAACACGGGGATCGCGAAGCCGGCGAGTCGGCGTGCCTTGCGTCCCAGCCGGCGATCGCCGGTCTCGTCGCTCTTCTTGGACCACGCCAGCAGGGTGCGTGAGATCAGGATCCAGGCGGTCGCGTAGACCAGCACCCGGACCATAAAGAATGTCGGGTTGAGGTAGGGACGCTTCACCTCGAGCAGGTGGTTGTACTCGTCGCCTGAGTCGATCCAACGCAGCAGGATGCCGCCGCTGAAGACTTCGATGAGTGCGACGATGACCATAAGCAGTGCGGGGAGCCACACGACCGAGGCGAGGTTCTCGAACTGACGACGCAGGGTGATCGACCAGCTGGCGTTGAGCGAGTGGAAGACCATGACCCAGAACATCGATCCCAGCGAGATCGCCAGGGCGGTAAAGAGCCCGACCTCGAAAGCGCCCAGCGCGTGGCGGGGGCTGATCGAGAACGCACCGACGATGGTGACGACCAGGCCAACGAGCCCGGCGAAGAACATCGGGATCGCGAACTTCCGTACGCTGGCGCTGGAGATCGTCGTGTTCTCCTCGCTCATGCGTGGGTCGGCGGCGATCTGCTGCAGGCGTGCTTCCCATTCCTGCTCGGTCATCGAGGTGGAATCGGGCGCGGGGTAGTTTGCAGTTTTGGTGGCGATCTGGGTCATCCTTCACCCCCGTTGTCGTTGGTGGAGCCCGCGGGTGCATCGATCACGGGCTTGCCCTCGGCGTCGAAGGCCGCCTGCAGCACGCGGATGTAGGCGACGATCGCCCACGCGTCGTGCTCGTCGACGGCGTAGCCGTACGCGGGCATGCGGTTGGTGCCATCGGGCGACCAGAGTCCCTCACGGATGATGTGGAACAGGTACCCGTCGCTGCCGAACTCGCCGTTGCGATCGCGGTACTTGGCGTCGAGGATGTTGATTGGCCGCACATTCATCAGGCGACCGACGGTGCCCGAATCGTTGCCCACCGCGTCGTAGCCGTGGCACATGGCACAGTAGATATTGAATCGTTCAGCACCGCGAGCGATCAGGTCTTCGTCGACCTCCACGGGCATGCGTCCGACCCACTGCGGGGTCTCGGGGTCGCTGCCGGCGACCATCCCGAAGTAGTAGGTCTCATCACCCTTGAGCATGTCGGCGTGGTTCTTGCGGCGCATCTGTGCCCACTCGCTCATGTCGTCCTGCGATGGCAGCACGCTGTGATCGGAGAAGGGGACAACCCCATCGACGAGGTCGCGTTGGGACTTGCCGTCCTCGAAGAACTCCGTCTCGCTCTGTGCTTTGAGCTTGGGCTGGTAGTCCATGTCGGGGAAGAAGCGGCGCGGGGGCTTGTCGGTGCGATCGCCCCGGCACCCGCCCAGGGGCAGTGCGGCCAGCGCGGTCATCGCGAGCACACAGGCCAGTGCCTTGCGTGCCGTGTGCCCGGTTGTGTTGACTGTTGGGATCATGCTGATTCCTGTCGTCTTGTCTTCTCACGATCGGTTGATCGTGTGTGGTGTCGAGTGTGTGTCGTCTCTGATCAGTCGCTGTCGGCGACGAGCGTGATGTGCTGCCCGCCTGCTTCCTCGAGGAGCTTCTTGACCTTGGTGGGCTCAAAGCTCGGGTCGCATGCTTCGATCACGATAAAGAAGCGGTCGTTGCTCACGCGAGCGAAGCGGTCGTGCGTGAACAGCGGGTGGTGCCAGCGTGGGAGCCCGTTGAGGGCCAGCATGCCGAAGAGGCACATGAACGCGGTGAGCAGCACGCCCAGCTCGAACATGATGGGCACGAATGGCTGCCAGGCCTCGAATGGCTTGCCCTGGACCACGGTCGGGTACAGGTAGGCGCTGGTGCCCCACTGCAGCAGGACCGCGATGGTGACGCCGACGATCGCGGCGCCGCCCGCCATGAGCGGGAGCTTGGTGGGCTTGAAGCCCATTGCTTCTTCGATGTCGTGGATCGGGAAAGGCGAGTGGAGGTCCCACTTGCTGTAGCCCGCGTCACGCACCTTTTGGGCGGCCTTGAACACCTTGGGCGTCTCGTCGAACTCGGCGACGATCCCGTAGACGGGCTTGCCGGTCTCGGTGACGAACTTGGGGTTGTCCTTACGCAGCAGCATCGGGAAATAGTCAGCCGCGTAGTTGGTGATGGTATTGAGCATGCTCATCTCCGGCGTTCCTTTTCTTAGTGGTGGTCGTCCGTGTGCGACTGAGGCATCACGATCTTCAGCTCAGAGAGCGCGAACACCGGGAGGAACTTGAGGAACAGCAGGAACAGGGTCATGAAGATCCCGCACGAGCCAACGAATGTCAGGATGTCGACCCATGTCGGGAAGAACATGTGCCACTCACCGGGCAGGAACGCACGGTGGATCGAGGTCACGATGATCACGAATCGTTCGAACCACATGCCGATGGTGACGGCGAGGGCGACGATCCAGATCACGAGCGGGTTCTGACGCAGCTTCCTGAACCAGAAGAGCTGCGGGAAGAGCACATTGCAGGTGATCATGGTCCAGTAGGCCCACCAGTACGGTGCCTTGGCCGGGTTCACACGGTTGTTGGCGAAGGCCGAGAACTCGTACTCGTTGCCGCCGTACCAGGCGATGAAGAACTCCATCGAGTAGGCGAAGCCGACCATGGTGCCCGTGAGCAGGATGATCTTGGCCATGTTCTCGAGGTGACGCTTGGTCAGCAGGTCGCTGAAGTTGGGCAGCACGACCCGCAGCGGGATCATGAGCAGCAGCACCATCGCGAAGCCGCCGAAGACCGCTCCGGCCACGAAGTATGGCGGGAAGATAGTGGTGTGCCAACCCGGGATGATCGAGGTCGCAAAGTCAAACGAAACGATCGAGTGCACCGAGAGCACCAGCGGGGTCGAGATGCCCGCGAGCATCAGGTAGGCCTTCTCGTAGCGATGCCAGTGGCGGCTCGAGAATCGCCAGCCCAGCGAGAGAGCGCCGTAGATGAACATGCGGATCGTGTCGGGGCGGGGTGCGAAGGGAACCGCCAGACCGTCGCCGATTGGCATCGGGATCGCGAACATGCGGGAGACGCCCTTGTGGCGTCGCAGCGCGGCACGGTCACGCAGGGTGGCCATGTCGGGGATCATGCCCATGTACCAGAAGAGCAGCGACACGGTCGCGTAGGTCGAAACCGCGAACACGTCCCAGAGCAGGGGTGAGCGGAAGTTGGGCCAGATGCCGTTGGAGTTGGGCACCGGGGCCAGGAACCACGCGAACCAGACACGGCCGACATGGATACCCGGGAAGATGCCTGCACAGACCACCGCGAAGATGGTCATCGCTTCGGCGGCACGGTTCACCGCGGTTCGCCAGTTCTGCTTCAGGAGGCAGAGAATCGCGGAGATCAGCGTACCGGCGTGGCCGATACCGATCCAGAACACGAAGTTGGTGATGTCCCACGCCCAGTCGACCTGGTTGTTGAGACCCCAGACACCGACGCCCGTGATGAGCAGGTACAGGATCATGCCCGTGCCCAGCGCCGCGATGGTCGAGGCGATGGTGAAGGCGGTGAGCCAGATCTTGGGGATCGGGGCTTCTGCGTAGCCACAGACGATGTTTGTGACATCGTTGAATGATCGGTCGCCCAGCACGAGCGGTGCCCGCTTGCCCGGGTCTTCGATCAGCGTGCCGTCGTCTCGGGTGCCAGGGATCACGGGCTTGGCGCGCGGTACCGGCTGGGCACTGACGGCCCCACTGGCTTGGTACGCAACTGCTTGGTCGGGATGCATATCGGTCATGACTTCGTCTGCTCCAGTGCGTTACGCGTTGATCCCGCTGAGCACCTTGAGGCTCATGGAGTAACCCTGATCGATGATTTTCTTCGTGCGGTCGATGTACGCCGCGCCGTGCTGCTCGGTGTGGGCCTCGCCGTGCCCGTCGTCGCCGTGGGTATCGCCGTGGCCACCGTGATCGAGCGGGTCGTGTGCGTCGTAGACCCGGATCGCCTCGTTGGGGTTGCGAACACGCATCATGTAAGTCGTGCGCGGGCGGGTGTTGAGATAGCCCAGCAGCAGGTAGCTGCGGCCCGAGTCCTTCTCCTTGGCCACACGCGACTCGGGGTCGAGGATGTCGCCGAAGCTGATGGCGTCGGTCGGGCACACCTGCTGGCACGCGGAGTTGAAGAACCCGTCGGGGATGGGCCCCGTCTGATCCTTGTCCTCCCAGATGCCCTTGATCTTGACTTCCTGGCGTGCCTGGTGCACACGCTGGATGCAGTAGGTGCACTTCTCCATCACACCACGGCTGCGGACCGTGACATCGGGGTTCATGTGCATCTTGCTGATCTCGTCGAGCTTCTTGCGAAGGCGCGGCGGGATGAAGTTCTGGTTGAAGGTGCGGTCCTGGCCCACGGTCTCTTCGAACTGCTTGGCGATCTCTTTCGAGGTGTAGGTCGAATCGAGCCCGCCGTTGAACTTGACCGGAGCGTAATCGAAGAAGTTGAAGCGACGCACCTTGTAGGGGCAGTTGTTCGCACAGTAGCGTGTACCGATGCATCGGTTGTACGCCATGTCGTTGGTGCCCTCGTCGCCGTGCACCGTTGCGTTCACCGGGCACACCGTTTCACACGGGGCGTTCTCGCAGTGCACACAGGCGACGGGCTGGACGATCATCTCGTCGGGGTTGTTCAGGTCCTCGCCCACGAAGTAGCGGTCCATGCGGATCCACTGCATCTCGCGGCCCTTGGCGACCTCGTTCTTGCCCACGATCGGGATGTTGTTCTCGCTCTGACAGGCCACGGTACAGGCGTTGCAGCCCATGCACGCGTTGAGGTCGATCGACATGCCCCACTGCGGGCCCTGCGCGAAACGCGGCGGGGTCTCGCGGTTGAGCGCGTCGTTCATCTCCATGTTGCTCGGATCAGGATCACGCTTCGAGCGGTTCTGCGGGTTGTCGTAGATGCTGATGTTGGGCGGCGTGTGGCTCAGCTCACCGATCTTCTCAGCGAGGTTGAGCACCTCGTGTTCCTTGCCGTAGATCTCGTCCTTGGCAATCTTGTGCAGATCAGCGTGCTTGTCCCACCACTGCTTGTCCATCGCACGCACGAGCGAGTGGCGGCTGTCCTGCATGCTCGCTTCGCTCTCGACGGCCAGCGACCAGTGGTTCTGGGTCGATGCGATGGTGTAGGTGCCCGCGGCTTTCTTGAGCTTCGCGCCACGCGTTGCCAGCATGCCGGAGGCGGGCTTGATCTCGTAGGTGTTGTGACCGACCTTGAAGCCGACGCGGCCGACGATCTGACGACCGTAACCGAGCTTCACCGCGACGGTGTTGTCGGCCATGCCGGGCAGGATCCAGAGCGCGACCTCCATCTCACGACCGTCAAGGGTCATGGTCACCAGCTGGGCCTGAGGCATCTGCTGCTTTGTGTAGGGGTTGTACTCGTCCTGCCATGCGTGCTCGGGGAGCAGGCCCATCTTCTTGGCCGTGATCGGGCTGACCAACACCGGGTTGTCCCAGACGACCGAGGGGCCGAACTCGGGCAGTTCCTGGAGCCAGCCGTTGTTGGCCAGCTGCCCGCTGTTGTAGTTGCTCGTGTAGAAGATGACATCCATCGACTCAGCACCGGGGGCGGTGCGGGCACTGGCACGAGCCGCGGCCATCAGCACATTGCTCATACGCAGGCTGGCCGCACCGTTACCCGCAGTATCGGCAAAGCCGTTGTGCAGCAGTCGACGCCAGCTGGCTTCGCCGGTGTTGCCCATCGATGCCCAAGTCTCCTGCACCAGCTCGTGGCCGTGCTTGCCCGGGTCGCCCGCGAGTATGCTCAGCAGTTCGATGTCCGAATGGGCGGGCTCGTAGAGCGGCGCGATCATGGGCTGCACGACGCTGTACATGCCGTCGATATCGGTGACATCGCCCCACTGCTCGAGGTAGTGCGTGCCGTTGAGCGACCATGTCGAGGCGTGCTCGGTTTCGCTCGTGTTCAGATCGAGCGTGATGGTGTTGGCAACCTTGGCAAACGCGTCGGCAAAGCCCAGCGACGCGGGTGCGTCGTAGACCGGGTTGCAGTTGATGGTGACGAGCGTGTCGATCGAGCCGGTGCTCATGGCACCAACGAGGTCACGCATGCCCGCGGCGCTGTCGCTGGCCAGGTCCGCGTCCATCGCGGTCGTGAACACATGACGCCCCATGGTGCCCATCGCCTGGTTGATGGCCATGCACAGAGCCCAGCCCTCAGCGCTGAGCTGATCGCCCGGGACCACGACGCTGTGGTTGCGGTGCTCGAAGAGATCCTTGGCGATCTCGTCGATGTCGTGCTGGCTGATGCCATCGACCTGCACATCGGGCAGGCCCGAAGCATTGGCACCCACCAGCGAGAAGACCGCCTTGGTCAACGCGATGGTGAAGTTGTGCAGCTGCGACGGGGCAAGGCGGAAGCGGTGGTCAGCGAGTGAACCGGCCGATGTCGGCTTGGATTCGACGGCGTACAGGCGGGACATCTCGTCGCCGCCCTGCATGACCTTGCGGGTGCTGGCGAAGGTGCGTGCGTTCTTGACCGAACCGGCACCGTTGGCGATGAAGTCGCCACCAACCGACACGACACGCTGGGTGCCACTGAAGTCGTAGCTGACCGACTGGGGCGAGCCGAAGGCGATGTTCGAGCCATCGATCGGTGCACGCGATTCGGCGGGGTTCCAGAACACGAAGCGTGCACGCGGGAACCGCGAACGCACGGCGTTGATCAAACGCTGGCGTGTCGGGCTGCTCTGCTTGTCGATGATGAACGCGAGCCCGGCGCCGTTGTTGGCGTCGAACTTGGCAAAGTGTGTGGTCTGCCAGGCGCTGAAGTCATCCCATGTCGCGTCGAGCTTGCCGCGGGTTGGGTTGTTGTACACGGGGTACATCAGGCGATCTGGGTCGTAGAGACTGAGCACGCTGGCCTGGGCCATGGCGCTGGTCTTGCCCTGATTGCCCGGGTGCAGCGGGTTGCCCTCGACCTTGGTGGGGCGACCGGTGTGGGTCTCGATGAGCAGGCCCTCGCAGCCGCCGCCGGGCAGGGGCAGCGCGGTTGTGAAGTAGAGGGGCTTGCCGGGGATGACTTCTTCGGGCGGGGTCTGCGAGTAGGGCAGGATCTTGCGATCGGGGCGTCGGCAGCCCGGGATGGTCGCGGCGCCAGCGAGCGCGAAGCCCGCGCCCATGATCTTGACGAAGTTGCGTCGCGATGGCTCGCCCAGGATCGAAGCGCCTGCGGGGAACTCGCGCTCAACGAACTCTTTGAACTCGGGGGTGCCGCTGTACTCATCGAGCGAACGCCAGAACTTGCGCCCGCTGACCGTCCCCAGTTCGGGGGCCTTGGTTGGGATTTCTTCTTTTCCCTTACTCGATGGGCATTGATCAAGGTTGCTCATGGTTTCGTCTCTTGATCACCCGAGTGCACGGGTGTGTGTCTTGCAAGTTCGTGAGGGCGTGGCCGGTCTCGAATGAATCAGTAGTGACAGGCGGCACAGTGCTGCGGCGGGTTTCGCTTCAGCGTGTCAACAAGCTGCTGCGGGTCGATCCCCTGATGGGCTCGTTCCTCAGGCGAAAGCGGGATCAGCGTTTTGCCGTCCTCGTCGAGCTTGTTGAACCAGTGTGTCTCGACCCAGTACAGGTCGGTCACCTTGTCCTTGGGTACCAGGTTCTCGTCGGGGTTGCGGTGGCAATCGAGACACCAGCCCATCGAGAGCGATTCAGCTTGGGCCACGACGGGCATCGACTGGATCTGGCCGTGGCACGAGTAGCAGCTCACGCCCGCGTTGACATGGGCGTTGTGCGGGAATGTTGCGTAATCGGGCACCACATGGATGTTGCGCCACTCGATCGGCTCATCGTGCTCGTACGCGTCGCGGATGAACTGCACCTTCTCGTCGCTGGCGGTCGAGATATCGGTGTTGAGCCGGTTCTCGACATGGCAGTTCATGCAGGTTTCCACGGCCGGGACATTGGCGTGCCACGAGTCCTCGACATTGGTATGGCAATACCGGCAGTCCATGCCCAGCTTGCCAGCGTGGATCTGGTGATTGAACCCCGTCCCGGGCTGGGTGGGCATGTACCCGACTTCCCAGAACTTGGGCGTGGCGTAGTACCAGAACCCCGCGATTACGAGCACAACCCCGCCATTGACTGCAAAGAAAAGCAGCGTGGGGAGTGCGTTCATCCATTTGGGAAAGATGGGTTTCAAGTTTGAATCTCCACCGATATCGAGATTGAGCGTGTCAAATGGCGCAAAGAGCCCGAATCCGAGCCGGGCACTGTTTGGCCCAAGCGTAGCATCGAGACTGGTTGTATGCTGTGCTGCCCAGCCGAAATTCTTGCAGTTTTCGACTAGAATACGGGGCGTAGTCACGACTGGACAGCAATAGTTAGCTGCGACCCAGTTTCAATTACATACGAAGGGCTCCCAAGCAATGACAGATCAAGCACTTCAGAATAGCGGATCTTCCAATCCTTTATGCAGGGGGGCCTTTGGGCCTGCGCTGACCATCGGATTCGGGGCCGCGGTGCTCATGTGGGTCATCGCCTGGGTTCTGCATATGCCGGGTGTCCATGTCCCCACCCCGATCGCCATCCCCCTGCTGCTGCTCCCTTTACTGGCGATCGCCCTGCGATGGCTCCCGGGCGTCTCAGCCCCCGATCGCATCAAAGCAGGCGTGTTCAGCGGGCTCATCGCCGGGCTGGTCAACCTGATGATCCTGGGCTCGTTCATCACCGAACAGCCCGAGAGCACCGCCGAGATGAGCGAAAAGGCCAACGAACTGGCCCCCAACGCCTTTCTCGTCGTCGTCGGCTCGATCGTGGTCTCCATCATCGTCACCCTCGTCGCGGCCCTGATCGTCAAGGGCAAGGACGCCCCCACCGTCGACACGCGGAGCTGGCTCAGCCGGTTCGCATGGGTCACGGCGATGACCTATATCCCACTGATCGCCGTGGGCGGCATCGTGACCAGCACCGATTCCGGGCTTGCGGTGCCCGACGCGGTCACCAGTTATGGCGCAATCTCCGTGCTGTTCCCGCTCAAGCTCATGGCCGAGCCCCGCATCTTCTTTGAGCACTCCCACCGCCTGCTTGGCACATTGGCCGGCCTGACCACCCTCGTCCTCATGGTTCGCGTGCTTATGACCCAGAAGCGACTCATGCCCAAAGCCATGAGCGTCGTTCTCTTCCTGAGCGTCTGTCTGCAGGGCTATCTGGGCATCATCCGTGTGGCTGAGAGCAGCACGGCATTCGCCATCTTCCACGGCGTGTTCGCCCAGCTCGTGTTCGCTCTGGCCCTCGTGCTGGCGATGCTCCTGTCCACAAAGTGGATCAACGCCAATCCAAGCGACGCGGTGCTCCCACTGGCTCGCAAGGCACGCCTGCTCACCGGACTCGCTTTCGGTGGCCTCATCATCCAGCTCGTATTCGGCGCCATGACCCGGCATATGAACACATCACACGCGATGATGTCGCACATGGGCTTCGCGTTCATCGTGGTCGCCCTCGTGCTCATCGCGGGCGCGGTGTGCATCAGGGCAGGAAAACAAGACGACTCCGGGCGTGCGATCCGGCCTCTGGGCATCATCATGCACGGGATCGTGGTCTGGCAGTTCGCACTGGGATTTGCCGTGCTGGGCCTGGTCTGGGAAGAAAACCCGCCCGAGCTGCCCACGCCCGAGACGCTGACACAGGCCCAACCGATCGAAGCGCTGCCCGCACTCATTGCTACGGCACACCATCTCAGCGGCGCCCTGCTGCTGGCAACCTCGGCCTGTGCCTTCGCATGGGCGATTCATCTGGCCCGCAAGCCCAAAATCCGATAATCTCCAGTGTAAGACCGGAATGCGACCCGTTGCAATACCAAGCAATGGTGTGCGTTTGGTCATATATCACACGGAGAGGAAGCAGCGATGGGCATTGAGGACACCGAAACGCGTCAGCCGACCGATCGGGTTGAGACCTCGATGCTGCCGATCCGGGACGAGGAGTTCGGGTATCGACAGGCAAGGCACCTGCTCTGGCGAGCGGGGTTCGGGGGAACCGACGAGCAGATCAATACGCTCGCTGAATGGGGCCCGGCCAAAGCCGTCGATTTCCTGCTTGATTTCAATGAGATCCCCTTCGAAGCGGACTCGGCGACCGCGTTCGATCATGAGATCATGCGACCTCGCACGCGTGTCGAGAACGCGGCATTCATGCGCGCCCAGCGTGCGGGCGATGAGAACACGCTGAACAAGTTCCGTGAGATGCGGCAGCGGTCCCAGCGAGAAGACCGCGAGCAGATGCGCGAGATCCGGCATTGGTGGGTCACCCGCATGATCCAGTCGCCACGCCCACTGGAAGAGAAGATGACCCTCTTCTGGCACGGGCACTTCGCGACCAGCTATCGCACGATCGAAGACTCGTACCACATGTATCAGCAGAACCGCATGCTGCGTGGCTTATCGCTGGGCAACTTCGGCGATCTGCTGCGATCGATCATTCGTGATCCGGCGATGCTGCGCTACCTCAACAACAACAGGAATCAGAAGACCAGCCCCAACGAGAACCTCGCCCGCGAGCTGATGGAACTCTTCTCATTGGGCGAGGGGCACTACAGCGAACGCGACATCAAGGAGGGCGCCCGCGCCCTGACCGGATACACCTACAAGGACGACGCGTTCTTCTACGCCAAGGAACGCCACGACGAGGGCTCCAAGCACATCCTCGGCGTGACGGGCAACCTCGACGGGGACGGGTTCGTCAACACGATCTTGCGTTCACCCTTCTGCGCCCCGTTCATCTGCGCCAAGCTCTACAAATACTTCGTGGCCGATATCCCGACCGACACGCAGGAGCTTGAGGGTGCCCAGCGCCGCGTGGTGCAGTCGCTGAGCAAAACGATGCAGCAGTCTCGCTACGAGCTCCGCCCGGTCATGCGCAAGCTGCTCCTGAGCCGACATTTCTACGACCCGAGCGTGATGGGCAACAAGATCAAGAGCCCCGTCGAGCTGGTTGTGGGCGCCGTGCGCTCGCTCAACACGCCCGTTCGCAACCTGACCGTGCTGATCAACGCGCTTGACACGATGGGGCAGAGTCTGTTCCTCCCCCCCAGTGTCAAGGGCTGGGACGGGGGGCGTGCCTGGATCAACACCTCAACACTGTTCACCCGACAGAACACGCTGGTCTACATGGTCACAGGAGAGATGGCCCAGTCCAATCGTGTCTTCGTTGACCGCACGCACTATGACCCGCGTTCACTCGTGCCATGCATGAACGACCCGCGCATCGAAGGTGATCCCCCAGAAGAACTGATCGCCAACCAGCTCATGGACCTCGTGCTCGGACGACGCCCATACGGCGCTGGCGAGCAGCTGATCTCGGCGGCACGCAAGGTCGATAAACCCGCCAGCAGCGAGGGCATCCGCACCATGGTGCTGCTGACCACCTCGATGCCCGAGTACCAGCTCTGCTGATCACTGGAGACGAACCATGAACCTGCACAACGACCCAACCCAGGCCAAGGCGTATACACGACGCGCGTTCCTGCAGAACTCCGCGCTGCTCGCCTCAGCAGCCCTGACCGTGCCCGCGTTCATCCAGTCGTCGGCTATGGCCCTGCCAACCGCCGAGGCCGGGCTCTCATCGATCGCAGGCGTCAACGAAGACAACATCCTCGTCATCATCCAGCTCAGCGGCGGCAACGACGGGCTCAACACCGTCGTCCCCTACCGCGACGACGCGTACTACCGGCTCCGCCCCTCGATCGGGATCAGGCCCGACGGGCTCCACATCCTCAGCAAGAATGGGAGCAACGGAGCCGCCGACCTCGGACTCAACGAGGCCATGACGGGCATCCGCGAGCTGTACGACGAGGGGAGCTGCGCCATTGTGCAAGGGGTCGGTTATCCCAACCCGAACCGCTCCCACTTCGCATCGATGGACATCTGGCACACGGGCGAACTCAGCGGCACCGGCGACGGCTGGCTCGGCCGCTACATCGACGCCCAGTGCTGCGGGTACGGCAAGGGCGAGAGCGGACGACCCGATGGCTCGGTGGATGAACAAGCCCGCGTCGAGCCCCCCATCGCCATTGGCAGCGAATCGCCACTCATGCTCAGCGGCCGCAACATGATGCCCGTCTCGTTCGAGTCGGCTGACCTGTTCGACTGGGCGGGCAAGAAGTACAGCGAGGACATCGTCGAGGAACATCGCAAGCTCACCGACATGATCAACAAGCGTGTCGAGGAAGAGAAGGACAGCAATAACGCGTTCCTGCTCCGCACGGCGATGGACGCTCGTGTGTCATCGGACGCGATCCGCCGGGCCGTCAGCGCCAAGCCGCTGGTCAACTACCCGGGCAACCCGCTGGCCCAGCAGCTGAGCATGATCGGCTCGATGATCCGCGCCGGGCTCAAGACCCGTGTCTACTACGCATCGATCGGCAGCTTCGACACGCACGCAAACCAGCCCGGGAGCCACGCACGCCTGCTCGGGCAGTTCTCCAGCGCCGTACGCGCTTTCCAGCAGGACCTGCAGGCCCAGGGCAACGACGGGCGTGTGATGACGATGGCCTTCAGCGAGTTCGGTCGGCGCGTGGGCCAGAACGCCTCCAATGGAACTGACCACGGCACCGCCGCGCCGATGTTCATGTTTGGCTCCAAGGTCAAGGGCGGGTTTCACTCACGCCACCCCTCGCTCACCAGTCTCGACAGCGGCGACCTCAAGTACACCGCCGACTTCCGCAGCGTCTACGCCGAGGTGCTCGACAACTGGCTGAGCACCAAGAGCGAAGATGTGCTCGATGGCAAGTTCAAGCACCTGCGCGTGCTCGATGCGTGATCATGCGGTGTTGAGCAGTTCAGGGTTGATATCTGATTCGGTGATATGCCCGGTGTTGAGCGCGGTGCTGACCCCGCACTCGGGGCACACGACATGCTTGCACCCCTGATCCTCGATGATCGTGAGACCGACGAGCTGGTAGCCACAGCCAGCACAGTTCGTGGACCGTAGCTGCGCCATCACACAGCGCCGCAGCCAGCGATCGCGGACGAAGAATGCCACCAGCAAGGGGAACCAGATGATGCCCGTCAACAACAGCGACATCAAAAACAAACCAAAGGTGAGCTTTTCCCCGCGTGCCGACGATGTGTATTCCTCGACCCGATCGATTCCGAAGTAGATCACGCCAATCCAGACCAAGACCGCCAGCCCGAGCGACAGAAGCACGAGCAGGGCACCCTTCCAGGTGTTGTTGAATCGTCGGGCGTGCCTGATATATAGACGGCAGACGGCATCGTCGTACTGATCAAGCTCGGGGAACGCACGCCAGATTTTCAAACTGATCAGCCGCATGGCCTACCCCCTGAGAGCCCCAGCCCCCAACAACTACTCAATCCCCGATCTCGATCACCATCGGCTTACTTACCGATTGATCCTGCGCGGGGATGCGGGGCTCGCTGAAGATGCGTGTGTCCTCGGAGTTCGGTTGCACCAGCCAGATCGAGACGCCGCCGACTTGCTCTTGGGTCAAACGCACAGGCGTGCCGGGCTCGACCCGGACTGATTCGACCTGATCACCGTTGCGCAGCTCGATGCTCGCCCGCTCACCCACGATCAGGTTCTTGGGAATGCTCAGTTCGATCCCCCCGGGCCAATCGCGCGGGTCGATGAACAAACGCTCACGCTTGGCCTTGGTCGCCAATGAGATCGCGTCCGGATCGTGCCCGAAAAGCCATTCGCCAAACGCGTTCGCATTGCCGGTATCCCCCGCGCCGGCACCGATCGCGGGCGCGTCGGCCATCAGCTTGTCCTTGTCGAGCGTGACGAAGATCAGCACATACAGGCCCACAAAGACCAGAATGGGCGAAGCGAGATAGAGCGTCAGCATGATGTTTTTGCGGCTCACGCCGAACTATAGGGTGATCCGTGGCACAGGCGTCTCGCCTGTGCGTTGCTCAAGCGGATCAGAAAAAAGCACAGGCGAGACGCCTGTGCCAGTGAATACCAATTGTTGAGCGGGCAACCCCTGCTCAGCTCTTGAACTTCGCGTAGTTCTCGGCGACCTGGTCCCAGTTCACCACATTCCAGAACGCGCTGATGTAATCGGGGCGGCGGTTCTGGTAGTGCAGGTAGTAGGCGTGCTCCCAGACATCCAGTCCCATGATGGGCTTGTGGCCCGCCATGATCGGGGAATCCTGGTTCGGGGTCGAGCCGACATGCAGCTTGCCGCTGGCGTCAAAGCCAAGCCAAGCCCAGCCCGAACCGAAGCGGGTGGCCGCGGCGTTGGCGAACTCTTCCTTGAACTTGTCGAACGAGCCAAATGTCTCGTTGATCCCGTCGGCGAGTTCGCCACTGGGTGTCCCGCCGCCGTTGGGCGAGAGGATGGTCCAGAACAGGGAGTGGTTGGCGTGGCCGCCGACATTGTTCTGGACGGCCGTGCGGATGTCCGCCGGCACGCTGCTGATGTGGCTGAGCACCTCTTCAGGGGCCATATCAGCGAACTCGGTGCCCTCGAGGGCGGCGTTGGCCTTGGCGACATAGCCAGCGTGGTGCTTGGTGTGGTGGATTTCCATGGTGCGGGCATCAAAGTGCGGCTCCAAGGCGTCGTAGGCATATGGCAGATCGGGGAGTGAAAAGGACATTTTTTCTCCTTTTGTGCATAAACGGCGTCAATACCCGGCTTGATTTAGTGAAATCGCAGGGCGAATCAATCAGATTCGTTGACGCGGGAATTGTGGATGATCCGTGAAGCCAATCGCCTATCACGGGGACATACACCCATTTTCTGGTCAATCTGGGCTTGCCAGTGATGAAAAAGGATGTGCTGGTTGTTTCTGTTTTGCATCTTGGGTATACTGGCGACCCGGTACACAGGCACCACGATCGCGCAGATGGGTCAAGCCATTCACGATCGAAATCGCCCGACGGCTGACACTAGGACCGAGTTTATCGGTCGTCAACCGACACGAACGAAGTGGGATTTTCCCACCCCTCGTTCACCTGAATGTGTGCGGCTCGCAGGATGCGGCTGCACGACCCGGCCTCCACCAGTGCCGGGCCAAACATGGGCCAGGGCTGGCCGCAATCTTGGGCGAGGGCAATCGCTGGGGCATTTCCCTTGTTTGCCCGAGCAGATTGGGTCGGAGTGCCTTTTTCCGGCAGACAACTCAGATTTTGGGTCTATTCCAGGGTTTCAAACGAAACTTGAGTACTAATAGATCGTATTGCATAAGAGCGGTGATCAACTTCGCGAAAAACGCGTCTGATCGAGCCCGCTCAAGGGGTGGTTGAAAAGCCACGCCTGACATCCTGCCCCGGTTCCCATCACCATGCCGAACTGCATCCACGCCCTTGAGCGATCATGAGATGCCCGGCCAACACCGAAACGGGAACCCCTCGGCAGCCGTCGTTCCCACACACACCGGATGTGTGTGGCATCTCAAGCAGGAACGGGAACTGTTCAGGTTCAGCATTGGTGCTCAACCCGATCAGTGACAACTCGGCTGATTTCTGGCATGAATTTGTTCACGATTGCATCCCCTTGTTTCGGGCGTGCGTATTGAATAATCCCCGTTTCCGGGGCAATCAAGGCAGAAATCAAGGGCAAGTTGTCAGCGGCTGGGTGTTTCGGGAAGTCCCAAACGCCCAGGAACACGCGGGTCGATCAATGACCCGCCCCTTAGAGACCCAGGCAATGCCATGGGTCGAACCACGAAGAACACATCTGTCGCAGGAGCGTGACAGACGGAGACAGCATGATGCAAGCAGCAACCAACACCCCTAGCCCTCTCGAGCAGATGAGGCGTCGCCACCGTGTCGGGGTCTCACGCACCTCGACCCGTGCAGGCAAGACCTCGCGTCAGCTTTCGCATGAGGACGAGCGTTTGCTCAACCAGATCCTCTCGAAAGAGCAGGACTTCATCGACTCAGAAGTCTTCTACGAAGACGACGCCGAGCAGAACATCTACGAAGATGCACCCGATATCGCCCTGCCCGACACCAGCTGGTACCACCCCGTGATGGACGACATCTCGTCGATCTCGCGGACCCGGACCGTCAAGTCGTCGCAGCAGGTCATCCTGACCGGTGCCGAGGAGCGGGTGCTCTTCCACCAGTTCAACTACTCGCGATACCGCGTGTGGAAGCTGCAGCAGGAGACCTGGGCCCGCCCGGACAAGAAGCCCACGGCCGAACAGGCCGACCAGCTGCTGTTCTGGCACCGCAAGGCCGAGCGTATCCGCGAGCAGATCGCCGAGACCAACCTGGCGCTGGTGCTGGCCATGGCCAAACGCACCCGCATGAGCGAGGTGGACTTTGCCGACCTGGTCAGCGAGGGCAACATGGCCCTGCTCCGAGCCGTCGATAAGTTCGACGCCGGGCGTGGCTTCAAGTTCTCGACCTACGCATGTCGGGCGATCCTCAAGGCGTTCAGCCGCCAGGGCATGAAGCTCAGCAAGTACCGCCAGCGCTTCCCCACCGACTTCGACCCGAAGCTCGAGAAGTCCAACTTCCTCGAGACCAAGCGGGCCGACTTCGAGAAGGACACCGCCAGCGAGGTGCGTGAGATCGTGGTCGCCAACCGGGCCGAGCTCACCGATGTCGAGAAAACCGTCCTTGAGCACCGTTTCGGGCTTGAGAGCGGCGGGCACGAGAAGCCCATGACCCTCGAGCAGGTCGGGCAGATCATCGGCGTGACCAAGGAACGCGTGCGTCAGATCCAGAACAAGGCGATGGAAAAGATCCGCGTCGAGCTGGAGAGCAACTTCCTGGGCACCAACGAGCACGACTCCCACGAGAACGAGCCCGTCGGCGCCAACTGAGCCCAACCAGACTCCAACACTCCCAAGCGGGACCCAACCGGGTCCCGCTTTTTCGTTGGATTCTCAGCGATCCATCGCTTGGGCGGTCGCAACCGGACACCCACCCCCGAGCTGCGCCGCCCGGGTGAGAGCTGATGCGACGAGTTTGGGAACCAGACCGCCCCGGGATACGAACAGACAGAGCCGATCGATGTGGGTGGTCGGTGCGTCGTGCTCATTCGAGTGTATATGCAGGGATAGGGCGAAACTGAGATCGTGGAATCGCAGGCCTCGCCCGCTGCGTCGACTAGAATACTCCCTTGATTTCCCGCTGCCCGTGCATTGCTCAGGTGATCGCGGGTAGAGATGAAACCAACCCGAAACCGCACGCATCGCGTGCGATACGAGGATATGAAAACCATGAGTTTGACCGATACGCCGTCGAGCAGCGCCACCGCGGGGCATGTTGATCTGGACCCGACAGTCGCCAAGAAGGACCCCCACGCGACACGCTGGGGCGACTTTCTGAAGGCAACGATCAAGTTCGGCGCTTCCGACCTCATCATGAAGTCGAACCAGAAACCCAAGATCCGCATGCGTGGCTCGCTCAAGGCGATGGATGTCGACCCGGTCAGTGCCGAAGAGTTCTTCAAGATCACCAAAGAGATCCTGACCGATGAGCAGATGAAAGATCTGCACAAGTTCGGGTCCGTCGACTTCGCGTACAACTACGACGCCAAGCACCGTTTCCGCGTGAATCTCTTCCAGGCACGCGGGACCATCTCGGTTGCCGCACGAAACATCACCAGCGAGATCCTGCCGTTCGAGGGGCTCTACCTCCCAGAGGTCATGAGCGAGATCGCCATGCAGCCCCAGGGCATCGTGCTCCTCTGTGGTGTGACCGGTTCGGGTAAGTCCACCACCATCGCTTCGATGCTCGACTATGTCAACGCCCGCAAGAGCGTGCATATCCTGACGCTCGAGGACCCCATCGAATACATCTTCGAGGATAAGAAGGCCACGATCAACCAGCGTGAGATCGGCCTCGACTGCCTGGACTTCAAGACCGGGCTGCGGGCGCTCGTGCGTGAGAACCCCGATGTGGTGCTGATCGGTGAGATGCGTGACCAGGAGACCTTCGAGGCCGCCCTCCACGCCGCGGAGACGGGTCACCTCGTGTTCGGGACCATCCACGCGTCGAGCACGACGCAGACCTTCTCACGAATCTACGGCCTGTTCCCCCAGGAAGAGGTCGAGCAGGTCCGCAAGATCCTGGCGTACCAGATGCGTGCGTTTGTGTATCAGAAGCTGCTGCCGACCCTGCACGAGAAGATCTTCCGAATCCCCGCGTTGGAGATCCTGATCAACAACGGCGTGGTCCGCAAGTACATCCTCGAAGAACGCGAAGGCGATCTGCGTGATGTGCTTAACTCGATCGAGGCCCAGCAGATCGGCATGATCGACTTCAACGACTCGCTTGTGAAGCTGGTTGAGGACGAATACATCCACATGCGTACGGCGCTGGAAGCGTCGCCCAATGTGGACGAGCTGCAGATGAAGCTCAAGAAGTTCGCATAACACACACAACCCGGCCGCGAATCGGGCCCTCTGGGCGTGGTGCGTTGGGGCTCGGGCCACTACAATCTTGGCTCAGGGGCAATTGCGCCATTCGGCGTCGCACACGGGGCCCCGAACCCACGATACGGCATGCAGAGGACACGACTGTGCTCGAACCCATGATGATCCCACTCTCAGACACGCTCGGCTCGATGACGCTGGGCTCGCTTTCCATCACACTCGCGGCGGGCGATGCCTACGCGCTGATCGGCTGGTGGAAGGGCCTGCTGCTTCTGGCCCCCTTCCTGGGCTGGGCGTGGATGCTTTCAACCATCCTCGACAAGCACGCGCAGCGATTCTTCCTCGGGCAGGAGAAGTGGAACCTGATCCACATGATCTTCGGCGCCGCAGCGATCGCCCTGATCGTGCTGCTCCCGCTGGGCGGGATCGCCGGCTTCCTCGCGGCCTTCTTCGGCGCCATCGCGGTCCTTGCCATCGACATCTTCGTCTTCGTGACCATCGCGAACAAGGACGAACGCATCCCCGAGCACGCCAAGCTCACGCTCAACTTCTCCGAGATGGCTGAGAAACGCGACGAGAAGAAGCAGGCCAAGAAGCTCGGCAGCTCCGAACTCGTCGTTGTTGGCGCAGACAAGATGAAGATCATGCCCCCCGAGAAAGAGACCACCGCCTACGCCGTGCGTCTCGCCTCGGAGGAGCTCGTCATCAACGGCTACACCACGCACGCCTCTCAGATCGACATGCGACCGATCAACGCCGAGACCTACGGCGTGTCGATGCTCGTCGATGGTGTGCGTCAGCCCGGCGAGCAGATCGCCTTGGCCGATGCGATCCAGGTCATCGACTTCTGGAAGAAAGCCGCGGGCCTCGATGTCAACGATCGCCGGCGCAAGCAGAGCGGCAGCGTGACCGTTTCCAGCGATGATATGAGCAACCAGACGATCAAGTGCATCACCAGCGGGTCCAAGACGGGCATGGTGCTGAGCATGGTCTTCAACCCGGAGCTGGCGGTCCAACGCAAGCCCGAAGACCTTGGCATGACCAACTCGCAGTTCGAGATGGTCAAGAGCTGGGCAAACGAAACCCAGGGCGTGGTACTCCTCGGCGCTCCCAGCGACAACGGGCGCACCACCTCGATGTACTCGATGCTCAAGCTGCACGACGCGTACACATCGAACATCCAGACCATCGAGTACGAGATCGAAAACGCGCTCGAGGGCGTCAAGCAGATCCAGTACGACCAGAGTAAAGAAGAAGCCGATTTCGCCACCACGGTGCGTTCGGCGCTGCGACGCGACCCCGATGTTGTGGGCATCTGCGACCTCCCGGACTCGGCCACGGCACAGAACATCGCCAACGCCGACCTGGAGCGCACGCGGGTCTATGTCTCGCTCCGTGCCGAGGACGCCCTCTCAGCGATCCAGCTCTACACCCGTGGCGTTGGCGATCCAAAGCTCGCCGCCAAGGGCCTGGAGGGCGTGGTCGCCCAGAAGCTGCTCCGCGTGCTCTGCTCCAACTGCAAGGTCGCCTACCAGCCCTCGCCCGAGATGCTCAAGAAGCTGGGCCTGCCCAGCGACAAGGTCAAGCAGCTCTTTAAGAAGGGCGGTCAGGTCCTCATCCGCAACAAGCCCGAGGTATGCCCGACATGCAACGGCATCGGGTACATCGGGCAGACCGGCTGCTTCGGCGTCTTCCCGATCGAGAAGGACGAGATGCAGATGATCGCCAGCGAGAACTGGACGGGTCTCCGCACCGCGATGCGGAAGCGTTCGCTCCCCACGGTCCAGCAGGCCGCGCTCCGCAAGGCCGTCGAGGGCATCACCAGCATCGAGGAAGTCTCTCGCATCTCATCGAGCAACAAGAAGAGCGGCGGCTCATCCGGGAGCAAGAAGCCAAGCTCCCCCAAGCCACAACCCACCGCGTGAGCACCGTACAGAACGCCCCCCACTGCGAGCACCCCTGCTCGCGGGAGATTGAATCATGATTATGAACCTGCTCGTCATCGCGCTCGTGCTCGCCATCGCTTACGCGTGGATGGTCCGAGGCGTCTTCAGCTCCATGCTGCACATGCTCTGCGCCCTCATCGCCGGAGCGATCGCCTTCGCCGCCTGGGAACCACTCTCGCTTATGCTCGTCAACGCGAGCCCTGAGCGTGGGTTCTTCTCATTCCTCGAAAGCATCGCATGGGGTGTGGCCCTGATCGTCCCCTTCGCCGTCTCGTTCCTGCTGCTGCGTATGCTCAGCGACAAGATCGTGCCCAACAACATCAAGAACAACACCGCGATCGACTACGCCGGCGGCGCGCTCTTCGGCGCCGTCACCGGGGTCATCTCGATCGGCATCCTCGTCATCGGCATCGGGAACATGCGCGTCGCCACCAACTTCCTCGGGTACCAGCCACTCTGGTACTCCGCCGACCGCGCACAGGGTGCCGGGTCGCTCGTCAAGAACGATTCCCTCTGGCTCCCCGCAGATAAGCTGGTCGCCAAGGTCTACGGCAACCTCTCCAAGGGCACCATGAGCAGCAGCCAGCCGCTCGCCTACTGGTACCCCGAGATCGAGCTGGCGGGCTTCGCCTCACGCGTATCCCCTGGCGACGGTGCCGCTCGCAACGCGATCCGCCCCGATGACTTCAGCATCAAGGGGACCTTCACCGTCGGCCCCGATGGCGGGACCCAGATCCGCGATCTGCTCAAGATCGATGGCGGGGATTCACAGCGCTATGTCGACATCAACAATGAACCCGTCAGCAGCGGCCAGATCTTCGGCTGCATCCTCGAGTTCGAACCCGGCGCCAAGGAACGCGGGAAGAAGGGGGCCGGCCAGCTCGTGATCTCCAACGGTCAGGTCCGCATGCTCGCCGAGGACAACGAGGGCAACACCCAGACCGTCTTCCCGGTGTCGATCGTCTCTGAATCGTCAGTCCCCGGGCGTTACGGTCGCTGGCTCTTCGACGCAGAGGATGTGTACATCACCTCAACCGGTGGCAAATCAAAGGTGACCATGGGCTTCGAGTTCGTGCTGCCCCAGGGCTACAGCCCCGCTGCTTTGTATGTAAAGAATGTTCGAGTAAAGGCCGACGAACTGCCAGATCCGGTGGGATACGACAGCCCCGCACGACGCGACCTCGCGGTCCGCAGCGGCTCGATCCTTGAGGGGACCGCCGACGCGATCGAATACAACACCGAAAACGCGGTCACCATCGATACAAGCGATTCGGGGGGCCATATCGACACCACCACGAGGATGCTCGAGATCGTCGGCAGTGTCGCGGCCAAGCGGAACTTCACCGTCAGCGATACCAACGAGATCGTCGGCGGTCAGGGCAGCTTCCTCCTCGAGGAAATCGGTCGCCGCAACGCCCCCAACAGCAAGAAGCTGCGTGTCGAGCGGTACGCCATCGGCTCCGGCCAATCCATGGTGAAGCTCGATGTCGGTGCCGGGTCGCCCTTCGGCTTCCTCACCGAGGCCGCACGCGCGGCACCGCTTGATCAGCCGCTCAAGCTGGTCGACGAGAACGGCAATGTCTACGAAGCCATCGGGTTCGAATACCTCGACCGGGAGATCATGGAACTCCGCTACACCCGCGGCTCCACACTCACGGGCGTGAGCGATACCCCGACGCTCAGCACGACACGCGACGACCAACGCCTCCGCATCCTGTTCATCATCACCGATGGTGTCAACATCGATCGTTTCGTGATCGGCGACGAGCTGATCGCCCGCTTCAGCCCCGCGATCAGCAACTGATCAACTCGACAACTTCAGAACCCCAAGCCCGCTCCGTGCGGGCTTTTTCTTTGCCGTCCCCGCCGCACCGCCTCCGCACGACTGTGCGGGCATGAAAAAAGCCGACCCGCAAGTGGGTCGGCTTTGAAGATGGCTGGTCTGCTTGGGCTCAGGCCTCTGCGCCTGCCTCAGCTTCGGCTTCGGGCTGGGCCTCACTCTTGGCGGGCTTCTTGTCCTTGATGATGAGCTCACCCTCGTTGTCGAACTCCATCTCATCATTGTCTTCCGTATCCAGCTCGCGGTCGGCGACGACCCAGAGCTTGATGTCGGCTTCGAGGTCCGAGTCGACCTTGATGTGGATGTCGAAGGTGTCGACACGCTTGATGGTGGTCGGCAGACGCACCTCGCGAGGGGCGACATTGAAGCCAAGCTCCTTGAGCGCCGACGAGATGTCCTGCTGGGTCACTGAGCCGTAGAGCTGGCCCTGATCGTTGCAAGCACGGATGAGGGTCAGTTCCTGACCGTTGAGCTTGCCGATCATTTCCTCGCGCTGTGCGCGACGCTCGGCGAGCTGCTTCTCGGCCTGGGCCCGCTTCTCAGCCAGCTGCGCCACCAGCTCATCGCTGGGCGTGGTCGCGTAGCCGAAGGGGAGCAGGTAGTTGCGGGCGTAGCCCACACGAACATTGACGATATCGCCGACGATGCCGAGTGAGTCGACATTCTCGGTGAGCAGGAGTTTTACATTGCGTGCCATGGAATGGTCCTTTCGCTGTCCTGACCCGGATGATCCCGGGCGAGTTGAGGAGCAACGCCCGTTGCGCTGCCCCAACAAAGGGTGACCGGGCTGTTGCCCGATCGGGAGGGGATCGTAGGCGAACAGATCCGGCCGTATCCAACGCGTTTACAGGGAATTGGGTCGTCTGGAACAAAAAACCGCCCCATAAGGGCGGCATGTCTGATCATGATGCGATCGGAGTCCCGAAGGCTCAGAACGGGATGTCGTCGTGGTCGATCTGCGACCCGCCGCCGTCGTTGTAGCCCCCGCCACCACCACCGCCGCCGCCGCCGGCACCCGAGCGGGCGTAACCGCCACCTCCGCCGCCACCGCCCTGGCCCTGGCCACCGCCCTGGTTGGAATCGACGAACTGGAAGTTCTCCACGACGACGCTGAGCTTGGATCGCTTCCCGCCGCCGTTCTTGTCTTCCCACTGATCGAGCTTGAGGCGTCCCTCGATAAAGACCGAGCGTCCCTTACCCAGGTACTGGGCCATGACCTCAGCGGTGCGGCCCCAGGCCTCGCAATCGACGAAAGTGACATCTTCGCGCTGCTCACCCGACTGGGTCTTGTACCGCCGATTGACGGCGATCCCGAAGTTCCCCACAGCCGTGTTGCTCGAGGTGTGTCGGATCTCCACATCTCGGGTGAGGTTGCCCATCAGAAGCACTTTATTGAAGCTGCCAGCCATTGTTGATCTCCCGTTTTTCGACAAATTATTTTTGTTGCCTGAGTGTAGCAGAGATACCAATTAAACGCCGGTGCGAACGATCGTCAAATCGCGCGCACCGGCGTTTCTGCATTGAGAATCAGGGTCTGGCAGGTGTGGGCATCAGCCCTCGCTTGCGTTCTCGCCCTCGCCCTCGCCAGCAGCGGCCTCGGGGGCCTCTGCCGCCGGAGCTTCAGCCGGCTTGGCGGGACGCTGCTCAGGGGCACCCAGGCGCACCTTGCTGCTGCCCTCGTCCTGCCCGGCGTCGCCCTGCTCGGCACGCATCTTGGCCTCGGTGTCGAGCCCGGTGCGGTCGTCATTGGCCTTGATCTCCTCTTCGGTGAGGTGATCGGCGCTGGTGATCAGCACGCGCATGAGCTGATCCGAGATCTGCACATCGCGCTCCAGGTGCGAGACCATGTCGGTCGGGCAGTTGATGTACGAGAGGATGTACACGCCGCGCTTCTGCTTGTCGATCTCGAAAGCGAGACGACGCTCGTCCCACTTCTTCATCGCGATGACTTCGGCGTTCGCACGCTGAAGCAGGTGATTGATGTGGGCGAGGAGGTCGCCGAATGATGCCGCCGCGGCCTGGTTCGCGAGGAACATTACCTCGTAAGTGCCGGTGCGGGCTTGTGTATCGGTGGTCATGAGTATCTCCAATGTGTTTGTTCAGCCCTTGGGGCTGTCGTTGATTTCGGTGTCGTTGTTCTGAGAATCCGCTGAGGTCTGCTGATCGTCCTTCACTCGCTCAGGCTTGGGCTTCTTGAGCTTCGTGTTGAAGCTGTTCATCGCCTTCACCACACCCTCGTCGATGATGCACTCGACAGCGTCGGCGGCTCGTACGATGCCGCGTTCGATGTCTTCTCGTTCTTCGCTCATGAACCGACTGAGTACCCAGTCTGACTGGTTCATGAGTTTGGGAACCTCGCCCACGCCGAGACGCACGCGCATGTACTGGTCACTGCCGAGCAGGCGATCGATATCGCTCAGCCCGTTGTGACCGCCCGAGCCCCCGTTCTTGCGAACGCGGGTGTGACCCACCGGAAGGGCGATGTCGTCGACGATCACGATGAGGTCCTCGCTCGGATCGAGCTTGTAGAACCGCACCGCTTCGCCCACGGCTTTGCCCGACAGGTTCATGAAGGTCGTGGGCTTCATGAGCAGCACCTTCTCGGCGCCGATGAACGCATCGAGGGTGATCGAGTTGAACCGGCTTTTGGGGATCTGCCCGCCCGCGTGACGCGAAGCGAGCGCATCGACGACCAAGAACCCGGCGTTGTGCCGCGTCTTGTCGTACTGGAGCCCCGGGTTGCCGAGTCCGACGATCAGCTTCATTACTCAGCGCCTTCCTTCTTCTCGCTGATGACCTGGGGCTCGGCGCCGTCAGCAGCAACCTCACCCGCTTCGCCCTCTTCTTCCTGGACCGCCTTGAGCACGATCTGTGCCACGATGGTCTCGGGATCGGTGAGCAGCTTCATCGAATCGAGCGGGAGCTGGACATCGCTGGCGTGAATGACATCGCCGACTTCCATCTCCGAGACATCGACATCGATGTGATCGGGAAGGTTGGAGATGAGCACATTCAGCTCGACCTCGGTGTGCGGGTGCATCATGATGGCGCCGCTGGTCTTGAGACCCTTCGCCTCACCGACGAATCGCAGGTGGGCCTTGGTATCAACACGCTCGTTGAGATCAACGCGCGCGAAGTCGGCGTGGATGATGTTGGTCCCGAGGTAGTCGTACCCGAGGTCCTTGAGCAGCACATGCTGCTTGGCGCCCTCGATGTCGAGCTCGAAGACCTTCTCGCCCTTGCTGATGAGCCCGATCGCGGTGTGCGCGTCGAGGGTGATCGAGACGGGCTCTTCCTTATGCCCGTAGACGACGGCGGGGAGCCCGCCGGCGTTGCGCACACGCTGTGCGTACCGGCTGCCCGTGCGTTCGCGCTTCTGTGCGCTCAGCATAGTCGTGGTGTCACTCATATGGTTCTCCTTTAAGTTCTAAAACTTCCACTTCTTGTGTGTCTCTGATCAGTCGCTCAGCGCTTGGCACCCGCCGTACGCTGGAAGAGTGCGCTGATCGATTCGTCATTGTGAATTCGTGTGATCGCCTGCCCGAGCATCTCGCCCACCGACAGGATCTTGAGCTTGTCCTGAATCTGATCGCATCGCCCGGCTTCGGGGATCGTGTCCGTGACAACGACCTGCGAAATCGGCGAGTCGGCGAGCTTCTGCATCGCGGGCCCCGCAAGCACCGCGTGCGTCGCGGCGCAGATGACATCATTGGCCCCCTGGTCCATGACCAGCTTGGCCGCCTCAACCACCGTGCCGCCGGTTGAGATCATGTCGTCGAACATCAGGACATTCTTATTCCTGACATCACCGATCAGGTTGCCCACCCTGATCGTATCGCCCGTGAGACGACGCTTGTTGATGATCGCCAGGTCCGCATCGAGCAGGTTGGCCATCGACTCGGCAACCTTGACATTGCCCACATCGGGCGACACCAGGCACAGGTCGCCCAGCTGCTCACGGATCGACATGAAGTAGTCGAAGAACACGGGCGTCGCCGACAGGTGATCCACCGGGATATCGAAGAACCCCTGGATCTGAGCCGCGTGCAGATCCATCGCCAGCACGCGGTCCGCCCGGGCCGCCGTGATCAGGTTCGCGACCAGCTTGGCGGTGATGGGCACGCGCCCCTCATCCTTGCGGTCCTGACGCCCATAGCCGTAGTACGGCATCACCATCGTCACCCGCTTGGCGCTGGCCCTGC
>DEXG01000015.1:224396-224740 GCA_002364005.1 Phycisphaerales bacterium UBA3190
CACCCGCTTGGCGCTGGCCCTGCGAAGGCAGTCACAGAAGACCAGCAGCTCCATCAGGTTGTCGTTGACGGGCTCGCAGGTCGAGATCACCACATAGCAGTCACGCCCACGCACATCGTCGTCGAGCTTGACGAACACCTCGCCGTCGGGGAACAGATTGGTGCGAGCGCGTCCCAGCTCGATCCCGATCTCATCACATACACGATGCGCGAGATCTTTCGAGTTGCGACCTGCGAAGACTTTGAGCTCAGCCATGGTGGTTCCTTCTGCGTCGGGTTCGGGGGCTACGGTCAGTGAGATTGCTGGGCCATGCGCTGGCGATAGATCGCGTCAACCTGGGCCAG
>DEXG01000015.1:224838-225705 GCA_002364005.1 Phycisphaerales bacterium UBA3190
CATCGCGTCAACCTGGGCCAGGTGCTCGGGGGTGTTGATGCTCAGGATGTCCTCCGGCGGGACCGCGTCGATCACCTCGACGGGCAGGCCACGCTTGAGCATGAGCTCGAAGACATCGGTGATGTAGTACTCGCCCGTCAGCTCATTGCGATTGACCTGCTTGAGAGACTCAAACATCGCCAGGGCACTCATGCAGTAGTAGCTCGGGTTGACCTCGTTGATCTCGAGCTCTTCCTCGCTGGCGTTCTTCTGCTCAACGATCCGCTTAAACCCGCCGTTGGCATCACGCACGATCCGCCCGTACCCCATGGGGTCATCGATCGTGCTCGTCGCGAGTGTTGCCGCAGCACCCGTCCGACGGTGCAGATCAAGCATCGTGTGCAGGGTCGAGCTGTGAATCAGCGGCCCATCGCCGCAGAGCACGAACACATCAGTCGTCGCACGCTGCTCGAGCGGGAAGGCATCGACCGCACACATCACCGCGTGCCCCGTGCCCAGCTGCTCATGCTGCTCGGCAAACTCGACCTTGTCGCCGTATGAAGCGAGCGCCTCACGCACCAGTTCCTGCTTGTAGCCCACAACCACCACGACACGGTCGCAGCCGGCATCGATACAGGCATCGACCACGGCACAAACCATGGGACGCCCGCCGACCTCGTGGCAGACCTTGGGAAGATCGGACTCCATGCGCGTGCCCTTGCCCGCGGCCAGGATGATCGCTTCAAGACGGTGTTCTGTAGGTTTCGTATCGTTCATCGCCAGATTCAGCGACGACACGGGATGCTGTAAGTGCAGGAAGCAGAGAAAGTTACCCCACCAAGATTTGAACTTGGACCGACTGGATCAAAACCAGCTGTGCTACCATTA
>DEXG01000015.1:225909-227426 GCA_002364005.1 Phycisphaerales bacterium UBA3190
CAAAACCAGCTGTGCTACCATTACACCATGGGGCAAAGAAGTTGTCTGCGTTCAGGGGGTGCCTGATTGCTGCCTATGCATCGGGTATCCGCGGCGTGTTGCTTCAACTCCTGTCAGGGCGGGGCCTTGTGGGCCACGCGGGTGTCTGAACCGTCATTCGTACGGCTCAGACACGCCCGACAGATCGAGCACGCTTCACCGCAGCACTGTCGCCTCAAGTGACGATGCACAAGAGACTTGGAGCGGGATACACACGGCTGCGGGGCGGGAAGAACATCTCCCGAACCCATAAGCGTGTACCCATCGGGGTGCCTCGGCTGGTGGGTCTCTCGACCAGAGCAGCTTCCGTCACCTCGGGCTCCGCAAGGAGTCAATCGTAGACCCCAGCCCTGCCCGGTCAATCCCAGAGGGGATGGGACTTTTTCCTCAGTCCGTATCAACCGGGGGAGCCCAGCCCCGTATAGATCCGTATTCCCCGACCCTATGACCCCAGGGGAGTATTCTTTACAGGCCGATTCCGGCCGAATTGAGGGGGCTCCGGTCAGGAGACCTCGACACCGAACCGATAACTGCTCTATCCACCCGGCTCGATCCGTGTGGGCTTCATGTATCACCGAAAGAAAGGTCTCAAGTATGTCCTGGTTCCGAAACTCATGCGGCTTGGCAATCGCGCTGGGCTCATCGATGCTCGTCGGCTGCGCCGCATCATCCCAGCACAACGCCCCGGCCGCGTTCCAGCCTGAGGGCAGCCCCGCCCCGCTCCCGGCCGACCAGATGCCCGACCCCATCGTGATTGACGCGAACAACCGCGATGGCTTCGTCCGAACCACCATCGAACCGGTCATCTACGACACACGCGATGTCGTCCCCCAGCGCCAGATCACCGAGCCCTTCGCGGGCGACATCAAGATGATCAAGCACCAGCTCCCCCAGCACTCACGGGACAAGTCGCTCAAGGATGTCCCCGACAACGCACGCACGCTCCCCGTAGGGCAAGCCGTCGAAGTCGATCGCATCAACCAGCTCGGCGGGACGGGCTTTGAGGCCATCTCCCAGACCGAATGGTCGCCGCCGGACCCGACCCTCGCCGTCGGCCCCAACCATGTTGTCGTCACGGTCAACGCCGCGATCGCCTTCTATGACAAGGACACGGGCAACGAGGTCTTCTCGACCCACCTGGGCACCCCCGGGTCCCCCGGCTTCTTCGAGCCGACCGGCGCCGACTCGAACTTCGTCTTCGACCCCAAGTGCTTCTATGACCACAAGGCCGGCCGCTTCGTCGTGGTTGCCCTCGAGACCAGCGGCGCGTCGTGGATCGACATCGCCGTCTCCGACGACGACGATCCCAACGGCATCTGGTACAAGTACCGCACCCCCAGCGTCATCCAAGTCGGCAGCTCCGACTACTGGGTCGACTACCCCGGATTCGGATTCGATGACAACGCCTGGTATGTCACCGGCAACCTCTTCCCACTCAGCGGGGGGGGATTCGGCGGGCAGCTCTTCCGCATCTTCGA
>DEXG01000015.1:227643-228574 GCA_002364005.1 Phycisphaerales bacterium UBA3190
ATCTTCGACAAGACCCCCATGCTCAACGGCGACCCGGTCACCTTCACCGACATGGCCCCCAACAACGGTGCTTCCCTCCAGGTCGCCCAGATGTTCGGCGATGCCCCCCAGTGCTACTTCCTCTCACGCGATGACTCCAGCTCCCTCATGGTCTGGACCATCAACGACCCCCTCACCGCACCGGGCCTGCAACGCATCATCGTGAACCAGCTCAGCAACGCGTCCGGCCCATCACAGGACGCGCCAAACCCCGGCGGCGGGGAGATCTCGACCCTCGACGGACGCCTCATGAATGTCCACTACCGGGACGGGAATCTCTACACCGCCCACGGCATCAACGGCGCCCCGGGCATCACCGTCGCACGCTGGTACCACATCGATGTCAATGGCTGGCCCCACTCGGGCAGCAACCCATCGCTCGTCCAGCAGGGCGAAGTCACCGGCGATGACGCACGCCACTACTTCTTCCCGGCGATCTACTCAGACCGCGACCACAATGTCGCCATGGTGACCGCCAGCTCCAGCCCGAGCGAGTACGCAAGCGTGCGCGTCTCGGGGCGACTGGACTCGGACCCGCTGGGAACCATGAGCGAGCCCATCGAGCTGGCCATCGGGGACAACGGCGCCAGCGGACGCTGGGGCGACTACCTCGACATCGCTACCGACCCGGATGATGACAAAACCTTCTGGGTCGTCGGCATGTACAGCAAGAGCTTCGGCTGGCAGACCTACATCGACCGGTTCACCGTCTCGGCACCCTGCCCCGCGGACCTCGATGGAAACGGCGAGCTCAACTTCTTCGATNNACAACCAGTGGAACTTCTTTGATATCTCGCAGTACATCACCGAGTACAACCAGGGCTGCCCCTGATCGCGATTCGGATTGATCCAAGATCTTGACACAACAGCCCCGCCTTCGGGCGGGGTTTTT
>DEXG01000015.1:228787-229627 GCA_002364005.1 Phycisphaerales bacterium UBA3190
CCCCGCCTTCGGGCGGGGTTTTTCGTGCGCTCAATCGTCCTGATCGACGATCTGATCGTCAGCGTGGTCGTCGTCCCGGACCGCGGCCTCGCCGATCAGCTGATAGCAGGTCGCCATCAGGCCAATAAGCGGGAACCGTCCTTCGGGGAACGGGCTGGGGCCCAAGCGACGCAGCAGCACGCAGTTCACCGTCGGCGGCTCGATCGGGGTATCGAGTTCGTCCAGCGTCTCGCCAACTTCCCAGAATGATCCAAGCGAATCATCCAGCGGCGGCGACGGGACATCGGACACACCCGGCACATGCTGCAGCAGCACCGGCGCCGGGCCAGGCCCCTGCACGCCCACCGCTCGCTTCTGACGCAACCCGTCGATCAGCTCCTGCGCGGGCATGCCGTGCAAGCCGAAGATCATCATGGGATCGTCGCCGAGCCGCTCCGCGAGCAAAGCCGATAGACACACCGTGTGCTTGCACCATGGCTCCTCTTCGCTCCAATCGGGGCACGAGCACTTGGGCGTGATGTCCTCGGGCTCAGCGGGGAACAGCTTGAGCCCCAGCGGCGCAAAGACATCCTCGATATTACTGGGAAGCTCGCCCGACAGCAGCTTGGCGGCATACCGAACCTGATCGGCCATCGCCGTCACGATGCGTTCCTGTGACTCGGCATCGAACTGCTTGAGTGCCAGCGTCGTGGTATACGGCTTATCGCTGCGCCCCTGGATAATCCCCTCGCAGAGCGTGTCCTCGATCGTCAGACGCTTGGTCTGCCCGAGTCGACCGTATTCGAGCCCGTCCTTGTAAACCTCGGCTGAGGCGCCCTGCTCTGCTACACGCAGCAGACG
>DEXG01000015.1:229806-250514 GCA_002364005.1 Phycisphaerales bacterium UBA3190
TGCTCTGCTACACGCAGCAGACGCTGCGTCACCCAGCTGCGTGGGGGCTCGCCCGCCTTGAGCTTGAACTTCACCCCGCCCCGCACCCGGCGCGGGTTCACCAGCGACTTGCGTGAGGATCGGAACGACGCGTACTGCGGCTTAATCTTCTTCGGAGCTGTCGGGACATGCGCGCTGAGCGTGGGCTTGGAGAGCACATTCATCACGCGATCATCGCTTGGTGCTTCGACCTTCTGGGTGTCTGTATCAGACGATTTGGATGTCTTCTTCTTGGCCATCGCTTCGTCCTTGGGTTACATCTCGTCGGCGATCGTGTCCGCACGCAGTGTGAGCAGCTCGCGCAGCTTGTCGGTACCAAGCTCGGTGAGCCAGCGTTCGCCGTGCCCGATGATGTTCTCGGCCAGCTCCATCTTGCTCTCGATCATCTCGTCGATGCGTTCTTCCAGCGTGCCGCGCACAATGTACTTATGCACCTGCACCGTCCGGGTCTGACCGATGCGGTACGCGCGGTCCGTTGCCTGGTTCTCCACAGCCGGGTTCCACCAGCGGTCGAAGTGGAACACATGCGTCGCGGCGGTCAGGTTCAGACCCACACCACCGGCCTTGAGCGACAGGATCAGTATCGGCGTCTTGCCCGTCGCCTCCTGGAACTCGTCGATCATCTTCTGACGCTTGCCCTGAGGCGTCCCGCCGTGCAGGAACAGCACATCCTTGCCCAGCTCGTGACGCAGCATGTTGCTGAGAATATGCCCCATCTGCCTGAACTGGGTGAAGATGAGCGCCTGGTCGCCCTCGCTGATCAGCTCTGAAGTCTGCTCCAGCAGACGCACGCACTTGCCGCTGCGCATCGGGTCGATGACCTTGCCGAACTGCGGGTCTGCCTCCTTGAGCATCTGTGCCGGGTGGTTGCAGATCTGCTTGAGCTTGATGAGCGCCGCCAGCACAAGCCCGCGACGATGGATGCCCTCGCTCTGATCAACATCGCTGAGCATGCGCTGCACGCAGCCCTCGTAGAGCTTGGCCTGCTCGGGCGTAAGAGCACACCATTCCTTGCTCTCGATCTTGCTGGGCAGATCGGAGACCACCGTCGGGTCGGTCTTGACACGACGCAGGATAAACGGCGAGACCATCGCACGCAGCTTCACCATCTTGTTCTGATCACGATGACGCTCGATCGGCAGCGAGAACCGCTTGCGGAACAGGCCCGAAGAACCGAGGTACCCCGGGTTCAGGAAATCCATGATCGACCACAGCTCGCTGAGCCGGTTCTCCACGGGCGTACCCGTCAGGGCCACACGCTTGGGTGCGACGATGCCCCGAACCGCCTGGGACTGCTTGGCCGCAGGGTTCTTGATGAACTGCGCCTCGTCGAGGACAATGCGCCCCCACTTGACTGTATCGATCAGCTCGCGGTCCCGGTGCGCCAACGCGTAGGTCGTCAGGATCAGATCGGAGTTGCTCGCGGCCTCCGAGAACGAATCATCGGTGAGCCGATCGACCCCGTGGTGCACCATCACACGCAGCTGCGGCGCGAACTTCTGAGCTTCCTTCATCCAGTTGCCAATGACCGACATCGGGACGACCAGCAGTGTCGGGTCAACCTTGCCATCGGGCGCAACCGTGCGTTCGTGGACCATCAGCGCCAGCATCTGGATTGTCTTACCGAGGCCCATGTCATCAGCAAGGCAGGCACCGAAACCGAACTGCTCCATGAACGACATCCAGCTCATGCCGCGCGACTGGTATGGACGCAGCGTGCCGTTGAATCGTTCTGGCGTTTCCAGCTCGGGCAGCTTGATCGACGCGCCGTCCTCGCCGCCCAGCAGCGATGCAACCCAGCCCGTGGCCTCCAGCCCCGTGACGGGCAGACCGGTCTGCGAGGAATCGGACGCCAGCGCCAGCTGCATCGCCTCGCCAAGCTCCATCTCGCCGCCCGGGTTCTCGCCGATGAACTTGATGGCGTTCTGCACATCCTCAGGACGGATCTCAACCCACTTGCCACCGATACGCACCAGCGGCGCATTCTGCTGGGCGAGCTGCTCGAACTCGTGCAGCGTGAGGGTGGTGTCCCCGATCGCGATCTCCCAGTGGTACCCAACCAGCGAGTTGAGCCCGAGCTGCGGGGCAGCCCCGTCGGGATCCCCGTTCTCGTCGAACATGGTCTCTGCCGGGTCCGACTCGATCTTGAGCCGTGCACCGAGCCGACCGCTGGGCGATTCCCACCAGGGCGGGCTCTGAACCACAAAGCCCTGCTCTTCGAGAATCGGCTTGTTCTCACGCAGGAACGCGTAGGCCTCCTGCGAGTCCAGCAGGATCTCAATCGGCTCGCTGGAATCGAGCGCCTCTTCAAGCTTCTTGTAGTGGCGGCTGGCGCGGCCAAGCTCGGCCATCAGCAGCTCTTGCGGGTTCTCGAGCGTCAGACCCGAGATCACAATGCGCTCACGCTGAATGAGCCAGATATCTGACGCGCGAAGCACGATCTCTTCGTCGTCCACGCTCTGCAGGTAGAAGCTCAGCGACCACTTGACCGTTGCGTCGGGCCTGCTGATGTCCGCGGCCAGACCGTCAGCAATCGGCTCAGCGATCCGCAAACCAAAGACCCAATCGCTCGACTCGCCGCGATCTTCCAGCTCGGAAATCCAGCGCCGAACCTTGCGCACGATGTCCGCACGCTGCCCCTGGACGCTGGGAACTTCCTCGGTGTTATCGAGCAACCCAAGCAGCCAGGCGACCTGCGGGTCGCTCTCCGGATCCGCATCCTCGACCGTGTCGTGCATCTCTTCACGGATCATCGTCGAGCGGCAGCGCGCGTCGGTCACCGCCGCGAGAAAATCGGTCGTCAGCGACCAGGCGTCATGCGCATGCTCGTTGACCACCGAACGCCCAACACCGGGCATCGAGTCCACCAGCTTCTGCACGCGTGCCGCGGTCATCGGGTCGCTCAGCCATGGCCACCAGCCCGCGCTCAGCTCACCCTGCGCGTCCTGAAGGATCATCGGGACCACACGGTGCCCGGCAAGCAGGTGTGATGCCAGACGCGAGGCGGCGACAAAGTACTTGATCCCTGCTCCAAGCCCGCCGAACGCGTGCTCGTCGTCGTCGTGATCGCTGTCGCCGTGCTCGACGAGCCATTCGAGCACCGGGCCCGCGTCGATGGGCTTGATCGCCAGCGTGGGCACGGTGAACTCGCGCAGGACCGCCGCGCTGTCCTCATCCTGATCACGACCGATCAGGCGTGACATCGTCACACTGGGGACGGGCTCTTCCTCGATCGCGGGCAAGCGGAGCGTCAGGGTGCGCTCCTGGCCCTGCACCCACGCGGGAAGCCCGACCGGGCGTGCCGCATGGCTGTGCACCAGCGAATCGTCGGTCGCCTCGATCTGATGGTCATGATTTGGCGTGGGCTGCTCGCACCAGAGGTGCAGGAACCCATTGCTCCAGTTGGCATGGATCACCATTGCTGAACGCTCGACGCCTTGCTCGGGAACTTCGATCACAGATGCTGCTCCCCAACGGGGGTTGTGCGGGCCGAGCCGGAGATCTGGGCACCGTGCTGACACGCGCCAAACCCATGCTCGCCGAATGCCTCGGCAAGCGGCTCAAGTGAATAGGGGAGCAGGGACTCGAACCCTGAACCTGCGGCTTAAAAGGCCGTTGCTCTACCATTGAGCTACTCCCCCAACTGCGATCTCAGGATCGAAATCGGGCTCAGGAGCCCCGAAGGGCGGGCCAGAGAGACAGTGTACGCCCGAACTTCGCTGAAATCACGCGGCAAGCATCATCAACCAGTGATTTCAGGCACCTTCATCGGGCCGAATCACCGCTCGCAACAGGACATCCATATGCCGCCCGGAAGCACCCTGCTGCGCCTGAACACAGTCCTGTGCCGACCGCCCCATGTGCGCCCGCAAATCAGCATCACCCAGCAGCTCCCCAACCACCCGCCCGAGCTGGTTACGCTCGACCACCCGCAACCCACCTGATTGGGTGAGCAACTCGATGGCCACCTGAAAGTCGCTGTGGCGTTCCCCGATCAGCACGGGCTTGCCCGAAGCCGCCGGCTCGATCGGGTCCGACCCGTACTGGTCATTGAACGAGCGCCCCATGATCACCAGGTCTGCCAGCTCGTACACGGCCGAGAGTTCCCCGATCGTGTCGAGCAGGAACCGGGTTGCCCCCCTCCCCTGTTCCCCGCTGGATCGACGCACACACCCAGGCACCGCCACAGCCGCCTCATCAAACCGCTCCGTTTTGCGTGGAGCAATGATCAGCTGCACATCATCGGGGACTGACTCGTGCATCAAACCCTCTTCGTCGGGGCCGGTTGAGCCAGCCACCACGATCGGGCGGGTGAGATCAAGCCCCATCTCCCGTGCGATGGTTTTCGCCCGCTCGCTGGGCTCGGTGTTGGGCTCGGTGCTGATCGAGTCCCACTTCATCGAGCCGGTGATCTGGACCCGCTCATTGGGCACGCCCATGGCCTCGATACGCTCGGCATATTGCTCGTCCTGCACGCACGCGAAGTCCAGACGGGCAAAGGTGGGCCTGAGCAGCACCCTGAGCTTGCGATACCCCTTGTAGGATCGAGCCGAGATGCGTCCGTTGATGATCCCGATCGGGATACCCCGCTTGGCACAGATCTTGATGAAGTTGGGCCAGACCTCCAGCTCCACCAGCCCCACCATATCGGGCTGCACCGCGTTGAGGAATCGTTTGACCATCCAGGAACAGTCGAGCGGATAGCGCACGACACTGACATGGTCGAGCGTCCCAAAGAGCGACCGGGCCCGCGCCAGCCCCGTATCGGTCGTGCTGGAAACGAACACATGGGCCTTCCCGCTGAGCATGGGCACCAGCGCCCGCAACGCGTTGACCTCCCCCACCGACACCGAATGCAGCATGATGCAGGGCAGGTCGGTATCGATCTCCTCCGGGTCGAACATCGCATCCACATGCCCGAATCGCTCGTCCCAGCCCTCCCGGCGTTTGCGCAGCCAGAGCGGGGCCGTGACGAGACCGAGCGGGATGTAGAGCAGATCGAGCAGGTTCACCGCGGGTACGATAGTCGATATCAACACATCAGGCATACTGCGCGATCACGCAGGGCCCGTGCGTCCGCCCATCGCACCGACCACGCCTGGCAGACCGTCCGGGCCTATCGCCGCGAGCAGTTCGCCCAGATGACCCCGCACCTGATCCGTTCTGGTCGATTCATGACTTTGATGCATCCGGGAACCATCATCCACGATTACCATGGTGAGCCCCCACTCAACATGAGGTGAACCATCAACCCCGCCACGACTGACCACGAACATCCGACGCAACCTCCCCGGATCGCGGTGACCGGTGCGACTGGCTATGTCGGAGGACGGTTGGTCAGTGAGCTGCTCGACGAGGGCTACCGCGTGCGGTGCATCGTCCGTGAACCACGCAAGCTCAACCAGCGTCCGTGGGCCAACGACCCGCGTGTCTCGATCGCCAAGAGTGACCTCTCAGTCGATGATGGTCTCGAACAGCACCTGGAGGGCTGCCAGGCGGCCTACTACCTGATCCACTCCATGGAAGTCAGCGGCAAGCAGTACGCCCATCGCGACCGCCAACTCGCAGAACGGTTCGTCGCAGCCGCCGATCAGGCAGGTGTCAAGCGAGTTATCTACCTCGGTGGTCTGGGTGAGCTGGGCGACGGGCTCAGCGAGCACCTGAGTTCGCGTCGGGAAGTCGAAGAGATCCTCGCTTCCAGCAGCGTCCAGCTCACTGCCTTTCGCGCGGCCATGATCATCGGCTCGGGCTCGGCCTCGTTCGAGATCCTCCGCTACCTCGTCGAAAGCCTGCCGATCATGGTGACCCCCTCGTGGGTCAAGACCGAGTCCCAACCGATCGCGATCAGCGATGTGCTGCACTGGCTGGTCCGCTGTCTCAAGGTCCCAGAGACCGAGGGGCAAACGCTCGAGATCGGCGGTGCCGATGTGCTCGCATACAGCGATCTGATGCGCATCATGGCCGAGGAACTGGAGCTGCCAAAGCGTCTGATCATCCCCATGCCCGTGCTGACTCCACGCCTGAGTTCGGGCTGGATCTCGCTCGTCACCCCCGTCTCGTACAAAATTGCCCGACCACTTGCTGAGGGACTCAAGAACCGGGTGGTCGTGCGTGACCCGCGGGTGCAGGAACTGATGCCGCATACGCCACTCGATGCCCGCGAGTCGATGCGACGCGCCTTGCAGCGTGTCCGCACCAACGAGGTCACAACGCGCTGGTCGGTCGCGGGCCCGGTGCCGGGCGATCCCGACTGGGCTGGGGGCACGGTCTTCGTCGATGAACGCACCATCGAGATCGACGCGCCCACGGCACGGGTATTCAGCGCTGTCTGCAGGATCGGAGGCGGGCACGGCTGGTACGCCGGCGATCTCCTCTGGCGCATCCGAGGCTGGATGGACACGCTGGTCGGGGGCCCGGGGCTGCGACGCGGACGACGCGACCCCAACCTCATCGAGTTCGGCGAAACACTCGATTTCTGGCGCATCATCGGTATCGAGCAAGACCGATCACTCTCGCTGCTGGCAGAGATGAAGCTGCCGGGCATCGCAAATCTGCATTTCAAACTCATACCGAGCGACAATCGCACCAAACTGACCATGACTGCTCGGTTCAGGCCCAAGGGGATCGTGGGGATCGCATACTGGTACACGGTCCTGCCGCTGCACCACATCGTGTTCGCCGGCATGCTCAACGGCATCAAACGCTCAGCAGAAAAGCCCCTCGCCAAAGACGAGGGGCTCGATTGAGTCGGGAATCGGGGAAATAGGCGAGGAGGGACTCGAACCCACGACATTTCGCGTGTAAGGCGAACGCTCTAGCCAACTGAGCTACTCGCCCCGATGTGCACAGAGCATAGCCCACTTCGATCGCATCTGGAACCCAGCGAAACGCACAGGGTCCAAAAAGAGATCGTCCCGCCGAGGAGGGAACTCGGCGGGAGAGCGGCGGGGCAACTTCGATGTCCGGTTACCCGATGTCGGGTCGCCCTTCGCTCGTACGATCTCAGAGAGGGCAAATCTTTACACCGCACAGCGTAGACGAAACAGCCCCAGAATAGTACAAAATTACAAGACGCATTGTAATATATTACGAAGTTTCTGCACTCTGAGGACATCTCTTCATACGCATGACCCCGGAAAACCCACTGAATTCGGTGGTTTTTGCGCCGCGGCGGACACCCACAAGTTGGGCCCAGCACCGAATCTCCGCTTCACGCTTGTGCACAACCGGCGATTTCATTACTCGGCCCGCGCTCACATCGCGCCCAAACCACCGGCTTTGAGCTGATCTCCGACCCATTGCAACAGGTACCCTCACACCACGCGGGCCTACCCTTGCCTATGAGCAACCCATCTGCCCGTTTCTGCAGCGTCGGCCCGATCAAAGTCGGCCCATCCCAGCCCCTGGCCATCATCGCCGGCCCGTGCACGCTTGAGTCGCTGGAACTCGGGCTGGAAGTCGGCCGCCACTGCAAAGCCGTCTGCGAATCCCTCGGGCTCCCCTACATCTTTAAGGCCAGCTTCGACAAGGCCAATCGCTCCTCGATCAACTCCAAGCGGGGCATCGGGATTGAGCAGGGGCTCGAGCATTTCCAAGCCATCATGCAGGAACTCTGCGTCCCCACCACCACCGACATCCACGCCCCCGAGCAGGCCGAGGCGATCGCACAGGCCGTGGATCTGATCCAGATCCCGGCATTCCTGTGCCGACAAACGGATCTGGTCGTTGCTTCGGCTGAAGAGGCCCAGAAGCACGGCAAGGGCGTGAACATCAAGAAGGGACAGTTCCTCTCCCCGCGTGAGATGGCCGGCCCGGTCCGCAAAGCCACCGAGGCGGGCTGCGACAATCTCATGCTCACCGAACGGGGCACCTTCTTTGGCTACCACCGGCTGGTCAATGACTTCATCGGCATCGCGGACATGATGGAACTCGACTGCTCCAAGTTCACGAAACTCGGCTCGCCACCCGTGTGCTTCGATGTGACCCACTCGACCCAGCTCCCGGGCTCGGGCGAACAAACCGGAGGACGCCCGGATCGCGCCCTACAACTCGCCAAAGCCGCGACCGCGATCGGCGTGCATGCACTCTTCGTAGAGTGTCACCCGAACCCCAAGGAAGCGTGGTCAGACGGGGCGACGCAGGTGGGTTTTGAGATGTTTGAAGAGATCATCGCGAGCGCGGCGAAAATACGATCTGTATAAACCCCTATATTCACCCATAAAGGATCCGTACGAAATATCGCATGGATTCTTCTTGTGTCGTCAATGAAACACAGGGTACAGTGGGGAACCACCTGTTTTGGAGTATCCCATGCGCGATTTATCCGCCGTTCTTTGCCAAATCGTGACGCTTACCTTCTTTATCGCGGTCTCCGTCACCTCACCCGCGATGGGGCAGATCATCAACGAAGACTATAAAATCCTCCCTGACGATGGATCCGCTGGCGATGAGTTCGGTCAAGCCACCGCCATCCACAACGGCGTCGTTGTGGTGGGCGCAGATAACGATGATGACAATGGGATAAACTCGGGATCCTCATACATCATACATCTCATCCTTGATATCGCGCCCATCAAGCTCCTCGCAAACGACGGTGCCGCCTCGGATCTCTTTGGCTTCTCCACCGCAATCGGCGTAAGGAATATTGCCCAAGGATCGCTCGGCGCAGTTGTCGGAGCACCGAACGACAGCGACAACGGAACCAACTCAGGATCAGCATACCTCTTCGACTCGTCGACTGGAAACCAGATATTCAAACTCCTGGCCACCGACGGCGCATTCGCTGATCACTTCGGGCAATCCGTTGCCATCGACAATGGGATCATCGTTATCGGTGCCCCGGACGATGACGATAATGGGACCGATTCAGGGTCGGCCTATATCTTCGACGCAAACACAGGTCTGCAACTCGCCAAACTCCTCCCAGACGACGGTGCCGCCAATGACACATTTGGTTTCAAGGTCGCGATCTCGGGTGACATCATCGCCGTCAGCGCTCCGGGGCATCTCAACTCCGGCGGAGAAACCGGTACGATCTACCTCTTTAGCGCTTCCAAAGCATCACAGTTCGCAAAGCTCTCTTCAAACGATGGCGCGCCCTACGAGCAGTTCGGCTATTCACTCAGCATTGATAACGGGATTGTCGCTGTGGGCGCGCTGACAAGCGGATCCGCGTATATCTTCAACGCAAACACACAGGCGCTTATCAATAAGCTCATACCAAGCCCCCCAGGAAACGCGTTCGGTTGGTCGATCGATATCGACGGAAACAAGGTCGTCGTGGGTGACATATCCGATCCCGTCAACGGTCAAGGCTCGGGATCCGCGATCCTCTTCAATGCCTTTACCGGCACGCAAATCGCCAAGCTGCTCCCTAGCGACGGTTCCATCTTTGACCAGTTCGGGGCCTCGATCGGCATCGACAACGACCTCATCGTCATCGGGGCACGGAGCGATAGCGACAACGGGGGCAGTTCTGGGTCGGCCTATGTCTTCGACATCTTCTGCCCCGCCGACCTCAACGGCGACGGCGAGCTCAACTTCTTCGATATATCCGCGTTCCTCGCCGCATTCGCCAACCAGAACCCGATCGCCGACTTCAACAACGATGGCCTCTTCAACTTCTTTGATGTCAGCGCGTTCCTGAACGCGTTCACACAGGGCTGCCCATAATCAACCAACGAAGTATCTGGATCGCGGCATGATACAGGAGCCCCAGACAATGCGTCTGATCCCGATCGAGCACGGCTCGGAACACGCGGTTGATCTTCAAACAGCGATCGATTTAGGATCTGAAGCCACGAGACAGGTCGTTGAAGCCACGCTCGATCTCTATGCGCGGAAGGGCCGTGAGCGACCATGGCTCAGCTATCTTGCGATCAAAGGTGTTCGCTGTGACGGTACATGCGACATGATGGAGCTCGACTGCTCCAAGTTCAGCGATGCGGGCTCGCCCCCCCACTCTCCACCCGTCTGCTTCGATGTGACCCACTCGCCCCAGCTCTCCGACAGCCGCGCGCGGACCGGCGGGCGACCGGACCGGGCGTTGCAGTTGGCCAAGGCCGCCACGGCGCTCGGCGTACATTCGCTGTTCGTGGAGTGCCACCCGAACCCGAAAGAGGCGTGGTCGGACGGGGCGACGCAGTTGGGATTCAAGCAGTTCGAAGAGATCGTGTCGAGTGCCGCGAAGATCTGGTCAGTCTCTGCTTCATTCGAGGCCAGTGCGGGTTCATGAACGCTCATGAAAACCTGTGATTTGGGTTCTTGTCAAAATCTGCTAGAATACCAGCAATATGACAAAGGATCCATACCACAAAGCACGAGATTCGTTTCGCAAATATGGCCCAGCCCTCCTCGTCATCGGCGGGGTGCTGGCTGCCATCGGAATCATTGATTTCATGGCCGCGTTCATTTCAATGGCAAACCAGAAGCCATTCAGCCACGAGCGCCCCCACTTCCCGATTCTCTTCATCATCTGCGGCATCCCAGGCGTGTTGCTTGCCTCCATCGGGATGAAGCTCACCGGGATCGGGTATCTCAAGGAAGCGACAAAGTACATCGCAAAGGAGTCGTCGCCCGCGGCCCAGATCACGACGACCGCGATCCGATCCGCCATCCTCGACGACGATATCCCATGCCCGTCCTGCTCGACCCCGATCGAGCCCGACTCGAAGTTCTGCTCGCACTGCGGCATGCAGATCGGGGGGCTTGCGTGCGAAGCCTGCAACGCCCAGCTGCAGCCCGATGATCGCTTCTGCGGCGGATGCGGGGCAGCGGTCGGGACAGGCGCATGAGCAAGTCACCCAATGACTGGGGCATCAAAGACCTGCTCGGAGGGCTGCTGGGCGGGGCGATCTTGGCCATCCTCGGGCTGTGGATGCTCCTGCTGCCCGGTGCTCGTGACCACGAACCCGCCAAGGACTCTGCCCGTTTGCTCGGGAAGCTGCTCGACCTCATCTGGTCGATCCCGGGTGGGCTCGCCCTTATCCTCATCGGCATGGCGATCTTTGGCCTCACCACCTACCAGATGGTCACCCAGTACAACAGGCCACGGCGGTAAGCGTTGGTGTATGCTGAGCCCATGCACTCACTCACTCGCTCCATCATGCTCTCGCTGCTCACACTCATGGGGCTCTCACTTCCCGCCCTCGCTGACGACGAGCCCCTCCGCCTTGCCGTCATCGGCCTCGACCACGGCCATGTCGAGGGCGTCCTCTGGAACGCCACCGCACGCGACGACCTGCAAATCGTCGGCATCTACGACCCCAGCTACGCCCTCTTCGTCAAATACCAAGACAAGTACCACCTCGACCCGGATCTGTTCTACGCCAACCTCGATCAGATGCTCGACGAGACCAAACCCGAAGCCGCCAGCGTGATGACACCGATCTCGCGCCACCTCGATGCGGTCCAGTCCTGCGCCCCGCGTGGTGTGCATACCTTGCTCGAGAAACCCCTCGCCTACGACCTCGACGAGGCCAGACAGATGGCGGCGTTGGGAAAACAGCACGGCGTGCATGTCCTCACAAACTTCGAGACCAGCTGGTACGCCTCGGTCCGCGAGGCCCAGCGGATGATCGAATCGGGCGAAGCGGGCACGCCCACGCGGGTGATCTTCCGCCACGGGCATAAGGGGCCCATCGAGATCGGGTGCAGCGATGAGTTCGTCCGCTGGCTGACCGACCCGGCATTCAACGGCGGCGGAGCGATCGTCGACTTCGGCTGCTACGGGGCCAACATCATGACCTGGCTCATGCACAACCAACGCCCCACCAGCGTCACCGCCAACACCCAGACCCTCAAGCCGGATCTCTATCCCAATGTCGATGACGACGCGACGATCGTGCTGACCTACCCCAACGCGACGGCCGTCATACAGGCGTCGTGGGCATGGACACACGACAACAAGGAGATGGATGTCCACGCGACCGGGATGTCGATCCATGCCGCCAAATGGGATGCGTTGCAAACCCGCCTGCCCGACCAGCCCATGACCGATCTCGAGCCCCCCACCAAGCCCGATCACCTGCGTGACGAGTGGACCTATCTGCGTGCGTTGGTTCGAGGTCAGTGCGAGGTTGATCCGCTCTCGGGCATCGAGAACAACCTGATCGTGGCCGAGATCCTCGACGCGGCACGCCGGTCAGCGGCAACGGGTGAAACCGTCATGCTCCCGGCAACGAACAGGCAGTGAGGAAAGTCGGAATCGGTGTGGGACCATGGCTATCCCCGCCACGAAAGCTGAACAGCATGTGATGCTCAGCGCCGTTTGCGAATCTGTAGCCATGGTGTGAGCGTATTCTGATGATCAATCACCCCTCCACAAAGCGCACGACGCCGTGCATGCTGCTCTGCATCGGTCTGACCACGCTGATGGCTCAGGCCCAACCGCTTCTCTCCACAGCCCATCGGCCAGTAACGCCTGGGACGCCCGGGAGAGGAATCGCCAGCATCACCCGCGGCCCGTACTTGCAGCTGGGCACCCCCAGCAGCATGATTCTGCGCTGGAGGACCGATGTGGCGACCGATAGTCAAGTCATGTGGGGCTCAGCGCCGGGCCAGCTCACCGAGTCGCTCACAGACCCTGCCCTGACCACCGAGCACGAGGTCATGCTCACGGGGCTCACCCCGGGCACTCGATACTTCTACAGCGTGGGATCGAGCGTCCAAGTCCTTGCCGGCAACGACCCAGCCCACCACCTGACCACATCGCCGCCAGCGGGCAGCGACGAATCCGTGCGGGTCTGGGTGATTGGCGACTCGGGCACAGGCGACGACAACGCCCGGGCTGTGCGCGACGCGTACCTCCAGTATGCTCAGCCCGCTCCTGCTGATGTCTGGCTCACCCTGGGCGATAACGCCTACCTGCTCGGGACGGACAGTGAACATCAGCTCAAGCTGTTCGATATGTACCCGTCCATCCTGCGCACCACGCCCATCTGGCCTTCGATTGGAAACCACGACGCTTTCAGCATCGACCAGGAGACCCAGACCGGCCCCTTCTTCGACATCTTCTTGCTGCCCACTCAGGGCCAGGCGGGCGGCGTCGCATCGGGCACCGAGGCCTACTACAGCTTTGACTACGCCAACATCCACTTCATCTGTCTCGACACCAGCGGCTCGGATCGCTCGATCGACGGCCCCATGCTGACCTGGCTGGCACAGGACCTGCAAGCGACCCAGCAGCGCTGGCTCATTGCCTTCTTCCACCACCCGCCCTACTCGTTCGGGCACAACTCGGACAGCGAAGAACACGAGCCCGCGATGTTCCAGGTGCGGGAGCGGGTGCTGCCCATGCTTGAGAGCGCCGGGGTGGACCTCGTGCTCGGGGGGCACAGCCACTCGTATGAGCGATCGTACTTCCTCAACGGGCACTACGGCCTTTCCAGCTCGCTTGAACCCTCGATGATCCTGGACGAGGGCGACGGGCAGATCACCGGCACCGGGGCCTACCACAAACCCAGCGCTGGGCTCGTGCCCAATGAGGGCGCGGTCTTCGTCGTCGCGGGCTCGTCGGGGCTGCTCACGGGCGATACGCTGGGACACCCAGCGATGCAGAACTCACGCTTCGATCTGGGCTCGATGGTGATCGATATCTTCCCACATCGACTCGACGCGATCTTCCTAACCGACACGGGCGTGATCGGAGACCACTTCGTGATCACCAAGGGCCCGCAACCCTGCATCGCCGATGTGAACCGCGACGGGGTGCTCGACTTCTTCGATGTCTCAACATACATCACCGCCTACACCGCCCAGACCCCCGCCGCTGATCTCGACGGGAACGGCACGCTCAACTTCTTCGACATCAGCATGTTCCTGACCGTGTTCAGCCAGGGCTGCCCCTGATCCGGTGCTCCTGGATCGAACGAAGAATGTATCCCTATCACGCGTGTCCATGAAAAAACCGCTCCCTGACGGGCGCGGCTCGTTTCAATCGGAATGTGATCGTTCGATCAGTTGGCGTGTGCGGCGCGGTATTCACGCAGCCACTGCGGGCGAGCGATGTCGGCGTCGAGCGGATCGACATGCACGCGGCCGTTCTTCTGGAAGACGATCTTCCCGGTACCGACCGAGTAGAGGGTGTCGTCCTTGCCCTTGCGGACATTGAAGCCCGGGGTGAACTTGGTGCCACACTGACGGATGATGATCGAACCCGGCTTGGCGTATTCGCCGCCGTAGAGCTTGACCCCGCGGTACTGGGGATTTGAGTCACGCCCGTTCTTGGTCGAGCCCTGGCCTTTTTTATGTGCCATAACACGGTTCTCCGTCAAGGATCGGGCTTTGAGGCCCGGGATTGATCATCTGAGCGACTCGGCGCAATGCACGCGTCGCGGGGGCAAGCGTAGCCCTGCAATTGGTTGCTGTCCAGCACCTTGGGCCCTGTGGGTGGGCTCAATTTTCATCGAAATCCCAACCTGGGCGGGGCCAGGCGGGTTCCGAGCGGGTTTATCGCATCACCCAACGCTTCTCGACCAGCTCGAAGGGCTTGTCGCCCTGGCGGGCCAGCTCACCCGGGGTGGAGTATCGGAGCATCATGGTCTTGCGAAGGGTGTATCGCTGGGGGTTGTCGGTGTTGCGTCCGACGATGTAGGACTGGAACTCGCCGCTGAGCCCGGCAAAGAAGACCGTGACCTCGTCAGCGAGCAGGTCCTGTGCGGGCCAGATCACCACGCCGTCGCGGGCGTGCTCGACGCCTTCGAGCACATTGGAGACGATGTCGATCTGGGATTCGAGCAGCGGGTTATCGAGGCGACGCATGATCTCTTCGGTCACCGCCGCAGACACATCACGCCCTGATCGCAGCACATTGCTGTTGTCGGTCATGAGCGCGACATCGGGGGCGAAGAGCTTGACGCCGCCCCAGTGGTTCGTCACCCGGTAGGTGAGGTAGAAGAAGGGCTTGTGCTCGCCGTCCACATCGACCCAGGCCAGACGCAGTGGTCCGGGCTCAAAGGTGAACTCCCACTGGGTGGGGACGGGCGACGGCTCGGGTGCGGCCGCGTGGGTCGTGCTGGGGACGATCCCGAGCAGCGTGAGGGCACACACGGCAGCCACCAAGCAGGAGCGCAGGCGGCTCAAGGGGGTCTGACGGTTGGGACGATGAGGCAGCAATCGAGTCATGAGCACTCGCTCCAAAGGCTGGTTCACGCGGCTGGCCGCAGGGAAAACGAACGCAAGAACGCGCTCGGCGTGTAAGGATGATAGTGTACTGTGCCGTCTGTCGGCGTCAAATCTATACGCCCTCGGATGATTTTCTGTTCCCTTTGCACGCGAGACCCGCCACGAATGAGTCTGATGCCGCGATCTGGGCCCGATTCAGAGAACAGGCAAGAGCCGCCCAGAGCGGTCCAGTTGTCGCACGATCTGCGTCTCTGGGCATGCGAACGCCTGGTGACCGGGCCCAATCGACGACAAGCCGCACGCAACCTCATCGCTTCTGCCTCATCCCACGGGATCGACTTGGACATGCTCTGGGGGGTGGTGGGCAATCTGCAAGACCCCAAGGCGACGAAGGTGCGTCAGGTCTGCCTAGCGGTGCTCGGCGCGGGGCGGACGGCGATGCTGTTCCACTCATCTCCCGAACATCAGCGGGCACTGGGAACGCGCGAGACCCAGATTCAGGAAATCAGCGCCTGCATCAGCACCTGCCTTGAACACCTCGGGCAAACACCAGAACGCGTGGGGCTCGCCCAATCACTGATTGAGCCCAGACAGCGGTGGGCCCGCGATGCCTGTGAGCGGGCGGGCATGATCTTCGTTGGCGAGCTGGCGTATATGCGCAAGCCCATCCCCTCATCCGGGCCCGCGACCAAGCCAGAACCCGATTGGCCCGAGGGCATCACGGTGCGCCCCGTGCGATCACTCGAGCGGGATGCGTCTCAGAGTGACCGGGAACTGCTGATTGAGATCCTTGAACAGAGCTATATCGACACCCTCGACTGCCCAGAACTCTGCGGCATGCGTTCGATGGAGGATGTCGTCGACTCGCATATGGCGACCGGGGTATTCAACCCTGCGCACTGGCTGCTGATTCTGCGGGATGGTCGCCCCGCAGGGTGCTGCCTGCTCTCGCATTGCCCAGCGAACCACAGCGTCGAGCTGGTCTACCTGGGCATCGCATCGAACGCACGCGGGATGGGGCTCGGGCGTCGGGTGCTGGACTACGGGATCTCACGACTGCAGGGGCTGGACGCACGCGAGATCACCTGTGCGGTCGACACCCGAAACACGCCGGCGATCGCGGTCTATGAGTCGCTCGGCTTTCAACGATTTGATTCGCGCATCGGGTATGTCGCCCCGATCCCGTTGCGCTGAACCGGGTTGTGATCGAGGGCCCGATTCATATTTGTTTTTCGTGAAGCTTTGTTCACAGCGGGTGTCGGGTTTTGTGCATAACCAAGGACCGTGGTGGATGAAAAAAACTTGCCGATCGGAAGTCACTGAAAAAGCAGGCGCTGCGGTGTGCACTTGGGATTCCGGGTTCTTTCGGCGGTTGCGTGTTGCGGGTTGTGGCTCTACACTGACCCCCGCTGGTTAGGATTGACCGGCTGAAACACGATCGCGGCATTCGCCGATGGGGACACGAAATACCCTCGCACAAGCTTCCTTTTCATGAAGTTTGTATGCGAAACGGACACGCCACAAGCGTGATCCGGGCGCGATCGGTTTGTGTTGTGAATGGACTCAGACCCGCTCATATGAGTTGCTCGCCCAGTGGGACGCACGGAGCGCGATCGGATCGCGCTGGCGCACCACACCGGGCGGTCCAGGATGACCACGAGGCGATGCTGTGCACAACCGATTGCAAGACGCAACCCAGCCATTGAATACCAACCGCGCTGATGAGCGAGACCAGCGCGTTTCGCGTGAAACGCGAGACACGATCCGGTTTGATCGCGCCGCGGCACCCGGGCGTGAAACCGGGGCCCACTCAGGCATCGCTCAGGCCGCGCCCAGCCGGGCCCGGGCCCCGCAACGCGATACCGATCAGGCGACGCCCGATGTATGCGCTCTGGTTCACGCCCACCTGGTGCGCTCGCTGGGGGCCAACCGGGTGCGTCGATACCTCAATGAACGCACCCAGATGCGCCAGCTCGACGACGGGAGTATCGAGATCTGTGCCGGCGACGCGTTCACACTGGACATGATCGAGCGTCGTCTGGGCGATGCGCTGCGAATCGGTGCTCAGTTCGCCTTGGGCACCACCGAGCCCGTGCTGCGCTACCGGGTCGATGCTGACCTGCAGCCACAGACGCAGCAGGGCGCCAGGGAAATCGCCCCCCAGAGCGATGACTCGAAGCTCCAGACACTATCCAACCGCGTGGCCCTGCCCAAGCAGAATCGAGCCCCAGAGCGGTGCCCGCGACTGGAACAGTTCGTCGTTGGTGCATCGAACCGGCTGGCCTACGAATCGGTCAAGCAGTGCGTCGAGGCCTCCAGCCCCGGAGCGCCCGTGTTCGTGCACGGCGTGTGCGGCGTGGGCAAAACCCACCTGCTGCGTGGCGCCACCCTGCTGGCACGCCGGCTCCGCCCGGGCTGCAAGGTCCGTTACACCACCGGCGAGGCGTTCACCAATGCGTTCGTCAACGCGATCCGGACCCGCACCGTCGAGGCCTTCCAGAAGAAGTATCGCGGGCTCGACCTGCTGTGCATCGACGACATCCATCTGATGGCGGGCAAGCAAGCGACGCAGCACGAGCTGCTGCAGATCTTCAACACCCTCTCGCTGGGCGGGGCACGCATCATCCTGGCCTCGGACGCCCACCCGCGCATGATCGCCCGGCTCGATCAGGCCCTGTCGTCACGATTCAGCGCCGGGCTGGTGGTCCGCATCGATGAGCCCGACGCGACGCTGGCTCGCCAGCTCGTGGCCGGCATCGCGATGAAGCACGGGCTCACCCTTGACGAGGCGGCGATCCGAGTCATCTGCGACCGGGTTGGGATCGGGCGTGGCGCCAGCGTGCGTGATCTGGAGGGCGCGGTGCTGCAGGTCCATGCCGTCTGCCGACTGCTCGATCGCGATTCGAGCTCAGAGCGAGGGGCGGTCACCCCCACCGCTTCGCATGTGCGTCAGGCGATGTCCCTCCGCTGTGGCGAGGATACCTCGATCCAGTCCCGTCCGATCGCACTTGATGACATCACCCGCACCATCTGTGCGGAGCTGAGCGTCAGTCTTGGTGATCTTCGGGGTAAGGGGCGTCAGAAGAAGGTTGTGCTGGCCCGGGAGCTGATCACCCATCTGGCCCGGCAGCTCACGAGCAAGAGCTTCCCCGAGATCGCCCACATGCTTGGCCGCAGCAACCACTCGACCGTGATTACTGCCGCCAAGCGGTTCAAGGATCGCCTGAGTGCGTCGCAATCGGTGCAGGCGGACTGCCCGTTTGACGGGTTGCCGCTGGTCGAGCTGACCCAGCGGCTGACCCAGAGCGTGCAGCAGGGCTGATTGGTTCGATATTCTGACATGTCGGGCTTGCCAGATCGTGCGTATTAAGCCGACAATGCGCGTATGGCGCACCACGAGATCCCGCTGAGTAAACCCGACATCACTGACCTTGAAGAATCGCTTGTGCTTGAGGTGCTGCGATCGGGTCGGCTCTCGATCGGGCCCATGCAAGAACGATTCGAGTCGCTCGTCGCCCAGCGGTGCGGGACGACCCACGCCATCGCGTGCTCCTCGGGCACCGCGGGGCTCCATATGGTGCTGATCGCGCTTGGCATCGGTCCGGGCGACGAGGTCATCACGACCCCGTTCAGCTTCATCGCGTCCTCGAACGCGATTCTCTATGTCGGGGCCAAGCCGGTGTTTGTGGACATCTGCCCGACGAGTCTTAACGCCAACCCGGAGCTGATCGAGAAGGCCATCACCCCGCACACCAAGGCGATCCTGGCCGTCGAAGCGTTTGGGAATCCCAAGTACTTCGACGAGTACGCCAAGATCGCCGCCAAACACGAGATCCCGCTGATCGAGGACTCGTGCGAGGCGCTGGGCACGATCTATAAGGGACACAAGGCGGGGAGCTTCGGGCGTGCGGGCGTGTTCGGGTTCTATCCCAATAAACAGATCACCACGGGCGAGGGCGGAATGGTCGTGACCAACGACGACCACCTCGCCGACGCGTGCCGATCGCTCCGCAACCAGGGGCGGGCGGTCGCGGGGCGGGGCTCGATCCAGACCGGTTCGGCGGGCGGGAGCTGGCTGCACCACGAGCGTCTGGGCTTCAACTATCGCATGTCCGAGATCAACGCGGCCCTGGGGGTCGCCCAGATGCAGCGGCTCGATGAGTTGATCACGGCCCGCAACGACACCGCCAACCAGTATGTTGAGCGGCTGCTCGATGTCCCGGACCTGATCCTGCCCACGATCGACCCCGAATGCAGCGTGATGAGCTGGTTCGTGTTCGTGGTGCGTCTGGCGGCCGGGTACACCCGCGAGGAGCGGGACCGGGTGATCGCGGGGCTGCGCATGCACGACATTGGTGCGGGGGATTACTTCCCGTGCATCCACCTGCAGCCGATCTATCAGCGGGCTATGGGCTTTGGGGAGGGGAACTTCCCGATCGCCGAGAGCGTGAGTCAGCGCACGCTGGCCTTGCCGTTCTTTGCGGGCATGACCACCCGGGATGTCGAGATGGTGGGTCAGACGCTGGAACTGATGATCTCACGCGAGAACCTCTCTCGCCGCGGCTGAGCCCCATCCCCGCGCCCAATGGCTCTGGAAGGGGCAGGCGATGAGCAGCAAGAACAAGCAACCCATCACGCCCCTGCGACTGGTCGTCGCGATCATCGTTGTGCTCGTGGCGGGGTATTTCGGGATCGACCTCACCGAAAGCAGCGATCAGGATCAGGCGGCCAGCCCGGTTCAGCCCAGCCAGACCCGATCCACGCCCGCGTCCGAAAGCGTCCCCGAGTCGCAGCGGGCGCTGGTCGAACTGGCCCGCCAAGAGCGATCGGGGCAGATGGTCGAGTTGCGGGCTCGGGTGGTCAAGCTGCTCGAAGACGACAACGACGGTGCCCGCCACCAGCGGTTCCTGCTGGCGATCGATCTGGAGCCCTCCCCCACCGATTCGGTGTTGGTGGCCCACAATATCGATCTGGCTCCGCGGGTCCCGCTGAGCGAGGGGGATGTGGTCCGGGTGTATGGACAGTACGAGTTCAACGACCGGGGCGGGGTGCTGCACTGGACCCATCATGATCCCGGCGGCCGCCATGCCGAGGGCTGGATCGAGCACGAGGGCGTGGTCTACGACTGATCCTCTGTCCCCTGACGAACTGCAGGGTTTGCGCCTGGCTCGATTCGGGTGGAGAAATCACATGCCACAGGACGCGAGCAATCCGTTTTTCGGGTAGGCTGACGGCTATCCTATATTCACACAGGATGGGGCGACCCCCATCATCTTGCGGGTGAGCCCCCGGGGAGAACAAGCACCAGTGTGGTATGAGCGCCTTTTAGGACCGTTCGGCGTCGATATGGGTATCGACCTCGGGACTTGCAACACCCTCGTCGCCGTGCGTGGACAGGGGATTGTGCTCAATGAGCCCTCGGTGGTTGCGGTGCGCAAAGGCACCAATCAGGTGCTCAAGAACGGCCAGGCGGTCGGCTGGGTCGCCAAGGAGATGCTGGGCAAGACCCCGGGCTCCATCACGGCCATCCGCCCGCTCAAGGACGG
>DEXG01000015.1:250675-251262 GCA_002364005.1 Phycisphaerales bacterium UBA3190
GCCATCCGCCCGCTCAAGGACGGTGTGATCTCGGACTTCGAGATCACCGAGGCCATGCTCAACTACTTCATCACCAAGGTGACCGGGCGTGTGCGCATGCTCGGCCCGCGTGTGGTGATCTCGATCCCCTCGGGCATCACCGCTGTCGAGAAGCGGGCCGTGTTCGACTCTGCCGAGCACGCCGGTGCTCGCAAGACCTACCTGCTCGAAGAGCCCATCGCCGCGGCGATTGGTGCCGGGCTGCCGTTTGCTGAGCCCACGGCTTCGATGATCGTCGACATCGGTGGCGGCACGACCGAGGTGGCGATCATGACCCTGGCGGACATCGCCAACTGCGAATCGGTGCGTGTGGCGGGCGACGACATGGACGAGGCGATCATCGCCCACATGAAGCGCAACTACTCGCTGATGATCGGTGAACAGACCGCTGAGCGGATCAAGATCCAGATCGGGTCGGCCGCGTCGATCGGCGAAGAGACAAAGATGGAAGTGCGTGGTCGCGACATGGTCTCGGGCCTGCCCCGCAAGACCGAGGTCACGAGTGAAGAGATCCGCGAGGCGCTGCACGAGCCGGTGTACAACATCAT
>DEXG01000015.1:251482-277477 GCA_002364005.1 Phycisphaerales bacterium UBA3190
GAGCCGGTGTACAACATCATCGAAGCGGTGACTCGCACGCTCGAGCGGGCAGAACCCGAACTGGCGGCGGACCTCGTTGACAACGGCATCATGCTCGCGGGCGGCGGCTCGCTGCTGCGTGGGCTGTCGATTGAGATCAACAAGGCAACCGGGCTGGATGTCACGCTGGCCGAGGACCCGCTGACCTGCGTGGCCCGCGGCACGGCGATCTACCTCGAGAACATCGAAGAGTGGAAAGAAACCCTCGAGAACAACTCGGACATCTGACCCGCACCCCGACGCTGATGCTCGGCTGCAACCGCGGCTGGGTTGCGATACACTGGGCTGAACAGGGACAACGCCGAAGGCGAGGGCGACGATGCAACACCAACACCTGATTGTTCGATGGTCAATGCCCATCACGATCGTGGCGTTGCTTGTGCTCTCATTCACCCCTGCCAAGTGGCTGGGCTGGACGAACTGGTTCACCGCACAGGTCAATGTCGCGATCGTGCCCATCACCCACCCGTTCACGATCGTTGTCGACACGATCGTCCCGACACGAATCTCTGACCCCGCGGCCAGCGAGCGGGAGCAGGCGGTCATCGACGAGTTGCAGCGGGTGCAGTTCGAGCTGCTGCAGATTCGCCAGGAGAACCAGCGTCTCAAAACGCAGATCGACTATTACGAACGCGGGGACGCGATCACGCCCCAGCTGAATGTCAAGCAGGTGACGCGCCCACGCATCGCGAACCTGACGGGCGACCTGTTGCTGGTCCGCACGGGCAGCATCGAGGGGCTCTCGCAAGGCACGGTCGTTGTTGCCGACGCGGTGCAGTTGCTGGGGCGTGTCGCACGCGTCGACGGGCGTACCTCAACGGTGCTCCCGATCACCGCGGCCAGTGCCCAACCCATCATGGCGGCGGTGCTGCTCAACGAGGACGGCTCGCGCCAGGCACGCTGCCTGCTCAAGCCCGTGGGCGATGGGACGCTGCGGGGTGATGTCGCACGCCCGTCGCTGGATGAAAACACGAATATCAGAGTCGGACAAGAAGTTCGGCTGCAGGACAGCCAGTGGCCCACGAACGCACAGATGTTGCTGGTGGGCCATATCGAGCGGGTTGAACGCAATGAGAAACAGCCGCTGCGTCCGAGCATCATCGTTCGGCCAACGGTCGACGATCTCCGTCGGGTGCCAGAGGTAATCCTGCGAATTCCGATCACAGACGAGGCACAAGGGGGGACACCTTGAACTGGCTCGTCTTCATCCTCAGCGCCTGGATCTGCTTCGGTCTCGAGCTGGCACTGATGTCGGTCTTCGATGCCGGTGCTCGCGGTGTCCACCCGAGCATGGTGGTGCCGTTGCTCGTGTTTGTGGCGATGAACGCACCTCGCAAGCAGGCCCTGTGGGCGGCGGTCTTGCTTGGTCTGGTGGTGGACCTGATCTCCCCGATGCCGGCGCAGGACGGTGGGCTGATCACGATCATCGGGCCCCACGCGCTGGGCTACCTGCTGGGCGTGCACTTTGTGCTGGCCGTGCGTGGCATGCTGATCCGGCGCAACCCGCTGACCATGATCGTGATGTCCATCGTCACCATGCTGATCGCGCAGATCGTGGTCATCGCGATTTTCACGCTCCGCGACCTGGGTGCCAGCTCGCTTGTGTGGGATGCGGGGAATGAGCTGCGTCAGGGCGTGTTCTCCTCGCTCTACACCGGGATCAGCGCGCTGCTGCTCTCGTTCGTGTTCTTTGCGCTCGGGCCCGTGTTCGGCTTCAACACGACGGTTCCCACACGCTTTGCCCGCCATATCTGATGCCCAGAACGGCTACACTTTGGGCGTATGCCTGAACCAACCAAATCGATCCTGTTCGACGACGGCAAGGGGCTCTTGTCGCCGCTCAATGACCTGCGCCCGACCTACGCGATCCGTACCGGGGCGATGACGATCTCGGAGCGGTTGACGCTCGCGTTTGACCTCCAGCCCGTTGGGGTTGTTGTGCCGCACAACATGGTCGAGCTGACGAGCGAGCTGACCAACCTCCCGGTCAACGAGCCGCCAGAAGCGAGCGATGAGGAGATCCTGCTCATCAACGCCCGGTGCGCCCTGCCGGTGCGGGCGATCGGTGAGATCACGCTCGGTCAGGTGCTCATCGAAGAGGACACGCAGGACATGATCGCGGTGCGTCTGACGCAATCGGGCGTGCGTGATCTGCTGACGGGCAACCAGCCCGAGATGACCCCGATCGTGGTGCCGGGCAAGCACCTGCTCGCCCGCCCGTGGGACTGGAGACACTTCAGGGACGCGTCGCTGGAGTTTGATCTGCAGGTCATCGCCCAGAACATGGTCAAGGTTGAGGCCGAGCCCATCGGTGTCACGCTCATCGGCACCGAGGGCATCGCGATCTCACGCGAAGCGATCGTCATGCCGGGCGTGATCCTCAACGCGCTCGCCGGCCCGATCGTCATCGAAGAGAACGCGACCATCCGACCCGGCGCGATCATCACGGGCCCGGCCTACATCGGCCCGGGCACGACGGTGCTTGAGCAGGCGAACATTAAGCCCAACACCGCCGTTGGCCCGGTCTGTAAGGTCGCGGGCGAGGTCGGGGGCAGCGTGTTCCAGGGCTATGCCAACAAGGGCCACGCGGGGCACCTGGGCGACAGCTGGGTCGGCGAGTGGGCCAACCTCGGGGCCGACACCACCAACTCCAACTTGCTCAACACCTACGGCGAGGTCGCCGCCCGCCCCACACCCGGCGGCAGCATGGAAAAGACCGGCGAGATATTCCTCGGCGTGACCATGGGCGACCACACCAAGACCGCGATCGGGACCCGCATCATGACCGGCGCGATCGTCGGCACCGGGACGATGTTCGCGGCCAGCACCGCGCTCTCGGGCACCACCGAGCCCTTCAGTTGGCACACCGACGCGGGCGTGAAGCACTACCGCCTAGGCAAGTTCGTCGAGGTCTCGATGACGGCGATGGGCCGACGCGGGATCAAGCAGTCGCAGGCGTACTCACGGCGACTGACGATCCTGCACGAGACGGTGACGGGGCAGGAGGCGTTTAGTTGGCCGGGGAAGGATGTGAGTCATCTGGCCAGCAAAGAATGAGCAGCCCTCGTTCCTCTGAATCGTTCGTGCCCACAGACAACCAGCCGCGAATGGAAATGAGCGGCCACGGTTGCGCTGCAGGCCGCACATGGTCCGGGTTCACCGGCCTTATCGATACATCATCGTGTGAATGGACGACCGGCGTGTTTGATGGATCGCTGTGGCCGCTCATTGCCATTCGCGGCTAGTTTGGGTCGAGTTGTGGCTCGTCCGGGTCAAACATCCCATCGCGCACGAGGATCGCCAGGCGCCATGCTTTGCGCTCCTTCTCCAATCTCGCCTTTGATTCGAGTTGGACGGGCGCGAAGGCGGACCGGTAGAGTTCCTGGCACAATCCCTTTTCATACGCGGTGCCGCACTCGGGGCACACGCCTGACTCGTCCAGGTCTTCGAGCAAGTATCGACACCAGGGGCAAAGGAAATAATCGTGGGCCCGTGCGAGGTCTCGCGTTTGACGGCTCTTCCACTTGAACCAGATCATCGGGATCAGCACCAGCAATGCCAGCCCGAGGAAGATGAACTCTGAGAGCGGGTACGAAACAAACACACACGATGAAATCACCAGGATGACGAACAGACCCATCCCGATCCGGTAGAGGGCCACACCCGTTTGCTTGCTCTTGCCCTTCCTGGGATCCCATCGCCCATTCGTGAGCATGGTCAACTCTTCGTGCTGGGAATCGGTCAGTTCCATCTGCGAATCATACCCGAATCGGTCCACAACCAGCCGCGAATGGGAATGAGCGGCCACGGTTGCGCTGCAGGCCACACATGATCCGGGTTCATCAGCATTATCGAAATACCAGCATGTGAATGCACGAGCGGCGTACTTGGTGGATCGCCGTGGCCGCTCATTGCCATTCGCGGCTAGTCAGCAATGTGCTCGCTCGTTGCCATTGACGGTTGTGAGCCTCATTGAGACTACGGGTCACCCGGTGGGGATCCAACCCTATCATCGGGTGCATGAACACCCTCTACCTCATCGACGGCTTCGCCCAGTTCTTCCGCGCGTACCACGCGATTCGCACGCCCATGACCTCGCCGGTCACGGGTGAGCCGACGAATATGACCTACGGCTTCGTGGGCATGCTCATCAAGCTCCTGAAGAACGACGGGTTGCACCTTAAGGACGATCAGGGGCGGGTGACGCATGTGGCGGTCGCGCTCGATGTGGGCGGGGACCACGGAACATTCCGCAGCCAGCTCTTCCCCGAGTACAAGGCCAACCGTGATGCGCCGCCTGAGGATTTGATGCCGCAGGTCAACCGGGCCATCGAGATGCTCGAGGCGATCGGTGTGCCGGTGATCGGGTGCGAGGGGTTCGAGGCCGACGATGTGCTGGCGACGCTTGCCAGCAGCTATTCCGAGGCCCACCCCGATGTGCGGGTGCGGATCATCAGCAAGGACAAGGACCTCAAGCAGTTGCTGGGCCTGGGGACGCCGGCGACGCAGATGTACGATGTGCATACCGACATCCTGATCACCGAAGACGATCTGAAGGAAGAGCTGGGCATCCGCCCCGATCAGGTGATCGATCTGCTCACGCTCATGGGCGACACGGCCGACAACATCCCGGGGGTCAACGGCATCGGCATCAAGACCGCGGCCAAGCTGCTGGTCGAGCACGGCAGCCTCGACGCCATCATCCAGGCGGCCGAGGACGGGGCGATCAAGGGGAAACGACGCGAGAACATCATCGCCGCCAAGGAATGGCTCCCGCTGAGCAAGGAACTGGTGACGCTGCGTCACGATGTTCCCGTATCGCTGGATGTCGAGGCCGCCAGTGTCGAGAAGATCGATCTCAACAAGCTGATCGACTACTGCAAGGAGTTCGGGTTCAACCGCTATCAGGACGAACTCAAGCGGATGATCTCGGGCGAGACGAGCGAAACCACACCCAAGAAGACCAAGCCCAAGGTGAACCAGGACGAGGGCTTCGGGCTCTTCAACCAGCCCAGCGACAGCGTGGCCAGTGTCGAAGGCGTCGATGGGGACTACCACACCGTCACGACCAAGAAGGACCTCGACGCGCTCGTCAAGAAGCTCAAGAAGGCCAAGCTGATCGCCGTCGATACCGAGACGACGCACATCAGGCCCATGTGGGCCAAGCTCGCGGGGGTCTCGGTGGCGATCGAGTCGGGCGAGGGGTACTACATCCCCACCCGCGCCCCCGAGGGTGACACGCACCTCGACGAGACGACCGTCATCGACGCCCTGCGCCCGCTGCTGGAAGACCCCGCCGTCGCCAAGGTCGGGCAGAACATCAAGTACGACCAGATCATCTTCCACAACTGCGGCATCCGCCTCGAAGGCATCATCCCCAGCGATCCAAAGTCGATGGCCGGCGACACCATGATCGCCTCGTATGTGCTCGATGCATCCCGCTCAAGCCACGGCATGGATTCGCTCTCGCTCGCCTTTCTCGAACGCAATCCGATCTCGATCAAGGACCTGATCGGCACGGGCAAGAGCCAGAAGCGCTTCGACGAGGTGCCACTGTCATTGGCCGGCCCGTACGCTGCCGAGGACGCGGACATCACGCTGCAGCTTGATCAGAAGCTGCTGCCGATGATTCACAAGGAGCCCGAGCTGGAAAAACTCTACCGCGAGGTCGAGATGCCGCTGGTCGAGGTGCTCGCCGAGCTTGAGATCAACGGCGTGCTCGTGGACAAAGCTGAACTCAACAACCAGGAGAAACGCCTCCAGAAGCGGATCGACGAGCTGATCGAAGAGATCAACACCGAGGCGAAGAACTCAATCGCACGCACCTTCGATCTCAACAGCCCCAAACAGCTCTCCGAAGCGTTGTTCAATGCCCCCGATGACGAAGTCGAGGGTCTGGGGATCAAGCCGCTCAAAAAGACCAAGACCGGGTTCTCGACCAACGCCGAGGTGCTCGAGAAGCTCGCCCAGGACCCGGAGATCGAGACGCCGATCCCGTCGCTGATTCTGGAGTACCGCCAGCTGACCAAGCTGGTCTCGACCTACCTCAAGTCACTGGCCGAGGACATCCACCCCGAGACCAAGCGGATCCATGCGAGCTTCAACCAGACCGTCGCGGCGACCGGGCGTTTGAGTTCATCGGACCCGAACCTGCAGAACATCCCGATCCGCAGCGACATCGGGCGTGAGATCCGGCGTGCGTTCGTCGCGCCCGAGGGGGCGCAGCTCATCAGCGCCGACTACTCGCAGATCGAGCTTCGCATCTTGGCCCACCTCTCGGACGACCCCGCGCTGATCGAGGCCTTCCTCGCCGGCGAGGACATCCACAAGGCCGTCGCGGCCCAGATCAACAATGTCCCGCTCGACGAGGTCACCAGCGAGCAGCGATCGGGCGCCAAGATGGTCAACTTCGGCATCGTCTACGGCGTCACCCCGTGGGGGCTGGCGCGACGACTCAACATCGGCAACAGCGAAGCTGCGGAGATCATCGACAACTACAAGGCCAAGTTCGCCAACATCACCAGCTTCCTCGACGAGTGCGTCCAGTTCGCCCGCTCGCACGGCTATGTCCAGACCATGCTCGGGCGACGCCGACCGATCCGCGATATCGACGATCGCAACCCGCAGCGCAAAGCGCTGGCGGAACGCATGGCGATCAACACGGTCGTGCAGGGGTCAGCCGCGGACCTGATCAAGCTGGCGATGATCGACCTACACCACCGAATCAAGGACGCCAAGCCCGACGGGCCCCTGCAGGGCACGAAGATGATCCTCCAGATCCACGACGAGCTTGTCTTCGAGACCCCCTACGACCACGCGGCCCGTGCCCGCGATGTGATCGTGGAACGGATGGAGGCGGCGATGGACCTGAAGGTGCCGCTGAAGGTCGATGCGCATGTATCGAGCAACTGGTACGACGGGAAGTGAAGGACATATTCGGTTAGACTGGCGGCATGAAGATCTTCAACATCGCCCTCGCCACCCTGATCCCGTTGCTGCTCTGCGCCATCCGGGTTCACGCCGCACCGGATCTCATCTACCACAACGCACAGATCCATACGGCAAACGACGACATGCCCCTCGCCCAGGCGATCGCGATCGAGGATGATCGGATCGTCGCGATCGGTGATTCCGCTGATCTGCTCAAGCTGCGTGACACGCAAACACAGACGATCGACCTGCAGGGGCAAACGGTGCTCCCGGGGCTGATCGATGCGCACGGGCATCTAGCCGGGCTCGGTGATCTTGAAGTTGGGACAATCGATCTGTCGGCGACCACATCGTACGAAGAGGTCATTGAGATCATCCGAGCGAAAGCCGCGGAGCTTCCCGCGGGGACCTGGATCATCGGTCGCGGCTGGGATCACGAGTCATGGCCCAGCAAGACGCTGCCCGATCATCAGACACTCTCCGATATCGTGCCCGACCACCCGGTCTGGCTCGTGCGCATTGATGGGCACGCGGGGCTGGCAAACGAAGCCGCGATGAATGAGGCAGGGATCGATGCAGATACACGCAACCCCACGGGCGGCGAGATCATCCGGGGCGAGAACAACCGCCCGACCGGTGTGCTTGTTGATAACGCCGAATCGTTCGTCGAACATGTGATCCCCAGCAGCGCTCGCGGTCTGACACGCGATCAGATCCTTGCGGGCCAACGCCAGTGTCTCGCAGCCGGGCTCACCGGCGTGCACGACATGGGTGTGCCGCCGGCGCAGATCGAGCTGTATAAGGAACTCGACAAAGAGGGCTTGCTCAAGCTGCGGGTGTACGCCGCGCTTCCGGGGCGTGACGCGGTGCGGTATTTCACAACCAACGGGATCTATATCTCTGACCGATTCACCGCTCGCGCAACCAAGCTCTGGATGGACGGTGCCATGGGCTCACGCGGCGCGTGGATGCTCGATGCCTATACCGACCGCCCAGAAGACGACGACGGGAATCCGTACACCGGTCTGACACTCACGGACCCCGAGTTCATCGACTTTGTTGCTCGCAACGCCGTCGAGAATGGGTACCAGGTCTGCGTGCATGCGATCGGGGATCGTGGGAACCGGCGAACGCTCGATGCGTTTGAACAGGCGGGCGCACAGAACGCTCGGTTCCGGGTTGAGCATGCGCAGCTGCTGAGCCCATCAGACATCCCACGCTTCAAGTCGCTGGGGGTGATCCCCTCGATGCAGCCCACCCACTGCACAAGCGACATGCGTTGGGTCGTGGACCGGGTCGGTGAAGAACGGGCTCAGGGCGCGTACGCCTGGCGTTCGCTGCTCGATACGGGCGTGGTCATCGCGGGCGGCAGCGACTTCCCGGTTGAGTCGCACAACCCGTTCCTGGGCTTTTACGCGGCCATCACCCGACAGAACCTCGACGCCCAGCCCGAGGGCGGCTGGCAGCCAGCCCAACGCATGACCCGAGCGGAAACACTCAAGTCTTTCACGCTCTGGGCCGCGTACGCCGCGTTTGAAGAGGATCAGAAGGGTTCGCTTGAGAAGGGCAAACTCGCCGATTTCATCGTGATCGATCGCGACATCATGACCTGCCCCCCCGCGGATATCCCCGCCACGAGGGTGCTGCGGACCGTGATCGGCGGCGAGACGGTGTTCGTGGCCGATGAAGAGTAGATAGAATCCCGCGTGCCCCCCACCGCCCCCCAAACCTGGACCACCCGCGACCTGCTCGCTTGGATGACCAAGGCCTTCGAGTCCAAGGACCTCGATTCGCCGCGGCGCATGGCCGAGATGCTGCTGGCCCACATCATCGGGTGTGATCGTCTGCGGCTCTACATGGACACCGATCGACCCGCCACGCCACTGGAACGCGACACGCTCCGGGACCTGGTGCGCCGGGCGATGAACCATGAGCCCATCCAGTACCTCGTCGGCGAGGAGTCGTTCTTCGGGATGTCCTTCCATGTCGACAAGCGCGTGCTCATCCCACGCCCATCGACGCAGACGCTCATCGACGAGGTGCTCAGCCACGCACGCCGGAACCCGGACGATCGCACCCTGCGTGACTCGGACGCGGGCGTCGGAATGATGGTCGCCGATGTCTGCACGGGCAGCGGGTGCATCGCCGCGGCGCTGGCCAAGAACCTGCCGGGCTGTCGGGTGATCGCCAGCGATCTCTCAGAAGATGCGCTCGAAGTGGCCCAGATGAACATCACGCGGCACGAACTCGACGAGCGGGTCGAGCTGGTGCAGGGTGATCTGCTCGAACCGATTTTCGCCCACCCGGTCGCGGGTCAGAACGGGGCGTTGCACTACCTGTGCTCCAACCCGCCGTACATCCCGGACCACGAGTGGGCGGGGGTCGAAGCGAATGTGAAGGACCACGAGCCAACGATGGCGCTGCGGGCGAGTGATGATGGGATGCAGTTTGTGCAGCCCCTGATCGAGCGTGGCCCGCGTCTGCTGAGCAAGGGCGGGCTGCTGCTGATCGAGATCGCGGCGTGCAATGCCAAGCGTTCGCTGCAGCTGGCCGCGGCGCATCCTGAGTTGATACGCGAACGGATCGCCAAGGACAGCGATGGGCTGGATCGCATCCTGATCGCGGAACGCGCATAAAAAGTGCCCCGGATCGGGGCATTGCGAGCTTTACTGCGATCGATCAGCGACGCCGGCGCGTCGCGGCGAGCCCGCCGAGGCCCAACAGTGCAACGCCGGATGGGGAAGGAATGTTAAACGTCCTCAGGTCCCGATTGGTCTCGGTCTCGTAGGCCCACCCGACCACGCTGTATCGGAACTCGTCCTCTTTGACCAGCTCGAAGAATCCGAAGTTGTAGTCGTATGCGCCCAGGTCGGCGTCGTACTGGTTCAGCGAGAATCCGATGAACAGCGTCTGACCGATCTCGCCCATACTCACCGAGAACGCGTCCGGCCCAATATCCTGGCTGAAGCCGATCCGGCCTTCACCACCGACGCCCTGAGAGATGACATCCCCGAGCTCGTATTGCGGATTGACGAACGAGTCCGTGTCGGTCCAGATGAAGAACCTGTCATCGAGATCCCATTCCGTGAAGAATGAGGTCGAGGTCATGAAACTGTGCGACGTGCTGGTCGTTAAAAAATAGATGTCGAGTTCCTCGACATAGCTGTTCGCCACCCCGTTATCGTCGTAGATGCTTGGGAGGTACTGGGACGGGAAGCCCCCGGTGATGATCTCAGCGTGCGCGGCTGAAACAACCGCCCCCAAAGCCATGAGCTTGATGATGTGCATGTCTACCTCATCTTTCATTACAATACATGAACAAAGACCCTGCATACAGAATACAGGTCGCCGCATCGTCATTCAATGAGGAGACTCAGGATTCGCTGGAATCGATGCCCAGCGCCTCGCGCACCTGCGTCATGAGCAGCTGGATCTCGAAGGGCTTGAAGAGCACGCTCTGGAGCCCGTCCTGTGACGCACGCACGATCGAATGGTGCGGGTCGTAGCCGAACCCGGTCATCAGGATCACGGGCACGCCCGGGCAGTGCTTGCGGGCGCTGCTGAAGACCTCGTAACCGTTGCGGTCGGGCATCTGGATATCGGAGATCACCAGGTCGTACGAGTCCGAGCCATCCCGCGCGATCGCTTCGAGCATCGCGATGGCTTCGACACCGTCACAGACGACGGTGGTCTCGCATCCTCGGTGCTGGAGCACCTCGCCGATGATCTTGCGGATCTTGGAGTTATCGTCAGCGATAAGGACCCGCTTGCCGATGAGGGCCGGATCCTTTTCGCGTTCGAGCATGGCCTGGTCGACGCCCAGAAGGCTCTGCGAGCCGCTGGTCACCGAGCGAACCCGGTTCCGGATCGACTCGACATCGAGCATGATGCGTTTGATATGGTCGCGTGTCTCGGGGTCGGCGTTCTTCTCGTGCTCGTCGAGCCAGCTGATCTCGGTCTCGATGTCGTCGAGCGGCTCGTTGATCTCACCCGAGACCCGGTCGCAGGCGATCATGTTGGTCTCGGTGCGCTCGGTGACGAGGAGCTGGAGCATGTGCAGGGCCATGGCGATGTACCGCCCGAAGATCTCGGCGTACATGCGGTCCTGCTCGTCGAAAGCGCCCGGCGTGACCGACTCGATATCCATGATCCCGATGACGCGATCGCACACCCGCAGCGGCACGGTCAGACTCGACCTGGCCCCGCTGAGCCCGGGCAGGAAGCGTTCGTCCTGGGTGACATCGTTGCAGATGTAGCTGTTGCCCGTGCTCGCAACATACCCGGTGATGCCCGAACCCTCGTTCTCGAGGTAGAGGTCGAGGTCCTGGATCTCTTCAGGAAGGCCCGCCTGCATGACCAGGCGAAGGCGGTTGCTCGACTGCTCAATCAGGAAGATGCCGAAATGATCGAAGTTCAGCAGCTCGCTGGCGTAGCGCACGATGCGTTTCTCGAGCAGCTGCAGGCGCTGCATCGCGTTCATCTCTTTGATCTCGTCGACATCGAGACGGACCAGCTCGAACCCCGCTCGGTCCAAAGCGTTCATCTTGCGCTCGGCGAGCTTGGAGAGCGTCACATCACGCACGATCGCGGCCACACGCCCAGCGTGCACACCCTGATCGTTCCGCTCGGCGATACCGGTGATGTAGACATCGAATATGCGGGTCCCGTCGCTGCTCTGGATCTCGTGTTTGGTTACCAGCGCGCCGCGGGCGTCGTCGTGCAGCGTCCCGACCGAGTCGGCGGCTTGCACGCACAGGGATCGCACCTCACGCCGGACGCTCTCCTCGAGCGCGGTGAAGTATTCATTGCTCCAGGTCATACGCCCCGCGGGGTCGATGATGCAGATCCCCTCGCCCAGGGCGCGGAGTACTGACTGAACGCTCTGATCATCGGGTTGATGAGCGATCTCGTACCGATCGCCGACGAGCTTTGCGAGTTCCTGAGCATCCTGCGGGCCGCCGCCCACGATGACGAGCTTGGGTTGTGTTTCTACCATGACTTGGCAGCTTTAGAACTGTTGGTTGCTGGGATCAGCAACCCGGGGCTCCTGCGTATACCCTAGTACTCTGTTCGCAGCAAACACACGCGGGGTTCGGCTCGGTATCATCAGACTTATCACGGGGGGGCGAAAAAGCATGCCCCCCGACTCTTCGCAGTATCGACCCCTTATCGGTCAAGTGCAAGCAAAGGCTGTGAAACACGCATGATTCTGGTCCAGGGCATCTCGAAATCGTTCGGTTCGCTTCGGGCGGTGCGTGATGTCAGCTTTGAGCTCCCGAAGGGCCAAATTGCTGGGTTATTGGGACCGAATGGTGCGGGCAAGAGCACCACCATACGCATGATGACCGGCTTTTTGACCCCGGACCGGGGTCAGATTGGCATCGCGGGCTTCGATATTCGTACCCAGGCGACCGCCGCCAAGTCACTGATCGGGTACCTGCCCGAATCTGCACCGATCTACCCAGAAATGAGCGTCAAGGGCTATCTCAAGCACCGGGCCAAGCTGTATGGCGTCCCCGGGCGGGAACTCAGCAAGAACATCGAGCACGCGATGGGGCAAACCCGCATCGGCGATGTGGCCAAACGCCGGGTCGGGCACCTCTCAAAGGGCTATCGCCAGCGGGTCGGGCTCGCGGCGGCGCTGGTGCATGATCCCAAGGTACTCATCCTCGACGAACCCACCAACGGGCTCGATCCGACCCAGATCCGTGAAGCTCGCTCGCTGATCCGAGAACTCTCTGAAAACCGGACCACGCTGCTGTGCTCCCACATCCTGCCCGAGGTCGAGCGGACCTGCGACCGGGTGATCATCATGGCCGGCGGCGAGATCCGGGCCGATGGAACCCCCAACGACCTGATCCTCAGCGCTCAGCGCAGCGCCAGGTACATCGTTGAGGTCCGCACCAACCCCAGCGCGGGCATCGAGCACGCGCTGCGGACGCTGGCGGCGGTCCCAGGCGTCGCGATCAGCAAGCCCGGAGCCCAGCAGCCGCTGGATGCCCATAAGGGCTGGTCCATCGTCGAGCTGGAGGCCGCACCGGGCGAGCAAGATTTGCGCGAAGCAATCGCGGCTGCCGCGGAAGACCACGGCCTCTTTATCAGGGAACTCCGCACGCTCATGCCCACGCTCGAGTCGCTGTTCGTCCAACTGGTCGATACCGCCCAGCCCGTACCTGGCAAGCCCGAAGACGGGGGGACGCCATGAGACGCACGGTCACCATCGCCCAGCGTGAACTCAGCTCCATGTTCCGGGTCCCCGCGGGCTGGATCGTCATCGCCCTGTTCGCGTTCCTCTCCAGCGTGCTGTTCGTGAACCAGACGCTGATCCCAGGGCAGCCCGGATCGCTGCGTTACTTCTTTATGTACGCCGGCTGGCTGATGATCCCCATCGCCCCGGCGATCTCGATGCGTCTGATGAGCGAGGAATACCGCTCGGGCAGCATCGAGGCCCTGCGCACCGCCCCGGCGGGCGACTGGTCGGTCACCCTGGGCAAGTACCTGGGCTCGGTCGGCTTCCTGCTGCTGATGCTGATCCCCACGCTGGTCTACCCGCTGGTGCTCTTCCTCGTCAGCGATCCAGCACCAGACCTGGGACCGATCGGCGCGGGCTACCTGATGCTGGTGCTGGTTGGCATGCTCTATCTCGCGATCGGGATGCTTGCCTCGTCGCTGACCTCGTCGCAGACCCTGGCCTTCTTGGGCACGGTGATGTCGCTGATCCTGCTCATGGTGCTCACGAGCGTGATCGCTGAGCAAACGAGCGTGTTCTGGGCGGGGCTGCTGCGGTCGCTCTCGATCACCAATCGGGTCAGCGAGCTGGCCAAGGGGGTCATCGACACCTCGACGGTCGCGTTCTTCCTCATCGGCAGCGTCTGGATGCTTGTGCTGGGCGCGGGATCGCTGGAGATCCGGCGTCTGGGACGCTCGCGTGCGTACACGATCCTCACCACGCTGATCTTCGTGCTTGTGACCGGCGCGGCCGTGGGCTTTGCCGGGGTCATCACCCACACCATGCACGCACGCTTCGATGTGACAAGCACCGGTGCCCACAAGCTGTCGGACAGGGCCAACCGCATCGTTGATCGTCTCACCGACCCGACTCGCATCGTGCTGGCCTTCTCGCCGAGCAACATCAACGACCCGCTGGCGATCGATCTGGTGAACGATGTGCTCGAGGCGTACGACCAGTCGAGCGTGCTGATCGAGACCCGCATCATCGATCTCGACTCGCCCGAGGGTGCCCGCGATTCCAAGGATCTGCTGGCCGAACTCAGCGAGCGTGACCGGGCGTTGATCGATGCAAACCTCGGGGCAATCGACGAGGCCGCCCAACTCATGCGTGACGCGGCCCCGCAGCTGCAATCGCTCAGCGAGTCGCTGGTCGATGTACGCGATGCGATCCCGGCCACCACGCAGACCAACCTAACGAACCGCGCGGTCTTCGAGCAGCGTGGCGCGATCATCCGCCTGGCCGCCAAGGACCTGGCCACACACAGCGACACGGTGCTGGAGCAGATCGCCCCGTTCACCTCGGGCGATACGGCGAGCGACGAGCTGTTCCCCTTTGACACCTACAGCGAGCCACTCGAACGCTCGCTGGCCCAGCTGCTCAACCAGCTCGATGATCTGGGCAACGAGGTCGACGCGTTCGCCAATGCCGAGGAACTCGATCTGGCCCCGCGCCAGGTCGCTCGCCCGCTCATCAACCGCATCGAGGGCCTCCGCGACCGCATCGCCCAGGCCCTCGACCGTATGACGCGGCTCGAGCGAATCGACGCGCTCCGGGTCGCGCGGGCCCTGCAAACGGGTGAGACCCTGCTGGTGATCGGCCCGCCCGGACAGGGCGTCTCGGCCGTCGATCTGGAATCACTCTTCCTGCCCAGCGAGGCCATCGAGCGTGCGGGGGTTTCGGCGGCGGGTGTGATCGGGCCGCGAGCTCAGGAGCTGATCGCCAGCGCCATGGCTCGTCTGGTCGCCCCGGCCCAGCCGGTGCTCATCTTTGTGCACCACTGGCAGCCCGGCGAGCTGCTTACGGGCAGTCAGCTCTTCACCCAAACCGTCCAGATGCTCGCCCAGCGGGGCATCGACTGTGTCGAATGGGCGGCTATCGAGCAGCCCATGCACCCATCGCTCGACAGCGTCGATCCGCTGGGAACACGCCCGCGCGTGTACATGGTGCTGGCCGCGGATTCCACCGAGCAGAGCAACACGAGCGGACTCAGCGGCGTCAAGCGGGCCGAGGCACTCGGAGGCGTTGTTCAGCAGCTGATCAATGAGGGACGGAACCTGATCATTTCATTGCCCCCCTCGATCTTCCCATCGTCCGGCCAACCCGACCCGCTGGTTCGTGCGATCGAGCCGTTCGGGATCAGCGCGGAGACCGGGCGTCCGTTGTTGCACGAGAAGATGGGCCCGATGGGACGATTCGCTGATCCGGTGACGCGGATGCTCCCTGAAACTGGGGATCACCCGATCGCTCAGGCGATCAGTGGGCTCAACACCGTGATGACCTGGGCGATCCCGCTTGAGATACAACCCACGCCGGGCGTTGATGCCCAGCCTTTGGTCAAGATTGTCGGTGACGAGCAGACTTGGGGCGAGAGTTCATGGCTCACGCTGTGGCGTCGCAACAACCAGTCGCGCCAGGTGATGCCCAACCAGCCCGTGTTCAATGCCAGCGATGATCTTCGACACGACGCGTGGGTCCTGGCGGCGGGTGCGGAACGGACATTTGCCGGTCAATCGCAGCGATTGATCGTCGTTGGATCGAATGCCATTGGCTGGAGCGGCGACGCCATCCTCGCGGGCGGCTCGCAGGTTGTCGACGGGCGCATCACCACGCGTTGGTCAGGCAACCAGACGCTGTTCGAATCATCGATCGCGTGGCTTGCGGGCATGGACGACCTGATTGCACCGGGCACGCAGGCGCGGACCATCGCGACGATCAAGCCGCTGGATGCACAGCAGTACTCAGTGATCCGGTGGATACTGCTGGCCGGGTTGCCCGGGCTGATCCTGATCCTGGGGATGGCCTACCGGCTGATCTTCGGCTGATCCCTGCTCGAACGCCCGCTGTTTCATCACCGCCTTGAATCGTCGCGCCACCAACGCGGTGCACACCAGCCCCACGGGGATGACGATGATCGTCTCGGCGATGCGGTTGATCACATCAGCACCAACAGCGGTCCGCATGGCGATGCCCTGGATCCCCGGCGTCATGGTCGCGGTCAGCCCGACCCCCCACTCCCTGAATCCGAGCCCACCGCCGGTGATCGGGATGATCTGTGCGATCTGCGAGACCGCGGTGATCAGGGCGATCTGCACCGGGGTGATGTGGACGCCGAGCATCGCGAAGGCGGCGGCGTATCGCAGCATCCAGACCAGCAGATCGGCGTAGCGCCAGATCAGGGCCCGCATGAGCAGCCCCAGCTGATCGCTTTTGGTCTCTGCGAGTACCGTGAGGATCAACAGCAGCACCAACGGACTCGCCAGCAGCAGCGTGAACTGCCCCATCCCGATCGTTGGGCTCATGAGCAAGGCCAGCCCCAACCCGATGGCGTTGGCAATGGCGGCATGGATCGCCGACCAGATGCTGGCCTCGACGCTGTCGCGGACCCTGATCTTGTTAACCTTGGCGTGGTACCCGATGCGTCCCACGAGCCCGGGGCGCATGGGCAGGTGGTTGAGAAGCCAGGCGCTGCCGACGAGCATGAGCATCTCAAGGCGTTCGATCTGCCCGTGGCGACGATTCAGCGCCCAGAGGCATTGCGAGACGAAGAGCAGGTTGAGGATGGGCCCGAGCAGGACCAGCAGGGTCGCCCAGAGCGGGGCGTGGCTGATGTGATCTGCGAACTCACGCAGGGCGCTGGGGTCGGTGATCAGGTAGATCGCGGCCGCGCAGAGCAGCAAAAGACCAAGCACAAAGCCCACACGGCGTTTGACCGAACGCTTGCTGCTGCGATCGTCGTCCCCGTCTTGCATCACGCTCCCATTGAGTGAATCAATACCCAAGCCCATCGAATGTGGGCGTCATGGCCTCGACACCTGGGCCGACGGTTCCGAGCAGGGGCTCGTTGTTCTTGAGCTTCGTGCGAACAAGGGTCGCGATGCGTTGTACCCGCTCGTCCGTGATATGGGCGAGCGTCTCGAAGATGGGGGCTTCTGGATCGTCCGTGCGGGTGAGCAAGGCACATGCGAGCACCATGGGGTCGGCCTTCGAATCGATCAGCGCATCGCTGAGCAACAGGGCCGCGACATGATCATCAAACTCGATCATCGCGGGCACCTGATGGCGTTGTGGCAGTGCGAGGAGCATCGCTGCACGCTCACCGGCGCTGCAGCCCGTGAACGCGTCGTTGAGAGCGTTGATGAGCTTATTCATCATCCCCTCATCGATCGCATCATCTTCGTTGCTGCTCATGAGGCGTGCATTGATCGCGAGCACGGCCCGCCTGCGCGACTGGGAGTCACCACGGTTGAGCATGGCGATGAGATCGTTTGGATCTGCGCGGTAGACGCTCAGTCCCAACCGCTGCACGACCTGGGTCTCAGCGGTCAGGCCCAGCGGCGAGTTGGTGATGCCGTAGACCTTGGCGTTTGGATCAATGGTGCCCTGCCGCGCCGAGTTGTCGGCGACGCGGGGGCGGTAGCCCTGAATCAGCCGCCAGCGCTGACGCATCGAGACACCCGGCTGCTGGTCGATGAGCCAGTCAGTGGTCGCAGAATCAGCAACGACCTTGAAGACGAGTTCTTCGCGGGGCATGAGGCGCAGGCGATGATCAATCTGCAGCACCTTGGGCTTCGACTCGCCGTTGAAGCCGTTGGTCATGGTTTTCACCCCGACCGGCTCAATGAGGACGCGTGATTCAAGCGGGGCATTGGGGCCTAACGCCAGTGGGATGGGGGCGGTGTTCTGCAGCGTGATGGTGAGCATGGGCAGCTCCCCCTCACGGTACATGCGTTGGTCCTGCTGGATGCGCAGGAACTGGAAGGAGCCCGGGCGCTCGATCATCTGGTCGAGCCATGCGGGGACCTTGCGTGCCATGGTCGCCATGGTCGCCCCCGCTTCGGTGAGCAGCTGATCGCCGACACCGAGCGACTGCAGGCGGGTGCTTGCATACGCGCCGTACACATCGAGCGGGTTCTTGCGTGCGATTCGCAGGTAGTCCTCGATCGCATCCTGCTCGCGATCGAGTCGCTCGAAGCACTGGGCCCGGATCAGGCTGATGATGGGCGAGCCCAAGTTGGCCTCGGAAGCCACGAGGGCCTCCTCGTACCGACCCTCGGCATAGAGGGCCATTGGCTCGATCCCACTGAGTCGTTCAGCCATCGCCGGCTGCAGCTGAATGATGTTGTTGATGTCTCGCCTGATCAGCTCCGCGTCGAGCCCGACGATGGCGCGCATGGCCTGCAGCTCGGCGACCCTGACCACGACCTGCGTCAGGAGCAGGTTCATATTCACGCCGCTCGTCTTGGCCATTTCTGCGAACTGAACGAGCTGCTCGTTGACGCTGTTTTCGATGTCGGTCAGAATCGATCGCACGAGTTGCGTCTCGCCCTGGCTGTGGGCCGCGAGCAGGCGCAGCTTGTCGAGGCCAAGGTTGTATTTAATTGCTTCTGGGCGCATCAGCCCATCGGTCGGGAGCTGGCGCTCCTCGTATGCCTGAATGACGGATTGGGCCTTAACCCGCAGTTCATTGAGTCTCCTGTTCAGACGATCCAGGAATGACGCCGGCCCATCGATCTGCCACTCGAGGGCGATGGTGATTTCCTCGATGTCCGCAGTGATCTCGCCCGATTCGAGCTTGAAGAGTTTCACGGCGGTATCGAGGAAGCGCTGTGATTCTTCCAATGCGCCCTGGGAAGCGAGCATGCGGGTGATGGTGAGGTAGACATTCGCATCAAGCGGATCCGCGTTGAGCAATCGCAGCTGATAATCGAGGTTCGTCACCGGATTCTCTCGAATCGACGAATAGAACTGTGCCGCCAGCGACGCGGCCGCTTTGTTCGTCATATCGAGCCGGGTCGCCTGGTGCAGGCGTTCGATGAATCCGGTCGTGTTGCCCATCTCGCGTTCGAGGAGCGCCGCATCGAGGGCCAGGCGTGAACGCACCGCCGGGTCCAGCGAGTTGCCCGCATCACTGAGGAACCGGTCGTAGAGCGCCTTGCGTCCTTCTACGGTCTGCTTCTTATTGATATTGGCGCTGATCAGGCGGAGTTGCGCCATGCTGTCCTTTGGATCGACCTGGATCACCCGGCGGGTCGCTTCAAGCATCAGCGCCTCATCGCCCGCAAGCCACGCGGCCTGGGCCACGCTTCGAGCAAGCTCGGCATTGTTGGGGTCGAGGTCCGAAGCGAGCGACAGCAGATTCGCACACAGGCCATAATCGCTGGGCTTGGGCGACTGATTGAGGCGCAGATCAAGCAGGGCCGCGCGACGCATCAACCAGGGCAGCTCGTCCCGCAGCGTGATGGTTGGCAGTTCTGCGCTCGATTGCGAACCGGGTTCGATCGAAGCGGGCTGCTGGGCCGATGCGGATGAGATGAACGGCATCGACGCACAGAGCGACCCCGCAATGAAAACAATCGGCAAAGCTCGGCATCGGTTTTTGGTCATTGGGCGGTTGTTTCCTGATCGCGTTGGGTGCGTGCGTCCACTATACACACTCTGACAGGATCATACGCCCGCCCCCATCGCTGCTATGAGAAGTACGCACATGGAGACGCCCAGGATCACCACATTCGTCGAACGAGTGAGCAGCCACATGGTTGGGTGCGGGTTGGGAAACAAGCGGATCGCGACACAATCGATGAAAATGAGCTGAGCCGCGCACAGCGCACAGGACCCGGCGCTGATTGAGACCAGCTTGTGCCCCAGCAGCCCGGTGTGCGGCTCGGCAATCAGCCAGAGACCGAGCACGCCCATGGCGATGCTCCAGAAACCGGCCAGGAGCACGATCAGCAGCTGCACCAATCGCTGTCGCCCCATGGTCGTTTAGCCCATCGCCATCTTGATCAGGAACTCGGCGTTGGTCTTGTGCTTGCCCAGTCGGGTCTTGAGCAGCTCCATGGCCTCGACGACATTCATGTCTGCCAGGACCTTGCGGAGGCGATAGACCAGCTCCAGCTCCTTGGGATCCATGAGCAGCTCCTCGCGACGCGTGCCCGAGGCGGCCACATCGATCGCGGGGTAGATCCGCTTCTCGACCAGTCGCCGATCCAGGTGCAGCTCGGAGTTGCCCGTCCCCTTGAACTCCTCGAAGATGACCTCGTCCATCTTGGACCCGGTATCGACCAGGGCGGTGCCGATGATCGTCAGCGAGCCGCCGCCCTCGATGGCGCGGGCGGCACCGAAGAACTTCTTGGGACGCTGCAGGGCGTTGCTATCGAGGCCGCCGGACATGATCTTGCCCGAGTGCGGGATCTCGCTGTTGTAGGCGCGGGCCAGGCGGGTGATCGAGTCGAGCAGGATGACGACATCCTCGCCGAACTCCACCATGCGTCGGGCCTTCTCGATCACCATCTCCGCGACGGCGACATGGCGACCGGACTGCTCGTCGAAGGTGCTGGCCACGACCTCGACATCCTTGCCGACATTGCGTTTGAAGTCGGTGACTTCCTCGGGGCGTTCGTCGACCAGCAGCACGATGACCTTGACCTCGGGGTAGTTCTCGTTGATCGCCTTGGTCATCTTCTGCATCAGGACCGTCTTGCCCGTTCGGGGCGGGGCGACGATCAGGGCACGCTGGCCCATGCCGATGGGTGAGACGAGGTCCATGATCCGCATCTCGATCGACTCGGGGACCGTCTCGAGCAGCAGACGCTTCTCGGGGTGCATGGGGACGAGGTCTTCGAAGTTGACCAGGTCGTGCACAACCTCGGGGCTCTTGCCGTTGATCTTCTCGACCTTGAGCAGTGCGAAGTAGCGTTCGCTCTCCTTGGGCGGGCGGATCGCGCCACGCACGGTCATCCCGCGCCGGAGCCCGAAGCGTCGGATCTGGCTTGGCGAGACATAGATATCGTCCGGACCGGGCAGGTAGCTCATCTCCGGGCTGCGCAGGAAGCCGAAGCCGTCGGACATGATCTGGAGGGTGCCCTCGCCGAACATGATGCCCTGCTTGGCGGCCCGTGCCTTGAGGATCTTAAAGATCAGGTCCTGCTTGGGCAGCTGGTGGAACTCTTCGAGCCCCTCCTTGTCCGCGATCGCCAGGATCTCCTTGTGGTCCATGCGCTGGAAGTCTGCGATGGTGAGCCCGTCGTCGACCATCTTGCCGCCTGATGCGGCGACGATGCGTTCGAGTTCTTCGGCTTCGCGTTCGAGCTGCTCATCGCTGGGCAGGATGTGTGAGGGGTATGCGCTGGAGCTGCTCTTGGGACGACCGCCCCCGCCGCCACCACCGCCGCCGCTGGATCCGCGACGCTTCTTGCGTTTGCGCCTGCGTCCGCCATCGGAGTCATTGTTGTTCTGATTCTGGTTCTGGTTCTGGTTCTGGCTTTGGCCCTGGCCCTGGCTCTGGCTGCCGCCTGATCCAGATTTCTGAGTTGTGCCCTTGGAGCTATCGCTTGGCTTTTCAGCGCTTGGCTTGCTGCTGGCGCTGGCTGCCCCCTTGTCCTTGGCGGCCGGCTTCTCGCTCGAGGAGGTCCCCGCTGCGGGCTTCGACTCGACGCTCGACTCAGCACTCGACTTCTTCGTCGCTGCTTTCTTGGTCGTGCGCTTCTTCTTGGTTGTCTTGGTTTCTTTTTCAGCAACCTCTGACTGCTTGGCCATGTCGATAGTCCTCATATCTGCGGCGAGTGATGATCGTTCGAACCATCAGCGTTCGCGAGCGCGGGTCTGTAGCTCTGTGCGTTGTGTCGTTTTCAATGGATGCTGCTCGATCGTGAGCATCGATGGGAATCGCAGGGAACCCCCCCCGCATGAATCAGTCGCTGCGTCTTGCCCAGAAAGCCGGACGGGTCACAAGAAGCGTGGCCCTGAAATCGTGCATACAGAACACGAGCGTCTTCAAAGATGTATTTTCTGGTGTATCGAAAGTGCTTAGCCGCTCGTTTGTCTATCGCGCAGATCCTTCTGGATCGCACCCAGCACGCGAGCGACTCGCCCATGCAGTTCCTCGGGCAAGCCGGTATTGCTCAACACATAATCGGATCGTTTTCTCTTTTCTTCAAGTCCCAACTGTGTTTTTTCTCGCCGATCAAGCTCCCGATCATCCCAGCCCCGGGCTGATTTCACACGCGCAAGGCGGGTTTCTCGCGGGGTATCGACGAAAACCACGGCATCGCACTCGCTATCGACCCCGGCCTCGAAAAGGAGTGGCGCATCAACAATCACGCCCTGAACCCCCTCTTTGCGTGCCCGATCGATGAGTTCGTGGCGACGCTGGTGCACGAGCGGGTGGATCAGCCCCTCAAGTTTTCGGCGTTCGATCTCCGATTCGAAGACGATCTGCGCGATCGCCGAGCGATCGACCTGCCCCTTGCTGTCGATCACTCGATCGCCCCACCACGACCGGAGGGTTTTCTGAACGCCCGGCTCCTGCATGATCTGGCGCACGCTGGCGTCCGAGTCGCTGACGAGGCAGCCGAGTTCTTCGAAAGCACGGGCGACGGTCGATTTGCCCGAACCGATGCCGCCGACGATCCCGATGACGGGGGTGACCTGTTTGCCTGAACCGAGTGTGGACATGCGTTGTACCTGTGCCCTGATGGTATCGAGCACACGCTGGGGGTGCTCGACGCCACGCCAGACAAGATCGACCCCGCCGGTTCCGGCGCTGGTGACGCCGATGGATCCGATGCCCATGAGGCGTTCACCAAAGGGACGGACGAGGATCGTGTGTTGCACACGCCGCAGAGGAATCTCGACACGGACCTTTCTGATAATGCCCGTCTCAACCATGATGATCGACTCGGTGAGCATGTGGCGTCGGTTGAGCCAATCGAGCCAGCCCAACATGAAGCGGACCGCGATGAGCCCGATGGGCAACCAGCTCAGCTGCACATACACCCCATGCCCGGTCAGCATCCCGAACCAACGCAGCACGCCCCAGAGTACCAATGCCATCAGGATCAGACGCCACATCTGCGTGAACACGAACGCGATATGCGGGCGATCTTCGATCAGGACGCGTTCGGGTTGGTGGGCTTGCTCTGGCATGATGAGTCTGGATCGGGGCACCTGAATAGGGGGCAATTCGTGGTTCGATCATGGAAAGACAGTGCGACTTGTAAAACTAGGCAAGGATTGCAATGTCATTTATAGCAGTAACTACCGTATCCACCCTTGATCCCCCCCCCCGGTTTGTGGGAAGATTACCCCACGATTTGATGGGGGCCGCGTTTACCGTAAACGCGTTCATCGAATCATTGCAGGAACCGGAGAGGATCAAGCATGAAGAAGTCTATCTGTCTATGCGCCGCATTGTGCGCGCTCAGTGGCACCGCTGTCGCTGGTGAAGTATTTAATCAGGGCTTTGAGTCGGACACCGCTGGCTGGTCTGATGGTGGGAGCTACGGCACCGTGACCCGCGTCATGGGTGCGGCCGCGTCGGGCAGCTACTACGCCAATATCACCCAATCTGATTACGGCTCCTACACATTTTTCGATGGATCCCGCGATACCTGGTCTGGACCCTACAAAGCCAGCGCCGCCATTTATCTTGATACAGGGTGGGCCGATGGCGAGGGCTTCGACTATTCAGTCGCATCAAACGATAGTTCAGGAAATCACCTCCAGGACTTCATCTTCCATGTCACCAAGGACAGTTCCACGGGCGATCTGCTCGTCGGTGGCAGCAACAACACCGACTTTGATCCACAGGAAGGCCTTGAGAGCGGCAACCATGCCGTCATCGGTGCGTCGGGTTGGTACACCTTTGAGCACAGCTTCTATGACAATGGCGATGGCACCCTTGCCGTTGCAATGAACCTGTACAACAGCTCGGGCACGCTCATCTTCACCGAGATTCGAAACACCCCAGCCAATATTTTGGCAACCGTCGTCGGTGGCAACCGCTACGGCTGGTTCACCAACATCGACATTGGTGGCGGTATCAATGTTGATGATGTGACGCTCACCGTCGTCCCACTGCCCCCGGCCGTACTCGCAAGCCTCGGGCTGCTCGCTGGCTGCGCTGGCGTGCGTCAGTACCGTCGCCGCTGAATCAGGCAACGATCTATCCCAACACACAACCACCCTATATGGGTGGTTTTTTCTGCGCTATGCAATATTTGAGGACGCGCAAGCATGCTGCAGGACTGATGTGAAGGACATTGCGCAAACACACCACATCGCCGCCAAAGCAAAGAAAGGACTTTCTTCTGATACCTACTTCGATCACAAAGCCTTCGCTATCTGTAATTAATTAATTTCTGTTGAAGCCGACTAAGAAGTCAGAGATAATCGGCGTCCACCATGAGCATGCGATCACCAGCATGGCGATCAACGGCAGCTCATACACACAATGATTGAAGGGAGAATCAAGGCATGAACAAATCAACTGCAATCGCCAGCGCGGCACTTCTCGGGCTCGCCGGGACGGCCTTCGCGAGCGATGTCACGGTCGGTGACTATACATTCGACCTCGGCCAGTTCGCAGGAGCGTCCGTCAACTACCGAGCCAACACCGATGGCGGTCATGTCACATTCGATGGCAAACTCTGGGACAACGCGGTCGGTGTCAACAACTACACCATTGGCGAACTCGCGGCCGGCCAATACGGCAGCGACCCAGGCGACCAGCTCTCGCTTAACAGCCGCGGTACCCAAGGCCAAGACTGGTTCACACTCAACTTTGCCATGAGTCTCACGGTTGGCGATGCCGCGAACGACACATTCGTGTTCTATGAGATTACCAGCTCAAACTCGGGCGTTGATACCGAGGGCACCAGTTGGGAAATCAGCTTTAACGGCGGTGCATTCTTTAATGCAAGCTTGGGCGATGCAACCTTCCTCGACAACTCAGCGCTCAGCGTTGAGAATGTCAATCAGGTTGCCTTCGACCTGACGGACTTTGGGCTCAGCATGGGTGACACCCTGACTTCTGTCACCGTACGAAACCTGGACACCGGTTCGGGCACATCAGACCCCGATTTCATCTTTGGTGGCCTCGAGAACGGACTCACCGTCGTCCCCCTGCCCCCGGCCGTACTCGCAAGCCTGGGCCTCCTCGCCGGCTGCGCTGGCGTGCGTCAGTACCGTCGCCGCTGAATCAGGCAACGGTTCAATCCCAAACACAACAGCCGCCCGTTTCAGGGCGGTTTTTTCGTATTCATTGCGGATCGGTTTTCAGCGCGAGGGGATCGCATCGGGCTTGAGCACGGCGATCTCTGGGTAGTTGCGGTAGTAGCCGTTGAAATCGAGCCCGTAGCCGACGACGAACTCGTCGGGGATCTCGAAGCCCACATAGTCGACCTTGACATCGATCGTGCGGTTGGTCTTCTTGTCGAGCATGACACCCATGCGCAGCGATGCGGGGTTCTGCTCTTGGATCAGGGCCTTGACCGTGGCCAGCGTCTGACCCGAATCAAGGATGTCGTCGAGCACGATGATGTGCTTGCCCTCAAGATCCGCCGGCAGCTCGCTGGCCAGGTGGGCCCCCTTGCTGGTGACGGACTCGCCCGGGTATGACGAGACGGCGACGAGCCCCAGAGAGAGCTTCATCGGCAGCTCACGCACCAGATCCGCGACAAAGATCATCGCCCCGGTCATGATGGGGATGATGATCACGCGGTCCTCATCGAGCGGCGACTCGCCGTCTTTTTCCAGATCCGCCTTGAGATCGCGCACGATCTCCGATGCCATCGCGGTGACGCGCTGGGCGATCTGCTCGCGGGTAACCAGGATGCGATCGATCTCGGGGAACACGCTCAACAATAGGCGGCTGAATCACAGCGCCCCCGACTGGCGTGCCTCGGAGTACCGCACCAGCGAGGCGTCGATGATCTCGTGGGCCAGGGCCGCGGGCTGGATTTCGTCGACCTCGACGGTCTTGCCCTCGAGCTGCTTGTAGTCCTCGAAGAAGCGTT
>DEXG01000015.1:277748-326143 GCA_002364005.1 Phycisphaerales bacterium UBA3190
GATGAGGACGGAGATGATCTTGTGGTCGGGGGCGCCGTCGTCGATCATGGTCATCACCCCGATGGCCCGGGCCTCGCAGATGCACATGGTGGGCACCTTCTCGGTGCAGAACACCAGCACATCCAAGGGGTCGTCGTCCTCGGCCAGGGTCTGGGGGATGAAGCCGTAGTTCGCCGGGTAGTAGACCGCGCTGGAGAGCACACGGTCGAGGCGGAGCATGCCCGTGGGCTTGTCCAGCTCGTACTTGTTGCTCGAGCCCTTGGGGATCTCGATAATCGCACGGAAATGGCTGGGAAGCGGTTGCTCCTTCAGCCCCGGTCTCACATCGTGCCATGGGTGAATTGCCATGCCCAAAGGGTACCCCCACTGCCCATGATCTCCACTTCAAAGCGAAGACTTGACCAACGATTGTTCTTCCAGCGTCCCAAAACCCGGCATCTCCCCCGCAGGCATATGCTTTGCCCATGCTCACCATCGACTATGCCAACTGTCTCACTTCCCGCGTTGGGGCCCACGGGCTCGCCGACGACACCATCAGCACCAACGCCGATCGGCTCAGCGAGCTGACCCGATCGCTGAACCAGTCACGCGGCACCGGCTGGGAACGCTGGCGCGAGCTGTGGAACAACCCCATGCGCCAGATCCACCTCGATCAGGTGCAGGCGGTCGCCAACGAAAGCGAGGGGCGGTTCGAGAACCTCGTCGTCCTGGGGATCGGCGGCTCGGCGCTGGGCAACATCGCGATCCAGTCCGCCCTCAACAGCCCCGTGTACAACCTGCTCCCCCACAGCCAGCGGCCCGGGCCGCGGGTCTTCGTGGTGGACAATGTCGACCCGGCGAATCTCAACGCGGTGCTTTCGGTCTGCGACCCCCGAGAGACGCTCTTCAATGTTGTCTCCAAGTCCGGCGAGACGGCCGAGACCGCGTCGCAGTTCATGATCATCCGCAAGATCCTGCAGGACAGCGTGGGAAGCCGATGGGCCGACCATGTGGTCGCGATTACGGACCCTGAGAAGGGCACCATGCGGACCATCTGCGATAAGGCCGGCATCACCACCCTGCCGGTCCCCGAGGGCGTAGGCGGGCGATTCAGCGTCCTCAGCCCCGTCGGGCTCTTCTCGGCCGCCATGGCCGGCATCGACATCGAGGCCCTCCTCGACGGCGCCAAGGCGATGGACGAGCGATGCAGCAGCGAGGATGCCACCAAGAACCCCGCGGCCATCCTCGCCCACCTGCTGGTGCATCTGGGCAACGGCGCCGCGGACATGCAGCCCAAGCCCAACCATGTCATGATGCCCTATGCCAACGGGCTCAAGCTCATGGGCGACTGGTACGCCCAGCTCTGGGCCGAGTCGCTGGGCAAGAAGTCCGACAAAGACGGCAACGAGGTCTTCGCCGGCTACACCCCCATCAGCGCCCTGGGCACCACCGATCAGCACTCACAGGTCCAGCTCTACCGCGAGGGGCCCAACGACAAGGTCATCGGCTTCTGCGAAGTCGAAGACTTCGGCGACGACCAGTCGCTCACAATCCCCACCGGCATGGGTGTGGAAGCCATCGAGTATCTCGAAGGCAAGCGGATGGTCGACCTGCTCAACGCCGAGAAACGGGCGACCGAGTACGCGCTCGTCGACTCGCAGCGCCCCAACTACACCATCAAGTTTCCAAAGATCGACGCCCACCACATCGGCGAGTTCATCGCCCTCTGGGAGATCGCGACGGCCTACGCCGGGCTGATGCTGGGCATCGACGCGTACGACCAGCCGGCTGTGGAGACGGGAAAGAAGGCAACCTTCGGGCTCATGGGGCGCGAGGGGTACAGTGATTGGCTGAGCAAGGTGAACGACACGCTGGGCGAAACGCCGCATTTCGTCTGACCAATGTCACGGCGCGGCCGTGTTTCCATCCCGATATTGGTCTGATTCGAGTAACTCTTACTCATACATCTCATAAGTCCCATCAGGCAGCTTGCGAACATGGATCCCGGGTAGTTTCAGATCCGGGCCGCGCTTGGCGAGGTCGTCGGGGAACAAGGGTTCCATGCCCATCTGCATCTCGATGTGTTCGTCCCTGCGTTTGACGATCATCCGGACCGGCTTACTCTTTTCCCAACTCCAGGTCAGCCAGCGGTAGCTGCGTTGCGAAGTTGAGGGTTCGCCATTGACTTCGATGATCCGATCGTTGGGTCGCAATCCCGCGAGCATGGCCGGGGATTGGTCGGCAACCCGCGAGACGATCAGTTCATCATCAACACGGAAATAGTCCATGATCCCGACGCCGTACATCGGGGGGACCCGAACCGGATCATTGCCCGGCTCGGGCAGACTGAACCGCATGCGTTTGAACAACGGGTCGATCTGAACCCGGAAGCACTGCAGGAACTCATGACCGACGAGTCGGTGGGCGTTGTCGAGTTCCACTTGGGCACCGGTCACGCGATGTGGACCGAGTTGAATCTCGCCGTGGAGGGGGACGACCCGGTTGTCCATGCTCGTGCCGTTGAGCCCGAAGCTTTTCCCCATATTCCTCAGCGTTGCCCGCTGAGCGAGGTGCTTTGCGTGCTTCTCCGGCACTGAGAGCACGAACTTCCCGCCCGAATCGACGCCGTAGACCCCGCTGAGGGATGCCTCACCAGATGCAGGCGTGTGTTCGAGGCGGACCATCACCGTGGCACCTCTCATGCCGACGATCTCGACGACATCGGGGTCATCCGGGTTGAGCGGCTGCTCAGAGATCCGCACCACCCCGTTTGGGTAGTCCAGATCGAGGGTGTACAGATTGATGCCGTAGTACCCAAGCAACCCATCAAGCTGGTATCGCTCGAAGAACCAGTCCAGACTGTCCGTGGTGATGAGCGGTGCGCCGTTCAGGTGCACAGGACCGAGCCGAACCTCGTCAGCCCAATACACAACATGCGGCTCGGTCTTCCCATGTATATCACGCAACCGAGCCGTCCCTAACTCCTCGAGATCGAGCTGTGCCGCGACCTTGGTGCTCAGCAGCGAGCTGTCGGCACCAGTATCGAGCAGCATGCGAAAGGGGCCCTGGCCGTTGATCGTGACCTCAACGATCGCCCAGAGGTCCTCAATCGTCCCGATGGTGTAGTCCCGCTGCGGCGGGGTCTGATGTTCGAAGCTCGCATCAATGGCGTGAAACTGAACCCCGCTGCACCCGGAAGCGGGAATCAGAAGCGCACACAGCGAAAACATGGCAAACACGCGCAGGGCTCGGTTGATCGTCATCATGCCCAGATCGTACTCGATCTGGTCTGATCGCCAAAGCTGGCACGCGGTTTGTGTACTCATCCATGTCGGCGGGCTGCTGTTCACGGATGAACAGGGTCTGACCGCAGCGTCAGGGGCTGTGCCATGGACTACGGCTTACAAATCTCAGCGTCGGGTGCGCTCGCAAGCATGCACGCGCAAGATACGCTCACGAATAACCTTGCGAACATCAACACCACCGGTTTCAAGCCATTGCTGACCGGGACGATGTTTCGCGAGGCGGCTCGCACCGAGGACAACCTCCCTCACATGAGTTCGAACGCCCTGCTGGAACGGCTGGGCTCGGGCGTGTTTTCTGCGCCTGAGACGATCAACTTTGCGCAAGGGGCGCTCGAATCGTCCGAATCGCAGTTCGATCTGGCCATCCAGGGCGATGGCTTCTTCCTCGTGGGTGATCCGGGCAACCCGGCGCTGACCCGCGACGGGCGCTTCACGATCAGCAGCGACAACCAGCTCGTCATGGCCGCGACGGGCACCCCGGTGCTCTCTTCGAGCCAAAACCCGATCTCGATTGACCCGCAGCAGGGCCCGGTTGAGATCGGCGGCAACGGCGTTATCCGACAGAACGGCGCAGAGATCGCTCAGCTCGGGCTCAGCGATGTGCCCGACCGCAGTATTCTGGCCCCGATCGGGGGCGGGAAGTTTGCGGCACAGGGTGGATCGGCGCTGAACCTCATCGATGCAACCGGGACGGTGCGTCAGTACCACCTTGAGGCCTCGGCCTCCAATGAGATCGACTCGCTGATGAAGATCCAGAGCGCCTCGCGCCACGCCCAGAGCAACATCGGGATGATCGACCTGCAGAACAGACTGATCACCCGCGCCATCAACACCTTCGGCCAGATCGCCTAAGCCAGTTATTTTAAAGGATTTATACACATGGCCATCATCGCGATGCAATCAGCCGCTACTGGACTCCGGGCCCTCGATACCCGACTCGATGTCATCGCCAACAACCTGGCGAATGTGAACACCGAGGGGTTCAAGTCCAGCCGGGTCAACTTCGAAGATCTGCTCTACCTCGAACGCGCCCAGCCAGGGGTTGAGAATGCCATCGGCGATCAGCGCCCCACCGGGCTGTATGTTGGCTTGGGCGTCGATGTCAGCGGCACCCAGCAGGACTTCACGATCGGCACCCCGATCTCGACGACCTCCGACACTGACATCATGATCGAGGGACGCGGGTTCTTCAAAGTCCAGGTTGAGGATTCGCTGGGCACCGGTGAGGCATTCACCCGGAACGGCAACTTCGTACGCAACAGCGACGGCGAACTCGTGCTGGCCAACTCCGACGGGCGACGCCTGATCCCCAACATCACCATCCCCGACAATGCAACAGCGATCCAAGTCCAACCGGACGGGCGTGTGATGTACCTGGCGCCCGGAGACACCGAACCCTCCGAGGCGGGGCAGCTGGCGATCTCGATCTTCACCAACCCGACCGGGCTCAGCTCGATCGGTGGGAATCTCTGGGTCGAGTCCGCTGCTTCGGGCCCACCCATCGAGGGCGAACCCGGCACCGAGAACTTCGGAACGCTCCGGGGCAACACGCTTGAGGGCTCCAATGTGGACCCCTCACGCGAGCTGATCGAACTGATTCGTACACAGCGTGCCTTCGAGATGAACTCGCAGGCCATCCGAGCCGCCGACGAGACCCTCCAGTCCATCGCCCAGCTGCGTCGATAAACGAGCCCTGAAGAGAAAGCCACATCCCTTGATGCGCCCACTGATCAATCTGATACTCGCACTCATGCTCTTGAGCGCCGTGGCACGCGGCGAAGAACTGGACACCATCACACAGGTGGACCTGCGCGCAACGGTCCGAGTCGCACACGATCAGCAAGCAATCACACTGGGCGACCTGGCACGGATCAGCGGCCCGCAAGCCACTGCGCTGCAGAAGCTTGCGATCGATCACGCCCCGGAGATCCGTACGGGCAACTGGTCGATGCTCGAGCTGACGGGGATCCGTGAGCAGCTCAAGAACGCGATTGGGGTCAACTACGGGGCCATCGCGCTTCGGGGCGGCGATGTGCGCCTTACGCGATTGCCCGATCGCAACGCCCCCAGGGTCGAGACCAAGGCACCAACGCCGCAAGCCCAAGCCGTGACTGGCCCCACGCTCCGGGACCACATCGAACGCTGGGTCTACGCCCGCCTGCGCAGCACCCCTGAAACAACCAGGATCAAATACAACGAGCGTGACACATCGAAGCTGGCCACACCAACGAGCGGGCGGGTGGTCGAGATTCGGGAGATCGGGCGTTCGGACTTGATGACGCTTGGATTCGTCGTCTATGAGAACGAGCAGATCGTCCTGGAAAATACGCTCCGTTTCGAAGCGCTGGTCCAGCGCGAGGTCCTGGTCACGACGGGGTTTATCCGGCGTGGCGAAGCGGTGAGCCGCGATATGACCCAGGTTGAACAGCGTTGGTTACCCACCACAGAACCGATCGCCATGCCCACCGACTCAATCGGCCAGGTTGTGCGGAGCACCGTCGACCCCGGCGAGATGCTGCTCGCCTCCATGCTCGAACCCCCGGTTCTGGTGGAGCGTGGCCAGATCGTCAGCGCCCGCTCGATCGCCGGGAGCGTGAGCGTCTCACTCAAGGTCCGCGCCAAGCAGGATGGACGCCTGGGCGAGATTATCGAACTCGAATCGCGCGATCGCTCGCAGCGCTTCCAAGCCCGCGTTGCGGGAACTGGGCGCGTCGTGATCGTCCATGAACAAAGCCAGATGACCCCGAGCACTCGCTCGGGCGGGAGATGATGACATGACACGGAACTACCTACTTCTCTGTATTTTCGGCTTCGCGTGCGTTTCTGCGCACGCACAGAGTCTGTTCCTTGCCTCAGCGAACGAGTCGAGCAACGAAGCGGGCCAGCCCGCGATCCTGCTCAACGATGTCTCGATGCACTTCATCGCGGCCCCCGAAACCCGGGTGATCAAGAAGCACGACATCATCACGATCATCATCGATGAGAACAGCAGCACGACCAGCTCGCAGAAGCTGGAGACCGCCAAGGACTCGAGTTCGTCGGCTTCGATTGACGCGTTGGTCGATTGGCTCCAGCTCCTCGAGCTTCGCATTGAGCAGGGCGGGATCACCAATACCGAGCTGATCGATCTCTCGACCGCCCGGGATTTCAACGGCGAAGGCGATTACAAGCGGAAAGACAAGTTCAGCGCCAGGATCAGCGCCACGGTGATCGATGTCAAGCCCAACGGGACGCTGGTCCTGCAGGCCAAGAAGACCATCGCACGCGACAGCGAGATCTCCGAGCTTGTGCTCTCGGGTCTGGTCCGCGAAGAGGACATCACGCAGCAGAACACGATCCTGTCGAGCCAGATGGCGGACCTGAAGATCATCCTTGAGAACGAGGGCGATGTAAAGGAAGCCGCGGAGAAGGGGCTGATCACCCGCGTGCTCGACGCCGTCTTCGCGTTCTGAGCAGAATCAACTCCACCCACCACCGGCACGCGTGCGCTCGTTTCGACGCACGCGTGTTTTTCGTTGGGCCATTCTGGTTTGGCACGCCGTTCGCGTAAGAACCCAACGGAAGGAATCCACACCATGAGACGACGGATCGTCAACATACTTTTCATGCTGCTCGCCCTGGGCGTGCTCTCGCTGGACGCCCACGCGGGCAAGACGCTGCGTGAGATCTCACGCGTGAAGGGGCAGGGCGCTTCGGTTGTTCAGGGCCTGGGCCTGGTTGTCGGCCTCGACGGCACCGGCGATTCGAGCGACGAGCTGGCCATGGCACGCCCGCTGGCCGAGACGCTCAAGAACATGGGCAACCCGATCGCGGTCGACGAGCTGGGAAAAGGCAAGTCCGTGGCGTTGGTCATGGTGAGCTGCCGAATCCCGCGTGAGGGCGCCAAGACCGATGATGTGTTCGATGTTGAGATCTCGGTGCTCAACTCCGCGAAGAGTCTTGAGGGCGGACGCCTGCTGACCACCCCCCTGATCGGCCCCCGACGCGATCCTGTCGTTTACGCGTTCGCGGAGGGCTCGATGACCGTCCCCGATCCGGATCTCCCCACGACCGCTCGTGTTGCGCGTGGTGCGCAGATGGTGCGCGACATCAACACGACCCCAAGCATCGGTGGCTCGTTCGATCTGATTATCGATCAGAGTTTCTCGGGCTGGGGGGCCGCGGCGGCGATCAGCGCCGAGATCAACCAGCAGTACCTGCTCACCGCATCGAGCATGGAGAACCAGGTCGCACGCACGGTCGACGCACGCACGATCCGGGTCATCGTGCCCGTGACCGAGCGCGAGGAGCCCGCGGCGTTCTTCGGCGACATCATGCAGACCGACATCACCAGCGCGTTGCGAAAGCTTCCCGCGCAGGTCCGGTGCGACACGAGCACGGGCATCATCATCATCACCGGCGATGTCCAGGTCTCCCCCACCGTGATCACCCACAAGGATCTCACAATCTCGACCACGGTTGCCGCACCACTCGGGCAGGGCGGAGAAGCAACCAGTGAGTTCGCGGCCATCTACGCGGTCGATGACGAGGTCGACACATCGCGATTGCAGGACCTGATCACCGCCTTCGACCAGCTGGACATCCCGCCGATCGAGCAGATCAACATCCTCAAGATGCTCCGCGAGACGGGCATGCTGCACGCGAAACTCATCATCGACGGGCGCGAGTAAGGAGCACCACATGAGCACAATCAATACACGCAACTTCCCCGTACACCAGCTGGTTCCACCAACCAACTCATCGGTGATGAAAGCCAAGCAGGCCGCCAGGGCGGGCACCGACCCGCTCAGCGCGGTCACCCCACCGAACCTCACGCGTGGCGAGAAGCCCGACAACGAAAAGACGATTGAGGAGCAGTTCGCCGAAGCGAGAACAGCCGCGGAGGGCCTGGTCGCAACGAGCTTTATCAAGCCCGTCCTGCAGCAGGTGCGTGACAGCAACAACGCGCCGGCCCCATTCGGGCCAACGCAAGCGGAGAAGCAGTTCGGATCGCTGCTGGACAACCAGCTCGCCGACGAGATTGTGCACGCTTCGCAGTTCTCGATCGTCGATCGCATCGTGGAGAACTTCACACGCCACCTTGGCCAGCCGCAGGCGACGGGCCTGGATATCAACGCCTGAAACCGCCCGGAGCAACGCGATGAACCCCAGCACCACCATGATGAAGATGAACAAGGCGAGCGATGGGCGTGGCCCGCTGGACGCCGACCGTCTCGACGAGCTGCTCGGGCGACTCGAAGACGAGCACGCGGTGCTGCTCGGGCTGGCGCATGAGCACAAGGCGGCGCTGACCGAGGCCAATGTCGAATCGCTCAAGCGGATCACGATGCAGACGAGCGAGGTGCTGATGCGGATCGCGCGCATCGAGCGCGAACGCCAGGCGCTGATCGCCCGTCAGGGGCAGCCGATTGACACGCTCGACCAGCTGCTCGACCGGTTCGGGGCCGACGACCGGGAACGCATCGCCCAGCGCCGCACGCGTCTGCGCGAGCTGATCGAACGCGTCCGCGACGAGCAGCTGGCGGTGAAGCAGGCATCGGAACAACTCGCGAACCACATGAAGGGCCTGATGAAGCAGGTCAGCGCGTCGCTCTCGCACGCGGGAACCTATTCACGGGGCGGAACAGTCGATACCGGACGCTCGCAGGTCGTGAGTGGCCTGGACACGGTGCAGTAAACGAACAGGGAGGAGCACGCGATGAGTCTGACATCAAGCATCAATATCGCCAGTTCAGCGCTGACCGCTTCCCAGCTCGGGCTGCAGGTCACATCGATGAATATGGCCAACGCGGCCAACCCCTCGTACACACGCCAGATCGCCATGCTGCAGGCGATCCGTGGGCGCGTGAGCGATCCATACCAGATCGGTCAGGGCGTCGCGGTCACCGAGGTTCGTCGACAGATTGACGAGGCCCTCCAGAGCCGGCTCTGGGCGGGGACCGCCGCGGAGAACTCCAGCGCCCAGCAGTACGGGGTGCTCGCCCAGCTCGAGACCATCCTCAACGAGGGCACCGAGTTCGATATGTCGACCCAGCTCTCGTCGTTCTTCAACAGCTGGACCGAGGCAACCACGCTGCTGGATTCGGCGGCCACGATCCAGAACCAGGGCGAAGCGGTCGCCTCGTTCATACGGAACATGCGCAGCGACCTGACGACCCAACGCCAGCAGATCGAGGACCAGATCGACGCCCAGGTGCTCCGCGCCAACGGCATTCTCGACGAGATCGCCACGATCAACCAGACCATCACCGAGAGCGAGATCGGCGATGCCGAGGCCAGCGGGCTCCGCGACCAGCGCGATGCGCTCGTCACCGAGCTGTCCCAGCTGATGGATGTCAGCGTGCACGAGAACAACGCGGGCGCGTACGACATCTACTCCGGCTCGACCCCGATCGTGCAAGGCGGACGGAACCGTGGCGTCGAGATCAGCCGCGTCACCGATGACAACGGCCAGCTGAGCGTGCGTGTGGAGATCATCGCCGACTCGACCCCGCTGCCCGTGTCGGGCGGGTCGATCGGTGGGCTGCTCGCATCACGCGACGGCGCGATCGACGAAACGCTTGAAAAACTCGATACGCTCGCGGCCCAGCTGATCTTCGAGGTCAACAAGCTGCATTCGACGGGCATCAACGAGGACTGGCTGACCAGCAGCGCCGCGACGCTGGCAATCCCCAGCGCCGACCGAGCCCTGGCGCTCAACGACCCGAACAACAGCACACTCAGCGGGCTCCCATTCGAGGCGGTCAACGGCGGGTTCACCATCAATGTTCGAAACGACGATGGTTCGAGTTCAACCCGTCGCATCGAGATCGATCTGGACGGGATCGACAGCACCGGGCAGCCCGGATTCGGTGATGACACCAGCGCCGATGACATCCTGGCAGCGATCAACGCCACGCCGAGCATCGGGATCACCGCAAGCTTCGACTCTTCGGGGCGTCTGCAGATCGAAGCCGACCCGGGGTACTCGTTCAGTTTCAGCGAAGACACCTCGGGTGCACTGGCGGTGCTGGGGGTCAACAGCTTCTTCACCGGCGATGGGGCAGCGGACATCGGGGTGCGTGAGGACCTTGAGGTCATGCTCGGGCGTCTGGACGACACCGGGCAGTTCATCGCCAACGGGACGGCAAAGCTCATCGGCGACCTTGGCAACGAGGCGGTGAGCGGGCTCGGCGAGCTCTCGATCCAGAAGTTCTGGTCCCAGCAGGCGACCGACATCGCAAGCAAGACCGCCTCTGCCCGCAACAAGGCCAACGCCGATGCCATCATCCGGGAATCGCTCGATGCCCAGCGTGCAAGCGTCTCGGGCGTGAGCATCGACGAGGAATCCATCAACCTGATGAGCTATCAGCGACAGTACCAGGGCGCCGCCCAGGTCATCACCACGGCACAAGAAATGTTCGACACCCTGCTGGCGCTCGTGTAGCGCCTAGGAGGAACGCACCATGACAAGCTTCCCAACAAGCTATTCCAGAGCACCGAGTCTGATCTTCACACAGTCGTCGATGAACGAGCTGGGAAGAACCAGCTACTCGCTGGCCCGGCTCAACGAACAGATGGCGACCGGGCTCAGCATCCTGCGCCCGAGCGACGACCCGATCCGCAGCGCCACCGTCTCGATCCTCGACGGGCGACTCGAATATACCGACCAGATCCTCAAGAACCTCGAGTTCGCGGGCAACTCACTGGGCACCATCGACAACGCCCTGGGCGACGCCAAGTCGCTCATCGACGAGGCCTACTCGATCGCAAGCGAGCAGCTCTCGAGCCCGTCTGACCCCGAATCACGCGAGGGGCAGGCGATCATCATCGATTCGCTCATCAACTCGCTGCTCAACATCGCCAACACCGAGTCGCTCGTTGGGTATGTCTTTGGCGGCACCAACCCGACAACCCCACCGGTCACCTTTCAGAATGGTGGCTACCGGTTCAACGGCGAACGGGGCGGGCTGACGGCGGCGCTGGGCGCGATCTCCGATGTTCCCATTACACTCGGAGCCGACAACGCGATCGGGGCCCTGAGCAACCGCATCCAGGGGACCGTCGACCTCGATCCCGACCTGACGCTGAGCACGCGCCTCGATCAAATCAACGGTGCCCGCGACCTGGGCGTCGGCAACGGCACGCTCCTGTTCAGCTACGGGGGCGGCCCGACCGCACAGATCGATCTGAGCGGCGCTGACACCATCGGCGATGTCGCGGACACGATCGAAGCGGCGTTGCTCCAGTACGAAACAGACAACAGCGTATCCATCCTTGGTCCCGGCGGGGTCAGCGTCAGCGGCTCTGGGCTGAGCTTCGATATCGCCGGCGGCGGGAACCTGGACTTCACCGACCAGCAGGGCGCGTACATCGGCGCGGACCTCGGGCTCGTTCAAGACCCCGCGGTCTCATTTACCACCGCGAGCAATGTTGGGCTCGATCTGGACCCGAAGCTGTCCTGGACCACCCCGGTCGCTTCGCTCCAGGGGCTGGGCGGGGCCGCGCTCGACGAGATCCAGCTCAATAACAATGGGCAATCGTTCACGATCGACCTCTCGACGGCGACCACGCTGGGCGACATCAAGAGCGCCATCGAGGCCGCCAGCGATGGCGTTCGGGTTGAGATCAGTGACGATGGCACGGCGTTGAACATCATTACGGAAACCGCGGGCACCAGCGACCTGGCCCTTTCGATCTCCGAAATCGCCGGCGGGAACGATACCGCGACCCTGCTGGGCATCCGCTCGTACGCCGCCGATACGCCCCTGAGCGTGTTCAACGACGGTCGTGGGATCGAGATCGCTGAGGGCAACGCGACCGCGGCCGAGAATGAGGATTTCACGATCACGCTGGGTGATGGGTTCGAGATCACCATCGACCTCAGCGCCGGTGATATCGCAACCGTCGGCACGCTCATCAGCGCAATCAACACCCAGGCGGGCGCGCAGCTGACTGCCGCGGGCCGCCCTACGACGGACTTTGAAGCCCAGCTCTCAGCCACGAGCAACGGGATCGAGTTCACGCAATCGGCCGCGGTCGGTGCGTCTGGCCCCATCTCCATCTCGCCCGAGCAATCTCCGGCGGCTGAGCAGCTGGGGCTGCTGGACGCAGAGCTGGGCGGCGGGGGCAACACCCTGACCTCGAGCGACCGAGCGGGTGTACGGGTCAACAACCTGTTCACCCACCTTCTGGACCTCTCCAAGGCGCTCAAGGAGGATGACACGCTTGGCATCCAGATTGCGTCAGGACAGATGAAGGAGTCTCTCGAAGAGCTCATTCAGTCCCAGGCGGTCGTCGGGGGCTACGCGAGAAGGGTTGACGAAGAGGTGCTTCGTCAGGAGAACAAGTCCGTGATAGACCAGGCGATGCGATCACAGCTGAGAGACCTCGACTACGCGCAAGCGTCGACGCGGTTCGCGCAACTCTCGCTGCAGATGCAAGCCACGATGAGCGTGATTGCGCAATCGCAGTCGGTCACGCTGTTGGACTTCCTGGGCTGATCGCCCGGGGCAGAGCGGATCGGGTGACAGCCCGCTGCCGCTGATTGGATCGAGACCCCCGCCCGTTCGGCCAAGCGGGGAGTCAAGACAGGATGTCGCCCGGCGTGGGACGCCGGCGTCGATCTGAACTGGACCGGCCGAAATGATCGGAGCGCACACATGGAAGTGCGGACCACACGATTTGGAGTGATCGACATTGCGGAGGACCGCGTGATCACTTTCCCCGAAGGGTTGTTGGGTTTCTCAGACAGGAAGCATTTCTGTCTGCTGCAGCCTGGTGACGACGCATGCTTCTTCTGGCTTCAGTGCACCGAAGACCCAGACCTGGCCTTCGTGGTCACGGACCCGACCTTCTTCGAGCAGGACTACTCGGTGCCTATCCGCCCCGAGCAGATGCAGGAACTGCGTCTGGAGAAGCTCGACGATGCGCAGGTCTTTGTCATCGTCAACAAGATCGGAGATCAGCTCACGGGCAACTTCCAAGGCCCGCTGCTGATCAACACGCTGACCAAGGTCGGACAGCAGATCGTGATGGCCGAGAAACGCTGGACCACCCGCCACCCGCTCATGCGTGTTGGTTCGGGTGCGACCCAGACCGCCTCGGCGTAATCAGGGCTGCTGGACAAGACAGGGCTGACCACGCGACTCGTTCGTGTGTACGCGTCGATACGGCGCAGCGTGATCACTATGCCCACACGATGTCGGCGGGGTTGAGCGAACCCGCCGGACGACGAAACGAACCAGACCACGACTCGTGGGCACACACGAGACGCGGAAGAGAGCAAGGAGTGAACGCATGCTTGTGCTCTCAAGGCAGCGTGATGAAACCATCATGATCGGGGACGAGATCGAGATCTCGATCGTCGACATCCGGGGCGACAAAGTACGCCTCGGGATCAACGCCCCGACAAGGATCGCCGTGCACCGCAAAGAGGTGTACGACGCGATCAAACGAGAAAACGCCCAGGCCGCCAGACTGGGTGCGAACGACATCGACTCGCTGGCGCAGACCATCAAGCCCGGACCGGCGCGACGCGTCGAGCGTGAACAGGGCCAGAGCGGAACCGCCTCAATGCTTGGCGCAACACGGGTCAGCCCGGGCGTCGGAATCAGCAGCGAACGGGACCACGACAAGGACACCGCATAATCCATCCCCCGTGAGGGGACTGAACAACGCAATCACGGAGGATTGCCATGACACGCATCAATACAAATGTACCGAGCGTCATCGCACAGCAACGACTGAATCAATCTGGCGCTGACCTTCAGGTCCGGCTCGAGCGACTCTCAACGGGGCTGCGCATCAACCGAGGCAAGGACGACCCAGCGGGCCTGATCATCTCAGAGCGCCTGGGCACCGACATCTCGAACATCGAGCAGGCGATCAAGAACGGGGAGCGTGCCAGCGCGGTCATCGCGACCACCGAGGGTGCGCTCACCGAGATCACGGACCTGCTCAACTCGATCAAGGCACTGGCCGTTGAGGCGGCCAATACCGGTGCCCTCTCCGATGAGGAGCGGGCCGCGAACCAACTGCAGATCGATTCGGCAATCCAGTCCATCACCCGGATCAGCAACACCGCGACCTTCGGCGGGCTCAAGCTCCTCGACGGCTCCCTGGACTACATCACCTCGGGCATCAGCAATACCGAGATCTCGCAGGCCAGGATTACAGCCGCCAGCTTCGTTGGTGCGACAAGCATCAATGTCGATGTCGATGTCATCGCCTCTGCACAGAAGGGTGCGCTCTACCTGAGCGGCGATAACAGCGGTACGGGTGACGGGACGGTCCTCTCACAGACCACGATCCAGATCCGCGGGTCCGAGGGCGTTCGCGAACTCGTGCTGACCTCGGGCATGGCCTACGCCGATGTCGTCTCAGCCGTGAACCAGCTCAGCGAGCTCACAGGCGTTGAAGCCGCGCTGATCAACGGCGACGCGAACTCAGGCATCGCGTTCCGGTCCACCGAGTACGGGAGCGACTCGTTCGTCAGCGTCGAACGCATCGATACCCCAGCCACCGGCAACAACTGGACCCTCTATAAGCTCGACAGCAATGCCGACATCCCCGTAAACGGGGTGCCCTGGGGCGACGCGAGCCTCCTGTCCGACGTCACACGGGATGAGGGGGCCGATGTTTCCGCCCTGATCAACGGCATCCTGGCAACCGGCGACGGGCTCAATGTCTCGATCAACTCGCCCTCGCTGGGCATGGAGTTGTTGCTCAGCGAGAGCTTCGCGACCGACCCGTCGCTGACCGCCGCATCCTTTGATATCACCGGCGGCGGCTCACTCTTCCAGCTTGGTCCGGATATCACCGCGTTGCAGCAGACCAATATTGGTGTGCAGTCAACCTCGTCAGAGAGCCTGGGGGGCACACTGGTCGGCGGCGACCTGCAATACCTCTCGTCACTGACGAAGGGGCAGGTCAACTCCCTGGATAATGCCGCCTCACGCAACGACTTCTCCAGTCTCGAAGAGATCGTGAACGCGGCAATCGACGAGGTCTCGATCCTTCGTGGGCGTCTGGGTGCCTTCGAGCGAAATGTGCTCGACACCAACGGCAGGTCCCTGCAGTCGGCGTATGAGAACCTGACCGCGAGCCGGTCGATCATCCGCGATGCGGACTTCGCCAAGGAGACGAGCGAGCTGACCAGAGCGCAGATCTTGCAGAGTGCGGGCACGAGCGTGCTCTCGCTGGCAAATCAGCAGTCACAGCAGGTACTCCAGCTCCTCGGTTAAGCGGACCAAACGCCAATCATTCTTTAGGCCAAACACCCCACTCCGGTGGGGTTTTTTCATGCGCGCGACGAAATCGAATACCCCTGAAACCGGCTAGGTCCTGATAACGAGACGCAAAAAATCACCACAAAAACGGGCACATGACTTCATTGGCCACCTCCACACGACGATCACACCTCCGTTCATTGGCGTTCCGATGGGCCAAGCCTCGTGCGATGGAGCAGCGAGGACTGCACACGGGAATGTATGCCCGCTGCAAACGACTGGGGATGAAGCTCTTTCCCCGGTGAGAACACGGAGGTTGTCAGCAAATGAGTCGCATCAATACCAATGTATCGTCATTGACCGCACAGCGAGTGCTGGGTCAGAACAACAGCTCGCTCGGCACATCGCTCTCGCGTCTGTCGACAGGTCTTCGCATTAACCGAGGCAAGGACGACCCCGCAGGTCTGATTGCCAGTGAGAACCTGCGTGCGGAGAAGGCCGGTATCAACGCCGCCCTCAAGAACTCCGAGCGTGCAGACCAGGTCGTGAACATCGCTGAAGGCGGTCTCCAGGAGGTCTCGAACCTTCTGACCGAACTCCAGGGCCTGCTCACCACCTCGGCCAACTCTGCCGGCCTTGCCGATTCAGAGAAGGAAGCAAACCAGCTGCAGATCGATTCGATCCTGCAGACCATCGACCGCGTCGCTGGTGCAACATCGTTCCAGGGCACCAAGCTCCTGAACGGCAACTACGACTACCAGGTCACCTCAGTCAACGCCGGCGTCAGCGACATCAATGTTCGTGGCGCCAAGTTCGACGGCGCAAGCCAGGCCGTCGAAGCAATCATCACCCAGTCGGCACAGCAGGGTGCGGTGCTCCTCTCATTCGGTGGCACATCGCTGGACCTCAACGGCACCAACGGCAGCTTCACCGTCGAGATTGCCGGTTCGATCGGCAACCGTGAACTGCAGTTCGCTTCGGGTAACACCGTCACCCAGATCACCGCCGCGATCAATGGCATCTCCGATGTCACCGGCATCGAGGCCCGGGCCAGCACCAATGTGGTCGTCCTTGAGAGCACCGATTTCGGTTCGAACGAGTATGTCTCGGTTGATGTCATCGACGACGGCGGCCAGGCAGCAGGCGGCGGTGGCAACATCGCAACCTACGCTGGCGACTTCGGCGACGCAGCGAGTCTCACCACCGAGGGCCTCTTCGACTCGACCGCGGCTGCAAATGGCATCCGTGACGACGGCCAGGACATCGGCGGCACCATCAACGGCCTGCTGGCCGTGGGTACCGGCAAGACCCTCTCGGTCAGCTCGGACTTCCTCGATGTCGAGTTCACCGCCAGCAATACCGCATCACAGACACTCGGCGGGCTCTCGGCCTTCAGCATCACCGGTGGCGGTGCGGACTTCCAGCTCGCATCAAACATCGATATCGGTGGCAAGACCTCGATCGGCATCAAGGACATCTCGGCCCGTAAGCTCGGCACGAGCGACCTCGGCTACCTCGACGACCTCGCCGCTGGCAAGGCCTTCAATGTGGTCGACGGCGAGAACCTTGACACCGCTCAGGAAATCGTCGCCGCTGCCATCGAGCAGGTCTCATCGACCCGTGGTCGTCTGGGTGCATTCCAGAAGAACACCGTCGGTGCAACCATCCGCTCGCTGGGTATCGCACTTGAGAACACCACCGCGGCAGAGTCGGTCATCCGTGACGCAGACTTCGCTGAGGAAACCGCGTCGCTGACCCGCAACCAGATCCTGGTGCAGGCCTCGACCAATGTCCTCTCGCTTGCGAACTCGCAGCCCCAGCAGGTCCTTTCCCTCCTCGGGTAAGCCGACCGAACTGACTTCAAGAGCTGACACTCCACGCCCCGGGTCACTTCGACCCGGGGCGTTTGTATATGCGCCCAGCCCAACCCGTCGATAATCCAACTGTGCCCAACGCCTCAGACCAACGCGTCGAACTGCTCAGTGAGCCCATGCGCCTGGCCCGGCGCGGGTTCATCAACTTCCTGCGCATCGAGTGCGGGCTGCTCCCGGCGACCATCGAGGCATACTCCCGCGATATCGAGCAGCTCATGCTCGATCTGCAGGAACGGAGCATCGACGACCCCACGCACACCCCACCCGAAGCACTGATCGGGCATGTCCGCCTCATGTCCAGCGAGCGCGGGTACAACGGGAGCACCATCTCCCGCCACCTGGCAACGATCAAGGTCTTCTATCGCTGGCTGCTGGCAACCGGGAAGATCGATAACAACCCGGCCGACCATCTTGACCAGCCCATGAAATGGAAGCGACTGCCCGGCGTGCTCACGCCCTCGCAGGTTCGCAAACTCCTCGAAGCCCCCAAGCCAAGCGATAATGCCGCGAAGAACGCCCCACCGCTCTGGATGCGGGATCGGGCGATTCTGGAGCTGATGTATGCCTCGGGCCTGCGCGCCAGCGAGGTGGGCCAGATCGGGCTGATCGACATCATGGAGAAAATCGGCGTCGTGCGGGTGCTGGGCAAGGGCGACAAACAACGCCTGGTGCCCATGGGCAAGCCGGCGCAAAGGGCGATGCTGCAGTACCTTGAGGAATGCCGCCCGATGCTGATCACCGCCGAGCGGGCGGCCGAGCGGCGTGATAAGGGCAAACTGTTCCTGTCGAGAACCGGGCGTCCTATCGAGCGTGTCCGCGTATGGCAGATCGTCAAGCACTGGGCCAAAGCCGCCGGCTTGCCCAAGACCTACCCGCACATGCTCCGCCACAGCTTCGCCACGCACCTGCTGGCCGGCGGGGCTGATCTTCGCATCGTACAGGAGCTTCTGGGCCACAGCGACATCACCACCACCCAGATCTACACCCATGTGGACCGCTCGTCGCTGCACAAGACGGTCAGGACGCTGCACCCGCGAGGGTGAACCCAGCAAGGCCCGTACAGAATGGGCTGCACCAGCGTTAGAACGCAAACCCCCTCTTTAATGTGCCAAATTACAGCCAACCCCCTTGTTCTAGGGAATTGAACCCACTAATCTAGAGTGGCGTGAGTTCCTTTGGGTTACAGGCCAATGCCTGTGTAATCAGCCCGTGGAGAGAGGGTTACTTTCGTCATCTATCGATATGGCGGGCACACACCGCCACAACACACTGGAGCATTGAGATGAAGAACACGATTTTGGTCGGCGCGATCGCTGCCGCAGCAACACTGGCAAGCGCAGGCAATGTCAAGCCTGATGTCATCTTCGGAAGCGGCAACGCCAACGGCGGTTTCACCGTCACAGAGAGCAACAACATCGAGATCGGTATGCGTGGCAAGCTGCGCTACAACTCGTCGGGCTCACCCGAAAACACCTTCAACTACGACGGTGGCAGCACCTATACCTTCAACCCGAACGACTCGGCCAACCCTGCGAATCGCTCGCTTTTCAACTTTGAGTTCTCGGTGAACACCGATGTCAACGACCCGACCAACTCGGGCAACAACATCAACGATTTCACCTACATGCTGACCGTTTCCCGCCTCAATGACAACGGCATGGGTACCACCGAGCTTTTCGCGTTCGATCCCTTCAACAGCGTCAACCCCGGCAACGGCGAAGTCCTCTGGGATCACGCAATGGGTGATAACAGCACGGGCAACGGCAACGGTGCTGAAGCCACCGACGCGACAAACTACGCCTCACTGCTTGCAAGCAGCAACGTGATTCAGCAGTCGTGGAACCTGGGCTTCTTCTTTGCGAACCCAGATATCGATGGCACATTCTTCGTCAGCCTCGAGGCATTCGATGGCATGACCACCGTTGCCAGCAACGACATCACAATCAATGTTGTTCCTGTCCCCACCGCCGCACTGGCCGGCCTGGGTCTGCTCGGTGTGCTCGGTGGCGCTCGCGTCATCCGTCGCCGCTGAACCGACAACGCATTTCAATCCCTCAACGAAGCCGCTGCCCCTTGGGTGGCGGTTTTTCAATGCGCACAGAAGAACCACCCACTTACCGCCCACAACGGGTTGCATACCCGAGCGTGCGGCTTGTATGGTGTATTTCTTCGATCCATACGCCCGGGAGGTGCCTCATCGATACCGACATGATCATGAAACTACTCGCCATCGCCATCTACGCAGGGATCCTGCTGCTGATCGGGTATCTCGCTTCCAAGCGAATGAACAACATCCGCGACTACTTCGCCTCGGGCAAAAACCTGGGCTTCTTCAATGTCGCCTTCTCGGCCCGGGCCACAGGCGAGAGCGCCTGGCTGCTCATCGGGCTCACGGGCATGGGCTACGCCATGGGCGTCAAGGCGTTCTGGGTGGTGCTTGGCGAGATGATCGGCGTCGGCGGCGCGTGGCTGCTGATGTCGCGTCGGTTCAAACGACTCAGCGACCGCTACGACTCCATCACCGTCCCCGACTACCTCGAATCACGCTTCCGCGACTCCGGCCACAGGCTCCGCCTCATCGCCGCCGGGGCGCTGCTGATCTTCGTGCCCATCTACGCGGGTGCCCAGGTCTTCGCCACCGGCGACGCGTTCAACAGCTTCCTCGGCTGGGACCATCTGATCGGTGCCTCGGTCGGCTTTTTGGTCGTGATGCTCTACATCACCCAGGGCGGGTTCACGGCCGTGGTCTGGTCCGATGTGTTCCAGGGCTCGCTCATGTTCCTCGGGCTCGTCACACTCCCCGTCGTCATCCTCATGGAAGCCGGCGGGATGACCAACATCACCGAATCACTGCGGTCAATCGACCCGCATCTCTTGTCGCTGCACGGCCCGGGCGAGGCCGACGCCGTGACGGGCATCGTCGATCCGTCAAGCGGCGGCTGGACAACCGCCACCATCGTCTCCATCGTCGGCTTGGCCGCCATCGGCATCGGGTTCTGGGGATCGCCCCAGGTCTTCGTCCGCTATATCTCGATGAAGAACGAGAAGCAGATCATGCCCGGCATGCTCACCGCCGTGACATGGACACTCCTTGCCGACTCGGGCGCGGTGCTCGTGGGCGTGTTCGGGCGTGCCGTCTTCAGCAGCGAACAACTCGGCGGCGATCACGAAGCCATCCTGCCGTTTGCTGCGATGGAACTGCTCCCCGCGTTCTTCTCGGGCATCTTCATCGCCATGGTGCTCAGCGCCATCATGTCCACGATCGACTCGCTGCTGGTCGTCGCCTCGTCCGCGGGCGTGCGCGACTACTGGCAAAAAACCCGCCACCCCGACATGGGCGACGAGAAGCTTGTCTCGCTCTCACGCAAGGTGACGATCGCGTTGTCGCTCGTCGCCTTCGCCATCGGGATGGGGTTGCTACTGCGTGATCGCGAGAAGCCGCTGTTCTGGATCATCATCTTCGGCTGGTCAGGCATCGCCGCGACCTTCTGCCCGACGATGATCCTGTCCCTCTTCTGGAGCAAGCTCACCTCGCTGGGTGCGAAATGCTCCATGGTGGCGGGGTTCATGGGTGTTCCGTTGTTCAGCTTCGCGATCCCGCCATTGCTCAAGCAAGCAGGGTTTGAAGAGTTCGCGGGGTATTTGGTGTCGCTCGATGTCTTGCTGCCGAGCTTCTTGATCGGCTTCGCCGTCGCGGTCGTTGTCTCGCTGCTCGACAAGAAGGGGCAGGCGCAGCTCGAAGGCGTAAAGGATGATCTTCTGTTCGCGAAGACAGGTCAGGACTGAGCAGCTGCCATCCGCTTCTCAACACCCCGCACGAACACCCCCACCGCCTCCGGCGAGTGCGGGAAGAACAGCGATGGCTCGAGCAGCTCTAGCTCCGAGAGCATCAGCGAACCATCGTCCGCCGGAAAGACATCGACGCGGGCATACAGATGGTCCTGATTCGCGGCCGCGAGCACCTGCTGGGCGAACGCCCGCATCTCATCGCTGATCGATTCACGCAGGTAGACCTCCTCGTCCTGATCATCGAAGCGCGGGCGCTTCTCGATCGCATGGGTCAGCGTGCCATCGATCACAACCAACGCCGTCTCGCCCACCGTGTCCACGCTGGGGATGTAGCGCTGGATCATCATGTCTCGCTGGGCAATCATCTCGTCGAAGAACGATTGGGCCGCACCGGCCTCGCCCTTGCACAGATCGAACGATCGCGTCCCGAACGACCCGGCTGAAACCGTCGGCTTGATCACAATGCGTGGCCAGCCACGCTGCTCGCACACCGACAGCACCGACCCCGACTGCCCACGATCGAAGAAAGCCGTCGGCGTGATGGGCACGCCCGCGCCCTCTAGCTCCCGCAGGTAGCCCTTGTGCAGGTTCCACTCGAGCGTCGAACGCGGATTGATGAGCGTGGTCTGACGATCCACACAGCTCAGCCAATCGCCAAACGCGTCGAGATGCTGGGCGTAGTTCCAGGTCGCCCGGATCAGGGCCGCGTCAAAGCTGGCCCAATCGACCGAGTCATCGTCCCACGCGGCCACACTCGCGTCGTGCCCCGCCTCGATCAGCCCCTGCACCAGCGGCTGCTCGTCGATATCGGGCTCGGGCAGGTTCTTGCAGCTGACATACGCGATCTTCATCGTTGGTCTCCTCATGCCCAGCGTAGCCCGTTGCAATGCGCCCGTCTTGAACGCCCGCCGAGATTGAGAAACGCCGCTCCCCACGCTATACTTTCAGTGATTCTTGAAAGTACGCCCAGCGACCGAGGCCCGCATGAGCACCATCTACCAGCCGTTGCCCGAGTTCCCCACGCACAGCGCCCAGGATCCCGGGCTGCTGCGAGCCGTGTCCGAGGGGCAGGCCCGCCTGACCCCCGAGCAGGGGCTTGAACTCCTGACCAGCGCCCCCCTGCACACGCTGGGACGCTATGCCGACGCACGCTGCCGCGTAATCCACGGCGACCATGTCCGCACCTTCATCATCGACCGCAACATCAACTACACCAACATCTGCACCGCCAAGTGCATCTTCTGTGCCTTCAAGCGTAAGGGCGACGAGCACGACGCCTACACACTCGAACACGAAGAGCTGTACCAGAAGGTGCAGGAACTCAGCGACATCGGCGGCACCCAGATCCTCATGCAGGGCGGCATGAACCCCAACCTGTCCCTCGACTGGTACCTGGAACTGCTCAACGGCATCCGCGAGCGCTTCCCACATGTCAAGATCCACGCGTTCTCCCCACCCGAGCTCATCGAGTTCGTCCACTTCTTCAATCCCCCCGGCAAAACGCTCATCGAGAAGGTCCAGTGGGTGCTGATCCGCCTCAAGGAGGCGGGCATGGGCTCGCTCCCGGGCGGCGGCGGCGAGATCTTTGCACCAGCGGTCCGCACCAAGATCGGGCTGGGCAAGTGCGACATGGACGCGTGGCTGCAGGTGATGTACGCCGCCCATTCGCTGGGGATGTTCACCAGCGCCTCCATGATGTACGGCCACATCGAGGGCCACGCCGACCGCATCCACCACATGCGCTCCGTCCGCCACTGGCAGGACAAGGCCATCCGCGACTTCGGCACCGGGCAGGTGCCCACGCAGGTCGCCAGCGATCCGACCGTCAAGAACCCCGAAACCGGCGGGCACTACCTGGGCTTCATCTCCTGGCCCTTCCAGCCCGACAACACCTCGCTTGGGCGCGTGCCGCAATGGCCTACCGCCGACGACATCGACCCCGAGACGGGCGAGACCCTGCCGTTCCCCGGCGATACGGTCGCCCAGCTCGACGGCAGCGGCACCAAGGACATGGACAGCCGCTTCGGCCGCCGTCTGCGTCTCGCCGGCTCGACCGAGTACCTGCGGACACAGGCCGTGAGCCGCCTGATGATGGACAACATCTATTCGATCGGTTCGTCGTGGGTCACTATGGGCCCGCACATCGGTCAGGTCGCCCTGCGATTCGGCGCCAACGACATGGGCTCGGTGATGATGGAGGAGAACGTCGTCTCCTCCGCGGGCACGACCTACTGCCTCGACGAGGCGGTGCTGTGCCGGCTCATTCGCAACGCCGGGTTCATCCCGGCCCAACGCGACACGGTGTACGATGTCATCAAGACGCACACCGGTCCCGAATCGCCCGATCTTCGTGTCACGGACTGGTCGCAGCACCGCACCAAGCGCCTGCACATCGAGAACGACGAAGAAAAGGCCGCAGCCGAGCAGGCCCCGATCTCGATCACCATCGGCGCGAGCGACAACTGAGCGCAGGCGGGCGCATGCTGATACACTGCCCCCATGCCCCTACGCCTGCTTCAGATCGTCCTACCCGAGAACAACTGCGCCGACCTCGACAAAATCATCGATGAAGCTGCCCCGCCCAGCGTGTATCACACGCCGCTGGGCGATGACCTGCGTATGACCTCGCTGCTCATGCACGCCCATGTCATCGAAGCGCTCTCGGACAAACTTGAAGACACCTTCTCCTCGTGCGATCAGTTTCGGTTGCTCCTGCTCCCGGTCGAAGCCACGCGGCCTCGCCTCGAAGAGCCCGAAAAAGAGACCAACCCGACCGACGAGGAACCCAAGCAATGGGCCCCCCGCTTCGGGCGCATCTCGCGTGACGAGCTCGACGAGGACATCCGCGACTCGGCACGCACCGATCCGATTTATCTGATCATGGTGACGCTCGCGACGATCGTTGCGTGTGTTGGGCTGCTCAAAGATTCGCCCGCCATCATCATCGGCGCCATGGTCATCGCCCCGCTGCTCGGGCCCAACACCGCACTTGCCCTGGGCACGACGCTGGGCGACTTCAAGCTGATCCGAAACGCCATCCGCTCCAACCTCATCGGCTTATCACTGGCACTGGCCATCGCGGCCTGCTTCGGGCTCTTCTTCGACAGCAGCCAGGAACTCAACACCGAGTTCGCCTCCCGCACCGTCGTTGATCTGGGCGATGTCATGCTCGCGCTGGCTTCGGGAGCCGCGGGCGCGATCGCCTTCACATCCGGTGCCCCCGCCACGATCGTCGGCGTCATGGTCGCCGTCGCGCTCTTGCCCCCGACCGCCGCCGCGGGGATCCTCGCGGGCGCGGGGAGCTGGACCGAAGCCGCGGGCGCGACCACGCTGGCCATGACGAACATCGTCTGCATCAACCTCAGCGCCACCGGGGTGTTTCTGATCCAGGGCGTTCGCCCCAACTCATGGTGGGAGAAGGACCGTGCCCGCAGCGCCAGCATCCGTGCCCTGATCGCCTGGTCGATCGCCCTGGCCGCACTGGCAGCCCTGATTATCTTCGCGTGGGCGGACTGACTGCAAAGTGTCATCGGTGAAACCCAATACACTGTTGTATGAAATCACCACGAGACCCCAATACCACACTTGTTCGCACCGAACTCCTCCCGGGCCTGATCGCCCACACCTGCCCCACCTCCGGCGGGGTCTGGATCGACACCATCGCCTACTGGGACTGGATCAAGTCCCAGCCCGGATTCCCGGAGCCCACGGTCTCATTCGAATCGCCCATGCCCGCGGAGATCGATGACGACAGCGACCAGCCATTGATCTCGCCGCGCTCGGGACGATTGATGCGCAAGTGCAGAGCTGGCTCGGGGCTTGGTTTCCGCATCGACTTTGATTCCAGCAGCGGCTTCTGGCTCGATCGCAACGAGTACGAGGCCCTTCGCAAGCACAGTCTGCACGATGAACTGCACCTGATCTGCTCGCCGAGCTACCAGCGAGAGCTGGTGCGCATGCAGACAAGCAAGGCAGAGCAGAGACGATTCGAGCAGCGATTGGGTGTTGAAGCCTGTGAGCGAATCAGCGCGTTCGCCGATTGGATCAGCAGATCCCCGAATCATGCTGCGGCGATGACCTACCTGATGAATCGCATCGAGCACACGCAAAGCTGAATGATGCGATCAGTCTTCGTCACGGAAGATGATCTTCATCGAGATCTCGATGGTTGAATCAGGGTCCTCGGGGTCCAGCCCGTCGATCTGTTTGCCCGATGCACGCCATTGGTAAATCGCGCTGATCAGCGGCTCATCGACACCCTTGCTCCCCGTGTCGTACACCCGACGCTTCTCCTCATCACGCAGGAAATCGGCCTTGACCACCTTGCCCTGCGCGTTGAATCGGATCAGCACGATCGGGTTGCGAGGCAGCTGGGTGAACCGGACCGTCGCGGAGAACTTGGGCTCGACGGTTTTGATCTCAAGCCCCTCGCCCGAGAGCGGGCGGTTGAGCGTCCGGGCACGCACCTCCTTGGCACGCTTGATGATGCTCGCCACCGATTCCCGATCATCGACCTCGCCCGGCTTTCCCTGCGGCTTGGCGCTCGTCGTTGGCAGCGTGGGCTGCAACGACGGCGTGGCCACATGCTCGGGCTGCGCCTCCGTCGGCTCTGTTTGTACCTGAGATTCTGACTCGGTTTCGGCTTCGGACTCTGGTTCGGGCTCTGGCTCGAGAACCGGTTCGGTCTGCTGCTCGGGTTGGGATTCCGGGATCACAACCGGGGCGGTTTGTTCGCTTGGATCTATCACCGCCTCGGGCTCATCAATACGGGCCGACGACTCGGCCTCAATCGGCTCCGCCTCGGCGGCCTCCGGCTCGATCACTTCTGGTTCAGGTTCAGGTTCAGGTTCAGGCACGGGCTCGGGCTCGGGCTCGGGCTCGGGCTCGGGCTCGGGCTGATTCTCCGCGTCCGGTGGGGTCTGGGCGACCTCCGGCTGCGCCTGCTGGGGCTCAACAGGCTCAACATCGGGCTGCGGCGTCACGGCGGGCGCTGGCTGAGCGCTCTGTTCCTCACGCTCACCCTCGGCGATCGTCAGCTCGGCCTGCTCGACCTGCGACTCCTGCCCGTCGCCCTCGATGGCATCGTGCACCACGCCCAGCCAGGCGATCGAGGCCGTCCTTGATTCCTGACGACCGAGCGTGAGCGGCTGCTCCTCCGGCATGGTCGGCGGGGCCATGTCCGGGAGATCGATGCGCGTCTGGCCCTCGAAACCGATCCCTTGCCGGTGCGACAGGTACGCCCCAGCACCCACGGCCGACCCCACATGCACCAGCACGCTCAGCGCCATGCACACCCCCAATACGGGGATGGTCACCCGAGCTGTGCTCGTGCTGATTGGGTTTGCCTGCGACGACATACCCCTCCTTACGGTTGCTGGGCCGGGTCCGGTTCAGATTCAGTCGGCTGGGCCTCACGCCCAACGATCGAGAAATCGCTCAGCCCCGCTTCAACCAGCAGATCGATCAGCTCGATCATGCCCCCCGCGGTCGATCGCGTATCGACCGCCAGCAGCAGCGGCGAATCGGGCTGGGTCTCTCGAAGGGCGTTCACCGTCTCAACCACCTGTTCAAGGGTGGTCGGTTCTCGGTTGATGACGATCTCCCCTGAATCGGTGACCGCGATGGTGATGGGCGTAACGCGTTCGGCGTTCTGCCCAGCCGTCAGTTCTGGGAGGCGTACATCGAGCACATCCGCCCGCACCATCAGCACGATCGAGAAGACGAAGAAGGTCAGCAGCAGGAACACCACATCGATCATGGGGGTCAGCTCGACGCGCGGGTCATCGCCCATACGCCGCACGCGTCGCGAGAATCGCCCGTGCATCGCCATGGCTCAGCCCTCCGCCTTACGCACATAGCTACGACCACCCCAGGTCGTCGGCGTGCCCTGCGACAGATCGCGCGCGGCTTCCCAGAAGATACGCCCCGTGAGGAACGCCCCGAGCAGCGACATGGGCAGGTCCCGCAGCGGGGCATGACTCATGCGGTAGACCATCGACAGCCCGAGCAGCCAGCTCGCCACCGCGAGCAGCCCGATCGCGAGCGGGATGGTGTCAGGGCCGGTGAACAGGGCGACCACCACCAGCAACAGACTCATCGCGGGCAGCATCGCCGTGACTACGGGAACCCGCAACGCGTAACGACGCAGACGCTTGATCTCCCGGTTCGCCGACTCGGTATAAATACGCTTCCAGCCCCGGGTGTACTCGGGCCAGCTGTCGTACATGCGGCAGTTGAGCATGCGATCGGCCATCAGCAGCCCCCCGCGGTGCTTCTGGTACATGATGCGTCGCGCAAAGGCGATGTCCTCAAGGATCGCATCCCGTACCGATTCGTGCCCGCCGATCTGGCGATAGACCCCCGCGTCGAACATCATGAACTGCCCGTTGGCGAACGCACGCTGGCGTTCATCGCCCCGGTTGACCCGCAGCAGCGGGTACTGGCGGGCAAGCTCGAAAGCCGTAATGGGCTGCACAAATCGCTCGAACCAGGTCTCGCTGTTGAGCGTCGAGAGCAGACTGAAGAAATCGAGCCCACGATGACGCATGATCGCGATGCAGGCCCGCACACAGGCCGGGTCCATCTGCGTATCAGCATCGGTGAAGATCAGCACATCGGCGTTGCGTGCGTGCTCGCTGCGGTGGTAGCCCGTGTGGGCGGCGTGGACCTTACCCGCCCAGTCATCGGGGCACTCGGTGATCTCGATGATCTCAAATCGCGCATCATCGCCGATCGCCCGCCGGGCAACGCCCGCGGTGTCATCGCTGCAGCGATCCAGGGCCAGGACAACACGCAGTCGGTCATAGTCCTGCTCCTTGAGCGAGGCGATGAGGGTGGCGATGTTGCCCGCCTCGTTGTGGCAGGGCACGATCACGCACACACGCTGGGTAGGCGGGTCCTGCTCGGCGATGGCGATCCCGTCGCGGGCGCTGGGCAACAGCCGGGCGGTGCGACGGACCTGGAACGCGACCGCGAGCCAGTACAGCGTGCACATGACCGCGAAGACCATCAGCACCGTCATGACTACTTCGAGCAGCATGTCGGATTCTAGCGGCTTGAGGCCTCCCACCGCTATGATTCTGCATGCAGGATCATCACCATGAACGCTACCGAGCACACGGCCCGGAATCGCCGACAAGCGTGCCCTGCCCCCCTCCGAAATACGAACTGACCGTGCAGCAGGCCCGCGAACTGGACGCGCAGGCCGTGGAAGTCTTTGGCATCCCATCGATCATCTTGATGGAGAATGCCGCGATCGGGCTCTTTCAGCACGCGATGCAGATGCTTGAGCACACCAGAAGCCCGAGCGTGACCATCTTCTGTGGCCCGGGCAACAATGGCGGTGACGGCTTCGCCCTCGCCCGCCACCTGCACAACGCGCTGATCCCCACCCGTGTCGTCTGTACACATCAGCCAGAGCAGTACACGGGTGACGCCGGCACCAACCTGAGCATCATCAGACGCATGGGCATCGAATGCCTTGATGCGCGTGGGTTCCTCGATTCATCCCTCGGCGATGCGCCATCGCTGTTGGTCGATGCCCTGTTCGGCACCGGACTGAGCCGACCGGTTGAGGGCGTCGCGGGCGAGCTGACCGACTTGATCAACTCCACAAAGATACGCTGTAATGCGCAGGTGCTCGCGGTCGATCTGCCAAGCGGGCTCGACGCCCAATCTGGCGAACCGCTTGGCGAATGTGTGGTGCGAGCGGACCGCACGGTGACCTTCGCGGGCTTGAAGCCCGGCATGGCCCGCGTCGAGGCGATCGAGTACCTCGGTGAGGTGTTCGTCGTATCGATCGGCGCTCCGATCGAACTGCTGCAGACCCTGGGCACCCCCATTGAGCCCCGATGCCGGGAGTAAGGCACCGCGACAGTCCGGCACGGGCTGACTCCATGGTCTGATCAGGCGCGCTATGATTCCCTGATGTCGAGCTATGGGAACCAAGGCATGTTGATCGAAATGCACCTGGCACGGATTCTGATCCGTGAGACCACCAGTGCGCAGATTATCGAGCTGCGGGAGACCCACCCACTGCAGGGTGAACCCCGCTCGTTCCCGATCGTGATCGGGATCAGCGAAGCCGTGGCCATCGACCGACGCCTCTCGGGCTTCGAGATCGGGCGTCCCATGACCCACGACCTGCTGGCCAACACGATCGAACAGCTGGGGGCCACCCTGGAATCCATCGCGATAACCGATATCTCCGAGGGTACCTTCTTCGCCACCCTGGTGATGACCGACCGTGACGGCAAGCGTGTCGAGATCGACGCCCGCCCGAGCGACGCGATCGCGCTGGGTGTGGCGGGCGATGTCCCGATTTATGTGAGCGATACGGTGATCGACGACGCGATCCTGCCGCCGCTGGACGGGCTCGAGTAATGCCAACCGACCGGGCCACCCCCACAACAGATGCGTTCCAGAGCGGTGTTGAGTCGCCCATGTACCTCACGCACGAGGTGCCCGGTGTCGGCGGCCAGATCAAGCAGCGCCCCGAGGACTTCCTCGTCGAGGAAATCCCGCTCTACGCCCCCTCAGGCACGGGGGAGCATCTCTACCTCTTCGTCGAGAAGCAGGGATTGACCACGCTGCAACTGCGTGACGCGATCGCGCACCACTTCAAGGTCGACCGCAGAGCCATCGGGCACGCGGGGCTCAAGGACAAGCACGCGATCACACGCCAGGTGATCTCGGTCCATATCCCGGGCAAGGCCCCCGAGGACTTCCCCAGCTTTCAGCATGACCGTGTGCAGGTGCTCTGGGTTGATCTCCATGAGAACAAGCTGCAACGCGGGCACCTGATGGGGAACCGGTTCTCGATCAAGGTACGCGGCGTAGACCCGATGAAGGTACGCGATGCCAAACGCTCATTGGAGATGCTCGCCCGTATTGGCATGCCCAACCGATTCGGTGAGCAGCGATTCGGCTATCTGATGAACAACCACCTTGTGGGGCGAGCGATCATCAAGGGCGACCATCAGGGGGCTCTCGACCTGATCCTGTCACCCAAGCCCGGTGCGCCCAAGGGGAGTGTCGATGCCCGCGAGGCCTATGCCCGGGGCGATTACGCCCAAGCCGCGGACCTGATGCCCAAGGTCTTCAAGGTCGAGCGCAACGCGTTGCGCTCCCTGGCCCGTGGCGATGCCCCCAACCGGGCGATCAAGGCCATCGACCCGACCGCGGCGGGGTTCTTCATCTCATCGTTCCAGTCCGCGATCTTTAACGCGGTCCTAAACGAGCGGGTCCGATCGGGCACCCTCGATACGCTTGAGCCGGGCGATCTGGCCTTTGTGCTCAAGAGCCGGGCAAACTTCCAAGTCACCGCTGAGGAACTCGAATCGGGCGATGAAACGCTCCAGGACCGCCTGAATCGCTTCGAGATCAGCCCCTCAGGCCCGATGTGGGGCACAACAATGGCCCGTGCGGGGGGCGAAGTGGACGAACGAGAGCTTGGCGCCCTTGCCCAAGCCGATGTTTCGCCGAAAGATATGGAGTTGTGCGAGCAGCGTGACGGGCTCCCCATGATCGGGGGCGACCGTCGCCCATTGCGAATCCCCGTCATCGACCCCGAGGTCGAGGGTGGGATCGACGAGCACGGGTCATACATTCGATGTGCGTTCGAGCTCCCGCGTGGGTCGTTCGCGACAACAGTCATGGACGAGGTCATGAAGGCCTCAACGCAACAGGGTGTGGAGAACGGTGATGGACCATGACATTCGGCTCGTCTGCTTCGACTGGGGCGGGGTGATTCTCAGAATCTGCCGCACCTGGGAAGAGGGCTGCAAGGCCGCGGGCATCAAAGCCCCAAGCAAGAAGATCGCGCTCAAGTGCCTGACCAAACAGGATGCGCTGGCGCAGCGCTTCCAGACCGGCCAGATGAGCGACAAGGCGTTCTTTCGCGCGATCGCCAAGGAATCGGAAGAGTTCCACAGCATCGACGATGTGGCCGCGGTCCACCACGCATGGCTGCTCGAAGAATACAAGGGTGTCGACGAACTCATCGACGAACTCAACAGCTTCGCCGACCTCTCGACGGCCCTCTTCTCGAACACCAACGCGACCCACTGGGCACGCATGGAAGAGGACTTCCCCGTCGCCACCATGATCGAGCACCGCCACGCCAGTCATCTCTTCGGCCTCGCCAAGCCCGACGAGAAGGCCTTCGCCGCCTTCGAACGACGCGTCGGAGCCGCGGGCGATCAGATCCTGTTCTTCGAGGACACGCCGGCCAATGTCGAGGGCGCCAAGGCCTTCGGCTGGAACGCCGAACTAATCGACCACACGGGCGATACGGCCGAGCAGATGCGCAAGCACCTGGAAAACTACGACATCCTCTGAAACCCGCCGACTTGACTAGCCCTGGATGAGCAGACGGGGGCGGTGCAGCAGGACACGGTCCTGGATCGGTCCGTTCTCCCCTGGGTCAATCTCGATCACCAGCTCATTGGCTGAGGATGGGATGCGCACATTCAGCTCTGCCGTAGGCGATTCACGATTGAACCGCTGCTCGAAGAGGACCGTGTCCCCGGTCGTCGATTTCCCGATGACACGGACAACGCAATCGGTCCATTGCTCGATCGGCGTTTCGAAGCTCGCCGCGAATCGTGAGGCCCCCTCGGGCAGGGCATAAGTCACCCGCACGGGGCTGTGCAAGTCGATCCCACGCAAGGCGGGGTGGGCCACGCTCTGACCGGACACGGTTGGCGCAGGCGACCAGTCTCCATCGCCCGTGGGCTCGATACTCGTCGGCTTGAGATCACTGAGCCCGATCACCCGAGTCTGCGGCTCGATCACGATCAGCGATTGCAGCGATCCGGCATCGAAGACCCAGATCGAGTTGCCCGTGTCGTTGAGCCCCAGCGAGGTCGCATCGACCTCGATCGTGATGGGCTGCTGCGCTTCATAGTTGACCATGTTCGCACGGAGGTTCTCCCGGTCGCTGAAGCTCATGTACACACCCGGCTCGGGCTCGAGCTCGTTGGCAATCAGGATCGACTCGATGCGCGCGGTCTCGATTTCGAGCCCGCCGCCGCTCTGCTGGTCGATCATCGTGGTCGGCCCCACTGTTTCGACGAACCCCACGATGCGGTCGCCGTTGCGGGTGACGACGAGATCATCGCGGAGTTCTTCGTTGCGGGTGCCAACCGTCCGGTCGGTGTCCTGATCGTTGATACGCAGGACCCGCTCGAGCGGGATGTGGGCCTCGCCGTGGATATTCCGCCCGGCGATGAGACTGATCGCCAGCTCGTCGGGGATGTCGGGCTCGATGATCGATCCACGCACGACCTGCCCATCGCTGAGCGTGATGAGCCGCACGGGGCTCGGCTCGGGCATCGGGGCACCGGCGATGTCTTCCGAATCGATCACCTGCGCCTGCTCGTTGCGGACCACGAAGAGCACCTCGCTCAGGGGCACGCTGCTCCTGATCCCGTACTCATTGCGCAGCACCAGCTCGCGCTCGTCGAACTGGTCGATCAGTGTTTCCCGCAGTTCAAGGTCACGCGTGCAGACGATCCACGCCCCCCTGAGCGACTGTGCAGAGGTGGTCACGCATGCAAGCGTGAGCGTGAGGAACGGGATGAGCGTGTTGATTCGTTTCATTTCTGGAAGATCGGGAGGTAGCGTTTGGGCATCTGAAGCACGATGAGGGCCATGGCCGTGCCGTAGGGCTTGCCGACCGATCGGTCATCCCACGAGCCCTCATCGTTCTGCTGAGCGATCAGCTCGGCCCGGATCGCCGGCCACCAGAGCGCCCAGTGCGCATCGCCCGCAAGGTACATCGCCTGCACCGCGTAGTACTGCCCATAAAAGTAATGCGATCGGCTGGCGCTGGCTTTCCCGGGCAGCGCGTTCTTGGTCAAATACTCGATCCCTTTGTCGATCGCGTCGTCTTCGTAAATCCCCGCGTAGTACAACGACGCCACGCCCGCGGCGGTGCGGGGCCAGGCGCTGTTGCCCGAGCCGAGCTGGTACTTGAACCCGCCGTCGGCGTTCTGGCACATGCGCACATACTCAACCGCACGGTCGATGACCTCGCTGCTGACTTCGATCCCCGCGTTGCGGGCGCTGCGCAAAGCCATGATCTGGCAGATCGTCACCGAGACATCCGCATCATACGGCACCGGGTTGTATCGCCACCCGCCCTCGTCGTTCTGGGTCTGCTCGATCAGCCGCACCGCCTTGACCAGGGCCTCGTGGATGCGATTGGCGCGGGCGTTATCGCCGCCGGGTGTCATGCCGTACACCTCGCCCAAGAAGAGCGTGGCGAACCCGTGCCCGTACATGGGCCCGTTGTTGGCTTCAGATGTGATCAGCCCGCTGTCGTTGGAGGAGCTGAGCATGAACTCGACACCCCGGTCGACAACATCGCCCAGCTCACCCCGCCCGGGCATGTGCCCATCGCTCATCAGGGCCAGGCAGGCCAGTGCGGTGATGGCCACATTCTTGCCGTAGCGCCCTGATGCCCACGAGCCGTCCGCTTCCTGGGTCGTGGCGAGGTAGCTGATCCCCGCCTTGACGGCGGCATCGAGCTGGGGCGTGATCTCCTGATCCAGCGGGTTATTCTGGGCGCTGTTTCCAGGATCGATCGCGGGCTGGGCATGCAGCAGTGTCGCGCCGAGCGCGATCGGGATCAGGAATCGGGCGTGCTTCATTGGTCCTCGTCCTCGGCCAGAGCGCGGTAGTACTGCTCGGTGATCGAGCGGTAGAGTTCAGAGTAACGATCGCTGATCCCCTGTGAGAGCGCATCGCGAACGCGTTGGGGCAGGGCGCCCCATGAGACCCCGTTGGGCGCGACCTCGCCGCCGGGCTGGGCATTGGATGAGCCGCCGGGCATCTGTTCCTGACCCGATCCATCGCCCTCTTGTCCCTGCTGCTGGCTCTGGCCCTCCTGCTGCTGCTGGTTGGGCTGCTGCTGGCTGCTTGATGATGAGGACTGGGAACTCGACGAGCCCCCCCCACCCTGCTGGTTGTTCTGGGCGGACTCAATGACCTGATCGAGCTTGCGCAGGATGTCTTCCTGCAGACGCTGGGTTGAGAGCGAGAGGTCATCGCCCTCCTCAATGCGGGAAGCGACGCGTTCCATCAGGTTCACCGCCTGGCCCAACGCCTCGCCTGCCTCGCGGGGGCTGAGCACCTCGCGGAGTTCCTCGGCTTCGCGATCGACACCCGAATCATCGCCCTCCTCAAGCCCCAGCAGTTCGTCGAGCGAGGGTAAGGGCTCGCCGCTGGGCGGGTCAGCCGGTTCATTGGCCGATTGGGCGGCAGCGATCGCGCCGGACATCATCAGCACGCTCAGGATGGGCAGCAATCGGTTCATGGCGTGGCCCCACCTTCTTCTACCGGGTTGATCGGCTCCGGGTTCGGGGTCTCTTGATTGGTATCGGGCTCGGTTGGGTTTGGGTTGGGGTTCATCCGCTCGATCAGCGAGGCCCCCTGCTCAAAGAGCTGGCGTTGCAGGTCCACGACTGATCGGACCTCCGAATCGTCGCGGGTTTCCTGCTCGCTGATCGCCCGGGTCTGGTCGGCCACGAGCTGCTGCATGCTGCGAAGGAGCTTGAGCTCCGCCACGGGTGGGATCACGGGCTGCTCGCCCCCACCCTGGCCGCCGCCCTCGCCGCCGCCGGACGAGCCGTCTTCAAAGTCGGATTCGTCCTGTTGCTGCTGCTGTTCCTGCAGCACCTCGACGAGCGAGGCGAGGATGGTCATCGCCTGGCGTTGTGACTGGTTTGTTCGCGTTTCGATGCGGCGCTCTTCCAGACCAGCACCGCTCTGGGCCATCAGCCGGTCGAGCTGGGCGTGGGCGAGCGTGAAAATCGGTGCCTCGCTGAGTCCCTCGTGCTGGTCGGCCATCGCGAGCAGTTCATCGCGCAGCTCGCCCTGACGGGCCGCCAACGCGCGGGCCTGCGAGCGTTGGCGACGCCCAAGGTCATCATCGCCCAGGGCCACCGTCTCGTCATGGATCGTCGATTGCGTTTCGAGCATCGATTCGTACTGCTTCCGCAACGCATCGCGGGCCTGCTCGGCCTGGCGTTGGGCGGCCTGTTCATCGAGGCGTTGTGCCTCCTCGAGCGCATTGCGCAGGTGCTGCAACGCCCCGCGCTGGGATTGCTGGGCAGCGTCCGCATCGGGTGTGTTCGATCGCAGGGCGCTGATGGCGCTGTTCTGGGCGTTGCCCGCCCGCCCGATGTGCTCGGCGATGGTGCGTGTCTCGGGGAAAGCCCCGAGCGCCTCGTCGCGCACGCTCAGGGTATTGCCCACGAGCGTGATCAGGCGTGCGTCCATGCCGCCCAGGTCATCATCGAGCATCGCCCGGTCCAGTCGTACGATCTCCCGCTCCTGAGCATCGATGAGCCCCTTGATCGATTCGATGATCGAGGCCAGCTCGCGGCGCAGGGCGTTGTCCCGGTTCTGGATCGTGTTCTCCAGCTCTTCGAGCAACTGCTCGAGTTCTTCGAGCACCTCCTCCTGTGTCTGGTTGGCGCTGCCCGTCTGGTTCTGCCCGATTTGTGCGCCGGCCTCGCGCAGCTTCTCCTCAAGCTGGGCGGCCCGTGCGTCATTGGCGGCTCGACGCAACGCCTCGGCCTGGGTCGGGTCGTTCTCTTCCAGCTCCTGGGCTCGCTGGTCGAGCGTATTGACCGCTTGGCGGGCGTCCTCTGCGTTCTGCAGCTGACGATCGAGGATCTGCTCCAGGGCGCTGCGGTCCTCCTCGCTCATCTCTTCGAGCGTCTGACCCGCTGTGCGTTGGGCGAGTTGCTTGGTGTCCTCGCTGATAGATTCCAGATCGCTGCGGAGCTGCTGCACATTGCGCAGGGCCATCCATGCGTCCTGGCCCTGATCGAGCATCGAGAGCAGCTCACCAAGGCGGTCGCGCACGCGGCGCTGGCTTGATTGGGCCGCGTCCTCGCTCCCACGCCGGATCTGGTCGTCGGCCTGCTCGCTCTGATCGGCGGCTTCCTCGAGCAATCGGTTCGCGTCCTCGATGGTGCTCCGCAGGGCCTCGTCCTCGATGCGGTTGCGTTTGACCGTCTCATCAAGCTGCGACAGGGCGCTCTGGTTGGCACGCAGACGCTCGCTGAGCGAACGCTGTTCCTCGGCCGCCCGGTCGCTCTGCTGACGCACGAGCTGCTGAACCTCGCCCTGACGGACATCGAGCGAACGCAGGTTGTTGCGGAGCGGATCGAGCGATCGCCGGACCTGCTCGATCAGATCATCAGAGGCCACGATCTGGAATACACGAACGCTCGACGCGCCACGCCCGATGCTCGGGTCGCTATCGACGGCACGCAGGTCCCAGCCGATCGCCCACAAACGCAGCTCATCGCCGGGAACAAGGCCCAGCGATGTCAGATCCAGGGTGTGCTGGATCGTTGAACGCATCTCGATGTTGATGTCTTGGGTAACCAGCGTGACGGGCTCACCGACCGGCTCGGGCGGCGCACCAGCTGAGCCCGCGGGAACCTTGGCGACCTGTGCCATGATCGCCGACCGGGTCAGGCCCAGGTCGTCGCTCAGCTCGGCGTTGATATCGATCATCGCACGCGGCGAGAGGGCCTCGTCCCGTCGGGGCTCAACAATCTGCACGCTCGGGCGGAGATCATCGAGCACTTCGACCGACGCGGTGATCGGGGTCCGCACCGGGATGCCCGCGCGGTCCCGGATCGCGGGCTCGATCAGCAGCGAGTCGCGCGCGATCAGCTCGATGCGCATGCTCGATTCGTCTGGATGGTCGAAGGCGATCAGCTCGCCCAGCTCGCCGACCTGCTCCACCCATTCGGGTGTTTGTTCATCCTTGGCGATGGGCTTACTGAACTGCCAGCTGAGCGTGATGCGTGAGCCGCGAAGCACCGGGGCGATGAGCGTGTCGCTCGCTTTGGACTCGATCGTTCCCGAGGCCACGATCCCCCGATCGGCGATGGGGCGGGCGTACGCGGGAAGCTCCAGTTCGACGCTCGTCGAGCGGAGCACGGGCGGACGGACCATCGTCACGCTGCGGGTCCGACTCTGGTCGTCGCGGGTCGAGATGCGGTATTCGAGGGTGAACCGCTGCTGCTCGGGGAACCGAGCGGCGCGTTCGCGGGCGTCAATGAGCTGCTCATAGAGCGGGATGCCTTGCTCGCCACCGCGCCGTCGCTGGGGCATGAGCAGGGTACGAGACCAGTCGCCGATCGCATCACCAGACTCGTCGAGCAGACGCCAGTTGATCAGGGCCCGGGTGGTGTCGCTGAGCGGGGTGTCTGGGTTGCCCACGAGCCCCCGGATCGCGATGGGCGCATCGATCGCGTACGGGCCGGGTGGGGTAATGTCGTCAATCGCGTACCGCACCGGCCAGCGGGTGTCATTCCAGGGCATCAGAACGCGCTGGGCACCGACTCGCAACATCACCGGGCTGAGCAGGGCCAGGAGGATCAGGATCGCGATAGGAACCAGGGCCTGCAAGCCCGGGCGTGTGAGCGAAGAGGTGCGAAGGACGCTGGTTGGCTTGAACGCCGAGAGTCTGTGGGCGGCCGTGTGAAGAGCCGCCGAACGCAGCGCGGTGCTGATGCCCTCGTCCTCGCTCGACCGGGCCTGCTCACGATCGAGGTCCACGGCGCTGGCGAGGACCCCCCGTGTTTCGGGTTCATGCTTCTCGACCAGCAGGGCCACATCGGACTCGCTCAGTACGGAACGCCACGCGGGGAGCAGGCGCTTGATGGCGAGGCGAAGGACCGCCAACGCGATGCCCAGCATGAAGATGAGGCGCATGAACTGCGGCAATCGAAGCAGGTAGTCCGCCAGCCCCAGCAGCAAAGCCGAGACAAGCAGCACCCCGGCGCACATGAGCAACGCACGAAGAACCAGCAGCATGCGCAGGCGCGAGGCGATCGATCGCAGCTGACGACGCACACGACGCAACACCGCCGCGTCCTGCGGATCGTGCGTGGGGCTCGTGCTGTCGTGTTCGCTGTTCATTTCGATTTCGTTGTTTTCCCGTACGGTCTATACCCGGATTCGGTGGATGCGGTTGTGTGAAACTCGGTGACGGTGACTTATGCGAGCCGCAGTGCCCTCCGTCCGATCCATTCAAAGGTGAGCAAGGTGATGAGCAGGAACAGCACGATGGGTCGATCCCAGAGCGACACGCGCTTGGGGGGTGAGGCGATGGTGCGGGCACGGTTGGGCAGCAGGTCGGGGATCTGGGCGAACTGGTCGGGCGGTGTGACCCAGCCGCCGGTGGCCTGAGCCACGGATGCGAGCGTTTCGTGGTCGCTGTCGAGCAGGCGGCGTTCGTCGGCCCGATCCTGCACGCCCACGCGCTGGGTGATGGCGCTGAGTTCAGGGTCCAGCCCCATCGGGTGCAGCTCGAAGCTGCCGGCCCGCCCCGGGACCCACGCGCCGGTGCGGGTGTCGCCGGTGCCGACGAGTTCGAGCTCGATGGGCTCACCCCGATCAGCCAGCGATGAGACACGGACGCGGACACGCTCGGGGAGGGCGTCGATGCGTCGTTGATCGAAGACCCGGAGCGTCACCTGCGTCGCCTGATCGGGCGCGGGTGCCTGCGGGGTGACAACAAGCTGCGCCGGTGCGGCGCGGCGGGCCACGGTCCCGCGCCCGAGGGTTCGGATGAGGGGCAACCAGAACCGTTCGTGCAGGTCCTCGCCTCGCCCATAGCGCCATCGCCAGATCTCATCGGTCCCGATGAGCATGCTCGCGCCCGCACCGTAGCGCATCATGGTGATGATCGGGGCGCTCTGGCTGGTGTTGATGGCCTGGGCACTGGCCAGCACGCTCACGCCGGGCTTGAAGCTGGTTTCATCGAGACGGATCGCCCACTGGAACTTGGACCAGCCGGTGTCGGGGTCGCTCAGGCGATCGAGCCAACCGGTGCCCTCGTTGTTGAGGCGGAGCACGCCCATGCGCGTCGCTTCGGGGGTCGAACGCATCGTGACCGCGTCGCCCCAGACGCTGGTCGTGGGCTGCGATCCGCCGGCGTCCTTCCGCATTGGCAGCAATGCCGAGAGTGGCGTGCTGAGGTACCCATCGGGCACACTGCTGGGGCCCGCGATCCACAGGACGCCAGCGCCCCGGGTCTCGACATGCTCAAGCATGGTCTCCAGCTGCTGCTTGGAGAACATCTCGGCCCGCACATCGCCCAGCATGATGACATCAAACGGCTCCCACTCCTCGAGGGTCGAGGGCACCGAAGCGATCAGCTCGTCGCCTTCCTGAATGTAGCGACGCGATGCCGAGAGCAGCAGCGAGGAGCTCACGATGGAGGGCTCGCGCAGGAGCATGAACTTGAGGTAGCGGTGTTCCCATCGCGGGTAGCCGTCGATGTAGAGCACGCGGAGGGGTCGATCGACGATGCTCATGCGCAGCTCGGCGCTGTTGTTCTCGGGGTTCAGGTCGTCGCTGGCCTGATCGCTGACGATGCGGACATCGAGGCGGCGCTCGCCCTCGCCCTCGGGCGTGTGCATCAGTGTGACCGGGCTGGGGTCCTGTCCGAGGTGCTCGGGCAAGAGCGCGACGCGGTCGAGCACTTCCCCGCTCTCGTGGTCGACCAGCTCGACGCTGGCCGGGCGTTGACCGAGCCCGTCGGCATCGATGCCACGGGTGTCCAGATGCACGCGGACGGGGACCATGTCTTCGGCGAACACCGCGTCGGGGTGCTCGACGCGGGCGATGCCCAGATCGCGCACCGGCTCGGGGCTGCCGAGTGGGACCGAAACGATCGGGACCTGACGCTCGGCGAGCGAATCGATGAGTTCGGGATCGATCGGGCGAGTACTGCGTCCATCGCTCACCAGCACGATCGCGGAGATGGGGCGGGCCGCGGACTGACGCAAGGCATCGCGTATGGCGGTGTCAATATCCGTGCCCAAGCCCTCGGCCAGTCCGAGGGCGTCATCGCTGGGCACCGCGTTCTCGCTGATCACGCGTGCCCGCTCGTCAAACCCGAGCCAGACAACACGCTTATCGTCGCTGAGGGTGGCCCAGGGCTCGGCGCTGGATCGAAGCATCGAACGCAGTTGCTGATCGCGTGCGAATGTCGGGCGGGCGGCGTCGGGTGTCTCCAGCGATGCGGACCGATCGAGCAGCACCAGCACCCAGTCGGGCTCGGTCTCGATGATCGATTGTTCGATCCGAGGCCCCAGCGCCAGCACGAAGAGCAGGGCCAAGAGCAGCGTGCGTCCGATCGCCAGCAACGCCCGCATGCTGCGTCGCCCGGGCATCGCCCGGTAGGACCACCAGACCACACCCGCGATGGCCAGCAGCACGAGCACGATGCCCCATGCGGGCATCGCGTAGGTAAAGCCCGGGTGGGCATCGGGGCTGCCAAAGCCCAGCGATTGCCCATCGGGGCCTGTGCCGCCGAGCCCGAAGATCGCGTTGAGGAGTTCATTCATGGCGGGTCCCCCCGCCGCTCATGGTGCCCATGACCTGTTCCCGGGCGACGAGTCGCACCGTGAAGAGCCGGGCCAGGATGAACTCGATTGTTGCAACCGCCAGCGCCGCCCAGAGCAGGTTCAGGGCGAGGGATCGTGGATCGCTGCTGCTGACCTGCGTGGTCCCCGCGGCGTTGTTCGCCTGATCCTGTCCGGCCCATTGCACGCTTGATGCATCGATGAATCGGGCAAGGTTGGCCTCGACGCCTTCCCGCTCGACCGGGTTGGCGATCGCCCCGGCGCTGTCGGGCTGGACGACCTGCAGGGCACGCACGCTGCCCTGGGCATCACGAAGGGCCAGCACGCCGGCAACTTGGTTGGGTTCGTGCAGGCGATCAGCATCGGGATTCCGCCCGGGCAGTTCGATGGGCTGGATGCTCTGGGCCCAGAGCGGCCGGGGCATGGGCTGGCCGGCAAGGATCGGAGGCAGCGTCGAGCCAACGCCCACGCCCTGTCGCACCAGCTCCTGCATCAATGCCACGAACACGGGGCGAGCCGGGAGGTTCGACCAGTTCAGGTCCAGCGGCGTGGCGAGCACGACGATGGTGCCCGCGCCGTCGCGCGGGCTGATCTGCACGCCCAGGGCCGAGCCGTCGCTGAGTGATGCGATGGGGGTGGCCCCCGCGGGGAGTTGCAACGAGCGATGGACCTCGACGGCTCCGGCGAGTGTGGGCAGCTCGCCGGCGATGCCCGAGAGCAGACTCGCCGAATCAACACGGTCGTCGATGCCCAGCGATGGTTCGTGGGTGATAAAGCGTTCGCCGGCCTCGAAGGTCTCGGGCGTGAGTTCCCGAAGCTGCTCGAACCATGCCAGCGATTCGTTCTGGGCGTCGGGGGTGACGATGAGCATGGTGCCCTGCTCGCGCAGGCGGGCGACGCGTTCCCAGCCCTCGGGGCTGATGGCTGCGGGCGCGACGATGACGAGGGCGTCGAAGCTGGCCGTCAGACGGGTTGCGGCCTGCTGTGCATCGATGCTGGTGACCCGCACGCCCATGTCGTCCGATGGTGCCAGTGCGGCGCGGACCCAGCGTGCGGGGGCGATGCCGGCGGGGCTGCCCAAGCCGCGTGGCGACGGGCGATCGAGCACGCCCACCCGCAGGGAGTTGCGCACCGGCAACGCGAGCAGGCCCGTGTTATCGCGTGGGTTGGCATCGTCGTCCAGACGCACGCGGACGATCGAGCTGAGCCCGGCGTGGGCCGAGAGTGATCGGGTTTCGAGCACAACGCTGGTGCTGGCCTCGCGTTGGCCGGGCTGCCACTGCACGCGACCCTGTCCTCGCTGCTGATCGTTGGCATCGAGGATCCTGATCGTGCTGGTCTGCTCGGGGAGCTGGTCGCCCGATCGGGCCAGCTCGATGCGCACCGCCTCGGGCAGTGCCAGGCCATCGCGGACGATGAGCGAGCGTGTCGGGCGGACCGCAAGGATGCCCACATTGGTTACGGGGCGATCATCGCTGGGCATCAGCAGGAGTTCGTCGAAGGCGAGCCGGGCCTGTGTTTCTTCGATCATCCCCATGGCACGCTCGAGCGATCGGTTGGCGCTGGCCAGCAGCAGGACGCGGCGCATCGCGCCGGCTTCGGTTGGCTCGTCGAGGTCCCCCACCAACGCCAGTGCGCCCTGCAGATCGAGCCCGGCGTCGCTGGGCTGGGCCTGCTCGACCATGGACAGCACTGCGGCGAGGTCATTGCTGGGCGGGATGACCAGCCCGCGGGCCGGGGAGGAAGCGCTGACCAGCGCCACGCGATCACCACGCGCCGGGTCGAGGGCCTCGATGGCCTCGGTGACCATCCGCTTGCTCTGGTCGAGCGTCGATTCGCCATTGGCGCTGGTGGCCGAGCCGATGCCGTCGTCGAGGACGATGAAGAGTGTGGTGGGCAAACTACCCGAGTTGCCCGAGCCGAGCATCAGCGAGCCCACGCCCAGGGCGATCAGGGCGATGAGCAGGCAGCGCAGGGTGAGGAGGATGAGTTGCTCGATGGTGATGATGCGCCGGCGCTTGCGATAGGCCTCTTCGAGGAATCGCATCGCGCCCCAGGTGACCACACGCCGGCGACGCTTGAGCAGGTGCAGGATGATCGGGATGCTCACGCAGGCGAGCCCGATCGCGAAGAGCCCGGGATGCAACAGGGAGACAGGCACCGCTTACCCCCCCCTCAGCGACGAGGCCGCGTTGCGGCGTGCGACAAACTTGGCGAGCGTTGGGCCGAGCCACTTGTGGGTCGAGACAACCTGATGGTCGAAGCCGAACGAACGGGCGTGGCGCGAGACGAGGTCGATGTGGGTGTTGATCGCTTCGAGGTATTCCTTGCGCAGGGCACGCGGGTCGATGCGGAGAGTCGGCTCGGACTCGAGCCCCTCGAAGGCGGCGGGGTCGTCGAACTCGAAGCTCAGCTCCGCCTTGTCGAGCACCTGCAGGGCGATCAGATCATGCCCGCGGTGCTTGGCCTTGGCGAAGGCCGAGCGGATGTTCTCGGCATCATCAAAGAAATCGCTGACGATCACGATCAGGCACTTGTTGCTGACCTTGGCCAGTGTCTGGTCCATGACACGCACGATGTCGGTGTGGCGATCGACCGGGTGCAGGGCCAGGGCGTCGACGATCTGCTTCCAGCTCGACTTGCGGGCCGAGCGATCGACGATGGCCCGCAACTCGTCGGCATACACCGCCAACCCGACCCGGTCGCCCTGATTGATGGTGATGTATGCCATCGCCGCGGCGGTCGCGGTCGCGTGATCGAACTTGGACCAGTTGGGGCGCCCGTCGGGGGCCATCTCCTGGGCCGAACCCGAGGCGTCGGAGAACATGCGTGAACCGAACCGCATCGAGCCCGAGGAATCGACGAGCAGGATCAGGTCAAGCGTGGTCTCCTGCTGGTACTGCTTGACCTGCAGCTTGTCGGTGCGGGCGTAGACCTTCCAGTCGAGGTGGCGGGTGTCGTCGCCGGCGACATAGGGGCGGTGCTGGGCGAACTCGACCGAGACCCCGGTGTAGGGCGAGCGGTGCTGCCCGGCCATCACGCCCTCCACGATCATCTTGGCCCGCAGCTCCATCGTGGAGAGGCGGGAAAGCGTCTGCGGGTGCAGGTAGAGGTGCGGATCAAAGCGTTCTGACGCCGCGACGGGCTGCACGGGATCGGGTTGGGGGTGGGGCTCATCCATGAACGCTTTCTATGGTACCGGAACGGGCGTGCGTGGCTGCCCCGATCGAGCGGTTTCATGGGGCAGAACAGCAAGTTTCACACGCAGCACAACCGATGAGGCGCGGGTTTGATTCCTTTTTGGTGAGATTCCCCCCAGTTCAAAACAGAAGCGGCCCCGGGTGCATCCCGAGGCCGCCGTGGATCGCGCTGATTCCTGTGCGAATCAGTTGTTCAACTCGTAGCTCATGCTCAGATCCAGCGTCATGACGATGTCACCGATCTGCTCGCCCGGCGAGCCGGCAAAGCGGAACTTCATCGTGCTCGAGTACTCGGTCACCGTCCCGTAGTGCGTGTTGAAGATGTAGTAGCCCTTGATCGTCTGATCGGTCGCCTTCATGAAGGCCGGGAACCCCTCGGGCATGGTCATGTCGAGCTGGCCCTCAAACCTGACATGGACATAATGCCCGTCCTTCCAATCCAGCACCGACAAGACTTCCATATTCTGGGTCGCGGTCATCTTCATCTCGCCATCATCGACCTTGAAGGCCTTGACCCAAGTATCGCCCTTTCCAACGGGCGATTCCGGGAGGACATCGATGAACGGCTCGACCTCACGGATCAGCGCCATCTCTGAGAAGCTCTCTTCGATCTCTGCGCGAAGCTCGGCGGAGTCGATGCCTCCGATCTTCTCCTGGAGCGTATCCAGGTTCTCCACGCCCACCACATCGCCCCCGGGTGCGAGGACATACTGCGTATCCCAGGGCTGTGTCACAACCAGGGACTCCACACGCTGGTCGGTGCGCTTGGCCGCGTCATCCTCGCTGAGCGAATCGAACGAAAATGTGCCATTGGGCGCTGTCTGTGTCATGGTGAACGATGAAACATGCTGGTTGATCACCAGCGAGCCATCCTCCTTGGTCGCGACCCGCTCGCGGGTGATCTGCGAGACGGTCTCCTCGTTCATAGAGATGACCTGCCCCGGCATGATCTGGGTCATCGCGTTCCCGCTGGTGAGTGTGTACGACAGGGGCTCACCGGTCTTGAAGGTGTAGGCGAGCTCAACCTTCTCCGGCTCTATTGTGGTCGTAACTGAGGTCAGCAGTGTGAGGCACAGGGTGCCTGCGGCAAGTGCAATCGACATATCGAACTCCGAAAAATTGGAAACGGACCGGATTCCCGGCGATGAACCCCAGGATGACAAGGCTGGACTTTAGCAAACCTTTGCCACAAAGAATCTCGAAACAAGCGACAATCATGTTGCGGCACGCAGCCAACAGAAACTCGCTGCGTCGTTCAAAGCAGCCCTGAGCATCAAGTAGCCCCTCCTCTCCGAGGTCACACAAGCCGTGCCTAACGCAGCGACTGATACAGAGATAGGATCAGGGACTGTCTATGGCACATAAAGATGCACAATCGACCAAACCAGTTCAGACAGGGCGCTTCGTTCGTCCACGCGTCACCCTCGTGCCGAATCTACGAGGTGCCCGTGTGATTGAGGGTGAAAACGGGGGTGAGCAACTCCTCGGCGAGATCATTCCCTGGTACCGGATCGTCTTTCAATCACATCAGGGCGGCACGAGCGTTTGGCTTCGTGATGGCGACGGGCGATTGCTCAAGATTCACAATAAATCCGTCTGGGTCAGTATCAAGAACCGCGCAAACGCGGCCCAGCGTGCCCAGCAGCGCCACATGCTTGGCTGGGTGGGGTCATCAGACGAGCCAATCATATTTATCCCAAAGGAAGCATCGTTCTGGGGCATCACCATCCTTACTGCGATGATGGTGCCGTCATTTGGGTACCTGTATGTTCAGGTCTTCTCTCAGTTCCAGCACTTCCCACCTCAGAACAGCGCGGACTGGTTCGCGGCCTTCCTACTCACGATCCTGACACTAGCCGCACTGATCATGAGCCGGTTCATGTTCGTCTACCGCCACCGTAAGCAGCGCTTCGAATCGATCGACCTGCTCCCCTCCGGGTTCGTCGGCACGCTGCTCACCGGCGAGATCATAACGGTTGACTTTGACGAACGATCCAAGCCACGACTCCGCAGGGGCGATCCGCTCCGGCTCGAGTTCACCGCGGGCGATGGGCAACGCATGAGCTTCGCGGTCCCAATGCCGGTGAGCACCTACCTGAGAACGGCGCTCAACCCGCCGACGATGTCGCAGGCGGAGAGCCGGCGTCTGGCAACGAAAAAATACTTCTGGACGGGCTTGAGGGTGATCGTTGCCGGGATCCTCGTATCGGTTGGGTTCTATTTTCTTGCCGGCTGGCTCGGGCAGACCGGATTCATACTTCCACAGGATGCGGCGCGGATGCAGCGGGTGGCACCAGCCGTGGCCGGCTTACCAGTATTTCTTGGCCTGCTGATGATGTTCACCGCGTGGAAGCATACCAACCATGGGCTCCGAACCCGCTCACGCATCACCCGCTGGTTTCAGCAACGAAAGAAAAGCAAAGAGTCAGCCGCCGCTGATTCCAAGGACTGACCCTTGCGATCAATCTGACCGGCTTACTTGTCCAACCGGGTCATCGTCACCTTCTGCGTCATGTCCATGGTGAGGATCGGGCCGACCATGCCCTCCATCGTGGCGTTCATGCCCATGACGGTTGTCATGGTGTAGGACTCCTGCACGCCGTCTTCGATGTTGAACCTGAGCATGCCCTGAACATCGGCGTCGCTGAGGTTCATCGTCATGCCCTGCTCCTGCACCGCGGGCATGGTGACCGAGCCGGTGATTGAGATCGAGGCGATGCCGTCCTTGACCGAATCGAGCGTGAGATCGAAGCTGGTGGTCAGGTTGCCGAAGGCGAAGGGGACGACGAACTCGCGGTGCCACTCGTCGCCGACCTCAACCGCTTCAGCGGGAAGCAGCTTGAAGTTCATCTCGTTCATGGCCTTGATGGCCGCCTCATCGGCGAAGGGGCTGGCCCCGGCCTTGACGGCCGGGTCGGTCATCGCGTCGATCGACGCCTGGATCGCATCAACATTGGGCACATCCAGGATCGTTCCGTCGGGGGCGATCAGGAGCTGCACCTGCAGCCCGACCATCCCCGCCATGGACGCGATGGTCGGGTTGCTGAGCTTGGATTTGTCCGAGGCGAGCGTGGAGTCGTAGCTCATGTTCATGCCAGGGGCATTGATCTCAAGCTTCGCGTGCTCGTTCGTCGTGGCGATCAGGATCGAGCCGTCGTCGTTGGCCTCGATGAGTTCGGTCTTCAGCATCGAGGTGATGACCGAGCTGGTGTTGATGTTCTGCCCCTGCACATTCTGGGACTGGTCCATGTCCTGCACCATCTCGAAGTAGGTGGGCGCATCGGCATCGAACTTGTATTGCAGGTGGACCGGCTCAGCGGCGATCGCGGGCAGGGTGAGACAGGCAAGAGCGGCAGCGGTGTACTTCATCATGATGTGATCTCCTTGATATTGATCACACCATGTTATGAGATCCGGGCGGGCAGATTATGAAAACTGTCGCTGAAATCTCGCACGATTCCCCCCCGAATCAGCCGATACCATTGGCCTATGGCCACAATCAACGATCGCGTCCCCGTATCCAACATCAAACGCATCGGCGTCCTCACCGGCGGCGGCGATTGCCCCGGGCTCAATGCCGTCATCAGAGCGGTCGTCAAGGATGCCATCAACAACGGCATGGAGGTCTATGGCATCGAGGACGGCTTCCTCGGGCTCATCGAGGACCGCATCAAGCGCCTCGACCTCGATGAGGTCTCCAACATCCTCACCATGGGCGGCACGATCCTTGGCTCGAACAACAAGTCCAACCCCCAGCGGTACCCGATGGGCACGGACGACCAGGGCAACACGATCTTCAAGGACCTCACCGATGTGTGCGTCACCCACCTGAAGATCCGCAAGATCGAGGCACTCGTTGTCATCGGCGGCGACGGCACCATGTCCGTCGCCGAGCCCTTCGCCAAGCAGGGCATCAACTGCATCGGTGTGCCCAAGACCATCGATAATGATCTCTATGGCACCGACATTACCTTCGGCTTTCAGACCGCGGTCCATGTCGCCACCGAGGCGCTCGATCGGGTCCACTCCACCGCCGCCTCCCACCACCGCGTGATGGCCGTCGAGTGCATGGGGCGTAACGCCGGCTGGATCACGCTGCACGCGGGGCTCGCGTCCGGCGCGGATGTGATCCTCATCCCCGAGATCGAGTTTGATCTCGACATCATCTGCGAGCAGTGCATCAAACGCTCGCAGCGGGGCAAGCGATTCACCATCATCGCTGTCTCCGAGGGTGCCAAGCCCAAGGGCGGCGAACAGATCGTCGACCGCATCGTTGAGGACTCGCCCGAGGCCATCCGGCTCGGCGGCATCGCCAAGTGGCTCACCGACGAGATCGAGAAACGCACCGAGATCGAATCACGCTATGTCGTGCTCGGCCACACCCAGCGCGGCGGGACTCCTGTCGCCGGCGACCGCGTGCTGGCCACCCAGTTCGGCCACCACGCCATGCAGCTGCTCAAGATGGGCAAAGAAAACCGACTCGTCGTCATGCAGGGCGGTGTGCTGGGCGATGTCGACATCCAGAGTGCGGCCAACAAGCAGCGCCTGGTTCCCAAGGACCACCCGCTGATCGCCGCGGCCCGCAGCGTGTATACCTGTTTCGGGGATTAAAACCCTCAACGAGCCGCGACCGTCA
>DEXG01000015.1:326353-328297 GCA_002364005.1 Phycisphaerales bacterium UBA3190
CCGCGACCGTCAGGGAGCGGTCATTGATCCTCCCAACCACGCCCGTCGCACACTGAAACGCATGCCCCCAAACCCCCAAGTACTCCTTGGAGGTCTTCATCATGCGATCAACCGGAACTTCATACCTGCTTTGGCTGCTCTGCTTCGTTGGATTGTGCGGCATCCACCGCTTCTACAACGGCAAGTGGATCACCGGCATTATCTGGCTCCTCACCGGCGGGCTCTTCTTGGTTGGACAGATCATCGATCTGTTCCTCATCCCGGGCATGACCGAGCGGGCCAATGCCGCGCAATACAAAGCAGCACACCGGCTCGATCTGCGTATGGGATGAGCGACAAGCGCCTATACGCCCCGTCGCCCACCCCGTATTGATCTTGACACTCTACGAATCCTTCGGTAAGTTGATTTAGCCCAACAGCCCACCAGAGCCTGTGGGCGGCTTGGTGGAATCTTCATATATGAAGAGAAGATTGCCATGATGACCAGAGTTGTTGTGTTGCTGTCCTTCTTACTGCTTTCCACCTGCACACCGGTTTCGGCCCGGGCAGCAGGCTTGATGGAGTACCCACCCGACTACCCCTTTGGGGCAGACGGCGATGCAAGCCATCCCAACGGATACGACGGGTACCCCGGGGACCACCCCGACAATCCCTACGCCCCCCACGGCGGCCCCGGTGGCAATGGCTGGGGGTCCGGCCATGGTGGAAGAGGCGGTGACGGGGCTCACGGCGGCAACGGCGGGCGCGGGGGCAATGGCGGATTCGGCGGCGACGCCGGCCCCGGACATGCCGGCGGCAATGGCGGAGACGGAGGGCACGCCGGATCGATGGGCGACCATGGTGGCGACGGCGGGAACGGTGGCGCTGGCAGCGGCAGCGGTCGTGGCGGTGACGGTGGGCATGGTGGCAACGCGGACACCGGATCATCCCGCGGGGGCAACGGCGGCGATGGGGGTACTGGCGGGGAAACCGGGCATGGCGGTGACGGCGGCAACGGCGGAGGTGGCCAAGGGGTGATCGGCGGAGACGGCGGAGATGGAGGCGATGGCGGTTCCCTGAGCGGCGATGGAGGCGATGGCGGAAGAGGGGGCGATGCCGGTTCATCCCGCGGCGGAGACGGAGGAGACGGAGGAAATGCGCCCAATGCAACAGGGAACGGCGGCCAGGGCGGCAACGGCGGAAATGGCGCCACGCAGGCCGGCGATGGCGGAAATGGTGGGAACGCCCTCAATACCGGCAGCGGCTGCGGCGGTCATGGCGGAAACGGCGGGGATGGCAACAGCATGACGCCAGGAAATGGCCACGGCGGCGATGGTGGCGACGGAGGAACTGGCGGCGACTGTGGCGGTGGCGACGGGGGTGACGGCGGGAACGGCACCGCCTCCGCCGGCAATGGTGGTGATGGGGGCAACAGTGGCATCAACAGCACCGGCTGCGGCGGGGACGGGGGCGACGGCGGTGATATCACCCCGAACCCGAACCCCGGGAATGCGGGCGACGGCGGGGATGGTGGTAACGGTCCCTGCCCCGGGGAAGGCGGCGCGGGAGGCACGCGACCGAAATGGGAAGCGCTTGGTCAAGATGGCGCCCCGGGCAAGGCGGTCCGGCGCATCCGCGGCATCCCGTATCCCGCCGTCGGTGCCGATGATGAGGCCATCGCGGACTACGCCCTCACTGGCACGATGGACACCCAACTGCTCACCCGATACTGGGACAACAACCTGCAGGCCCCTTCATATGACTGGAACTTCATTGAAGCCGGGGTCGATGCACAGGGCATTGTTGAAGTCCAAGGCGTCGTCCATCCCGACAGTCTCAACTCCGAGCGCATTCGCGCCATCATCGAGTTCAAGGTCGACGGCCCCAACCCGCTGATCGAGTTCCAGTGGCGGACCGGTGTGCTGTTTGATCTCGCACAGAGCAAGCCGATCCAGGGAGAGCCCG
>DEXG01000015.1:328439-451308 GCA_002364005.1 Phycisphaerales bacterium UBA3190
GATCCAGGGAGAGCCCGATTGGCGACGGATGAACATCGCGGCCCCGCGTCTCAACGGACAGCCCTTCGGCCCCGGAGCCGACATGTTCATTTACCGCAACCGGGATGTCGAAGTCCGCGTATTTGACATACAAGACTTCGGGCCGCTGGGTGACGCCAACCTTGATGGCTTGGTGGACATAAACGATCTCAGCGTCATTACACAGAATCTAGGCAATACCAACGCGACTGAGGTCACCGACGGCGACCTCAATGCGGACAGCAAAGTCGACCTGTACGACACGCTTCCGGTGCTCCAATCGATACAGGAATAGAACAGAATCGCTGGCCCGTTCAACCGAAGCGAGCGAGGAATGCCGTGACAGCGTTCCTCGCTTATCGATGCGCCCGTTCGGGCTGTCATTCCAACCCGTTAAGGGACACCCGCCCGTGAGATAGATATCCCCGTGACTCGTCACGCTCGAATAGCCCGGCTGGACCTGTGCCGCCGCATGGGCTGTGTTGAAGCAGAGTGTGCCGATCCCGATCGCGAACAGTGTTTGATTCATTTTGAGCCCCTCACCATTGAAAAAGCACCCGCACTTCGCGGGTGCTCATGTTCAATATACACCATCGCTGATCGCGGACGATCAAAATCTTCTGCCGTCGCGTGAACAGCTCCCTTAGCCCCCGCATCCCGCATTGAAGGAACTGAGGAAGTGGGAGATATCGTGGAAGTTGAACGCCCCGTCGCCCGTGAGATCGCTGCTCGGGTCCTGATTCAGGTAGCCGGCTAAAAATGTCGCCACATCGAAAAAGTTCAGCTCGTCGTCGTAGTTGAGATCGATAAAGCAATGCTCACACGATGGATCGAGTGTGACACCGACGGTGCTGTCGTTCGAGACAAGCATCATCTGCTCGCCATCGCTGACGATGATGAACTCGTTGAGCTGCGGGGACCTTGAGCCGATGAGCTTTGGATTATTTGAAATACGCAGATCGTACACCAGCACGCGGTTGTACCACGCGTTCCAATACGCGTAGTTCCCCGCGACAACGAGCTCGCGCCCCTCGTCTGCATGCAACGGCGCCGTATCGTAATCATACAGATTGCTGATCGCCGTGGTATAGAGCGTGCGTGTCTCGGTGCTCAGCCCGATGAGCTTGTACGGTGCAAAGTGGATCTCCTCGAACACCGCGGGGGTCGGGTAATCGACACGGACCGGGCGGAAGGGATCGGCCAGGTCGACCACCGACAACACGGGCGTATCGTCGTCGCCCGATTCCATCTCGTGGCTGATGTAGAGCAAACCATCGTGGTAGGCCGCGTACGAACGGGCGTTCGAATCGAGCTTATAGAACGCCTTGAAGACGGCATTCTTCGGGTCGGAAATATCGAGCAGCACATGCTCGTTGCGCTCGACCTGCATCCACAGGGTGTCGCCGTCGATCCCCAAGTTCTGAACATCGTGGAAAGCGTTGTATTGCAACAACTGGACGGGGTTGGAGGGCGTCGTGAAATCCACGATCTCCAAGCCGTCCTCGTACCGGTTCATGTACACGATCCCGTCTCGGACCTCGAGAAAATCAACGACATCGTCACCCGTGAGATATGAACCCACGGGGACCGGGTTGGCCGGGTCCTGCACATCGAGCACGAGTACCCCGTTGAACCCCTGCTCCTTGAAGAAATCGTAAGTCTGTAATGATGTGTAGAGCAGCCCATCCTCCAACGCACTCGCCGAGGAATAGATCCAATCAAAGTCGTCGACGGCACTGAAGGCGTACCAGGCCTCAGTGAACGGCACCGAAGTCCCGGCCCGATTCAGATCGAGGATGCTGAACCCGTAAGGATCGGCTCCAGCAAGGACTACCAGCTGATCGCTGCCGAGGGCAAAGTCGTACGCCTCGTAACTCACCGCGCCGGTGTACCCAATCAACGCTGGTGCGGCGGGGTCTTCGAGCGAGATACGCATCAGGTGCCCTGTTTCGGATGTCCCAATGACCAGATCAGTCCCATCGAGACGAAGATCCGAGATCCGTTCGATGCCCGGGGCGATGTCGTACGTCGCCGTCTCGCTTCGCAGGACCAGTTCATCGACGCCAGGGTTGGTCTCGATCACCTGAAACTGAGAGCTGCCCGCAAGAACAATCAGCCCAGAGTCCATCGCCAGTGATGGGAACCAATGGCTGTCATAGGGATACGCCTCAAGCAGCGCCGGGCTGGATGAGTCAGCCACATCGATCACCAGCAGCTCATCGGTGTCAATCGCAAGGTACACACGCTCGCCCTCGGCAACCATCCTGCGCGGCGTGCCGGCAATGGCCATCTCGCTCAACACAACAGGGTTTGCAGGGTCGGCGATATCTACAACCCTGAGTCTGTCCGAATGGTCGGCGACATACATGCGATCGCCAACCACGGCAGAGATCCAGTTGGACGCATCGACCCCAACCAGGCCGACCTGCGTGATATTGCTCGGGTCGGAAACATCAAAGATCCCAATCCCCGCCTGATCGAGCGATGCATAAAGAACGCCGTCCTGCAGCAACAGCTCGTACGCCCCGTTGCCGATGGGGTAGGTCCCCAGCACCATCGGTGCCAGCGGCACGGTGAAATCCACCACCACCAGCTCGGTGTTGTCGGACACATCATCATGGTGCAGGAAGTAGCCGGTGCGTCCATCCATCTGTATTGACCACGAATAGCCATCGGGCGCGTAGGTGTAGTCCCCGACATAGCCACGAACGCCGCAGAGGATCCCGCCGGGCTGGGTCTGGGCCACGGCCCGCGCAGGCAAGAGACTCAATACCAGCAACAACACCATGCCCGCACATCGACATAACAAACGCGTCGACAGGCATACCGACACCGACAAAGGAAATCGCATTGTGTTCATATGAATGAGTCCCATCTCATTGGAGCGCACACGCCGCCCAGACAACATGGTCTGGCGGGCACACTCGCACCATCGTCCTGAGCGATACGGAGCGAATATGTTTCCGGTTGTATCAATTCGGGACGATTTGGGATATTAGAACGGTGGCAGCTCTTCATCATCAAAGCTGACATCGTTCCCTGACCCATCCCGGAAGTCGGCTTCAGGGCCGGTTTTCTTGCCCGGGGCGAAGGTGTGCTTGGCCGGGGCGGGCGGCTCGTCAAAGCTCGGGGCAGCCGCCGGGGCGGGGTCGAAGTCGGGGCCGTCGAAGCCGTAGGACCCGCCCTCCATCTCCTTGGCAAACCCATACGAGCCGCCTGAGTGCATGCCGTCGTGGGTCTTGAACCGCACCGTGCTCGGGTCCCAGGTCAGCTTGACCGTGCCGGTCGGACCGTTTCGCTGCTTGGCGATGATCAGCTCGGTAAGGTTCAGCTTCTCGCGGTTGTCCTCGTCGAACTCCGGGCTCGTCGGGTCCCATGCGGGCTCGCCGCGATGGTAATAACTCTCGCGGTGCAGCAGCATCACAACATCGGCGTCCTGCTCGATTGAACCCGATTCACGCAGGTCCGACATCTTGGGGCGGTTGCCCTCGCGTTGCTCGGCACCACGGTTGAGCTGGGCCAGACAGATCACCGGCACCTTCAGCTCACGCGCCAGCGACTTCACCGAGCGTGAAATCTCACCGACCTCCGCCTGACGCGATTCACGCGCCGAGCTGGGCGATGACAGCAGCTGCAGGTAGTCAATGACGATGCACCCGATGTTGTGACGCTGCTTCATGCGTCGCGCCTTGGCCCGCATCGTCAGCACCGTCATGCCCGGTGTGTCGTCGATGAAAATCGGTGCCTCCGCCAGATCGGCGCTGGCTCGGTGCAGCTTGTCCCACTCCGAGTCACTCACACGCCCCGTGCGCAGCTGGTTCGAGTCCACACCAGAACGAGCAGAGAGCAGACGCTGCACCAGCGAGCCGCGTGCCATTTCCAGCGAGAACACCCCCACCGCGACCGGGTTGTTGATCTGGCGGGGGGCCCAGGGCGTTGCGCCGCCAAAGGCGATCTGCTCGGCAATATTGAGTGCGATCGCCGTCTTACCCATCGATGGGCGAGCCGCGAGAATCAGCATCTCTTCCGCCTGAAGCCCCGAGAGCATCTCGTCCAAATCGGTGAAACCGGTGGAAATCCCCGAGACCGATTTCCCGTCGGCCTGTTCGATCCGCTCCATCTCCGCGAGCAGCAACTCACGCAGGGTCTCCGGCTCGGCGTTCACATCCTCCGACGCGATGTCGAAGATCCGCTTCTCCGCCAGGTCGATCACACCCTTGGCCGCGTCGACACCGCCACCGCCCTGGTGGTACGCGTCGTAGAGGATCTGACCCGCGGCATCGATCAGCTTGCGCAGACGCGCACTGTCGGCGATCCGCTTGGCGTAGTACACCGCGTTGGCAGCACTGGGCACCGCCTCGGCCAGCTCCATCAGGTACTCGGCCCCGCCGACCTGATCGAACACACCCTTGGCCCGCAGCGACTCGGTCAGCTGCACCAGGTCGCCCGTCTGATGGGCCTCGTAGGTCTCCACGAGCGTCTGGTAGATCGTGCCGTGGGATTCCTGGTAGAACATCTCCCCGTTGGGGATCAGCTCGACCACATCGTTGAGCACCGCGGGGTCCAGCAGGATCGACCCGATCAGCGACCGCTCGGCATCGATATGATGCGGCGGGGTGCGATCGAACAACCGCCCCATGTCGGGGACCTCGTTGCGTTTCCCGCCACGCTTGAAGCCGGGTTTGGATTCGAACATCGTTGAGTCGCTCACAGCGACGATTGTACGCGGTTTTCAGGGGCATTCCTGAGCATGGAGCGCAACCGACAGCATGTTCCCAGCGAATACCCCCGCATCGCATCCCACGCGGTGAGATTGTGGAGAATACCCTTAAACATGTCCACACCAGAAGTCGGCAATGAGTTCTACGATACCGACGGCGGGCTCCCCGAGTCGCTGCCCGAGTCGCCCTTCCCCATCTTCAAATCCTGGTTCGACCAGGCATGGAACGAGCGCCGAACGCCCAATACCAACGCGATGACCCTGTGCACCATGCACCCCGACGGCATGCCCGATGCCCGTATCGTGCTGTGCAAGGCCATCGAGCCCGAACCGGGCAACATCCTCTTCTACACCAACTACAACGGGGCCAAGGGGCAACAGCTCGCCGACCACCCGTTCGCCAGCGTTGTCTTTCACTGGGACCACGACGAACGCCAGGTGCGACTCCGAGGCCCGGTCACCCACGCGACCGAAGCCGAGTCCGACGCCTACTTCGCCTCCCGACGCCTTGAGTCACGACTGGGTGCCTGGGTCAGCGATCAGTCCAAGCCCATCGAATCGCGCGAGGCGCTGCTGGAAAAGGTCGGCGAGGTCATGGACACACTCGGGCTCACGCCCAGCGATCTCATGGGCGAGCACGAGGTCGAGATCCCCCGCCCCCCCCACTGGGGTGGGTTCCGCATCCACGCCCAATCGGTCGAACTCTGGAACGGCGGCGTCGGTCGCATCCACGACCGCGCCCGCTGGGAACGGACCCTGACCCGCAACAATCAGGTCGAACGAGGGCCCGAGGCCTACACCCCCAGCGGGTGGTCCTCCACACGCCTCCAGCCCTGAGCCGTGGATGAATCATCCCATTTCGCCCTGAAACCGGGATATCCGGCATCCGCTGTTGCAACCGCTACGAAAATGTCGATGATAAAGACATCGCGGAAACGCGTACCGATGGGGACGAGCGTGAGAACCACGCACAGAAGCATCGACGCACCGCGACGACCGGAGCCCTGATGGGTTTCGGGCGGTGAGCCCCGAGCGACGGCGCGGGGAAAAGAACTCCGGCGGCGGCGATACACCGCGACGGCTGGGCTGGCATTTTCTTCAAGGAGGTGATTCAGTGACCAAGTATGACTGTATGAAGGGGTTGCGCCCGTAAGAGCGGCGGCTCGACGGTGTTGCCGTTGGCGCAACTCGCAATACGAAACCGATGCATCTGCATCCTACGGCTGCCTCCAAACACTGGAGGCAGCTTTTTTCTGCGCCACAACCCAAACCGAGCCATGAAAAAACCGGCCCCGGGAGAACCCGAGGCCGGTCGATGAAATCAGGTCTCAAGCCGGATCAGAAACCGAGGATGCCGCCGAGGATATCGCCGTAGGCGACGATGAGCCCCGCGAACACGACCGAGACGATCGAGATCAGCTTGATGAGGATGTTCAGTGCCGGGCCCGAGGTGTCCTTGAACGGGTCACCAACGGTGTCACCGACAACGGTCGCCTTGTGGTCGTCCGAGCCCTTGCCGTAGACGATCAGATCGCCATGGCCAGCCGCGACGGCTTCCTGTGCACGAGCCATGATCGCATCGCGAACGGTCGCGGGGATCTTGGTCGAGTTGCCCGTGCCGGCAACCATCTCGTCAGCGGTGGTTGCACCGTATGACTCGAGGAGCTTCTTGGCGTTGTCCCAGGCACCACCGGCGTTGGCCATGAAGACCGCCAGGGCGAAGCCCGAGGTCAGACCACCAACGAGCAGGCCCATCACGCCGGGGACCGACAGGGTCAGGCCGACCACGATCGGGACGAGGATGGCCAGAAGCGATGGGATGACCATCTCCTTCTGTGCACCGGTCGTCGAGATCGCGACACAGTTGGCGTAGTCGGGGTAGTGGTGACCGTCGAGGTCCACACCCTTCATGGGCCAGTTGTCCGGATCAGCAACTTCTTCTTCGCTCATGCCCTGGTTCCGCAGCGCCTGTCGGATGAACCCGAACTGGCGTCGGCACTCGCCCATCATGGCGTAAGCCGCACGACCCACAGCGTTCATGGTCAGAGCACAGAAGAGGAACGCAAGGAGCACACCGATGAACACGCCGCCGAGCAGCTTCGGGTTCGCCAGGGTGACGTTGTAGAAGCTGAGCACATCCTTGATCATGCCACGCTCGGACGACGCGAGGGTCGCGGTCCAGTCGGCGCCGCCGATCTCGTAGCGTGCGTCGTGATCACCCGTGAGGGGGAACACATCGTTCTTGGCGATGTCGTGGATCTTGTCGCCGTGCTTGCCGTCTTCCATGGTGACATCAAGCAGCATGCCGCCGTCGACGTTGGCGGTCTCGCCCTCGCCGGTGACAACCGCGAACTTGTTGTAGCCCTGGTAGATCGCGTACCCCATCGGGGCATCGACCGGAGCATTGATGACCTCAGCCGACTTCTGCTCGAAAGCTTCCGCCTGCGTGGTGATCTGGGTCTGAACGATCTGGATGTACGCCGCGAACAGTGCCATGGCGGTCAGTGCCGCCGAACCGATCGCGAAGCCCTTACCGGTCGCCGCGGTGGTGTTGCCCAGCGAGTCGAGCATGTCGGTACGCTCGCGGACGATCGGGGGCTGCCCGGTCATCTCGGCGTTGCCGCCCGCGTTGTCAGCGATCGGGCCGTACGCGTCGGTCGCCAGGGTAATACCCAGTGTCGAGAGCATACCCACGGCCGCGATACCCACGCCGTAGAGACCCATGAGGAACGATTCGGTACCACCGGCAAAGCCGAAGGCCGCGATGATGGCAATAACGACGGTCAGCAGCGAGGCCCATGTGGACTTCATGCCCTCCGCGATACCCGCGATGATCACGGTCGCCGGGCCGGTCAGTGCCTGCTCAGCGATGCGTCGTGTCGGTGCGTGCTCGTAGCTGGTGTAGTACTCGGTCGCGTGTGCGATCACGAGGCCCGAGATCAGACCTGAAACAATGGAGAGCCCCAGGCCCCACCAGGTGGTGATGCCCTCAAGCTCGACCGCATCCTTCAGGATGTACCACAGCAGCCCGAACGAGCCGAGGATGATCAATGCCGAAGCGACATAGACACCCTTGTGCAGGCCCTTGAGGAGCTGTGCGAAGCTCGCGTTCTCCTTGGCCTTCACGGTGAAGACACCGATGATCGAGCAGAAGATGCCCAGGCCCGCCAGGGCCATCGGGGTCACAGCGAGCTTGATGCCCAGGGCACCCGCTTCAGCACCACCGGCCAGGGTCATCGCCGCAGCGGCACCAAGGGCCATGGTCGCGAGGATCGAGCCGTAGTACGACTCGTAGAGGTCGGCACCCATACCGGCAACATCACCGACATTATCACCGACATTGTCGGCGATGGTCGCGGGGTTACGCGCGTCGTCTTCAGGGATACCGGCTTCGACCTTACCAACAAGGTCGGCACCAACATCGGCGGCCTTGGTGTAGATACCACCACCGACGCGTGCGAACAACGCCTGCGTCGATGCACCCATGCCGAAGCTCAGCATGATGGTGGTGATCTCAGTGATCCCGCCGCCAACCAGATCGAACTGGTTGAAGATGAAGAACCAGGCCGAGATGTCGATGAGCGCGAAGCCCACCACATTCAGGCCCATGACCGCACCGGAGCGGAACGCAACGGTGAGGCCTTCATTGAGTGACTGCTTGGCCGCCCAGGTGGTGCGTGCCGAAGCGTTGGTCGCCATCTTCATGCCGAACCAGCCGCAAAGGCCGGAGAACAAACCCGCGATCGGCACACCGATGAGTGTGAACTTCGACTGCAGGTTCATGGCGAACATGATGCCCAGGAAGATGATCAGCAGGACGAAGACGCCCGCGACCACCTTGTACTGGCGGGTGAGGTACGCCATGGCACCATCACGGACCGCCTGAGCGATCTCGATCATGTTCTCGTCACCCTCGGACTTCTTCATGACCGACATCTGGAACATCTTGGCCATGACCAGGGCAAGGATGCCGCCGACCGGAGCAAGGAAGTACGCCGGTGACACATCAGACATCGATGCGAGCGTGGGCATGAGTTGCATACTCATCGTGTTTAACCTCTATTGATGCTGCATCAATCAAAGCAGCGTGTGTTTTCAGGGTTCGAAACCGAAGATCAGCCCCACGATCAATCGGCTGTGAACCCGCCACTGCAATCTGCAGCGTGAACTCTCTTGAACACCCGGGGCAAGGGGTGCGTGCGTGAAAAAAAGGACTCAACCCCCCTCTGGAGGGCTGCAACTATAGATCGGCATACTGGACAGAATCCGATGAAACAAGAATGAAAGAGCTTTCGCCCTCGATTGTCCCTCACCACCAGTCAAACAAAAAACCCACCGATCCGGTGGGCTTCATCAATCACTTCGAGTGGCTCGCCATCTGACCGCGATCAGATCGCCATCAGACACCATGCGCGATCGCCATCATGGGCGACGAGGTGCGGCCTTGCGACGGGCGCGGTTGCGGCGCTCCGAGGGCTTCTCGTAGTATTCCTTCTTGCGGATGTCCTTGGTCAGACCTTCCTTCTCGCAGAGTTTCTTGAAGCGGCGCATGAGCTGCTCCGCGCTCTCGTTGCCGCGAGATTTGATCCGAATCGCCATGTGCTCTCCTTGTTGAGCTGTCTGGGCTTGCAAGTGACATCCGTACCGCCCACACAACGCGGACGGGTCACGATTCAAGGCGCGGCTTCACGCAAGGTCAAGCCACAACCGGAATTGTCCCGCAGACCACGAATTCTGACCCGCAAACTGATCCGCCCCGCCAACTGCGACCGATAACCGCTTTCATGCGTCTCAAATCCACTTGCATCTCGCTCACGCTCCTCTGCATCACCATGCTCCACCCCCTGATCGGGTGTGAATCCGTCCCCGCGCTCCGCGAGAGCAAGGCATGGCACGGCGAGACGCCCATCTACGCCACCTACCGATTCGGGCAACTCAAGGCCGAACTCCCACCCGGGACCGACCTGGAAACCGTCAATGCCGTCTCCCGAGCCGTGCTCTATCGACAAGGCCTGGTCATCGAAGAAGCATCGTTTACACCCTCGGACGGGCGCATCATCGCGCTGGGCTCCGAGCAACTCCCCTACGACAAGGTCCGCGTCACCACGAGGTACGACGGCGGCGGGGTCATCATGACCATCAACATCGACCCCGCCACTGAGAGTCGGTCGCGAGCGTTGTTTGAATCGATCCTGCAAGCGCTCCGGCTCTGATCAGCTCAGCGACGCATCGGCGGCTCGCACCGCGGCGCAGAAGCGTGCGATCTTCTCAGGGTTCTTGATGCCCGGCGCGTCTTCAACACCCGTTGAAACATCGACGCCGTACGGACGCAGTGTCGAGATCACCTCGCCCACATTCGTCTCGTCGATCCCGCCGGCGATGATGACCGGCTTGGTGAAGCCCTCGAGATGCCCTTTGAGCTTGGCCCAGTCGAACGCGGTGCCCTCGCCGCCGTCCGAGCCGTCGATCAGGATCGCATCGAGTTCATCGACCTTGCCCCACCGCTTGAGCTGCGACTCGATCGTCGCGTCCTCGTACTTGAACGCCTTGATCACACCCGGGCCGCACTGCTGCACGACATCCACGGGCTCCTTGCCATGCAGCTGCATGGTGTGCGTTGGGCACTTGTACTCGAGCGAGCAGAACGCATCGACATCCAGATCACGCACGACCCCCACCGCGCTCACGAAGGGGGGCAGCCCGAACATGATGCCCGCCGCCTGCTCGGGGTCGATATACCGTGGCGTGCCCTCGACGAAGACGAAGCCGACCGCGTCGGCCCCCGCATCGACCGCCGCCAAGGCGGCATCGGGATTGGTAATGCCGCAGACTTTGATGCGCGTGCGATGATTGCTCATTGGGGGGTGCCCTCGTTGTTGTCGGTGGTTGAATCTTTGATTCGGTCAAGCTCGCCCTCGACGAGGGCTTTGGTGTCATTGTCGAGCGACTGTTCGAGCAGTTCTTCGAGCATGGTGATCGCGCCGGGCACATCGCCCAGATCGTCGGCTCGCGTTCGTGCGATCAGCACACTGATGATCTTGCGTTCAGGGTCGTTCGGATAGCTCGCAAGCAGACGCGAAAACGCCTCACTCGCCTGAACCCGATCGCCCCGCTGATAGAGCGTGTTGGCGATCTGGTACTGCCCGTCGCGATGCAGCGTCAGCGGCGCACGCTCGTCGTGACCGAACTCATCAACCAGGCGCAGGTAGGCGTCCGCGGCTTCTTCGGGCTTGCCATCGCTCAGCAGCGTCCCGATCTCGGCACGGGCCCGGGCGATGTGCGCCGCACGCGGGTCCACCGGAGCCGCCTCTCGCAGCACCTTGGCCATGCCCTGCTCATGCATGCGATGGGCGCTCTGGAACGCCTTGCGTCGCTGACGGTGTTTGAGCAGCGAGAACAGGTCGTAGGGCTCGCGTTTGATGATGCCCGTCAGCAGCAGGAAGAACGCAACCCCGATCCCGAACCCATAGCCGCCCAAGTGGGCCATGTTCGCGATGCCATTCTCCGAGGAGAAGACCTGCGCGACCAGATCGAGGATGACGAACATCCCGATGAGCCACCACGAGGGGATCATAAAGACCCCGATGATCAGGAAGATCACGAAGCACTTGATCCGGGTGCGTGGGAACAGCACTAGGAACGCCCCAGAAACAGCCGCAACCGCCCCGGAAGCCCCGATCGCCGGTGCCGGGCTGACGCCCATGTGGGCCATGGCCGAGATAATCGCCCCAGCGAGGAAGAACGCGATATAGCCGACTTTGCCAAAGCGGTCCTCGACCGGAGGGCCGAAGACGAGCAGGAAGATCATGTTCCCGAAGATGTGCATGAACCCGCCGTGGAAGAAGGCCGAGGTCACGGGCTGCCAGAGCTGGAACTGGTGGTGATGCCCCGTCCGCCCCACGGCTCCCAAATCCTGAATCCGGGCTGCCAGCTCAGGATCGGCGTTGGTCAGCACCGCCATCATGACAAAGACACCCACATTGAGGGCGATCAATACGCGGGTCACGATCGGCTTGCGTTCATGCGGTCGGTCTGTGCCCAGTGGGATCAACACAGGGCGATGGTACGCCCGTGCGGGTGCTGCTGCCTATGATCCTGCCCCGCTCATTTATGCCCTGAAATGGGACCTCTGAGCGGACCAAAGAAGTTCACACCGCATCGAAACGCCTGCCCGAAGCAAAAAGGGCCGGGCGATGACCCCACGAAGGGACGCCACCATGAGTACTGCTGAAAAGACATTCTCCAAAGGGCTCGAGGGCGTGATTGCCGCCCAGACTGAGATGTCCTTCATCAACGGCACCGAGGGAATCCTCGAGTATGTCGGCATCGCGATCGGTGACCTGGCCAAGAACAGCTCGTTCGAGGAAACCGTCTTCCTGCTCTGGAACAAGCGTCTGCCGACCCAAAGCGAGCTCGAGGCGTTCAACAACGAACTCCGCGCCAACTACAGCATGTGCGATGCCATGAAGCAACGCATCAAGGCGTGCCCGGTCGACGCCGAGCCCATGCATGTGCTCCGCACCCTGGTCAGCTCGATGGCCATGGACGACGCGAGCCCCAACGAGAACAGCGTTGAAGCCGCACGCCACAAGGCCCTGCAGATCCTGGCCACCACCCCCGCGGTCGTCGCGGGCTTCGATCGCCACCGGCGCGGGCTCGATTTCATCGAACCGGACACCTCGCTCTCCTTTGCCGCCAACTTCCTCTACCTGCTCAACGGCGAGAAGCCCACACCGGCCATGGAGCGTGCATTCGACATCTGCATGATCACCCACGCGGATCATGGCCTCAACAACTCGACCTTCACCGCCCGCGTGATCATCTCAACCCTCAGCGATATGTACTCGGCCATCACCGGCGCGATCGGTTCGTTGCGTGGCCCGCTGCACGGCGGGGCCAACGAGGGCGTCATGAAGATGCTCAACGAGATCCCCACCGTTGATGATGTCGAGCCCTACATCATGAACAAGATCAAGAACAAAGATCGCATCATGGGCTTCGGGCACCGGGTCTACAAGGCCAAGGACCCCCGTGCCGCCGAGCTGATGACGCTCGCCAAGCAGCTGGCCGACGACACCGGCAACAGCGATCTCTACGAGAAATCGCACGCGATCGAGCTGATCATGGAGCGCGAATACGCCTCCAAGGGCATCTACCCCAATGTCGACTTCTACAGCGCCACCACCTACCACTGCATCGGGCTCAAGCTCGACCTCTTCACCCCCATGTTCGCCCTGTCCCGCATCGCCGGCTGGAGCGGGCATGTGATCGAGCAGCTGGGCGACAACCGCCTGTTCCGCCCGACAACCGACTATGTGGGCCCGCACGACGCGCCATACACCCCGATCAGCGAGCGCTGATCCCCCGCTGATCCAACACCCAAACGCCCGCTCGATGCGGGCGTTTTTCATGCCCATCCCCGTTTACCGCTTTCTGTCCATACGGGGCGCACCGGGTCGATATATCACCCGTACACCGCGTATAGACCGCGATCCCTGCGCCGATGACCACCCCATGAGCAAAGTGCGCCTCTACATCCCGAGCATGTTTCACCGTCGCCTGCTGCTGCTGGGGATCCTGTGCGTGCTGGCGCTGCTGCTGCTGAGTTCCCGCCTGGGCTACATGACCATCGTCGATGGCGCAGAAGCTCGCATCGAAGCCGAGCGACGCCTGGTGACCGAAACCTGGCTCCCCACGACACGAGGCAGCATCTACGACAGGAAGGGTCGCGTACTCGCGGGAGATCGTGCCTCATACGACATCGCCCTGCACTATCGCGTGCTGGAGGGGAAGTGGGTCTATCAGGATGGGGCAGGACGCTGGCGTTGGACCGAGATGCGCACCTACGCCGCCCGCCTGGCCCAACGAGCCAACCCCGATATCTGGGATACCCTGCCCGAAGCGGAGCAAACCGGCATCATCGACCGCTTCGAGGCCTCCCTTCGCGCACGCGTGCAACGCATGGAACGCGACCTCATCGCGATCTCCGGCATGGACCCGAGCGAGTACCAGCGACGCAAGCAGGCCATCCTCGACCGCGTGGGGGCGATGAAACGCGAGATCGCCGATCGGGCCTATCAACGCGAGCTGGCCCAGTTTGAACGCAGCGGGCGGGTCCCCAGCGATGACGACCTTGATCGGTTCAGACGCATCGCCAACCAGCCCATCGCCGAAGAAGAGACCGCTCACACGATCATCCCCGATGTGCCCGACGAGATGGGCTTTGCGGTGCTGCGTCAGATCGCTCGAAGCGAACCCGTCGTGACCGAGGGTGTTCAGGCGAGCGTACGCCAGGCGCTGAGCGTCCCGGTCTACCCGGGGCTGTCGGTGATCGATGCAACGGCACGGCTCACACCCTACGACGCGATGCCCATCAGCATCGATCGACGCAGCTTCCCGCCGCCGCTGCAATCGCCCAACCCGGTCACCATCAACACCCGGGGTGTGGCCCGTATCCTGCTCGGGCGGGTCGACGACGGGCTCTTCGCTGAGGATGTGCAACGCCGCAAGGATGCGTTGCTCTACGACGACCAAATGCGTGAACGATCGCTGACCGAATCGGGTCGCGATCGAGGACGCTATCTGCCAGGCGACCGTGTCGGTCGCACGGGTATCGAGTACGCCTTTGAACACAACCTGCGTGGCCTGCGTGGCGTCCGCACCGAGAACATGCAGACGGGCGAGGTCCAGGAAGTCCCACCGGAACCGGGCAGCGATGTGCACCTGAGCATCGACATCATGCTCCAGGCCCGCATCAGGGCTCTGCTCGACCCCAGCATGGGCCTGGCACGCGTGCAGCCCTGGCACAACAACGAGCAACCCCTCTACACGCCGACCGGCACCGACCTCGACGCCGGTGTCATCGTGCTCGAAGTCGCGACCGGCGAGATCCTCGCGATGGTGTCCACACCGCTCCCACCAGACGAGGCCGACTGGGCATCGCTGGGCGTCACCAACGACATGGAGCAACGCCTCTACAACCTGATTCATGCGCCGTGGGTCAACAAGGCCATCGCCAAGCCCTACCCGCCCGGTTCGGTCGCCAAGGCGTTCATCCTCACCGAAGCCGCTAAACGGGGCGTCTACAAACCGGGCGAGCGCATCGAGGCCACGGGGCACCTGCTGCCCAACCAGCCCGACAAGTTCAGGTCGTGGATCTTCAAGCAGAACCCAGGGGTGACCCATTTCATGCAGCTCGGGCGTCATCCCGACGGCGTCGACGCGCTCATGGTCTCGAGCAATGTCTTCTTCTTCACCCTCGGGCGTCGCCTCGGTCCCGAACGCATCGCCCAGGCCTACCGCGATTTCCATGTCGCGGCCCCCTACAACCTCGGCGTGGGCAGCGAATGGCCCGGATCGATCGGCCCGTTCGGTGGCCCCAACGATGGCAGCGACATCAACCTCGACGAGGCCACGCTCATGGGCATCGGGCAGGGCCCCATCACCTGGACGCCGCTGCATGCCGCCGACGCGATGGCCACGCTCGCCCGCGCGGGCATCGCGATCTCGCCCACCATCGTGCGTGACGGTCGCGCACCGGAAGTCCGGGACATCGCCATCCCCTCATGGGTCGTCAATGAATCCCTCGAGGGGCTCCATCAGGTCGTGAGCAATGTGCAGTTCGGGACCGGGCGAGCGATCAGATACGAATCCATGGGCACCGAAGCGGTCCCGATTTTCAACGCGCCGGGCATCCGGGTCTGGGGCAAGACGGGCACCGCGACCGCGCCGGCGCTGGTCTTTGATCCCGACGAGACCGAAGAGGAAAACGGGCCCGCGGAGCCCCGCGTGGTCCGCATGGGCGACCACTCGTGGTATGTCACGCTCGTCGCCCCCGAGGGCGAGAGCCCCAAGTACGCCATCGCGGTCATCGTTGAATACGCCGGGTCCGGCGGGCGGGTCTCCGGGCCCATCAACAACCAGATCATCCACGCCCTCATCGACGAGGGCTACCTCCCCAATCACGAGCCACAGGGATCAATGGAGCCCGACGCATGAGCAGGGCGGGCGAGATCAACCCGATCATGCGCCTGATCAAAGGCGGCGGGCGCAACCCCGAGCCCATCTCGCGGGTGCTGCGCCCGGTGAACTGGGGCTGGGTGACGGTGGTCGCCTCGCTGCTGCTCTCGCTGCTGGGCATCTACGCGATCGACATGGGCCTCAACGAGAACCTCGACCCCACGCTGGGGCAGCTCTCGACGACCGCCATCAAGCAGTTCATCTTCATGATCATGGGCATCCTTGCCTGCCTGGTGATCATGCTCCCCCACTACAAGCTCGTCAGCGCCTTCGCCTGGCTCTACTTCGTCATCTGCATCGCATTGCTCGTGTTCCTGCTTGTGCCGGGCATCCCCTCGAGCATCGTCACCCCCCGCAACGGTGCCCGCTCGTGGATCAACCTGGGCGTGACCGACTTCCAGCCCAGCGAGATCACCAAGATCGCATTCGTGCTGGGCGTCGCACAGTACCTCCGCTTTCGAACGCAGCACCGCAAGCTGCGTGGGCTGGTCGTGCCCGGGATCATCGCCATGATCCCGGTGGGCCTCATCACCGTCCAGCCCGACCTGGGCACCGCCTCGCTATTCGTCCCGGCGCTCTTTGCCATGCTCATCGCCGCCGGCGCCCGCCTGCGCCACCTGACGCTCATCGTCCTTTGTGCCGCGATGAGCGCCCCGATCGCCTACCCCTTCATGCGCCCGCACCAGAAGGCCCGCATCGAGGCAATCGTCAAGCAGTTCCAGGGCGACGAATCGACCAACTTCGACATCAACTTCCAGTCATCGCGGGCCCAGATGCTCATCGCCGCCGGGCAGGTCACGGGCACGCCCGAACCAACCGCCCGGGCATTGGTCCGCTACAACGCCCTGCCCGAGCGGGAGAACGACATGATTTTCGCGGTCGTCGTCGCACGCTTTGGACTCCTGGGCGGGATGGCGATGCTGGGGCTCTACGCGCTCTGGGTGATCGGGGCGTTGATCGTGGCCGCCAGCTGCCGAGAACCGATGGGGCGTCTGATCGCCGTGGGGCTGCCTGCGTTCATCGCGACGCAGGTGATCATCAATGTGGGGATGAATATCGGCATCCTGCCCATCATCGGCATCACCCTGCCCTTCCTCAGCGCTGGGGGCTCCTCGCTCATTACCTGCTGGATCATGACGGGATTACTGATGAATGTCGCATTTCATCGCCCCAAGCCCCCCTACCGCAGCTCGTTTGAATACGCTGATGATGATGACCAACCACACCCACTCAAACCCAGCCGACCCTACGGGAAACAGGTCGGGTTCTCCGGCAGAGCATTCACCCGCTGATCGAGGCACGCTTGACCTGGCCTTGGATCAGGTCGAACCCGTCAGCCCACCGGACACATGGGCCCAGCGCTGCGCCGATCAGGGCATCGTGCTTGAGGACAACGAGATCGCCCAGCTCGGTCGCTTCTTGGCCATGCTGCTGCACGCCAATACCCGCATGAACCTCACCGCGGTGCGCGATGCGGGCGAGGCGTGGGACAGGCACATCTTCGACTCGCTCACGCTGATCCCACTCCTGAGCGAGCTCGAACCCGGCGCACAGATCATCGATATCGGCAGCGGCGGCGGGCTCCCCGGGCTCCCGCTCGCGATCGCGATGCCCCAGCTTCAGTTCACGCTCATGGACGCGACCAAGAAGAAGTGCGACTACCTCGAACTGGCAGCCAAATCGCTCGGGCTGTCAAATGTCCGCGTGGTGTGCGCACGAGCCGAGACACTGGGACAAGACCGCGGGCTCAAGACCGCCACCGGTCGCGACGACGCACACCGCGAGCAGTACGACATCGCCATGGCCCGAGGCGTGGGACAGATCGCGATGCTCTCCGAGCTGACCGTCCCGCTTGTCAAAGTTGGGGGCCTGGTGCTCATGACCAAAGGGCAACGCGCCGACGAAGAACTCGCGCAGGCCAAGCAGGCCCTCCACCTGCTGCACGCGGCTCACGCCGGGACCGTTGAAACCCCCACGGGCAAAGTCGTCGTCATTGAGAAGCTGCGACGCACGCCGCGTGTCTACCCACGGCGCGACGGCGAGCCCAAACGCGCCCCGCTTGGGATTCCCAAAAAATAAACGATGCGACACAATCGGATCAGCCCGCTGAACGCGGGCTGATCCTTCGCAACACATGAGTACCAAGAATCGTTATCGCCTGCGCCGCGCGAAGACGAGCAGACTCCCCATGAGCAACCCGCCGCCACCCGGCGCGGGGATCTGCGTGGCCAGGACACGAACCGCGTCGTGCATCAGGAAGCCTGAGTTGGCATCGTTCGACCGGATCTCCACACGGTCGAAAGCCACATCGCTGCTCCAGCCATTCCAAGCCCATTGCGTGTCGGTCGGCGCGATCAGGTCATCGACGCCGACGAGTTGGTCCGCGGCATAGAACCGGATCTCCCCGTCGTCAGCATCGCTGATGGACGAGAAGTACCCGCCAAAGGATTGCTGGGCGGAGTTAAACTGGTAGGCGACACCACCCCTGCTCGTACCCATCAGGCGGTCACCCTCGTATGCCGAAACATATTGCTTATACGACCACCCGCCGGTGGTGTGCACCCACGAGCCGTCGGTGTTGTACATCTCCGCCATCCCCCCGAACACCTCAACGGTCCCTGAGTCAAAGGTGGAGATGGCCAAGCCCTGAAAGCCTTCCATCTCAGGAGAGTCGAACTCCGAAACCTGAACAATCCCGGCGCTGGCAAACGAACCCGCGGCTGCGATGCTGAATGCCATGGAAATGATGTTTGATCGATGCATGCGGTGCCCCAAGAGTGTGGTGATCGCGAGTTCATCCCGCATTCAGAGCGTGCATTTCGATTGCCGCGCATGCAACACCCAGACTGGGTCGGTTTTACGCGATGACGGCGCAGCTGCCCCAATCGGCACAGACCGAAGCCGTCCAAATGGGGCCAGTGTTATTGGGGGGCGTATTCGCCCTTGGCGATCAGCAGCTGGGCGATCGCCTCACGGACCGCGCCCTGGCCACCGTCCCGCTTGGTCACGAGCGCGCATCGCTCGATCACCTCGGGCTCGGCATTCGCAGGGCAGATCGGGAAGCCCACCCGCTCGATCGCGGGCAGATCGGGCCAGTCGTCGCCCATATGAGCCGCCCGGGCCACATCGATGCCGGTCCGCTCAAGGATCACATCCAGAGCCGCCGACTTATCCCTGCTGCCCTGAATCACCATCTCATCGGGCAACCCGAGCGAACGCAGGCGATGCTTGAGCGCCTCGCCCGACCGCCCGGTAATGATCGCCAGCCGATAGCCCTTGGTGAGCCAGAGCTTCATCGCAAAGCCATCGCGGACATGAAAGCGTTTGGTCTCGCGCCCGTCGTCGTCGATGTTGATCGAGCCGTCGGTCATCACGCCATCGACATCGAGCACGAGCAGCTCGATCGAGGCCGGATCGCTGAAGGTTCGCGGGGCGGGTTGATTGGTCTGACCGCTCACGCGTCATCCTCGACGAGCTTCATCGCGATCAGGTCCTGCACATCGAGCAGACCGACCGGCTTGTGCTGGTCATCGACAACCGGGAGTTCGTCGGCTCGGTACTCACGGAACAACGCGACGGCATCGCGTGTCAACGCCTCGATCGAGAGCGCCTTGGGATCGCGGGTCATCACTTCCGCGATCGGCTTCTGCAGCTCGCCCGGGTCACGCAGGATCAACCGGCGCAGGTCCGAGTCCGTGAAGATCCCCGCGAGCTTGCCCGTCGAATCCACAACGAGCAACGCGCCCGGGCGACGCACCACCTTGGATGCCTCCCGCAACGCGTCGGCGACCGTGTCGCCCTCGGTCGCGATCGGCAGGTTCTTGCCCGCAACAAATCGGATCAGCTCGCTCACGGGCTTGAGCAGCGAGCCCAGCGTCCCGCCCGGGTGACGGGCGTGGAAGTCTTCGTTGGTAAACGCCCGCCTCCGCGCCACGGCCAGGGCCAGGGCATCACCAATCGCCAGGGCCGCGGTCGTCGAGGTCGTGGGTGCGAGAAAATCGCCGTCGCCCGCCTCATCGGTGACCCCCACTTCGAGCGTCACATCGGCCAGGCGTTGCAGCGAGCTGACCTTGCCCTCTTTGGGGCCACGGGTGATGGCGATGATGGGCAGCTTGTCCTGACGCAGGATCGATGCGAGTGCGACCAGCTCTTCGGTCTCGCCCGAGTGGCTCAGACAGATCGCCAGGTCACTCTTGCGAAAACGCCCCAGATCGCCGTGCGCCGCCTCGGTCGGGTGCACGGCATGGCTGGTGATACCCAGCGAGGCCATGGTCGCGGAAATCTTGGCACCGATATGTCCGCTCTTGCCAAGCCCCGAGACGATGACCGTCCCGCCCGCGTCGGCGGTCTTGACAATCAGATCGATGGCCTGGGTATAGCGTTCATCGACACCAGCCGCGAGCTTGGAGATCGCGGCCGCTTCGTGCTCGAAGACACGGGCGATGAATCTGGTTTCGTCCTGATCGGGGATCTTCACCTCGACGGGCTCCCTTTGCGTGCTTGTGGGCATGCGTTAAGGGTATGCCGATCGTGGCGATCAGGCGTTCGGGACGACTTTCTTGCCCTGACAGCAGGGACACGGGATCGGGTGGCCCGTGCTGGGCTGGAGGGAGGGCACGGCATTGAAGCCGAGCGTTCGCACCGCGACCGTCATCGGGCACGCCACATGCCCCTGACCATGGCACTGCGGGCAGCGCTTGAGTTCGATGTCGCCGACGAGTCGAAGGGTGGTCTGTGCAAGGTCCATGCTGTCTTATCGGCAACTTGCGGGCGTTGCATCAAGCGAACTGCAAAGGAGTTGCATGAAAAAACACGGCCAGGCGGATGCCTGACCGTGCGGAGCTGTCGTTCAACGAGTGTGGTGACTCGTCAATATTCAGCGGCGACGACGGGTTGCCATGAGCCCACCGAGCCCGAGCAGTGCAACTGAGCCCGGTGCGGGGGTCAGCGCGACATCATCGACATAGACGCCGTTGGCGATGCCGTCGACTGCACCAGCCGAGAGCTGGAAACGCAGGAGGAAGGAGTCCGCACCTGCTGCCGATGTGAGATCGATCGAGAACTGCTGGTAGCCGTCGTTGATGCCAAGCCCGATGAGCGAGGTCAGCGATTCGCCGCGGACGCCGCCGCCGTCGCTGCCGTCCTGGTCGAGCCAGAGGATCTGGACGAAGGTGTCCATGCCAACGAAGTCGGTCGAGTCGACCATGGCGTAGAACGAGAGGTTGTAGTCCGTCTCAGCGGTGATGCTGCCGACGGGCTGGTTCTGCTCGATGAAGTACGCCCCGCCCACGGCGACATTGGTGATGTGATCGAATGACATGTAGGCGCTGTAGTCGCCCGAGTTCGGGTTGGCCATGCTGCGCTCAACCGAGCCCGAGGGGCCGCCGAAGATCTCGGCCCAGTTGTCAGCGTCTGCACCGGTGCCTGCTTCGAAGCCGGCATTGATGATGTCAGCTGATGCGAATGACGCTGCAGCGGCGGCAGCGAGGATGGCGATTGTGGTCGTGGTCTTCATGTGTTTCCTCTTCTTCTTTTGATGCTGTACGGATCGACAGCAGTTGGTGTGGCTTCTGCAAAGAGACAGTGCCACAGCGTAACTGTTACGCCATGTCAACTCAAGATTATTTCGATCAAAAGCGGAACATATCGATGATTTTTCCCCTTAGCACCTCATTTTTCGCCTGAAAACCACGCACGGACTTGGAACTGTTTCTGTATTTCTTGCCGTTCGGAGGCCTTACGAAACTCATTCATGATGCGGCCGACCGCATTCGGGGCAGATGGGCAAGTCCTGTATGTCGTAGCCACAGCCCTGACACAGATGCAGTTCAGCCCATCGACTCGCCTTGGTCGATCGCCCGATCAGCGAAGGCACGATCGGGAGCACGCCGATCATCAACCACGCTGCTGAAGTATGGATGAGCGTGTTGCCAAGCACACCCAATGGCGCAAGCCGTATGCGGGGCGCTGTGCCGATCGGTGGCTCAGCAAAGCGCACCGTCCCATCACGCTGCACAACTCGGATCGTTCGTATCTCATAACTATTGAGCGGCATCCCGCACCCGATCACCTCCATGCTGTAGTGCGTGCCCGCATCGTCCCACGCGGTCGCATAGACCGAACGAACAAACATCACGGCACCGCCGAAGTACGCCTTCTTCTCGGGCTTCGGCCATGCCAATAAACTCGGTGTCATCGAGGGCCAACCCGCACTTGTTCGCGGCGGGTACAGATTGCGAACCAGGCTGCTCTTGCCCTGCTGCTTCTGCAAGCCGATGAACCACCGACAGCCCCCGAGGTTGAGCAACAGCATGACGACAACGAGGATCTGAAAGCTGCGAAGCAGATAGCGTCGTTCGTGTTCGAGCAACCCGATCTGCGGCATGGGCTCGCGTTCATTCTGAGTTGATGCCGACGGGGATGACATCGCGTGACCTCCACAGGATCGATACGCGGATTACTCTTCGCTGTTGCAGGTGATCGTGCAGCGAGGCGTGGGAGGCGGCGTTGAACGCGAAGATCGCGAAGGGCTCGAAGAGGGGCTGAACGCAGAGGGCGCAAAGGTCACGCAGAGGACGCAGAGAAGAGTGGCTGGGAGGCCTGTGCCCTCCTTCGATCCGGAGGACGAAGGAGGGGGTGGTGCTTGTGCGTTCGTTTTGAGAGAACATTGAGGAATGAGCGTGGTTGCACTTTCTCCTCCTTCGCTCGTCGAGTCGAAGGAGGGCACGAATGGATGAGAAAGGAAGGCACCCGGCGAAGAGAAGAGAAAGAGGGTTGGGTGCCCTGCTTCACTCCGCTGCAGGCGGATGAAGCAGGAACAATTACCACGGCAGTCCCCGCCTACCCACCAACGGCTCCCATTTCAAGGTGCCACGACTCGCCGCGCAGCGGCGCAGTCGTGCCCTTGGATGACTTGATGTATCCGATTGTGGTATGAGCTTGTAGCCGACAGCCTCTGGGATGAAGCACGCCCAAGCCGGTCTTCGACGCACCGCTTGTCCGCCTCAGAGCGAAGCAGGGCATGCACATGCTTGTATAATGCATCTGCAATGGAAAACATCATCAAAAAAGATAGACCAGTTCTGATTTGCAAGAGCGACATATCCAGAACCTCTCTTTTAAAGAGAGCAACTGATTGCAAAAATTGGCTGCAAGAATCTGATTTCCGCTTTAGCCCCACAGGGCGATTTGCTCGATTATTTGACGCAATATCTAGCGGGACCAACGACATCATACTTCCAGATGAAAAAAGGTTCCCACTCATACGCCAATCTCTCAAGGACCTTCACGAACTCTCATTCATCATCGATGCTTTTGGATCAGACCTCTATTCAAACACGCTCCGGAACAAATTTCAAGACATCTTGACTGGCGACCCCTTACCAAACATCCCAAACAAACATACACAAGGATATGACACACAGGCCGAACTCTTTGTTGGGGCGATTTGCAAGCGATCCGGAATGAACCCAATTCCCGGAGACACTGGTGAACCAGACTGGCTAATCTCAACACCGGCATTCCGACTTGCTCTCGAAGTCAAACGATGCAAAACAGTCAAGGGTTTAGAGAATCATGTCCGGAAGGCAGCAGGCCAAATTTCCAAGAGCGGCCGCGGCGGGGTGATTGTACTTGATGTTACCCACGCTTTTAATCCGAAGCACGAGCAAATCAAAGTACCAGCAACAGAAGAAATGATTGCTAATGCACACAAAAAGCACATTGACCACATCATGTCTTCCCACTTAAAAAATATCAACAATTGGATAGGTCAGAGATCCATCGGCTTTGTTTATGTGCACCAAACGATCTTCAGACCAGGTGCCAAGAATAAATCTTGGAACATGAATTGGACGGCATTCAACATGTGGTGCCGCCTAGACATCCACAAAAAATTAAATGCACCGAGAGGTCCATACGATGAATTCGCAAACCTGTTTTGGGCTGCGCAGCCGCGTCTTTAGCTCAACCCCTCAACAAACCCCTTAAACCGATCTATCCCTGCGTTGATCTGCTCCTCGCTGCACGCGAAGGAGATCCGCAGGTGGTTGCCGGCGATGCCGCCGAAGTCTTCGCCGGGGACGAAGGCGATGTGGGCCTCGTCGAGCATGGCTTCGCACAAGGTCGTTGCGCTGGTGATCTTCGTGCCCTTGGCGCTGGTCTTGCCAAACAGCCCGGAGACATCGGGGAAGACATAGAACGCGCCCGTGGGCGTTGGGCAGCTCACGCCGGGGATCTCGCTCAGTCGGCTCATGATCAGCCCCGCACGCTTGGCGAAGGCCTGACGCATCGACTCAACCTCTTCAGCGACGGCCGGGTTGGTCAGCGCCTCGCGGATGGCGGCATAGTTGAAGCTCGTGATGTTGGTCGTCATCTGCCCCTGCAGCTTGCCCATGCCCTTGATGAGTTCCTTGCCGAAGTCGCCGGGCATGGCGGCGTAGCCGATGCGCCAGCCGGTCATGGCGTAGGCCTTGGACATGCCGTTGATCGTGATGACCCGCTCGGCGATCTCGGGGATCGACCCGATCGAGAAGTGCTGGTGCTCGCCGTAGATGATCTTCTCGTAGATCTCATCGGTGAGAACCACCAGCTGCGGTGCCCGCTCGATGCCCTCGCGGATCACCTTTGCCAGGTCCCGCAGGTCCTGCTCGCTGTACATGGTGCCGCACGGGTTGGAGGGGGAGTTGAGGATCAGCAGGCGAGAGCGAGGAGTGATCGCGTCTTGCAGCTGCGCGGGGCTGATACGGAAGTCGGTATCGGGACCCGCAACGACCTCACGCACGACCCCGCCGGCCAGCTCGCAGATCGGGCGATACGACACCCACGCGGGCGTGGGCAGGATCATCTCCCACGGGTCCTCGCCGAACGCGGGCGGGTCAAAGAGGCACTGCATCGCGTTGTAGAGCACATGCTTGCCGCCGGCGCCGATGGCCACATGCTCGCCCGTGAGCCCGGGGATGTTGTTCTCATTGGTCAGCTTGTCGGCGATGCACTGACGGGTCTTCATATCGCCCAGCGTGGGGGTGTATTTGGTCTCACCCGCGAGCATGGCCTTGATGGCCGCGTCTTTGATGGGCTGGGGCGTATCGAAATCGGGCTCGCCAGCGGCGAAGCCCAGCACATCGACCCCGCTGGCCTTCATCGCCTTGGCGCGGTTGTTGAGCGCCACGGTGATCGAGGGCTTGAGTTCGCTGACGCGGCGGGAAAGATCGATCGAGCTGGTCTGGGTCGTCATGGGTATCTCCTGCGGGTAGGACAGGTGAATCTTAGCATTCATGTGCTCGTGGAACCGTGCAGTTGAGATCACCACGCGTTTCTGGCAGGCTTCGAGCTTCGCTATTCTGGAAGCTCGGGGATGCTGCTTGAATATGTGTGGCTGTGTGGTACATTGATAGTAGATCAGTCTATTTCGTTCGTATGCATACCCAAGGAGCACCATGATGCGATATCAAAGAATGTTACCGATCCTCACACTCGCGAGTGTATCCCTCAACTCAACGGCCAATGCGCAGGCCTGGTTTGAGCCGCTCCCCTTCACGCTACCGGTGGCTGCGGACTTTTCCGGGCTTGGCGCATCATCTGGGATGTTCGGCGATCGCGTCTATTTTGGTGCGCCCGGCACAAACGCACTCGGGACCGCTGCCGGTACGGTGTACGGGTACGATATGGATGCGCCGATGAGCGCGCCGCTTCAGCTCTCGCATCCGGACATTGATTCGGGCGATCGGTTTGGTGCGGCGTTGGCCGTGCGTGATTGGAGCTATGGCGACGGCAACCGGCTGAGTGTCGTTGTTGGTGCCCCTGGCGATGAGGGCCCCAACGGCGATCAGGGGCGTGTTTACTTCTTCGATTACGACACCAGCTTTATGTACACTTTAACTGCCCCAAACGGGCAGGCAGGTGACGAGTTTGGCTCGGCGATTGGCGTCTTTGAAGTAGCGGTCGTGGTCGGCTCACCCGCGGTTTCGGACGACAACGGCTACCCCAAAGGCGAGGCCCATTACTACACGCAGACCCCTGACGATGTCACGCACAGCATGGTGCTGGAGCCGCAAAATACGTTTGATTTTTCTTTCGGCGCTTCGATCTCTTCGAATCGTTATCGTTTTCTCATCGGCGCCCCAGGGATTCCGGACGGCTCGCCGATGCCGAACCTGCTCTCGACGCGAGGCGCGGCGTATCTGTACGACCCGAGCGGGCAACTGATCACTCGTCTCACCGCTCCAATCCGCACCAATCATGCCCATTTTGGTGCGAGCATCGCGCAGGGCGATCGATTTGGGACTGTGATTGGTGCACCGGGCGATTCTTTCTCCAGCGACAACGCTGGGGCTGCGTATTTCTGGGATGAGATCGATGGCCAGAGCGTTCCGGTAACGCTGGCTCCGTCTGAGCTTGATCCTGATGACCGCTTCGGGCATGCGCTCGCGATCAATGACAACTTTATCTTCGTCGGTGCTCCGGGAGATGATGACGCCGGTCAGAACGCGGGTGCGGTTTATGTGTTCAGTATCGAAACGCAGCAGCTTATGCAGAAGATCACACCCGAGGGGCTGAGCGGAGATCTGAGTGAGGTGCGGTTCGGTTCGAGTATCAGCGTCTTCGACGATGATCGTGTCGCAGTGGGCGCGGAAGGCTTCAATGGGGTAGGGCAGACGTATGTGCTCGAAAACACCTGCGCGATCGATTTCGATTACAACGGTGTGCTTGATTTCTTCGACGTCAGCGGATTCATCGTGATTGAGCCTGATCTCAACCTGGATGGGCAGTTCAACTTCTTCGATGTATCGCTCTTCCTCCAGCTCTACAGCTCGAGCTGCAACTGAGCTTTTCGTATGATGTGAGCGCACCCAGAGTTCTAGTAATCACAATGAAAACGACACCCGAGCGTAGCGCTCGGGTGTCGTTTCTTTAATCTATCCAGAATGTGCTCAGTCGTCCGAGATGTAGCTGCCCTGACGCGCGTTCTGGTCCAGCGGCACGCCTCGGAAGCGACGCGGCTCGACCGGAACCCACTCGCGGCTCGGGTCCTCGAACTCGACCGGCTCGATCTCCTCGTCGGGGTACTCAACGCCATCGCGGATCGAAACCTTGAGCATGCGGGCATCGGAGCCCGGGACCGCCATCTTGTTCTCCAGGTCGGTCCGGCGCTTGTCCTTGTCGTAGATCGCCCACTGCATGATGTCGGGGCGACGGGTCGTGCCCTCTTTGGCCTGGTTCTCGAGGAACCGCACCGTCACCTTGGACCCGATCGGCACATCGACCGTCCACAGCGGCTCGCTGTCACGGAAATCGTACAGCGTCACCGTCAGGGGCTCGAACGGGGTCGAGATGTAGGTGAACGAGTCGGTCGAACGCATGTTCCCGCCCGGCTCGTTCGATACAAGTTGCTTGATGCACCCGCTCAGGGCGAGTGTGCTCAGCAGGGTCAGGGCTATCAGCGTGCAACGGTTCGCGGTGCTCGTCATTCGTTTCTCTCCGGCGGGGCCTCATGCCCTGCTGCAGTATAGCGTGGCCTGCCCGATCGCGATCATCACAGACGATCCGGGCTCTCTGGTTTCTATCGGTATAATTGGGTACGGACTCGCACGAAACTCGGTTCAGATCAATTCCAGCACGAGATCAAACAACCATGCCCCCCCACAACCGCATCGGACACGGCTACGACCTGCACCGCCTCGAGCCCAACGGCGATGGTCAGCCGGGTCGCCCGCTCATGCTCGGCGGGGTCGAGATCCAGCACGATCGCGGCCCGATCGCCCATTCAGACGGCGATGCCCTGCTCCACGCCGTCACCGACGCCCTGCTCGGGGCCATCGGGGCCCCCGATATCGGGCAGCTCTTCCCCGACAACGATCCCAGGAACGAATCACAGAACTCGGTCGTATTCCTCGAAGCGGCGATGCAGCGCGTCCGAGATGCCGGGTTCACGATCGGGAATCTGGACGCGACCATCATCTGCGAACGCCCCAAGCTCAGCCCGCACAAGGACTTGATGCGCGCCAACCTCGCCGCGGGGCTCGGGGTTGCTGAGGATCAGGTCAACATCAAGGGCAAAACCCACGAAGGGGTCGATGCCCTCGGTCGCAACGAGGCCATCGAGGTCCATTGCGTCGTGCTGCTTGTGCCGGATGGTGCCTGATCAGTTCTTGGCGTGCTCAATGGCGATCAACGCATAGGCGGCGATGAGGATGTCGTTGTTCTCCATCCAGCGCGATTCGAAGACCTTGAAAGCGCCACTGACGAACTGCAGCTCGTGGAGCTTGTCGATCATCTCCTCACGCCAGTTGTGCCCGTTGATCTCATCGATCCCGGCCTCATCGAGCGCCCGAGCCATGGTGCACAGGTAGTAGTAGTACCCCTGCATGCCCAGCCCCGGGTTCTCTTCGATGGTGTAGTTCTGCTCGATCCACTCCATCGCTTCGGTGAGGCGTGCATCGTCCGGGTCCAGATTGGCAAACAACAGCGACTTGAAGCCGGCATAGGTCATCGAGCCGTACGCACGCAGCCGCACGATCTCGGTGCCCGCCTCGGTCGTCTCGATGGTGGTCCCCGCCTGCGATTGCCCGGCCTCGCCGTCGACCGATTCGATATTGGGCACCGTCGCGTAGATGAACCCACCCTGCTCCGAGTCGTCGGCATAGGGCATCTCGTTGATCTCGTCGCTCATCTGAACACGCGAGAGGAACACCAACGCCCGCTGGTATGCCGCGTCATTCGTCGAAACCCCCGTATCGTGCAGCGCTTGCATGAAGAAGCTCAGGTTCGACAGGTCCGGGCGCCCGTGCTTGCCATACCCCACGCCGCCGTAGTACGGGTGATTGATACCGATCGCATCGTCGAAGCCCGGATCGTTGGGGTTGGCGTTGTTGAAATCGCCGTATTGCAGGGTCTTGAGGTACGACTGCCCCTTGAGCATCGCCTCGAGCGCCTCGGGTCGGTTGACCATCGAGAGCGCTGAGAGGCAGATCGCGGTGTTGTATGTCGGGAGCATGTCCTTGTAGAAGCCGCCGTCGGGCTGCTGATGCTTGAGGATGTACCGGGTCGCGGTCGCCACTACCGGATGACGCTCATCGACGCCCGGATCGAGCATGAAGCCGTTGATCACCAGCCCGGTGATCGCCGGGAGCGTCTGCACCTCGGGATCGTCATCAAACCCAAGGGTGATGGGATTCTGGCGGGACTCAAGGTACTGCATGGCCCGATGCGCCACCAGATCCGCCTTGCGTTGGTGCTCACCACTGATCGGCCCCGCGTGTGCCAGCGAAACCAGGGTCGAAACGATCGTTGCAGCAAAGGCGAACTTGTTGATCATGGCTCATCTCTCAATAAATACTTTTCCGGCTATGAAGACGATACACCCATCACGATAGCGGCAGCAGCGGCGGCCGCGGCTTCGATGCGCAACACAAAGCGCCCGAAACAATGGACAGGCACCCCCGCTTCAACGAACAAACCCCGCTCTGTATTGCTCCAGCCCCCCTCAGGGCCAACAAGAAGCACGGTTCTGGCCCCGCAAGCCGATCCAGCGTCCCAAGGACCGCCTGTCGCATCGGCGATCATCGCGTCCGGGTCCCCCAGTGCGTCGAGGAACGCGATCGGTTCACCGATCTCAAGCCGCCACGGGCGCCGACACTGCTTCATCGCCTCGTCGGCGATACGGGCCAGTTTCTCAGGACGAAGCGAATCGGGTTTTCGCTGCGATCGATCGCATAGGAGCGGGCGATATCGGCTCACACCGAGCTGGGTGAGCTGGTCGATCATGCGATCGAGCCGATCACCTTTGGGCAGCGCAGCCCAAATCTCGACCATCGGCTCAATCGCCCCATCGCTCTCCACAGGGCCTAAGTCAAGAACAAGCACGGGTTTAGATCGCGATCCGCCGACTGATTCGAGCACCCCCGTCGCGTGGTGCCCCGCACCGTCAAGCAGGAGCAGGCGCTCGCCCGGGCGAACTCGTTTGACCCGGACCGCGTGGTGGGCCTCATCGCCATCGATTTCGATGCGTTGCCCCGCCTGGCACTGGGCAAGGTCCGAGAACAAGACACAATGGGCGATCGCTTCGCTGCCGGGCATGGGCAAGGATATGCCCGCGCGGGATGGTGATCCGGCGCACTGATCCGCACAAAACCACCTATCTGCCTTGAGAACAGAGCCAAAACTCCCGATGATCGCGTTGCATTGAGCACCGAAGATCCCAAACACGATGACCAGACGCGGGAGCTGGAAGATTCGATCGACCATCTGCTCGACGAAATCGATACTCCGCGCGCCGATGGCGACGAGCCCGCGCCTGTGCCCGATGCGCCTGAGAGCATCGGCGAATCGGAAGATGCACAGCAAACACTCGAGTCACTCGAAGCGGTCGAACAGAGCGCGCAGTCGTTGATCGAGGACGCGATCGACGACCTGGTCGATGCCGCCGCCAAGGCGAATCCCGAACCGACTCCCGAAGCCGAAACCGACACCGAACCGGCAAGCAACACAACACTCAGCGACGAGGTCATCGATGCCGCCCTCGATGCGCTCGAAGACACCCCGGTCGCGCCCGTGCCGGAAGTGTCCAGCGAGGTGGCAGCCGATGTGGCCCAATCGCAGAGTCCTGCCCCTACACCCGACGCCCAGCCAGAATCAACCGAAGCGCAGTCCACGCCTGAGGACCGCGACGAGTCCGACACCGATTCGCTGATCAACGACATCGCCGACGAGCTGACCAACAGCGCCCCCGCGAGCGAACAACCCTCGGCAGATATCCAAGAGCCAACTCCCCAGCCAATCCAAGAGCCAACCCAAGAGGCAGCTCAAGAGGCAACTCAAGAGACAGCCCAAGAGCCAACCCCAAAGACAGATCAGACGCAAGACGAGCCCGCAGCCGACGATGACAACGCGGCCACAGACGAGACCGCAGAGCCGCATCCCGAACAGGACGAACAGACCGAGCAGGACCAGACAGAAGCAGACGATGCGATCGGCTCGATCACCGACCTCGACACCACACTGGCAGGCATCGATGATGCACTCCTGATGGGGGACTTCGAGAGTCCAGACGGCGACACGATCAGCACTGATTCGCTTGAGCAGAGCGACGCGACATCCCTCCTTGACCAGTTGGGCATCAGCGACATCGGACTCGAAGCATCGACGGCCGAGGATGACGCGCCACCAACCGAGACGCCCCTGCCCACCCCGACAGCGTCGACACACGCAGCGGAAGAACGACAATCGGAACCGGAACCGAACGCGTCCACATCCGATCCTGAGCCCCAACCCGAACCCGTCGCGATCGATGCTGAGAGCGCAGCCAAAGCCCGTGCCCAAGAGGCCCAGTCACACCAGCGCGTGGCCGAACGCGAGACACCCAAACCCGTCACCCCCAAGCCGCTGGGCCAGGATGCCGACGACGAGGTCCTGTCGATCTGGGCAACAGCGCAGCGTTTTATTGTGACGCATGCAATGCGTGCATACACGCTCGCCAGAGTGCAAGGCGGCCCGTTTGCCGCCAAGCTCGTGCTGCTGATCAACAAGCCCATCAAAGATCGCCCCGCGCAGCTTCGCGACTCGATCGGGTACCTCGCGTTGTGGACCACCCTGCTGGCCATGATCCTGTGGGTCTATCTCGCGTTCATTCGCGAAACCCCGACCCCGGTCCCAAGCCAGGCACCGACCCGGGTCATGCTGCCCGGCGAGAGTGGCGACCCGCTCGTGCACAACGAGTCGCCCTAACACGCTCGATCCGATCAACCGAGCAAGACAACGCCCTCGGCCTGAACGCGATGGTCGATACCCCCAAGATCGATCAGTACGGCAGCGCGGTCGAGCAGGTCTTCAATCGGGTCGGCCACGACCCGGCCGACTTCCGGTGCCTGCGTCTGACCGTGGAGCACCCCCCGCTATCCTCGCGGGTCATCGCCCGCTATCAGCTTCCCGAGGCGCCCTGATCTTCATCATCGGACACCTGTTCGAGCAAAGACCGGCGCCACTGATCGCTGAGCTGCTCGAAGGGGATCGCCATCACTGTGGTTGATGCCTCATCGAGCGTATCGCCATGCCCCAAGCGGGTGAACCAGGCGTTGCGGGTGTCCTTGCCGAAGGTCCGATCGATGTAATCGATCATCGACCAGCCCTGCAGGTAGACATGCATCCCGTGGCTCACCGCTTCGCCCTTGAAGTCGCCGAGCTGCTCCCAGCGGCGCAGGTTGTCCGTCTCGGCCAGCCGCACGATGCGTTTGTTCTTGCGTTCCCACGAATCCCGGAACAATCCCGCGGCAACCTCGGCCACGCCTTCGAGCGACCACCATGGAGCCGCGTTGATGACCGGGCCATACTCGAAACTCACCGCATGACCGATCTCGTGGGCCAACAGTGGGTCGAGCCGGTCCTGCCCCATCTCGTCACGCCCGAGGATCTTGATCGATTCGCCCGGCTCGTTCCAGCCCGAGATGCCCGCGGTGTATGAGGGGTAGATCGAGGCCTGCAGTTCCCGCATCTTTGGGTAGATCTTCACGACCACCTCGTGCAGGTCACCGCCGTTGGGATCAATGCCCATGTCCTGTGCGATCGCGTCGCGGATCGCGGGCACGCGCTCCATGGCCAGCTGGGCGATGTCGTGGTGCACCTCGTCGCAGTAGATCCGCACGCCCGGGGTATCGAGCAGGGCAATCTCCCACGCCCGCCCGGTGAAATGCCACTGGCCCTTGGTACTGCCGATTGGCGCGAACCGGGCCGGCATCTCGTATCGGCGCGGCTTCTCCTCGCTGGGCACCTGCCACGAGAAGACCAGCGGCGCGATGACCGAGCCATCATCGTCGAGCACCACCTGGGCCTGCGCATCAAGCTCGACACGCAGGTCATCGACCGGGCTGACATCAAGATCGGCGAACCACGCGCGATGCTCGGTGATGAGGACCGGGTCGCTCGGATCGATCATGGCCATGTACGCGCCAGGGTCCTGACGATCGATCGCCGACTGCATGGTCTCGACCACCTGACGCACCCGCTGCGCCTCGAGTGCATCGTTGGGCAGCGGCACGCTGGCACAAGCGAACGCGGCACACAGGCCCAGCAGGATCGCACCGACAGATCGCATCAGAACTCCGCCTGACGCGGTGCACGCGGGAAGGGGATCACATCGCGGATGTTCTGCATGCCCGTGCAGAACTGGATCAGGCGCTCAAAGCCCAGCCCGTAGCCCGCGTGGGGCACGGTGCCGTACTTCCGCAGGTCGCGGTACCACCAGTAGTCGTCCTTGTTGAGCCCCATCTCGTCGATGCGACCATCGAGCACATCGAGGCGCTCCTCGCGCTGCGAGCCGCCGACCAGTTCGCCGACACCGGGAACCAGGATGTCGACCGCGGCGACGGTGTCGCCCGGCGCGCCATCGGTCCCGGGATCGTTGAGACGCATGTAGAACGCCTTGATGTCCTTGGGATAGTTGATCACCGCGACCGGCTGCTTGAAGTGCTTCTCGGTGAGGAAACGCTCATGCTCGCTCTGCATGTCGCTGCCCCACTTCACCTCGTAATCGAACTTCTCGCCCGACTCCTGCACGATCTTGATCGCGTCGGTGTAGGTGATGGTCTTGACGGGTGCGTCGGCGATCATCTTCAGGCGATCGATGATGCCCTTCTCGATGCGCAGATCGAAGAACTTCAGGTCATCCTCGCGACGGGTGAGCAGATCCGCGGCACACTTGCGCAGCATGCCCGAGGCCAGCTCGATGTTGTCGTGCAGATCGGCAAAGGCGATCTCGGGCTCGATCATCCAGAACTCGGCCAGGTGTCGGCTCGTGTTCGAGTTCTCCGCCCGGAAGGTCGGCCCGAAGGTGTACACCCGCGAGAGCGAGCACGCGTAGGTCTCGACATTGAGCTGGCCCGACACGGTCAGGTGCGACTCCTTGCCGAAGAAATCCTTGCTGAAGTCCACGCCGCCGTCTTCGGTCTTGGGGATGTTGCAGAAGTCGAGCGTTGAGACGCGGAACATCTCGCCCGCACCCTCGCAGTCTGAGCCGGTGATGATGGGCGTGTGGACCCAGTAGTAGTCCAGCTCGTCCATGTACTGATGCACCGACTGGGCCAGGGCGTGACGCACACGCGCGACGGCTCCGAAGGTGTTGGTGCGGGTCCGCAGGTGGGCGACCTCACGCAGGTACTCGAAGCTGTGGCGCTTGTTACTCGTGGGGTAGGTGTCGGGGTCCTCGACCCAGCCGACGACCTTGACCTCTTTGGCCTGGATCTCAACGCGCTGTCCTTTGCCCTGCGATTCGACCAGATCGCCGGTGATCTCGACCGAGCAGCCGGTCGTCAGCTTGGCGACATCTTCGTAGTTGGGCAGATCGTGGCGAGCGACGGCCTGGATCGGGTCAAAGCAGGTCCCGTCGTGGACCGCGATGAACGACAGCCCGCCGTCGGCCTTGGAGTCACGCTTGGTGCGGACCCAGCCCTTGACGGTGATCGTCTGCCCGGGGTCGGATGTGAATGCGTCTTTGATCTTGAGCCAGGTCATGCGAGCTTGGGCCTTTCGCTGTGGATGGGGTGAGGTGGATCATATCGCCCGAACCTCCGATGTTTCATGGCATTGAACGGATCAGATCAGTGGGTGCTATCCTTTTCACCATGGCGCGCGCGACCGAGATCGAACCCATCTCCCCGCTTGGATTGACCCTGGAGCAGTTCAGGGCCGTCTGTGCGCAGGAGGGGGTCGGGCCCGGGCGGGCCAAATCGGCCTACCACGCGGTCTTCCGCGACGGCAAGGCCCACGACGCCCCTGCCCAAATTGTCGTCCCCGAGATCGTCAAACGCCACGAGGAGCTTGTCGACGAGGGAGTCACGATCAAGTTCGTCCAGCGCCTGCCCAACCCCAACCACCGCCTGGCAGATAAGGGCATCGACTTCGACGATATCGAGTCGGTCATCATCCCCATGCAGGGGCGATCTGGGCGCAAGACCCACACCCTCTGTGTCAGCTCGCAGGTCGGCTGTGCGATGGGTTGCGACTTCTGCGAGACCGCCCAGATGGGGCTGATGCGTTCGCTCCGGGCCGACGAGATCGTCCAGCAGTGGTGGTCGGCCAAGTTCATAGAGGGCATACACATCGACAACATCGTGTTCATGGGCATGGGCGAGCCGATGGACAACCTCGACGAGGTCCTCAAGGCCGTCGCATGCCTGACCGATCGCCATGGGGCGAGCATCCCCATGAGCGCCATCACCATCAGCACCGTCGGCCGGGTCGATGGGCTGCGGCAAATCGAGCAGCAGGTCCAGCAGCCCGGCTGGGGCAAGCTGGGGCTGGCACTCTCGCTCAACGCCCCCAACGACGAGATCCGCTCCAAGCTCATGCCCATCAACAAGAAATGGGACATGGCCGAACTGCAGCAGGTGCTCATCGACCTGCGCGAAGTCCGAGGCGGACGCAAGATCATGATCGAGTATGTGCTCATCCCCGGCGTCAACGCCGAGATCGAGCACGCCGACCAGCTGGCCGAGTGGATGAAGCCGTTCAAACGCGACGATGAACGCGACACGCACAAGGGGCACACCGGGCTGCTCAATGTCATCCCCTACAACCCGCGGCGCGACTCGCCCTGGCCCGCACCGACTCAAGAGCAAGTCGACGCCTTTGTGCTGCGGCTGATGTCACACGGCATCTTCGTGAATCGGCGGCGAACCAAGGGGCGTGATACCATGGCCGCGTGCGGCCAGTTGGGGACCGCCGAGATCCGCAAACGAAAACTGGTGCCCCTGACGACCAACCAAACCAACGATGCCTGAAACGACAGCGAGCGATGGGACCCCGCAGCGGCGCGTGAAACGCGGGCTGGTTCGCACGCATCCCGTCTGGTTCATCGGGCTGACCCTGATCGTGCTGGTCTTCTCCAACCTCTCTGACCGGAGAGCCGACGAAGCGCGACTGGCCTGGGGGAACGCCTTCCTCGACAATCACGACGCCCCGACCTACGAGGTTGATACCACCGGGTTGCCCGTCAACGCCAACCCGCTGCCTTATCGCGTCGTTGTCGAAGGCGACCCGGATTCCACCCTGCCGCCCGTCCTGCTGCTCCACGGCTCACCCGGCGCGGCCAACGGCTTCGAGGGGCTTGCCCCCAAGCTCACCGAGGGCGGGCGACGGGCCCTCTACCTCGACCTGCCGGGGTTCGGCTCACAGGCCGAGCCGCCATCGCGAGGCAGCGTCTTCGAGGACTACAGCGCCGACACATTCGCCCGAATCCTCTGGCGCTTGCTCGAAGCGATGGGCGACGAACAACGCGTGCATGTCGTGGGCTGGTCCAACAGCGGGGCCGTCGGCCTGCGCATGATCGAGCAGCACCCCGAGCGTGTGGCCTCGCTGACGATGCTCGCCGCGGTGGGTGCCCAGGAGAACGAGGGCACGGGCTCGTATTTCTTCGAGCACTTCAAATACAAAGCCGGTTGTCTTGTTCTCGTGGACGCGTCGCGTTTCTACCCCCACTTTGGACTACTGGGGCCCATGAGCGAGCGCCACGCCTTCCTCCGCTTCTTTGACGATACTGATCAGCGTGACCTGGGCGCGTTCATGGAAACCATCGACACGCCCACGATGATCATGCACGGGCGAGGTGACTTCCTCATTCCCGCCCGCGGGGCCGAGGACCATCATCGGCGGATCAAGACCTCTCGCCTGGTGATGATGGACGCGATGCACTTCATCCCCATGATCGAGGACCAGCGCGTCGAGGCCGCGTCCTACCTCAACCCCTTCTTCGCCCGCCACGACATTCCGGGCGTGGCTCCGGAAACCGACACGATCGATCTGGCGCCGGTCCCCACCCGCACCGGCACCGATGCCTGGCTCCACCTGGCCGGGGATCTGCTTGAACAGCACGCCCCGTGGTGGATCGTGCTGATTCTGCTGACGGTCGTGATCCGTATTCACCCGCACGCGGGCGTGGCCTTCACGACCCTGCTGGTCGCCATGATGTCGGTCGACTTTGGCATCGCCCTGCTGGCCATCATCATCGGTCGGGTGTGGTGGATGAGCACACCCGCCATCCTCAACGAACCGGGGCGCACGCTCGATCGTCCCTGGACCTTCCTCGGCTGGGTCCGATCGCTGCTGTTTGCCGTGCCCGCGTTTGCCATCGGGATCATCGGTGCCACCCAGACGCTCCCGCTCACCCATCAGTTCGGATTGATCGGTTTCGTCGCGGGGATCGGTCTGACCGTACTGGCCCTGGCCGCCGTCCGCTTGGGCGTCACTTGGGAAGGTCGACAACGCATCAAGGGCTTCCTGCGACGCCTGACCAATCACGAGTACTACCCGAGCTGGGTACTGTACCTCCCCACACTCTGGGCCGCGTTGCGACGACTCCTCTCTGGTAAGGGGCTGCGCCAGCTGACAGCAGTCAACCCCGGCTACGCCCACGACGGCGGGCTCAAGGAAGAACGCAAGTCCGAGCTCGATGCGCGATTCCCCGAAGACCCGAGCATCCTCCGCTGCGCCCTGATCGAGCCCCACGAGGATCCCCAGCAGCGGGCCGCCCTCGCGTCTGAAGCCATCGACTCGAATCCATCGCTGGGCGGCTACCCCATCATCGCCAAGCCCGACCAGGGCGCACGCGGGCAGGGGGTGCGGGTGCTCGGAGACCACGACGACCTCGCGCAGTACTGCATCGACCAGCCCAACCCGTTCGTGCTGCAGCGGTACCACCCGGGCCCGGTCGAGGTCGGGGTCCTCTGGATCCGCCACGCCCAGACCATCACCGAGCCCGCATCCCCCGCGGGCTTCATCTACGCGATCAATAAGAAGGACTTCCCCGAAGTGGTCGGCGATGGGAAGCACTCGATTCGCCAGCTCATCCTCAAACACCCACGCCACCGGGCACAGGCCCACATGTTCGTGCGCCGAATGGGCAAACAGCAGCACCAGATCCCCGCTGCCGACGAACGCGTTCCGCTTGGCAACTTCGGGAACCACGCCCAGGGGGCGATGTTCACCGACGGCCAGGACCTGATCACGCCCGAGCTGAGCCAGCGTATCGACGCCATCGCCGATGGCTTCAGGGACAAGCACGGGCGTGGGTTCGACATCGGGCGGTTCGATGTCCGCTGCGTCTCATACGAGGCACTGAGACGGGGTGAGGACCTGGGGATTGTCGAGCTCAATGGGCTCACCAGCGAACCCACCAACATCTACGACCCCAACAGATCACTGCGATGGGCGTGGCGGACGATGCTCGGGTACTGGCGTCATGTCGAGACGCTCGCGGGTGCACGCATCGCCGACGGCTCGGGCGAACCCATCACCAAAAAAGAAGCGTGGGATATGCTCAACGATTTCCTGCGTGCGATGTCGCGGTAACCCGCGTCTCAGTCTTCAAACTCGTCAAAGGCACCCTTCTCAGCCACCTCGTCGAGGTATTTCTGGAAGTCGCCCATCTTGTAAGAAATGAAGCAGAACGCGTGGTGCAGGGTGAGCCACTCCAGATCGGACTTGTCTTCGGGGATGTCCTTGCGAATCTGGTTGAACTCGGCCAGTAGTGTCTCGGCTTTCATGGGTGTCTCCTGGGCTCGGCCCTGCTTAAGCAGATCGTAGACGCCTCAGCCCGGTATTCGTGCCCAATGCCAGCAAGTACGCGCCCGCCTGCATCAGCACGATGCTCGGCCCGATGGGCCAGCTTGTCTGCGTCCCGATCGCAAAGCCGACGATCGTCCCCATCAGCCCGATGCCGATTGACCAGAGCATCACCGACTTGAGGCGACTGCTCAGGTGCAACGCCGCCGCCCCGGGGAGCACCAGCACCGCGGCCGCCAGTATGACCCCTACCACCTGCATCGAGAGCACCACCGCAATCGCCAGCAGCACCAGCAGCAGGTTGCCCGTGGCGTTTGAACGCACGCCGTAGGTCGAGCAGACCGGCTCATCGAAGCTCCAGAAGATGATCCGGTGCCGATTCCACCACAGGGTGAGCAGGATCAGCGCTGTGCCCAGCATGGTGACCCAGACGCTGGACCACTGGGCATCGAGGATATTGCCGAAGAGGATCTCCTCGATCACATGATGCTCGTCTGCATGGGCCCCGTGGGCGTGCCCGTGCTCATCGTGGTCATGGCGGGACTCGGCGATCGTGAAGAGGACAAAGCCCAGGGCCATCGAGGCGCTGAGCACGATCCCGATCGCGGTGTCGATCCGCCCCTTCTGGGTGCGTCCAAGGGCCGCGATGACTAAGGCCGCGCAGATACTGAAGCCCAGCACAATGCCCATCTGGAGCAGATCGCTGGCCAGCGTCGCACCCGCGACACCCAGCACCATCGCCACGCCCACGCCACCGAAAGCCGCGTGCGACACGCCCTGACCGATGAAGGCCAGACGCTTGAGCACCACGAACACGCTCAGCGGCGCGCCCAGCAGGGCGACGAGCAGGGCCGCGATCAGAGCGGGCAGGTTCTCTTGGGCAAACATGCTCATGATGCACCCCCATGATCGTGGTCGCAATCGTGCGTGTGGGTGTGTTCGTGTGTTGGGTCGTCGCACTCCGAAGCGGTGTGCGCATCGATGTGCAGTTCGCCCAGGATGGGCTCGATGTCGTGGGCGAAGACCTGTGCCAGCACCGCGGGAGTCAGCCCCTCGGGCGCATCGTGGAAGTGCAGCGTCCGCGACAGGCACGCCACGCGATCGGCGACCGCCACCAGCGCCCGCATGTCATGCGTGACCACGATCGTCGTCAGCCCCAGCTCGGTGCTGACCGCGTCGATCAGCGACGCGAACCGCTGCTGCCCGCTGATGTCCACGCCGAGCATCGGCTCATCGAGCACGAGCAGGCGGGGGGTTGTGCTGATGGCCCGGGCGATCATGACCCGCTGGAGCTGCCCACCCGAGAGCGAACCGATGCGCCGATCACGCAGGTCTTCGACCTCAAGCAACTGCATGGCCCGGTCGATCGCGTCGTGGTCTTCACTGCCAAGCGATAGCCAGGGACGCAGGCGCGTGCGCCGGGGCATGGCGATCACCTGCTCGACGCTCAGCGGCCAGTCCAGATCGGCACCGATGCGCTGGGGCAGGTACCCGATCAGCCCCTCGCGGCGCGCCTGGGCCGGCTTCATCCCGAATACCCGCACGCGCCCGGCGGTGGGTTCGAGCACGCCCAGCACGATCTGAATCAGGGTCGACTTCCCGCCGCCGTTGGGCCCAAGGATGCCCAATCTGCTGTGAGGTTCCACACGCATGCTGATGTCACGCAGGGCCTCGACACCCGGCTCACCCACGCCGCCCGGCGGGTAGGAATAGCTGACGCCTTCGATCTCGACGGCTGGCAACTCGGGCTGATGCTGCGATTCGGTCATGTGCTATTATTGAGAACGGATTCTCATTTGTCTCTGGCAGAGGTACTCATTTTTTGCCTGCACGCGTCCTCACGGGCGACAAATCGCGATTTGGGTCTACAATACGGACCCGATGGGGCGGTAGCTCAGTTGGTAGAGCGCATCGTTCGCAATGATGAGGTCAGGAGTTCGAATCTCCTTCGCTCCACTTCCCATCGACGATCAATCAACCGGTGGCACCTGCACCCAGAGCCACCCGCGAAGATCGCCGGGCGTGAAGCCCGTCGCTTGGTCTTCGGGATACTTCTCTGTAATCGCTTCTCGAACCGCCGGCGCAATCTGCTCGGGCTGGCCGTGGCACACCACGCACCCGCTTTCGAGCGTGATTGGGAACGCGACCGCGAGTTCGCCCGCATCATCAGCGAACCCATGCGGTGCCACCACCTGCTCCTCGATGACCTTCTCCATCCATGAGGGCACGGCATTGGACGGATTGCGCAGCTTGTGCGAGGTCCGCCCGATTTTCACGCTCTCTTCGGCAGCGACCAGGCCCGCGATCGCCGGGGCCTGCTCCTGACAGAAATCAATCGCTGCAACAGGGCCGCCCGATTGCATCGCACCCATGAGCGCACTCTTGAGTCTCCCCATCAGTAAGTCGCGTGATTCGATCGCGGTGGCGATCTGGGACGACTGCGTATCGCTGAGGTGCTCCATATCGACCATCACCCAGCGTGTGTCCTCGCGATCCTTTGGCTCTGTCTGCGATGCCCGATGCTCACACGCTGTGAGCATCACCACCGGCATCACCAGCATCACTCCCCGTACTCGATTGTGCATATATTTCCCCATTTGCTGTTGAACTGGGCACATCGTCGTCATCAAACACCGCCCGAATTGCGGGGGTATCGAGATCGTCGAACTGCCCGCGTTTGGCGGCCACGATGAACGCCCAAACGCCAATTCCCGCGAGCAGTATTGCCGCTGGGATCATGATCAGGATCACTGACATCAGTGTTCTCCCTTTCGTCGCCACGGGCGGGTCGCCAACGCGACCACACTGAGCGAACTCATGGGCATGATGATCGCCGCGATCAGGGCGCTGATGAGCCCGGCGATCGCCAGCGATGCCGCTACCGTGTTATAGCACAGCGACACGCCCAGCCCGATACGAATCGTCTTCATGGTGTGCCGACCCAGATCGCACAGGGTCTCGATGGGCATCACCCCCGGCGAGGTCAGGTAGACATCGGCGGCTTGCAGCGCCGCCTCGGCCCCGCCGTGCACCGCGATGCCGACATCGCTCAGCGCCATCGCCGCCGCGTCGTTGATCCCGTCGCCGACCATGACGATGCGCTCGTGTCCTTGTGCACGCAAACTGCGCACAAGCTCAGCTTTGGCCTCGGGCGATGCCCCGCCCATCGCGTGATCGATCCCGACCTGCCAAGCGATCTGTTGGGCGATCTCGGAGTGGTCACCCGAGCACAGGTGCAGGTCCCAGCCGCGGGCTTTCAGGGCGTTGACGGCATCGACCGTATCGTCCCGCAGTGGGTCGCCAATGCCCAGCACGCCAACGCGACCGGTCTCATCCGCGATCACGACCGGCGTGAGCACCTCGTCGAGCATGCCCTGTACCAGAAGCGACGCATTGTCATCGAACTCGGTCCGTTCGGCGACGAACGCGGGCGAGCCGACATATACGCGATGCCCGTCCACCAACCCCTCGATCCCAGCGCCGGCGGTCTGGGTGATGTCGTTGGCAACCGGGATGGCCCCATCACCCGCGTGGTCCACGATCGCGCGGGCCAGCGGGTGGTTCGAGTGCTGCTCCAATGCCGCGGCTGCCAGCAGCAACGCCATATCACATTTGGACTGCACCACGCGGGTGCGACCCTGCGTGAGGGTGCCCGTTTTGTCGAGGATCAGGGCCCCACGGGTCTTGGTCGGATTGCTCATCGCCTCGATCGCGGCCGCGGACTTGATCAGGATGCCCCGCTTGGCCGCCCGCCCCAGCGCGATGGACATGGCCATGGGCGTCGAGAGCCCGAGGGCGCAGGGGCAGGTGACGATCAACAGGGCCGTGGCATACTCGATGCCCGTTCGCAGATCCGCCCGAAGGGTCCAGATGGCGAAGGTGGCCGTGGCCAGGAAGATCACCGCCACGACAAAGCGGGCGGCGACGCGATCGGCGAACTGGACGATCGGGGCCTTATCCGCCGTCGCCGACGCGACCAACGCCATGAGCTTGGCGGCTCGGGTCGAGTCGCCCACAGCCGAGACCGTGAGGACGATGGGCGAACCGAGGTTGGTCGCCCCGGCGATGACCGGATCGCCCACAGTACACGAGACTGGGCGGGACTCGCCGGTGAGCAGGGCGTTGTCGACCTGGGTGCGTCCGGATTCGATCACGCCATCGACCGGGATCGACCCGCCCGCCTCGACCTGCACCCGCATGCCGACCTCGACCGCTTCGATCGGGACACGCTTGGTGGTACCATCGTCCATCAGGCGCTGGGCGCTGGTGGGCGTGAGCGTGAGCATCAGCTCGACCTGATCGGCGGCCCCTCTTTGCTGCCGATGCTGCACCCATCGCCCGACGAGCAGGAGGAACACCAGCACCGCGAGGGAATCGAAGTAGATCTCCCCCGATTGGGTGAGCGTGTTGTAACTGCCCCAGAGCCCCCCCACCGCCAGGGCGAGTGCGACAGGGATGTCGAGGTGGGCCGTGCGTGTTCGGAGCGCGGCGATGGCCCCGGTGAAGAAGACCCGCCCGGGCCAGAGCAGCGACAGCAACCCCAGCCCCATCGAGTAATAGCGGAGCGTGTGTTCCCAGAAGGGCTCGATGCCCGAGAGCGCCCCGCCATAGAGCGCGATGGCCAGGAGCATCACATTGCCAGCGATCGCTCCCGCCACAGCGACGCGGATGAGGAACTTGCGGTCCGCCCGCTTGCGTGCCTCGCGTGCGCCGGCACCGCGTGCCGGGTGGGCGGCGTAGCCCAGTTTGTCCAGCGCCCGTGCCACGCGCGAGAGGGCCACCTGATCGGGTGCGTAGCGGACGACCGCGCTGCGGGTGCGGATGTTGGCCCGCGACTCAACCACACCGGGGCAAACACGCGGCAGGCGTTCGATGAGCCACACGCACGCGGCGCAGTGCATGCCCTCAAGCAGCAACTCGGTCTCGCACTGCCCGCCGGGGAGGTTGGTCACGCAGGCGGTCTGGAAGGCCGGGTCGTCGAGTTCTTCGTAGTTCTGATTGCTCGATGCGGCTGGCTGGTTCTCTTTGGCCACGGCATCTCGGATGCCGTAGTACCCATCGAGCCCCGCGCCGTGGAGGACATTGAAGACGGATTCACACCCGCCACAGCAGAACTGGTGCTCGGCTTGCGGGTTGACGAGCCCCGCGGGGACAGGCAGCGAGCAATGGTCGCAGAGGACTTCTTCCTTGGTGCTGGCGGCATCGGTCATAGGACCAACGCTACCGGCTGAGATCGCTCGGGTCATGTTCAACCCTCCGGATCTTGCATCTCGCCCGATTCACAGAGCGGGCAGTGGACCTCATCGATGCTCGGGGCGGTATTCGGATTGTCTGAGACGCCCAGACTCTCGCGCGTCATCTCCGGGACATGCAGACTCCCGGTTGCCGTCATCAACCCAACCACGACCACGGCCCCGGCGGTGATATAGGGGAGCTTGGAGTTCAGGCGACCCGCGAGGAACTGGATCCCCGCGCCGAGCGACACCATCACCGGGAGGGTCCCGAGCCAGAAGACGATCATCGTGATGCCCCCCCAGAACGGGGATGCGGTGCCCGCGGCGATGAAGGCGTACGCGTACAGCCAGCCGCAGGGGAGCAGGGTTGTCAGCAGCCCGATGCTCAGTGCACGCTTAAACGGTGTGAGGGAGAACGCGGCCCGCTGGGCGCGTTCAACGAACCGGCGCAATGGGCCGGGCACTTTCACATGCGCGATGCGTATGCCGCGGATGCGTGCGAGGGTGATGATGCCGAAGCCGATCATCATGACGCCCGCGAAGATCGCTGCGCCGCGTTGGAGCCCGAGGTAGGAGCCGCCGAAATCGATCGCCTGCCCGATGGTGCCCGCGATGACGCCGAGGAGGGTGTAGGTGAGCATGCGCCCGCCGTGGTAGGCGCACTGGAGCTTCGTGCGGCTGCCCTTGGCTTGTTCCTGATCGGACCCGAGCGCGAAGAACATGAGCCCGCCGCACATGCCGGCGCAGTGCAGCGACCCGAGCAGCGAGGCGCTGAGCACCGCGATCATCAGCGGGAGCATGGTCGGCATGTCACTCTGCTCAAGCATCACGGGAAACTCACGGGGTCGCGGACAGCGGAACGGAAATCACATCGAGGTCTTTGGTCAGCAGGGCTTTGATTCCCTGGCGCTGGATCGTCAGCTCCGCGACCCAGATGCCGGTGCGGTCGATCGGCAGTGTTCGGGAGTACGCCCCATCGGCGGCGTGCGTCAGCACGGTCTCGAGTCGATTGTCGAGCTGCCCGGGGTGGTAGCAGACCAGTTCGACCAGGGCGTCGTCGATCGGGTTGCCGTTGGTATCGAACAGCTCAAGCTCAACCGTGCGCTGGGCCGGGTCGTTGTCGATGAACTCGGTGCGGAGCGAGACCTGCCAGCCCTCTTTCTCGGCGGCTTCCTTCATCTCGCGCTGACTGTCCCAGTCGACCGACTTGGCGTAGTACTCGGGGTCGACGAAGGTGTCGTGCTTGCCGCCGACATAGACAATGGTGCCGATCATGAGCGACGCGTGGGCCAGCAGCATGAGCACGATGATGAAGGGCCAGTGCTTCCCGAGGTTGAAGAACCCGCGCTTCGGTGCGCTGTCGCTGGGCTTGGTCACGGCTGATCCCCTTGTGGCTTGGGCATACTCATGGGCCCCAGGAGCTTAAAGGGTTTCTCGATCTCAAACGATCCGGATTCATCAAAGAGTCTCACCACGGCCTGGACCTCGCCATCGTCGAACTCGGCGAAGGGGGCGATGATCCGGAAGTTGCGTTTCTCGTTGGCGTTGGAATCGACTTCCATAGGTGTAAACCCGTCAATGCGGGCACCCTCTGGTGAAACGATCTCAAGCAGGTAGGTAACCGGGGCGTTGGTGCGGTTGGTCACGCGCACGGTCACCGAGTTGCTGACCTCTTGCCTCTCGACCACCGTCGTGAACGGGTTGCCCTGCCCACGGATCAGCAGCACATCCGCCGGCGCTTTGGTGCTCAGCATGTAGACGAAAGCGCCGAGCACCACCAGCAGGATCAGCGGGTAGATGATGATGCGGGGGCGGATCAGGTGGGCCTTGCCCCCCTTGATCACACGCTCGGAGGAGTACTTGATCAGGTTCGGTGCGCGCCCGATCTTGTCCATGACGGTGTTGCACGCATCGATGCATTGGGCGCAGCCGATGCACTCGAGTTGGAGACCGTCGCGGATGTCGATGCCCGTCGGGCAGGTCTGCACGCACATCGTGCAATCGATGCAGTCGCCCAGCACGGGCAGCTGGACATCGCCCGTCTGCTTGCGCTTCTTGCCGCGTGGCTCGCCCCGGTTCTTGTCATAGGTGACGATCAGCGAGTCCTCGTCGAGCAGGGCGCTCTGCATGCGGGCGTAGGGGCAGACCACGCAGCAGACCTGCTCGCGGAAGTAGGTGAAGTCGAACATCATCAGCCCGGTGGTCACGGCAACGAAGATGAACGCGGCGGGATGATCGGCTGGAGAACCCCAGATCCAGTCGGCGAGGTTGTGGGCCCCCACGAAGTAGGAGATGAATGTCTGCGAAAGGTGCAGGGAGATCACGAGGTAGATCACGATGCGGAGCACCTTGCGCAGCCCGACGAACTTGCGTGGCTTGCGCTTGCCCGGGGTGCCCTCCAGCAGGAACTCGATCGGGCGGTAGAGGAACTCAAGGTAGACCGTCTGCGGGCAGGCCCACCCGCACCAGACACGCCCGAAGAGGGCGGTGACCAGGAAGATGACGATAAAGAGGATGATGAGCAGCAGCGCCAGCAGCAGCGTGTCGGTGGGCAGGAAGGTCTTGCCGAAGAATGTGAACTCACGGTGCACGACATCGAGCAGCATCGCGGGCTTGCCGTTGATGGTGATCCAGGGCAGCGCCGAGAAGACCACGATCAGCAGGTAGGCGACGATGCGCCGTGCAGCACGGAAGGTGCCCGGGGAGGGTTTGGGCTTGAGCCAACGACGAGAGCCGTCGGGGTTCAGGGTCGAAAGCACCCGTTCATTCGGCTCCAGCAGTGTCTCGTTGCTCGACATAATCCTTGTCTCCCGGCTGATTCACCCCATTGGCTGCAAGCGTCTGGCGAATCAAACCCTGATAGCGCATGCGGTACGCGATCAGCCGTCGCTCTCGCTGCTCACTTCAGGTTGTGGGAACGGCGGGATGACCTCGCCGATCATCTGGCTCTCTGGGCCCGGGACATTCTCGCCACGCAGTGAGGCCACATAACCCGCGACCATGGCGATCTCATTCTCGCCGAACTGGGCCTGCGGCGGCATCTTCTTGTTGGGTGAGCCGTTCTTGACGATGTTGTAGATGTCCATCAGCGAGTTGATATTGACATACTTGTCGTCGGTGAGGTTGAGCCCGAGTCCCTCGATGCCCTGGCCCTGGTCGCCATGACAGACGGCACAGGTCCCTTTGAAGATCGACGAGCCCGCGGACATCCACTTCTCGTTGCCCATGACCGCGAGGATCTTGTCCTGGCCAAGGGGCATGCCTTTGAGCGGCCCGAACTGGGCTTCCTCAGCCGCGGCCAAGGAGTTGGCCCAGCGTTCCTGTTGCGAGGGGACGATCGGGGTCAGGTGGAACACGACGGTGTAGCAGACCGCAAAGATCATCGAGCCCAGGAAGATCAGGTGCCACCAGCCCGGGATCGGGTTGTCGTACTCCTGGATCCCGTCGTAGTTATGATCGAGCAGCTCGTCCTGCTGGCTCTGGTCGTTATTGCTGTACTCAGACATGGCTCACCCCCTCGCCCTCACTCCGGGCAGCGGTGTTGTTCTGGATCGAATGGCGTGGCGCAACAACCTCGTCGTCGTTGAGCACGATATTGGCGGCGTCCTCGATCTCCTGCTTCGAGCGGGTCAGGGCCCACACCAGCACCGCGAAGAACGCGAAGAGGAAGAAGACCAACGCCACACTCGGGAAAACGGAAAGATCGAGGAAGGAGACGATTTCAGACATACTCATCACTCACCCCCAGCCGCGGCCGCTTCGGGCTCGCTCTTTTTGATGTCGGTGCCCAGACGCTGAAGGTACGCGATCAGGGCGATGACCTTCTTGTCCATGGTCTCCTCGTAGCTCGGACCACCGAGTTCCTGGAGTTCGTAGGCGATATCGAATGCCTGCTCCTGGGCGTGCTTGACCGCGTTGTTGTCGAGGAGCAGTTCGCCGTAGGGAGCACCCAGCAGGGCCATCGAATCAACGCGCGGCTGGATCTCATCGAAGTTGATCGTGTTCTCAAGCAACCATGGGTAGCGTGGCATGATCGACTTGTCGTTGACATCCTTCGGGTTCTTGAAGTGGCGGTAGTGCCAGTTGTGGTCACGCAGGCCGCCCTCGCGTGCCAGGTCCGGCCCGATGCGGCGTGAGCCCCACTGGAACGGGCGGTCGTAGACGAACTCACCCGGCTTGGAGTACTCGCCGTATCGCATGGTTTCCCAGAGGAACGGGCGGATCATCTGCGAGTGGCAGTTGTAGCAGCCCTCGGAGACATAGATATCTCGTCCAGCCAGTTCCAGCGGCGTGTAGGGCTCGACCGTGGAGATGGTCGGGACATTCGACGACACCAAGAACATCGGGATGGCTTCGACGAGCGAGCCGATCGCGACGGCGACGATGACCCAGAAGGTGAACTTCACTGGTTTGCGTTCGAGTGCCCGGTGCCAGTTGCCCTGGAGCACCTTGTCGCCCGCGACGCCCAGCGCTGTGTTCGCGTGCAGGCGTTCCTTGCCCTTGGGATCGACGATCGGACCCTTGCTCAATGCCGGGGCATAGTGCACGACTTCCTCGTACTTCTCGGGGCGGGTCTTCCAGGTGCGGAAGAGGTTGTATGCACCGATGAGGGCACCGGTCAGATAGAGCAGGCCACCGACGACGCGGATCCAGTACATCGGGAGCAGGACAGTGACGGTCTCGATAAACGCGGGGTATGTCAGACGCCCCGATTCATCGAATGCACGCCACATGAGGCCCTGGGTGATGCCGGCGCTGTAAATCGCCAGGATGTAGAGCACCATGCCGATCGTGCCGAACCAGAAGTGCATCGCACAGAGCTTCTTGCTCCAGAGCTTGGTCTGGAAGAGGCGGGGCATCATCCAGTAGAGCATGCCGAAGGTCATGAACCCGTTCCAGCCCAGCGTGCCTGAATGCACATGGGCGATCGTCCAGTCGGTGTAGTGACTGAGCGAGTTGACGGCCTTAACCGAGAGCAGTGGGCCCTCGAAAGTCGACATGCCGTAGAAGGTGACGCCGACGACGAAGAACTTGAGGATCGGGTCGGAAGCGACGCGGTCCCACGCACCACGCAGGGTGAGCAGGCCGTTGATCATGCCGCCCCAACTGGGCATCCAGAGCATGACCGAGAAGACCATGCCCAATGTCGAGGCCCATTCTGGAAGGGCCGTGTAATGCAGGTGGTGCGGGCCGGCCCAGATGTAGATGAACACGAGCGACCAGAAGTGGATGATGGACAGCTTGTAGCTGAACACCGGGCGTTCGGCGGCTTTGGGCAGGTAGTAGTACATCAGCCCGAGGAACGGCGTGGTCAGGAAGAAGGCCACGGCGTTGTGGCCGTACCACCACTGCATCAGCGCGTCCTGCACGCCCGCGTAGATGGGGTAGGACTTGAGGGCCAGCTCGGCCGAGGGCATCTCGCCGTGCTGGAAGAGGTAGACCAGGCCCGCGGGGAGCCAGAGGTTGTTGAAGACATGCAGCATCGTCACGGTGACGATCGTGGCGATGTAGAACCAGAGCGCGACATAGATGTGGCGCTCGCGGCGGTGAATCAGGGTCATCAGGAAGTTGCCGCCGAAGAACACAAGCCAGACGACCGCGATGGCGATGTCGATGGGCCACTCCAGCTCGGCGTATTCCTTGCTCTGCGTGATGCCCAAGGGCAGCGTCAGTGCGGCGGAGACGATGATCAGCTGCCAGCCCCAGAAGTGGAGCTTGCTGAGCAGGTCAGAATACATGCGGCACTTGCAGAGCCGCTGGGTGCTGTAGTAGATCGCCGCGAAGATGCCGTTGCCCGCAAACGCGAAGATCGCCGCGTTGGTGTGCAGCGGGCGCAGGCGCCCGAAGCTCAGGAACGAAATCCCAAAGCCCGCTTCCGGATAGGCCAGCTGGATCGCGATGATCACGCCGACGAGAAACGCGACGATGCCCCAGATCACGGTGGCCCAAGCGAACTGGCGCACGATCTTATCGTCGTACACGAACGCTTCGAGCCCGTTGGTGTCTTGGTGGTTTCCGGCCCCGTTGTCGGCCGTTGCTTGTGCTGTTTCTGCCACGGTTCAGACCTCTGATTGCGAGTTGAGGGTGAATGCCGGCAAGTGCCGAACCCGTCCTAAGATACCCATTTCGGATATCTGTGCCTGTTTAGCCGCAGAATTTATTGTTTAAGAACAATTTCTACGGCATGACAGCACAAATCATATCGTTTTACCCACAATGGTCAATCTGATCAGAAGATTTCTTTGTCCGATTTAGACCAGTAGTCTGCCCAATTTAACTGCCATCAGATAGCGACCGCTGCACGGGGTACTGCTGCGGCGCCTGGCTGTATAAATAAGGAATGGTTCAGGATTAGGTTCGAGCCGCGTAGTTCTGTTCGTAGAACCGGCGATACTCACCGCTGCGCACATGGTCGCACCACGCGCGGTTGTCCTTGTACCACTGCACGGTCAGTTCGAGTGCTTCGGGCCAGGCCGAGCGGGTCGGTTCCCAATCGAGCTCTCGTTTGATCTTGGTCGCGTCGATCGCGTACCGCTTGTCGTGCCCGAGTCGATCGGGGACGCGTTCGATGGCGCTCTCGTCGCGATCGCACAGCTCGATGAGCATCCTGGTCAGCTCGAGGTTCGAGCGTTCGTTGTTGCCGCCGATGTTGTAGGCCTCCCCACTCTTGCCATCGTCAAGGACGCGGCAGATCGCTTCGCAGTGATCGAGCACATGCAGCCAATCGCGGATGTTGGAGCCGTCGCCGTAGAGCGGGACGGTCTTGCCCTCGATGAGGTTGTTGACGAAGAGCGGGATGACTTTCTCTGGGAACTGGTATGGCCCGAAGTTGTTCGAGCATCGGGTGATGCAGACATCCATGCCGTAGGTGTGCCAGTATGCGCGGGCGAGCATGTCGCCGCCGGTCTTGGAGACGGCGTAGGGCGAGTTGGGCTTGAGGGGGGTGGACTCGGTGAAGAGTTGGGATTTGTCGTCGAGCGGGAGTTCGCCGTAGACCTCGTCGGTCGAGACATAGACAAATCGTCCATCCTTGCCCTTGTGCTTCTTGAAGGCATCGAGCAGCATCTGGGTGCCGATGATATTGGTGCGGAGGAAGAGCGAGGGGTCGTGGATCGAGCGGTCGACATGGGATTCGGCCGCCAGGTGCAGCACGCAATCGACGCGTGGCATGACCTCGTCGAGTTTCTCACTGTCGCTGATGTCGCTGTGGACGAACTCGTAGCGTGGGTTGTCGGTGAACTCGGCGAGCGATTCGAGGTTGCCCGCGTAGGTCAAGCCATCGAGATTGATCACGCGATCGTCGGGCCGGTTCTGCATGATGAACCGGATGAGGTTGGAGCCGATGAACCCGGCGCCGCCGGTGACGAGGATGGTTTGTCCCATGTCGTGACTGCTTTCGATCAAGAGAGAACGGGCACTTTGCCGTTGACTTTGTTTGCACCGGTTTCTGCGACGAGATTGGTCGCTCGGTGCAGTGATTCGATGGTGCCCGCGTCGGTCCACCATCCCTCGAGGGTGGCCGAGGTGAGGTTGCCGCGGCGCAGGTATTCGTTGTTGACATCGGTGATCTCAAGCTCGCCGCGGGCGCTGGGCTTGAGCGTCTGACAGATGTTGAACACATCGGAGTCATACATATAGAGCCCGGTGACGGCCAGGTTGCTGGGCGGGTCCTTGGGCTTCTCGATGATCTCGGTGATGTCCCCCGCTTCGTTCATCGCGACGACACCGAATCGCTCGGGGTCGTGGACCTCCTTGAGCAGGATCTTGGCCCCATCGGGCTGGTCGCGGAAGTCGGCAACGGCATCGTTGATGTTGTGCTCGATGATGTTGTCGCCCAGGATGACGCAGACCTTGTCGTCGCCGACGAAGTGCTTGCCCAGCTTGAGGGCATCGGCGATGCCGCCCTCGCCGACCTGGAAGGCGTACTCGATGCGGGTGAGCCCGAGGTCCTTGCCGTTGCGGAGCAGTTTGATGAAGTCGCCTGCGTTTTCCTCGCCCGTGACGATCATCACCTCGGTGATGCCCGCGTTGACCAGGCACTGGATGGGGTAGTACACCATGGGCTGGTGATAGACCGGCAGCAGGTGTTTATTGGTAACCAGTGTCATGGGGCGTAAACGCGTGCCCAGACCGCCTGCCAGAATCATGCCCTTCATCCGATAACCCTCCCGGTGCCCGTGCTTGGGCCAATGGTGTGCGAGTCTAGACCCTATCGGCGGCTTTCTCGGTGCGATCCAGCCTGGTTGGGTGCCTCTCGCTTCAGTGTGGGGCCCAACCAACAGCTTGGGTACGCCCTGCTTCGATCGGGTGTGCGTCCAGATGGGTGATAATTTCGCTCAGAAAGCCCATTGAAGAGGCCTGCCGTTACAAACCCCCTGTTTTTGGGTGCCCGATCCGAACCGTTTGTTGTCCGCACGCGAAACGGGTGTATGTTGTTGTAGCCACTATGTTTACGGCAAAACAATTTAAGAGGAGAGTCTGACATGAACATCCTTCACACCATCCCGGTCGTTGCCATCATCGCTACAGGTTCTACCGCCCTTGCCGGGCCGGTCGTCAACCTCGCCCCGAGCCAGTACACGGACGGGCTCTCAGGCATCAATAACTCAGAGTTCCATGAGATCCGCGGCACCGCGATCTCTGACAAGTACCTCGATTTCAGCATTGAAGGTGAAGCATCGACCCTGTACGAGGGCACGCTGATGACCCGTGTCGTGCGTTCACACGATTCAGGGAACCTGCACTTCAACTACCGCATCATGGACCCGAATGCCGCACTGGCTGGTCGTATCTCGCACATCGAGGTCACCGGGTTCGGTGATTTCCAGACCCGTGTGGAGTTCCGCGATGACGCAACCTCCATCGGCGAAGAAGGCCCGTTCAAGGCCGAGCGTATGATCGACGGCGACATGATCGACTTCACCTTCGACGGTGGGCTCAACACGGCTGATGACTCCCACTTCTTCTTCGCGATGGTCAACACGGACACCTTCTACGAAGATTCAGCCCTCGCGACGATCTACCTCGAGAGCGGTGAATCGATCAGCCTCGTGGTTGATAGTGCAACCCCGGTCCCCGCTCCGGGGAGCCTGGCACTGCTGAGCGGAGCCGGCCTGCTTGCCAGCCGTCGTCGCCGCTAAGTCCCTGTCAGATATCAAGAAACCCACCAGAGCCGCCCGTACCGGGCGGCTTTTTTTCGTCGAAACTCGCTCTCAATCACGCTGTGTGGATCGCGGGTCTGAAAAAACTTGAGATAGGTTGCACACCGGACATGCTGGTGTACCTTTCGCTTGGCTGCCCAAGCAGTCGCTACATCAAAGAGGAGCATGTCATGAATCATCATGGTACTTTTGGGGCTATCGCGCTCATTGCGTGCAGCAGCATTGCGCTGGCCGGCCCCGTCGTCGATTTGCAACCTGGTGAGTTCAGCAATAGCCTGAGCGGAATCACCAACTCGGATCTTTCGGAGCTTCGTGGCACGATCGAGTTCGATCACTACGAAACCTTCACGATCGATAGCCCGTCCGAGGGCGACACCGGGAGTGTGGGGATGCTGTACGAGGCAACCCTGTTCAGCCGCGTTGTCCGCTCGAACGATACGGGCAACCTGACCTTCAACTTCCGCATCATCGATCCCAACGCGGAACACACGGGCCAAATCTCGCACATCGAGATCAACGGCTTCGACGGGCTGCAGACCCGGGTCGAGTACCGCGACGAAGCGGGCGATGACTATGTTGGGCCTTCGATCGCGGCTCGCAGTCTCGACGGTGACAAGCTCACCTTCGATTTCAACACGAGTCTCGCGAGCGACCAGTCTTCGAAGTTCTTCTTCGCCATGCTTGATGTCTCGGACTACGACTTCGAGGGCATCGTGCCGCAGGCCACCGTCTACCTGCAGTCGGGTGAGCAGATCACCGTTGACATCGCACCCAATGTCCCCGCACCCGGCGCGTTTGCGTTGCTGGGCACCGCTGGGCTGTGCTTTGCACGGCGTCGCCGCTAAGCACCCATCGGGAACGACCTTTTAAAACCGCCCAATCGGGCGGTTTTTTCTTGCGCCGCTGACACGCATTCTCGGACGATTCCCGCCGCCTGTGCGCACTGGGCAATGCCCAATCGCAGTCGCCGGGAGATGCGCACGAAACTGGGAGTAATCCTGATCGTGATTGGTTCGATATCAGCATCATGAGCGCACTGCCCACCAATGAGACCAATCCACCTCCCGGCCTCACCCTCACGGGTGCGCATGAGGCGTCTTCTGAGTCTGGCTCGGGCTCCCCGCTGAGTGAATCGCACTTTGAACAGCTGCGACTCATCGAGCGATTGGCACACCCGGCTCATCGCGCTGGGGGATACGCCAAGTTCTCGGGCTGGACCACCCTGCTGGCCGGGGCGCTGTCGATTCCCTTTGCGTTACGCAATATCCCGATGCTGGTCTTCTGTGTCTGCTTGGCGGGAATCGGTACCCGCGAGCTTTCACAGCGTCGGCAGTTGCTGCAGCTCAAGACCACGGCCCCCAGGAAACTGGCGATGAACCAGCTGCTCCTCGCGGGCACGCTTATCGCCTACAGCGTCTACATGCTCGTCGCGGCACCCAGCACCTCGGTGGTCGATTCGGCGCTGAGCAGTGATCCAATGCTCCAGAGCGCGCCCGAACTCAACGGCATGATCGACGACCTGGCCCAGATGGAGCGCATGGCCAAGGCCCTGATGTATGTCGGGCTGATCTTCATCGCGATCCTGGTCCAAGGGGGCACAGCGATTTATTACACCACCAAGGCCAAGTCGCTCAAACGCCTGCATCAACAATGCCCGGGATGGTGCGTCCGCGTGTATCAAACCATGCACGCGTCGTGACCCCGGCTCTGGAAAACCCGCTTGGGCCCTGTTTCAGATGAAACGCACACCCGGCTCGGCGATATATACTCCTGTGTAGCAGAACTGACCTGCAAGAGGAGTACACCGTTGAGTTCACAACCTATCCAAATCCGCGGCCGACGCATCACCATCGGCCTTCTCATGCTGGGCCTGACGCTGCTGCCTCTGGGCTGCTCTGGCACACAGCAAACACAGAGCGAGACGAGCACCCAGTCCGAGCGGACGCGTCTGATCAGCGAGGCCGATGCACTCGCTGACTTTGATGCTGCCTGGCAGATTGTCTACGACACCCATTACGACACCGAGTTCAACGGCGTCGACTGGGTCGCGGTGCGTGATGAGCTGCGTCCCGCAGCGGCCAACGCTCACACCCGCGGTGAGCTCCGGGCGATCATGATGGACATGCTCAACCGGCTCGGGCAGTCGCACTTCGGGATCATTCCTGGCGCAGCCGCCGACCCCGCGCCCGAACGCCATGCGACGAATCACGATCATGACGCGATCCCCACGGATGATGAGCCCGGGGAGATGGGTGAAGATGGCTATCGCGAGATTGATGTCGTCGTGCCTCAGGACAACCGAGACGGGGAGGGCGATGCCGATACGGGTATTGACCTTCGCATCATCGAAGGCCACGCCGTCGTCAGCAGCGTCCGTGAGAACAGCCCGGCTCAGCACGCGGGTGTCAAGACGGGCTGGATCCTCAGCAAGATCCGTGATCGCGAAGTCGACGGGATCCTGGCACAGCTGCGCGAAGCACTCAGCGAGGAGGAGATGGGTATTCATGCCGTTTCGTTGCTGAGCGGGCAGCTCCAGGGCCCCGACCAGAGCACGGCCAGACTGACCTTCCTGGATGAAGCCGACCACGAGGTTGAACTCTCGATCGAGCGTGAGCCGATGCCCGGCGAGTTTGTGAAGTTCGGGAACCTACCACCGATGAGCACGCACCTGGATTGGAAGCGGGAAAGCTTCGTCAACAACGACGGCGAGCGGGTCGAGATCGGCATCATCAAGTTCAACATCTGGATGATCCCCATCGCCCCCAAGTTCGAGCGTGCGATGTACGAGCTGCGTGATTGCGACGGGCTCATCATCGACCTGCGTGGCAACCCCGGCGGTGTCGGCGCCCTCTCGGCGGCGATCGGGCGGTTCCTTGTTGATGAGAAGGCCTCGCTGGGCACCATGACCATGCGTGGCGCGGAACTCTCGTTCAACATCGATCCCGTGATCGTCACGACCTGGGGCGAAGAGATCGACCCCTTCGCCGGCCCCATCGCGATCCTTCAGGACTCGGGCAGCGCCAGCACCAGCGAGGTCTTCGCCGGCGGGCTCCAGTCGCTCGGTCGGGTTGAGGTCATCGGCACCCGCAGCGCGGGCATGGCCCTCCCGGCGAGCATGGACAAGCTCCCATCGGGTGATGTGCTGCTGCACGCGATCGCCGACTTCGTCTCCTCGACCGGTGCCCGTATGGAAGATGGCGGCGTGGTCCCCGATATCGAAGTGAAGCTGAGCCGTGAGGATCTGCTGAAGGGGATCGACACGCCGGAAACCGTTGCCAAACAATGGATTAGCGAGCAGATCGACGCAAAGTGATCGCCACCGCTAGGATTGACTGATATTCACCACGACTGAATCCCAGAGACACGCCCGAGCGTGTTTCAGAGCAAAGGAACTACACATGAAACGCAAGAACACACTCAACGCCGGCGTCGTCGCCTTCTCCCTCTTGACCATCGCGGGCATCGCGCCCATGGCCAGCGCCATCTCGCAGGCGGACGCGGTCTCGATCGATGACACACAGGACGCCAAGGCCGTCGAAATCATCGAGGCCTCAATCGAAGCGCTCGGCGGGAGCGAAGTGCTCGCCGAAGCCAAGCACATGAAGCAGACCGGGACCATCACCATCCCCTCGGCTGGGCTCAGCGGGACACTCGAGAGCTACGCCAAGTCACCCGACAGCTTCCTGCTCGTCATGACCCTGCCGGGCTTCGGTGAGCAGCGCACCGGCATGAACGACGGTGTCGCGTGGTCGAGCGATGTCATGAGCGGGCCACGCCTGCTCTCGGACGAGGAGACCGAGTCGCTTAAGGATGAGGCCGATGTGACCAGCCAGCTGCAGTACAGGGACCAGTACCCGACAATCGAGTTCGTCGGCGAGGTGGACTTTGACGGCTCGAAGGCAAGCAAGATCAAGCTCATCGATGACGATGGGAACGAGTCGATCAAGTACTACAGCGTCGAGACAAAGCTGCCGCTCGGCGTCGAGCAAACCGCACCCTCCCAGATGGGGCCGATCAAGACCGTCACCATCATGCGGGACTACAAAGAGATCGGCGGCATGAAGGTTCCCTTCACGATCGTGCAGAAGCTGGGGCCTCAGGAAGTCAAGATGGAGATCAAGGAGACCTCGTTTGAGAAGTTCGACGAGAGCGTCTTCGAGCTGCCCGCCGCGGTGAAGGCACTGGTTGAGGCGCAGAAAAAAGACGACTGATTCACAGCCGTCTTGGACGAACATTCTGAAACAGAGCACGACGGCTCGGTCAACGCCCTTGGACGCGGACCGAGCCGTTGCTTGTTCGGACGGCTGAGACCTCGCTGCTGTCGCCGAATCGCATCTCGACACTGCGGTTGGAGGACTCGATCAGGCGAGCACCGTTGAGTTCACGCACGGACACCTTGCCGTTGCTGGTGTCGCACTTGAGGACGCCCTCGAAGCCCTCGCCCAGATCGAGCGTGACATTGCCGTTGCTGGTGCGGACACGCACTGGGCCAGGGTTGCCCGCCATGGTCGAGACATAGGCGTTGCTGTTGGAGCTCTCGGCCCGGATGGGGCCGAAGGCGTCGGTAACGACGATGCCCCCGTTGCTGGTGAAGAGCTCGACCTCGCCGCTGATCCGCTCGGCCTGGACCTTGCCGTTGCTTGTCACGGCGTGGACGCTGCCGTCGTGGGTATCGACGGTGATGCTGCCGTTGCTGGTCTCGAGGTCGGCATGCCCGCCCAGGCCCGCGATGGTGATGCGGCCGTTGCTGCTGCGGACATGCACGCCCTGTGCGTCGGGGAGGTTGATGGAGATGGCGGCCCCCTCGTTGTGCTGACGCTTGCCCCCGGGCCACTCGACCCAGACGCGGAGCGTCTGATCGCCCTGGCGCTCGGTGCGGACATGGGCGAACTGCAGTCGTTCGAGGTCGTTGCCATAGAGGGTGACCTCGATGCTCACATCGCTGCGATCGCTCGAGAGGGCCTCGACGGCTCCGTTGGCATTGATGATGCTCAGGGCGCTATCGGGTTGATGCGGGATCACCATCGTGCGCGTCTCACGATGATTGCGCGACGAGATCGTGTTACACCCGCTCAGCGGGAAGATCGCGGCGCCCGCGAGCACCGCCCCGAACAGGGTGATTTTCCGAGCCTTGGTCAGGTTTCGTGATCGAACGGGTGCGATTGGCATGGCGGTGCTCATCCTCTCTCGGGGTTTGGTGCGGTTTGATAGAGCGCATGATACCCGACAAAGCAGGCGCGCCCTGACAGTGGTTGGGACGCGCCTGGTCGAAATTTCACTCATGCAGAGCGGTTTTTAGTTCACTTCGATGATCTCGAAGCGCTTCACGCCTCGGGGGGCATTGACACGCACGGTCTCACCAACGCGGGCCTTCATCAGGGCCTCGCCCATGGGGCTGGTGGCGGTGACCTCGATGACATCGGGATCATCGCTGCCCGTTGATTCGCCCACGAGTCGGTAGACCTCGATCTCGTCGTCACCCTCTTCGCGCAGCTTGACGGTGGAGCCGATGAAGACCACCCCGTCTGCGGTCTTGGACTCATCGACAACCTGGGCGCTGGCGATGCGGTTCTCAAGACGCTTGATCTCGGCCTCTTCCATGCCCTGCTGCTCGCGGGCGGCGTGGTACTCGGCGTTCTCTTTGAGATCGCCCAGAGCGCGCGCTTCTGCGATACGCTCGCTGATGACTGACCGGTTGGCGATCAGGGCATCGAGCCGCACCTTGAGCTTGGCTTTCTCTTCAGCAGTGATCACATCCATGAGTAACTCCCGTTGGGTTCCTGTTCGAGCGCGTGTGCTCGAAAGGGGCAGGCGCAAGATCCTATTCTAAGCACGATCCCGTGCACGGGCCACCTCAAGCGCCCGTGCGATCAGGAGCAACGCCAGCCCAACGCAGCCGATGGCAACGAGCATGCGTGCCTGCTGTGGAAAAACCCGAGCAGCGACTCCCAGCTCGGCCCGGTCTCGCACAATCTCCATCGTACCGGTGATGGGGCTCATCAGCCATCCGATCCGGGGCTGATCGACGGGCACCGGGGGAGCCGTGGGCGTGACGAGGGCAATGATCGGGGCGAGGAAGACCACGAGGAGGACGACGAGCATCCAGCCCGCCCGGGCAGATGCCCGACCACCGTTGCGCTCGATGGACCCCAGGGCGAGCGCAAGCACGCCCGTAATCAGCAGCAACCAGCTCGCGCTGAGCAGGGCCAGCATGGCCACGACCGGGATCGACCAGTGCGCGAGGATGGAGGCGATGTGAGGCCACAGCACGGCTTGCAGGGGGAGAAAGAGCACCAGCGCATCACGCAGCAGGAACAGCACATGGCTGCCCCGCGGGTGACTCTGTGACAGGCGGACCATGGGCCAGAGCACGAAGAGACCGAGCATCACCATGATCAGCATCGTTCTCGTCGCCGGGCGGGTGATGTCGGGGCTGATCGCGTGTGCCCGGCTCATGCTCGAGAACATGATGACCGTGGCCCCCATCAGGTAGATCATCCAGAACAAGGCAAGCACCCGCGGCTCGCCGCGTCGGTGCGACCAGTCGGCGTGGCCCTTGGGGGGCTTGCCGAAGATATCACGATCGACCACGCCCGCATCGCTCGGGTGCATGAAGCGTCCTGCTCGCTCGGGCGAGTCGATCTCGATCTGTTCTGGATACTCAGACATGGTTGTCGACGCGGGTTAGCCGCCCGGGTTGCTGTCGATCATGATATCCTTGCCGCGCAGGTCGACATAGGGCACCCCGCCGTCGATCAGCCCCGCACGCTCGTAGAGCACGCGCAACCGATCGAGCTTCACGCTCGTGTTCTTCTCGCCCGGTCGTTCTCGCCCGGGACCGCCACCCCAGACGACGCGTGTGCCCCGTTTGGTGATGATGCTGATCACGCCCGAATCGGCCCCGCTGCCGAGATCGAAGCCGGCGACCTGCTCGAGCAGGTCGTTTTTGCTCAGTTCCCGCAGGAGCGTGATGCCGTCTTGCAGGTCGGTCCCCATCCACTGCTGCCCGGTCTGAGGCAGCGGCGCGTCGGTATTGGTGAAGTAGTACTGGTTGCTCTGGCCGATCGCGTAATCGAGCGGCAGCACATAGCGATCCCAGTCGATGATTACCTCGCGGCTGCCCACACGAACCGCGGCCGCGGGCACACGCCACGCGGCATCGAGCACGATCTGGCCCTCGCTTGTCCAGCGTGCCTCGGGCACCCCACGCACCCAGCCAGAGTTCTGCAGGGTGAGGACCGCTTCCTTGAGCGGCTCAGCGGACAATGCCTGCCCGCCCTGCACCGCTCGGGCGATCGCGAGGTTCAGACGCTCCTGCTCATGACGGGGCATCCAGACGCTGCCGTCGCTGAGGGTATCCCAGCGGATCACCACTTCTGGCGTGCCGGAGACGATGGTCGAAGCCGCTGCTCGATCAAGCTCAGCGACCCCCATCGCGCCCGAGACGAAAACCGCCCCGGCGAGCACGACCAATGACGCGCCGATCGCGATGCGTTTGTTGCGTTCAGCAACTTCAGGATCGCGCGTGGTTTTCTTGCGTTTGGTGCTTTTCTTCTTCGCCATCGTGGGTCCCTGTCTGTCAATGAGTCGGGGTCGGGTGGGTCTTGTGCGTGTGGTTGGCCTGGGCGCAGCGTACGAGGTGCGCACAGAGCATCGGCATGGGCAGCCCGATCGCATCAGCCGCCTGGGGCAGCAGCGAGGTCGGGGTGAAGCCGGGCATGGTGTTGAGTTCGAGCAGGGTCCACGCGTCGTCGGCGCTGAGCAGGAAATCGACCCGCGCCAGGTGACGAACGCCGATCGCGTTGCAGAGCGCCAGGGCCTGGGCCTGGATCTCGGCGACCACCCGGTCGGGCAGGTCGGGCCTGACCCGGTAGACCGTGTCGTTGCGGGTGTACTTGGCCTCGTAGTCGTACACGCCCTCCTTGGGGCTGATCTCGATCAGCGGCAGGGCGATCAGTTCGCCGCCACCATGCGGGTCGCTGATGACCGAAGCGGTCAGTTCACGCCCCGGGGTGTAGCGCTCGATCATGGAGACGCGTCTCGGGTGGTGTTTGAGATCAGCATGGATCTGTTGCTGCGCATCCCGCCAATCGGACTCGGTCTTGCAGATGTACAGCCCCATGCTCGAGCCGTCTTGGACGGGTTTGACAACGATCGGCAGGTCAATCGGCGACCGGATCACGCCCTCTTTGGTCAGTTTGTCGGTATCGAGCAGGCACGCCTGCGGGGTGTCGATGTCCAGCTGTGCGGCGACGAGCTTGGTTGCCAGCTTGTCCATCGCCAGACTCGCGGCTGTGAAGCCCGAGCCCACGAACGCGACGCGTGCGCGTTCCAGACGCCCCTGCAGCGAGCCGCCCTCGCCGAACTTGCCGTGCAAGACGGGGAATATGACATCGGCCTCCCACTGCTGGATCTCGCTGACGGTCGGCTCATCGACGATGAGCAGCTGTGCTTCGAGCCCCGCATCGAGGCATCCCTGGTGCACGCCCTTGGCGCTGGTGATCGAGATATCCCGCTCGGCATCGGGGCCGCCGCCAAGCACGAGTACGCGAGTCATGAGGCAGGCTCCTTGTTCTTCGACCAGATCACCAGCTCGGTATCGAGCGAGACACCGAAGCGGTCGAGCACGCGATGGCGGACCTGCTCGATGAGTTCGATGACATGGCTCGCCCGGGCATCGGCGCTGGTGGTGATGAAGTTGGCGTGGACCTGCGAGACGCTCGCCCCTCCCACGCTCAGGCCCTTGCAGCCCGTCCGGTCGATGAGCATGCCCGCGCTGACCCGCTGCCCGGCTTCGGCGATGTCTTCGATCGGTTCGATCAGGGTCGGGTTCTTGAAGACGCACCCGGCGGACTTGTCGCCCAGGGGTTGGGACTGGGCCTTGTACTTCATGCACTCGGCTCGCGATCGGGCGATCTCGTCGGGGTCGCCCGGCTCAAGCTGCAGCACGACGCCGGTGATGATCAGGTGGTTGAGCAGTGATTGGCGGTAGCCGAAGTCGATGCTGACGCGGTCGTAGGCGTGGGTGCGACCGGCCCGATCGATCGCCTCGACCTGCACGATGAACTGGGAAAGCTCGCCGAAGGCACCGCCGGCGTTCATGATGACCGCCCCGCCGAGCGTCGCGGGGATCCCCGCGAGCTTTTCGAGCCCACCAAGCCCCGATCGCACGCAGCGATTGATGAGCCCGGGCAGTGCTACGCCCGCGCCGGCGTGCACGAGCCCGGTTTTCTCGTCGATCTGGCAATCGGTGAACGCGCCCTGCTGCAGCGAAACGACCAGGTCAGTGATTCCGTCATCGTCAACCAACAAGTTCGCGCCCTCGCCCAGCACACGCAGCTCGTCATCAAGCTCCAGGCAATGCCGAAGCTCCTCGCCCATCGTCGGGCGGGCCAGACGCTGTGCCCCCCCGCCGATGTGGAACCAGGTCGAGATCGGCGCGTTGTGCTCAATATGCAGCTGATCGAAGGCCGTGCTCACGCGATGCCCCCCTGGAGATACCCGCGGCCGATCTTCCAGACCGGCCCAGCCCCCATCACCACGAGCAGGTCGCCCGGTCGGCAGAGGTTCTCAAGCTGCTCGATGATCGCCTCGAACGGGTAGAGGTGCATTGCACGCACGCTCTTGGCCCGCAGTCGATCGACCAGGTCGGCGCTGCTGACCTTGTGCTTCTCGATCTCCGAGTCACGCACGAAGTAGATATGGGGGACGATCACGATGTCGGCATGCTCGAAGCTCTTGGCGAACTCGTCGAGGAAGAACCGCGTCCGCGAGTGCTGATGGGGCTGGAACACGCAGATCAGCCGCCCGCCCTGGGCATGGGGCTGCTCGCGCTGGGCCAATGCCCGCAGTGTCGCGTCGATCTCGGTCGGGTGGTGCCCGTAGTCGTCGTAGACACGCACGCCGTCGCGAGTGCCCAGCAGTTGGAGGCGTCGGTCGAGCCCCATGAAGGCGCAGAGTGAGCGGGCCAACGCCTCCGGCTCGGCTCCGGCGCTGCGGCCCAAGGCGAAGGCCAGGGCGGAGTTGAACGCGTTGTGCTCGCCGGGCATGGTGAGTTCCCACTGGTACTCGCTGCCGTCGGGCTCTCGGACCCGGACCTCGCCCGTGGTGGGCTCGTGCATCACCACCCAGTCGGCGGCCGGGTTGAACCCGATCGTTTCGACCGCGCACGAAACGCCCGCGGTGACTTCGCGCCGGTGTGCCCCGTCGTGGGCGATGATCAGCTTGCCCCCCTGATCGGCGGGAGCGATGAGGCGGGCGAACTCGGCGAAGGCCTCGACGACCGCGTCGAGCGAGCCGTAGATATCGAGGTGGTCCGCTTCGATCGAGGCGATCGAGGCGATGGTTGGTCGCAGGTGGTGGAAGGAGCGGTTGAACTCGCATGCTTCTGCGAGCAGCAGCCCGGGCTGATGGGTGCGTGGCCCGCTCGGGATCTCGTCGCTGCCGACGCGGTAGCCCACGGGTGCCTCGCCGGGCTTGAGGGCGCCGTTGCTCAGCTGCGAGCAGGTCGCGCCGACAATGACCGATGGGTCGAGCCCGGCGTCGGTCAGGGCGCAGCCGAGCATGGCGGTTGTGGTTGATTTGCCGTGCGTGCCGGCGACGGCGATGCCCGTGTGCCCGCGCATGCACACGCCCAGGGCCTCGGGGTAGGTGATGATCTCGAGCCCGCGTGCGGCGGCCTCGACCATGATGGGGTGATCGTGTTTGACGGCCGCGGACGCGATGACGACGCGGGTGTCGTCGGGGAGTTCGCTGGGCTGCTCTTCGAATCCAACGCTGATGCCCGAATCCTGCAGAAGCTGGGTCACGGGGGATGGGGTTGAGTCGCAGCCGCGGATCGTGAGCCCGGCGTCGTGCATCAGGCGTGCCAGTGCGGACATGCCGCACCCGCCGATGCCGATCATGAACGGGCGATCGCACCCCAGCGCTTCGCTGAGCGTGCGGGTACGGCGATCGGTCGAGATGTTCGATGGTTTGGGCGTTTTCACCATACGAGCATATCGTCAAAGCCCGCCCCGGCACACCACAAACACCAGTCCTGTTTGCTCACCCGCAGCTGGGGGCGTTGAGCGCGTTTGGGCCAAGGGTCTGGATGGTCAGCTGCCCAAGATCCCGGCGTCGGAGGTAGGCGTTGAGCTCATCCAGCGTGACCGAGCTGAGTCGATCGACGATCTCTTCGAGGGATCGCACGCGCCCGAGATTGATCTGGTCGGCTGCAATGGCACCGGCGCGAGCGCTGGTTGACTCGCCGGCGAAGATCAGCTTGCTCTTGAGCCCTGTGAGCGAGCGGGAGAGCTCGTCCTGGGTGACATCACCCGCGTTGATGCGTTGGATCTCGTTGTGCAGGACATCGAGTGACTCTTGGGCGCGTTCGGGAGTGGTCCCGACATAGTTCGATACGACGCCCCGATCCTTGTCGGCCCGGTAGCTGCTGGACACAGCGTAGCAGAGCCCACGCTTCTCCCGCACCTCGGTGAACAGGCGACCGGACATGCCGCCCGAGAGCACGGCGATCGTCAGCTTCTCCAGGTGCGCATCATCGTGGCCCTGGCTCGGCCCGTCGTGCACGATGAGGATCTGCACCTGTGACGAGTCATCGTCGAGGTGCGCGTAGCCACGCGGCGGCGGCCCCTGAATCGAGGGCATATCGACGCGTCCTTCCCAGTCGGCGCACGCGGTGCCGATCTTCTCAACGAGCGCATCATGATCGACATCACCAGCCGCGGAGAGCACGGTTCCTCCTGGGCGGGTGTTGTGTGTCCACCACGAGACGAGCGTGTCGCGTGTCAGCGAAGCGATCCCCTCGGCGGTTCCCAGCGTGCTCCGGTTGTACGGCGCGGGAAGGTGGCGTTCTCGCGCGGCCAGTGCGGCGCGGTGCTGCGGGTCGTCTGCGAGCGAGGCCACACCCTGCATCGCCAGTTCCTGCGCGGGCGCGAACGATTCATCTGCCATGCGTGGGCGTCTGACGATATCCATGAGCATTGGCAGCGCGTCATCGACTCGATGCCCGAGCGTGGTCACGCTCAGCTGCATGTACCGGATGCCGTTCTCGATGCTCCGCAGTGCGCCGGCGCGATCGAATGCGTCGGCTTGTTGGCGCGAATCGAGTTCTCCTGCGCCGCGCATGAGCATCTCCGAGCACACACTCGACGCGCCCAAATTGTGGATATCTTCGAACACCGCGCCTGAAGGGATCATGCAGCGCAACGCGGCGGACTGCATGCCGCTGACGCGTTCGGTTACGAGTACGAGCCCGTTGTCGAATGTGTGCACGCGTGTGTTGTTCTGATCGTCGTTCATGCTTGCTCCAGTTGATCGCGCGTCGTTCTTTCGATCGCGTGTTGTGTAGACGAATCATTGCCCCTGAGCACAGGCTGACGCGCGATCGCGACGAAGATTTTGGAGACCCATGTCGCAAAACTGTCGTGATCTTGTCGCGATTGCGCCACGAACTGCACCGAAACGGTGCACAACACGCTCTTGCGGGTGATTTGTTGAATGATCGAAACGGCGCGCATGGTTGGGCATGGGGTTCGTCTTCTGCGCGGCTGCCGATCGCGTGCACAGCGCGCACCTTCACGCGCCAAGTCTGATGTTTCGGCGCACGATCAACGCGCACGACTTGGAGTCTGAATACGCGCGTCGGGTTATCGCACTCGGCATTGATGATGAAGAGTTCTTGTGCTGAACGCGTGCATCGCGCGCAATCGGTTTGTATCCTGAAGCGTGAGATGGCGCAAGGTTCGCGCCGATCTTGTAGAAAATAAATGGAATGCACCGATGTGTTTTCCAGTTTGTTTGACAAGCGTTTGCAGTGAGTCGATATTCAGCGTGAACAATCGGCTTCGAATCGAAGCACACTTCGGACCAACGAGGAGACTCGACATGGCAAAGAAAAAAGCCACCCGTAAGAAAGCAACCAAGAAAAAAGCGACTCGTAAAAAAGCCGCCAAGAAGACCACCAAGAAGAAGGCCACGCGCAAGAAGGCCGCCAAGAAGACCACGCGTAAGAAAGCCACCAAGAAGAAGGCTACACGCAAGAAGGCCGCGAAGAAGACCACTCGCAAGAAGGCGACGAAGAAAAAGGCCACCAAGAAAAAAGCCACCAAGAAGAAGGCAACGAAGAAGAAAGCGACCAAGAAAAAGGCCACCAAGAAGAAGGCCACTCGCAAGAAGGCCACAAAGAAGAAGGCCACAAAGAAAAAAGCCACTAAGAAGAAGGCTACAAAGAAAAAGGCCACTCGCAAGAAGGCCACCAAGAAGAAAGCCACCAAGAAGAAGGCTGCCAAGAAGACCGCAAAGAAGAAGGCCACCCGCCGTCGCGCCACCAAGCGCTGATCGCAGGCCTTACGAGACGGGTGAATCGTTGGCCCGCTCGATACAAACCACTGCAAGCGTACGGAGCCGATCGTCAGATCGGCTCCGTTCTTTTATGCATCGTTGACCATCAGGACCGTTGTTCAGGCGGCCGGGCGGTTCTTCATGAACCGATCCACCAGTTCCACATCCGCACCCGGGAGCGGGTAATGCGTCTCGAGCCCGCGGCGCAGGCAGTCGAGATCGCAGATCGCGAAGGTGCACAGCTCTGAGATGCGCCAGCCGACGAATCGCAGGGCCCGTGCGAGCGTCTCGCGTGAGGCCACCATCTGGATCTCGTCGTCATGGCTGGCGACGGGGATGAACCCGAACTGCCACGCCTGGCGTTTGGAGACCAGCCCGAGCACATCCTCTTGGATCTCGATGTCTGCGGGATCGATGCGTTGGGCGATCATCGCGTACTGAGCGGCCCAGGCCTGCTCGATCGCGCTGGGATCGACATGGAAGCGTTCCTCCGCGATCAGACCAAACGGTCGCCCGGATTCACGCTGGATCTCCAGGATCTCGCCCTGCTGCTCCGAAGTCAGCACGCCCTGCAAGACCAATAACTCACCAAGCCGAATGCTCATGGTTCTCTCCCCGATCCCGGCGAACAACGCCGAGCGATGACTGACACACAGATCGGAAACACCCGCCCGGCGATCGACCGGGGACCTCACGATTCGTGTGTTTTTGCGCGCCCACGCGGCACGGTCGAACCAGCCCGCACACGACACCCCCCGAGAACCGATCAGGCGAAAAAACCTCGATGTTTGCTCGCATCGAACAAGGCACAGCCATGCACGCGGTCCGGGAATACGCGCACAACCCTGCTATTTGCCAACACAGAAGGTGGCAAACACGCGTCCGATCACATCGTCGGGTGAGACCTCGCCCACCAGTTCGCCCAGCGCGTCGAGCGATTCACGCAGACCCAGGGCGATCAGCTCGGGGTGCTGAAGCGACCGTGTGCGTGTATCGATCGATTGCATCGCCCGGTCGATCGATTCGATCGCCATGTTCAACGCCCGACGATGCCTGGGCACGAAGACGCCGACCCCAGACCCGCTTGCCCGGCTCGTCGCATCGGCGATCGCACGGCGGAGCACACCCAGCGTCGACGCATCGAAGGCGCACACCGAGACACCGCTCGAATCGATCGGGCTCTGGGCGGGCAGATCGCTCTTGGTGCGTACCCGCACCATCGGCACACCATCACGCGTCTCGAAGAGCCGCTCATCAAACCGCCCGCTGGGATCGCACCAGAGCACCGCGTCGGCCTCATCGATGAATCCCCTCGCTCGCTGCTGGGCCTGCTCGTCGATCGCGTCGATGGCCCGATCGCCCAGGCCCGCCAGATCGACCAGCTCGACCGCCCCGGCACCGGGCACATCCTGCGACAAATCCAGCGGCTCAACCAGCGCATCGCGCGTCGTGCCCGCCCGATCGCTCACCACCGCGCGGGTCGTGCCCAGCAACGCGTTAAACAGGGCACTCTTGCCCGCGTTGGGGCGACCGATCAGGACCACGCTGGGGGCGTCACGCACGACACGGTCGCCCGAGGCGCCGCCGACCTGCTCGATGAGTTGCTCGCGGAGTTGTTCCAAGCGTGTGCGCAGGTCGACCGACGCGATCGGGACCACATCGTCCTGGTCTGAGAAATCGACCCCCGCTTCGACCAACGCCAGCAGGGTGGTGATCTCGTCAACCCACGCCCGGCACTGCTGCCCGTATCGCCCGTCGAGCAGCTGATCAGCCGCTCGCAGGGCACTGCTGTGCAGGGCACTGATGCGCAGGGCGATCCCCTCGGCCTCGCTGAGCCCCAGGCGGCCGTTCATATAGGCCCGGGCGCTGAACTCGCCCGGCTCAGCCAGACGCACGCGTTCGTCCTGCAGCAACTGCGCCAGCACCCGACCGACGAGGTGTGAGCCGCCCGGGAGAATGATCTCGATGGTATCCTCGCCGCTGTAGCTGTTGGGGCCTGGGTAGAACAAGGCCGAAACCGGGAACGAGCCGGCATCGCCCAATCGCATGCGGCTGGCATAGCCCCCCCGCTTCTGGGGTTGGATCTGGAGGTGGTCGCGTGCGAACGCTTGGGCTTCGGGGCCGCTGATTCGGATCATCGCCCGCGGGGCGTTGCCCGGTGCGGTGCTGATCGCGACGATGGTGGTCCCTGTGGGCACGCGACGGCTCGCAAACTGCCCGGTTACTTGGGGCGTCGGTTGTGCTTGGAAGCAGGGTTGATCGGGGCGGGGCCCTTCTCCTTGATCTGCTTCTGTGCGTCGGCGGCTTCCATCATGCGGGCCATGAAGCCCGGGCCCTTGTTCTTGCGTTCAGCCCGGATGTTCTCGATCTCGAGCATCCCGTGCTTCTTCATGTGGGCCCGGATCCACTTGTTCTCGATGATGCCGACGGTCGAGTTGGTGATGAAGTAGAGCGCCAGGCCCGATGGGGCGGCGTACATCATCAGCGGGAACATGACGACCATCATGACCTTCATCAGCTTCTGCTGCGATTCCTGCTCGGGCGTCAGCGAGGCCTGGGTCGGCGGGGTGAGGTACTTCTGGTGCAGGAAGAACACCACGCCGAGGAGGAGTGGCAGGACATTGATCGAGCTGACGCTGCCCCAGAGCGGGAAGCTGAAGTGCATCGAGGCGGGCAGGGGGATCGCCCCGTCGGGTGCAGCCAGGTCACTCATGAAGCCCCAGCCACCAAACTGCTGGAAGATGCCATAGAAGGCGGGCTCGTGTCGCAGTTCGGTCGCGAAGAACAGGGTCGCGTAGAGGGCGATCCAGACGGGCGACTGGAGGAACATGGGCAGGCAGCCGAGCATGCCGGCGGGGTTGATGCCCTCTTCCTTCCAGAGCTTGGCCATTTCCTGCTGCTGGCGTTTGGAGTCGTCCTTGTACTTCTCCTTGATGGCCTTCTGCTTGGGGCCCATCGACTGCATCTGGACGCTGAACTTCTGTACGCGGATCTGTGACCAGCGGGTGACCGGGTGCAGGCAGGCACGAACAAGGAACACCAGCAGCACGATGGCGATGGCCCAGTCTCCCACGATCATGTGGAAGGTGCGGAGAACATCGATCAGGATGTGCGAGAGCCACTGGAAGGTGCAGGGGGCACAGATGCCGCCCAGGTTCGAGACGACCATCTCGGGCATGTTCAGGGCCGCGATCACCGGCTCGCTGTTCATGATGGGCTTGTTGCGCATACCCGCGTAGATGCCCATCGAACGCGTGTAGCTGGCGCCGGGCTCGATCTCGACCTGCTCGCCCTGGAGCCCGAGCACCTGCACGGTGTCGAGCGACTGGGCGTAGGGATCGAGCACATAGCGGTCGATCCTGGCGATACCTGTGAGCAGCTTCTCGTCCGCGCTCTGGATCGAATCGGTCTCGAACACGGGGTGGATGAGGACCGCGAAGTAGCGATCGGTGAAGCCGATCCAGCTCAGTCGCTGGGAGTTGGGTAGCAGTTCCTCATTGGGCCAGACCTGCAGGGCGGGCTGGTAGGCCTTGCCGTAGGCCGCCTCTTCCCGCTTCCCGAGCAGCTTGTTTCGGCTGTAGAGCTTGTCATCGACGCTGACCTGCTTGGAGGTCCCCTGCTGTTCTTGGGCCCTGAGGTAGCCGTATCGCACGCGTCGGCGGTCGCCGCCGTAGGTCGACTCGGCCTTGGGCATGTCGATCATCGCGGTGGTGTTGAGCACGACGCGGTGTGGCTGATTGTCGAGGTTCTCGATGACCTCGGTCAGGATGAACCCGTGGCGATTCTCGGGCTTGAGCTCGAAGCGGCGCTCCAGTCGAAGCACCGGGGTTCCCTCTGCATCGTCGATGAACAGCTCGAACACGCCCGGGGACAGCTCTGTCCAGAGCGGGGATGCCTCGCTGCCGACGATTTCGACGGGCTCAGCATCGATCACGATCGAGATGGCCGCGAAGGGCACGGCCCGCACGCCGTTGGCGTTGACCTGTGTCTCCTGCAGGGTGATGTGCTTCTCGAACTTGACCGTCTCGAACTCATCGGGGAGTCGGATGGCCTCGATGCCCGCGCCGTAGGTCGTGAACTCGAGGTAGGTCTTCAGGTCGGGGTTATCGAGGTCACCGAGCGTGGCGAACCCGTCGTCATCGACACTGGCCTGGCGTACAACGAAGCCCGGGGCGTCGTTGGTTGCTGGCTGCGCCGCGGACTCTTCGACCGCCGGCTCGTCCTGCGCAAGCGCGTTGGGCGTCAGCAGCACGCTGAGGGCGAGCAGCAACAGGATTGAACTTCGGATGATGTGCGTCATGGGTGCGTGGGTGCGCATGTGCTTGATTTCTCTCACGCGTAAGGGGCGTTCAGCGCCCTTCGAACAAGCGATCGCCCAACCAGTCGTGCAACTGCGGGATCGCCTTGATCATGTCTGCGGTCTCTTTGATGTCGTACTCGACGCGAACGAACTCGACCTGCCCGGGTGAAAGGATCACATAGGAGGCACGCGGGTCGTAATCCCGCGGCTGCCCAACCGAGCCCACATTGACCACCGCCTTCTCGTCGGCGATGAACTTGAAGATGGGCTCGTCGCCGATCTCGTTGGGCGGGTAGAAATCGGGCTCGTTGCTGAACACGCCGGGCACATGGGTGTGGCCGACCAGCGCGATCTTGTCGACCCGGTCGAAGATCGCGTCGATCTTGTCGGGCGATTCGCTCACATCATCGGGGAAGATGTACTCGTTGATGGGGCGTCGCGGGGAGGCGTGCACCGCCAGGACCGGGGTCCCGTCCTCGCACAGGTCCTCGACGGCCCGCACCTTGAGCGAGCTGAGGAACGCGTAGCGTCGTTCGCGAGCGGCCTGATCGGGCTCGGCGTCGAACTGCTCGCGGGTCCAGAACGCGGCGGCCTCGGCGGTCGCGTTGAAGTTTGTTGGCTCGTAGAGCACCCCGAAGTCGTGGTTGCCCATCAGGGCCCAGGCGCATTTTTCCTGGACCAGATCGACACATTCGCGGGGCTCGGGGCCGTAGCCCACGATGTCGCCCAGACAAACAATCTTCTGTATGCCGCGTGACTCGATATCTTCGAGCACTCTTCGCAATGCAACAGCATTGCCATGGATGTCGCTGATAACGGCGGTTGGCACGACGGATGTCTCACAGAATCAAGGGTTTGCGTTCCCGCACGACGGCGGGACGGACAGGGACAGGCGAGAACAATAGGAGCCAAAGACGCCTCATGCAATCACTTCTTGCGGTTCGTGGCCCGCTGATTTCTCTGTCTGATTGCTTGGCGCATATGATGAATCGGGCCCATATGGCCGATGAATCAGGACGAACGGGCCGGGAACGGGGATCGTCACACCCGCCCCCAGCACGCCCAACCCGTGTAGACGCATGTCAGGGAACGACTTATGCCCGCAGCCTCAGTCAGTTATCAACGAACCCGCGAGATGACGATCGACGAGCTTTTGCTCGAGAATCGCATCGTCTTCTTGGTCGGCGAGATCAACCACGCCAGCGCTTCGCGTGTGATGATGCAGATGCTCTATCTTGAGAATCAGCGTCGCAACCAGGAAATCAACTTCTACATCAACTCACCGGGCGGGGTCGTCGACGACACCCTCGCCCTGTACGACACGATGCGCTTCCTCAGCTCGCCCATCGCGACCTACTGCATCGGGCGTGCCTACTCGGGCGGCTCGGTCCTGCTGACCGCGGGCACCAAGGGGCGACGCTTCATCCTGCCCCACGCCAAGGTCATGATCCACCAGCCCTACGGCGGGATCACCGGCCAGGCCGAGGACATCAAGCTCCAGGCCGAGCAGATCATCAAGAGCAAGCAGATCCTCATCGACATCATCGCCAAGCACACCGGGCAGACCGCCGAACGCGTGCGCGAGGATTCGGAACGCGATATGTACTTCGACGCACAGCAGGCCAAGGACTATGGCCTGGTCGACGAGGTGCTGACCGAGCCGCCCGAGTCGCTGAAAACCGGCGCCGGGTCGTAAGACCCTCTCTGTATTCGATGATCTCACACCCGAACACCACACCGATAAAGGTGAATCTGATATGACCACCCCAAGTGCACATCTCGTCCCGATCGTGATCGAGCAGTCCGGTCGAGGCGAACGCTCGTACGACATCTTCTCGCGTCTGCTCAAGGACCGCATCATCTTCGTCACCGGCGGTGTCATGGATGAGATGGCCAACCTCATCGTTGCCCAGCTCCTCTTCCTCGCCAATGAAGACGCCAACGCGGATATCCACCTTTATGTCAACTCGCCCGGCGGCAGCGTGACCGCGGGCCTGGGCATCGTTGACACCATGAAGTTCATCAAGCCCGATGTCTGCACCTACATCATCGGGCAGGCCGCCTCGATGGGCTCGGTCATCGCGTGCTCGGGCACCAGGGGCAAACGCTACTGCCTCAAGAACGCACGCAACCTGATGCACCAGCCCCTGCTTTCGGGGGTCATGGAAGGCCAGGCGACCGATCTGGAGATCGAAGCCAAGGAAATGCTGCGACTCCGCGACCGCCTCTACGGGCTCTACGCCGACGCCACCGGTCAGGATCAGGAGAAGATCCACCGCGACTGCGATCGCAACCTCTGGCTCGACGACAAGGAAATGGTCGAGTACGGGCTGATTGACGCGGTCCTCGAGTCCATGCCTGTGCAGGACAGCTAAGGCCACGACACAATCTCACGAACACAAACCCGCGAGCAATCGCGGGTTTTTCTGTGCATGCACGCCCGGGATCCGACGCATTGGACTTCTGGTATATTGGTCAGACACACACACCCGAAAGGAACACCTATGGATGTCTCGCTCGCCCAGCTCTGGCTCCCGATCCTCATCGCGACCGTCTGCGTCTTCTTCGCCAGTTCCATCATCTGGATGCTGCTGCCGTACCACAAGCCCGACATCAAGTTCATCCCCAACGAGGGCGAGTTCGACGAGGCGATCAGCAAACTCAACATTGCCCCGGGGTTCTATATGTATCCCAACTGCCAGGACGCCAAAGACATGAAGGGCGACGCGTTCAAGGCACGCTGGAAGAGCGGCCCGTGGGGCACCATCAATGTCTTGGGCCAGCAGCCCAACTTCGGGATGAACCTGCTCAAGACCTTCATCGCCTATGGCGTCATCACCGTGATGGTCGCCTACATCGCCGGCTTGGCGATGGGACCGGGCGCGGACTACATGGAAGTCTTCCGGGTCGTCGCGACCGCGGGGATCCTGGGGCACTGCATGGGTGCACTGGCAGGGTCGTTCTTCATGGGCACGCCCACGCGATTCATCATCACCAGCTTCATCGACGGCGTGATCTTCGCGCTCATCACCGCTGGGGTCATGGCATCGATGTGGCCCGCGGCTCAGTCGGCGCTGGACGGCACACTGATCGTGCAGTGATCAGTCGAAGCTGACCAGCACCCCGATGTTGGACTCGTCCTGGGCGCTGCGCAGGGCGCTGATCGCGTCGTCGAGCTTGTATCGCTTGGTGATGAGCCCGCTGAGGTCGATCTCGCCGCTGGACATGGCCCGCACGCCCTCGCTGATCGAGCCGCAGCGTGAGCCGACGATCCGGATCTCTTTGTCGGCGATCAGGCCGTGGTCGATGGGCAGCTTGGGGACATTGAGCGGCACCGGCGCCCCGGTGAGCACGATCGTGCCCATGGGGCGGACCATGCGCAGCGCGTCGTCGAGCCCCTCGGCGGTGCCGGTGGTTTCGATGATGACATCCTGATCGTGGCGTCGCCCGACCTCGTTGATGTGGCGGTGCTTGATGCCCCACTTGGCGCAGAGTTCGAGCCGATCGCTCTGGCTGCTGAGCAGACGCACCGAGGCGTTGAGACGGGTCATGACCTGAGCGCACAGGAGCCCCGTGAGCCCCTCGCCCAGCACGCTCACGAATGGACGCCCCTCGATATGGGCGACCTGACCGGCGTGCATCGCCCGGGCGAGCATGAAGGCCAGGCACGCGTGCTCGTCGTCGATGGCCTCGGGGACTTGGCACAGGTTACGCGTCTCGAGAACGAAGGCGTCGGCCAGGCAGCCGTCGCGACCACGGAGCCCCAGCACGAGCCGGTCAGGATCATGATTGCCCAAACCACGCCGTGCGAGTTCAGAGCTTGGGTCGCTGATGTGGATGTTGCCCACGACACGCTTGCCGACCAACGCAGAATCGTCACATGCGTCAACCACCCCCACAAACTGGTGGCCCAGCACGCCCGAATGGTCGATGCGTCCCTGCGCCACGCCGACATCGGCCTCGCCGATCAGCACGCGTGTGGGTTTGATCAATGCCTGCCCGGGAGCCGCGTCGGGCTCGGGTGCCTTTGGATCAAGGTACAGCTCGTTGTTGACTCGTCGTACAGCGCGCACGCATCACCTCATATCGGGGACATACCCACACTGATATCGAACCGATCGGTGTGTGATCTGGGTGGGAAGCGGCAATGAATCTCTTATGGGACGCGGACTGGTGGTCTGGTGGGGCGATCAGCCGTCGATCACGGGGTCCATGCCCACCGGGGTGCCGGGCGTCTCGTTTGGAGGCGGGGGCATGAGCGGTAGGTACTCGATGATCTTCTTCTTGCGGTTGAACACCGGGTAGGTGTAGGGCTGGGCCGCGGCGAAGATCTCATCGGTGGCGTTGTACCAGTCGATCCAGGCGCGACCATCGAGCCCGAAGTTTTGCCCGGTCAGGATCATCAACGCGTGCTGGACCCGGTTGTTCACCGCCAGGCGTGAATCGCCCAACGCGCTGATGAGTCCCAGCACTACGCGGTTCTGTCGATACTGGCCCAGGGCATCGCATGCCGCGGCGCGGATGTCGGTGTTCGGTTCGTTGTTCTCATCGATGAGCTTGAGCAGCGGGTCGACGGCTTCGACGCCGTGGATGCGCTGCAGTCCTCGTGCAGCTTCCAGACGCACGAAGTCGTCGCTGTCTTCAAGGGCCGCGACAAGCAGTGGCGCGTGTTCCGGGTCACCGTGTCGCCCGAGTGCACGCACGGACGCACCGCGGACGCTGGCGTCCTCGTCGTCAAGGCCGTCGATGTAGAGTTCGAGGTAGACCGGCTGCCCACCGAAGTCGGCGCTGGAGAGCAGGGTGATGCCCTTGTAGCGTTTCTCGGCGCTGTATGGGTCGGTGGCCATGTCGGCTGCGGCACTGGGCGAGACCTGGGGGTTGAGCACCTGCAAGAGCGATGTGGTGCCTCGGGGCACATCATCGAAGGTGTTGCACCCGCTGAGCACGAAGACCATCGCCATGAGCGCCCCGACCGGGAGCATCGCTCGGATTCGGGCTGTGTTGTGGCTGGTGCTGGCGTGTGTGTGCATATGCGAGTATATCGAACCAGCCCGGGAAAACCCATGAATCGAGGGGTGATGGGGGCTGGTGATGCGGGCTTATGGCTGGAGCGTCCCCGGGCCACGATTGGCATCACGCAGAGCAACCGGGCTATCGAGCATTTCCCGCAGCACGATCGCTTGGCGGATCTGCTTGCGGTCTCGGATCATTGATCGGGCGCTGATCCCTTTGGAGGGTGCACGCTTCTTGGCGGGCGCGGGGCTTGAGGGCCGCTGAGCCATGATCGATTCCTGCTGGACCGACGCTCCGGTAGCAGGGGTTCGGGCACGCCTTTGCTCGTCGCGCGGGGTGCGCGTCACGGGTGCTTGCTTGGCTGGCTGCGGGCTCAGCGTTACCCGACGAGCCGGGACCTGCTTCTGCGTTGCTGGCGTTGCCCGACGCGAGGCGGGGATCACCTTGGGGCGTCCGCTCGGCTGGGGCGATGGTCTGGCAGGTTGTGTGGGTCGGGGTGTTGGGACCGCCCGAGGGGTCTGCCGCTGGGCAGGGCGGGGCTTGGGTGCGGCTGGGGCTGCGATGGATGCACGCTTCTCGCGCATCGCCCGCAGTTGCTCCATGCGTTGTTTTCGCAGGGCTTCGATGCGCGATTGGCGATCGTTCTTGCTGGGCGCTTCTTTGGGCTCGTCGTAGACGATGACCGGATCGCTGAGTGACTTGCCTGTGCGGAGTGCTTCGGATTTATGGCGTGCAATCGCGGCCTGGGCTTCCCGCCGGGCCTTCTGCTCTTTGGCCTTCTCCTGTACACGCGCGGCGACATTGATGAGTCCGAACACGATCGGGATCAGGAGCCACGCGTTGCCAAGCATGTACTGGATAAACTGATTCATCAGCAGGAGTATATCGGGCCTGAGGCGTCCACGCCCGTGGAATCAGTCGGGATCGCCGATCGTGAGCACCGAACGCCCCGCATCGAGCGTGTGGCGCGAAATGGACACCTCAAACACCGATGAGAGCGTTTCCGGGCTCAGGGCCTGCTCGCTCTCGCCCGATGCCACGACACGCCCGCTCGGGTCGAGCACGATCGCTCGGTCGGTGTATCGGGCGGCGATATTGAGATCGTGCAGCACGACCCCGACGCCGATGCCCTGGTCCGCGAGCGTGCGCATCGTGTGCATGGTCTGGAGCGTGTGGCGTGGGTCCATGGCCGAGCAGGGTTCGTCGGCGAGGAGGTAGGCGTGCTCACGCCCGGCGATCTGCACCCACGCCCGGGCAAAGGCCACCCGCTGCTGTTGCCCAACACTCAGGGACGCGAAGGGCTTGTGCTGGATCGTGTTGAGTTCGAAGCGCTGCAGGGCGTCGGCGATCAGGGCGCAGTCGCGTTCGCCCGCGAAAGCCCCGAATGACACCACACGCAGCACGCTGAAATCGAACGCGAGGGAGGGGCGTTGCTCAAGAAATGCGATTCGCTGCGCCCGATCGCGGGGTGTGAACGAAGAGAGTGATTGATCGTCGAGCCATACCGCCCCCGAATCGGGTGTGCGGAGACCGGCCAGCAGGCGTACGAGTGTGCTCTTGCCCGCGCCGTTCGGCCCGACGATCGCGGTCACGCTGCCCGGCGTGATGGCGCAGGACACCGACTGGAGCACGGGCGGGCTCTTGGGATAGCTGAATGCGATCGAATCGGCGGTCAATGGCACACACGATGGTACGCGGAGCGTGTACGCTCTGGGGAGAGGAGCACCGACACGATGAGCGATTCACACGCCCAACCAGTCGCGATCACCGGGGGGACCGGGTTTGTCGGTCGCTACATCGTCGCGCAGCTGCTTCGGGATGGGTATCGCGTGCGGGCGCTGACGCGTTCGACAGAGAAGGCGGCTCGGGTGCTGGACGCCGATGCGGTGGAAGACGGGCGGATCGAGCTGTGCAAGGGGACGCTCAACGACCCCGACGCGCTGCGTCATCTCGTCGATGGGTGCGGGGCCTGCATTCATCTGGTGGGGATCATCCGCGAGGCCAAGGGGCAGTCGTTCGAGACGGTCCATGTCGATGGGACGCGTGCGGTCGTGGAGTCGTGCCGACAGAGCGACCCTGACATGCGCTATGTGCAGATGTCGGCCCTCGGGGTCGGGCCCGACAAGCGTGCGGGGTATCGCGACACGAAGCACCGGGCCGAGCAGATCGTGAAACAATCGAGACTCAGGTGGACCATTGTGCGACCGAGTCTGGTGCACGGCCCAGACGGTGAGTTCACGCAGATGGCCGTCGATTGGGTGCGTGGCGCCGCGCCGCCGTATCTTTTTCTTCCCTATTTTTCCCGTTGGAAGAAGGCGGGTTTCGGGTTCGAGGCCCCCTTTGTGGCGCCGGTGTTCGTCGAGGATGTGGCGCGGGTCTTTGGCGGGGCGATCGGGAACGACGCGGCGATCGGGAAGACCTATGAGCTGTCGGGGTCTCAGCGGCTCCGATTCCCTGAGATGCTGCGTATCTACGCCCAGAACCTGAAACCCGAGCCACGCGAGCGGCCGGCGGTCGGGTTGCCCTGGTTCATCGCCGCCTGGCAAGCCCGCCTGGCCAAGCTGGTGGGCCTGGGTGGGCTGCTGCCCTTTGATGAGGGCATGGCCATCATGGGCGGGCGGGATTCGGTCAGCGAGAACGCGTCCGTGATCGCCGATTTCGGGTTCACACCCGCAGAGTTTGAGGCATCGTTGCAAACTTATGCCGATCAACTCTAAGATCACCAGATACGAAACCAGAACACAGAACGGATAGGACACGCATGTCAGGCCGACACAGAGACCGCCTGGTCTCCCATATTTCGCACGAGGGCTACACCCCCAAGCCCATCCCATTGGTCGCCAAGGAGCTCAACATCGATGATGTGAAAGAGTTCGCCTACGAGGTGCGCGAGCTGGCCGAGGAGGGTGTGATCGATGTTGATGAATCGGGCAAGATCCAGCTGCCCTTTCGCGCCGATGAGGGCGAGCTGATCGGGCAGTTCCGAGGCACCCAATCGGGTGTGGGCTTCGTGATCCCGGCGCAGGCCCAGCATGGGTCGGACATCTTCATCCCGCCCCAGTACACCAACGGGGCGCTTAGCGGCGACACGGTCAAGGTCTACTACGAACGCGATCAGCGGCGCGAGCATCGGCTCGGCACGCTCGAACGCCAGTACGCGGGCGAGGTCATCGACATCATCGCACGCAAGCGGGCGAACTTCACCGGCGAGATCGAGAAGCGCGATGGCAAGTGGATCGTCTTCCCAGACGGGCGTGAGCTGACCGACCCGGTGATGATTCGGGATGCTGAGTCGAAGAATGTCAAGAACGGCGACAAGGTCGTCATCGAGATCATCGAGTACCCTGAGAATGGGCGGCTGGCGATGGGTGTGGTGACCAAGGTGCTCGGTGCTGCCGGTGAGCCCGATGTGGAGACGCAGGCGGTGATCGCGGCGTACTCGCTGCCCAGCAACGACTTCCCCGAGGCGTGCGTGCAGCAGGCCCGCGAGGCCACGGCCCGCTTCGAAGAGGAGATGGACCTCTACGAGACCAAGGGCATCGAGGCGCTGGACATGCGCCGCGACCTGACCGGCGATTTCATCACGACCATCGACCCGCCGGATGCCAAGGACTACGACGACGCGATCTCGATCAAGCGACTCGACAACGGCGAATGGGAGCTGGGGATCCACATCGCCGATGTGGCCCACTACATCGAGCCGGGCTCGGCGTTGGATATCGAGGCCAAGGAACGCGGCAACTCGGTGTACCTGCCCCGCCTGGTGATCCCGATGCTGCCCGAGGTGTTGTCCAACGGCATCTGCTCGCTGCAGGAGGGCGTGCTGCGGTACGCCAAGACCTGCGTGATCCGCTACGACCGCATGGGGAATGTCAAATCCCGTGGGCTGTGTCAGTCGCTGATCAAGTCGCGCAAGCGCATGACCTATCTTGAGGCCCAGGCGCTGATCGACGGCGATCTGGAAGAGGCCAAGAAGCACGCCAAGACCGACACGCCTCATACCGAGGAGCTGATCCAGAGCGTGCGGGACATGAACGAGCTGTCGAAGCTGATCCAGGCGCGGCGTCACAAGGCGGGGATGATCCACCTGGACCTGCCCGAGGTCGAGCTGGTGTTCGACGAGAACGGCAAGGTCGTGGATGCGCAGAAGGAAGACGACGCGTTCACGCACACGCTCATCGAGATGTTCATGGTCGAGGCCAACGAGGCCACGGCGTCGCTGTTCGAGAAGCTGGAGGTGCCGGTGCTGCGACGCACGCACCCCGAACCCACGCCGGGCGATGTCGATGACCTGCGCAAGACCGCGACCGTCGCGGGGTTCAAGATTCCCCAGTCCCCCACACGCGAGGAGTTGCAGACGCTGCTCGATGCCACCGCAGGGACAACCTCGGCGCGGGCGGTGCACATGGCGGTGCTCCGCACGATGACCAAGGCGGTCTACTCGCCGGCGCTCATCGGGCATTACGCGCTGGCCTCGCACGCGTACTCGCACTTCACCTCACCGATTCGTCGCTACCCGGACCTGACGCTGCACCGGGCGATCTGGGCCTATCTCAAGCGGACCAACAACGGCGAGAACCGACCCAGCAGCGACGAGGCGTGGAAGCGCCTGGGCCGTGACCTGCGGGATGACGATTACTGCCCGGACAAGAGCATCCTGGCCGAGATCGGTGCCCACTGCTCGGGCACCGAGCAGAACGCCACCGGCGCTGAGCGCGAGCTGCGCCAGTTCCTGGTGCTCCAGCTCATGGAGCAGCACATCGGCGAGGAGTTCGAGGGCTTCATCACCGGCGTCTCGCCCAAGGGCGTGTATGTGCAGATCGAGAAGTACCTGGCCGACGGCATGGTCGCCAAGAAGGACCTCGTGGGCGACACGACGCGTTCGAAGCGTCCGCCCACCTGGCGGCTCGACGACCGCACCGGCGCGATGGTCGATCAGCACAGCGGGCGGAGCTACAACATCGGCGATCGGGTGAAGGTCAACATCGCCAATGTCGATCTGGCCCTGCGTCAGATGGATCTGGTCATCACCGACGGCGCTTCACGCGCGGCCGGCAAGCTCAAGGGGCCCGCGGCCAAGCTCAAGCTCGGCGGCGGCGACATGGGCGGGCTGGGCGAAACCGAGGGCGCTGGCTTCAAGAAGGCACCGGGCGGGCAGCGGCGCAGCCGCAAGTCCAAGTCGCGCGATCGGGGGAAGACCGATTACCGGCGTGATGCGAAGGGCAAGCAAGGGCCCGGGGGTAAGAAGAAAGGGAAGAAGAAGTAGGCAATCCGCCAGAGGCAGACCTTCTGTAGGCAATGGGCGATGGGGGGATCAGCCATCGGCCATCAGGGGGTCGCTGTCAATGCGATCCTGAAGGCCGATCCTGAAGGCCATGATGGCTGATAGCCGGGTGCCCATACTCGCCGCCGAGCGGCCAGTGCGGATCGGGTGAATCGAACACAGGCCGGGGTGACTCTGCGGCCTCCCCCACACTTGTGGGTGAGGTGGATTCGGCGCAGCCGAAGACGGAGGGGGTCTTGGACTGCGACGGGTGAACGGGAGAAGCCCCCTCCGCCTCACCGCCTATGGCGGATCGGCACCTCCCCCGCAAGCGCGGGGGAGGCGCTTAGTGATCCCAGCCCATTGTTGACGCGTCGTACGCTTTGCCGTACGGATCGGTGATGACCGCGCCGGGGGACTGATCCTGTCCACATGCCTGCACGACCCCGATCGGCCCCAGCAGTTGGATGGGGCAATCGTCGATCGATTGCTTCGGATCCAGCGCGATGAGCAGCTCGTAGTCCTCCCCCTCGCCCACGGCCTGCCTCCAGTCGGTGCAGCGGTGGCTGATGGGGAGCTTGGTCGCATCGAGCTCGATTCGGACGCCCGAGGCGACGGCGATGCGATTGGCATCTCGCCCAAGCCCGTCGGACAGATCCATCATGGCGTGGGCGTTGTGCTTGGCCGCCCACTGCCCCACTTCAACACGCGGCTCGAAACGCAGGTGCCAGCCGGACTCGAAGCTGCCGCCGATCTGGCCGGTGACATAGAGCAGATCTCCGGGCTTGGCGCCGCTGCGCAGGACGGGCTGTGTGCCTGTGGGCATCGTCCCCCCCACTGTGACGGTGAGGGTGAGCGGGTGGTCGGGGCTGCTGTGGCTGGCGATGTCGCCGCCCACCAGCGGGCAGGACCAGTGGTTGGCCCATGTGCTCATGGCGTCGAAGAGGGTGTTGGCGTGGGGGTAGCCCCTGGGGAGCACGCCGGTGGCCAGGGCCCAGTCGGGGTGACCGCCCATCGCGGCGATGTCGGACACGGAGCGGGCGATGGCCTTGCGGGCGATGAGGTCGATGTCGGTATCGGGGGTGAAGTGTCTTCCTTCGACGATCTGATCGACGGTGAGGAGCTGGGTATCGCCTGAGGGGGATTGGATGACAGCACAGTCGTCGCCGGGGCCGACGAGGAGCTGGCTTGAACCGAGCTTCAACGCGCCCGAGCGGGCGTAGATGTGGTTGTGGAGGTCGGACTCGTTCACGCGGGATCGTAGGGTGATCGGGCGTGACGCAGGCGAAGTCAGGCGTCCTTGATCTTGCAGGTGCTCATCCCCACCAGCCGGTAGGCGGGGCAGAACCCCACGAGCCCGGTGAGTACCAGCACCGCGCCGATGATCGCAGCAATGATGCCGGTGATCGCGCCCGCGGCGACGCCGAGCCACATGAAGCTGGCGACCAGCAGGGCCACGCCCAGTATGAGCCGCAGGGCACGATCGACGCCGTTTTCATTGGGTTTCATGGCGATCTCCTTGTTGTCACTTTGCCTTCCCCGCGGGCGGGGAAGGTGCCGAGTATTCGAGGCGGAGGGGGTCATCTGCGTGAAACACGGATCACAAGACCCCTCCGATCCGCCTTCGGCGGACCACCTCCCCGCGAGGGCGCGGGGAGGGGCATCGTTCTCACGCGCCGGCGGGTGCGTTTGAGTCTTCGAGAACGCGGTTGGCGTAGTCGTTCATGGCGTCGCGGAGCTGCTCGAAGCTGTCGAGGACATAGACAATGTCCTGGAAATGGTCGATCTCGAAGGGGGTATTGATGACCTGATCGAGGTTGAAGGGGCGGCGTTCGATCTGTCCGTTGTCGCGTCCGCCCTTGCCCTCGGGGGCGGTCAGGGCGTACTCGCTCTCGGAGTGTGACGAGATGGTGCCTGAGCCGTAGACCTTGAGGTTGCCGTTCTCAGAGATCAGGCCGAACTCGACGGTGAACCAGAAGAGTCGTGCGAGGGCTTCTTCGTGTTCTGGGCCGGCGAGCAGGGCGGCCTTGCCGTAGGTTTGCAGGAAGTCGGCGAAGACCGGGTCGGCGTGGAGTGGGACATGGCCGAAGACATCGTGGAAGATGTCGGGCTCGGGGAGGTAGTCCATCTTGTCCTCGGGCCGGATCACGATGGTCGATGGGAACTCGCGTCGTGAGAGGCAGCTGAAGAAGGCCTTGGCGGGAAGGTAGCCGGGGACGCCTCGGGACTGCCAGCCGGTGAGGGGTCGGAGGTACTCGTTGATGCCGGTGATGGTCTTGCCGGGCTCGTAGGGGTCGGGGACCTCGCCGAAGAGGAGCGGGACGCGATCGGGGTTGAGGTTGATGGCCCTCAGCCCTTTGAGGTAGGTTTCAGATGCCTGCTTCTCGAGGACATCCCAGCGTTTGTACCAGAGGGTCTTCCAGACGCGGTGGTTCTCTTCGGAGTATTTGTGGTACTGCTGTTCGACATAGAAGCCCTCGGTATCGATCTGTGTGTGATCGAGCCCGGCCGAGTCGTCGGCGGCCTTCTGGGCGCGTGCGAACTCATCGCCGTCGATGATGTTGTTGTATTTGATGTCTTCACGCATGACGAGTGACCTCCTGTCGCTGACGCGCCCATGAAAACGGGTGGCGTGACTCCGTTATTGTATGTTCTCGGGCGTGTTGTGCCAGCGGTTCATGTTCGGCAAGGCGTTTCTGGATGGCCAGAGGCGAAAAAGTTGTCGATTTTGGCCCCCGCCGCGTGGCGACGAGTGGCGATCTCGGGTCTATACTCGTGACCCGCGGGCCCGTAGCTCAGTTGGTAGAGCGCACCGCTGATAACGGTGAGGTCGACAGTTCGAGTCTGTCCGGGCCCATTCATCGCTTCATGCGACCAATCGAAACCAGATGCAAGGACCGGCGAAAAGCTCGGTCCTTGCTCTGTTTTTGGGAGCGAGACGGGGATGGGACGGGGATGAACGCTCTGAACGCACAATGCGTGGATCAGGCGTGATGAGTCATACGCCTGGGCAGCCGTCGATGAACTTGCTGAGGAAGGCGCTGACATCGAAGAAGTTGTACTCCCCGTCGCCGTTGAAGTCGGCATCGTCTTGCCCATCGTTGAACGCGCTCAGGAAGAAGCTCACATCGAAGAAGTTGATCACGCCGTCGCCGTTGAGGTCCGCGGCGCACAGGGGCACGAGGATGTCTTCGGACGAGATCACACCATCGCCGTTGATATCACGCAGATCAAAGCTCGGTCCGAAGTCAAAGATTGCTACCTCGTCGTTGACAACCCCATCGGCATCGGATGAGGTTCCGTCTTCGTTGAGGATCGTGCTGATGATCATCTGCGTGTCCAGCTCATCACTCACATTGTCATCATTGAGATCGCCCATGACCTCTTCGAAGCCGGTGTCGGTCCAGACGAAGAGTGCCGCGGGATCTTGCTGTGTTGATGCGGTCCCGATGATCGCTGAGATCCCCCACTCGGCGGGCTGCTGGTAGTCCTCAACAACGCGGCCGTCCCATTGGCCGACGAGCGTGGCGAGGTCTCCGGTGGCGAAGTCTGCCCCGAAGATCAGATCATCGAGTGCCTCGGCGATCGATGTCTGGTTCACGAGACTCAGGTCCAGCGGCTGCACGGCTTGGCCGCTGAGCATCGCGGCGCCCTCGTTGGTCACCGGGTAGATCAGCGTGATCGTTGTTCGGTCGGCACTGTCGTTATGACAGAACTGCAACTCGACGACCGGATCCCAGAGCCCGAAATCGCTGCCGCCGAACATGCCGCTCTCGGGGGCGAAGGCGACCATGCGTTCGAAGAACCTGCCGCTGAGGATCCATGTCTCCCCGACATCGAAGACCGAGTCCATATCGCCGTTCTGCGAAACGATCTCCGGGGTGAAGCAGCCGCAGAGCGCCAGCGTGAACTCGCCGCCGGAGCGTTCGAACTGCGGCAGCGTCCCGAAGTTCGCATCGACATCGTCCGCGCTGCGCACCATGCGTTCGGAAACCGGGCCGAGCGGGCTGGTGCCGAAGCGGCCGACATTCGCCAGGTATCGGTTTCTCGCCAGCGGCACGAACTCCCCCCCGGTATCGATTGAGTCGTCGAGATCGAGCTCGACATAGCCATAGATCGGGCGATCGCCGTAGGCGTACGGGTTGTAGGGCGAGGCATCAATCCCGATGGGCCCCGGCGGGGAGACCAGCCCGGCGACGATAATCTTGAGTCGCATCAGATCGGCATTGCCGGTGATGGGCACGCCGTCGTACGGGTCGGTCTGCGGCGTGGTCGTCTCCCAGCCCTGCAGTCGCACCTCGAGCAGATCGATGGGCTTGAACCCCATCGGGAGCGGGGCATCATTGCCCGAGTCTGTGCGGCGAATGGCCGCGTCACCGACCTCATCGGTATGCACCCCGTCATCCAAACCCAGACCCATCGCGCATGTGCCCGTGAGGCACATCGCCAGTATTGAGATGGGGAGGACCGGTCTTCTCATCGTTCAACAATCTCACGAACCTGTGCCTCGATGCCGTACCGCTCGATGCGGTACCTGAAGCTCGAACGCTGCATCCCGATCAGCCGCGCGGCCTTGGAGACATTGCCGCGGGTGTGCTCCAGCGCTTGGAGCATCAGCAGGCGTTCGACCTCTTCGGCGGTGTGCGGGCCATGATCGAAGTCGAACAATAGCTCGCCCGGGACGCTGAACTGCTCTGCCGCGCCGAGTGGTTCGGCGCTGGCCGACCTGGCCCTGATGGCAAGATCGCTGGGCTTGATCTCTTCGCCTTCGCACAGCATCGCCGCGCGTTGAATGACATTAAACAGCTCTCGCACATTCCCAGGCCACTGATGCGCCGCGATCATGCGCCGTGCGGTTTCGTTCAGTTTGATCGCAGACATGCCGTACTCGCGACGCAGGCGATCGGTGAGATTCTGCGCGATGAGCACCGCGTCTTCGCCACGGTCACGCAAGCTGGGGAGTCTGATTGTGAACGCGTTGATCCGGTACAGCAGATCTTCACGAAAGGTCCCCTCTGCCACACACTTCTCAAGGTCCCGATTCGTCGCGGCGAGCACCCGGACCCGGATCGTGCTCTCCTTCGCCGAACCCACCCGGCGTATCTTTCCTTCTTCCAGAACCGCCAATAGCTTGGCCTGCAGTTCCAGCGGCAGGTCGCCGATCTCGTCGAGGAAGATCGTCCCGCCGTCGGCCATCTCGAAGAGCCCCTCGCGGGCTTCCTTGGCATCGGTGAACGCCCCCTTCTCATGCCCGAAGAGTTCGCCCTCGATCAGTGTCGCGGGCAGGGCGGTGCAGTTGACATGCACGAACGGCTGCTTGGGGTCGTCGCTGCTGCTATGCAGGTGCTTGGCGAGCACGCCCTTGCCCGAACCCGTCTCCCCGGTGATGAGCACGGTCGTGATCGCCCCTCCGCTCTCGCTGCCGTAGTCTTCGGTCCGATTCACCACGGGGATCTTTGCCAGTCGTTCGGCAAGCTCGATCGTTTTGAGCCACGCGGGCGACTGGCCGATCGGTCGTTCATTGGCGTGCGCGACCTGACGCATGCGTTGGTACAAACGCAGGTGCCGAGAATCGCGCTGTTGCTCAAGCAGTCTTTCGGTGATGATCTTGAGTTCTTCGAGGCGTACGGGCTTGGCGAGGTAGTCGTCGGCACCGAGTTTCATGGCCCGCACCGCGTCGTCGACCGTCGCGAACGCGGTCATGACCACGACGCCGCCCCGGTATCCCTGCCCGCGCAGTTCCTCGACGAAATCAATCCCGGATTCGGACCCGAGGTTGACATCGGTCAGAACGATATCGAAGCTGCCCGATGCGAATGCCTCACGCGCAAGGGGGAGCGACTCAACATCAGTGACCTTGTGCCCAGCTTTGGACATCGCACGAGCAATGGTGAAACGCAGCGTCTCGTCGTCTTCAATGAGTAGTATCGTGGCCAACCTCAACACCTTACTGGCCAATCCTGGCCATGTCTAGCGTTTTCTCTCGAGCCGAGCATCGTTGGCGATCTGGATCACAAACGCTGTTCCCGGCCCTGAAACGCCGCATCTGGGCGATTCGATATCGATCGAGCCCTGATGCTGATCGATGATGCGTTTGACAAGTGCAAGACCAATGCCAGTGCCGCTCTTTCTCGTAGTGAAGTATGGCCTGAAAACCGAAACATGCAAATCAGCTGGGATCCCGGGCCCCTGATCTTGCACAATGAGTGTCCAATAACCCTCGCGCTGCCCGATTTCGAGCGTGACAACCGAGCCGCTGGGCGCATAGTCGATGGCGTTGCTCAGCAGGGCCGTGACCGCGTGCTCGAGCTGGTCCGCATCGCCAACGCATCCCTCGGGCTCATCAGACACCACCAGTTCCAGCTCGACCGCTTTGCTCTTGGCCGCGTCCCGGTGGGACTCGATCACGCCGCGTACCAGCTCATCGGGGGCATATGGATGGTGCTGCAGTTGCAAGGGCGAAGAGACCCGCAGCATGCCCTGGAGCCACCCCTCGAAGCGATCGACTGTTTTGATGATGCGTTGTTGCACATCGCGCAGGTCTGAGTCCTCGTCGAGTTCGCTCTGCGTGGTCTCGGCCAAGGCCCGGATCCCCGCGAGCGGGGTGCGGAGGTTGTGCACCGTGCGCTGGGCCATCTCGCCCATTGCCGCGAGACGCTCACGCTCGATGCGTTCGTCCTGCATGGCCTGGATTGTTGACGCCATGTGGTTGAACTCATCCCCGAGCTGCCCAAGCTCGTCACCGGTGTGCAGGCGAATGGCGTGCTCGAACTCACCCTTGGCAAAGTGCTGGGCACCCTCACGGAGTTGCTCGACGGGCTTGAGTACCCATCGCCGCAGCAGAATCACGGAGAACACCGCAACCAACGCGGCCCCCATCAACGCCACGGTGATGATCCAGTAGATCATGAAACGCAGGCGCTCGCCGTAGGTGTTGGCCAGCGCCGTGTCTTCGATGATCCTGCCCTCAATGCGTTCGATCAGCTCGTGGCGTGCCTCGATGCCCGAGATCAGTTTCTGGTATGAGCTTACTGCCCCATTATCTGCCCATTGCTGGGCGAGGACCATGATCTCCTCCGAGCGGGTGCGCAGGTTGGCCGTCGTCGATACACCCGAACGCAGCCGGAGCGTTTCGAGCTGCTCGAGCACTTGCAGGTGGACCAGGATCTCCTCTTCGATCGCGATGATCCGCGGCGACAACTCAGATGCGCTGGGCACAACAAAGCGGGACTCGATGATCTCATCGACCGCGAACCGCCCGATGCCCAGGTCTTCCACCTGGCGCTCACCCAGACGCTTGATCGTGTGCATGCCCGAGAGCACGGGCTGGGCGGTGCGTAGCTGCCACGCAAGCTCACGCTCAAGGAAACGAATGCTCCAGACACTCAATGCGACATTCGCTGCGAGCGTCAGACCCAGCAGCGCGAGCACCACGAAAAACTTGATACGAAGCGACATGCGGCGATGGTACCCGAATCAGCGGTTCATCTGGAAATCCCAGTTGATACCTGGCTCATTCTCGGGATCGTCACTGCTCTCCACATGCCCATCAACGAACGCGATGTTCGCCTTGCCGCCGTGGCGGAGCCCGGGGAACCAGACACGGTCGTCGGCATACGGGCCCTGCGAGTCGAGCGAAGGGGCGATGTAAACCGGATTGACCCCGTGTTCGGAGGCGCGGCGTCCATCAACATCCAGGAGCAGCGGCACATCGCTGTGTGAAAGAATCTCAGGCCGGAGCGAAACGCTGACCGCTCGCGGGCGTCCACGCGAGTCGATGATCTCGGCCCGGTACAGGCGTGCGTTGAACCCGAAGGACACGCTCTCGGGCGGTCCCACGGCACCATTGCTGCATGCGAGGTTATCGCGGAGGGTGAGCGGCTCGCGGACATCGGGGCATCGCATCGGGTCGTTTCCCTGCGCATCGGGCAGATCAACCGCTCCCGCGTTGCCCCAGCGCCAGAACTCGTCGACGCCGTACTGACTCTCTTGGAAGGTCTCAAGCCCGAAGGCGCTCGTGTCGCCGTCGTCGCCACGATCGCCGTGCAACTGCGGGTCTGCGAAGATCTGAAAATCGAACGCGACCGACCGCTGAGCCATCTGGCATTTGAATGATCGGGCACGCACCATGGCGCCGCTGATCGCGGGCGTCAGGATCCCAATGAGCAGCGCGATGATCGAGACAACCATAAGCAACTCAACCAGCGTGAACGCTGGGCGGCGGGACTTCCTGTGCGATGCGTACCTGTGGGTCTGCATGGTTTATATCCTAACGGAACTTCCCAGTTTGACAGCGCCCTGTGGGGCGAAATTCCCACGAAATCGCTCTTTGGCCCTGCCATGGCCATTATTATGGCCGCCTACCAACGGCCAAATCTGACCAGCACCGGCGGCAACCGCTGGCCGACCAGGCCCCCGCCCCCCATTCACAACGCCCCGGTTCCCCCATTCGACGGCAGGTTTCGACACTTGTCGACTTTGGCACGCCAGTTGTATCGGCTATGGAGTCGGCGCGGGTGTGATCCCACGCCCGCGTCGGCGCATTGGCAACACCACAATTATTCCGTTGCCACTGATTCCTCTTTCGTTCTGGTTCATGCCCACCGTGTGAACCAACCCCAAGCACCCGGCCTCGCCAAAGGCCGGGTGCTCTTCGTGGGTGATACCCGTTGAAACATCGGGGGGAGGGGGGGGCTCAAAGCACGCCAGGACTCGCGCCGACGAACGGAACCCATAAGCCGGACTGCACCCTACATCGTTTGACAAGGCGCCGATGCCATGCCATTTCATATCAACCGATTGATTTGTAGGCCAGTACGAGTGACTCACGCACGCGCATCTTGCTGGACATCGGACCACTCAAGACCGAACCGAGCGAGATATTTGCGAATGCGGTCTGCATCGTTCGTACTCGTACGCCGCTCACGGGATGTGGCAAAGAGTGTGCGGCCGGCATCTGAGAGCGACCTGCAATCGCGACAGATCTGAATCACCGACTCCAGTTGTAGACGATCGAAGAGATCCATCTCATCGATGCGATCCGGGGCAAGCAGGCCATCCAACGCACGCTCACCCCCTCCATCGCGGCCATTCCATGCTTGCCGAAGCCGAGCGCATTCGTCATCGACAATATCGATCGTGATCCGTCCGCCCGGGGCGAGCGTGGCCATGCGGGTCAGGGCGGCGTTGAGATCGCGGAAGTTGCCCGCCCAGCTCGAAGTCGGCTCACAGGCGAATGCGAGGAACGCGCTGCGGGCCTCGGCACTGAATCGAACCTGATGCCCGCGCCGCTCCCCGAACCGCGCAAGCTCGAACTCGATGTTGGGCTCGATATCCTCTGTGCGATCTCGCAGCGCGGGCAGCTCGAAGGACCAGAGGTTTATGCGAGCCAGCAGATCGTCGCGGAATGTTCCCTCTCGCACGCATGCTTGCAGGTCGCGGTTGGTGCCCGCGATGAGCTGAAAATCACTCTCAACATCGCGATCCGATCCCAGGGGCATGAACCGCTTCTCCTCGATCGCCCGCAGCAGCATGGCCTGCTCATCGAGCCCCAGCTCGCCGATCTCGTCGAGAAAGAGGAGCCCGCCATCGGCCCGACGCAGCAGGCCAGGGCGATCGCTCGCTGCGCCGGTGAACGCGCCCTTCGTGTGCCCAAAGAGGGTGGACATGGCGCTGTCACCACGCAATGTCGCGCAGTTCACCACCACCAACGGGCCGCTCACCATACGGCGGTGATGGCGCAGCTCATAGATGCGGCTGGCGAGCTTGGACTTGCCGGCCCCCGTCGGACCGGTCAGCAGGATCGGGTCGGTGGTGCGAACAGCGACATGCTCGATCCGATCGATCAGGGCGTTGAATCGTGCGTTGCGGGTCTCGATGCCGTCTTTGAGCGAAGCCACTGCGTCGTCATGCTCGCGTTTGAATCGCGAGGCCAGGCGATCATACTTGCTCAGGTCCAGGTCGATGATGCTCAGCGTCCCTGGACCATCCTTCCGATTCCTCGGCGGGGAAGTCTGGATGAGTCGTGCCGGGAAATAACGGGTCTCGGTGAGCAGGAAGCTGCAGATCTGCACCACATGCGTGCCCGTGGTGATGTGGAACAGGTAATCCTCACGCTCGGTGTCGAAGGGGTAGCTGGTCGCGAAGTCGTGGAGCTTTGCGAAGACCTCGTCGAAATCCCAAGCGTCGCGGAGCGAGAGATCGTGCTGCACGACCTGCGTTTCAGGTGATACCGACCCGATGTCCGCGATGATCTGGGTCGCCAGTGACTTGGCGCGTCGGTCATGGATGAGTTCAAGCCGATCGACAATGAAGTCCTCGTGCTGGCACAACGACACCGTCGGCCGCCAACGCTCCCACCGCTTGGGCCCCTTGCCCGTGTCGAGGGTCGTGCCCAGCAGGCCGATGACGACGACGGGTTTGGGTGATTGAGCTGGCACGATCTGATCTTACCTGATAAATCACGATATTTCCGTATCAATCTATCACATCAGCCCACTCGGTTTTTGATTGGGTATTCGGTGTTTCAATCACAGAATCGCCGTTATTTCACTTTGGCATGCGGGATGCAATAGGTCTGCTGGCTCAACGAGCCGTTGTTTGACAACCGGGATTTGCACGATCGACCAGATCACTGTTGGGCGGCCCCGGGGGGAGGGATTGCATCTCCCCCCGGGTTTGGTTCGGGCTCCCAGCCAGTCCCCTGCTCGATCACCGCACCCGGGTCATCAACAACTGGAAGTAGCTCAGTTGGTAGAGCACGCGTCTCATACGCGCGGCGTCGCAGGTTCGAATCCTGCCTTCCAGATTCGACACACGGACTCCGTAGCCCAACTGGCAGAGGCGGTGGTCTCAGAAACCACACAGTGCTGGTTCGAATCCAGCCGGAGTCATTGAAAAGGAACGGATGTCCCGTAGCTCAACTGGCAGAGCGTCGCGCTTTGATCGCGAAGGTTGCGGGTTCGAACCCCGCCGGGGCCAAGATGGTGAATGTAGCTCAACCGGTTAGAGCACTCGGGTGTGATCCGAGAGGTTACGGGTTCGATCCCCGTCGTTCACCCTTGAACAACGCATATCAATCCATGGGAGAATCGCGATATGAGCAGCAACCCATTCATCGAGACCGGCGAGGCGGAGGCGATCCTCCCCCTGCCCAACAATGCCAAGCCCGTCACCGTCATCGGTACGGAAGCTATCCGGCGCACCTTCGACGAGGTCTGCATCAAGCAGACCATCAACTCCGCGATGGCGCCCGGCGTCTCAACGATGGTCCTCAACCCTGACGCCCACCTCGGCTACGGAACCCCCGTGGGGTGCGTCCTCTCGAGCCCGACCCACATCTACCCCGGCCCCGTCGGGGTGGACATCAAGTGCTCGATGTCGCTGCTGTCGGTCGATCTCGACGAGTCGGCGATCGCCGACAAGAAGGTCCGGCGCCACCTTATCAACGCGATCTGCGAGCGCACCCCCACCGGGACCGGCAAGGGGCAGCGGAGCGTCAAGAAGTCTCGGCGCGTCATGGACCGCGACGGGCTCAAGGCCATCACGCAAGGCGCGTCGCAGGAGGTCTGCGAGGCACTCGGAATCCCGTTCGAGTGGGCATCGCGCTGTGAGGACAGCGCCCACACCGGACACGACGGGACCCACGACGCGCTGGAGCGCCGGCTGGAGATCCTGCGCCGCGATGGGCACTACGCGAGCCGACTGCCGGGCAAGATCCTGCAGCTCGGGTCCTACGGCGGCGGGAACCACTTCGGCGAGTGCGAGGTTGTTCGTGTCGCTGAGGATGATCGTGCCCGGAACACCGCCGAGGTCTTCGGGCTTGAGGACGGCAAGGTCGCGTTCCTCTCGCACTGCGGGTCACGCGGGTTCGGTCACGATCTCGCGGCCGGACAGTTCAAGACGCTCCAGGCACACTTCGCCAAGTGGGATACCCCGCTGCCCGGCGGGGACCGCCAGCTCGTCTACGCGCCCCTCGGGACGCCTCAGGCGAACGACTACATCGACGACATGTCGATGGGCGCGAACTTCGCGACGGTGAACCACCTGCTAATCAACGCGCTCGTGCTCGAGGCGTTCCAGGAGATCTTCCCGGGCGTGCAGGGGCGGCTGGTGTACTTCATCAGCCACAACATCGCCCGCCAGGAGGTCGTCGACAATCGCCTTGAGTGGGTGCATCGCAAGGGGGCCACGCGTGCCTTCCCCGCGGGCCACCACGCGCTCAAGGAGACGCCGTTCGCCCAGACCGGGCACCCGATCCTGCTGCCGGGCAACCCGCAGGCGGGGTCGGCGGTGATGGTCGCCGATCCGGGCGCGGAGAAGTCGTGCTACTCGGTCAACCACGGGGCGGGTCGTATCATGGGTCGCAAGGCCGCCAAGCGTGCGCTGGATCAGAAGAAGGTCGATGCGTCGTTCGTTGAGCACGACATCCTGACGAACTGCCGCACCTACCCGATCGACGAGGCGCCCGACGCCTACAAGGACTTCGACGAAGTCCTGCGATCGGTCAAGACGGCGGGGCTGGCGAGCGAGGTCGCGCGACTTGATGCGAGGTTTGTGATCAAGGACGGAGATAAGGCGGATGATTAAGATCGACGGCTCAATGGGCGAGGGGGGTGGGCAGGTGCTGCGCACCTCGCTCGCTCTTTCCATGGTGACCGGGCAGCCGTTCGTCATGAGCAGTATCCGCGCCGGGCGCAAGAAGCCGGGGCTGCTGCGTCAGCACCTCACCGCGGTGAAAGCCGCGGCCGAGGTCTCGTGCGCACATGTCTCAGGTGTCTCGCTCGGCTCGGATGCCATCGAGTTCACGCCCGGCCCCGTCAACGCCGGCAGCTACCACTTCTCCATTGGCAGCGCGGGGAGCACCACGCTTGTGTTGCAGACCGTCCTGCCCGCGCTCATCCGCGCGAACGGTCCCAGCGAGGTCGTGATCGAAGGCGGCACGCATAACCCCTTCGCGCCCACGGCGCACTTCCTCACCACCTGCTTCCTCCCGGTCCTCGCCAAGATGGGTCCCAAGGTCGATGTCGAGCTCGTGCGCCACGGGTTCTTCCCCGCCGGGGGCGGGCAAATCAGGGTCACCATCGAACCGGTCGAGCGGCTCGAACCTATCTCACTCATCGAGCGCGGCGAAATCACCGATCGACGCGCGATCGCCATCGTTGCGGGCCTGCCCGGTGCCATCGCGGATCGTGAGCTTGAGACCGTGGCCAAGAAGCTCAAGTGGACCCAGGAGGACCTGCGCCACGAGTTGCTCGGAGACGGGCTGGGCCCGGGGAATGTGCTGAGCATTGAGCTGGGAAGTGAACAGCTGACCGAAGTCATCACCGGCTTTGGAGAAAAGGGCGTGTCGTCGGAGCAGGTTGCCCGGCGAGCCGCCAAGCGGGCCAATGAATACATCAGCTCCGGCGTACCGGTTGGTATGCACCTGGCCGACCAGCTCCTGATCCCCCTCGCCCTGGCGGGTGAGGGCACATTCCTGACCGGCCAGCTCACGCGCCATACAAAGACCAACATCTCTGTGATCGAGAAGTTCATGAGCTGCGCGTTCGATGTGCAGGACGCCGCCCCGGGTCGGCACCTGATCTCACTCAGGGCGTAAAAAAGAGCCCGGACAATCGCCGGGCTCTGCTGGAGTTATATCGGATCAGTCTGTGCCTTACGGGCAGCCCGCGCTGTACGCCGAGAGGTAGGCCGAGACATCGAAGAAGTTGAACTGGCTGTCCCCGTTGAGGTCCGCCGACGCGTCCATCGAGGCAAAGGCGCTGAGGAAGGCCGAGACATCGAAGAAGTTCAGCTCGCCCAGCGGCTCAGCAAAGTCTGCTTCGTTGCACGCGACATCGCCCACCAGACCGGCGAGAACCACGCGATCTGCTTCGCTGGGGGATTCGCTGCCGTCGGTGGAATCAAGCCCGCGGGCGGCGAGGTAGGCGTTGGCCAGGCGGTTCTGGAAGATGTACGACTGGAAGTTCATGCCCGGGTTGCTGGGGTCGGCGATGGGTTGGCCCGAATCCGAGTCGATGTAGTCCTCCGTGGCATCGAAGTCGGCGCCCAGGAGCATGGTGTCGAACAGGGAAAGGTCGTCGGCGTCGACATCGCCGTCGAAGTCCAGATCGCCCGTCACGAACCGGAACTGGCTGATACCGGTGGCGTCGTGGTCGTTGTAATCACCGGGGGTGATCTTAAAGGTATCCCCATCGCTCTCGATGGAGATGTCGGCGAAGCCGTCACCGCTCGGATCGGTCGGTGCGCCGTACGCCATGGGGTCGTAGGTGAAATCGATCGAAACGCCCGTGACCTCGCCATAGATCCACGATTCATCTGCGATGCGGGTGGGCACGACTTCGTCATCGCTGTTGATGCGTGTGCCGAGCATGGGGTTGGACGCGTAATAGCGGATCCGGGTGACCGCGTCGGGGTTGAACCCATCGGTCTGGGAGATCTCGTGCTCGGAGGTTCGGACATATTCCTTGCCCCCCGCGTTCGACCACCCGATCTCATCGATGATCTGCATGGGGTCCATGCGCGATGGAGCCGGTGCCGCGGGGATGCCGATGTCCCGGTTCAGCGGGACCTCGATGCCGAAGTCGAGCTTGCCGTCGAAATCGACATCGGGGTTCTCATCCTTCCACATGGCGTAGCCCGGGGCGTAGACGCTCATACCGTTCTCAACCGAGTGACCTGGGCGTTTGCGGATGAGCAGGTAGGAGGACGAGTAATCGTTCTGGAGATTGCCGTTGATGTCGTTGGGGTTCTGGATGTGGGCATCGAAGAACGAGACCCCGGTGGTTTCGGCGGGCGCGAACAGCGGGATGAGCGACTGGGCATCGGTGCCGTTGTAGAGCACAAGGAAGCCGTTTGGCCCGAGTGACAAGCCGTCGAGGGTGAAGGCTTCGTCCAGCTCGGCGTAGACATCGGGGATGTCGTTGGGCTCGTTGAACTCGCCATCGCTGCCGCCCTTGAAGAGGCCGATCGCGTACCCGGTGAGGTCCATGCCCGGCTCGCCGTAGAGCTCGATGAACTCCAGCACATCGTCGTTGCCCTGCGCATCTCCGGGGGGGTTTTCGTAGACCTCGTTGATCACGACCTGTGCCTGCAGCGCTGAGCCGCATGCGGCCAGAAGGGCCATAGCGATGAATGTGTTTGTCTTCTTCATTGTTCTCTCTCCAAAGTGTTCGTGCTCACCCGCTCAGCGATAACGACCGCTGAGCAGTTCTCCTGTGAATAGGTCGTTGGGTCCGAAGTCGGGGTAGAGGGGCAGCCCGTTCTCGCGGAGCGTTGGGCTGGGCGCATCCTCTTCGTAGCTGAAGAACTTGTCCCCGTTTTGATCGTTCAGGGTTGAGACATGCCCGTCCGCGAAGAGCATGTTGCCCTGCGTGCGGTCATGTCCCCGGTTGAAGAACGAACGGTTCGCGCCGTGCGCGGGTCCGAAGTCCGCGAAGCTGTGTGATGTGAGCCGGAACCCCACCCGCCACGATGGCCCGTCTGTCAGCGCCTTGGTCGCGGGGAGGTACTCGCCATCAATCGTGATCGTGTCGTTGATATCATCCGAATCGCCGTCGATGCGTGCATCAGCGAACAGCGGGACGATCGAGGAAGACACGACCTGCATGGCATGTTCACGCAGCGGACCATACACCCCGTTGGCGGCATCGGCCGGCTGGCCGGTGCGCCCAACGCGCGGGTCCTTCCATTGCGTGTAGGCCATGTACCACGATTGGGTGTAGTTGCTGTTGTAGCCCTGATCGATGAGCTGGTCACGCGTGTCATAGTTGAAGGGCGTGCCGTAGCCGCCATCGTTCATGCGATTGATATTCAGGTTCTGGTTGTACTGGGCCGGGGCGGAGGGGCATAGGAAATCACTCGCCCGGATGCCACCGATCTCAACGACATCACGCAACCAGCCGATGCGTTCAACGGTGCTCCGTGTATCGTCGGGATCGAGCGACCACACTGCCTCAAGCCGGTAGCCATTGGCGTGCTTGCGGATCCGATTATCGAAGGGGCCGGAGCTGAGGTAGCCCTTGTTGTCCGCGCTGTAGGTGCTGAACGAGATGCCCAGCTGGCGGAGGTTTGACATGCACTGAAGCTTCTTTGCCGAATCGCGGGCCTTGCCCAACGACGGGAGCAGGATCCCGATGAGCAGCGCGATGATGGCGATCACCACGAGCAGCTCGATGAGTGTGAACGCGTTGCGACGAGAGCGAAGATATTCTGGTGTGTACCTCAACATGGCCAGACTGTACCCACGCACACACGCGCCAATCGTCGATCTTAATATGAACATTGTGCGAAGAACTTTCTTCACACAACCATCATGAATCCTTAACGAAACGGCAAAGCTTGCGCGATTCGCACCCACCTACTCTTCGCTCAATGGATCGCACATCCGCGCGATCACACCGAAGAGAGAACACACCGAAAAGGAGAGAATCATGAACAAGGCACTCACCATCGCTGCCATCGCAGGCTTCGGCGCCATCGCGACCGCCGGCCCGGCATCAGTCCAGATCACCGAGGCATTCGTCGGCCTCTCAGGCGAAGACGGAACGCAGGACTGGTTCGAAGTCACCAACATCAGCAACAGCGCCATCGATACCGGATCCTTCTGGTACGACGATGACAGCGCCACCGTCGCCGACGGCGGCCAGCTCGATTCGATCATGCTTGGCGCCGGCGAGTCGATGATCTTCCTCGTCTCGGACGACAACAGCGCCTCCGATGACGACACATACTCAAGCGCCATCGAAGAGTTCCAGTCCATCTGGAACTACAGCGGGCTCATCGGCCTGACCAACGGCGGCGGCGGCCTCGGCCAGTCCGGCGACTCGATCTTCCTGCTCTTCGGCGACGACAGCGTCGCGACCTCGCAGGATGTCCCCGGCGCACTCTCGGGCGCTCTGTCGTCGATCGACTTCGTCAACGGCCCCGCGCTCTCGACCCTCGGCGTCAACGGCGCTTACGAGTCAAACGCGTTCTTCAACGACAACCTCGGGCTGCCCAACGACTCGGCCATCCTCATCGGTTCGCCCGGCAGCGTCCCCACGCCCGGTTCCGTGGCCCTCCTGGCCATCGCGGGCCTGACCGGCGCTCGCCGTCGTCGCGCATAATCTTCCTGATCACCGTGATTCCGAGCCCACCCCGTCCGGGGTGGGTTTTTCATGCGCGGGCGGAGCGATCTCATAGATCGTCAGGCACCCGCCGATCTCGCCGGCGACCGCGAGAAAATGGCGTTCGTCGTACGAGAAGAAGTGCAAACCCTCGGGGCTCTGGCAGCCATCGCTCAGGGCCTGCACATCAAGCAGCTCCGGCGCGAATGGATTCGTGATGTCATACAGCATCACCGCATCCACCCGCTCGAGCCCGATCGACATCAGCGTGTGCCCCTCGATCATCGTCACCGCGACCCCCTCCGGCTCTGGGCCGGCACGATCGCTCCTCGAATCGCCTGCGTTGTACCGTTCGGGGAACAGCATGCCGCTGATCAGCTCGATCTGAGGCCCTGAGTTCCACACAACCCGACCGCTCTGGGCGTCCATGATCGAAACGCTGCGCCCACCCAGTGGGCAGAGCACATCAAGGTCCCCGTCCGCGTCGAGATCCCCATCGATGGTGCTGACGAAAAGGCGGTCGTAGCCGCTGGCTTCCAGATCCCCCACCGACTGCTCAAGGCGTTTGACGGCATGAGCATCAACCAGCCCCGCCTCGATCGCATCACCCAGACGCATCGAGTGCTCGTCTGACTTCTCCCCCTCGTTGGCCATCACAAGATAATCACGCCCCTCCTGTGTGTAGGACGCGATGGTGTCCGGCATCGGAAGCAAGCCGAACCCCTCGCCCGAGGTCAGCGTGGTGCCATCGGTCTCGCTGCCATCGAACGCGAACGAGAGCATCCCCAGCGGCTGCACCCGCGTCCATCGGCGCTGGACGAGATCGAAATACCCCAGCCCGTTGTTCTCCTGCAGCGACACCCAGGCCCCAGCGTTCGTCGCGGCGATGTACTCTGGCTCGGTATTCACGCCCGGCGTTTCTTCGAAACCCGGTGCGATACGCAGCACGCCCAGGTCAACATCCGGTCCCAGATGCGCCTCGGTCAGCTCATATGTCACCGCCTCGTTGTAGCCGACGAAGTCAGACGCCTTGTTGATCCCCGTGAGCTCGGCCACCGTGATCCCGCCAGCACGATCAGTCGCACGCGGCTCACACTCGTTGGCGGCCAGCAGGTAGCGTCCATCGGGCGTGAACATCACACAATCGGGGTGATACCCGATGCTGAACTGCCACACGGGCAACCCTGATTCAAGATCAATGACCTGCGCAAAGCCGGGCACCGAATCTGTGGGATCCGGGATCCAGCTCACCACGCCGAACCCGCGCCCGAGCGGGTCGATCGCGATCGAGGTCGCTTCCCATGCCTGAGTGCCCGAAAAAACATGTGTTGATTGCAGTATCGGGTGCCCGTCTTCGTCGATACCGAAAACCATGCGTCCGCTCGCACCGATCGCGTGCAAGAGTCGAGACGATTCATCGAACACGACGATCTCAACGCCACCCTCGACCTGCGTGGTGCTGACTTGGCGGAGCGCAAGTGGCAGGTCGTGAGCCGCGCAAACAGACGAAGCACCACACACCAAGATCAGGGAATACAGATACGGGCACTTCACGGCAGACTCCTCCCGCTCGAACATCGACCCAAACACAGAACGGATCGAGCGGCAGACGCAATCATACAACCACCAGATTCAATGGGTGCCATAGAAAAGGGCCTTCCTGCCCTGAATTGAACTCGTATTCCCGCGCCGGACAGCCCACCAAACCCGCTCGCCCAAGTGTGTAACCAGGATGCTGCAACCCGGCGAAGCGATCCCCAGAACCGGACGAACAATCCCTTCAGGGCGGTAGCCGCCTAAGCAAGACTCTTATCGGACATGCGGTGCACGCCATTCAACCGGCACCATCGCGGCCCCTTGTGAAGACCAACACCGATTCTCCGCCCAACCCAACGGCATCGTTCAATCCCTCATCGCATGCACGGGGATGTCATCAACTGAATCAACCTCGAGCTGCCGCGCAATGTCCTCGATCAAAATTGGATAGTCGGTCTCAGGATAGATGTACTCGCGATCCTCACCGATCACCTCCCGCAACTTGAATCCCTCGAGCACATTCGGGTCGATCGAGACTCGACAGAACCGGGAGAAATCACGCCCCTCGATCTGGTCCAGGTGCGCGATATCGAAAATGTACATGTCATCCCCGAAGCCCTCAACAATCCATGGCTCGATGAGCCCATCGCCGGTCCCGATGTCCAACATGCGCACCTTCGGACCCGAGATGCTGTCGTACCAGCTCCCCTCGACACGAGACATCGCTCGCTTGAGATCCTCCTCGTCGACCGCACCCAGCTGGTCCATCGCCCCATCGAGCAGTCGTGAGAGTTCCAAGTCAAAGTCACGCCCTGTGCGGATCGCCTCTGCCGCCAGTTCGATCCCCAACGCGTGACTCGTTGTATCGTCGTGCGTGAACGCGGAGTTCGACTCCGGGATCACGATCGTGCTCTTATACCCGTACCAGGTGATGATCTCGTGCCAGGTCATCGCGTCGAACGCCACCCGCTGCGCGACTCGGATCGCAAGCTCATCCCCAAGCCGCTGACGATCATCGACGCTCAGCGCATCCCAGCCCTCCGGGTAGCAAAGCTCAACCCGGTAGGTGCTCGGCTCGTGAGCACGGAAAGCGAACGCATTCCACCCCCGCTCGATCGCAAGCCGAGCCCGCGCATGAATGTAGGCGGTCATGTCCGCGGTGTTTCGCAGGTGGGCGATATCGATGAACCCCGCCCGGCGCGTGTACACAATCCCTCGCTCGCGCTCCGAGTCGATGTCGAGCGGCCCCGACGCGTAGGCGTGCGTACCCAAATCCCCGGCATCAGCGCTCTCATACAGGGTGAACACGCCCTCAAACGGGAGCGCCCCCATCCGCGATCGGGGCAAGTCGTGAAACGCACCGAGTTCCTCATGATATGAATCATCGACCTTCGGGTTCGGCGAGATGCTGGTCGCACAGCCGCCGAACACGCCAAGCCCAAACACGAGCGATGAGAACAGAGAGATTTGTGTCGAACGCATGATGAATACCTCCATGCAAGACAATCGCTCTCTCATCTCCAGTACCGGTGAATGATGCATGAACTTCAGCTCATAGTGCATCGCGTCCCAGATCGCGTCTCTCAACATAACGCCATTTTCATGCACGATTCACCGCGGTGTGATACCCCCACCCGAATATGTCTGTATCTGAGAAACGCAAACCGGAAAGGGACCCGACATGTCAACCTACAAGGCATCGAATCAATCACAAGCATGCGCTCACCAGGGATGCGATTGCAAGAGCGATCAGTTCGGAGGCGTCGACAAAGGCGAGAACTGGTTCTGCTCGCAGGGATGCGCCGAGGGCTCGGGCTGCGACCACGCAGGCTGCAACTGCCAGCGTGTCTCAAACCATGATCCGGACCGTGTACGCAGCGGCGAACCAACCGTCCCGGGCGCACCGACAAAGCCCGTTCCCAAGCGCAACCCCGGGCACCATGTGGATCACAACCCGGCACAGGGCAGCCCATCGACGCGCCGAGGGATATAAAGGAGCAAACGATGTCAGACCAAAATCGACCAAGCATCAAAGACGATGATCAGTACGAGGCGTTGCGTGACAAGGGCTACAACAAGCAGACCGCGGCCCGGATCGCCAACGCCGACTCCAGCGCCCAGCCAACCGATCGCCCGAACGCGTACGAGGACTGGTCCAAGGAAGAACTCTACGAGCGTGCCAAGGATCTCGACCTCGAAGGGCGATCCGATATGGACAAGCCCGCACTCATCGCAGCATTGCGCGGCAAACGCTACGGCGATCAGAACTGATCAGATCTCGTCGCGATCGTTTGGGTTCCGCTGCTCCGCCTGACGCGCGAGCGCCTCCAGCGCCGGATCGGACTTGTCCTGAGGCATATCGCCCGGAGCGAGCACACCGGCGGTGATCACAAACCGGAGCGCCTCCTCGATCGTCATGGAAAGCTCGAACACCTTGCTCTTGGGCAGGTTGATTGTGAACCCGGTGAACGGGGTCGGGCTGGTGGGGATGAATACCGAAACCACGGCATTGCCCGCGATCTCATCGATCTCCCGGATCGAGTTGCCCGTCAGGAAGCCGACCGTCCAGACTCCCTCGCGTGGGTACTCCACGATGACCACCTTGGAGAAGGCCATCTTCTTCTCGCCCATGATCATGTCCACAACCTGCTTCACATGCGGGTAGACCTGCTTGAAGCCGGGGATTCGGGTAATGAGCCGTTCCACGCGCGCGTAGATCGACTTGCCGACGATGTTTCCAAGCAACACGCCCGCAAGGTAGATGAGCATGATCGCGATGAAGAGCCCGGTCAGGTTCAGGTACGCGTGCTCGCGCCAGAACTTCTGCAGGTATTCGCGACGGAGGGTGAGCCGAACCGAAGCATCGTTCACGCTGTCGCGGATCTCGGGCCGGTTGGCACGCGCCTCGGCGATCTCCGATTCCGTCACCTGGAACCACTCGGGCAGCTTTTCCTCGTCCATCACCTTGGGCACGACCCAGATCACCGTGATACGGGTGGCTTTGTTGATGGGTTGGGCCACCGTGTTGTAGACGAAACCGAATGCCTGCCAGAGCAGCCACAGAGTCACCGCCGTGGGCAGCAAAATCGCTAAACCCCTGGCAAAGAAACGCTTAAAATCAGATGTGAAGGACTCGGCCATCCTGCTCCTCGCCCAGTGTCATGGTCTCGTGGGCATTGTACGGATTCTCATCAACCCGCGTTCAGTTCATCGACCAGTTTCCCGAACCAGCCAGAGACAGTATCTGTAGAATCGAAGCGTACACACCAGTGAGAGGGAGCCCCATCACATGCAGATTCTGGTCACCGGCGCCGCCGGCTACATCGGTTCACACGCTTGCCAACGACTGCTCGCCGACGGCCACCATGTCGTTGGTCTGGATAACCTCCACCGCGGGCACATCACCCCGATGAACCTCCTCGCCCAGCAGCACCCCGATCGCTTCACATTCATCCAGAGCGATCTCGGCGACACCCCCACCGTTCTGGCGGCCCTCAATGAACACCGGATCGACACCGTGCTGCACTTCGGCGCCCTAGCCTATGTCGGCGAATCGGTCGAAGACCCGCTCTGGTACTACCGCAACAACATCGCCAGCGCCATCGGGCTCCTCGACGCCTGCGACGCGGCACACGACGCCAAGGGCATCACCCGCTTCATCTTCTCATCCTCCTGCGCGACCTACGGCGACCTGCCCGACGACCGCATCCCCGTCGCCGAAGATGCACCACAGAACCCCACCTCGCCCTACGGCTACACCAAGCTCCACTTCGAGCACATCCTCCGCGACTACGCGACCAAACGCCAACGCGAGAACAACCCCATCGCCCTGACCATGCTGCGCTACTTCAATGTCGCCGGCAGCGACCGCTCCGGACTCCTGGGCGAGGACCACACACCCGAAACCCACCTGATCCCCGTCGCGCTCAACACCGCGCTGGGAAAACGCGAATCCATGTCGATCTTCGGCACCGACTACCCCACGCCCGACGGCACCAACATCCGCGACTATGTCCATGTCGAGGACCTCATCGACGCCCATGTGCGTGCCATGAACACCATCGAAATCGGCCAGGTCGAAGCGTTCAATGTCGGCATCGGCAAGGGCTACTCGGTCCGCGAGATCCTCGATTCGGTCAAACGCGTCAGCGGCGTTGACTTCCCTGTCCTCGAGGGCGACCGGCGCGCGGGCGATGCGATCGCGCTCTACAACGACCCAACCAAGATCAAATCGGCCCTGGGCTGGGACGCACAAGTCACCGACATCGACGAGGTCGTCGCCAGTGCCTGGGCGTGGTTCAAAGCCAATCCCAATGGCTACGACGACTGACACCCGCCCCACGAGCACAAGCCCAAAATGAAACGAGGCGACGCCAATAGATGGCGCCGCCTCGTGCGGAGAGCCGTGCGAGAGGGGGTTGCACAGCGCCGACATTCAGATTCGCTCAGGGGCATCCCGCAGCGAAGGCACTCAGGAACTCCGAGACATCGAAGAAGTTGAACTGACCATCGTCGTTGAGGTCTGCTGACGCATCCTGTGCGGTCAGGGCCGCGATGAACGCACTGACATCAAAGAAGTCCAGCACACCATCGCCGTTCATATCCGCGATGCACGCTGCATTGGTGTTGATGATCACCGTCCGCAGATCGCCTGTACTGAGATGGAAACCAGTGGCAGCGAAGGTTGAACCGTCGGGGGAGATCGCGTCCACAGCCCGGATATCGATGATCCCGCTCAGATCAACGCCGATGAGTGCGAAGTAGTCCATCGCGTTCATGAGACCGGTCGCTTCGGTCCAGACAAAGCCGTCGGCGCTTCCGCCGGGGTTGATCGAATAGAAGTTCGTGCCCACAACGGTCGACCCATCGTCGCTGACACCCCAGGCGATGCCCCAGCCGCTGAATGCGGGGGTGCCGGGCAACAGGCCAAGCCGCTGCTCGATATAGCTGCTCCCGTCCCATTCCCAGAGTGTCGGGACCCGGTTCTGTGTCGTGGTCTCCAGGGCATTGCCCGCAACAAAGTTCCCGTCCGAGGACACGGCCTCAGCCGTCGAACCGCCGGGGCTCTCAGAGATGCGGATTTTTACCTCATCACGCCAGACGGTTGGCTGCCAGGGGCCGGTGGGTGTTGCTTCCCACCCCACCACGACCGAGCCGTCCACGCTCAGCGCGTTGACACGAGCGCTGAGCCCTGCTGTCACGGGTAGCGAGGTGACCCCGGTGTCACGGTTCCATTTGGATGGGCGGGCGTGTGCCCCCGTGTACCAGTAGAAGCCGCTCACGGTTGAACCGTCGCCCGAGAGGCCCCAGGCGCTGGCCATGTTCCCGTCGGTGATGATCGCATCGGGCGCGATGGGCTGCTCAAGCGAAGTCCACCCGTCCTTGATATCCCACACACCCTGCGTCAGGAACTCGCCCGTGTCATTCACGATCGAGGCGGAGATGCGTGTGCCGTCGTGACTGATATCCGGTGATCCGGCCGCCAGCCCAATAAGGGGCAACGACGCACGCCCGAGCAGGACGGGTCCGGTCTCGGCGGTCCAGCGGAAGGTCTCGTACGGGCCGAGCATGTTCCCCGCAGCGACGCTGCCGTCGTAGGAGAAATCGGAGACGATGTATGTGTCTGGCAGCAAGGTCATCGACTGCCCGGAAGCGACCGAGGCCATTGCCGCGACCAGCAGCATGTTGATGTTCATGGGTTTCATATGAGGTATTCCTTGATGGTGCGATGTTGATGATGAATCAGCTCGGGCAGCCCTGGCTGAACAGGCCCAGGAAGGCCGAGATATCGAAAAAGTCCAGCTCGCCATTGCCGTCGAAATCAGCGCTCAGGTCACCCGCGCCGTAGAGCGCCAGGAACTGGCTGACGTCGAAGAAGTTCAGCTCGCCGTCGCCGTTGAGATCAGCCGAGCACGCTCTGGGCAGACGCAGGATCATGCATCCGATCTGACTCGTGCGATGATCGAAGTAGTCCGCGATGAATGTCGACGCGTCGGGTGACACGGAGGCAACCCCGATGATGTCGATCGAATCTTCAAACTCGAAGCCCTGAGCGACGAGATAGTCCTTGGCCTTCACCAAACCCGTGGCTTCGGTCCAGACGATGCCATCGGCGCTGCCGCCCGGGCTCTGGCTGTAGAAGTTCGTTCCCACGACGATCGATCCGTCGTCGCTGAGACCCGTGGCGATGGCCCATCCCTGAAACGCGGGGGTCCCAGGGAGCAAGTCGAGCTGCTGCTCAACATATTCAGCCCCGTCCCATCGCCAGATCGATGCAACACGATTCTGGGTGAACTCAAGAAACCCGCTGCCGACGACGATGTCACCGCTGGCGTTGATCGCCTCGCAAGTGGTGAACGCCAGGTTGGGCGAGAGACGCATCTTCTCACCCTCACGCCAAACGGTGGGCTGCCAGACCCCGTCGGGGCGCTCTTCCCACCCACAACCGATGGTGGCGTCGTAGTTCAGGGCGTTGACCCGGGAGTTGCGCCCGAAGTCCACTTCGAGCGGGACCAGCCCGTTCATTTCAGACCATGTGCAGGGATGCGCTCGACCGAAAGCCCCCGCCGCCGAGCCGTAGAAATAGCCGCTGATCGTCGTCCCGTCGCCCGAGAGTCCCCAGGCGGAGGAGAGATTCGAATCAACATTCACCACATTGGGGTTGTCGGCCTCGACGACCGAATCCCAACCATGACCGAGGGTCCAGACGCCCATGGTCGCCAGCGTGCCGGTCTCGTCGAGGATCGTCGCCGAGATGCGCGTGCCGTCGTATGAGATGTCGGGCGTCCCCGCCCCGACACCGATCGTCGGCACGGTCGCGCCCCCGATCAGTTCCACCCCGCCCTCGACCGTCCAACGAAATGGCTCGTACGGGCCGATCATATTGCCCGTGGCAATCGAGCCGTCGTACGACAGATCGCTGGCGAAGTAGTTCGTTGGCAGCAGGTGCACCGTCTGGGCATGCACCGATACGGCACTGGCACAGAGCAGAAAAGTCGAGATGACACGGGGTGTTCGCATGGTGGTGCTCCAGCACTGGGTGTTTCGTGGTTCCAAAGACCCCTGCGTCCCGTTGGAGACGCAGGAGATAGATGTATTCCTGTCCGAACGCGGATGGATTGAAAGAGAGAATCAGGCGCGACGACGACGCCCTGCCAGCATGAGCCCGCAGCCCATGACGGCGGCGGTCCCGGGAACGGGCACGGTGTTGAACGAGACATTGTCGATGATGGTCACGGGGCTGACGAAGGCGAAGCCGAGGAAGACCACGCGATCGAAGCTCGAGCCGTCGGTCGTGGTGATGTCAAACCAGTTGTCGCCGCCGGTGCCGAAGACGGGAGTTTCCCAGAAGTAAGTGGCGACATCGACGCCGTCCTTCTGTGCCACAGCGAGCATGCCGCCGGAAACGAAGTCTGCGGGTCCGCCGTTGTCCCAGACTTGAGCAGAGAAGCTGGTGAGGTCAGTCGAGAACTCCATGAAGACGCCGAAGTTGCCCACCATGACATTGTTGTCGGGAAGCCAGCCGAAGCCGGGGGTCGAGTTGAGGTTGCCGACGAAGGTATTGCCGTCACCAGCCCCAAGCGAACCGATCCCGATCCCGGACCAGGCATCGGTGGAGATGAAATCGCCGGTGGGTCCACCGACTTCATCGAAGTTCAGGGTGGTGCCGTAGGTCGGGGCGCTCGACCCGAGCGAGATGCTGACTTCAGCCATCGCGGGCATCGAGATCATTGCGGCGGCGCAAGCGGCGCTCAAAAGTGTGTGGTTCATGTTGCTCTCCAGTTCCGGTGTTTTCCTGCCTGCCACCGGGACCTTCCCGATCGGCGACTTGCGGAGCGTACTTCGAGATTGACACAGTGTCAAGTGTCAAATTTGACATTTATTGTGCCATTTATCGCTTGTCAAAATGCCCAATTGGCGATACGCTCTCATCACATGGCAGAGACTCCAACCATCAAAATCAAGGCCAAGATGCATCGTGAGGGGGGCACAACCGCCACAATGGGGGATGTCCTTGACTCATTCCACGATCTCAGGACCTGTGTGCTCGAGCTGTTCGAGGCTGCCGACCTTGACCCCAGCAAGACCCGGGAACTGGCCCGCGATCTGGGGGTCAACCGGGGGCTCGCATGGAGACTCTCGCGACTGGTCCGAACCGAAGACAGCACCAGTGTTGCCCATGATGTCCCGGGAAAGCAGAGCATGGCCCGCTTCGCCAAGCTGTGCCAGGAACGCGGCGCCGACGAATCACTCGTCGATCAGATGCTCGAGTCGACGGATAAGTATGAAGAACTCGTCGCGGCATGCAGCGGCAGCCGCAAGACCCTCGCCATGCTCCTGGCGAACCGGGGCGAAGACACCTCTTCACAAGAGCGAGAGCGTGCAAGGCGCAATCTCTTCGAGGGTGCCTGCTCGGTCTGGGGTGTGCAGGCCCAGACCCGCTTCGTAACGGTCTTCCTCTTCCCCTCGCCCGAGAATCCCGAGACGCTCAGTGCCGCGCACATTACCGGGTATGTTGGGTTTCGGCGATTGGGCGAACGCCCCTGGCCGCTGAGTTACGAGGCTATGCACGACGCAGAGGGGAAACCCTACCAGATGCGCAAAGACCCGCTCGACCCAACCGGATACGAGGAGGGCCAGCTCCAGCTCCTCCCCGACTACTGCGACCCGCGCGAGCCCGAGATCGAGGTCGTCGAGCACGGCGATTACAAGTGCTTCAACCTCGCCGCCGGCCCGGTCGGCAACAAGGGGCTCACCACCTGCGTGTTCGGGAGCCGCCTGCACGAGATCTATCCACGCTACTCGACCCCAGGCAACCAAGAGCTGGACACCGCGGGTTTCATGGTGCTGCTGCAGACCCCCGTGGAGCGTGTGATCTTCGATTACTTTGTCCACGAGGACATCAAGACCGTGGGCGAACCCATCACGCACCTGCTGGACCGGCTGACCTATCCCCACCAGAACCGTGAATCGGATTTCGATAAACAATCCATGGCGATCGACGAAACACACCGCACGCTCACCAAGGGGCTGCGTGGGGCATACACGCCGAATATGACCTGGTACCCAAAGCTGATCGAGTTCGCATCAAACAAGATCGACATCCCGATCGAGCAGTTCAACGCCACGCGCTTTGAAATGCAGTACCCGCCGATCTCGACCACGCTGAGCCGACGCATCACCCTGTCACGAAAGCCCTGACGATCAGTCGTTCATGCGTGGGGACGCGCTTGCCACCAGGCGAATGGTCGGCGCTTCGAGTGTCGATCCAACCGCGATGTCCTGCATATCGTCGGGCTGAATGATCAGGTCGACCGTCGCACGCTTGAGCTTGGGTCCGACATCGTACCTCAGGGTAAACACGACATCGTTGAGACCAACCAGCAGCGGTGCCTCGTCCTCATCCTCGAAGGTCCCGTTCACATAGGTGGTCAGGATGTACCAAAGCTCGTACGGCCCGTCCTCGCCCTCGTCCGCATCCCGCCGTTCCAGGCGTGTGACACGCTCGGTGCCGGTCGAAACATCACGATACGAAACGAACTCGATATAGGTCGATTCGATCTCGGGGGTCGTGATCGGGTTGATCGGGTAGGGGCCGAACGAATCACCCGTGCGGATCATCGCGGTCAGTCGCTGCATCACGATGCGTGCAACAACATTCGTCGACGCCCCCTCGCTGGTCACCTGATAGCCCTTGAACGAGGCGTTCAGCGCCGACATCGTCGCGGTGAGCAGGGTGGAGGTGATGGCCAGCGAGATCAGCACTTCGACCATGCTGAAGCCACGCCGGGTTTTCTTGGGTGTGCGTCGCATCAGTACGAACCCTCCTGGTAGGTGCCCGAGACCGGCGGCATCGCCAGCGGGAGCATCAGACCCGAGGGCAGACGCATGTTCGGGTTGTGACGGATCCGGATCTTCCCGAAGCCGTTGAATGGGATCGGTGTGGACCCCGCGGGCTGGGGCTCGTCGTAGGACACATCGACCAGGCCGTCATCGTTGGTGTCGTACCCGATGATGCGCACGCCACCGACGATGGGAAGATCGTTGGGATCGATCGACTCGTAATCGCCGTCCTCACTACCGAAGTAGCCCAGCGAGGCGTTGAAGCCCGCGGGATTGCCGATCGGGTTGCCCGAGACATCGAGCAGCGGCCCCTCGCCGTAGGTCGGGTCGAAGGTCAGCAGGAGTGCACCGTCGATCGTGGTGTTCCCACGCGCATCGAGCACGCCCGCGATGATCGCACCCTGCAGCGTGATGTTCTGCTCGGGCGGCGAGTTGAACGAACCCAGGTCCACCGAGTAGTTGGGCAACATCATCGAGCTGGTGAGAATGTCGTCCATGTCATTCTCATCGGGGTTCAGGTTTGAGTTATCCGGCTCATCGGGGTGCACGGTCGTGAACCGCGTGGCGCCGGTGAACTGCAGCTTGTTCCGCACCTGCGTGTACTCGGTGGGCGTGTCGGACACCACCGACCCAACAAACAGGCAATCGTGGAACCGCAGGTTGTTGGAGAACTTCTTGGTGTCTACCACACGCTTCCCGTCAATCACGATCGGCTCGGGGAGCAGGTTGTAGCTCTCACCGAATGCGGCAACCTCGCTCTGAGGCACATCACCGGTATCAAGCGGTGAGATCGAGAGATCGGTCATCAGGATCATCTGATCCGGCGGGACCGCTGTCGAGGGCAGCATCGGCGGCGCATCGCTGGCGTCTTCGCCCGGATCGTCGCCATACACGAAGCGTGGGAACTTGGGCGTGGGCATGCCCGTCGCGGCATCGATGATGTTCGCACCATACTCCGACCAGAGCGGATGGGTGTTCTGTGTGTAGGTCTGCACATGGGACGAGCCGACAAATGTGCAGTTCACAAACAACGCGTTGAGCCCCATGGGGATCTTGACATTCCGGAACACCATGTTCTCGAAGACCGGACGCCAGTACACATCCGAATAGCTCGGCGAGTTGTACGGGGCGTTCTCGAAGTAGGCCCAGTCGTAGTTGTCGGGGAGCCCGTCGTAGTCCGTGTCGTCCCAGATCGGGAACAGGTGCGGCTCGTCATCACCGCTGGGGTTCATGTCCAGCGTCCAGGCCGAGAGCGATGAGGTGGATGTCCCCAGCTGATCGGCAACCTGTTGCCAGAACGGATCACCATCGGCCGCTGCGATCAGCGCATTCTCGGTATCGGTGAAGCTGTCCGCGTTGATATCAGGCAGGGTCAGGTCATCGGCACCAAACTCCAGCGGAGACTCGTCATCATCGGGCACGATCGGGCCGTGCAGACGATCATGGATATCCCCCTGCCCGGTCTCCCAGTCGCTCGCCTCAACCTTGAAGACAAGGCGTCCCTGGACCTTCGCGTAACGGTCCATCGCGTCGATGTAGCCGTCGCGCCAGCCCAGCTCTTCATCCGAGTAGGTGTCGTGGAACGCGTCGTAGTCAATCGGGTCTTCGTCCTCTGGCTGATAGATACGATCGTTATTGATATCCAGGAACCCGAAAACCCCGTTCTCATTGCGATCGGGCCGGCCGCCATCGATCAGCAATGCAAGGTCCTCGTCGATCGCCTCACCACTGGACCCGACAAACTCTGGGGCGCTCCCGTCAAGGCCCGCGCGGGTCCCCTCGATCAGGGCCGCGGAGAGTGTCACACGGTTGTCGTTGTTGGTGTCGTAGTGCCTGATAAAGATATCGATCTCGTCGATGTACCCGTCCTGCGTGGCATCGTTGAAGGCGCCGTCCGAATCGCCGTCACCATCGAAGTCCGCATCTGCCGGGATACCCGCACCCTCGATGGGATGCCCGACACGCAGGCGGTTGTCGCCGTCAATGTCGTGGGTGAGCAAGCCCTCGAAGAAGGCGGTGATCTTGGTATCCAGCACGGAATCCAGCCCGAGGAAGTCCGAGCGCATGACGATGGGGTCGCCGGCGTCGAAATCGACCTCGTCGAAGCGTGCGCCCAGCTCACCCTCGATCTGCACATTCTTGCCGATCAGGATCTTGGAGTGAGCGATGATGGCCTGATCAACGCTCTTGATAATCTGATAGTCTCGGGTGATGATGCGCCGGATGGGCTTGTTGTTGCGCTGGAAGTCGTAGACGATGCCCTCGACGATCACCCGAATGGTGTGCCCGCCCGCGAGCGGCGCGTACCGGATCTGATACGCCGGGGGAGGGTTCTCGGTATCGGGGTCTTCCCACTCGCTCATAAGAATGGGAGGCGTGTTCACCCAGTAGCTGCTCTCGTAGACACCTTCGGCGATGTCGGACGGCGCGGTCTCGATCTCCGCGCTTTCGGTGTAGTCGTACCCGGTCAGGATGTTCTCATCGGCGCTGTGCGCGTTGACCAACGCCTCGGCGATACCCGCCGGCGACACGGTCTCGGCGTACCCATCGCGGGGTGGCGCGACCTCATAGGTGCCGATCAGCGAGCTGTCGCCCTTCCACAGCGCCCAGGTGATGTCCGCATCAAGGTCGCTCTCAGCGACAACGAATCGCGACGAGGCCTCGTTGAGTCGGTGCTCGGCGACCGCCAGCCCGGTTTCGGCGGCACTCATCGCCCGCATCACATGCAGGTGCATGTTCGCAGTGCGGATATTGCCCGTCGATGCTACGGCCATCGCCGCCACGAGGGAGCCGAAGATGATGAGGAACATCATCGCCAGCACCGAGGCGATACCCCGACGCGAGATCGGGATCCGGAGCCGGCGAGACTGCTGCTTGTTCTGGTTGTTGCTGGGGATGGTCATGGTGTCAACCTCTCTCGGTCCGAGCTTGTTCGTGTGACTGCGCCTCGATCAAGCTCAGGGGACGATCCAGGTGACGGTCGTCACCAGGTCTGCCTCGATGTCGTTGACCCCCTGATAGAAAACCTGCACGCTGACCCGGAGCGGGTACTCGTCGACCTCGCGACCCGGGAATGAACCGTTGGGCTCCTCGAAGTACGCCTCATCGAACACTTCCGAGGTATCGAACGGGTTCACCTTCTCGACGATGATGGTCTGGAACCAGCCAAACATCGCGTCGCCCTCGAATGTGCCGTTGGCCGTGCTGCCCTGCTCTTCACCCGTATGGCTCAGGGCGGGGATGACCTCGCCGAATGAGTTGATCGGGCCGGGCAGGTCGCCGTCCTCGGCACCAGCGGTCCCGATGTACGAGAAGGTGATGCCGTTGAAATCGTCGATGTCGTCAAAGTCTTCCGCGATGACCTCGCCCGTGTCCACGCCCCAACCGAGCACGATGGTGTTGCCCGAGCCGTCATCGCCGAGCGAGATGCCCGTGACAGGGTCGTGCTTGGGCAGGTTGCGTGTGAACTCACGGATCTCGTTGGCCAGGAAGGTGGCGCTGGCGGCGTGTGACGACCACTGGTTGGACACGATGAACGACGACTGGGCATCCACCATCGCCAGCACCCCGACCCCGATGATGACCGTAGCCATAGAGGTCTCAATGAGCGTGAAGCCCCGGGGGCTCCCCTGGGAGGAGCGTCGACGACGAGCAAGATGTGGTTTATCGCGTTTCATCACCCAACAACTTCCATTACGAGACGATCTGGCTCATCTTGAAGATGGGAAGGATGATCGCCATGGCAATAAAGCCAACGACTGAACCCATTATGATGATCATGATGGGCTCGATCATTCCGGTAACCGCTTTGATGTGGTCCTTGAGCTGCTTGGCATAGAACACCGAAATCTCGTCGAGCACCTCGCCGAGCTTACCGGACTCCTCGCCCGCGGCGATCATCTGCACCACTGACTTGGGCAGCACCGCGTTGCCCTGGAGCGGGTCCGCGATCTTGCGGCCCTGTTTCACCGAGTTGTGCACCTTGCGCCAGATCCCCTCGAAGATCTTGTTGCCCGAGATCTCGCTAGTGATCGTCAGGGTGTCGAGCATGGGCACACCGGCGTTGATCAGCTGCCCCATCGTCTGCAGCGAGCGGGTGATGTACAGCGAGCGGAACATGGACTTAAGCACCGGGATCGAGAGCTTCATCTTGTCGATCCAGAACGCCCCGACATCGGTCTTGGCGAACGCGTAGCCCGCACCGCTGATGACCGCCACGCCGCCGACGATGAATGGCCACTGCTCACGCACCGTCTGCGAGAGCATCATCAGGAAGTTGGTCGCCCAGGGCAGCACATCCTCCTTGCCCTCGAAGATCGTGTAGAACTTGGGCAGCACGAAGGTGAGCAGGAACACCGTCACCGTCACGGCCATCGTGCCGATGATCGCGGGGTAGATCGACGCACCGATGACCATCTTCTTGGTCTCGATCTGCTGGGCGATGTAGCCGGCGATGCGGTCGAGCATCTCCGAGAACGAGCCCGACATTTCCGACGCACGCACCATATTGATATAGAGCGGCCCGAAGAGCTTGGGGTGACGCTGCAGGGCCTCGGAGAACTGCTTACCGCTCTCCACATCGGCCTTGAGCTCATTGATGACCTTCTTGAAGCTGCGGTGCTCGGTCTGATCGGCGATGCCGTCGAGTGCCGCACGCAGGTTGATGCCTGCGCGGATCATCACCGAGAGCTGGGTCGTGAAATCGAGCACCTGCTTCTGGGTGGGCTTCTTGTTGTTCATCGCAGCAAAGGTGTCTGCGAGCCCCCCGCCCTGCTTGTTGCGCTTGTCCTGATCGACCGCGAGCACATGCACGCCCTGGTTGCGCAGGATCGCCGCGGCAGCAGTGGCGCTGTCAGCCGCGATCGTTCCAGACTGGATTTTCCCGTCCTGCGCTTTGACCTGAAATCGGTAGTTGGGCATGTTAGTTCCTCAATATGGGTCGAATCAGAGGGGATCAGGCGACGAGCTGACGCTCGAGCTTGTCGGGGAACACGGCCTTGGCGATCGCGTCCTCTTTGGAAATCGTCCCGTTGAAGTACAGCTCCGCGATCGACGCGTCGAGCGAGCACATCCCGATCGCTCGGCTGGTCTCGATCACATTGGGGATCTCGAAGATCTTGTTCTCGCGGATCAGGTTGCGCACCGCGGGGGTGCACAGCAGGGTCTCGACCGCGGGGATCATGCCCGGGCGATCGCTGCGGGTAAACAGCGTCTGCGACACCACCGCCTGCAGCGTGGTCGAGAGCATCGAGCGGATCTGGCTCTGCTGCCCCGAGGGGTACATATCAATGATTCGGGACACGGTCTGCGACGCGTTGACCGTATGAAGCGTCGAGAGCACCAGGTGACCCGTCTCGCCCGCGCTGATCGCCAGCGAGGTCGTCTCCAGGTCACGCATTTCGCCCACGAGGATGATGTCCGGGTCCTGACGCAGCGCGTGCTTCAGACCAGAAGTAAAGCTGATCATGTCACGCCCCAGCTCACGCTGCTCGATCAGGCAGTGATCCGAGTCGAACAGGTATTCGACCGGGTCTTCGAGCGTGATGATGTGCTTGGCGTAACGCTGGTTCATCGCCTGGATCATCGCCGCCAGCGTGGTGGACTTACCCGAACCGGTATCACCCGTGACCAGCACGAGCCCACGCGGGAGGTAGGTCAGACGGGCGATCACCTCGGGGAGCGCCAGGGCGCTCAGCGGCGGGACCTTGGTCTTGATGGCACGCATCGAGAGCCCGATCACCCCCTTCTGCATGTGCGCGTTCACACGGTAGCGGGCCAGACCCTGCACCTCGTACGAAAAGTCGGCGTCCTTCTCGCGGGCGAAGATCTCACGCGTTTCTTTCGTGGACATCTTCTCGAACATGCTCGCGACCAGTTCGGGCGCGAGCGGCTCCTCGCTCATCGGTGTCATCACCTGATGAATACGGAGCGAAGCGGGCTCGCCCGAGACGATGTGAATGTCCGAAGCGTCTGACTCATGCGCGTGACGAAGAATGGCATCAAGATCCACGGCTGTCTCCCGGGTGAAAACCTGGCACGACGCGGGCGAACGAACACCCGCATCTTCCCAGTTCATCGGTGGTTCCGGGCCCTCGATTGATGCCCGAGCACCCCGAGTGTGCGAAACAGGGGCGGGCTGTGCGGGCTGCAACGCCCAGTGAATTACGCGGCAAACCCGCGCAGACCAACCAGCCCGCACAGACCATCCGCCCGCACGCGTTCACGCTCGTGATAAATCAGATACTCAACGCTTGGCGTAGCGGTCCCGCTCGATCACCGCCAGCTCGTCGACCCGCTCGTTCTCGGGGTGCCCCGCGTGCCCCTTGACCCAGTGAAAATGGATCTCGTGCCCGTCTTTCAGCTCATCGAGCCGCTTCCAGAGGTCCACATTCTTCACCGGCTGCTTGCTGGCCGTCTTCCAGCCCTTGCGTTTCCAGCCGGGCATCCACTCTTTGAGCCCCTTGAGCACATACTGCGAGTCGGAATACAGCTCGACGACGCTGCGCCGGGTCAGCGATGACAGACCTTCTATAACCGCCGACAGCTCCATGCGGTTATTGGTCGTCTGGGGCTCGCCCCCGCTGCCCTCAACCGCCTTGCCCGACTTTGGATGCCGGAGCAGATAGGCCCAGCCCCCGGGGCCCGGGTTCCCCGAGCAGGCACCATCGGTGAACAGCTCGACCGTGGGCGTCGGGGTCGGGCTTGCATCGTCGTTTTTCGCTTCCTTGCGGCTCATCATCGGGCATCATACCCCGCCCGGCGCGACCCCATGCGCCGTCTGGTCTACGATCGTCCATGAGCACGCCCGCACCAGCCGCCGATGCCCGTTCACACCCCTCCAGCAGCGACGATGTGGTCGTGCATCGCGTCGAGATCCACCCGACCGCGCACGCGGGTGATCCACGCGCCGATACCCTCCTTAGCCGGGCCAGTGATCTGGGCTACACCCTCGATGCCGTGCATTCGGCCCGGGTCTACCTCATCGAAGCCGCCCTCACCGACGCCCAGCTCGACAACATCATCAGCAACCTGCTGTGCAACCCGGTCGTCGAGCGAGCCGAAATCGGCGCCTCCCAGCCGCGCGGCTCGATCGTCGAGATCCACCCCCTCCCGGGTGTCATGGACCCGCCCGCCCAATCGGTCGCCGACGCCATCGAGGCACTCACCGGCATCAGGGCCGAGGTCTCCACCGGCTACCGCTACGACCTGATCGGGGTCAGCGACGCCAAAGCCCAGACCATCGCCAACCGCCTGCTGGCCAACCCGGTCGTCGCGGGCGTCCATGCCGTGCCCTTCCACCCCGAGGAGTTGCCCAAGGGCCACAGCCACGAGTTCAAGCTCACGCATGTGAACATCCGAGACCTCGACGACGCCGGGCTGGAAAAACTCTCCCGAGAAGGACACCTCTTTCTCTCGCTGGAAGAGATGAAGGCGATCCAGCACGAGTACAAGACACTCAACCGTGAGCCCACCGACATCGAGCTGGAAACCCTCGCCCAGACCTGGAGCGAGCACTGCGTCCACAAGACGCTCAAGGCCAACATCAACTACACCGGCCCTGCTATAGAAGGTATCGACTGGTCGTCCCGCCCCCACCACCGCGTAAACGACGACGGCAGCATCACCATCAGCAACCTGCTCAAGGCCACCGTCGCAGCCGCCACCTTCGAGCTCATCGACGAGGGCATCGACTGGACCCAGTCCGTCTTCGTGGACAACGCGGGCATCATCAAGTTCGACGATGACCACAGCGTCTGCATCAAGGTCGAAACCCACAACCACCCCTCCGCCCTGGAGCCCTACGGCGGCGCTGCAACCGGCATCGGTGGGTGCATCAGGGACATCATCGGGACCGGGCTGGCCGCCAAGCCCATCGCCAGCACCGATGTCTTCTGCGTCGCCCATCCTGAAACCGAGACCGTCCCCGCCGGCTGCCTCCCCCCGCGTCAGATCCTGACCCAGATCGTCGCCGGCGTGCGTGACTACGGCAACCGCATGGGCATCCCCACCATCAACGGGGCCGTCTCCTTCGACAACCGCTACATCGGCAACCCCCTCGTCTACTGCGGTTGCATCGGCATCATGCCCAGCCACCTGATCTCGGGCGACGCCAAGCCCGGCGACCGCATCATCGCCCTGGGCGGACGCACCGGACGCGACGGCATCCACGGCGCGACCTTCAGCTCCGCCGAACTCACCGACACCCACGCCGACGAGTTCTCCCATGCCGTGCAGATCGGCAACGCGATCGAAGAAAAGCGCACGCTCGACGCGATCCTGCGGGCCCGCGACGCAGAAGGCGGCCCGCTGTACAGCGCCATCACCGACTGCGGCGCCGGCGGGTTCAGCTCCGCCGTGGGCGAGATGGGCGAGAAGATCGGCGCCTTCGTCGAACTCGACAAAGCCCCCCTCAAGTACGCCGGGCTCAGCTACACCGAGATCTGGATCTCCGAGGCGCAGGAACGCATGGTCATCGCGGTCCCCGAGAAGAACCTGCACGCGCTCCAGAAGATCTGCGACGAGGAGCATGTCGAACTGGCCAACCTGGGCTACTTCGGCACCGACGGCGCCCAGCTGATCCTCAACTACAACACCCACGAAGTCGGACGCCTGCCGATGCACTTCATGCACGACGGCATCCCGATGTCCACACGCAACGCGGTCTGGCAACCCAAGCCCACCCCCGCCGCGCCCGCCACGAGCACCTCGAAATCAGCCAATGAGCAGGTGCTCGAACTGCTGTCCCACCCCAACATCGCCAGCAAGCACTGGATCGTGCGCCAGTACGACCACCAGGTGCAGGGTAACACGGTCATCAAGCCACTCAACGGCCCACAGGGCATCGGTCCCAGCGATGCTTCAGTCATCGAACCCGTTCCCGGCACCGGGCAGGGCCTGGCGGTCGGGTGCGGGCTGGCGACCGGGCTCAGCGACGACCCATACGCCATGACCCTCGCGGCCATCGACGAGTGCGTCCGCAACCTCGTGTGCACGGGCACCGACCCCGATCGCATCGCGATCCTGGACAACTTCTGCTGGCCATCGTGCGGCAAGGAAGAAAACCTCGGCTCGCTCGTCCGGGCCGCCCACGCCTGCTACGACGGGGCCAAGGCCTACAAAGCCCCCTTCGTCTCGGGCAAGGACTCGCTCAACAACCAGTTTACCACCGAAGACGGGGTCACCATCGAGATCCCCCCCACCCTGCTCATCACGGGCATGGGTATCGTGCACGACCTGGGCACCTGCGTGACCAGCGATGCCAAATCCACGGGCAACACGCTCGTCCTGGTCGGCAACCCGCAGGGCAAGCTCACCGGCTCGCACGCCCAGCAGCTCGGTTTCGCAGAGGCCAACGGCATGCCCAGCGTTGATCTCGTTGAAGGGCCCAAGACGGCACACGCGATCCACACGCTCATCGAGAACGGGCTCGTGCGCAGCGCCCACGATGTCTCCGACGGCGGCGTGGTCTGCGCCATCGCCGAGATGCTCATCGCCGGCTCCAGCAGCGATGCCCCCATCGGATTCGACGCAAGCGAAGACCTCGACTGGGCCCTGGCCTACGACGAGTCGCCATCGTGCTATGTGCTGGAAGTTGAGGATGAGAATGCCGTGCGATCCGCCTTGGGCGACATCCCGCTTCGCCGCCTCGGCACGCTCAGCGACTCGGGGCGCATGACATGGGACACCCTCGACGCAAGCGTCGAAGAGCTGACCCGCGCATGGCGCTCGCCTCTGGATTGGTGATCAGTCAGGCCGCGATCGAGTTGGTCCCGAGGATCGTTCCCAGCCAGCGATTCACATCGGCGCAGAACTCATCCTTATGAATGAACTTGGTCGCGCCGCGGCGGATCGATTCGTCGCGCATGTTCGTGTCGTTGTTCCCCGTGAGCATGAAGAACGGCACATTCACCAGACTCCCGTTCTCGCGGACAACACGCAGCACCTCGTGACCATCGCAGCCGGGCAGATTGAAATCGCAGAGCACGAGCTGCGGAGCCCGCTCAGTATTAAAGTCGCCGGCCTCGATGCTCATGCAGGCACGGGTACCCGATTTCAACCAATCGACCTCGACATTCCCACGCCGCTTGAGCAGTGAGATCACCAGCGTGGCGGCCAACGCGTCGTCCTCGATCAGAAGGATTCTCTGCGTGCCGGCGGTCTTGGCGGGCTCTTCGAGCTTCACCGATGCGGGGACCTCGCTCACCTTCCCCGGGTCGCTGATCATGACCTGATTGAACCGGCCGAATACTTTGACATTGTTCCGCCCGTCCGACTTGGCGGCGTAGACGCACTCGTCGGCTTCCTGCACAACATGTTCGGGGCTCTTGATTCGTTCGGGGACACCCGCGTCGGTGCTCGAGACCCCGATACTGGCGGTCACATCGAGCGTGTCGGGAACGCCATCAACCTCAGATAGGTCAAACGGCGTTGAATCGAACGACGCACGGACCTGCTCGGCCAGCGCGGCGCAGAAGTCCAGATCCTTCCCCTGAACGAGCACCGCGAACTCCTCGCCCCCGTAACGGAAGACCATGCCGTCGCTGCCGACGCACTGCTGCGTGCGCTTCGCCAGCTCGACGAGCACTACATCCCCCGCTGTGTGCCCGTAGGTGTCGTTCACGCTCTTGAAGCGGTCGGCGTCGAAGAACAGCACGCCGAAGGGCGTCTGGTCGCTGACGAACTCATCAAACACGCGTTTCATCTCGGCATCGAAGCGTTTTCGGTTGGCGACCTGTGTCAGGCCGTCAACGAGCGCTTCACGCTTGAACGCTTCTGCCTGCCGCTGCAGGTTCAGCTGGTGCTCGACACTTTTTTCCTGAGCGAGACTGATCAGTGCCGCTGCGCTGGGCATGCTCCCGATGCTCTGTCCGAACAACTTGGCCAGCGTCTTTCCGGTCTCTGCGACCTCGTTGAACAGCTGATCCGGCTTTGGGGCACGCTCATCGTACCACCGCTCCGCGAGCGTCTCGTAGGCCCGCACTTCGCTTGGTGAAGCGTCGTGATCAAGACATGCAGACACATGCGTCCCCAAGGCGACCACCCGAACGATCGCCTGGTGCGTCGAGACACAGTCCTCAGGGTGGTGGTGGTAGCGGATCGCCTCGACAATATCGACGGGGAGCTTCCACTTGCTCGCCATCTCGGAGCCGACCAGTGCGTGATCGAAGCCCAACGCCTTGCGTTCGTGCTCGCAGATCTCCCGGTGTGGCGTGCCGGTCATGATCTCCGCGTACCGATCCTTGACCGTGACACAGAAAACGAGGACGCCGATATCCTGAAACAGCGATGCGGTGAACGCGTCTTCAGGATCAACACCCCCGACTTCCATCGCGAGCATGCGTGCCGCGGTCGCGCCGAGGATGGCCCGCCTCCAGTGCGATTCAAGGTCGAAGCCGTGCTCGGCATCTTTCATCGTCTCGACAAGACTGAACCCCAGCACCAGCGACTTGACCGTGTTCAGCCCCAGGTAACCCATCGCCCGGTCGATCGACCCGCAGGGTGTGGAGAGCCCGTAGAAACTTGAGTTGACCGTCTTGAGCACCTTGGCCGCCAACGCCTGGTCTTGCTGCACAAGCTTTGAGATATCACTCATCGCGACATCGGGATCGCTGGTGAGTTCAAGAAGTCGCACGGCAACAGCAGGGAGTGATGGAAGACCTGGGCACACCAGGATGTCTTCAAGTCTGATAGATGTCATGAGGGAACTCCAGATGGTGAGAAGACGCCAACCACGCAACTCACCCCTCGCGAGTCATCCTGACGCATCTCATACCCCAGTTTTCGGGCCAATTTCATCGTGAATTGACACAGATCGAAAGAAGCATGTGGAGAAAAACACCCATCCTGGATCAGATCGGGTGCCGTGAGCACGAAGGACCGATAATACAGCAACTTCAGCGCAAGCCGTAATCTTTCAGCTTGCGATAGAGGGTGCGTTCGCCGATGCCCAGCAGCTTGGCGGTCTGCTCACGATTCCCACCGGTCAGCTTCAGGGTCTCCCGGATCGCCTGCTTTTCGAGCTGCTCCAGACTCGTGCCCGCCAGCGAGCCGGTCTGAGCCGACCCATCGCCGGCCCCGTTGGGCTGCTCGTCCTGCGATATCTCCGCAGGGATATGGCGGACATCGATCTTGACCACCGAATGATCGTCCTCACGATCACCGATCGCCATCACCACCATGTTCTCGACCACATTGATCAACTGACGCACATTGCCCGGCCACGCGTACCCCGTCAGTCGCAGCAGGGCCGCATCACTTATTTCGGGGGTTGGCTGACCCGCGAGCAGCTCGCCGGCAAACTTGGCAATCGCGTGGCGCACGATGCGGGGGATGTCCTCCCGACGCTCCCGCAGCGGGGGCAGGTGGATGTGGGCCCCGTTGATGCGGAAGAACAGGTCCTGACGGAACGAGCCGTCGCCTGTCATCGCGCTCAGTTCCTTGTTCGTCGCGCTCACGAATCGCACATCGACATGCTGCGCCTCGTTGGCACCCAGGCGGACCACCTCGCCGCTCTCGAGCACGCGTAGCAGCTTGGCCTGCATCGCCAGCGGCATGTCCCCGATCTCATCGAGAAACACCGTCCCGTGGTTGGCATACTCGAACACGCCCTCGCGGTCCTTCTCCGCACCCGTGAACGCGCCCTTGCGATGACCAAAGAGCTGGTCCTCCAGCAAGCTCTCGGCCTGCCCGGCGCAGTTCATCGTGACGAACCGCTTGCTGCTGCGGGGTGAGTTGTTGTGCACGGCTTGAGCAATCAGCTCCTTGCCCGTCCCGCTCTCGCCCGTGATCAGCACCGGGAGCTTGGAGTTGGCGACCGTCTTGACCGTCTTGAGAATCTTGCGCATCGCCTCGCTGCCCGCGACGATCCCCTCGAAGCCGTCGTGCTGGACCAGGTCCTTGAGTTCGCCCGACTCGCTGCGCAGCACCGCCTGATCGGCGGCCCGGTTCACCACCGAGCGGAACACCACCAGATCGAGGGGCTTTTGCACGAAGTCGAACGCCCCGTGCTTGAACGCATCGCGAGCCGTCGGCACATCGCCGTGGGCCGTCACCATGACGGTCTCAGCATCGGGCTGCAACTCGCCCGCCAGCTCCAGTACCCGCATGCCCGCGTTGCCGCCGTCGCTGTTGACGCCCTCCTTGCCCGCGCTCTCGGGCATGCGCAGGTCGGTCACGATGACATCGAACGAACCGTGACGCAGCTCGTTGGCCGCGTCCTCGATCCCGTGGACGATGGTGCAGATATGCCCGGGTCGGCGCAGGGCCTCGGCCATCACATCCGCGTGCTCGGGCTCGTCCTCGACGATCAGGACCTGGGCGACGACCTGTTCAGCTGGCTTTTTTTCGCTCATTGAGCGATTGTATGCCCGCAAGGCGGACACCTGCGATGCCCTAGCTGGTCATGGACTCGATCTGATGGCGTCGCAACGCACAGGCCGCGATTGCCAGCGCATCGGCCAGGTCCGCGGGCTTGGGCAGCTCGGGCAACGCGAACATCGCCTGCACGCTCTCCTGCATCTGCCCCTTGGTCGCACGCCCCGAGCCCGTGGCGGCCTTCTTCACCTCCGCGGGCTTGAGTTCACATACTTCAACCCCGTTGCGGCGGGCAACCAGCAGGATCACCCCGCGTGCGTGGGCCATCTTCACGACCGTCCCCGGGTGGTCCTTGTGGGCGAACATCCCCTCGATCGCGATCAGATCGGGCTGGACCCGCTCGACCAGGGCCTGGACATCCGCTTCCAACTCCACGAGCCGATCCCCGATG
>DEXG01000015.1:451501-475177 GCA_002364005.1 Phycisphaerales bacterium UBA3190
CCACGAGCCGATCCCCGATGCTCCCGGCGGGCTGCCCGCTCTTGGTGAGGCGAAAGATCCCCGCCTCGACGATCGCGGGCCGAATGATGTCACCCGTCACACAGCCATAGCCGGTGATTGAGAGACCGGGATCGAAGCCGAGGACACGCATGTATTCAGTCTACCGAATTCGCTTTCATGCTGTCCATCCGCTCCATCGTGTGCACGATCGTCTTGACCATCACATCGCACTCGATGTTGACCCGGTCCCCCACCACCCGGTCGGGCAGGTTGGTGCGGTCGAGCGTCTCGGGGATGAGGGCCACCTCGACCCAGCCCGCCTGAGCATCGATCGCAGCGAGCGTGAGGGATACGCCATCGATCGTGATCGAGCCCTTGGGGATCATGTATTTCATCAGATCGTGGCCCAGCCCGATGCGGATGCGATACCCGTCTGTGCGCTGCACGCCCAGCACCTCACCGGTGCCATCGACATGGCCCTGGACCTGGTGCCCGTCGAGGGTGTCGCCCATGCGAAGGGATCGCTCGAGATTGATCCGCTGACCGGGTTCCCAGTCGTTGAGGGTGGTTTTTTGGAGGGTTTCGGGGATGGCGTCGAAGACCCACCAGGTCTTGGGCGTGTGTGGATCATCCACCAGCGTCAGGCAGCAGCCGTTGTTGGCGATCGAATCACCGGGCCTGGGGGTGTGGTCCCAGCCATCGGGATCGAGGGTGATTCGTATGCCATTGGCGCTGGGTTCGACGACAACCACGACCCCGACATGTTGAACAATGCCTGTGAACATGCAAGAACCGTACGCCCTTGGGTGCGAACAGTCGCCTATTGACGACGCTGAGCCCAGAAAACAGCCCATCGGGCACCCGCGTTCCCGCCCGGCTCGCTATCATCTCAGACCCCCCCTCGCCCCATTCTCGGGGCGTATCCCAGCACACCGGAGATCGCTCGATGTTCGAGAAATCGGCCCTGTACAAGCACACCGCCCGCACCCTGACGCTCACGCTTGCCCTGAGCACGCTCAGCGCCTGCTCCAGCACCCAGACCGCATCGGACAGCGAGAACGATGCCCAGCTTGCGAGCACCCCCGCATGGTCGATCGACCACGAGGGCTGGGCCGAGCTGGGATACCAGTGGGAATGGACCGGGTACCCGCCCATGCAGCGCGGGGCGGTCATCGAGCACGCCACCGCGTACGACGACATCCTCACCTTCGTCGGTTCGGGCTCGACCCTCTCGGTGCTCGAGGCCAACACCGGCAAGGTCCGCTGGTCGCGTCAGCTCGACCGCTCCACGACCCGCTTCGTTGAGCCCGTCCGCCGCGACGACACGCTCTACGCCGCAAGCGATACCGAACTCTGGGAGCTGAGTCTCCGCAACGGCAACACGATCGACCGCGACTCGATGGGCACCCTCGTCAACACATCGCCGCTGATCGTGGACAACCTGGCGATCTTCGGCACCCTCGCCGGCGAGCTCTTCGCCTTCCAGATGGACAACGATTTTAAGCTCTGGTCCTACAAGTTCGACGGCCCCATCGAGCAGCCCGCGATCCAGGTCAGCGATGAGTTCATCGCCGCCATCTCCCAGAAGGGTGAGATCCGCACCCTGGAAACCATCAACGCCCACTCGGGCATGACCGCCAAGATCGCCGGCGGCACCGACACCGAGCTGCTGACCGACGGCATCGGGCTCTACATCGCCTCGCTCGACCAATCGCTCTACGCCTTCGACATCGTCGACGGGTTCCGCTACTGGCGCATCCGCTCGAGCGACCCGATCACCGTTCAGCATACCCTGCACGAGGGATTGCTCTACGCCAGCACCCGCGATAAAGGGCTCATGTGCATCGATACCGCTACAGGCGATGTGCTCTGGAACAACCCCGAGATCGGCGGCTGGGTCCTGAGCGTCGTCGACGACAGCGAACTCATCGTCTGGTCGGGCTTCGAGATGCTCGCGATCGACAAGGACCGGGGCGACATCATCGCTCGCACGCCGCTGAAGAACATCTCGGGCGTACGCACCGACAACATCACCGACGGCAACATCTATGTCATCACATACGAAGGCAGCGTTGCCAAGTTTGGTCGACGCTAAACACCCCTCGTTCCCACATCACAACCCCGCACGCAAGAGCACATCATGAACTCCACAGCAGACGCTGCGGCCAGCGCCCACACCGACTCGACGAGCGACCTCGTCAAGGTGACCCGGGCGCTGATCTCTGTTTCCGACAAGACCGGCATCGTTGAGCTTGCCCATGCCCTGCACGAGCACGGCGTCGAGATCGTCTCGACCGGAGGCACCGCCAAGGTCATCGAGCAAGCCGGCATCCCCGTCGTCTCCATCGATGAGCTGACCGGGTTCCCAGAGATGATGGATGGGCGCGTCAAAACGCTCCACCCCAAGGTGCACGGCGGGCTGCTGGCCCGACGCGACCTCGACACCCACCTTCAGTCGATGCGTGACCACGACATCAAGCCCATCGACCTGGTCGTCGTCAACCTCTACCCCTTCGAGGCCACGATCGCCAAGCCCGGCGTCACCGAGCCAGAGGCCATCGAGCAGATTGACATCGGGGGGCCATCGATGGTGCGTTCGGCGGCCAAAAACCACGCCTCGGTCGCGATCGTCACCGAGCCCGGGCAGTACAGGGCGCTGCTGGACGAGATGGCCACCAATGATGGTGCCACCACGCTCGGGCTGCGCAAGCAGCTCGCCTCGTCCGCGTTCGCCCAGACCGGAGCGTACGACGCGATGATCGCCTCGTGGCTCACCCGCAACGACGCGAGCGTCCCGCAGACCATGCCCATCGCGCTGCGACGCCACGATGAGTTGCGCTACGGCGAGAACCCGCACCAGAGCGCCAGTGTCTACACACAGATCGGTGCCCCCGCGGGCACGCTGCTCGACGCCGAGCAGTTGCACGGCAAGCCGCTGAGCTACAACAACATCAACGATGCATCCGCTGCCCTTGAGCTGGTGCGTGCCATGGCCCGGACCTCGCCCGGGGCATTCAACACCTGCGTCGTCAAGCACACCAACCCCTGCGGTGCGGCCAGCGCCGACAGCTGCGTAGAAGCAATCGATCGCGCCATCGCGGGCGACCCGCTGGCGGCCTTTGGCGGGATCCTGGCCTCGGCCAACCCGATCGACCGAGCTGGTGTCGAACGCATCACCGCCGATGGGACCTTCTTTGAGATCGTCATCGCTCCGGGCTACGAGCCCGACGCGCTCGAGCTGCTCAAGTCGCGTTGGAAGAACCTGCGCATCCTGCGGGTCCAGGCGCAGGATGCGGGCCAGCCGGCCCCGATCACACGCGAACTCAAGTTCATCCCGGGTGGGGCGTTGGTGCAGGAGCGTGACCTGATCGTCCCGGACCATTCCCAGTGGGTGCATGCCGCGGGCCCAGCGCCGACGCCCGAACAGCTCGACGCGGCCGCGATGCTCGAGAACATGTGCCGAGCACTGAGCAGCAACGCGGTGCTGATCGGCGGGATCGACCCCGAGTCTGATTCCAAAGCCGTGCGCCTGTTCGGTGCTGGTGCTGGTCAGATGGACCGCGTTGCATCGTGCCGGGGTGCGGTGCAGAAGGCGGGCGAACTGAGCAAGGGGGCGATCGCGTTCTCAGACGCCTTCTTCCCCTTCGACGACGGGCCCACCATCCTGATCGAGGCGGGTGTGAAAATCATCGTGCACCCGGGCGGCTCGAAACGGGATCAGGACACCTTCGACCTGTGCGACAAGCACGGCGTGACATGCCTGACGACCGGAATCCGCCATTTCAGGCACTGAGCACTGCATCTGATAACCAAATACGACTCGCCCGTTCACACGCGTTGTGAACGGGCGTTTTTTTACAAAGAACGACCTTTCGGCCTCTCAACCCGTTCTTTGTCGATCCTTTACGCCAGCTGCAGCGTATCAGGTTGAAGTTTGGTGTAAAAACTGGTAGATATAGAGTACAGGAACGAGACCCAGCATGGCCCGCAAGCAACGCCCATCCAGATCACGCCCATCGGCGCGATCGGTACGGAGCGGATCGAGGGCCTCGGACCCGCGTCCCAGTGATGACGGAATCGACCACATACAAAGCGTCGATGCCCACTCCGATTGGCGCGTCGACGCAAACCCACACAACCATTTGATCAACGACGGGCTCGGTGCCAAGGTGCTGGTGCTCAATCGGCATTACATGGCCACCCGGGTCATCAGCGCCAAGCGTGCGTTCATCCTGCTGGCGCGTGAAGCCGCCGAGGTCATCCACGCCGACGACGGTTCCTATGCCAACTACGACTTTGAGACCTGGGCCGAGCTGAGCGAGCTGCGCAAGCAGTTCGAGCCCGACATGCACGACTGGGTGAAGACCGTCCGCTTCGATATCGCCGTGCCCCGCATCATTCGGCTCATCACCTGCGACAAGCTGCCCGCCCAGCGGGTGAAGCTCAACCGACGCAACCTCTTTGCACGCGATCACAACCAGTGCCAGTACTGCGGCAGCCGCTTCCCCACCAGCGAGCTGTCGATCGATCATGTGAAGCCCCGTTCGCAGAACGGGCCCGATACCTGGCAGAACCTGGTGTGCGCCTGCGTCAAGTGCAACAGCCGCAAGGGCGGTCGTACCCCTGAGCAAGCCCGCATGAAGCTGATCCGCAAGCCGGTGCAGCCCAAGCGCAACCCGCTGATCACGATCAAGCTCAACAGCGACAAGTACGCGTCATGGAAAGCGTTCCTCGACGACGCCTACTGGTCCGTCGAGCTGCGCTGATTCATTCAATGAACAACTTGTTTCATTACTTTGTCTCGCTACTTTCCCGCCCGAACCGAGCCATCTAGGAACGCTTGGTTGTACCCGCGTAGGTCATCGTGTGGGTAGTGCCGACCTCGAGACCCCGGCAAGTGGAACCGGAGGGAGTCCATCATCACCGGAGCCCCCTGCGGGTATCTCACGCCGTTCTGAAAGACCTGCGGCTCAGAGAAAAACTTTATGATCTCCATTGCCTCCCGGCGCGACCAGTCCTCGGGCATCACCTGCATGAAAGACGACGGGCGGTATGCATAACTAAACCCGTACAACTCACTGAGACCGATATCGGCGGGGCATACATACGGCTCGATCTGCTCGTAAATCCCATCCTGAGACTCGGCCGGCACAGGTACACCGATGTAGTCCGCGAGGACGCCGAAGGCACCAGGATCTTTGCCCGTCGACTGCGTGACGCTCGACCAAGGGATCAATCCCAGGTGGTCATCGCGGTACCCCTGCAGCCCGGACAGGATCGACCGGAGATTCGCCTGACATCGCACACTCTTGGCTGTCCGTAGAACCCCTGCGAATGCGGGTAACGCGATCCCGATGAGAACCGCGATCACTCCGATGACCGCAAGCAACTCGACGAGAGAAAAACCTCTCCTCATGAAAGAGTCGCAATGGCGTCGTGGTGGAGTGAAATCGAGCTGCATGTTCAAAGCCGCTGCGTTCCTAATCGCCAGAGTCTTTCTGGAGTTCCTTCAGTCGCCGTGCCTCTTCGCACGGTGGACAGTCCGGCTGTGTCGCGCCTTGAGCCATCGATTGCTTACGAGCTTCAAAGTGTCTGCGTGCAAGATAGTCGCTGCCGCCTGAGATGAGCACCGCGTATCCCAGTAAAAGAAAAACGACCACCCCGAGCACCACATCAGGCATGTGCCTGAGCAGGCCTGCTTGTTCCGATGAAGATTGCGGTTTCATTCATCACCTCCGAGCGGTGACTCGAAGACACTCCTGCCCTTGAGCTGGCGTTCAATATTCTCTGCAACACTGAGCCCCAAATCCCCGAAATCCTCGCGCGGGTTGTTGTAGATGTGCATCAAACGATCACGGATCGGACCCGCCATATCAGCCAAACCTGATCGAGCGACATTCGCCGCGGAGTCGCTGTACAGACGGAAACTGGAAGTCTGGTACAAGCCCGCCACAAGTTCATCGATAAGCCGTTGCCGTTGATCCGCATCAACTGGAGCACCGACGCGGAATCGCTCTGAGATCACGCGTAACGAAGTGCTCCGTCGGAGCCATATCTCGAGCAGCCCCACATCGAACTTCTCCGGATCCCCCCCAACCTGGTCGTCCTCAATCTCGGGGATCGACATGAACGCCACAAGCTCATCCACTTCCTTCTTTGTCCAGTTGTCCGCTAGCATCAACTCGTAGGCGATCCGGTTGTTGTCCCGCTGAAAATCCACAGAAAGTTCTGAATCCTCATCAACCTCCTGCTTTGCTGCTCCGGCAAGCTGGTGCCTCCATTCTGGAACTTGTTGATAGCGATAATAACTGATGGATATAGAGCCCACGATGTAAAACAACAGCAGGACGGCCGCCAATACGAGTACTTTTCGTAACATCATTGGTCACCCGCTCAAAGCCACCAGAATGGATTCCCGATCGCCCACCAGAATCCGCCCGGACCGCTCGGCGGATTAAAGTTGGCCTGCGTACAGAACGCTGAGCAGTTCAACAACTGGCCTGCAGGAATCGCACCTGTGTTTACCGCAGCCAAGCAACACTGATCGCACTGCAGGGTTGTCGTGCTCGTACTCGGAGGAACATTGCCACAGTTCGCACCGCCATAGTTCCAACCTGGCGTGCCGCACGCTGGGGGAGCAGCTGGACTACATGCAATCGCTACACCCACGCCCGCGGCAAGAACAAACCCAATAACTTGATTCTGTGTTGACTTAAACATGACTACTCCTTTTATTGCAAGTACATACACAAAATACCCCCCCCCCACCCCGGAGCGTCAAGCCTTAATACGATATTTTCAAATATTTATTAACTGCAACTGATTGAATCTACAGTCAGCCCATCGCACGCGTCGGCGAGCTCAAAGTCCTTGCGGGTAATCCCGCCCGCGTCGTGCGTTGAGACACTCAGCGTGACCTTGTTGTAGCGGATCAGGATGTCCGGGTGGTGCTGGACCTTCTCGGCGTATTCGGCGACGCTGTTGACGAACTTCATCGCTGCGATGAAGTCGTCGAACTCGAAGGTTCGTTGGATCTCGCCGTTCAGCTCGACCCATGCCGGGTGGGCTTCCAAACCCGCGGCAACCTGCTCTTCGCTGAACTTCTCGACGGCTTGCTCGGTCATGACTCCTCCTGACGCCGGGCACGGCACGCAGGCAAGCTGGTGAGAAATCCACACGATCCAGCTTGCCGACAGCCCTCAGTGTACCCACAATCTCCCGTGCGCGAACCCCCTCCATCAGAAGTTCCCGCCGGATCCTCCGGCCTGCGCCCCCAAACCACGCACACAACCCGACTTGCGCCATCACCAACCGGATCGCTGCATCTGGGGAATGCGTTCGCCTTTGTCCTCAACTGGGCCATGGCACGCAAGCGGGGCTGGCGTGTGGTACTGCGTATCGAAGACCTCGATGAATCCCGCGTGCATGAGGGCATGGCCCAGCAGGCCATCGACACCCTGCGCTGGCTGGGGCTCGACTGGGACGACGAGCCGATCATCCAGACCCAACGCATGGAGGCATACCACGCAGCGATGCAGGCATTAGCCGGCCGTAAATGCATCTACCCGTGCGAGCTGAGCCGGCGTGAAATCGAAGAAGCCCTCAGCGCCCCCCACGCTTCACCAACCGATGCGGCGCTGCATGCACCGATCCGGCCCGAGACTTTTCCTGATCGGTTCGATACCCCGGCCACGAGTTGGCGGTTCGCGGTTCAACCGGGCGCGGTTGAGTTCACCGACCAGCTGATGGGGCCCCAGCGGTTCGACCCCAACGGGCTGGGCGGAGATTTCATCGTGTGGACGAAGCGACAGGCCCCGAGTTACCAGCTCGCCGTCGTCATCGATGACCACGACGCGGGCGTCACCCAGGTGGTGCGTGGGCGTGACCTGCTCGATTCGGCGGCTCGCCAGCTGCTGCTCTACCGGGCCATTGGGCTGGGGCCGGAACCGGTGTATACCCACCTGCCGCTGGTTTTGGGCCACGACGGGCGTCGATTAGCCAAGCGGGATCAGGACACCCACATCGCCAGCTACAGCCAGCAAGGCGGGCCCGAGCGGGTCATCGGGCTGATCGCCAAGTGGGCCGGGGTCGTGCCCGAAGCGACGCCGATGACGATTTCTGCGTTTCTCGACGCGTTCGATCCCGATACACTACCGACTGACGACCTTGTGTTCAGCAAAGAGGATGCCCGATGGCTCAGATCATGACCCGCCCCACCCGCACGCTCGCCCTGCTTCTGGGGCTGCTCGTAACCATGCTCATGGCCACCGGGTGCAGCAACCCGCCCGTCGTCGTCGACGGCAAGATGCCCATCGAGATCGGCGGCCAGACCTTCATGTGTCAGATCGTCGCCGACCCGGATACACGCGAGCTGGGGCTGGGCAAGCGTGAGTCGCTCCCGGCTGATGAGGGCATGATCTTCTCGTTCCCCGATTCGCGCCTGCGTTCGTTCGTCATGCGCGATTGCCTGTTCCCGATCGACATCATCTTCCTCGACAGCGCCGGGCGCATCGTCGCGATGCACCACATGCCCGTCGAGGAACCGATCCGGGAGGATGAGACACGCGCCTCGGTGATCAACGGCCAGCTCTTCGCGGGGACTTACGAGATGCGACTTGCCAAGTACTCATCGCGGTACAACGCCCAGTACGCCATCGAGCTGCTGGGGGGCACGCTCGAGCAGCTCAAGCTCAACGAGGGCGACCGCATCGAGTTCGATACCGAGTACCTTCAGTCGATCACCAAGTAATCCCTTGCCCGATCGGCTCCGCCTGAAGGTCCGATCATCCGAGCCCGACCTGCACGATCACACGGGCTGCGTGGTGTATTCGTGCCTAGGTGCCTGCCCATAACACGCGTCAGGCGCGACCGCGTGCAAGTTGCTGAACCGAACCCGAAACCGGGCCGAATCTGGGGTGTTCATACACCCCGCAAGGAGGCGCCCGTGGGACTTCGCATCTCAACACCGCCACAACAGGGCCCATGCGTCCTGATCGCCCGCACCCGTGACGATGAGCCGGACCTGCGCACAGACGCGGCAGTACGCCGCATCGGTGAGCACCTCCGGCCGCGTGGGCTCGGGATCCAGAACATCGGTCTCGATACCCTGCTGGGCTCGACACCAAAGAGCCGCGGCTCGCAGGCCCCCATGCTCATCTTCGTCAGTGAGCACGACAGCGATTCCACGATCAACCGCATCGCCGATGCCCTGAGCGAGCACCTGTGCCCCGCGCTGGTCCTGATCCCACCGTCTCACAAGCATTCCAGACTCTTGCTACGCAGCGCGGGCATCATGTGCGAGTCTGATGAGATCGACCCGGCCCAAGCCGCCATCATCCTGTGGACCCTGGCACAGCGCCAGCCGGCGATTCAGGCACTGGCAACGGAGCTGATGCTCACCGAGAAGTCGATCAGTTCGGTGAACAACGAGATGACCAAGCTCCACGAGGAACTGGCCAGCGCCGCGTCGATCCAGCGCGACTACCTGCCGCTCTCGCTCCCCGTGATCGACGGGCTGGACATGGGCATCGTGTACCGACCCGCTTCGTATGTCTCGGGTGACATCTACGACATCATCGAGCTCGACGAGCACCACACGGGCTTCTTCCTCGCCGATGCCGTCGGGCATGGCGTTCCCGCGGCCCTGATGACCATGGTCATCACGCAGGGGCTGCACAAGACCGAGGGCAAGGGCGATCAGCTCCGCATCGTCGAGCCCGCAGAAGCCCTGCGTCGGCTCAACAACACCATGACCAAGAACGCGGGCGAGCAGTCGCGGTTCGCCACGGCGATGTACGCGATCCACGACAAGCGTGACAACACCATCACCGTTGCCGGTGCCGGGCACCCCCCGTCGCTGCTGGTGCGTGCGGAAACCGGCGAGGTCGAGCAGGTCGAATCGCAGAGCCCGCTGCTCGGGATCTTCCCCGATGTTGAGTTTGAGCAGACCACCCACCAGATGCAGCCGGGCGATGTGTTCATCATCTATTCCGACGGCTTCGAGGTCGCCTTCCCCAAGAAGGACGCCCAGGGCGACGAGTACCGACGCCCCACGCTCACCTACATCAAGGAACTCACCGAGGCGGGCTCGGGGATCGGGTCGCTCGACGATGCGATCGCCACGCTCGAATCGCACCTGGATGCCCAGTCGGGCTCGCTGCACCAGCCCGACGACATCACCGCCCTGTTCATGACCTGCGCCGGATCGCTGAGCAAAGCCGTCGCCTGATCAGGCCTCGGAGTTGTGGTGCTTCGGTCTTCGTATGGGGTCGGATCCGAGCACGACTGGGATCAGGGTTTCCTGCCCATACACCGTGAGCAGATCTCCCGCCATGAGTTCGGTTGTGGGGTGCGGGGTCCCGATAGACTCGCCGTCTACGCGCTTGATGTTGAGTACCAGCACGCCCTTGGTTCCCAGAGCCGCCCCAGCCAGCGTGCTCCCGATCAGCTCGTTGCCCGTTTCGATCTCGACCTGCATGACCGAGAACCCGTCGCCGCTGCGCAGCACCGTCTCGTAGTCGATCGCGCGGACCTCGTGATAGCGATGCAGCGAACGCTCGATCAGAAAATCGAGCAACCGGATCACGATGGGCAACTTGAAGAACAGGGTAATCAGCACCACCCCGACCATGACCACCGAGAGCTTAAAGAAGAAGCCCTCCGACCCGTCGAAGGGCGAGAGGTCGTCGACCCACTTGGGCTCGTCTTCCATGAAGGTGATGATCAGCGTGCTCAGCGCGGTGGTGAGCCCGATGTTGCCCGCGATGATCAGGTGCGAGGCGATCTTGCGCCGCGCCGAGTTGGCCATGATCATCTCGGCTTCGTTGGTCGTGAAGCCCACGCCGAAGAAGCATGAGATCGCCTGAAACTCGGCGACATCCCTTCCAAGCCCGGTCATCATCAACGCCTTTGCACCGATACGCACGATCAGCAGGGCGATGACAACGATGATCAACAGGGCGAGCAGCGGCATAGAAGTCCCCCTGTTGTGAGCGGGTGTGTTATGCCCCGTCGCTGCCGGGTTCGGCAATCTGGATCGAGGCGATCGCGGTGATCAGGTCGGGCGAGAACTCGAACACCTTGTTGAGCCCGGTCACAACCAGCACGCTCATCACCTCGTCGCTCACGCCCGAGAGGATGAGCTGACGCCCGCGGGCGTCGAGGTTCTTGCGGAGCCGAAGCAACTGGGCGATGTTCGACGAGTTGACATAGCTCACCTCGTGGAAATCGAGCACCGCGTGCGGGATCGGGTCGGTCTCGCTGGCCGATTCGATGCGTTCACAGATCATCGAGAGCTCATCGCTGAGCGCTGGCTCATCGGCGAGGTTCGCGATCACGATGTTGTCTGACCAATCAATCGCCATGCCGTGTACCTCAATCCGCGTCTGTGCTGCCCGATGCGGAAGCATCATCACCTGTCGCGGCACCCTCGGCACCGTCCTCGTCCTCTGATTCTTCGATACGGGCCGCCGAGACCACGGCGTCCCCGTCCTTGAGCCCCACGACGCGCACGCCCTGGGTCCCTCGACCATAACTGGAAATCGAGCCCGCCGCCATGCGGACCAGCTGGCCCTTGCGGCTGATGACGACGATATCCTCGTCCTCGCAGACCCCGATCGCCGCGGCCGTGGGCCCGTTGCGCTCGGTCGATTTGATGTCGGTGCGTCCCTTGCCGCCGCGAGACTGGCTCCGCATTGGCCCGTTCTCGGGGTTGACGCGGTACTCATCGACCTGGGTGCGTTTGCCGTACCCGTGCTCGGTGATGGTCAGCAGGCAGAGGTTGCGTTCGATGAACTCGGGGTCGGTGTGGGTGACCTCGGGATCGCTCTCATCCTGAACCATCGGGATTCGCATGATCCCAACGACCGATGCCCCCTCACGCAGCTCGATGCCCTTGACGCCCGCGGCTGACCGCCCCATCTCGCGCACATCCTGCTCGGGGAAGCGGATCGCCATCCCGCCGCTGGTGATGAGCATGAGGTCGTCGCTGCCGGTGGTCATGCGCACATCGAGCAGGGCATCCTCGTCTTTGAGCCCCACCGCGATCAGACCCGAGCGGTTGACATTGGCGTACGCCTTGAGGGCCGTGCGTTTGACGATGCCGCCCTTGGAAACAAAGGTCAGGTAGTTGCTCCCGCTCTCGAAATCCTTGATCGCCAGGTACGCGCAGGTGCGTTCGCCCTTCTTGAGGTCGATGTAGTTGATGATCGGCCGGCCCTTGCTCGTGCGGCTCATCTCGGGCAGCTCGTAGACCTTGATCTTGAACACACGCCCGGTATCGGTGAAGCACAGCAGGTGATCGTGCGTCGAAGCCGCGAACAGGTGCTCGATGAAGTCGTCGTCCTTCGAGTCGCTCGCCTTGATGCCCTTGCCGCCACGCCCCTGGGCCTGGTAGGTCTCCAGCGGGACACGCTTGACATAGCCCTGGTGCGAGATGGTGACGGCCATCTCCTGCTCTTGGATCAGGGCCTCGATATCGATATCGCCGGCGGCATCTTCAATCGCCGTCAGGCGATCGCGTCCGAAGCGGGCCTTCATGTCTTCGGTGTCTTCAACGATCAGATCGAGCACCATGCGGTGGTTGGCCAGGATGGCCTCGTAGCCCTCGATCTCTTCGATGATCGCGGTGTATTCCTTGACGAGTCGTTCGATCTCCAGGCCAACGAGCTGGATCAGACGCATGCCACCGATGGTCTCGGCCTGCACGCGCGTGAGGAGCACGCCGCCGTCTTCGTCGCTGTCCCGCATGGCCTTCATCAGGCGCTGCGGGATGTCCTTGGCGGCTGGGTGATCGCTGGGGATCGTGTAGCGGCGCTCCATCAGCTTCTGGATCGCCTCCTCGCGGGTCTGCGAGCTTTTGATGAGCTGGATGATCTCGTCGATGTCGATGACCGCGTAGATCATGCCCTCGAGCAGGTGGGCTTTCTTCTTGGCCTCACGCAGCAGGTACATCGTGCGTCGCTTGATCACATCGATGCGGTGCTCGATGTAGCACTCGATGAGCTGCTTGAGCCCCATCGTGCGTGGCTGGCGGTTCACCAGCGCGATGTTGATGATCGAGAAGGTCTGCTGCAGCGGGGTGCACTGGTAGAGCTGGTTCTCGACCACGCTCGGGTCGGCACCCTTCTTGAGCTCGATGACGATGCGCGACTGGGCATTGCGGCCCGACTCGTTGCGCACATCGCTGATGTCCTTGATCCGCTCTTCCTTCACCGACTCGACGATCTTCTCGACGAGCGTGTTCTGGACGAGCGAGTACGGGATCTCATCGATGACGATCTGGTGACGATCCTTGCGGAACTCCTCGACATGCACATTGCCGCGCACCGTGACGCGCCCGCGCCCCGTGCTGTAGGCATCGAGGATGCCCTTGCGCCCAAGGATGCGACCGCCTGTCGGGAAGTCGGGCCCCTGCACGCCGCGACGCACGACATTCCCGTCGTCGTCGAGTTCATCGCGCATCAGTTCGATGAGGTCGATCTCGGGGTTGTTCACCACACGCACGATCGCGTCGAAGATCTCGGTCGGGTTGTGCGGCGGCAAGCTGGTTGCCATGCCCACGGCGATGCCCATGCCGCCGTTGATCAGCAGGTAGGGGAACTTGCCGGGCAGGACCGTCGGCTCCATGAGCCGGTCGTCGTAGTTGGGCGCGAAGTCAACCGTTTCGGACTTGATGTCCTGCATCATGTCGACCGCGGCGGCGGTCATGCGTGCCTCGGTGTATCGCATCGCCGCCGGCGGGTCGCCGTCGATCGAGCCGAAGTTCCCCTGCGGATCGACGACCGGGGTGTTCATCTTCCACTTCTGCGCCATGCCGACCATCGTCGGGTAGATGACCGACTCGCCGTGCGGGTGGTAGTTGCCCGAGGTGTCGCCACAGATCTTGGCACACTTAAGGTGCTTGCGGTTGGGTCGCAGGTTCAGGTCGTTCATCGCGACAAGGATGCGTCGCTGCGAGGGCTTCATGCCATCACGCACATCGGGCAGCGCACGATCCATGATCGTGCTCATCGCGTAGGTCAGGTACGAGTCCTGCAGCTCACGCTCGATCTGCAGGTCGACCGCCTGAGGGCCCAGTGTGCTCTCTGTATCTCTGTCGGGTTGACCGGGCGTCGAGGCACCCTCATCGGGCTGGCCGTCGGCGTCGAAATGATCGCTCATGCAGGGTCTCCAAGCGGGCAGTCAGCCCCGCCGATTCAGCACCCAGACAGCTCCAAAATCGGGCGTCATGGGTATGCGTCTATTCTAGGCGCAGCGGCAAAAACTCGCTTGAATTCACGCCCCTTTTCAGCCGCAATTATCCGCGTTCATTCGCGAAAAACGCTGATTTTCATCGAGACATGAGCTGCTCGAAACTCCGCTGCGACTCAGCGAGCAACAGCAGGGCCATGGCGCTGGACTCGATGGGCATGCGTTGGTCCCACAGGGCCATGCGAACGCCACCCTGGGCGTCCTCGGCCTCGCCGTAGAGATGCAACAGCTCCCCCTCGGCGGTCAGCTGGCGCACGAATCGGATCGACTCGACCAGACGCGTGATCTGCCCGGGCACCTCGCCCGAAGCGATGGTCCCCTCGGTCAGGCGTTCATCGCCCAGCATCGTGGCGATCGCCGACAGCGGGCGCAGACTCGACCAGCTCGGCAGCGGTGCGGCGGCCCGCGTGAACACGATCCCGCCCACCAGATCACGATCGGCCCAGCTCAGATCGGCACGACGCAGCTGGTGCTCCCACACCAGCTCACGCATCTGACGCAGCGCTGTGCGTGAGGGCACCTCCTGGTCCGGATCGACCGAATGCAGCTGGGCCCATGCCAGGAAGGGCATCTGGGACACGAGCAGCTCGGGCGGGGTTTCCAGGAAAACGCGCCCGATCGCCGATCGTGCCAGCCCCTTGCGGTCGCGCGGATCGATCAGGGCACTGGCGCTGAGGGCATGGGCCACCAGCCCGTGGGCCGCGGTCGGCACCGAATCTGCGAATCCATCCTGATCGCTGTAGAGCGTGTCGAGCGTCTTGAGACATTGCGTGCGCAACTCGCCGAGTTCGCGATCGCCCAGGATCATCTCCAGGGGCAGCTCGGCCATGGCGACGATGGCCATGCATGCCGCAACCGGATCGGCCCATGGCGATTGCTCATCCTCCTCGACATGGGCCAACGCTGAGAGCACTTCGCGGCCCGTAACAACCGCCTCACGCTTGCTCACGCTGTCGCCGTCCTGGCCATACCGAAGCAAGGCGTACGCGCCCAGCGCTTGCTCGAACGCGCCGGCGAATGGCGATGCGCTCCGCCCCTCGACCGGATCGAGCGTCCCGACGAAGCCGTACTGCTCGACGCCCGCCCAGCGTCGCGCTCGCAGGTGCGCGGCGATCTGTTCTGCGAGCGAGTCGATCGATCGCATCGTCATCTCGTCGGCTTCGATCACACGCCCGCCTCGATCGACAAAGACCGCGCCGAGCCCCGGGGCGGGCTGGGCCAAGACCATGGGTGACCAGCGATAGAACACGAAGCCCTGCTTGCTCAGTTCATCTGGGTTCTGCAGGACGAGGTTCGCATCGTCACTCAGCGTCAGTGCGAGGGCCGCGGCGTACTGGGCCGGGTCGCCACGACGGGTGATGATCGACTCTGGCCCGATGGTGTCGCACTCGTCGCCAAGGCGGGCCGCGAGCCCGACCGAGCCCGGGCTGTGCCCGAACCCGGGCATCGTGATGTTGCTCGGGGCGATCGGGATCAGCTCGTCGCCCACCTCGATCGTGATGGTGAGGCGTTCGGAGAGCTGCTTGACCGTCGCATCCCACATCGCATCGCGTTCGCCGGTGAGTTTGCTGTTGGCACGGTTGACCGCTCGGCTTGTTGCCCGCCAGATCAGGGAGGGGTCGGGATCGGGCGAGGCTGCTGTCCCGCGTCCGAAAACCTGCCCGTCGAGACGAAGGGTCACGACCGCGGCACACACTGGCTCGCTGAGGGCTTCGGGGCTCTCGATGCTTGGCAGATCCCAATCCCGCACCCATCGATCCACCTGGGCGTAGAGCCCGAGCCCCGTCTCCGGCTCCATGCTGGGTTGTGCCCCGGCTGGGACGGCCGCGGCCCCCAGCCAAATGCAGAGGACCATGACGCCCCGGATCAGGCGTGTTATCGGGCGCGGGCTTGGTGCATCGGTGTTGTTCTTCATCATCGGTGTTGACTCCCGCTGTGGTATTCGGGCAACATGTTGCGTGGGATCCACACGCCCAACGCGTGTCATGGGCGTGAAATGCGGTTCAGGTCTCCAGCAGCCCTTTGGCCATGCCCGCAGCCGGGTTTGGCACGCGGGTTGTACATGTCTTGGTGACAACTGAAAACAGGAGATCAGACATGGCCACAATGCAGCAAATTTTCGTCATGACGACCGTGCGTCGTCGCATCCTGGTTCTCACCCTGGTGAGCTTCGTCGCGATGTGCTGAACATCAGCAACCAGAAGCTGTCTTCGCTTCTGATTCAATCTTAGGTCCCGGCACAGGTGTATGTGTGTGATGTGCCCGGTAGACCCCGCCCTAGCGGAAAACGCTGACGCTCCACGCCGCCTCTCCCTGTGGCGCGTGTCAAACGAGCCTCGTCCGCGTCTGCTGGGAATAACAAAAGACGCCCCGACCAGGTCCTCGGTCGGGGCGTCTGCGGTTTTGCGTTCAACTACGCGTACTGACGATCGATCGGCTTACAGCTCGATCTTGTCGGTACCCATTGAGCCGTGGTCGTCCATGCCGCCTCGTGCGGGCAGGTCCATGCCGCCGCCGAAGCTGCTCGAGCCACCCGATTCGCCGCCGGAGCCGCCTTCGCCGCCACCGCCGCCGGTCGCGTCGCCCCACTGGGCCCGCTTGAGCGAGAGGCCGATCTTGCGATCGTCGATATCGACGCGCAGGATCTTGACATCGACTTCCTCGTCGACCGAGACCACATCCTGGGGGTTCTCGACCTTGTGGTCGGCGAGTTCCGAGATGTGCAGCAGGCCCTCGAGATCATCCTCAAGCTCGACGAAGACGCCGAAGTTGGTGATCTTGGTGACCTTGCCCCGAACGACCATACCTGGCTGGTAGGCGCTGGGGATCGCGTCGACCCACGGGTCCTCGGTGAGCTGCTTGACGCCCAGCGAGATGCGCTGCTTGTCGCGATCGACATCGAGCACGACGCACTGGACCTCGTCGCCCTTCTTGTAGAGCTCGTTGGGGTGCGTGACCTTCTTGGTCCACGACATGTCGCTGATGTGCAGCAGGCCGTCGATGCCCGGCTCGATCTCGACAAACGCGCCGTAGTTGGCGAGGTTGCGGATCGTGCCGGTGACGATGGTGCCGTTGGGGTACTTCTCGCTGACGAGTTCCCAAGGATTGACCTCGGTCTGCTTCATGCCCAGCGAGATTTCCTGCTTGTTCTTGTCGATCTCGAGCACAACCACATCGATCTCGTCGCCCTGGTTGACGATCTCGCTCGGGTGGTTGACGCGGCGGGTCCATGACATCTCGGAGATGTGGACCAGGCCCTCGATGCCGTCTTCGAGGCGGATGAACGCACCGTAAGACATGATGTTGACGACCTCGCCCTTGACGCGTGAGCCGACGGGGTACTTGGCTTCGATCTCTTCCCAGGGTGACGACTCGGTCTGCTTGAGACCCAGCGCGATCTTTTCCTTCTCGCGATCGATGTTGAGCACCTTGACCTCGACCTTGTCGTCGATCTTGAGCAGCTCGCTGGGGTGGTTGATGCGACCCCACGACATGTCGGTGATGTGGAGCAGACCATCGATGCCGCCCAGGTCGACGAACGCGCCGAAGTCGGCGATGTTCTTGACCGTGCCGGTGATGACCTGACCCTCTTCGAGGTTTGACATGAGGTGCTGCTTGGCCGCTGAACGCTCGTGCTCGACGAGCTTGCGACGCGAGATCACGATGTTGCGACGCTCGGTGTCGATCTTGAGGATCTCGGCGCGGATCTTGCGGCCGATGAACTCGTCGAGGTTATGCGGGCGACGGATGTCGACCTGCGAAGCAGGAAGGAAGACCGGCACGCCGATATCGACGAGCAGACCACCCTTGATCTTGCGCATGACGGTACCCTCGACGACATCTTCTTCTTTCGTGGTGTCGACGATGCGCTGCCAGGCGATCTGACGATCGGCCTTGCGCTTGGAGAGTTCGATGAGCCCGTCGTCGCCCTCGAGCGACTCGAGGAGGACATCGACCTCGTCGCCGATCTTGAGATCGGTCATGGCGGCGAACTCTTCACGCGGGATCAGCCCCTCGCTCTTGAGCCCGACTTCGACGACGACATCGTCGCCGGCGAAACCGATGATCTTGCCCTTGATGAGCTTGCCGGGCTTCAGGTCAGCCGCTTGATCCGACAGGATCGAATCCATGCGGTTGTCCGCCTGCGCGGTCTCGCCGAATGCTTCGTTGAGCAGCTGCAGCGTTTCATCGTCAGCGATACCCAGCGACGCGATCAGGTTCTCGTCGATCATAGAGTGTTCTTCCTTCCATACGCCTGTTGGCGTATCACGAGAGCGCTCCCGCGATCGGTTCGGCCAGACCAATCGCGTGTGCCCTCGCACCGAGTTGAGCCCGGGACGGGGTCAATCGGCTGCGTCCCATCGGGACGCTGTTGAGGTTCTTGTGCTCGACGACCGGGACCATCCCAGGCGTCGATTGGGCCGTACCACGCCAGTGCGTGGGATGAGTAGGATAGAGCCCGTTCCCGCAGCAGAAAAGCCCCATCAATAAAGGATTTACACGCGTCGCCCCCACCGGGCTCAATTCTGCGTGCAGAAGCGACAAATTCACGCCAATTTCAGAATCGAAAATACTTTCCGATCTTGACTCGGTTGGGCTTCACACTCCATCACGCGTACGATCCGCTTTGCGATCGGCTTTAGTGGAAAGCCGAGCACCCGCCCCTGAGCAGCAGGACGGGTGGCTCCCAGGACTCAACCCCCTGAGAGAAGTGTGCTGCGATCAACCAGGCGGGGTTCCTCCCGCCCGTATACGGGTGCAAACGCATGACTGCAACAGCCACCACAACCGAGCTGCCTCGCGGCTCGGTTACTGACGAACTCGGGTTCCCCAATGATCCTGACAACCTGTACCTGCAGACTGTCAATACCATGCTCACGGCTGCGGACCTGATCAACCTCAAGCACCGCACCCGCATCATCCTCGCTCAGCCAAAGAACGAGTACATGGTGCACTTCCCCGTCAAAATGGACGACGGGCACCACAAGCTCTTCAAGGGCTACCGGATCCAGCACAACAACGCCTGTGGACCCTACAAGGGCGGCTTCCGCTTCCATCACGATGTGCACCTTGACGATGTCAAGTCGCTCGCCTTCCTGATGACCATGAAGTGTGCCGTCGTCCGCATCCCATTCGGTGGCGGCAAGGGCGGCGTCAAGGTCAACCCACGCGAGCTGAGCGAGGGCGAACTCCAACGCGTCACCCGTCGCTACTGCAGCGCCATCATGGACCAGATCGGCCCGGATGTTGATATCCCCGCACCCGATGTCGGGACCAACTCGCAGATCATGGCCTGGTTCGCCGACACCTACATGATGTCCTCGTCACACCAGCACCACGACGCCCTCCGCGTCGTCACCGGCAAGCCCGTTGAATACGGCGGGTCGGCCGGTCGCGAGAAGGCCACCGGCCAGGGCGTCGCTGACACCCTCGCCGAGATGCTCCCGGGCATCGGCATCCCGCTGCAGGGCATGAAGGTCTCGCTGCTGGGCTTCGGTAATGTGAACGGCTGGGGCGGTCGCATCCTCCAGGACATGGGCGCCAAGATCGTCGCTGTCGGTGACCACACCGGCTTCATCCGCAACGACAACGGCATCGATTGCCACAAGCTCTTCGAGCACAACCTCAAGACCTTCGGCATCGCCGGGTACCCGGAAGCCGACGAGATCAACGAAGAAGACTTCTACCGCACCGAAGTCGATGTCTTCATCCCCGGTGCACTCGAGCAGATGATCAAGGCCAAGCAGGCCGACTGGCTCAACTGCAAGGTCATGGCCGAGGCCGCCAACGCACCGTGCGACCCCTCGGGCGATCGCAAGTGTATGGAGAAGGGCATCGAGATCATCCCCGCGATCCTGGCCAACGCCGGCGGCGTGACCGTGTCGTACTTCGAATGGGTCCAGAACAAGAACGCCGTCACCTGGTCCGCAGAGCAGGTCGACCGCGAGCTCAACCGTCACATGGTCGTCGCAGCCCAGCGGACCATGGAGCGTCGCAACGAGCTCAAGTGCTCGCTGCGTGAAGCCGCGTTCGCCTCGGCACTGGACCACATCGGCAGCGTCTACAAGGTTCGCGGGATCTTCCCCTAAACCTGTTTCACAACCACACCCAAACGCCCCACACGGGGCGTTTTTTATGCGCCGTGTGAAGTTCGGCCTGTTCTCACAAGTTTCGCTTCCACCAGACCCTCGAAAAGTGTACATTCAACGGTCAAAACAAGGGATTTGCACAACACACTGAGAGAGGGATTCCACATGTACCGAGTTGTTTCATTGAGTTGCATCGCACTCGCGACGGCGATCAGCCAGGCCGACGATGTTCTGATTGTTTCCGCCGGCTCGCCCACCACAGACGCGGCGCTCGTGACCGCACTGGAGAACCAGGGGCACACCGCCACGATTGGTCCCAACTACTGGGAGTTCGACACGAGCACCGACATCACAGTGTTTGATGTGCTCTACATCCAGGGCAACGGCAACTGGACACAGAGTGACATGCCCATCGATGCGCAATCGATGATCCTCAACTTCACCCAGGATGGCGGCGGGATCATCTTCTCCGAATGGGTCGTCTGGATGGTCTCTGCACGCGATGTGTTCCAGGTGCTCGGGGCCGCCATGCCGGTTGAAGAAAGCGTGACCTACCGAACAACCGCAGAGGTTACATTCACGCTCAATACCGCCGAGCCCTTCCTCACCGACGGGCTCCCGACCTCGTTCACCATGCCGCTGACCTCATTCAGCGGCACCGAGTCCTTCCTGCGCCCCAAGCTCGACGCAACGGTCTTCTACGACTCGGACTGGGTGAGCGGCGATGAGGTCGGCGCCGCGGCTGTCGGCTGGGATATCTGCGGCGGACGGGTCGTGAACTTCTCCACGACCATCGGCACCGACCAGATCCAGGACCCGAACTTCCAACTGCTGTTCGGCAATATGGTCACATGGGTCACACGCTCACAGACCGACAACACCTGCCCCATCGACTTTGCACCACCGTGCGGGGAACTCAACTTCTTCGATATCAGCCAGTACCTCGCCCGATTCAGCGCGCTCGACCCGCGTGCGGACCTCACGAATGACGGCGAGTTCAACTTCTTCGATATCAGCATGCTGCTCACGCTCTACGCGAACGGCTGCAACTAACACAGGCCGACACCGGACCCGGATCGTCTCACTGCTCGCTGCCGCTCGCGTCCTTGTAACGACGAAGCAGTTCCACGATCCGCGGCTGCTTGGAATCGATGCGCAGCGACTGACGCATCGCCTCGACCGCACGCTCGCGGGCGCCGCCGTCGCTTTTGGACGACCAGAGGTATTGGTTCAGCTCGCAGACCGCGATGCCGTTGTACGCGGGGTAGTAGTCAGAGTCGAGCTCGGTCGAGCTGCTGAATGCCGCCAACGCGTCGTCGTAGCGCTTGAGCCGGAACAACCCCGAGCCCAGACGCTCGTAGGCCAGGGCGGAGGGTTCGATGCGGACGAGCTGGTCGAGGGCCCCCACCATCTCGGCGTAGCGCTGGAGCTGGTTAAGGGACTCGGCCATGTTCAGCAGCAGGCCCGCGGTGGGCGCGTCCATCATCTCGGCGCCCTGCTGATACTCGACCACCGCGTCCTCGTGGCGATCGAGGGCCGCGTAGATGTTGCCCAGGTGCATGCGTGCACGCCCGCTCGGCGGCTCGCTCTTAACCGCACGCTGTGCGTAGGGCAGGGCCTGCTCGGCGCGTCCCATCTCCAGCAGCACGGTCGAGATTCCCAGGTTCGCATCGAACGAGCTGGGGCGGATCGACAGGGCCCGCAGATAGGCGCGGTTTGATTCTTCCAGGCGGTTGAGCTTGTGGAGCACCTGCGCGTGGCGGTACTGGGCCATGTAGTTGCGGGGCTCGTTTCGGACCGCGAGCGAGTACTGACGCTCGGCCTGCTCGTACTGGGCCATCTCCATATAGATGTCGCCCGACTCGAGGTAGGCCAGCGTGAACTGCGGGTTGTAGGCGATGGCCCGCTCCAGCTCACGCAGTGCCGAACGCAGGTCTCCCGACGAGTGCAGTTGCACCGCTTGGGCGTAGCTCGCTTCTTCACGGGACTTGGGTCGGGCCGTGGGCTGGTTCACATCCGCGACGGTGATCTCCGGCTCGGGCACATCGACCGGGTTGCTTCGCTCATCGACGATGCGCATGCCTGAATCGGTCTCGGTCACGCGGGTCGGCTCCTGGGCCTCGGGCTCCGCTTCCTGTGACTTGGCGATGGGCTGCCGCTCAAGCCAGCTCTGCTGCGAGCTGCTGACCTGCTCGTTGGCATTGGGCAGTGCCCGGGCCTCGGCGTCGGCCTGACGCTGCTGCTCGCGTTCGGCGGCTCGCTGGGCACGACGCTCGCGGATCGCCTTGCAGCCACCGGCCGTGCTCATCAGCAGGGCCGGGCTAAGCATCATCGAAGCAACAAGCACGCCGCGGGCGAGCGAACGGTTGATTTGGGTCCTGTGCATGGGCTTGTCTACGGGCTCTCGATGAGTTTGGTTCGATTGGTGATCAGGTTCAATGATTTGCTGCATGACCGATCTTATCGGCAATCGCAGCGTGATACACTCACAGAACCCTCAGGAGCCACCCAATGACGCACAATCACTCGCTCAGAGGCCGTGTCGCGATCGTCACCGGGGCCAGCGCCGGGATCGGACAGGCCGTCGCACTCGATCTGGCCGCCCGTGGTGCCGGGCTGATCCTCAACGCCCGACGCGAATCCCGCCTCGACGAACTCGCCCAACGCATCACCGATCAGCACGGCATGATCGACGGCAAACCCCGCGCCGTCGGGGTCCCGGGCGACGCCAGCGACGATTCAACGATCGATGCCATGCTCCGGGCCGCCCAGGAGCACTTCGGCAAGCCCGCCGACCTGATCATCGCCAACGCCGGTCGCGGGCTCAACGGCTCGGTGATGACCAGCGACACCGATCAGTGGGAAGAGATGATCCGGACCAACCTGCTGGGCGTGGCCAAGCTCATGCGCCGCAGCGGCGAGCAGCTGCTCAAGCTCAATGAGGGACGCGACTGGTCCCAGCACCCCACCGACATCGTCGTGCTGGGCTCGACCGTGGGTCGCCACATCTCCCCGTTCTCATCGATGTACGGCGCGACCAAGTTCGGCGTCAACTCGCTGGCCGAGGCCGCCCGCCGCGAGCTGGGCCCCAAGGGCATCCGCGTGACGCTGATCGAGCCGGGCATCGTCAAGAGCGAGTTCCAGAGCGTGGCGGGCTACGACCCGGATTCGTTCGGTGATCTGATGGAGAAGTTCTCACCCGTGCTGGTGCCCGAGGATGTGGCACGGACGATCGGGTTTATCGTTTCTCAGCCGGCGGGGATGCATGTGTGCGATGTGGTGATCCGACCGACGCGGCAGGATTATCCGTGAGTGGCAATCCGCCAGAGGCGGACCT
>DEXG01000015.1:475351-507951 GCA_002364005.1 Phycisphaerales bacterium UBA3190
GGCAATAGGCAATAGGCAATAGGTAGCATATCGCCCTAGAACCAATGGCTGATGGCTATCCAATCACCGCCCAAGAAAATGCCTCGGCACATCGCCATGATCCGCCCGGATCACCGAGCGGATGCCGCCGCGGCCCTTCCAGTTGGTCTCGATCTGCAGCCATTGCGGGTCCATCGCCTTCACCAGGTCGTCGCGGATGGTGTTGGTGACCGCCTCGAAGTAGATGCCCTCGTTGCGGAAGCTGTGGTAGTAGAGCTTGAGGGACTTGAGCTCGATGCAGACGCCGCCGGTGCTGCCGGGCTTAGGCATGTATCGCAGGGTGATCACGCCAAAGTCGGGGTGGCCCGTGACGGGGCAGACGCTGGTAAACTCCTCGGCGATGTGCTCGATCACGAACGGTGCATCGGAGGGGGTCGGGAAGACTTCAAAGAGTGATGGATCTGGCATAGAACCAGCGTAGGCGCAGACCCCCACCGCGTCATCGGAGCATGTATGCGTGCATGAAAAAGGGCGTCCCGCGTGGGGACGCCCTTGTGTTTGAAATCGATCAGGCGATCAGCCCTCGGTGGTCTCGGCCGCTTCGGGCGAGCCCTCGCCGACCATGACATCCTTGACCTCGACCTGCGGGGTGCTCAGGGCGTCATCCTCGTTGGCGAGCTCGGCCTCGTCCATCGCGTCCTCGTAGAACTCTTCGTCGCTCATGTACTCTTCGAGTTCCTCGGGCGACACGAGTGTCTTGACGCGGATGTCCTGGTACTTGCGGAAGCCCGTGCCCGCCGGGATCAGGTGACCCAGCAGCACATTCTCCTTCAGACCGACCAGCTCGTCCTCGGCACCACGCAGCGACGCCTCGGTGAGCACCTTGGTGCTCTCCTGGAACGACGCACCCGAAAGGAACGAGTCGCTCGAGAGCGCGGCCTTGGTGATACCCAGCAGCAGCGTCCGGCCCGCGGCAGGGCGTGCACGCTTGGTCTTGGCGATCTCGCCACCCTCGGCCTCGGCCTTGGCGTTGGCTTCCTTGACCACATCCTTCTCCAGCAGGTCGCCCACACGGAGCGGGGTGCTGCCGGCGTCGGTCACGCGAACCATGTTCGCGATCTTGTTGTTGGTCTGACGGAAGGTGAACTTGTCCACGATCTCGTGCGGGAGCAGATCGGTATCGCCCGGGTTCTCGACACGCACCTTGCGGAGCATCGCCGAGAGGACCATCTCGATGTGCTTGTCGTTGATGGGCACGCCCTGTGCACGGTACACATTCTGCACCTCGTCGAGCATGTACTGCCAGAGCGCCTCTTCACCACGGATCTTGAGGATGTCGTGGGGAACCAGCGGCCCTTCGGTCAGCGGATCGCCCGCCTGCACATAATCGCCCGCGTGCACCAGCAGCGCCTTGTCGTTGGGCACATGGTGATCCTTCTCGATGCCCGAATCGGACACCACGCGGATCGTCATCTTGCCCTTACGCTTATCGCTGAGGATCTCGACGATGCCCGAGATCTCGGACATGAACGCCGGGTCCTTGGGCTTGCGTGCTTCGAAGATCTCGGTCACGCGGGGCAGACCACCGACGATGTCGGCTGAGCCCGCGGCCGAACGCGGCTGACGAGCAACCATGTGGCCCGCGCCGATCTCTTCGCCATCGGCAACTTCCAGACGCGCCTTGGCAGGCAGGTAGTGGAAGTCGAGGATGTTCCCGTCATCGTCCACGATGTTGATCTGCGGGTGCAGATCGCCCTTGTGCTCGATGACCACGAGGGCCTTCTGACCACGACCGGCGTCTTCTTCGCGAACGGTCTCGCCGATCTCGATGTCGACGAACTCCACACGACCCGACTTCTCGGCCAGGATCGGCGTCCGGTGGGGGTCCCACTTGACGAGCGTCGAGCCACGCTTGATGGTCTCGCCGTTCTTGCAGTAGATGAACCCGCCGTAGGGGATCTTGGTCTTCTCAAGCTCCTTGCCGTCGGGATCGAGGATCGCCAGCTCGCCGTTGCGCTTGAGCGTCACGAAGCAGTCGTTGCCGTCCTCGTCCTTGACCGCAACCTCGTTACAGTCACGGATCTCGACGGTACCGTTGTTGAGCGCACGGTACTCGGTATCCACAACCGCACGCGTACCGATACCACCGGAGTGGAAGGTACGCATCGTCAGCTGGGTACCGGGCTCACCGATTGACTGGGCACCGATGATGCCCACGGCCATGCCCTCTTCGACGAGCTTGCCCGTCGACATGTCCATGCCGTAGTCGAGCACCGAGCAGCCCGTGGGCGACTCGCTGGTCAGCGGGCTGCGGACGAGGACCGCGTCGATCCCGATCTCTTCGATGTTCTTGGCGGCCTCATCGGAGATCATCTCGTTGGCCTCGACGATCTTCTCGCCCGACTTGGGATCGAGCACCGGGTTGACCGCGACACGACCAAAGATCTGATCGCTCAGCGGCACATCGATCTGCTCGCCCTTGTAGATAGCGCGCTTCATGATGCCCCGGCGTGAGCCACAGTCGTGCTCACTGACGATGATCGACTGGGCGACATCGCAGAGCTTACGGGTCAGGTAACCCGAGTCCGCCGTCTTGAGCGCGGTATCTGCCAGACCCTTGCGTGCACCGTGCGTCGACGAGAAGTACTCGAGGATGTGCAGGCCTTCGCGGAAGTTCGCGCGAATCGGGGTCTCGATGATCTCGCCGCTGGGCTTGGCCATCAGGCCTCGCATACCGGCGAGCTGCTGCATCTGGCTGACATTACCACGAGCACCCGAGTCGCTCATGAGGTACACCGGGTTGAGGAACGCGTTGCCCTCTTTCTCGGTGATGCTCGCGTACGAGCCGTCGTCGTGACGACGGTCGTTCTTGAGCGTCTCGATCAGCACGACCGTCAGTTCTTCACGGCAGTGTGACCAGATGTCGAGCAGCTGGTTGTAGCGTTCACGCTCGGTGATGATGCCTCGGTCGAAGTTCTTCTCGACGCGGTTGACCTTCTTCTGGGCCTCGTCGAGCAGCGCCACCTTCTCTTCGGGGATGCGAAGGTCGGTGATGCCGAACGAAAGACCCGCCAGCGTCGCGTTCTTGAACCCGATGCTCTTGAGATCGTCGAGCAGGTTGATGGTCGCGGCGCGATCGCAGTACTCGTAGGTATCGTCGATCACGCGGGCACAGCCCTTCTTACCGATCGCACAGTTGTAGAACGGCATCCCGTCACCCAGGATCTCGCTGAACATGATGCGGCCGACGGTCGTGATCAGACGCCCGTTCTCGGGCATCGCCTCGATCGGGCCCCGCTCCTTGCTGACCAGCTTGTCGAAGCCGGTCAGGCGGACCGAGATCAGATCGTGGATACCGATCTTCTTGCTGTCGAACGCCAGGATCGCCTCGTGGCGGTCCTTGAAGCGCGGGATGTCCTTCTCGTCGACGGCCTTGGGATCCAAGAGCGTCGTGGTGATGAAGTACACACCCATGACGATGTCCTGCGACGCGTTGATAATCGGCGAGCCGTTGGCCGGCGAGAACACATTGTTCGTCGACAGCATCAGCACATGCGCCTCGGCCTGCGCCTCGATCGACAGTGGCAGGTGGACCGCCATCTGGTCGCCGTCGAAGTCGGCGTTGAAGCCGCCACAGACGAGCGGGTGCAGCTTGATCGCGTTGCCTTCCACGAGGACCGGCTCGAACGCCTGGATACCCATGCGGTGAAGCGTCGGTGCACGGTTCAGCAGGACCGGGTGCTGGTAGATCACTTCTTCAAGGATGTCCCAGACCTCGGCGTCACGACGCTCGAGCATCCGCTTGGCGCTCTTGATCGTGTCGGCCAGCCCGTGCTCCTTGAGCTTGCGGATGATGAACGGCTGGTACAGCTCCAGGGCGATCTTCTTGGGAAGTCCACACTGGTTGAGCTTGAGCTCCGGGCCAACCACGATGACCGAACGGCCAGAGTAGTCCACACGCTTACCGAGCAGGTTCTCGCGGAAGCGGCCCTGCTTGCCCTTGATCATGTCGGTCAGCGACTTGAGGGCACGCGACGACGAACCGAGCACCGGGCGGCGACAGCGGTTGTTGTCGAACAGCGCGTCGACCGCCTGCTGCAGCATGCGCTTCTCGTTGCGGATGATGACCTCGGGTGCGTTGAGGTCCATCAGCTTCTTGAGGCGGTTGTTGCGGTTGATGATGCGCCGGTACAGATCGTTGAGATCGCTCGTCGCGAAGTTGCCCGATTCGAGCAGAACCAGCGGGCGCAGGTCCGGCGGGATCACGGGGATCACATCCATCACCAGCCACGCCGGGTCGTTCTCGCTCATGCGCACCTGCTCGACGAGCTTGAGACGCTTGGCGAAGTCCTTGGTCTTCTGCTTGCTGCGGGTCGCCGCAAGCCCGGCGCGAATCTCATCGGCGATCGCGTCCAGATCGAGCTGGTCGATCAGCTCACGCACCGCTTCAGCGCCCATCATGGCGGTGAACTCGTTGCCGTACTGCTCGAGGGCAGCGCGGTGCTCGTCTTCGGTCAGGACCTGCTTGTAGGTCAGCTCGGTGTCGCCCGGGCGGGTGACAACATAGTCCTGGTAGTAGATGATCTTCTCAAGATCGCTCGTCTTCATCGCCAGCAGGGTGCCCAGGCGCGAGGGGAGCGACTTGAAGAACCAGATGTGCACCGCGGGCGCGGCGAGGTTGATGTGCCCCATGCGCTTGCGACGCACACGCGAGTGGGTCACCTTCACACCACAACGGTCACAGATGTAACCCTTGTACTTGGTCCCGCGGTACTTGCCGCACGAGCACTCGTAGTCGCGCTCCGGGCCGAAGATCCGCTCACAGAACAGGCCGTCCTTCTCAGGGCGGTAGGTTCGGTAGTTAATGGTCTCGGGTTTTTTGACCTCGCCGTAGGACCAGGCCCGGATGTCGTTTGGCGACGCCAGGGTGATCTTCACCGATGAGTAGTCATTGACGCGATCGTATACGCTTTCAGCCATATCTCGTTCTCCTGTACAGGAGTGATTCGTATCAGTTCAACCGACAATCGAGGGAACCAGCCGCCCCGGCGAATGCTCACCGGGACGACGCCTTCGCGGGTGCTGCCTTACAGCAGGCTCCCGCCCTCAAGCTGCTTCTTCTCGAGTGTCAGGTTCATGCCCAGACCCTTGAGTTCGTTGCAGAGCACATCGAACGCGACGGGCATGCCCGCCTCGAGCTTGTTGGTGCCCTTGACCATCGACTCGTAGATCTTGGTACGACCCTCGACATCGTCCGACTTCACCGTCAGCAGCTCCTGCAAGATATAGGCGGCACCGTACGCTTCGAGCGCCCAGACCTCCATCTCACCGAATCGCTGACCACCCGTGCGTGCCTTACCACCCAGCGGCTGCTGCGTGATGAGCGAGTACGGGCCCGTCGCACGGGCGTGGATCTTGTCGTCGACCAGGTGGTGCAGCTTCAGCAGATACATGAAGCCCACGGTTGTCTTCTGGTTGAACGCCTCGCCGGTGCGGCCGTCGTAAAGCTGGATCTTGCCGCCCGCGGGCATCTCTGCCAGCAGCTCACGAGGATGAGGCCATGTGCCCTTCTCCTCGCAGTCGGCCCAGCGGTTGCGGACATACTCGTTCGCCTCCGCCACGGCGTCGTGGATCTCCTGCTCGCGAGCACCGTCGAACACGGGGGTCACGGCCTGGAAGCCCAGGACCTGAGCCGCCCAACCAAGGTGCGTCTCGAGGATCTGACCCACATTCATACGCGAGGGCACGCCCAGCGGGTTGAGGAGCACATCGACGGGGTTGCCGTCGTCCATGAAGGGCATGTCCGCCTCGGGGACCACACGGGCGATGACACCCTTGTTCCCGTGGCGACCCGCCATCTTGTCACCGGCGGACAGGGTCCGCTTGGTGGCGATGTACACCTTGACCATTTCAAGCACGCCGTTGGGCAGCTCGTCGCCGCGCTTCATGTGCGCGACCTTCCGCTGCTTCTCGGCCTCGACGGCTTCGATACGGGGCCAGTACTGACGGTACACCGTCTCGGCCTCGTCCTTGGTGTCCTTGGATCCCTTGATCCACTTGACATTGAAGGTCTTGATCTGCTCGATGATGACCTCGGGGATGTCACTGGCACCGACCTTCTGACGCGTCATCGGGTCGACCATCTCGGTCCCGACAACCTCGTTGATGGCGACGGTCATCTCTTTGAAGAGCTTGATCGCCTGTGCATCCTGCTCGGCCTCGTACTCAGCGATTTCCGCCTTCAGCGCCTTCTTCTGCGCCTCGTTCATGTGAACGCGACGCGAAAACTTCTTGGTGCCGATGACGATGCCGTTGGTACCGGCGCTGACCTCGAGCGAATCGTTCTTCACATCCTCGCCCGCACGACCGAAGATCGCGTGGAGCAGCTTCTCTTCCGGAGTCAGCTCGGTCTTGCTCTTGGGCGAGACCTTGCCGACCAGGATGTCGCCAGGGCCCACACGGGCACCGACGCGGATGATCCCGCTCTCGTCGAGGTTGCGCAGCATGCGCTCGCTCACATTGGGGATATCGCGGGTGAACTCTTCACGACCGAGCTTGGTCTCGCGGACCTCGACATCGAACGAGTCGATATGGATGCTCGTGAACGCGTCGTCCTTCACAAGACGCTCGCTGATCACGATCGCGTCCTCGAAGTTGTACCCGTCGAAGGTGTTGAACGCGACCAGGGCGTTGCGACCGATCGCCAGCTCGCCCTGCAGGGTCGAAGCACCGTCGGCGATGACCTGACCGGCCTTGACCTTCTGGCCCTTCTTCACGATGGGCTTCTGGTTCTGGCAGGTACGCTCGTTGAGACCGACAAACTTCCGGAACACATACTCGTCGGCATTGTCGATGATGATGCGCTCGGCATCAACATAGGTCACCGTACCGCCGCGCTTGGCGCGGATCAGCATGCCGGAGTACTTACCGACCTCTTTCTCCATGCCCGTTGCGATGCACGGGGGGTCAACCTTGATCAGCGGCACTGCCTGGCGCTGCATGTTCGAGCCCATCAACGCACGGTTGGCGTCGTCGTGCTCGAGGAACGGGATCAGCGATGCGGAAATACCGACAAGCTGCTTGGGCGACACATCGACATAGTCGATCTGGTCCGGCTTGAGCTCGGCGATCTCGCCGTCGCTTCGTGCAAGCACGAGCCCCTTCTTGAACTGCCCGTCTTCGTCGAGGGCGTCGGCCGGCGCGAGGACTGAGCGAATCTCTTCGTCAGCTCGGAGGTTCACGACCTTCTTGGTGACCTCGCCGTTCTCGACCACGCGGTACGGGGTACGCAGGAAGCCGTACTCGTCAACCGTGGCGTAGATGCCCAGCGAACAGATCAGACCAATGTTCGTACCTTCGGGCGTCTCGATGGGACACACGCGGCCGTAGTGCGAGGTGTGAACATCTCGCACCTCGAAGCCGGCACGCTTGCGGTTCAGACCGCCCGGGCCCAGCGCCGAGAGTCGGCGTTCATGCACCAGCGTCGAGAGCGGGTTCGTCTGGTCGACGACCTGCGAAAGCTCGCTGCGACCGAAGAAGAAGTCGATGGCGCTGCTGATGGACTTGGAGTTCACCAGGTCGGCGATCTTGGCGACCTCTTCGGGGTCCTTGACGCTCATGCGCTCCTGGACGGTGCGACGCAGCTTGAGCAGACCCTTGCGGACCTCCTCCACTGCCAGCTCGTCGAGCGTACGCAGGCGCCGGTTGCCCAGATGGTCGATGTCATCGACGAACGCAACAGGACGACCGGTATCGGGGTCGATGCGGTTGCTGCGCAGGTCGAGCATGTACTGCACAACCTTCAGGAAGTCGATGCCCAGGAGGAACAGCTGATCCTCGGGGATGTCCTGGATGTCGAACTTCCGGTTGATCCGGAAACGGCCGACCTTGCCCAGGCGGTAGCGGTTGTCGTCGAAGAACTTCTCGTGGAAGAGCTGCTTGGCCTTGTCGACCTGCGGCGGGTTGCCTGGACGAAGGCGTGAGTACACCTTCAGCATCGCGCGATCGTAATCGCTCTCAACATTGGGGACTTCGTCGAACTGCTCGAGCTTCTCTTCGGCGATCGTGTTGAGGATCAGCGAGTCGCTCGGGTTCTGCACGACCTTGATCGTGGTGAGCGCCGAGGCACGGATCGCTTCGGCGGCTTCTTCGCCGATCTGGCAACCCACATGCACCAGCTCTTCACCGGTCTCGGTGTCGATGATCGATGCCGCGGCCCAGTCGTCGGGATGCACATCCTTGGCCTTGATCTCAGCAACCTCGTAGAAGAGGCTGATGATCGCGTCGGTCGATGCGACCGACTCGTCAAGACAGCGCAGGAAGGTGGTCGCGGTCAGCTTGGTGCTCTGGTCGATGCGCATCGCGAGCACATCTTTCTTAGTGACCTCAAGCTCGATCCACGAGCCGCGCTCGGGGATGATGCGAGCGCTGTGGAGCGGACGGTCGCCCTCGCTGCTCACAATTGAGAAGTCCACACCCGGCGAGCGGTGGAGCTGAGACACGATCACGCGCTCTGCACCATTGACGATGTACTCACCGCCACCCATCATCACCGGGAACTCGCCCAGGTAGATATCTTCTTCGGGCAGGTCTCCGTGCGTCTCTCGCTTGAGACGCAGGCGCAGCCTGAAGGGGAAGCCGTAGGTCAGTCGCAGTTCTCGACATTCATCCGATGTGTAGCGTGGCTGCTCAAGCGAGTAGCTCGCGTACTCCAGAGACATTGTCTCGTCGTACGATTCGATCGGGAAGATCTCACGCAGCAACGACTCGAGCCCAAGCTCGGGGTCGCGCTCATCAGGATTTTTATCGATCTGCAAGAAGCGCTCATACGCGGCTTCCTGAACCTGCCAGAGATCGGGGATCTTCGTTGTGTCGCCTCGTTTGGCGAAACTCCGAACGCTGCGGGTACGCTCCATATCGCGCACTTTGGTCGCTGCCATCCAAGCACCTCGTGATGGTTCTGTTCAAGAACGGTACAACCTGCGCACCGTTCGTGATTGCTGTTCGTTGTGTGGTATGCCCATACCGTCCCGGCCTGCCGCACCAAGATTGAAGACCGGAAAAATATCCTAGCCCTTCAAGCGCAACAAAGCCACCCGGCATTGAATTTGCTCGCTTTCACGGGCAGATCCGCCAACCGGGTGATTCAAGACTCGATCAACTGAAGCGATCCTGCCTCATCGATCTCCGATACCAACAACCAACACCGTTGCTAATGATTCGTTCACCACCGACCGAACAGTTCCCGACCTGAGCCAGTTACTTCGAGCGATCGGACTTTTACGCTCACCGTATCCCCTCGGGAGGAGGCACCACACCGCTCCCGAGCCAAACGATCGCTTCGCATTTCTGCCAAGCGATCGATATCTTTTTATATCCCCAGAACAGGGGATCGTGCCAGATCAGGCGATTTCGACTTCGGCGCCGGTCTCTTCGAGCTTGGTCTTGACATCTTCTGCCTCGTCCTTGCTCACGCCTTCCTTCACCTTGGCGCCTGCTTCTTCTGCCAGTGCCTTGGCTTCCTTCAGGCCCAGGCCGGTGATCTCGCGGATCGCCTTGATCACCTGGATCTTGTTGCCGCCGGGGCTCTTGAGGATGACATCGAACGAGGTCTTCTCGGCTGCAGCGCCGCCCTCGTCGCCACCAGCGGCTGCCATCATCACGGCACCACCAGCTGCGGCTTCGATGCCGTAGGTTTCCTTCATGTAATCACCCAGGTCGACTGCTTCCTTGAGGGTCAGGCCCGCAAGTTCGTCACCCAGTTTGCTGATCTTTGCGTCAAAGGTCTTGGTTGCTTCGTCGGACATGGTCCAACTCCTTCATTTCTCAATGCACACGATCTTGTCGTATGCCAGACTCGTTCACCCAAGAGGGACCGAACCGCTCGGTTCTTTAACCCTCCCCGCACACATCTCGCGGGGGTTGAATAGGGCCAGTCAGGTGACAACGGGTTTCATAAACGACTGCCAAATCAGGCAGCCGCAAAGTTCAAACACAAACTCAAACCTTGGCGATCTCTTCGCCACTCTCGAGCTTTTCTTCGATCGCCTTGATGATGCCAGCCAGACCTGAGCCTGGGCCCTTGATCGCACCCACGAGCTTGCGCCCAGGGCCGAGGATAAGGGTGACATCCTGTGCAATCGCTTCTTCGCGTGTGGGGAACTTGCTGAGTTGCTTCACACCAGCATCGCCCTCGAAGAGCATGCCGTCGAGGACGGCGCCCTTGAGCTCGATGTCGGGGTACTTCTTGAGCAATCCAACGATCTCGCGTGCGACATCGACGACCGACTCAGCGCCATACGCCAGGGCCGTCGACCCCTGCATGACTTCCTTGAGCGGTGCCAGTTCCGTCTCGCCGAACGCTTGCCCAAAGAGCTTGTTGCGTACGACGGTGACGCGGATTTCCTTCTTCGCCAGACCCGACCGGATCGCGTTCGTGTCGTTCGACTCGATCCCACGCAGGCCGATGGCCAGCGCGTTCTCGTGGTCGCCCAACAGCTCGCGGTACTCGCGGATCATCATTTCCTTGACAGGCTTACTCATGATAATCCTCCTTATTCCGCCGCTACCGCGGTCTTGATCTGTACACCAGGGGTCATCGTCCCGCTGATGGTGATACGCTTGACATACTCACCCTTGACCGCCGAAGGACGCGCCTTCTCGATGGTCTCGTAGAAGTGGTTGTAGTTCTCCAGCAGGTCATCGGCGCTGAAGCTCATACGACCGATGACGGCATGGACATTCCCGCCCTTGTCGGCACGGTACTCGACCTTACCAGCCGCAAACTCACCGACGGCTTCGGCGACCTTGGGGGTCACGGTGCCATTCTTGGGCGAGGGCATCAGCCCCTTGGGGCCAAGCACGCGACCGAGCTTGGAGATCACACGCATCATGTCAGGCGAAGCGATCGCGACATCGAAGTCGAACCAGCCGCCATCAACCTTCTGCATCAGATCCGTGCCGCCTGCTTCGACGGCACCGGCCGCCTTACAGTCGTCAACAAGTGCCGCATCACAGAACGCGATGACCCGCTTGGCCTTGCCGATGCCCTTGGGCAACGACACCGAGCCGCGAACCATCTGATCTGCGTGCTTCACATCCACACCGAGGTGCATGCAGACCTCGACGGCCTGATCAAACTTGGTGGGAACAAACTTCTTCAGCGCGACAAACGCCTCATTGGCCTCGAGGGCTTCCCGAGGGGTCAGCTTTATGTTTTCTTGTGCTCGCTTTGACTTTGCCATGGATCAGTCCCCCACCACATCTACGCCCATCGAACGAGCGGTACCCGCGATGATCAGTGCACCCGCGTCGAGATCGTGCGAGTTGATGTCCGCACCCTTCTCTTCAGCGATCTTGCGGCACTGGTCCATCGTGATCTTGCCAACCTTCTTGGTGTTCGGCTCGCCCGAACCCTTCTGAATGCCAGCCGCTTCCTTGATCAGCACGCTCGCGGGCGATGACTTGATCTCGAACTCGAACGAGCGGTCGTTGTAGACCGTGACGACACAGCCGACGACCTTGCCGTTGAGCTGGCCGGTTGCTGCGTTAAACTGCTGAATGAACTGCCCGGGGTTGACACCCTTGGCACCCAGAACAGGGCCCAGAGGCGGCGCAGGCGTTGCCTGACCACCTGGGGCCATGATCTTGAACTTTTCAATGACTTCTTTGTCGGCCATGATTTCTCCACCTCCCACACCGAGCCCGATTGCCTCGGAAGCCGCGTTTTCGGCCTGAAAACGCACTCAATGTGGTTACACGGTTGCTGAAATGCCCGTGGCGCACGCCAAGAGCAGGGCCAAGACTCTAGACCCACCTGCCCCACGGGTCGAATCTGTGCATGGTCAAATTGTCACAATTCCTTTTACAGACACCAGTTCGGGCCACGGGCTATGTGCTGCCCATTCCCATCAGGAGGAACCGCTGTGCGACAAGCCCCCTTGAAGCGGGGCTTTTTCACGAAAACCCGCGTGAGAACAAAACCCAACGCGTTACCGGACCCAATAGTCATGCTGTGACGGTGACAGAAGCTCGGCAATCCCAAATCGCTTGGTCTGCAATCATCTTCTTTCGCACGATACCGGTTGAATACCCAGTTTCACACGCCCATGAGCCAGTTTCACGGCATTCGGGCAGGCAGATTGCCCGATACTGTACCAGGAGAATCACCATGGCAACGATCACACACAACACCAAACGATCGCGACTCAACTGGACCCCGCGCCAGCTCAAGCGGCAGGCCCTCACCCTTTGTGCCTGCGGTGTCATCGCCGTTTCCATGAGCCCGAGCACGGCCCTGGCCTCAGACGACGGTAGCTTCTGGACCCAGTTCACCCCGAGCGTGGACACCCGCCTGATCTTCGTCTCCAGCAGCGAAGGCAGCGACTCCAACTCCGGCCTCACCCCCGAACGCCCAGTCAAATCACTCGATCGAGCCTACGAACTCCTCCGCGACGGATACCCGGACTGGATGCTGCTGAAGCGGGGGGATGCTTGGTATGAAAACATGCCATCCCCTTCAAAGAGCGGCCGCTCAGAACACGAACCACTCGTAATCGGCGCCTACGGCAATGATCCCGAACGTCCGATCCTTTGGACTAACCCAAGCCAAAGCGGCATGCAGGCAATGGGGGCGGACACCATCTCAAATGTCGCATTTGTCGGCCTTCACTTGGAGCCCGACCACAGGGCCGACGACCAAGCCCCAACTGGCATCCGATGGCTTCGCGATTGCAACAATATCTTGTTCGAGGACATGTACATCGCTGGCTACAAAGACAATATAACCTTTCAGGCCTACCCCGACACAAACCAGCTGAAGAATATTCACCTCAACGGGTGCGTCATTGTCGATGCATGGTCGAGCACCAGCCACGCACAGGGCATGTATGTGAGCGGCGTCACCGGGCTTACTATTGAGAACAGCGTCTTTGACCACAACGGCTGGAACCATGACGCAGGCGCTGAACCAACCATTTTCAATCACAATGTTTACGTTCAGAACAATGTCTCTGATGTCATATTCAAAAACAACATCAGCTCTGACGCATCATCCCACGGGGTCCAGCTACGATGCGGCGGCATCATCAACGACAACCTGTTTCTCTCAAACCCACTCGCTGTTCTAATTGGCGGCGGCACAACCCCAAACGAAGGCGGTGTTGAGGGCGAAATGCGACGCAACTTGATTATGTACGGCCGCGACATTGATCCCACCCTAGCCAGGGGGTTTGGCGTAACTGTAAGCAACATCCGACAAGCCACTATCGCAAACAACTATTTCCATATCGCATCCCGCGGATACAACCGTGATGTTATCATGGTCGGCGGCGACCGTGACCTCATGGTCACCAATCTTCTTATTGACAACAACCTTGTCGTCAACTGGCCTGGAGCTATTAGCGTACGGCCACCAGCAGCAAGCCAGATCATGAACAATATCACGATCAGCAACAATGCTTACTACCAAGACTTGACCCCCCAGCCAAACGGGAACTTGAACAACGCACTTGTCGGAGTGTTCAATAGCTATGAAAACCTTGCGAGCTTTAAGGACAATAAGTATTTTCATTACAATATGCATGACCGCCCGTTCGTAGTCGGCACATCGCTGACTACTGTTGACGAATGGGCTGAAAACGTTGAGCCGAGCGCCGAATTCCACACCCTCTCATCCCCACCACCAACACTTGGCATTGATGCATACCTCAGCTCAATCGAACTGAACGGCGATCTCCAAGATTTTATTCGTCAGGCACGCCAAATGTCTCGGACAAACCCGCAGTCCAATTTTTCAGCTAGTAGTGTTATTGAATGGTTCACTTCTCAACCCACAATAGAGCAAATGCTGTCCGCTGAATAGAGGACCCTGTAAACAATGCCGGCACATTCCACGAACGGACCCAGATGATTACCATCTCAATCGGCATCCTCGCGTACAACGAAGAGAAGAGCATCGCACAGACCATCGAGTCGGTGCTTGCTCAATGCCTCCACATCGATTCCAACACAGGAGTTCAGCGCGAAATCCGTGCTGAACTCGTTGTCGTTCCAAATGGCTGCAAAGATCAGACTGCTCGAGTAGCCCAAGATGCAATCACGCGATACTTTACACCCGAGAACTCCCCAAACTTTTTCAATGCCAGAGTCTGCGAGCTTGAAGCCGCAGGCAAAGAAAACGCTTGGAACAACTTTGTGAACGGCTTCTCCGCCGATGACGTGGAGTATCTCGTTTTTATGGATGCCGATGTCACGCTCGCGCATCCACATGTAATCAGCAACCTCATCGAAGCACTCGAAACCAATCCCGAACTGCTCATCGCTGGTGGCAACCCCATCAAGCATGTTGAACTAAAAGACAAACGGTCCACCTACGACCGTTTGTCGATCGGTGCAACCAGTTTGCGCAAGGGCATGAAGGGCGTCTTTGCTGGCTGCCTCTACTGTGGGCGAGCTAATTTCATGCGTGAAATGTACCTCCCCGAAGCACTCATGGGCGAAGACGCATTCGTCCGCGCGATGACCGTTACCCGCGGCTTCACTCAACCCGACGATGTCAATCTCGTGGCACGCGTTGAAAGTGCGGAGATAATCTTCCAGTCATACACCTCGCCCGGTGAGATCTTGCGTAACAAGACTAGGCGAATGCTCGAACTCACCATTAATGCGATTCTCTACACAAAGCTCTGGGCTGAATCAACCAAGGAAGCCCCCGCTGGGATGCTCATGAAGCAATGGCAATCGCAAGACCCACAATGGAGCGCTCGTCTGGTCCACGACACTTTCAATGAACGCGGGTTCTGGGCTGTCCCTCGTCAGTTTATCTACAAGCAGTTCATGCAACTCAAGCACCAGCCATGGCCTAGGCGCCTTCGGTACCTACCCGTTGCAATCGCAACACTTCCCATCAATACCTATGCCGTGATCCAGGCCAATCGCTGGATAATTCGTGGTGAAACTCGCAAACTGTGGGACAAGCAACCCTAAAGCCACTCCAGTATCAATCACTCTTCAGCACAATATCCACACATGCAGCCGAACACCTTTGCGATTCTTGCCCTGCTCATCTGGCCCATCGCCATGCTCTTTCTCGCGATGCTGCTCCCGGTGCGCAAGGCAGTTCTCATTTCGATCATCGGCGGCAATCTCTTCCTTCCACCCACAGGCATTACAATCCCCGGCATGCCGAACTACACCAAGCTCCTCGCCGCAGGACTAGGGGCACTGCTCATTGCGATCATGTTCGCCTGCCCAAAGCTGCTCGCATGGCGCCCCCGGCTCCTCGACCTATTCTTCCTCGGCTTCCTCATCGCCCCCTCGATCAGTTCGCTCATCAACGGCTTGGGCCCATACGACGCCGCCTCAACATTTGCCAACCGGTTCCTCGAATGGGGTGTTGCCTACTGGGTTGCGCGAGCACTCTTCACAGACCTCAGCTCACTGCGCGACCTCAGCATAGGCGTCGTCGCGAGTGCCATTGCCTATGCCCCGTTCTGCCTCTTCGAGATCGTCATGAGTCCCCAGCTCAACCGAATGATCTACGGCTTCCGCCCCTCCGACTGGGTGATGACCAAACGTATGGGCGGCTGGCGACCGATGGTCTTCATGCAGCACGGGCTTGCCCTCGCGGCATGGGTGGCCGCCGCGGCGCTTGTGGCATGGATCCTCTGGCGATCCAAGTCGATCACCAACATCTGGGGCATCCCGATGAGCATCGTCGCCATTGGGCTAGTCATACTCACCATCATGCTCCGATCAACAGGTGCCGCAATTCTGCTCCTTGGACTAATCGCAGCCGCTGAGTTTATCCACGCCACCCGCCTGCGCCCCCTGCTCCTCCTCATGATCATTCTCCCAATGGGTTACGTCGGCCTGCGCACCATCGGGTGGGAAGGGCAACAGCTCGTCTCCGCCGTCTCCATCTTCGGTGAAGAGCGTGCCGGCTCACTCAACATGCGCCTCGAAAATGACCAGATGATCGCTGACAAAGCCATGCAACGCCCCGTATTCGGCTGGGGTGGCTGGGGACGCTGGCGCGTAAAAGATGACTTCGGAAATGACATCACGGTATCCGACAGTTGGTGGGCCATCCTCTTGGGCACAACGGGTGTGTTCGGCCTGACATGCACATATGCCACATTCATCTCCCCTCTCATACCACTCGCAAGACATAAACTCGAATCCCGAATATTTATTGGCCCCCTCGGTGCCGCTTGGGCAATCGGCTTCGGCGTGCTTCTCTTTGTCATCGACACACTCGCCAACGCCATGCCCAACACCTCGTTTATGCTCATGGCGGGTGTACTCGTCTCCGTCGTGCCGCTGATCAAGCTCCAGGCGGCCCGGAATCAACAGATACCCGTCACCGCAAAGCCGCAGTCTCTCAATCACATGAGCACCTCGAACGAAGCCAAGCCGACATGAAGTACGACGGAAACACCATCAAAGACTGGGCAGGAGACAGCCAATGGCGTGCCTGGCGTGCCGATCTGGCCCGCTTCAAACAGCACGGCTACTCCGGCTGGGGCTCTGAAGGCTTCTGGGCGCTCACCATCTATCGCATGCAGCGGAGCATCCGCAAACGCAGGATCAAGATCCTCTGGCTCATCCCCAAGGTCATCGTCGCCGTGCTCAAGAAAATCCTCACCGTCGTCACCCACATCAATCTCGATCAGGGTGCAAAAATCGGGCCGGGCCTGCTCATCCCCCATGTCGGCCCTATTCAGGTCTATCCATGGGCAACGATCGGCGCTGACTGCGCCATCCATCAGGTCACGACCATCGGCGCGGGTGCGAAGCCAGGCGGCCCAGTGATCGGCGACCATGTGTACATCGGTGCGCACGCCTGCGTGCTCGGACCCGTGAACGTTGGCGATGGAGCCAAGATCGGTGCCGGCGCCGTCGTCATCAAGGATGTCCCAGCAGGCAAGACCGCGGTCGGGGTTCCTGCACGCATACTTGGCCAGTAACCTACCGCACCACCATCGCCGATCGCATCTGATCCGCGACGCCTCGATCCAGCCCATACTCCTGTGCCCGATCGATCATCTTCAGCGCCGGGCCAGGTCGGCCCTCGCCCTGCATGATGACCGCGACACTCAGCCAAGCACTCGCCGACGGATTCCGGTGGGCCCAGCCCACCACCTTCACCAGCGTGTCGCGCATCAAACGCGAATCGCCCTCGAACAGCTCCACCGGGATCGGCTCGTAGGCCAGTTCGGGGTCTTGGCTGTGGGCGTAGCCGATCATGGCCACCCCGTCGCCGCGCTGCCCGTCACGGACCAATGCGATACCGAGCTCACGCAAGGCCAGCCAGTCCTGGGGGTACTCGCTCAGGTGCGCCCGATACGCCTCGATCGCGACGCTTGGGTTGCCAAGCGACATCTCCAGACGCGCAACCTCGACGGCAGACAGAGGCACCGCCTCGGGGATCGTCTCCGGCATCACCGTCATCGCGACCGGGCCGGGCTCATCGACCAGTTCCTCATCGATACCATACACAACACCCTGATAACTCCCAGGGATCGAATGACGCCACCAGCTGCTGCCGTAACGCCTTGGATACCAGCCGTACCAAGGCGTGCTATTCCAGTATGCACCGCTCCAGCCGTAGTAATACACCGAGTACGACCCATTGGTGCACACATAGTCAACATACCCGTCGTTGTCGTAATCGCCCCACACATACCACCACCCGCCAGGGCAATAGCTCGGGTGTGACCAGAAGTTGATGTCGATGTCGATATGCCAGTCGTCATCATGATGCCCGCCGTGGTGCCCATCATTATCATGATCATCATGGTGATCGTCGTGATGCCCCCCGCCCTCGTCGGGATGGCCATCCATACGCCCGCCCACACCCTGCTTGCCGCCCCCCATACGGTCGATGAACCCTGTACGAACACGATCAAGCTCGAACCCATCGGGTGCTGCATTCTTCCGAACGCTCGTGACTGTGCGGCCGCCGCTCAGACTCCGACGCACCTCGCCGTTGGGTGTAGCAGGACGCACCCCGATGGGCCGGGGCTCCGTACGCTTGGTTTCAACCTGCTTGGGCTCGATGCGCACCGGACGGGTCTCGCTGGGCTGCGTACGAATAGGCTGCGTCTTCGTCGGCTGAATCCGGCTGGGCTGCGGCTGAACCGGCCTGGTCTTCGCGGGCTGAACCTGAGCTGGCCGGTTTCGGGTTGGTTGCGTTTTCGTCGGCTGCGTACGGGCCGGCTGGGTTCTGGTCGGCTGTGTACGGCTCGGCTGCGTACGGCTCGGCTGGGTCTTCGTCGGCTGCGTGCGGGCTGGCTGAGTCCGAGTCGGCTGCGACGAGGTAGGCCGCGTCGACCGGCTTGGCGTGGCCTGCCGCGTTGGTGCCTTGGAAGGCGTCGGCCTCGAGGTCGGGCGAGAAGCGGGCCGTGAAGCGGGTCGAGTAGCTGGTCTTGATGCAGGTCTTGATGCAGGTCTTGACGCAGGCCTTGCCGCTGGTTTCGGAGCGGGTCTTGCTGCTGGCTTTGACGCCGGCTGGCTCTGTTTCTGCTTCTTTGGAGCCACCTCGACCGAGCTCGCAGCACGCGTCACCGCCCCACCAGACGCTTGCCCCGCAAGGAGCATGATCATCCCCAGTGTCCCCGTTGCGATCCGAGCTTGCGTGCCTCTCATCATCTCCATCCTTTCTCAGGACGCCGAAACGCCCTGCAATCCTATATGTATCGCCCTCTGCAGGGAGATATTCCCGCGACGGGATCACATCACGAACACCCTTGCAAGCCCCACAACGGGGGCCATCCACGCTATGCTCGGTGCATGACCACCAACCGAGCACCGAAGATCACCACCCCAGCGAACCTCGCACGACGAATGAGTGCGACCACTGTCATCACACTCAGCACCGCAATCGCCCTGTCGATGGGTGCCTGCAACGCCATGAGGGGTGGCGGCGGCTCGGGTGGATCATCGACTGTCGTCTCAGATACCACGGCATCGATCTACAAGACCAACCTGCGAACACGCGCATACACCTATCACGACGATAACACCGCCGACATCTATCTCACCGACCTGAGTGATGAACAACTGACGGCATTCTTCGAAAAGAACGCCGATTGGTCCCAGATCTCGGGCACGCTCGTCCATATCCACCTGTTCCTCGATCCCAAGCCGGGCAAAACACCCATCGAACCCACCGCCGCCAACGCCTCGATCAGATACGCGATCGTCAGCCGCGGACAGATCGGCATCTACGACGGTGCCGGTTTCATGCTCCCAGGCCAGAAACCGGGCAAGGACACGATCAGCGGCTCATTCGCCGCCGCCCCGCTCCGCCTCACCCGCGCGACCGAGGGCTTCAACGATCCGCTCACACCAGCACGCCTCGACATGAGCTTCGACGCACAGCTCGACGACCTCGCATCACCCGAACTCCAGGCCCGTCTCGACGCACTCGCTGCTGTGGCCAAGCCCGTCCGCGAGCCCTGAATCCAGCCCGCACAAGCGAGGCCGTATCCCATACACAAAGAAAAACCCCGCGGGCCTGACCCGCGGGGTTGTGCATTCAAGAAAGACCGATCCGATTACGGGCAGCCCGCAGTGAATGCGGCGAGGAACTCGCTGACATCAAAGAAGTCGTGGTTCCCATCACCATTGAAGTCACCGGCTGCATCCATCGCATTAAACGCGGACAAGAACTCGCTCACATCGAAGAAGTCGAGCACACCGTCGCCATTCATGTCAGCAGAGCATCGAGCATCGTCACAGACCTCGCTCGAGACCTTGAAGCCATCGATACCGCCTTCAACCGTCGTGTCCGCGCCCGCATCGGTCACCTGAACACGCAACTGGAACACATTGTTCAACGGCACATAGTCAGTCAGGTTGAACGAGAGCTCGTCCCATTCACCACCGGTGCTCGTGATCGACATCACCGTCGTGTAGCTGATCCCCGCGTTGCTGCTGAACTGGATCTTCATCGAGTCGGGGCCCGAGCCGGTCATCCACGCGGACAAACGAAGCACAGGCTCTTCGATATCTGTCAGATCAATCAGAGGCGATGCGAGAAACACGCTCCCATTGTCAACATCGATTCCCGCGGTATTCGAGGTCACATAGCATGCCCCGGACCCATCGGAATCATTGTCCGGATCGCCAAGGCCGTACCCGTTCGGGATCGCACGAATGAAAGAACCAGACCCGCCGGTCGTGTAGCTCAGCCAGCCCTGATTCTCCTCGAAATCGTCTTCCATCGAGATGGTCAGCTCGTCCAACGCCACCGTGGTGTAACTGCCGGTTGCCGGAAGCGTCACGATCGTGCCCTCCTCGTCTTCGATCTCAAACGAGTACGAGACATTGCTCCCGCAGTAATACGAACTAAAGGTGCCGGTGTAGGTGCCGTCGCCGTTGTCGACCATGTCCTGCTCAAAGCTCGTGCCGTCCGTCGCATTCACGATGAACTTGGGTGCCCCGACCACGGTGTGCCCCTGAAGGTTATCGATGACAAGAACAACCTCATCACCACCCTCGGGCTGCACATGCGTGGGCTCAGAGACCAACGACGCCTGAATGTTGCGAGGCAAGCAGATCCCCTGCGGATTCGCCAGCGCGTTCTGCAGGTCGTTGTTGAAGATGTATGTCCCCTGATTGCCGCCCGAGGTGTTACAGCCAGCATTCGTATGGATACCAAGCACCGTCTGGTTGTTCTCGTCGAGGATCGCCGAGCCCGAGTTGCCGCCGGTCGTATCAGTCGAATAGCGGATCGTGTTGCCGCTGCGGTAGGTCAGCGGGCCGACATGCGTCTTCTGCACCAAGTACCAGCTCGCCGGGACCGGGGAACTCGTTGAGCCATAACCCGTGATCCGGATCGGGCGGCTGTCGGCGCTCACGCCCGTCGTTGCGAGCGTGTGATGCACCCCGTACGACTGACCGGGGCTCATCCCCGTATTCGAGTTGTCGAACACACCAAAGTACGCCCAGTCGTTCCCGATGAAGATCCCACCGATGCTGTCCTGCACCGACGAGTTGTCAACCGGGTACTGATCCTGAGGCGGCGGGTTCTGCGTCGATCCACCACTGCTCGAGAGCGGCACATTGAACTGGATCACATCGCCGCCCGCCGGGCCGCAGTGCGCCGCGGTCAGCATGCGGCTGCCGTGATCGCTGAACAGCCAAGCCGTACACCCGATCGGCATCAGCCGCGCATCGCGATTGTCATAGCTCAGCTCACGATCATCGACGCTGCCACAGATCGAACGCGGACCAACGATGGGCGCGGACACCTGAACACCCGTCACACGCACCCGGTTCACCTGATGCGTCGCGTTGGGCGAAGCCATGATCTCGACCTTCACCGCGCCACCATTGAAGTACGCCGTGCTGTCGCCCCACTCCTGCAATGACTTGGCATCGAGGTACTGCTCATGACCATCCTGCAGCGAAGTGATGCGCAGGTAGCTCTCGCGAACATGCTCATCCGACTTGGCCAGCATCACATCACTGAAGCGAAGACGCACCCATTCGGCATCCCCAACCTCGACGACCTCTTCCCAGATCGGAACCTGCAGATCACGAGCACCCGACGGCGCGCCCGTAATGCCCACGAAACCCGAATCGACATCGACCGTCAACTCGCGAAACTCCGGCTGCTCAAAGTCGCCAATCGGCTGGTCATTCGACACATTCACAGATTGCGCCAACGCCTGTGTCGCCATGCCAGCGGCACATACCAGCATCAGCCCGAGGGTACACCCTTGCTTCATCGTTCGCTCCTGATTATTCACTTCGCACACTCCACGGAGCATGCACTATGGCTGAATGCCACAGCTGGAAAACTCACTCGACGCACCGACATCAACACAACACCCGTCGGGCACAAGCCCAGACTAACGCATCGCGATACCCCGTACAAGCCCAGAACTGGGGATTTGACCCGAATACCGCTGCTTTTAGACCGCCCAGGGATCATCCCCACGGTACCAGCGATCGAGCGTCCCCACGCACGCATCGCGATAAAGCACACACAGACGCGCCGCATCCAATGCGTGCCCATGGAGCGCCGGGGCGCTCAAAGCATCGAAGTGATCCGGATCCACCATCATCAGGTCCGGGTCCGCGATATTCGACTCCCCCCGATAACTGGTCTCATACATCGTCCGCAGCGCCCAGTACCGCGAAGCGTACAGCTCGAACGCCTCGTGCTCGCTGTTGGCCAGCTGATTCCCAAACGATGGGTTCTCTGGATCAGTCGCCGTCAGGTGCTCGTCGCTCGTCACGATGTCCGAACCAAACAGGATCCGCCCCGCGTAGCGATCAAGGAACGCAACCAACTCGCCCGTCTCGTGCTTGCTCAACTCTCGGATCATCCACTTGGTCGCGCTCGTATCCAAAATCAGCTTCGGATGACGATCGAGCAACCCACTCAGGAAATCCAGGTCCTCGGGCCAGCCACCCATGTGCGCCGCCATGCAGGGCATCCCCGTCTTCTCAAGCAGCCGCTCGAGCGACTCGTACTGCGATTCCTTGGTGCCATACTTGGACGAATCGCTGTACATCGTCTCAAACCAGGTGTCCGGGTCGGCGCAGTGCACCATCAGCATCATGCCCAGCGACTTGGCCTTCTCCGCGACGCGAAGCTTCCAGGCCGAATCGAACGGCACGATCTCCTCGGGCGCCAGCCCCATCGTCGAAACATAATCCCGAAGCCGCGGCGCCCCCCAGAACTTCACCATCCGCGCACCACGCGCATGCCACTGATCCAGGTTCTCCAGAAATCCCACCGTGTGCGCCCACTGCCGGTCCTCGTGCATGTACTCAGGGATCGCCACAAACGACACCCGATCGCCCATCACCTCGCGCACAGCGTCCGCCTGAACCAGCTGCGTCTGCGAATAGACACGCTCGATCCCATACAGATCACTCACCCGCTTGTACACTTGAGCAGCCCGCTCGCCGTTGATATGGGCGTGGGCATCGATCATCGGGCACACCGGTGCCCCGAATCTCAACGCCTCTGCTTCATAATCCAGCCCGAGTCGGTTCGCGGGGGTCATGCCCCCACCCGTCTGCCTTACCGCGTTCGCCTGATCAGTCACAACAGATCTCCCAGCCGTTCCCGCGTCCTCTGAAACATGATAGACACCCAGACCCAGCCCGATTCGACACCGCGCCCCCTCCGGGTCGCACTCGCCCACGACTGGCTCGTCGGGTACCGCGGCGGCGAGATGGTCCTCGATGCCATCGCTTCGCTGCTCCAGCGCCACAACCACACCATCACCCGCATCTACACGATGTTCGACAACGCCAGCCCCCTGTCCCCCACACTCGATCCGCTGCCACGCACCGTCTCGTCACTCAACGCCCGCCCCGAATCGCTGCGACGCTGGCTCCTCCCCCGATATCCCAAAGCAGTCGAGGAACTCAGCGCCCGCCTCCGCCGCGACCACGCCAGCGAACCGATCGACCTGCTCATCTCCACCAGCTCCGCCGCGATCAAATCCATCCAGCCCCCGCCCGGCGTGCCGCACATCTGCTACTGCCACGCCCCCGCCCGCTACCTCTGGTCCCAGACTGACAACTACGCCTCACCCGATCTCAAAGGACGCCTCCGCGCACTCGGGCTCGCGCTCTTTGCACCACGCCTCCGCGCATGGGACCAGGCCACCGCTGGACGCGTCGACCACTACATCGCCAACTCCACCCACACCGCCAACGAGATCAGACGCTGCTACAGGCACGACGCCGCCGTCATCCACCCGCCCGTCCGCACCGACTTCTTCACACCCGACCCTGCCACACCACGAGGAGACCACCTCCTCCTCGTCGCTGCGCTCGAACCCTACAAACGCGTCGATCTCGCCATCGATGCCGCGCTGCGCCTCAATCGAAAACTTATGATCGTCGGCAGCGGATCCCACGAAGCATCGCTCCGAAACCACGCCAAGAACAACCCGCTCATCTCATTCGTCGGCAAGGTCAGCGACGAACAACTCCGCGATCACTATCGCCGCGCCAGCGCGTTTCTCTTCCCACAAATAGAAGACTTTGGGATCACCGCCGTTGAAGCACAGGCATGCGGCACACCCGTCGTCGCCCAGCACGCCGGCGGCGCACTCGACTCGGTCATCGGCTCCTCCACCGGCTCGTTCTTCCAAGCCCCCACGCCAGAATCACTCGCCGAGGCCATCAAACAATGCCCGACGCCAGACTCCAGCGATCACGGCGCGTGTCGCAGCTCTGCCCTGCGATTCACATCCGAGACCTTCGCACGCCTGATGAACGAAGCCATCGCCCAAACAGTCAACCAAGCGAATCGGTGATCGGATCGATCTTCACGCGTTGACCATCGTGGAGCACGCCGACAACCAGCCCCACGAACAGTTCCAACTCTGCTTCAAGGTCGACACGGCGCATCACCTCGCAATCGAACCAGATCTTGCAACGCGGGATCATCGGCGAACCGGTCACCAGCGATGTCGTCTCGATCGCGTCAAATGGATCGTCATCGCCGACGGCCGCGTGATTGCTTGGCGCCGCGTCCTTGCCCCGGAACCGACGCTCGATCAGCCGATCACCCGACCCGAGCACGCCCAGCGCAAAGCTGCGCGAGTCGCGGATCAACGGGTCGATCTGATGCCCCTTCCGCGCCGCGATACACAAAAGCGCCGGGTCGGTTCCGCAACACTGCACGCTGTGCACCAGCATGCCGCCCCGCTGATCATCGAACGCCGCCGTCATCAGGTACAGCCCGCTCGGGAATAGCCCCAGCGCAGACTGAACCACTTGATCTTCACTTTGTGACATTGATCCCCCGTATCAATCGTCGTGGACGCACAATCCCCTTGTGCTCTTCGCCCACGCCGAGGCAGTGTTCCGCCTCAACTCCGTTTCTCTTGGAATTGATCTATCCCCATCCCTCGAACATTCCCTATTTTCACATATGCACAACGCTTTGTGTGCCCCAGAGACGGAATCTCTATAAGTTCTTGCAGAATAACACGATGCCACGCCGAATATCCCTCCACCGACGACGAACATCCCCCTGGGTTGTCCACAACCCACCCCCAATCTGTTGAAATGGGGTCCAATCGGCTTGCGTTGTGGGTCATAGTGGGCGATAATCCCACGAATGAACCACACCGGGGACACAAGCCGTGCCATTTACAGGACAAGCAGAGGGCACCATCGACGCCAAGCAGCGTCTGGCCATCCCTGCGAAGTTCCGCAATCGCTGGTCGCCCGAGCAGGACGGCCAGACATGGTTCTGCGTCCCATGGCCCGAGACCGGGGCACTCCGCCTCTACACCGAGAAGATGCACAACGACCTCTTCACGGCCGGTCGTCGCGACCCGAGTCTGACGCCCGACGAGGACCAGGCCGAACTGGATGTGATCTTGCACTCCGTGACCGAACAAGTGGATGTGGACAGCAACAACCGCATCCGTTTGCCCGCATGGCAGGTCGAAGCCCTGAAACTGCCCAAGGAAGTGATTGTCTTGGGAGCCGGCGATCGACTGGAAATCCGTGCCCGGGACGAATGGCAGAGCGAGTTCAACGACCGACTCTCCAAGATGGCCCAACTCTCCAAGACACTCTCCGCAAGGAAGCCGACCACCTGAATCACCGCACCACACCCCAAACCATCGCAGGACGCGATGCAGAGGGACCGACAACCAGGAACATCTGTTTCACCCCGTTCTCAACGCACGGCCGCCAAGAGAACACCCACCACGCCCGAGCATTCGGACGAGACAATCAGAACTGAGCCAAACTGGTGAGGGGTGCGTACGCCCCCTTGACCCACCAAGGACGGCGATGCTCCGCAAGGACGCGAAGCACTCAAGGATCACGCTCCCCGACGGGGGAGCCCCAGTCAAACTCAGTTCACCCACGACCCGGCTGACCCACCACCAGCCGGGTTTTTTCGTGCTAAGTCCATACCGGGGATTCCTTCCATCGATCTGGAAATCCCATGAGGTAAGCGGGGAACACATCTGACACCCGATCGATGAACCGGATTACTCGCTCATGCCACTCCCGGTCGCCGTCAATTGATCCCAGCATCCAGATCAGGATACTGAGTACCACGAAAACCCGGTTTCCGGCAATCTGAACCGGGGATCTCCACGCTTCGTCTCTCTTGGGCAGCATCGGTCTGGTCCCCAACTCTCGGTTCCAGAGCCGACCGTGGTGCGCACAGATGTTCCGAACGGTATTGAGGCAAAGGAGCCAGCTCTCCAGCACTGTTGGATGCACATTAAACCGACGTGCGATCTCTGATCGGACTGAGCTTGGGCATGCCTTATAAAAAGTCATGAGTGTTCCGAACGACCACACTTCAACTGCCATCCACAATGGCAGATATTGTTCTTCATCCCCATACTTATTAAAGAAGTGGCGCTTGAACTGCTCCTGGCTTCGATCCTGCTCTGCCTGAACACGCTCGAGGAACTTCTTCCGGGAGCCTTTGCGATCGAGCCCTGGCAATGACTTTGGATCCGTGGCGTAAGAAAAGAGGCCAAACTTCAGCGAGTGCGAAGTCGCAATCTGACTGCGGAGAAAGACCTCAACTCGCTCAACCGCATCCATCACAAGCAGACGCAACTGGCGATCGGCTCGGTATCGATCCCATACCAACTGGAAGTTGAGTGGCCCTTCGAACTCATCGAGTAGCGATCCATCACCGGACCTCTTCCGGAACGGGTATGTGTACCCACTCAGTCGGTAATAGCCCACCGACCTCAGACATGCTTCGATGTAGTCGCGATCTCCGACGATGCCTCGCTGGATCAGTAAATCCATAAGTTGATCGGTTCGCAACGCCGGCTTGTCGTACTTCATCCTGCAGTATTCCGAACTCAAGGCGCATAGAAAAACCCGCCGAGTGAGCATGCAACAGAGGCCTAGCGGGTGTGCTATTTTATTCTATCGGAATTTTTCGATAAATCAACCACTGATCTTGCCAAGAGTTGGGCGAAACGGCTCACAACAACGGCAGAATCATTCATCCCGCGTGCCGATAGCCGCCCGGAATAGAGCGACGAAATCCATGGGCGACTTGCCCAGGCATCCCCTTTCGTCGTCGCCGGGTCGGGCGAACAGCCCCACCCACGATCGTGCCCGGGAGGCGGGCCAGCAGAGCTGCGGCACAGACCGCGCATACCGCGGACCAGCCCGGCTGGCGGGCAACACGCACACGCATCACGCGGCTGGTGCCCTGCCCGCAGCATGGACATTCATATTTCCCCTCACGACGCCACTGAAAACGCTCAATCCCAAGCTCACGATCGGCAACAGACTCGCGTTTCGGGGCCTCCCCAAACGCCTCGGTCACGGAGTCACGCTCGGGCGCTTCTGGCGCTGCTTCGACGGCTGCGGCCTTGGTTTGAACCTCATCTGCGAACGGGATAATGCCCGAATCATCGATGTTTTCAGCGAGCGGGCCGGTGCCATCGCTCTGGTTGTGTGTGCAGGCCTGATCCATCTGTGTCCCCAATCATGTTCTGATGACCCACATCGTCATACGGATTCGAACCGCTCAAGTTTCATCGGCTTCGTCACGCCCCCGCTTGAGCAGACGCGTTCTCGGACCAATCCCGCCGCCTTCTCACAGAACTTTTCCCAAGCCGCGCAAGAAAAACCCGCTCCAAAAGCGGAACGGGCATTGGTTCAAAGGATTGCACAGAATCTCAGCCGTCGACCTCGACGAGCCCGAGTTCCTCGGCCTTGGATGCATCAAGCACCGTGACCTTCTCGATCACCATCTTCTCGATCGGGACATTCTGGTATGGCCCGCGGCTCGTGGTGGGCGTTTGACGGATCTTTTCGACCGTCTCCATGCCCTTGACGACCTTACCGAAGACGGCGTATCCCGCGCCGTCACGCTGCGGCTGATCGAGCCCAGCGTTGTCCACCACATTGATAAAGAACTGCGAAGTCGCGCTGTCCGGGCGGCCGCCGAGACGCGCCATGGCAATCGTCCCGCGATCGTTCTTCAAGCCATTCTTCCACTCGTTCTTGATCTCATCGTTCGTCTTCTTCTTGTCCATTGACTCAGTGAAGCCGCCACCCTGGATCATGAAGTTCGAGATCACACGATGGAAGATCGTGCCGTCGTAGAAACCATCATTCGCGTATGTCACGAAGTTCTTGGTGCTGATCGGTGCCAGCTCGTTGTTCAGCTCAAGGTAGATATCACCCTGACTCGTCTTCATCTCGATGTACACAAACTTCTCCTCGATGTTCTCATCGGCTTTGGGCTGCTCCTGCTTCTCGGGCTGCGCCTCGCCGCCCGCCGCCGCGCCACCCTGATCGGGCTGCACCGCGAAAGCCGCGATCACCAATGCCATCAAAGCCGCCACACCTACTGCGATCGATTTCATGCTCACTCCTTTAGCGTCACACGCCCGCACAGGTCGCGGGCTGTTTCGTGAAGATAATCTTAGCGTCACAAGTGCCTGTACGCACCCGAGCCGCCCCGGTTTGCCCGTTTCAGCAATCGCACAACCTCACAGCCACCCTCATACAGCCTCGCCTCAGGGGCCAACACGCTTCACACGGGGCCCGCGCGGGGCATCATACGGGCCATAGTCGAACCCAGACAGCCCATAGGTCGTCCAGCGATACCGCTGATTCAGCTCGCGATCGCTCCCCAGCCCTTCAAGCGGGATCGGAAAAGTGTCCAAAGGCACATACGACTGCACCCAGGGCTCAAAGAGATCAATCTCAGGGATCATCGATTCCTGCGCCTCACCCGTCCGCTCACGGTTCACCGAACCATCGAACATCAGCTTCTCAGGACGCGCCTGGTTGTAAGCAAAGTAGGGCTCACTGGCGATCTCCCGATCGAACTCCTCAAAGAACCACACCTTCTGCGATGGGAACAGCACCTCAGGAATGAACCGCCCAGTGTGCAAGTTCATCTCCCCGCCCTGACCACCCGTGACCGTAAACAGATGCGGCGTGTCCGAAACGGGTATATACCGGACCGCCCCGGCCTCAAACTGCCACGACGAAGACACCGGCTGGTAGCTCGACGCAAAGGTCCAACGCTGACGCACCGGGTTGGTCAACCAGTTCGAATCCTCGTCATACCCCGGACCGGGATAATCATCGTACGGCACCGTACTCGGAAAATCGGAATACTCGAGCGGGTTGTCGGCCCAGAACAACTGATGCTCGTCCGCAGGGTCGATAAACATCGAATCTCCCAGCGGCGTGCCCATGTAATCAATCAGAATCAGGTGCAGGTACCGACGGTGCGGCAGCCGTGCAGAAAAGTTCTGTATTTTAAACTCCCCAGAGATCCGACCCGTCAGACGCATCAGGATCTCACCGTTCTGCTGGGCCGCGGCATCCTGATCATCGATCGGACGCCGTGTCTGCCCAGTGGGCAAAACATAATCCTCACCAGCCCGCCACGAATACGAGAACAACCGACCCTGATGGTCCTGCGCGTACATCCCACCGCCCTGACCCATCTGCATCAGGTTCGCAGCGCTCGTCTGCGCCCGCATCTGCGAACGCGCCGAATCAAGCATCGGTGCCAGAATGAGCCCCATCAGCACCAGCACCGCGACCAAGACCACCGCCTCAACCAGTGTTGCGCCCCGCCTCTTCATACAGCCCATACCGGCTCCTTGCACCGTGATCAAACGAACAGAAGCCACAATCCTAACCGGACACCCAAGCTCCAGCAATGAAAAAGCCCGGCTTGTGCCGGGCTTCATTCGAGAACACGCTATCTCAGTCCTTCAACTGCGCCGGAGGCCCAAAGGAGAACGGACCGTAGTTGATGCCCGCAAGCCCGTTAAAGGTCCAGCGATACCGCTGGCTCACAAGCGTCTGGTCCCCAAGGCCACCCACCGGCTCCGGGAAGGTATCCAGCGGCACATAAGTCTGTTGCCAATGGAAGAACCCACGCTCGGGCACCACCGAAGGAGCAGCAGCACCACTCGCCCAGCTGTTCACCGAGCCATCAAACATCAGCTTCTCGCTCTGCGCATCGTCGTAGCCAAAGTACAACGGGTTGGCACGGTCACGATCGAACTCCTCGTACATCCACACCTTGTTGGCATTGAAGAGCACATCAGTCATCTTACGCCCGTTCGAGAGCCACCCTTGCTGAATCGGCACGCCCCAAATCTGAAGCAAGTGTGGTGTTTCTTCTACGGGAATGTATCGCAAACCACGATCGGGCTGCCATGCATCAGGCACGACCTGGTAGCTCGAACCAAACGCCCAACGCTGACGAACTGAAGAGATCGACCAGTTCGGGTCCGTGTCATACCCAACAGGGGTTCCATCAGCATACGGCACACCGCTGCCCGACCCGTACTCAAGCGGGTTGGCCGACCAAACCTGCTGGTTCGCATCGCTCGGATCAATGAACAGATCACTCGGGAACGCCTCACCGAGGTAGTCCATCAACACCAAGTGCGTATAACGACGTTGAGGAAGCCGAGAACTCGCGCTCTGGATCTTGTATGCACCACTGATCCGCCCCGTGCGCCGCATCAGAATCTCCTGATTCTGGTCCGCGGCCGCATCCTGATCGGTTGCCGGGTTTCGGGCCTGCCCGGAAGGCAGCACATAGCTCTCATCCGCACGCCAGCTGTAGCTGAACAGCTGATTGTTATTGTCCTGAGCGTACATCATCCCGCCCTGACCGATATTCATCAGCTTCTGCGCGCTGCTCATGCCACGCATCTGGTAACGAGCCGCACCAAGCATGGGCAACGCCGTACAAGCCAGCAGCCCAAGCACAGAAACCACCGCGCACATCTCAACCAGCGTCATCGCTCTTTGTGTTTTCACCATGACAAATCCTTTATAAACAAACAGAAACAAAAGACATCGTCCAATCATTCACAACCGGGGATCGTGCCGCTCCATGAGAACGGACCGTAGTTGATGCCCGCAAGCCCGTTAAAGGTCCAGCGATAACGCTGACTGACCCTCATTGGATCACCGAGCCCACCGGTGGGGAGCGGGAAGGTATCCAGAGGCACATAGGTCTGACACCAACGCCCGTATCCCTGCTCGGGCACCATCGACGGCGCCGCGTTCCCGCTGGCCCAGTTGTTCACCGAGCCATCAAACATCAGCTTCTCGCTCTGCGCCTCGTCGTAGCCAAAGTACAACGGGTTGGCCCGGTCACGATCAAACTCCTCGTACATCCACACCTTGTTGCCATTGAAGAGCACATCCGTCATCTTGCGACCACGCGAGAGCCAGTCCCCTGAAGGGTTGAAGACTGACAGCATGAACAGATGCGGTGTGTCCGGAACAGGAATGTACCGTGTCCCACGATCTGGCTGCCACGCGTCGGGCACGACCTGATAGCTCGAACCAAACGCCCAACGCTGACGAACCGCTGCAAGCGGCCAGTTCGCATCTTCGTCATACCCATCGGGAATTCCATCGGCATACGGCACACCGCTGCCCGGGCCATACTCGAGCGGGTTGGCCGACCACACCTGCTGGTTCACATCGCTCGGATCAATGAACAGATCACTCGGGAACGCCTCACCAAGGTAATCCATCAGCACCAGGTGCGTATATCGACGATGGGGAATTCGAGATGTCGCGTTCTGGATCTTGTATGCACCACTGATCCGCCCCGTGCGCCGCATCAGGATCTCCTGATTCTGATCCGCGGCCGCATCCTGATCGGTTGCCGGGTTTCGGACCTGCCCGGAAGGCAGCACATAGCTCTCATCCGCACGCCAGCTGTAGCTGAACAACCGATCGCCATGGTCCCCGGCGTACATCATCCCGCCCTGACCAATATCCATCAGCTTCTGCGCGCTGCTCAAGCCACGCATCTGGTAGCGAGCCGCACCAAGCATGGGCACCGCCACACTGATCAGCAGCCCGAGCACCAATACCATAACCGCACACTCAATAAGTGTGAACGCTCTGCGTCGATTCTTCATAATAATGCTCCCGGTTTCCTGGTCCCCAGGCACGACATTGACCCCCAGCGGCGCGGGTCGTGCACCATCCCATTCGGGCATGAATGAACTTCTGTTCCCACAATTAGATTGAGTCAGCCAGGTTCTTTCATGAAGAACGAGACTGGGAACGCGCCAGCAACCACCGCGCAAGCCGATAGTTCACCCAAACGGCAATCATCACCGCCGCCGCAATACCAAGAACATTGATATGCGACGGGTCGTCGATCGCACCCTTGAGCGAACGCACCACATCATTCCAGCCCGATTGGGCCGGAAGATTCGCTGCGTGCTCGATCAGACGGGTCTGCATAGACCCAGTATCGACCCAATCCCCCCCGACACCACGCCTACATACCACACACGCCCGCATCCCCCACAATCGCCACCCCCCAGACCGGGCTGGGCAAGGCAGGCAAACCGATCAAAGTCCAATAACCATCACCCGAATCGGGTACACTCAGGCCATGATGACCAGATCAAACCGAGCCATCTCCACACCGCTGATCGGATTTGTCGTCCTCTACATGCTCATCTTCTCAGGGCTCGCCCTCCGCCAGGGCAACACCGAGTTCCTCATGTACGCCGTCGTCATGGTCGTCTTCATCGCCATCGTCCTCCTCCTCCACAACGCCATCCGGTTCTCACCCCTGGCCATATGGCTCCTGGCCATCTGGGGCTTCCTGCACATGG
>DEXG01000015.1:508201-508503 GCA_002364005.1 Phycisphaerales bacterium UBA3190
CGCCAGACCCACATCCGCCGTCCTCTACTCCCTCCGCATCCACCCCGACCTCCCCAAATACGACCAGCTCGTCCACGCCTTCGGCTTCTTCAGCGCCACCATCGCCTGCTACCAGGCCCTCCGCGCCCTCCTCCGCGCCCCACGCTCACTCCCCACCGCCATCGCCGCCGCACTCATGGGCATCGGCCTCGGGGCCATCAACGAGGTCATCGAGTTCATCGCCGTCCTCACCATGCCCGAAACCAATGTCGGCGGCTACACAAACACCGCATGGGACCTCGTCGCCAACACCATCGGCGCGA
>DEXG01000015.1:508719-524554 GCA_002364005.1 Phycisphaerales bacterium UBA3190
GCACCGCACGCAAATCGCCCGCCCCTGAAATCCCAAGCCCAACTTTCCCATCAGGTACACTGCGCACATGAACACCGCGCACCGCCCCATCCTGATCGCCGCACTGCTCGCCCTGCTCACCACCACAACCAACGCACAGGACACACCCGCCGACACGCTCCGCGGCCCCGATGTCCCGCGTGAATCCCGCGAATCCATCGGCACCACCACCATGAACGGGCGCTTCACCCCAGTCGAGAGCCGACCCGAACTCGCCGCCTTCCTGCTCGTCTGCGACGACCCCGAAGACCTCGCCCACGCCCGCCAGCTCGGATCCGATCGCATATTCGACCTCACCGAACTGCTCATCGACGAGATCGAAACCCTCCGCGCCATCACCGACGCCCTCGCCAGTGACAACGCGGTCTACGCACAAACACTGCTCGCCCAGCTCCGACTCAAACACGACCCGGAAATGCAACGCGACCCGCTCCGCCCAGCCCTCGAGGCCATGCTTGACGAGGACCAGACCCAACGCTTCCACCGCATCCTGTCGGACTACTGGCGGAACTGGGTCGCGGCCAACACCCCCGAAGACCAACAGAACCCGGCAGGCGAGCCCCTCAACAGGCAGACCTACCAACGCATCGAGAACCGCCTCAACAACCAACTCTTCCAAGCCGACATCGCCCGCGCCTACGAATATTCACTCCAGCACTACCGCGGCGCCATGACCGCCATATACGAGGCCATCGAACCCACGCCCGAGCAGCGCGCCTGGATCAGAAACCGCATCATCGAGCACATCAAGCAAACACGCCTCAAGGCCACAAACGACCAGCGCCAAGCCCTCATGCTCGAGATCTACCACATGCTCGACCAGGACCGGAAGACCAAACTCTTCGCCTACATGACCAGCGTCGCCCTCGACCGCAACTGACCCCACCGGCACCACCATCCCGACAAAGTGCGAACATTCTTCCGATTCCGCAAGAATCCTCTATAGAGCATGCTTGCAAACCCGAGTGAATATCGGTAGTTTGGTCTCAGGCAAGTCGTGTGCCCATCTCGCGTGGATCCACCCCGACCCACGCGTCGCCCCGCCGTTCTGGCGTCAGGCAACCCATATCCAGCAGGCTCAAGCCGCGCTCACCCACGCTGCGCGTGACCACACACAACTTCATTGTTGTACACCATCAGGAGAAGTCCCCCAATGTCTCACCAACACGCATACACCCGCTCAGCCGCACTCGCGATCATCGCCGCGGCAACAATCACGACCGGCGCCGCCGACATCGTCTATAACGCCGGCACCGCGACCCCCACACGCGCCCACGCCATGAGCGAGTTCAAATCGCAGCATGTCAACGCCAGCTTCTACACACACGAACAAACAGGACGCATCGGCCGCGTCTACGGCAACGCATTCAGCCACGGCGCCACAGCCGCTGAATCCGTCGAATCCTTCGTCAGCCAGCACAGCGACATGTGGGGCGTCAGCCCCGCAGAGCTGCGACCAGAAGGCCCATTCGAAGACGGCGCACACACACAGCCCGTCTACTACCAGCCCGAAACCGGCACATACAAGTTCACCGCAACCTACTACGCACAGACACGAGCCGGGCTCCCCGTCTTCCGCGGCACCCTCGTCCTCCTCACTCGCAACGAGCAGAACAACCCACTCGTGCTCGCCAGCGCCAACCTCCACGACCTGAGCACCTTCAACCCCGACCCGGTCGTCGCTCGCGCCGCAGCCAACCGCGACTCGATCACCGAGATCGCCGCCGACCACTTCAACGGCGTGGCACAGATCTGGAGCACCGACCGCGTCATCTATGCCGGCGATGAAGCAAACCCCCACGCACCCGTTGTCGCAGACAACACCATCGTCGATGTCGACGGCTTCAAGAAGTTCCGCATCATCACCGACGCGGCAACCGGCGAAGTCCTCTTCGAAGAATCACTCACCCACCATGTTGATGTCTCAGGCAATGTCTCAGGCATGGCTTCCGAGGGCATCGCCGCAGACTTCTGCGAAGACGAGATCATGCAGCCACTCCCCTACCTGAATGTCAGCGTTCAGGGCGGCGGCTCATCCATCACCGATGTCAACGGCAACTTCACCATCGCCAACGGCGGCAGCAGCAATGTCACCGTCAACGCCGACCTCGATGGCCAGTGGTTCGATGTGTACAACTACCTCGGATCCGAAACATCAGAATCCGAAAACGGGTCACCATCAAACCCATTCGACATCCTCTTCAACTCGCTCAACAACTCCGAGCAGGTCCGCGCTGAAGTCAATGCGTATGTCGAGGCCAACCGCGTACGCGACATGGTCCTCGTCGCAAACCCCGCATACCCGCTGATCGCCGGCACCTCCATGGACATCACCGTCAACCGAACCGACGGCTTCTGCCCCGGCAACGCCTGGTACGACTCAGTCGAAGACTCCATCAACTTCTGCCTCTCGGGCTCGAGCAACCCCAACACCGCCTGGTCATCCGTTGTCCATCACGAGTACGGCCACCACATCGTCTCCGCAGGCGGCTCAGTCCAAGGCCAGTACGGCGAGGGCTTCGGCGATGTCATGAGCACCATCATCCTTGACAGCCCGCGTCTCGGTGCCGGCTTCTTCAACAACTGTGGCACCGAACTGCGCTCCGCACTCAACAGTCTCACATACCCCTGTGCGACCGACGGCCACGCATGTGCCCCGCTCCTCTCCGGCGCCGTTTGGCAGACACGCGAACTCATGGCCGTCACCGAACCCGATGACTACACCGAGATCCTCATGAACCTCGCGGTCAACTCGGTGCTCCTCCACAACTACAACCTCATCACCCCGCAGATCACCATCGACTGGCTCACGCTCGACGATGACGATGCAAACATCGGCAACGGCACCCCCCACTACGGTGAGATCGACGGCGGCTTCAGCGTCCATAACCTCGACGCACCCCCACTCACACTCGTCGATATCCAACCCGTCGCCGCACCCGACTACGCCAACCCCAACGGCGGAACCACCGTCGCCGCCGACTTCATCGAAGTCGCCGGCTCACTCGATCCCGCAACCCCAACCCTCATGGTCGACACCGGCTCGGGCTTCCAGCCAGTCGCCATGACCATGGCCGGCGGCGACACCTTCCAGGCCGATCTCCCCGGTTCGGACTGTGGCTCAGAGGTCAAGTACTACTTCACCGCAGACACAACCTCAGGCCTCCCCCAGTCCGCTCCCGCTGACGCACCGAGCGCCTACTACAGCCTGATCTCGGCATTCGAAGCACCAGTCGTCGCCTTCGACGATAACTTCGAAACCAACCAGGGCTGGACCGTCTCCGGTGACTCTTCCAGCTCGGCCTCAGGACGCTGGGAACGAGCCGTCCCAACCGGCAATGGCGACCGCGCCGACCCACCGAGCGACTTCGACGGCTCAGGCAGCGCCTATGTCACCGGCAACGGCGGCCCCGGCTCCAACACCGATGTCGATGTCGATGAAACCATCCTCACCTCGCCCATCATGGACGCATCCGGCGCTTCGGTCATCTCCTACGCACGCTGGTTCAACAACTCCGGCAACACCGTCATCGATGACCGCTTCTATGTCGAAGTCTCCGACAACGGCGGCTCCTCGTGGACCGATCTCGAAACCCTCGGGACCACCCACCCCGAAAGCAACGGCGGCTGGTTCTCCAAGCAGTTCGCACTCAGCGACATCGCCGGCTTCACACCCAACGACCAGTTCCGCATCCGCTTCATCGCTGAAGATATCGGTGGCGGCTCCATCGTTGAATGCGGCATCGACGCCGTCAAACTCCAGGTCATCAACTGCGATGTCTGCCCCGCAGACCTCAACGGCGACGGCGCACTCGACTTCTTCGATGTCTCACAGTTCCTCGCCGCGTTCAGTGCCGGTGAACCCGCCGCCGACTTCAACGGCGACGGCAGCTACGACTTCTTCGATGTCTCCGCGTTCCTCGGGGCATTCAGCGCCGGCTGCCCATAATCGCAGCCCCGCATAACGCCATAGTCACAACCTGACACCAGACGCCCGAGCAATCGGGCGTCTTTTTTATGCGCCCCCACCAATCCCAGATTTGCATCTTGTTCGTATCACCCCGCCCCATTACAATCGAGCCATGATGATCAGACCAATCCATTTCATATCGCTCTCGCTCGCACTGCTCACGCACACCGCCGCCGCTCAGGACAGCACCCCCAACTGCCAACCACCGCAGCTCCTGGGCATGCTCTCCGGGCTCAACGACCCCGCCACCCTCACAATCGACGGCAACTACGCCTACATCGCCCAGCACGACGACAGCTTCCTGATCATCGACATCAGCGACACCGCCAACCCCACCCTGCTCGCACACGCCGACGATCTTCCCATACAGGTCGACGACAACACACGCATCATCATCAACCAGAACGCCGCCTATGTCGGCGGCTCTATCATCAGCATCGACGACAAAACCGATCCCTGGTTCGTGCGATACGGCGCCATCACCGAACGACCACTCATCAACGGCTACTTCTACCCACGCTCGAAGGCCTACTTCGATCGCACCGATATCTACAACGCCACACGCCCCTACGCGATCGGTATCGACACCTTCGAAGAACCACACAGTCTGGGATTCGAGTTCGGCGGGCTCCCCGTCGCCTATGTCGACGGCCTGCTCGTCACCGATCGCCTCGACCGCTTCAACATCGATAACCCCCACGCACCCTTCCTCGTCGACGACAGCAATGACCCCAACATCTACACCATCGACGAATACCGCTACGACGAACCCTACCTGCTCTTCTTCGAAGACTCCACAAATGTCGATCCCCAGATCAACATCTACCAGCAGGTGACTGATGCGTTCCTCTCCATCGACATCGGAGGCATCGCCTTCCACGACCTGGCCGTCAAGAACGAAACGCTCTTCACACTCAGCGAAGGCCTCAGCATCTACACCCTCACCGAAGATCCAACACGCATCGCATCACATTACGACGACCCCATCCTCGCCGATGCACGCTTCATACGCCCACTCGGCGAGCACTTCGTCATCGTCAGCGACGACACACTCGCCATCTACGACATCCCCACCAACCCCATCGCCAGCATCCGCACCAATCTCTCGCAAGAACACCTCGAACTCATGGGCGACACCGCCATCCTCTCCACGGGCAACATCGACACCGGGCCGACCCAGGGCGCCAGCATTATCGATATCTCCAACCCTGAGTTGCCCGTGTGGATCGCCGACCTCCCAACCCCCAACGCATTCGGGATCGACACCCTTGACCCCTATGTCTTCGTGGCCGACAAAAACGAAGGCCTCAAGGTCTTCGACCTCAGCGCCCCCGCCAGCCCACAGCTCGTCGCCACCTACAACACCAGCACCAATCAAGCCGGCAACCCCAACACCCGCGACATCGTCATCGACGGCTCATACGCCTACGCCGCCGACAGAAACGCCGGGCTCACCATCTACGGCATCGTCAACACCCACGAACTCCAACCCATCGCCACGCTCCCCCTCACCCAGGCCCTGCAGCGCGTCAGCGTCTCGGGAGACCTCGCCTTCGCCTCGGGGCTCAACAAGCTCTTCATCATCGACATCAGCGATCCCACAACACCCACAATCGTCAGCACCATCGATGAGATCCTGGGAACGAGGAACTACATCTACTCCGTCACAAAACGCGGCAACTGGATCTACACCGCCGAGTCCGACAGCGGCTACCGCATCTTCGACATCACCAACCCCGCCGACCCCATCGAGCTCGCCCACTTCGACGCCTCCGTCAGCACCAAACAGGGAACCTACGACGGGTTCGTATTCGATCTCCACTTCGATGGTGATCTCCTCTATGTCGCCATGAGCTGGATCGGCTACGCCGTCTACGACAACTCCGACCCCTTCAACCCCGTCCTGCTCCGACACACCCTCGCCGCAGACCCACCCGAGAACGCCATCGCCCGCTACCGAGACATCGAGATCCGAGACGACAAACTCTTCATCTCCGCAGGCCCGGCAGGCCTCCGCATCTACGACCTCAACAACTGCGACCTCCCCTGCTACGCCGACCTCAACGAAGACACCGTCCTCAACTTCTTCGATGTCTCCGCCTTCATCATCGCCTTCACCAGCGAAGACTTCCTCGCCGACTTCAACAACGACGGCGAGCTCAACTTCTTCGATGTCTCCGAGTTCATCGTCGCCTTCAACAACGGCTGCCCATAACCGAAGCCCACAAAGCACCACCGCCCAACAACCGGATGCAGGCCCGAATAACCGGGCTTTTCTCCATGCCATGATCTAATAACCGAATCCGCTCTTGGTCATGCCCCCGATCTCCCATTAGAATACAGGCATGATCATCCGCCACCTCTGTTTCATACTGCTCGCATTCGCCGCGGTCACGCGCACAACCTTCGCACAGACCAACCCCTTCGCATGCCAGCCACCGCAGCTCCTGGGCATGATCTCCGGACTCAACAACCCCACCTCGATGACCATCGACGGCAACGACGCCTATATCATCGAGCAGAAGCACACGCTCGTCATCATCGACCTGAGCGACCCCGCCGCCCCCCAGCTCCTCAGCCGCACCCCAATCCCAGGCGATGAATGCAAGGGCATCTCGATCAACGCCGATGCCGCCTACCTCATCCACGACTCCTCCGAGAGGCTCACGATCTTCAATGTCGCCGACAAGACCGACCCGTGGTTTGTCCGCTACTTCCTGACCGAGATGAACGACGCTCAACATGTGTCGCTGAGCCCGACACACATCTTCCAAAGATTCTCCGCCATCAACATCTCCCGCCCCCTCGCACCCGGCATCGACCTCTACAACGATCCTGGCTTCGAGTTCGATTCCAATATCGTCGCGGTACACGACAACACCGCCATCACAGCCAGCCTTGAGCAGTACGACATCACAGACCCGCTCAATCCGATCTTGCTCGAAACACACCCATTCGGGGGCGTCGATGACCGACACGCACGCCTCGAATATCCCTACATCATCTCACCATCCACATCAGACGGCATCGTCTCGTTCGCGACCATCAACCAAGCCGTTGATCAGATCACATCACTCGCCGTACAGCCACTCGGATTCACCGACGCCACCGTCCGAGGCGACCTGGTCTTCGTCGCCAACGGCAGCATCGATGTCTACGCCGCAAGCGACAGCCCACTCCTCGTCGCCTCCCTCGGCAAAGATCAGGGCGTCATCAATGCACGCCTGATCCGAAAACTCGATGACCACTTCGTTGCGGTCAGCCCAGACCGGCTCGCCATCTACGACATCCCAACCAACCCAATCGGTGGCACACACGCCGGGAGCAACCCCTCATACATCGAGCTGATGGATGACATCGCCATCATCAGCAGTTCCCCGCTGATTGATTTCATCTACTCGACCGACATCATTGATGTCTCCAATCCCATCGAACCACGCTGGATCGCCCAACTCGATTTCATGAATCAGAATGCCCGCCCCCAAGGCATCGCCACATACGAAAACCATGTATTCGTCGCCGAACGAACAACGGGCCTGCACGATTTCGATCTCTCAGACCCCGAAAACCCCGTCCTCAACGCGATCTACAACACCGCCGCCGATCCGAAGGATTCACCCCGCGCACGCGATCTCAAGATCCGCAACAACACCGCGTATGTCGTCGATAACGCGAACGGACTGCTCATCTACCAGATCCAGAACGATGCCACACTCGTGCCCATCGGCAACCTCCCCATCGACGACAGTTGCCAACACATCACCCTGCTCGACAACCTCGCCTTTGTCTGCTCCAGCAGCAACGCCTACCTCATCCAGATCGATGACCCGGCCAACCCGCAACTCCTCAGCGTCATCGAAGGCATCGCAAACACCACCCCACGCATGACCACCGCCCACCGCGATGGCGACCTGCTCTACACCGCCGATTACGAAGCCGGCTACCGCATCTTCGACATCTCCGACCCCACCGACCCCATCGAGCTCGCTCACTTTGACGCCGATGTCACCACACCCCAGGGCGATTTCCTCGCCTACGCCTTCGACATCCTGGTCGAAGAGAACATCCTCTATCTCACCATGAGCTCGGGTGGCTTCGCGATCTACGACAACACCAACCCCTTCGATCCAACCCTCATCACCCACATCCCCGCCGCCGTCCCACAAGGCGGGAACAACACACGCTACCGCCAGTTCGTCAAACGAGGCAACCAGATCTACATGGCCGCCGGGGCCGCCGGCCTGCGCATCCTCAGCCTCGACGGCTGCGCCGGCCCCTGCCCCGCCGACCTCAACAACGACACCGTCCTCAACTTCTTCGATGTCTCCGCATTCATCGTCGCCTTCACCAACGAAGAACCACGCGCCGACTTCAATAGCGATGGCGAGCTCAACTTCTTCGATGTCTCCGAGTTCATCGTCGCCTTCAGCAACGGCTGCCTATAACCAGCCCCCGCATCTCCAACGCCCTGGCACCCGCGCAAAGCCCGAAATATTGGGTTTCCAAAAAATGCAACTTGGAACCGAAACCCCACAGGCATTTCGACGAATAGGGCGTGGGAGTCCAAATTATGATTATGCGAAAAATCTGTTCAATGCTGTCGTTGTTGTTGTTCATCGCCCTGCCCCACCCGGCAACTGCGCAGAACGATCCATTCACATGCCAACCACCCCAAACCATCGGCGTCCTTGCCGGGCTCAATGACCCAACCTCGATCACCATCGACGGCGACTACGCCTATATCATCGAGCAGAAGCAGACGCTCGTCATCATCGACCTGAGCGACCACACCGCACCCCAACTCCTCAGCCGCACACCGATCCCCCTCGACGAATGCGACCGAATCTCAATCAACGGCGACGCCGCCTACCTCACCCACAACTCCGCCGAGTGGTTCACGATCTTCAAAATCGCCGACAAGACCAACCCCTTGTTTGTTCGCCAGTTCATCGCCGGCACAAGCGACGGGCAGTTCTCCGCGTTCAGCCCCACACACATCTTCCAGAAATCCTTCGCCATCAACATCACAGACCCCTTCGAGCCCACCATCGACAACTACACCGACCCCAACTTCCAGTTTGATGACAATATCGTCGCGGTACACGGCAACACCGCCATCGCAGCCAACCTCGAGCAGTACGACATCACAGACCCGCTCAACCCGTTCTTGCTGGACACACGCACATTCGGGGAAGTCGATGACCAAAACACACGCTTCGAATACCCGAACATCATCTCACTTTCCACCACAGACGGCATCGTCTCCTTCGCGAATATCAGCGTCCCCGTGAACACGCTCACACCAACCGAGGTCCAAACCCTCGGATTCACCGACGCCGTCGTCCAAGGCAACCTGCTCTTCGTCGCCAACGACAGCATTGATGTCTACGCCGTAAGCAACAGCCCACTCCTCGTCGCCTCATTCGGCAGTGACCACGGCATCAACGACGCACGGCTGATCAGAAGACACGGCGACCACTTCGTCGTCCTTGGCTTCAACGACCTCGCAGTCTACGACATATCCACACCAACCCGATCGGCGGCACACTCGTCGCCCAAGATGCCTCGTTCCTCGATATCAAGGGCAACATCGCCGTAGTCGGTTCACACTTCTTATCATTCGACGAAGGTGTCTCGATCATCGACATCAGTGACCCGATTCAACCACGATGGATCGCACAGCTCGAAATCAGCAACTTCTATGCACGAAGCCCACTGGGGTTTGCCTTCTTCGAAGACCACCTCTTCGTTGCCTCACGCCTCTCACAACTCCACGACTACGACCTGAGCAACCCCGAGGCACCTGTCCTCAACGCACTCTACGACACCGTGTCCGATCCAAAGAGTTCGTCCGATGCCCGCGATGTCAAAATCAATGGCAACATCGCCTATGTGATCGACCGCAACGCCGGACTCACAACCTACCAGATCCAAAGCGACGCCACACTCGTCCCCCTCGCCAATCTCCCCATCGACGACCGGTGCCAGAGTCTCACCCTCCTCGACGATCTCGCGTTCATCTGCTCGAACAACCGTTCTTACATCATCCAGATCGATAACCCGGCCAACCCGCAACTCCTCAGCGTCATCGAAGGCATCTCAGAAAGCTTCTTCGTCCAAAGCATCATCACCGCCCATCGCGATGGCAACCTGCTCTACACCGTCGATTACAATGCCGGCTACCGCATCTTCGACATCTCCGACCCGGCCGACCCCATCGAGCTCGCCCACTTCGACGCCAATGTCATCACCCCGCAGGGCGAGTTCCTCGCCTACGCCTTTGACATCCTGGTCGAAGACGACCTCCTCTACCTCGCCATGGGATCGGGCGGATTCGCCATCTACGACAACACCAACCCGTTCGAGCCAACCCTCATCACCCACATCCCCGCCGCCGTCCCACAAGTCGCCACCGGCTACCGCCAGTTCGTCAAACAAGACGACACGATCTACCTCGCCGCCAGAGAGGCAGGCCTGCGCATCCTCAGCATCGACGGCTGCACCGGCCCCTGCCCCGCCGACTTCAACAACGACGGCACCCTCAACTTCTTCGATGTCTCCGCATTCATCGTCGCCTTCACCAACGAAGAACCACTCGCCGACTTCAACAGCGACGGCCAGTTCAACTTCTTCGATGTCTCCGAGTTCATCGTCGTCTTCAACAACGGCTGCCCGTAAGCAATCGTTTAGAGCTGCAGACGCATGCGGTGCACATCGTATGACGCTCCGCCCAGGCGTACGCCATCGGGCTCGATGCCCCAGGTCTCAAACCCGATCGAGGTGTACAACTCCAGCACCTCGTCCGCGCCGCCGGTGACATGCAGCAGCAGGGTCTCGACGCCCGGCCACGAGCGAACCACCTCGATCGCGTGCCGCATGGCCGCTTCACCCAGCCCCTGGCCGCGATACTCCGGGATGGTGTACACACCCCACGCGATCGCCTTGTGCCGAAACTGCGCCTTGGTCTCGCGCTGGATCCCGACCGCCGATGCAAGCTCGCCATCCTCAGTCGGGTGATCGACCACAACAAGATCATTCCCCGGGTCATCCAGCCACTGCTTGACCACGCTGGGATGGCTCGAAAGCTCAACATACGGCAGCGACGCAAAGGCCCACGGCGCCTCTTTGAGCATCGTCACCCGCAGACGCCGATACGCGTCCAGATCCCCCCGCTTGATCAATCGCGGTTCGGTCATATCACATCTCCAGTGCCGTCGCATCGCTGCGAACCAGCCCGTTCATCAGCGACAGATCCTCGTCATCGAGCGTCACACGCCCAGCGCCCGCGTTGTCGATCGCCTGCTCGGGCGTTCTCGCCCCAACCAGTGCATGCGTCAGGCCGGGCTGGCTCACCGTCCACGCGATCACCAGCTGCGCCATCGTGCACCCGTGCTTGTCCGCAACCGGCTGGAACTGGCCAAGCAAGTCCGCGATCTTCTGCCGGTTCACCTTACTGAACCGCTTCTGCTTGCTGCGCAGATCGCTCTCGGCAAACACGCGATCCGGCCCGACCTTGCCCGTGAGCAGCCCAAGAACCAGCGGCGAGTACGCCAGCATCGAGATGTTGTGCTCGCTGCAGTACCCCAGCTGATCGGGCAGACCGTCCTCACCCTGGAACGACCCGCCCTCCATCTTGCGATGGATCATCGAGTACTGCTCCTGATCACAATCCAGAGGCCCAACGCTCCGGTACCGATCCATGATCTCCGGCGTCGCGTTGCACGCGCCGATCGCACGGATCTTGCCTTCCTCTTTCAGCCGCAGCAACTCACCCATCGTGTCCTCGATGGGGGTGTCTTCTTCCTGCCAGTGAGTCTGGTAAAGATCGATGTAATCCGTCTGCAAACGCTTGAGCGACAGCTCCAGCTCCTGCCGGATCGACTCGGGCTTGTTGTAGATCTTGATCTCCAGGTGCCCGAACTCGCTTGGCCCCGCGGCCGTCGAACGACCCACGCTGCGACCGCCCGGGGCGTTGATGACCATGCCGCACTTGGTCGCCAGCACCACCTTGTCGCGCCGATCCTTGATCGCCTTGCCGACGACGATCTCGCTGTGCCCAAAGCCGTAGATCGGCGCGGTGTCCAGCAGCGAGATGCCCGCATCGAGTGCCGCGTGAACGGCCTTGATCGAGTCGTTCTCGTCGGCACCGCCCCACATCCAGCCACCCATGACCCAGGTGCCGATGGCAACGACCGAAGCTTCAATTCCTGACTGTCCGAGCGGGCGGGTGTGCATGGTGATTCTCCTGAGCAAGTTCTTTCTGCGGCACGATCAAGCGTGTTGAACATGGTAGAACCCCTACCCGACGGAGGAACTTGGCGCCCCAGAATAGGGCCTTCCCCGCACACGCAGGCACGCTGCACGACAGGGTTGGCGCCAGCTTCGGCGGCGTTGATTGTTCTTGAAACCCTGTCCCACAGTGCCCCCTCCGGTGACGGGGTGCTTCATGTGTTGTGTGCCCAGGAGGTTACGGGCAGCCGTTGCCATAGCCGACGATGAAGGCGGACACATCGAAGAAGTTCAGCACGCCATCATCGTTGAGGTCAGCGTTGTTGAGACCGTTGGTGAATGCGGTGATGAACAGCGAGACATCGAAGAAGTCGGTGTCGCCATCGAGATCAAAGTCGGCGAGGCAGGTCTGGCCAACGAGGAGTTCGGTGCCCGTGTTGTAGGTGCGGGTGATGAGGCCGGGTGGTGTGGACGGCACCTCGATCGAGTCGAACTGGGCGAGGATGCTCCCCGATTCGATCACCTGGCGTGCCCAGTACCCATCGGGCTCGAAGCCATCGGCGAAGCGGATCTCAAGGGTCCCGTTGAGCGTGATCGCATTGGTGTTGGAAATGCGGTCGTGCTCATCGCTGGCGATGTCGATCTCGACGCGTGCTGTATCGCCAAGCTCGATATCCGCGTTTATCAGCATCTCACCGATGGGCAATCCGGGGCTGAGTGTCCCGTGCATCAGCAGGTTGGCACGAACAATCCCGAGCCCTTCGATGCGTTGGCCGGGGCCGAGCTCGGTACGGATGACACCGAGCCCATTGGAAATGGTCGTGAAGCCATCATTTCGCATGAGCCGAATAATGCCATCGCCCTCAATCGGACCGGAGGTATCGAGAATGACCGAAGCACCAAAGAACTCGATCATCTGCGGATCAATCACAATCACGCCGTCGTTCACGAAGTCCTCTCCCACCTCCATGAAACCGAACGCGTCGAGCGTCATCGTTGTATCGAAGTGGGTGTGCTCGAAACGAAGCCGATCATCGAGCTTGAACATGCCCCCGGTCGAGCTGCGCAGTGTGCCTCCCCGGACCACCGCCTCCTGCCCGGCCCCGGGACGACCGAACTCGATGATGCTCCCCGGTCCTGCGGCCCGGACCACGGCGCCCTCGGTCTGGATGACCGTGTGCTCAAGACGCAGTGTTGCCCCCCCAACCGCCTGAATGACCCCCGAGTTGAGCAGGTCTCCAGAGTCAAGCAGCAGCGTCTGACCGAACTCATCCGCCGAGATCAGTCCCCTGTTATCGATCGGCCCACTGATCCGGCCCCAACCCGTGAGTGTGTGATCGGGCATCTGCGTCATCGAGGTTCCGCTCTGATTGTTCCCGGTCGAGGTGTTCGCATCAACGAGCTCGAAACGACCGTCACCATCGATGACTACGCCCAGCGAAGTGTGCAGGCGCCCGCGCACGACCCCGTTGTTCACGACATGCTCTTCGAAGCTGATGTAATCGGAGATTTCCAGCTCGCCATCGAACTCGGTGTTCTGGAACCACACTCTCCCAGTGCTCGAGATGAACTCGCCGCCGCTTTCTCGCTGTATTTTCCCACCAACGAAGCCGCCGTTGAGATCAACGACCGATGCGTTCCCGACACTCTGAACCACGCCGTCTTCGGTTTGCTCACAAACATAGGTGAATCGAAGCGTCCCCCCCATCTCCGCCCGCAGCGATCCATCGTTGAGCAGGCGTTCAACGACGAGCACCTCGCCCGGCTGATCGGCTGTGATCGTGGCTCGGTTTGCGAACTCCCCTTGAACGGAGCCCGCGCCTTGGATCTGGTATGCGCTCTCGATACCTGCTTCTGGCCTGAAAATCACCGCTGGGTCAACACCGTTTTCATTGATGAGGTTGATCACACCCGTGCCCACGAGTTCGCTCCCGTCTTCGAAGATCAGGGCGCTTTCCCCACGCAGATCGAGGGTGGTGCTCACCACGCTGGAATCAAACAATACGAATGCGGTATCGAGCACGAGGGAGAGCGGTTCATCGAAGGTCATTCCAATCAGCGAGCTGCCGAGCGTCGAACGGATGACCCCACCGACACCGGTCCGGAGCACGCCGCCTGTAATCTGGCTCCCGTGCACCGAAACCTCAGCACCGGGACCAACGGCCTGAATCACACCGTCTGCGCCCTGATCGATTTCGGAGCGATCGATCACAAGCGAGGTGGCCGCCAGTGCCGTCAGCTCGCCGTCGTTCTGGAGATCAACATCATCGAGCACGAGTGGTGCATGTGGAAGATTGGCAACGATGCGTCCCTGATTGACCATCGATACCTCAACGCGTCCCCCGCCCGTGAGTGTGTGGTTTGGGCCATGCGTGATCGTGTCGCTGACACTCGAGAACAGCACCGGCTCGTCATCATCCCCTGGATTCAGCTCGATCATCCCCGAACCCGTGATCGACATATTCGCATCGATGAGCAGTTGCGTCTCGAGCGGAGACCCCTTTGGATTGACTCGAATCAGCCCTTCGTTGTGGATCGAGCCGCGCATTTCAAGCACGCTCCCGGCGAGCAGATCAAGCCCTGCGAAGGGGTTGGATATTGTCAGCCCCCCGAGCAGGTGGTCATCTTGCATGTAGACGCTGTAGGGTGTTGCGTGTGGCAGGATGGCTTCATCATTGAACGATGGGATCCGCATTGGAGACCAGTTGAAGGCATCTTCCCAGAGCCCGTAATCGGGCACCTCCCATTCGATGGGTGCGGCGAGTGAGCTCGCGCTGAGCGTTGCGACTGTGGCGATTGAAAACGGAAGGCAAAGATATGATCGCATATGCCGATAACCCCTTAAATGAATAGCACTTACAGGCCGACTATACCACGGGTTCGATCTTAAATCCGTGATTCGCGGCAAGCTGAGTGTGAAATTCATGCGTTGATCACTTCCGACCGGCTTTGAAAGTGTTGGGGCAAGGGATGACACCGAACGAGTCGTCGTTTGCAGCGCGACCGATGATGGGGACGCGCTGCGTGACGGGCATGGGATTGGGGCTGTTGGCTGAGATGTTGCGTTTGCCGTGCGACCATGCTGGTTGGGTTTGCGGCTTGGTTCGGAATGCGAACTGTGGCTCTGATGCTGCGGATTCGGTTGAGCGGTGCGTTGTTGCCCTTGTTCGGGTTGCTTCCGCTCTGCTGATATTGGTTGGGTGGTCTTTGGTTTGGCTGGGGGCGTGAGGAGCTTGGCCGCGGCTTTGCGGGCGGTCTCGGCGTGGGCTGGCGTTTCGGGTTTGTCCTTGCAGAGGTCGGTGAGGCGCGCGATGGCGAGGGTTTCGGATTCGGGTTGCATGAGTTGGCGCCGGGCGCGGGAGATGGTTTCGATCATCTCTTTGGCGGCTTTGAACTGCTCGGAGTTGATGATGTCGATGAGTTGGTTGAGGGAAAGGTCGTGATAGTTGCACAGATCGAGGGCGCTGATGGAGGGGTTGAGGAGGTCTTCGAGGAGGTGGTTGGTGAGGGTTGGTGCTTGGCACGCGTTGGGTTGTTGGCTGTTCTTGGGGGATTCACTGATATTGGGATGAAGACCCCCTCCGCCGACTGCGTCGG
>DEXG01000015.1:524728-570440 GCA_002364005.1 Phycisphaerales bacterium UBA3190
CTCCGCCGACTGCGTCGGCTCGTCCCTGGCAATCCCGGGGAGGGCGAGTGGAGGTGTCGATTGAGTTCGATTGAGTTGCTGCCGTGACCATCATGCGGGAATTGTCTCATGGTGTTTTTGGCGGCTCAAGGAAAAACTCGGGGAGTGCGCACAGATCGCGCACAGGGGTGGTCAGTGCGCGTGAAAAAAGTGCATTGAGCGGGTGGTGTGCTATCAGGTTGTGCTCAGTGAGCCATGCGTACGACGATCATGCCGGATCGGTGGCCGGTGTCGACATCGCGGTGGGCTTGGGCGATCTGATCGAGGGGGTAGACGCGTTCGACGGGTGGGACCAGTACGCGGGACTGGGCGAGTTGCTCGAGTGTGGCCAGACTTTCGGGGTTGGCCAGGTCGACGCCTGATTTCACGACGCGCTTTGAGCAGATTGGGGTCCAGATCATCTGGAGGAGTTCGGGGAGGCGCATGACCGCGGGGATGTAGGTGGCGCGGTCTTTGAGCAGGTGTTTGCAGCGTTTGTAGGTGGTCTTGCCGACGGTGTCGAAGATGACATCGAAGCGTTGGTCGTCGGGGTGCTCTCGGCGGGTCCAGTCGCCCTGGGTGTAGTCGATGACTTCGTCGGCGCCGAGTTCACGCACGAAGGCTTCGTTCTTGCCCGAGCACACTGCGGTGACATGGGCGCCGATATGTTTGGCGTATTGGATGGCGATCGTGCCCAGTGCGCCCGATGCGCCGACGATGAGCAAGCGCTGGCCGGGCTGGAGCTTTGCGCGGTTGCGGAGGAAGTAGAGGGTGGCGGAGCCGGCGAATGGGAGGGCGGCGGCTTGTTCGTTGCTGATGCCTTGTGGGGTTGGACGGAGGTTCTTTTCGGGATCGGCGGCGATGAACTCGGCGTGTGCGCCCATCTGGTTGTCGCAGGCACCGAAGACGCGGTCGCCCGGGGTCAGGGCGGTGGTTTGGTCCCCCACTGCTTCGATGGTGCCGGCGAAGGCGGTGCCGAGGATTGGTTTGCGGGGTTTGAAGATGCCGAACACGAGTCGTGCGGGGATCGACATGACAATCGAGGGGATATCCCAGGCGCGGATGCGTGCATCGCCGGTGGTGATGGCGGCGGCATGGATGCGCACGAGGACCTGGTTGGGTTTGATTGTTGGGCGTGGGACATCGCGGATGGTGACGACATCGGGTGGGCCGTAGGTTGTGTAGACGGCTGCTCTCATGGTGCCCCTTAGGCTGGTCATGGGTGCGACTCCGAACGCATTGGGTATCGGCTCATGCTGCTGGAACAGAGGATCGAGCGTGTCAGCCGTGGTCGGCTTCAGCGGACTCTTTGATATTGCGCAGATCCTCGACCAAACACTCCGTGAGTTTCTTGGTCATCGCGACGAAGACCTTCATCATGATCTTGGCCGTGATGGTCTCGGGTGTGGCGTTGAAGGACATGCTGATCCGTGTGGTCTGTTCGTCGATCGGCTCGAAGGTGATCTCGCTGAGGTAGTGCGAGCCGTGGGATCGGGCCTCGACGGTATAGGCGTTCGGCGGGGCCCACCGGGAGATCGCCATATCCTCGGTCGCCTTTCGCCCAAACATGATGCGTGTTTCACGCCAGGTGTAGCCCAAACCCACAAGCCCGAGGTTGTCATCAGCCGGCGGGGCCTCGCTGAGCGTCTCAACCATCTCGATGCCCTTGATAAAGCTCGCGGCGTTGGGGATATCGCTCGCGGTCGCAAAGACCCGCCCGATCGGGGCGTTGATGGTTTCTGAGACGGTAATGTTCATGCGGGCATAGTACGCGATTATGGGATCGGGGATGAACCACGAGCGATTGGCAACGAGGGAATTGGGATGAGAATGGGAGCCGAGTTTCTGTCATGCACCTGGCGGGCTTCATGCACATAAAAAACATGCAGGTGACTGGAGCACCTGCATGCTCCCCGGCGCGCAGAGAATCAGGCGCGCATGGGGCGACGGGGATACTCTGGGTTGCCGCTGAGCAATCCGAGCATCGTTGTTCGTATTGGATGTTTATAAATCGAAGTTCCCGGCGCGTTCGGGCTGGTAGACGAGATCGGTGATGCGCACGGTGTGCGTGCCTCGTCGCGAGGGGATCTCGATCTGATCGCCGACATATCGGCTGAAGAGGGCGCTGCCGAGTTTGGATTCGACCGTGATCCAATCCTCGACTTGGTAGCCCTCGTCCTGGGCGTAGATGAGGGCGTAGATATCGGTTTCTTCGGTCTCGGGGTCCTGGACCTGGACGACGGAGTTCATCGTCACGAGTTCCTCGGGGACCTGGGTGGGGTGAATTGGGATCGCGGAGTACATTCTTGAAAGCATCTGGGTGATGTAATCGGGCGGCGTGCCCGAGATTGAGAGCGAACTGAGGATGCGTTCCTTGTCGAGCTGATTGACAACAGATATGCGGGACATGGTTGATCTCCGGGTGAAGTGAAACAGATCGGTGACGCGACGCGCACCAAAACGACAATGATACGAACAATCGGCTTGGAAGTCGATTTCGTCGGGGTCCGTGTTGGTCTTACGGGCGTAGACGCAGCTGGTTCTTGGGCCGCCGACGAGACGCAGGTACGAATCTTGTTTCGTTATGGAGGCAGCTGCGGCTTGGGTCTTGGGTCAATGCCACAAGGCGTGGCCTATGCGGGATTTCCCTGATTTCTTCACTGGATGACTTTCTGACCGAATGGTTGGGAATAGGGTTGGGTATGGATTGGTTCACCTCCCTGCCTATCACCATGCTCAGGAGAACCGCCATGCAACAGGACATCATCCAATCGGCCAAATCACGCCACACCGCCAAGGCGTATGACCCAAGCAAGAAGATCAGCGATGCGGACCTCGTGAAGATCAAGGAACTACTGCGTCTTTCGGCCTCGAGTACGAATGCGCAGCCGTGGTTCTTTGTGATCGCCGGGACCGACGAGGGCAAGTCGCGTGTTGCCAAGGCGACGGAGGGCTTGTTTGCGTTCAACAAGGCCGCGGTGCTCAATGCGTCGCATGTTGTTGTGTTTGCCGCGCGTGATGAGCTGAGCGAGGCGTTTCTGCAGACGGTCCTCGATCAGGAAGCGCAGGACGGGCGGTATGACGCACCGGAGGCATCGAAGGAGAAGATGCACGAGGGGCGGAAGATGTTTTACAACCTGCACAAGGAGCAGCTGGGTGATGCGGAGCACTGGCTCGACAAGCAGGTGTATCTGAACCTGGGTTCGTTCCTGCTTGGGGTGTCGGCGCTGGGGATCGACGCGACGCCGATGGAGGGGTTTGATACCAAGCTGCTCGACAAGGAGCTGGGGCTTGATGCGAAGGGGATGCACTCGTTGGTGATCGTGCCCATCGGGTATCATGACGAATCGAAGGATTACAATGCCAAGCTGCCCAAGTCGCGTCTGCCGTACTCGGAAATCATTGAGGAGATCTGATTCGGGCCTGGGCTGAGCGGTTGATTCAGTTCATTGATTCCGCTTTGACCTTAATGTCTGCGAGGTCTGCCTGCAGGCATTTGACGAGGTGCTTGGTCATCGCTGCGAACACCTTCATCATGACCTTGGCCATGAAGGACTCGGGTGTTGCGTTGAAGGACATGGTGATGCGGATGGTGTGCTCGTCGGTCTGATCGAAGGTGATGTCGGTGAGGTAGTGCGTGCCGTGGGATCTTGCTTCGACGCAGTAGGCGTTGGGCGGTGTCCACTGGGTGATGGACATGTCTTCGGTTGCCTTCTTGCCGAGCATGATGCGTGTTTCGCGCCATGTGTAGCCCATGCCGACGACCCCGTTGTTGTCTGGGGCGGGCGGGGCTTCTTTGAGGGTTTCGATGGCGGTGATGCCCTCGATGTTCTCGGCGGCGTCGGGGATGTTGGATGCGATCTGGAAGACCCGCTCGATGGGGGCGTTGATCGTCTCGGAAACGATGATTGGTTTCATGTCATCATCCTCACGGTCGTTGATCTCGTCGATGGAGGCACTTTGGCGGAGGAAGGCGGTGTCGCCGAGCTGCTCGACACTCGGGGATTGGGTGGATGTCACACAGGCGCCATTCGTGTACATGGGTGATATTCAGCGTGAGCATACCACAATTCAGGGGGTGTTTTACCCGGATGATTGGTTTTCTGTTACGCTGGCCGCTCAATCACACACCACATGGAGAGGGGACAGATCATGGGATTACAGGTCATCGGGGCAGGGTACGGACGGACGGGGACGGCGTCGCTCAAGCTGGCGCTGGAGAAGCTCGGGTTCGGGCCGTGTCATCACATGAGCGAGGTGCTGCCCGACCCGGAGCGGGTGGCGCTGTGGACGCGGATCGGGCAAGGGGAAGCTGAGGGCGATCCTTCGCTGTGGGATCAGGCGTTTGCGGGTTACAACGCGACGGTGGACTGGCCGGCGTGCACGCACTGGCGGGCGTTGATGGCGCATTATCCCGACGCGAAGGTGATCCTGACGCGCCGAGATGCGAGCAAGTGGTTCACATCGGTGAACGAGACCATCCTGAACCCCACGGTCAATGAGCAGCTTGCCGTTTCGCCGATGGGGCCGATGCTCGCGGGGAACATTAATCGGTTGTTCGATGATCGCCTGGATGATCGGGACCACATGATGGCCTGCTTTGAGCAGCACTGCGCCGAGGTGGTCGCGGGGGTAGCGGCGGATCGGCTGCTGGTCTTCGAGGCCAGGGACGGCTATGGGCCGCTTTGCGCGTTCCTGGGGGTTGATGTTCCCGATGAGCCGTACCCGCATGTGAACTCGATGGAGGACACGAAGCGGTTTATGCAGATGCTTGGTCAGCAGGCCGAGGGCGGTGCGGATGCGGCACAGAAAGACGAGATCAGCGAAATCTTCAACCAGAAGGGGTGAGCCATGGCGACGACCACGCCGGAGCATGACAAACGCGTCGCGGGGATGATCTTTGGGAAGATCTATCCGCTCTATCTGAACAGGCTTGAGAAGAACGGGCGGACGGAGGAGGAGCTTGACGAGGTGATCGGGTGGTTGACGGGGTTCAGCCCGCAGGAGATCCAGGACCTGATCGATGAGGAGGTGACCTTCAAGGAGTTCTTCAAGCGGGCGAAGCTGAACCCGAAGGCGAAGGAGATCAAGGGGGTGGTCTGTGGGTATCGGATCGAGGAGATCGAGACGCCGTTGACTCGGAAGTGTCGGCAGATGGAGAAGCTGATTGATGAGCTGGCGCGGGGGCGGAAGATGGAGAAGATTCTGCGGGGCGGATGAGGTGCGGGTGCGTTTGGTGGGTCGGCTGAACGCAGAGGGCGCAGAGAAGCGGGGTGGGGTTATTTGGATTTGTCTTCGATTGGGGGGCGGGTCTGGAAGTTGGCGAGTGCGGCTTGGGGGGATTGGTCATCGACGGCGATCACGGTGATCCGGTCGGCGTAGGACCATTCGATCTTTCCCTGTGCATCGCAGAGGCAGACAAGGCGTGCCTGGCCTTCTGATTGGAGCGGGAAGAGGTCGCCGAAGAATCGGTTTGGGCGTGCGGTGGCCCACTGGCTGTAGCCGGCACCGAGGAGGATGTAGTGCTTGCCGCTGGGGTTGTGTCGGACGATGGTGGGCATGGGGGAGTGTAGGGTTTGCGTGTGCAGGGGAGGGGTCCCCTGCAACCCCTCTTGGGGTGGGAGCCCTGCTTACGCGGAGTTTGAGCAGGTTCGGGGGAGGAGGTCATGCTTAAGCCCTGACTGCGTCAGGGTGTAAGCATGGCACCCGGCTCCGTCGGGGCAACCGCCGAACTATCTCAGTTCGGCCCTCTTCCACACTTCCACTGCCTGATTCACAAGGTCTACAAGTTGGGCAGCGTCCACAGGCACCCCGCCATGATCAAATGGCTTGACATAGTAAGTGCTCTCATCCCTTTCCTTGAACAGGCGGAACAGCAAGCCATGTTCGCTGGCGACTTCAACCACCAGATCGTCTTCATCAACCGGAGAAATGAGATCCATATCGAATTGCATCTGGCTCATCTTCTTGGCTCCATAAACCTGTGAGGCAAAAAACGGAAGTGGCGGGCCGGCAAGGGGATCTTAGGATTCGTGTTTCGGTGGGGTTTGAGGGATGGGGGCGGTTGCACTTTGGCCTCCTTCGCTCTTCGAGTCGAAGGAGGGCACAGAACGGGACAAGGAGGGCACCCGGAACGGAATGGGAGAAAGAGGGCACCCGGCGATTCGGGGATGGTCTATGGGGTGTATGGCACTGTGAATCCTTCGAAGAACCTGCCGATCAGGATGCCGAGGATGAACGCGATGCCGGCACCGAAGAAGGCGATGCCGGCTCGTTTCTTGAATCGCTGATCGGTGTAGTTGAAGTTCTCACGGATGTAGACCAGACTGATCAGCATAACAGGGATACTCAGCCAGCCGATGACGGAGAGGATCGCGTAGGCCGTCGTGAGTCCTGTGGGGAGCTGGAGGTATTCCAGTCTGTTGTGCCGATCCGTTGAAATCAGGAGCTTGCCATCGTGGATGGTGAGATGGCCGAACATCCCCAACAGGTTCCCCCAGTGCATGGCGGTGATGCACATCGAGATCGCCCATGGGCGGGATGCTCGTTGTGGGTTTGCCTTTCTGGCCATGGTCTCTCCGAGTCACAATCGGGCTGGGACAATGGCAGCGTAGGCATAGGCCGGAGCGGGAGTTGATGATTCAGGGGTGGCGGAGATTCGGGGGTGGTTGCACTTCGGCCTCCTTCGTCCGCCTTTGGTGGATCGGAGGAGGGCACAGAATGGGAGCAGGAGGGCACCCGGCGCGGAATAGAAGGCAGCCGGCTAGGATCTCTTCTGCATTGTGTTTGCACCTGACGACAAATCACCGACATAATAGAACCTTCTTTTAGCCAACAAATCAACACACATAGCGACATATCGCAACGTGGTGTAAAGCGCATCAGAAAATTGATACTCTTCAGTTCCCGTCACCACTGTACCATCCCCAAATACCTCGCCGGCCTCTTTGGCATCAATAACAAAACCGTGATCTTTGTATTGATAGACCAAGTCTCTTGATATTTCGTCAGGCGCCCGGCCTGGCTTACTTTTTCTAGCCTTTAACAATCGCTCAGCATACTGACATGCCGACTCGGCAACCCTCTCGTAGTATCCTAACTGCTCTAGCTTAAGCACCTTTGACAAATATGTCGCAAACAAATTTGATGCCCCCGGTGCCTCTACTGTCATGTCCGCAATATCCTTGAGAGCACTCTTCAAAGCCAATACAGGCAAGCCCTTGATTTGCGGATCAATCGGACCCAACTCACTCATGCTCCCCATGTGAATTTTATCTGCACCACAAGCCAACAGAGTCGCCGCAGACTTTGCCCTGCGCGGAACTGCTACATGAAACTCTTTATCAGTATGCTCGCGACAAATCTTGCTCATAAAATATGCAGGCTCAATGCTTCCACCTATTGAATGCAACACCAAAAGCAATGGCTTGTCACCGGACGACTCCCGCACGCACTTATACAAATTATCCGCATCGCTGCTTGTCAACCGGTTCTCATCATAATAGACAAATATATTATACTTATCTAGAATATTCTTGTAGTCCAATATGCGCTCTTGCACATAGTCTGCGACCGGCTTGTTTAACTTGGAGTCAGAGAAGACGCCATCCTGCTGCACTGCCGTTATGAGCCGATCAATCGGATCTTCGCCATCACTTGCCGGCTCTTGATCCACACCTGCATCCATGTCATCAGAATCGCCTGCCACCACCGGGCTCTCTTGCGCGGAGTCAGTGGCACGTGCTTCTTCTTCAATATTGCCTTTGGCCATAGCGTCGCCCCATTAGTATCTTACTGGCTATACTGTTCAACTTAATCTATGAATGCAGACGCCGTCAAGGGCTCATTTTGAAATTACTTATCTGGGCTTCCAGCACCAAGGGACTTGCCCCGTTCTCGACAACGACGCTTCGAGTTGCGAAGGAACACCATGCGTGAACATTCAAGCTTGGCTATACGATGGAGGAAGTGTCTTATTCCGACTTCAGGGCATGAAACCAAATTACGCACGAGGCGGGAACGAGTTCTCCTAGCCATGCAAAACCGATAAGCACCATCTTTCGAAGACGCTCAGCGGGGCGAGTGGGATTCGAGCCCACGGTGCTCAGAAAGCACGCCGGAATATTAATCCGGTGCTTTAAGCCACTCAGGCATCGGCAGCATATGCCGCTAGCGACAGACGCTGTCAATGCCCTGGTTGGCAAAAGCCTCAGCCACCCTTGGTAATCCTCTCGCTCTCGATGTTTGTTTCTTCGTTCTCACGTTCTTCGTTCATGTAAATCACAGCACACCTCCTGCTGCAAGTATATCACGAAACAATCCACACAGACAGACCGCTGTAGCGCAAATTAATGCAAAGTGGAAAGCGTGTTTTAACTGACGCATTCGACGCTGATCAATCTCTCGATTGACCAACTCGCAGTCTCCAACCTTCTCAACAATAGCTGCTATCAACTCATCGGCTGTCCACTCTTTGGACTCAAACTTTTTCGCAAACCGTGATACTGGAGCAACATTCATATACTCAGATCGCGGAAGCATTGCTGCGGCCACGAAACACCAGACCACTATCGATGCGAACACAGACAGGGCTGCCGAAAGATAGTAGATGAACACATCGACTCTCTCAAAGAGCTCACTTATGACACTGACATCTAGGAGCGAATACGTCGCAGCAGTCAGTGCTAACGCTAGTGTAGCTAAGGCGACGCACTTTGTGTGCAGACGATCTGTTGAAGCTTCTGAGTCACGCCATCGCTCCATTGCAAAGTGAAGCAGTATGTCATTCTTCTTGGTCATAAATACCCGAGCAAGCCTTTCGGCAAACTCGAGTTAAACTATATGATTAGTAATCAAAGTCCTCGCCCGAGTGTCCAGCACCCACGGGCTTGTCCTTGAGTTCCACGATCGCGGCTTCGGTGGTCAGGAGGAGGCCTGCCACGCTGGCTGCGTTCTGGAGGGCGACGCGTTCGACCTTGGTGGGGACGATGACGCCCATCTTGACCAGGTCGCCGTATTCGTGCGTCAGGGCGTTGTAGCCGAAGGTGTTATCGTCGGACTCTTCGACCTTGGAGGCGATGACGGAGCCGTCGAGGCCGCAGTTTTTGGCGATCTGCTTGATCGGTGCTGCGACTGCGCGGCTGATGATGTCGATGCCGATGCGTTCGTCGCCTGATGCCTTCTTGCGGAGGGCGGTCAGTGCGCGGCGGGCGCGGAGGACGGCGGTGCCGCCGCCGGGGAGGATGCCCTCCTCGACTGCTGCGCGGCAGGCGTGGAGTGCGTCTTCGACGCGTGCCTTCTTCTCGGTCATTTCGACCTCGGTGGCTGCGCCGACATTGACCTGTGCGACGCCGCCGGCGAGCTTGGCGAGGCGTTCTTCGAGCTTCTCCTTGTCGTAGTCCGATGAGGAGTGCTCGATCTGGCTGCGGATCATGTCGATGCGGCCCTTGATGTCCGAGCTGGTGCCGGCTCCTTCGACGACGATGGTGTTGTCCTTGGAGACGGTGATCTTCTTGGCGCGGCCGAGTTCGGAGAGTTCGAGCTTCTCGAGGTCGATGCCGAGTTCGTCCATGACGGCGGTGCCACCGGTGAGGATGGCGATGTCCTGGAGGAGTTCCTTGCGGCGGTCACCGAAGCCGGGTGCCTTGACGGCGACGACCTTGAGGGTGCCTCGGAGCTTGTTGACGACGAGTGTCGCGAGCGCTTCGGAGTCGATGTCCTCGGCGATGATCAGGAGCTGGCTGCCGGACTCGGCGACCTTGCCCAGGATGGGGAGGATGTCCTTGGCGTTGGAGATCTTCTTCTCGTGGATGAGGATGTATGGCTTGTCGAGGACGGCCTCCATGGTGGCGGGGTCGGTGACGAAGTGTGGGCTGAGGTAGCCCTTATCGAACTGCATGCCCTCGACGAGTTCGACTTCTGTTTCGAGGGACTTGCCCTCTTCGACGGTGATGACGCCGTCCTTGCCGACCTTGTCCATGGCGGTGGCGATGATCTTGCCGATCTCGGCGTCCTGGTTGGCGCTGCAGGTGCCGACCTGTGCGATTTCCTTGGAGTCCTTGATGGGCTTGGACATGTTGTGGAGTTCGGCGATGAGTGCGGCGACGGCCATGTCGATGCCGCGCTTGATCTGGTTGGGGTTGGCGCCGGAGGTGATGTTCTTGAGGCCTTCGGTGAAGATGGACTCGGCGTAGATGGTGGCGGTGGTTGTGCCGTCGCCTGCTTCGCGCGAGGCGCGGGAAGCGACTTCCTTGACCATCTGAGCGCCCATGTTCTCGAACGGGTCGTCGAGTGTGATTTCCTTGGCGACGGAGACGCCGTCTTTGGTGACGGTCGGTGAGCCGAAGGATTTCTCGAGGATGACGACGCGGCCGGACGGGCCGAGTGTGACCTTGACGGCGTTAGCGAGTTTCTGGACGCCGCGGAGAATGCGCTCGCGTGCGTCGGTGTTGAATGCGATTTGTTTGGCTGCCATGGGAATCTCCTATAGGCAATAGGCAATGGGCAATAGGCAATGGGGCCTGCTACCCTGCCGGTTCTGGTTGTTGTGCGGCTCTGGCGAGCGCCTGAGCCGTTGTTTGGGAGACGGGCTGGAAGCCCGTCCCACTGTGGACTTTGTTTACAGGCCGATGCGGATGTAGGCGATCCGTTCGGCTTCGATGATGAACACGCTCTTGCCGTCGGTGACTTTGACGAGTTTGTCGGTCTCTTCGGGGATGAGCATGGCTTTGGGTATGGTGAGGACGGACGCCGACTCGTGCATGCCCGCGAGGGCGAAGTGTGCGTCGCGTTCGCCGTTGAGTTCGTTGAGGGCTTGTCGTAACTGATCTTGGTTCATCGTGCGTCCTCGGGATATGAGGCAATAGGCAATGGGCAATAGGCAATGGGGAAGAGGGGTTGGCAACAGGTATTTCTATTGCCTATTGCCTGTTTCCCATTGCCTGACCCGATCAGTCGACGATTGCCAGCACATCGGAGCTGTTGATGATGAGGTACTCTTCGCCGTCGAGCTTGAGTTCGGTGCCGCCCCATTTGGAGAGGATGATGCGGTCGCCGGGCTTGACATCGAGGGGGATGCGGTCGCCGGCATCGTTGAGGGTGCCTTCGCCGACGGCGAGGACGGTGGCGAACTGGGGCTTCTCGGTTGAGGATTCGGGGAGGTAGATGCCGGCGCTGGTCACGGTTTCGGCCTCATCACGCTCGACGAGGATCTTGTCGTGCAGGGGGCGGACGGCGACTTTCTTCTTGGTTTTGGTTGCCATGGTTTGGATCTCCTGTTGAAACTCTCTTTGAGGTTGAGTGTTGTGTGAAACGGTTTGGTGGGGATCGGGAGACCCCCTCCGTCCCGCTTTGCGGGACACCTCCCCCGCCGGGGCGAGGGAGGAGGGGTTACGGGCTGGCTCCGGGCCAGCGGTTTTTGTAATGGCGGCTCATGCAGCGTCGGAGGACATCGAGGAGTGATTCGATGTCGCGCTGGGCGATGGGTCGGTCGACGACGGCGAAGGCGCCGCTGCGGAGGGCGGCGTTCATCTCGCGGGCATCGTCGCGGGCGGTGCGTCGGCGTTTGATGACGACGGTCGGCGGCGGCGAGGCCAGGCGGGCGAGGAGGTTGAGGATGCGGGTGCCGGCTTCCTCGGCGGTGGCGGCCCCGGCGTCGTCGAGGGGCAGGGCCAGGTCGACGACGGCGATGTGGATCGGGTTGGCCTCGATGACCCGCTGGGCCCCGCTGAGCGAGTTGGCGACATGGGAGTTGATGCCCATGGGCGTGAGCATGGCGGGGAGCCGGTCCACCCAAGGGGTCTCCTGCCAGCCCGCGTAGGAGAGCAGGAGGTTGAGTCGCCCGTTGGGGTTGGCGGCGTCGGGATGGGTCGGTGAGACCATCATGTGCCCGTACATAGGGCAAAGGGCGTGCCATTGTGGAGGGGCGGGAGGGTGTGAATTCGGTGGAATTCGGGGCGTTGGGGGCTTGGGATGGTGTCAGGGGGGGTTGAACGGGGGTTGGGGGTGCCAAGTTGGCAGGCATTACCCGCTGCAGCCAAAGGGCTGTTTAGCCAGCGACCTCAAGTGCTTCGGGGGCGTGCTCAACTGCTGTGGACTTCGCCATCAATGAAGGCATACAAGCAATGGAGAGGAGAGCGTTTCTCAGGATGCTGATCGGGATCGATGTATCCCACTGCCCCAGACAGCCGCAGGCCTCGGTTTTGCCACGCAGTTGGAGGAAGAGCAGATAGGCGGTCATGAGGAAGAGGAAGACGATTGTGGTGGCTGCCCAGGTCTTGACCGCTCGGTGTGAGAGGAGTCCGAGCCCGATGACAACCTCGACCACGAGTACGGTGATCGCGGTGAAGAGTGCGAGATTTGCCGGTATCACTCCGCCGCGCTCGATCACTGACGCGAATGCGTGTACGCCCACTTCAAAGCCATGCTGCGTGGTGGTTGTCTGTGTGAACTTCAGTGCGGCCACGACGAGGAAGAAGACGCCGAGGAGCATTCGCAATACGGGCTCACAGCGGATGATGAGGTATTTTGCACGAGAAATCATGCCGCCCTCTTCATCTTCAGTATCACCGCTGAACCAATGGCTAAGCAGCCCACCCCGACAAGCAGTACCAATCGCCATTGCCCAGGACCAGAGTCTTTGATCGCGGCAAGGTACTCGGCCTCCATCTCCTTCTCATTGTACAACAGATTGCCATCTGCGTCATATACATTGTCTGTGCTTGCAACTTTTCGACTGTACTTTTGCGAATCATCAGTGAAGCCAAGGTTCGCCTCAACCAATTCTGGATCAAACTCAAATGACACATCGTAGTGTTCGTGCGATGCTGACCTCTCGGATGTGCCTGCCTGACCGAACCCAAATGATCTCACCATCTTAGAGGGATAGATCTCTCCTTCGGCGTAACCGGCAAACTCAAGAACCACCGCGGGCACATCAGGAAACCGATCTTCACCCCAAGTCACCTTCAACACTTGGTTGCTTGCATTCAGATACACTCGAAGATCAAGAGATGACACTCGAATGACATGCTCATCATTCCCAAAGGTATCGATTTGCCCTTCCTGAGCAAGAGCTGGAAGCAGGGGCCAAATGCAGTGCTTTGATTGCAATGACTCTCCTAATTCCATGGGGCGTTCCAGCTCGTGCTCTACATAGAGCCTGGCAAAATCGTGCGGAGCAGCAGCGAGCAACTGATTTGATCCATCGTAGTAATCAAAATGGACAGGCCTTTGCTCCCACTCTTTATCAACATCTCGGTTATTGCCATAGGTACTCAGAAAAAGCTGCTTATCATACTGCACAAATGCGTATCTACCATCCTTCGCGGCAGAGATTTGCAGTCGCCTCTCTTGCTCAGTCGAGGTGGCGAACATTGTAAGCATATCTACATCGGAGTATTGATTTTTTATCGCCTCGCGAACCTGCAGCGGGTCCCCATATGCATTCACAATCAATGCAGACACGCATACCGCGGAAACTCTAAACAAGTTTATTGCAGACACTCGCAGTTACTCCGGAGGGCTCTCGAGGCAACCGCCGGAGCAGGTCTGATCCGGCACTGTTACAGAAGGATTTCCAGTTGGGGGTGTAACTGGTGTGCCACCAAAGCAATTCGGAGGAGTACCGCCAGCTGCTCCCGCCCAAGTCTGGCAAGCATGCGATGCTGTAAATGGATTTGACACTTTCTTGTCTGCTCGTCCTGTCAGGCAACGGAATCCGGTTGGGCAGGTCACATATGTAAGACAAGCTGCTCCAGGAGGCTGCAAGGCAGGAGGCTGATCGGTTGCGATTCGCCCGTATTCAAAGCAGATACTCGTTTGCCCAACAGCAATCGAAATTGTTGCGGCAAGGCAGGTTAGTGCGGTATACTTCGCAAAATTTGGCATCTCAGTTTCTCCAATCAAGTAGACTCATTTGCGAGTAGTAACAATAACATGGGCAATGGGCAATGGGCAATGGGCAATGGGCAATGGGCAAAAAAATGAAAAACTTATTCCTCAACCATTCCAGCCGTGCATTTTCCCTTGTCGAACTACTTGTCTCAATCGGCATTCTCGCGATTCTCATGGCCATTCTGCTTCCCGCCCTCCAAAGCATCCGGCAGCGACAGGTAGAACTCAAGTGCGTCGTTCACATGCGTAACGCTTCTCAGGCAAATGAGTTGTACGTCTCTTCGAACAGGGGCTTTGTTCCCTATGCGGGCTCATCCCAGTCGATTGTGAACAATCCCGCCCGGGAGCAGATCGCCGTAGGCGGTGTCTATGGGCTTTACCTTGGTCATTGGGCGGATCTCATGCCTGAGTATTGGTCAGGCGATCTGTGGAGCGAATCGATGACCTGCCCTGATCAGCCGGCATATGACCCTGCTGCTCCTGATTGGCCGGATGCATCACCGAGTATTGATGGTTTTCGACGCCAGCCGTGGTATGACCTGAGCGCGGCATTCCATCTCACACCGCAATCACTCGCGCGAGGGTCCCGGTTGCACAATGCCACAGCAGCTGCGATGCCTCTTTCGAGTGTACGGTATCCCTCGTCAAAATCCTTACTGTATGAGAATCTGGGATTCTGTATCCCGAAGAGTTCAGAATCGCTCTTTTGGATTGATGCGGGACAAACGCAGCGGTATGCAACTTCAGTAGCGCTGGTCGATGGGTCGGTCTTTCGATATGCTCGAAGAAACGCCTTCGAACCGGTCTTCGGCGTTGGACTCGAATACACCATGGACGGGGTCTTGGGCAGAGACATCGACCACACGCTGATCGGGGCCGATGCGCACCATCGTTTCGAGCAGCCGGATTCATGGGCTGATACCGACTGAACACCTTGATCACGCGCCTATGACGAGCATGTTCCCGATGAATGAGGGCCAGGACGGGGGACATGGTGGCGGTTCTGTTTGGATGCAGCCACAGGGGATCAGATCGCGAGCAGTTGATGTGCGATCGACAGGGCGGCGTGTTTGTAGCTGGTGCCGAAGATGTTGAGGTGGTTGAGCATGTGGTAGAGCTGGTAGACGCCGATGCGGGATTCGAGGCGGTCGTGGTCGGGGTTGGCGAGGATGTAGGCGTCGAGGCAGGGCTTTGGGAAGCCGCCGAAGAGTTGCATCATGGCGATGTCGGCCCACGGGTCGCCGATGGAGACGGCGGGGTCGATGACGGCGATGCGGGGGGTGTTCGTGTCGGGGTCGACGGTGGCGATGGCGTTGCCGGACCAGAGGTCGCCGTGGATCAGGGCGGGGGCGGGGTGGCGTGGGATGAGGTCTTGGAGGCGGTCGATGACGCGTTGCAGGGGTTCTGACTCGCGGGCGGTGAGATGGCCGTGGATCTTGGCGAGCTCGACTTGACAGCCAATGCGGGATGTGGCGTTGAAGTCCACCCAGTCGTCGGAGTCGGCGTTTGGTTGTGGGGTTCGGCCGAGGAAGTTGTTGCGGTGCCAGCCGAAGGGTGCGGTCGGGGTTGCTTGGTGGTGGGCGGCGAGGTCGCGTCCGAACCGGGCCCAGGTGCCGTCGTCCGCGTCTGATGCGGGCTCGAGCTGGTCCATGAGCAAGGCGGTGTGTGTATCGGTGTCGCGGAGTGCGTGCACCCGGGGGACGAGCAGGATGCCCGGCTTGCTCAGGGCGCTGAGCGAATCGGCCTCGGCGTGGAGGCGATCACCCGAATCATGGGGGGTCAGCTTGGTGACAAGCGATGAGCTGTCGTCGAGGGTGAGGGCGATGACCTGCTGGTGGGTGTCGGCGGAGAGGGTGCGCGTGGTGCGAATGGCGGCGGTGAACCCTGCGGCGTGGAGCGCGTCATGGATGGCGTCGGTGAGAGGCATGGGCCGTGGATGATATAAGAGCACAGACACGCGCACGGGCACACCCTGATATACTCCTGACATGGAAATCGCGAATGTCGTATTGGGCGTGTTGGTGCTGGCTTTGGGCGGCTGGGTGTTCGTGCTGGTGCGGAGCGGGAGCGAGGCCCGGGCTGCGGCCAACGCGGCTCAGCGGGAGCAGGATCGGCTGGCGGATGAAAACGCCCATCTGATGGGCGATCTTGAAGAAGCACGCCGGGAGTTGGAGCTGGCTCGGGCGCAGGCGGAGGCGTCGTCGCAGCGGGTAACGGAACTGTCGGTGGAGCAGGCGAAGCTGGTTGAGCGGCTGGATGCGGGGGCCAAGCTGATCGAGGAGTTCAAGGCCAATCGTGAGCAGCTGGTGCAGCAGTTCGAGGCGCTGGGGTCGCGGACGCTCAAGTCGAACCAGGAGGCGCTGGGCAAGTTCATCACCGAGCGGCTCAAGGACGCGGATTCGCTGTCGCAGGCCGAGCTGGATAAGCGCAAGCAGGCGATCGAAGCGATGGTCAAGCCGATCAGCGAGACGCTGCACAAGACGCGCGAGCAGATCACGCAGCTCGATGAGCGGGTGAAGGCGAGTAGCGCCAGCAATGAATCGCTCAAGGAAGAAACGGCGCGGCTGACCAAGGCGCTCTCGCGCCCCGAGGTGCGGGGGCAGTACGGCGAGATCCAGCTGCGGCGGGTCGCGGAGCTGGCTGGGATGACGAGCTACTGCGACTTCAGCGAGCAGACCTCCGTGCGGGATGAGCAGGGGCAGCTGCTGCGTCCTGACATGGTGGTCACGCTTCCCAATGAGCGCGTGATCGTGGTCGATGCCAAGGCGAACATCAACGCGTATATCGAGGCGGTAAACGCCCCCACTGACGAGATCCGCGAGGAGCAGATGGAGCGCTTTGCACGGCACACCTTTGAGCAGGTGAAAAAACTGGCGGACAAGAAGTACTGGTCGATGTTCGACGGCAAGAGCGCCGAGTTCGTGGTGATGTTTGTGCCGGGCGATCACTTTATTGACGCGGCTTTGTCGCGCCGCCCGGATCTGCTGGATGTCGCGGCGCAGCAGGGGGTGATCCTGGCCTCGCCGAGCACGCTGATTGGGTTGTTGCGTGCGGTGGCGGTCGGGTGGCGTGAGCATGCGTTGACGGAGCAAGCCGCGGAGTTGTTTGAGCTTGGCAAGGAGTTGCACGATCGTGCGGCGACGGCTTTCGAGCATGCGGGCAAGCTGGGCGATTCGATCCGGCAGAGTGTGGATCGGTACAACAAACTGGTTGGTTCGATCGATTCACGCATGATGCCGACACTCAAGAAGTTTGAGGACGCGGGTGCCAAGAGCGGCAAGTCGCTCGACGGTCCCAAGCGGGTGGAGGGGACTCCGCGGGAGTTGGCGAGCGGGACGGCCCTCTTCGAGGAGTAAGTTTGAGGAGTGATGGGCACTTGGCCTCTGGGCCTGTGGTTTCTCTTCTCGTTTCGATTTCCTGCTTTTCGTTTTCCACGCGATGCGTTATGCTCTTCGTGGTTTATATAGCATGTTGTATGTAGGAGATGGGTTGATGAAGTTTGCAGGATTGGTAATCGGGCTGGGTGTGTTCGCTGGGCAAACTATGGCGTGCGATGCGTGCGATCATTCGGTGGGCTACGGCGATCATTGGTTAGCGAGCACCACGATCGATATCTCGGGTCTCAGCGCGTACGACGGGCTGGGGCAGAGCGTGGATCAGGTGCTCGATGCGGTGGCGTTCGCGAACTCGGACATTCACGGGATCGGGTGGAACCTGCAGGTGGAGACCATCGGGGACTCGTGGCTGGGTGACCTGCGGATGCAGTTCCGATCGAGCAACGGGGAGAGCTACGACACGTCGCTCTTTGGAAGTAACGACGGGCCGGGGCAGGGGCAGTCGTTTGTGCCGATGGTTGATTTCTGGGGCGGCCTGGGCTTCCACTTCCTGCAGGGGCAGGACGGGGTGTTCGAGGTCGAGCTGTATGACACTGTCGTTGATAACCCGGGCGGGGCCGAGGCCACGCTGATGGACGGGTCGGTGTTGTACATCCAGTACTGGGTCCCGTCGCCGGGCACGCTGGCGTTGTTTGGCGCGTGCGGACTGATGGCGGCGCGTCGGCGGCGCTAGATCAGCTCAGTCGCGTAGTGGGAAGATCTCTTCGAGGCGCTGGAAGCGGTACTTGAAGATGTTGATCACATCGCGCTGGACGAGGAGGCGGTTGACGAGGGCGGCAAGTCGCTCGACGGTCCCAAGCGAGTGGAAGGCACGCCGCGGGAGTTGGCGAGCGGGACGGCCCTCTTCGAAGAGTAAGTTGGCGGAGTGATTGGACGCGGCTGGTGTTTGTTTTTGAACGCAGAGGACGCGAAGGTCACGCAGAGGGCGCAGAGAAGTGATTTGGGTTGAACGCGAAGATCACGAAGGGCTCGAAGAGTGTGTATGAACTTGCTTGTCGGATGACTTGCTGGATTTGAGACAGGGAGCATCTGAATGAGAATCTCAAAGCTTGCTTGTCTATCGCCCCCACCTTTTGCACCCGATGAGATCGAGCCGGATATTTATATTCTACGGCAGGTCTTTGATCGCGAGCGGATTTTGGCTGGTGCTGGCAGTGTCATTACCGCGTTTATGCTCGCCATCATCATCATTGGAATCAGCATTCAGCTGATCGGTTCGGTGTGGCCAAACACGACGGTCCCGATGTTGAATCTGATGATCTCTGTATTGCCCTACCCACTGCTCATCGTTGGATGGCTGCTCTGGATTCTTACGAGCTTTGTCCGCTACTTCACAGAGAAAAGCCGTACGCGAGTCGTACGAGTTCAGAAGCTGACGAATGGGTCGCACGACATCACGATAAATGACCACACAGTGCAGGGTCAGTTGATTGCCTGCAACATCAGGCTGCAGCGGAGACGTGGGATTTTCGCTCGATCCAAGCTGCTTTGGGCGATCTGCGTTGATGCTGGAGACCGTGTGCAGATCGTTGTATGTACAGAAGCGTCTGACGAACTCGCAGAGTGGCAATCCCGGCTTCAGGTTGATTGGGTCTCATTCGACCCGGCGCTTTCTGTGCGTGGGGTGATTTAGTCACCCTGGAAATAGTGGTGCTTAGAATCGAATCGTGCAATGAGTAACAGGTGCGGCTGGCGTTTGTTTTTGAACGCAGAGGACGCGAAGGTCACGCAGAGGGCGCAGAGGAGTGCTGGATACTGCTTTGTCCGCCTGTGGCGGACCAAAGCAGGGCACCCGGCGGCTGGTTTCAGTGAAAGGATGATGACATGATGGAGTTCACGGTTCGTGCGCATCGCGTTGATGCTCATGGGAGCACCGCGTCGTGTAAGGATGCATCGATCACGCTGGATACCGATCTTGGTGGGCGGTCTGATGCGTTCAACCCGGCTGAGCTTTTGCTGGGGGCGTTGGGGGCGTGCATGATCAAGGGGATCGAGCGGGTGATGCCGATCCTGCAGATGGATATCCGGGGCGTTGACATCACGCTCCGAGCCAAGCGGCAGGACACGCCGCCGAAGCTGATCGATATCGAGTATGAGATCGTGGTGACGAGCGACGAGCCGGAGCATCGCCTGGATCTGCTGCATCAGAATGTGCAGAAGTACGGCACGGTCTTCAACACCGTGGCCGGGGGCACGGACATCCGCGGCACGCTCCGGGCAGCCGAGTAGATGGGGGCGTGAGTACCGGCCGGGTGGTCTTTGGCTTGGAACGCAGAGGACGCAGAGGTCACGCGGAGGGCGCAGAGGGGTGATTTGGGTTGAACGCGAAGATCGCGAAGGGCTCGAAGAACCTGATGAGAGGTCGTAGCGATTACAAATCAGCCATGCCCCATGTGTCTTGGCTCTTGTAGTAGACGAAGTAGCGGTCGTCGAAGGATGGGCCGAAGATCATCATCCAGAGGAATGAGGGCGGCTCCGGGTTGGATGAGGGCACCGTGAGCTCGTAGCTGCGCCTTGTGTTGTAATACTCCCACGCCTGCCCGCCGACGAGTGGTGCGGGGAGTTCGTCGAGGTATTCGGGGACCAGCTCGTCGAGCGAATCGGGTTCGTCGGCGTGATCCACGCGGTACGCATCGATCGCTCGGATGATCGGCTGGGCGCGCTCGATGGTGAGCTGCTGTGCTTCGTCGTCCCAGCGGTCGTTGGCGGTCGAGCTGGGCCAGACGAGCACGAGCGTCACGACCGTGGCGATCAGTACCAGCATGGCGATGCACAGCGGTTTCTTCATACCCGAGTCATACCTCGCGCGGGGGGACATGGTTCATCGGGGCTGATCATTCGGGCACGAAGTGCTGTTCGAGATGCCTGCGTGGTGCACGGGCGTGGCGTGGATCGGTGCTGGCGTGAATGACGACCGGGGCTGTTGGTCGGCTTGGAACGCAAAGAGCACCTGTGGGGTCGGTCTGCGACTTGTTATCGGACGACAGGCCTGGCGGATATCTTCGTCCCCGGTTGTTATTTTTTACGAACCCTCTTACATTTCTGGGAAAATATGGGTAGCATACCCCTCATGCCCCTCGTTTGAGGGTGATTGATTCTTGGACTCAGGCCGGCTCACTTGGGCATGAGTCCATTTGAATATGAGAAGAGGAGAGGGAACCAAACATGAACCATCGCACACTTACCGTTTCAGCGGCCATCGCTGCTTCGGCCATCACGAGCTCGGTCGCACTGGCTGACTTTGTCACCTTCGACATAGTCTGGGAGGGTATCAGCGGCAGCAACGCCAGCGCTACGGGCAGTCTCACGATCGATACATCCATCCTTGACATTGCCGGTGGCGAGAGTATCTGGCGCGCGTTTGATCATCCGAACAGCCCGTATGTCGATTTCACGGTCACCATCGTGGGTGCGCAGTTGCACAACGGGACCTACTCAATGGCCAATGATGATTTCGATCAGGGTTTCTGGGAGGCCTCGGGACCGCTTGATCTGAGCGCGGACCTGATCGGGCAGGCGAACTTCGATGGATTCAACTACTGGTCCATCGACTATGCCAACATTCCCAGCAATGCACAGCAGAACATCCTTTCGACCGCCCCTAGATCCTCCACCGCAAATGATCAGCTCGTCATGACCTCGATGATGGCCCAGGTCTCGGTTGTTCCTCTGCCCCCTGCGGCTTGGACGGGACTGGGTCTGCTGGGCGTGATGGGTGTTCGCCGGCGCATGAGCCGCTGATCGGGCTGGACAACTCGATGCAGACCACCGACCCCGCGCTTCGGCGCGGGGTTGTTTTGTTTGGCTGTCATGGGCTGGGCGGGAAGATCTCTTCGAGCTTCTTGAAGCGGTAGCGGAAGATGTTGACCACATCGCGCTGGACGAAGAACCTGTTGACGAGCGGGGCGAGCACCCAGCCCCTGGGTCTGTAGCGGACGGTGTCGGTGCAGATGGTGCCGGTGCCGTCTTCGGTGGGCTCGAAGGTGTGGGTGTGGTGCCAGAGGGCGTATGGGCCCGTGTCCTGGTTGTCGACGAACTGGTGGGGCGGGTCCCAGTCGAGGATGGAGGTTTTCCATTTGATGGGGATGCCTCGGACTTTGAGCTGGTAGCGGATCTCGGCCCCGGACTTCATCTCGATGGGCTTGGGCGTGAGGACCTGGAACTTGAGGAAGCTTGGTGTGAGCTTTTCGAGGTTGTGTGCGTTTGCGAAGAAGGGGAAAACGCTTTCGCGGGGTTGAGGGAGTACCTGGACCGCGCGGAGCTGCCAGATTCGGCCCAGCGTGGGATCTTGGGCTGGGGTGACGGTGATATCGTTGAGACTCGATGTCTGCGTACGCGTCTGTTCATCGGCGTTGATCGAAAGCGTGGTCATGCGTGTGGGTTCGGACTCTCGGGGCTATCAGATACAGGGGATTTCATGACAACTGCAAATGCGGAACTCAATATCGGCGGGCTGATCGATGCGATCGAGCCGGGCAAGCTGTACCGGTCGGCGATTGAGGAGATCGCGGAATCGGTGGAGCCGATCATCGCGGAGAACGAGACTTACCGCAAGGCCCGCGTGTTCGAGCGTTTGCTGATCCCGGACCGGGTGATCCGCTTTCGGGTGGAATGGGTCAACGACGACGGCGAGGTTGAGCTGAACTTCGGGTGGCGGATCGAGCACTGCAACGCGATGGGGCCCTACAAGGGCGGGCTGCGGTTCCACCCGACGGTTGACGAGGACACGCTGCACTTCCTGGCGTACGAGCAGTGCTTCAAGAACGCGTTGACCGGGCAGCCGATCGGTGGCGGCAAGGGCGGGAGCAACTTCGACCCCAAGGGTCGAAGCGACAACGAGGTCATGCGCTTCTGCCAGGCGTTCATGCGTGAGCTGCACCGGCACATCGGCCCGCATGTGGATGTCCCCGCGGGTGACATGGGTGTGGGCGGGCGTGAGCTGGGGTTCCTGTACGGGCAGTACATGAAGATCACCAAGCAGCGTGATGGCGTGCTCTCGGGCAAACCCATCGGGCTGGGCGGTTTGCTCGGGCGGACCGAGGCGACGGGGTACGGCGCGGTGACCTTTGTTGAGGAGATGATGAAGCACCGCAGCGAGAAGATTGAGGGCAAGCGTATCGCGATCTCGGGTGCGGGCAATGTGGCGCTGTATGCCGCGGAGTTGGCCCACCAGAAGGACGCGAAGGTTGTGTCGCTCTCAGATTCGGGCGGCGCGTTGATCTGCGAGAAGGGCTTCACGGAAGAGCAGCTCAAGGAGTTGGTCGAGTACAAAGAGGTGCAACGCGGGCGGCTCAAGGACTGGTCGGGCGATGGCTGTTCGTTCTACAGCGAGGACAAGCCCTGGTCGCATGTCGATCACGATGTGGCGTTGCCGTGCGCGACGCAGCATGAGATCGAGGAGGACGATGCCAAGCGGATCCTTGATCGCGGGTGCACCTTCATCGCCGAGGGGGCCAACATGCCCTGCACGCACGGGGCGCGGGTGCTGTTTCACGACAGCGGGGCCACCTTCGGCCCGGGCAAGGCGGCCAACGCGGGCGGGGTGGCGACTTCGTGCTTCGAGATGCATCAGAACGCGGCCCACGACGCGTGGTCCAAAGAACGCTCGCTCGAGAAGCTCCGCGAGGTGATGGTGCAGATCCATGAGCAGTGCGTGGAGCACGCGCCCAAGGAGAACGGGATCGTCAACTACGGCGCGGGCGCGGATCGCGCGGGCTTCGTGAAGCTGGCGGATGCGATCGTGGCGATGGGTGTGTGAGTGATCTGATCAACGCCGGATGTCAGAGGACGCAGAGACGAAGCGGGAACTATCGCGGTATGAGGCGGCCTTGATAGGTCACCGCGAACCCACGCACGCACGCGAGTGATGGATGGTTCGTGATCGTTTCGAGTATCTCTCCCACCTGCTGATCGCTGAAGTCTCGGTGAAAGCGGACCTCGATGGTGCCCGGGGAGATCGCTGGAGGCATTCAAAAACCCGGCGATTCGCCGGGCTTGAGTTCTCGTTTGGATTGCATTTACGCCGGGTCCGGGACGGTATCGCCCGGCATGTCGGTCTCGCCGTCTTCGACGGGCTTGGGCTCTGCGGGCTTGTTGCCCTTGGCGGGGCCCGAGGTGCCCGAGCCGAGCAGGTCGGCGACGGTGGAGCGGCCCAGCGATTCGCCTCGCATGAGCTTGTGGACCTCGTCGGCGGTGAGGTTCTCGTACTTGAGCAGGGCCTGGGCGACGGCTTCGACCTTCTCCCAGTTGTCCAGCAGCATGCGTTCGGCGTCGGCGTAGGCCTCGTCGACGATGCGGCGGGTTTCCTCGTCGATCACCCGGGCGGTGTCATCAGAGTAATCCTTCTCGGGGATGTACATCTCACGGGTGTCCTGACCGGCGTAGTTGATGAAGCCGAGCTTGCTGCTCATGCCCCATTCGAGGATCATGGCGCGGGCGAGGCGGGTCACCTGCTGGATGTCGGAGGATGCGCCGGAGCTGACATCGTCCATGGCCTTGGCCTCGGCGATGCGTCCGCCGCAGATCACACGCATGGTGGCGTGGAGCCACTTGAGCCCGTAGCCCATGCGGTCTTTTTCGGGGAGCGAGAATGTCGCGCCGCCGGATTGGCCGCGGGGGATGATGGTGACCTTGTGGAGCGGGTCGGCGTCCTTGAGCAGCGCCTGGAGGACGGCGTGGCCGGCCTCGTGGTAGGCGACGAGCTTGTTCTCGTCCTTCTCACGCACGCGTGACTTGTTGGCGCGGCCGAACTTGACCTTGTCGCGGGCCTCTTCGAGGTCCTCGTGCTCGATGAACTCCTTGTCGAGCATGGTCGCGGAGATGGCGGCCTCGTTGATGATGGCGGCCAGGTCGGCACCGCTGAACATCGGGGTGCCGCGGGCGATCTTCTCGAGGTCGACATTGGGGCCGAGCTTGACCTTCTTGGCGTGGACCTTGAGGATCTCCAGGCGACCCGCGACATCTGGCAGCGGGACCATGATCTGGCGATCGAAGCGGCCCGGTCGGATGAGTGCGGGATCGAGGACATCGGGGCGGTTGGTTGCGGCGATGACGATGACGCCGTCGCCTGAGCCGAAGCCGTCCATCTCGACGAGGATGGCGTTGAGTGTCTGCTCACGCTCGTCGTTGCCGCCGCCCGAGAAGCCACCGCCTCGGCGACGCCCGATGGCGTCGATTTCGTCGAGGAAGATGATGCAGGGTGCCGAGTCCTTGGCCTGCTTGAAGAGGTCGCGGACGCGTGAGGCACCGACGCCGACGAACATCTCGACGAAGTCGGAGCCACTGATGCTGAAGAATGGGACATCGGCCTCGCCGGCGATGGCCTTGGCCAGGAGTGTCTTGCCGCAGCCGGGCTGACCGGCGAGGAGGACGCCCCGGGGGATGCGGCCGCCGAGTCGTGTGAATCGTTTGGGGTTCTTGAGGAACTCGATGATCTCGGTGACTTCGGACTTGGCTTCTTCGATGCCGGCGACATCCTTGAAGGTGATGCCGGTCATCTCTTTGGTCATGGTCTTGTGGCGGGACTTGCCGAAGGAACCGATCATCCCGCCGCCGCCGCCGGCGGCACGCATGCCACGGGCGAGCATGAACCAGATGAGCCCAACGAGCAGGAGGACGGGCCCGAACATGTAGAGGAAGTTGACGAAGCCCGAGGGCGCGGGCGATTCGAACTCGCCGTCGGTCAGCTTGTCGAGCTTGTTTGCGACGACGGCCCGTGAGGCGTTGTTGAGCGGGACGCGGACGGCGCGTTCGCTGTTGTTGCTATCGACCTCGGGCTGGCGCTCGATGGCGGTGATGGCGTTGTCGTGCAGGATGACGCTATCGCGCTTGATGTTGCCCTGCACATACGAGGTCTCGAACTGGGCGTAGGAGATCTTGCTGCCCTTCTCTGCTGAGGAGAGGAACATGACAAGCATGAGCACCATGAGCATGAGTGCGAAGAAGCCGAACATCCCTCGCCCCTGCGGCTTTGGCGGGGTTGGGGGCTTGTTGCCCTTGGGGTCGGTGGGCTTCTGGTCGTTGTTTTTATTCTGATCAGTCATGGTGGTTCGTGGTTGCTTTCGCCCGTGTGCGTGCTTCGGATCCGGCTTTGTTCTACCGGCGGGCGTGAGATTCGTGCTTCCTCGTACTCAGAACATCGGATGAAACTGGCTGGTTATTTCCGGATATAGGCCTGAATGCACGAGAACGGTGCTCTGCAAACAGATCATAGCGCACCGCGCGCGATGAACCCTGCATGTCTGTACGCACTCAGGGGGTGTTGGGATCGGCTTTGGGGTGATTTCCGGGGCCCTACCAGCTTGAACGCATCTCAGAGACCAGATCGCTGGCCAGTTCCTCGATCGCGTTCCGCTGTCCCATTTCGAGCCGGTCCCCCACATTGCGTGCCGGCGAGAAGACGGCTGAGGCGCTGTAGCGGTCTCGGGCGACGAGCACATCGCCAGATCGGTTGTCCCGCCACTCGAACCGGATGGTGATCCGCACCGCCTGTTCCTGCACCAGACCGGTTTGGGGGTCGTCTGAGAGGGCCCGCAGCTCTGTTGAGGTGACCACGCCGACGAGCGTGCTGTCCGCCCGATCGGGCGGGGCGAGTCGCCACGGGGTGCGTTGCTGGACCTGCTTCATGATCGCTTCGGTGAGTTGGACCTCGATGCCCCGCGAGGTGGTCTCGTTGCGGAAGATCGGGATGGCGATCGTCTTGATGGACTCATCGAAGGTCGTATCAAAGCTATACCCCTGATTGGGGTTGCTGGCACAACCGGGCAGCAGGGTCGCGGTGAGCATGAGGACCAACGCGGCGAGCAGGGTTGGGAAGCAGCCGATCACGGTTGGTCTCCCTCGGCTTCGGGCAGTTCAGTTGCCTGGTCCTGGCCAGAGGTCGCTGCGTTGTTTTCGTCTTCGGCTTGCTCATCGTCACTGGCGAAGACGACCCAGCCGCGTTCGATCATGAGATCGAGCGCCTCGTCGGCCGCATCGGTCGCGGGGTGGCGGCGCACGAGGCGGGCGAGGGTGAAGCGGGCCGATGCCTCGTCGTACACCTTGAGGTACCAGCGAGCGGTGTCGAGGACCTGCTGGGCGGCGGATTCGTCGATCCAGGCATTGAGGCCCTCGGTAATGCCCGATCGGATCGCATCAGCGGGGAAGGCCCGCTGGTACTCCTCGATGAGCAGCTTGGCGTCGAGCAGGCCTGAGCCGTCGTAGCGTGGGCCCTTGAAGCGGGCGATGTTGGCCTCGATCTCACGCAGCATGGCACGCTGGACGCGTGGGGATTCGGGGAAGTTCTCGCGGAAGATCGCGTACATTTCTGCGGCAAGCTTCAGCTCGCGTCGGCTGTAGTAGTAGTCGGCCAGTTGCATCGCGGCTTCCTCGGCCAGCGCCGAGCCCGGGACGCGTTCCTGGGTGCGGATCAGGAGTTCCTCGCCCGTTGGGCGGGCGTTTTCCATGCGCATGCCCAGGAAACGACGCTTCTTGCCGTTGATGTAGTCGAGCCCGATCTGGTACTCGAGTTCGACGGCTTTGAGGAAGTAGGGCGATTCGGGGAAGTCCTGGATGATCGCTTCGAGATCGAAGAGGGCTTTGTATTCGCGCCCGTTGTTGAAGCGGGCGAGCCCGTGGAGGTAGTAGGCCTGGGCGATGTAGTCGTTGCGGGTGCGTTTGTTGGTCTCGAGCCAGTCGCCCAGCATGGAGCTGGCCTTGCCGGGCTTCTCTTCTGCGATCAGGCGGGTGGCCTCGGCCATGATGTAGGCGTCGGTGCCCGGCTCCGGGGCGGCGGTCTGGGCCCAATCGCCGGTCTCGTCGAGCTGGAACTCCGAAGTCTGCGCCATCGCCGGCGTGGCCAGCATTATGGTGAGGATCGCGAGCAGGCGGGTCGATTGTGGCATTCGTGGCTTCATGATCGTCCTTGTCGTCGCGGCGTGGCTTCGGTGCGCTCACTTAGGATAGCGTCGCGTCGCACCGTCTGCATCGTGGGAGTCCCGATTTGCATCGGCTAGACTGTGGATCATGAGCACGCGATCGGGGCATTCGGATCAGGAGATGAAGCGTCTGGCACAACAAGCGCAAGCGCTTGAGATCGCTGGGCGTTATGTCGAGCTCATCGAGGTTGGACAGCAGATGACCAAGGCCCGGCCCGATTGGTCGCTGGGCCATTTCTTCCTCGGCTCGGGCCAGTGCGGCAACGGGATGCTCGACGAGGCGGACCGGTCGCTGCGCAAGGCGATCAGCCGGGATGCCAAGCAGGCGGGCTTCTTTGTGCGTCATGGTGAGGTGCTCAATCGGCTCGGGCATCGCGACGAGGCCGTCGGAAGTGCACAGCGGGCGATCGAGCTGGACCCAGACAACCCCAATGTGCTGGTGCCCGCGGCTATGGTGATCTGGCTCGGGGGGGATGCGCAGGGGGCCCACGACCTGCTCGCGGGGGCGATCGATCGCGGCGTCGCTTCACCCAAGCTGCGCAGCGTGCATGCGCTGGTGTGCGCCGAGGTTGGGCGGCTTGATGAGGGCATTGAGGCGTTGCAGGCCCTGCTCGATGAGCACGATGGCGGGCGCGACCTGCCGCGGCTGCTGCATTCAGAGTGCTGCATGTACCTGGCCAAGCTGCTGGACAAGGCGGGGCGGTATGACGAGGCCTTCGAGCAGGCGCGGGTCGGGGGGGCGCTGCGTGAGACCAACTACGACCCGTACCGGGTTGCGCAGAAATGCGACGATCGCCTCGCGGCATGGAGCACGGACCGGTTCGATGCCATCCCCACTTCACGGGTCAAGAGCGATGCGCCCGTGTTCATCATCGGCATGCCCCGCTCGGGGACGAGTCTGGTCGAGCAGATCATCGCCAGCCACCCGCAGGCGTACGGGTGCGGGGAGTTGCTGGATGCCTGGCATGCGGCGCGGGAGCTGAGCGAGCCCGACAAAGTCATCTCGGATCGAACAACCAAGGTCGATCAGCTCAAGCCCGCGGCCCTTGACCGCTGCGCCCGGCGTGTGCTCAAGGTTATGGAGAAAGCCGCCAAACGCGAGAAGGGCAAGGGCGTGCTTCGCATCACGGATAAGCTGCCCAACAACTTCGAGATGGTCGGGATCATCCACAAGATGCTGCCCAACGCGCGATTCATCCATTGCGTGCGCAACCCGCTGGATGTGTGCATCAGCTGCTTCCTGCTCGATTTCGTCGGGGATCACAACCACGGGTACTCGTACAACTTGGAGCACCTGTCGCATCAGTACCAGGTCTATGAGCGGTACATGGCCCACTGGCGTTCGATCGAGTCGATCCCGATGCTGGAGGTGCGGTATGAGGAGCTGATCGGCGATGCCGAGGCAGGTGCACGGCGGATCATTGAGTTCATCGGGCTGGACTGGGACGACGCGTGCGCCCGATCGCACGAAACGAAGCGGGCGGTGAGCACGCTCAGCAGCGATCAGGTCCGCAAGCCCATGTACACCAGCTCCAAAGAGCGGTGGCGGAACTATGAGCAGCACATCGGGGTGCTGATCGAGGCGTTGGGCACGGGTGAACGCTGATGGATCTCAAGAGCATGCGCCAGATGATCGCGGTGGCTGAGCACGGGCACATGACCCGGGCGGCCGAGGAGTTGGGGGTGACGCAGCCGGCTTTGAGCGCGGCCTTGCGAAAACTTGAGGAAGAGCTGGGGACCGAGCTGTTCCACCGCACCGGGCACGGCGTCGAGGCCACCGAGGCGGGGAAGGTCTTTGTGGAACACGCCAAGATCACCCTCCGCGCCTCGCAGCAAACCGCCGAGGCGGTGCGGAGTCTGGTGGGGCTGGAAACCGGCTCGATCCGGGTCGGCGCCGGTGCGACGGCCACGGGCTACCTGCTGCCCGGGGCGATCCAGGCTGTGCGGAAAAAGCACCCGGGGCTACGGTTTTCTATTCGAGAAGCGGGCAGCAGTGCCGTGGCCCAGGGCGTGCTGTCGGGCGAGCTGGACCTGGGGGTGGTGACGCTGCCCATCGAGCACCCGCGCAGCGATGAGTTGATGGTGGTCAAGGAGATCAGCGACGAGCTGATGCTGATCGTGCCCGAGGACCACCCCCTGCACGGGCGCAAGACATTCCGCTGGCAGGAGCTTGAGGGCGAGGCGGTCATCGCCTTCGAGGCCGGGTCCGCGGTGCGGAAGATCATCGATCAGGGGGCGGCAGCACACGGCGTGAATCTTGAGGTGGTGATGGAGCTGCGCTCGATCGAGAGCATCGTGCAAATGGTGCGTGCAGACATCGGCGTGGGCTTCGTGAGCAAGCACGGACTCCCCCCCTCAATGGGTGTCCGTTGCAAAGACGGCGGGCTGACGCGGACGCTGGGGGTGGTGCGAGCACGCGATCGGATTCAGAGTCATGCAAGCAGAACCTTCTTTGAAGCTCTTGAAGCAACGCGAAGCTAGCTCATACTCGGATTTCCTCAAACTCGGCCATATCGGTCGGATCGAGTGTGAGTTGGCGAGTCTCCCATGCGGCTCGGGCCTGAGGGTCTTCCTCGATCAACTTATCAATGGCGAGTGATTCTCGGTACTCTGCGGCTTCTGCAACCATGGTCCACTTTGCCTCAACTCCGAGCGACTCAAGCTCATCTCGAATTTCACTCAACGAGGTACGGAAGAACTCCTTGCGATGATTGACCTTGTTGACTTGCTTAAGCAGGAAATGGTTATGCAGTTTCCGCTCCAGAGCTGGAGCGTCATCACTCATGATCATCGCGTGGACATCAAATGCGAAGGGTACGCTGGCGTCCCCCAGCTCTTTCACCCGGTCCAAGGGTTCAAGCCTTCGAGTGAGCCCGATCTTGAATACCCCCTCACCGAACGAGCCTACATTCGAGATGATGTACACGTGCCCACGCTTGGTGAGCTGTGCCATTGAGATGGCCCGCTGATTCTTCTCTTCTGCATCGTGAAGCCGCTGCTCCATTTCGGCAAGCTGGGCTTCGAGTAGTGCGCGTTGCTCATCGGATGCGGCTTCAAACTCACGCCTTGCCTTCTCCATTGCCTTTTTCAGGATGCGTTCTTCTTTTTCAGCTTCCTTCCGTGCTCGCTCGAACTCCCGTCTCGCTCTCTCTTCTTCTCGCATCTGCTCGCGGATTCGACGTTGTTCTTCTCGCTCTTGTTCTTTGAGTTCATGAACGATGGCGGCCCATTTGAGCTCTTCGAGACGAGCATCTCGATATTCATAGGTGATCCTGGCATTGCGGAAGGCCTGCCCATTGAAGTTCACTTGAATGAACGCATCGTGGATAGCCTGCGCAAGCTTGCCCGCATTGTCACGCTTGACCTTCGCTAGAATCGTATCGACCTTCCCGTTGAATGCATCGATTACAAAGTTGATCGCACCGTTTCTGCGGACCTCTTCGACATAGTCGCAGTCGGCGGCTTTCTTACTCTTCACGATCGCCTTCGTTCGCCGCCTGGATTCCTTGAGTTCTTTCCCGGCGTCTTTGTGGCTGTATTCTTCGGCAAGATCATCGAGTAGCGTGGATGTGGGGACAAGATACTCATCCCCATACCCGTCGAGGATGTTCTTCATCGCAATCACGGTCTGTTGGTACAGATCACATTCTTCTTCTCTCTTCTTTGTCTCAGCCCTGATCTGCTCCGCTTCTTTTTCTGCGCTGGCGATAATCGCATCACGGCGTTCATCTGCGATGTTCTTCTCAACCGCGATCTGTGTGCGGGCGGCCTCGAACATAGCTTCATATCTTTTTTGTAACTCCGGCTGCTCTTTCCGAAGCTCCGCGAGTTCTCGCTCTGCCTGGAGGAGTTGTGACCGATGAATAAACCAGACAACTAGAAAGCACGCAAGCGCAGTGCTGGAAACAGCAAACAAGAACCAGGCCATAATCGCCCCCAATATGATCATCTAAACGAAAATGTAGTATTTCACTCCCCGAACTTTCTGTCCACCCGCGTTGCCGTGCTGAGACTGCAAATCAATTCATTCTTTTAATTTATCGGATATGTAAAACTCATTGATTTGATTCATGCACACATGCATCCCATACTTCTTGTGGAATCAGGACTCCCCCACTTCCACAAGGAGCAACACCATGGCAGGCGACCCGTTCAACGCGAAAGACACACTCTCGGTCAATGGAAACGACTACAGCTACATCAACCTCAAGTCGCTGCAGGCGCAGGGCGTGGGGAATATTGAGAAGATGCCTTTCTCGATTCGGGTGCTGCTTGAGGCGATGGTGCGGAACCTTGATGGGTTCATCGTCACCAACGATGACATCGCGGGGCTGGCCAACTACAACGCCAAGAGCGTCAACAGCGTCGAGATGCCGTTCATGCCCGGGCGTGTGGTGCTGCAGGACTTCACCGGCGTGCCGTGTGTTGTTGACCTTGCCGCCATGCGTGACGCGATGAAGAATCTCGGCGGCGACCCAGAGCAGATCAACCCGGCCGTCGCGTGCGATCTGGTCATCGATCACTCGGTGCAGGTGGACGACTTCGCGACGCGTGTTGCGTTGACGATCAACGCGGAGAAGGAGTTCGAGCGGAACAACGAGCGGTACTCGTTCCTCAAGTGGGGGCAGGAGTCGCTGGATAACTTCCGTGCGGTGCCCCCGGCGACGGGCATTGTGCATCAGGTGAACCTGGAGTATCTGGCGCGGGGGTGCCTGACCAAGCCGCAGGACGGGACGCAGTGGGTCTACCCCGACTCGCTCGTCGGCACCGACTCGCACACGACCATGATCAACGGCGTGGGCGTGCTGGGCTGGGGTGTCGGCGGCATCGAGGCCGAGGCCGTCATGTGCGGCCAGCCCGTGTACATGCTTACCCCCGAGGTCGTTGGCTTCAAGCTCAAGGGCAAGCTGCCCGAGGGTGCGACGGCGACCGACCTGGTGCTGACCGTCACCCAGATGCTGCGTGCCCATGGCGTGGTTGAGAAGTTCGTCGAGTTCTACGGCGACGGCATGGCGGAGCTGAGCATCCCCGACCGCGCGACCATCGCGAACATGGCACCCGAGTACGGGGCGACCTGCGGGTTCTTCCCGATCGACAAGAAGACCATCGAGTACTTCCGCTTCACCGGCAAGACGGCCGAAGAGGTGGCGCTGACCGAGGCGTGGGCCAAGGCATCTGGCTTCTTCTGGACGCCCGACGCGCCAGAGCCCGAGTTCGCCAGTGCGCTGGAGCTTGATCTCTCGACGGTCGAGCCCTCACTGGCTGGTCCCAAGCGGCCGCAGGACCGGATCGGGCTCAAGGACATGAAGCCCCAGTTCCACAAGGACATGGTGGATACCTTTGGCAAGCCCGTTCCCGAGGAAGCCGTCGATCTGAGCGGGTTCTCAAACGAGGGCGGGCAGCCCGCCAATGGGGACACGCAGCTGAGCATGAACTCGTGCAAGGACCGCGGCTTTGCCCGCGTGAAGCTGACCGAGGCGGCGCACCCGGACCACATTGGCCAAGAGGTCACGCTGCGGCACGGCTCGGTGGTGATCGCGGCGATCACGAGTTGCACGAACACGAGCAACCCCGATGTGATGATCGCGGCGGGCTTGGTGGCCAAGAAGGCCAAGGAGCTGGGCCTGAGCCGCAAGCCGTGGGTCAAGACCTCGCTGGCACCGGGTTCCAAGGTGGTTACGGAGTACTTTGAGCGTGCGGGCCTGGCGGACGATCTTGAGGCCCTGGGCTTCTACACCGTCGGCTACGGGTGCACGACATGCATTGGTAACTCCGGGCCGCTCCCGCCTGAGATTGAGCAGGGGATCGTCGACGGCGACCTGGTGTGCACCTCGGTGCTCTCGGGCAACCGCAACTTTGAGGGCCGTGTGCACCCGGCGGTGAAGGCGAACTACCTGGCGAGCCCGCCATTGGTCGTGGCCTACGCCATCGCGGGTACGGTCGATCTGGATCTGGCCAACGATCCGATCGCGCAGACCGCGGACGGCAAGGATGTGTACCTGCGTGACATCTGGCCGACTCGCGCCGAGATCGACGAGGTTGTCCGCAACGCCGTCACGACCGAGCAGTTCGAAGAGAAGTACGGCGCGGTCTACACCGAGAACGAGACCTGGAACAAGGTGCCGGTGAGCGAGAGCGAGCTGTACCCCTGGGAAGAGAAGAGCACCTACATCCAGAACCCGCCCTTCTTCGAGGGCATGACCGAGGAAGCACCGGGCTTCGGGGTCATCGGCGGGGCCCGCTGCCTGGCGCTGCTGGGCGATTCGGTCACGACCGACCACATCTCCCCGGCCGGTCGCATCGAGCCCGAGACACCCGCGGGTCAGTACCTGCTGGAGAACGGCGTGCCCAAGTCGGCGTTCAACAGCTTCGGCTCACGGCGAGGCAACGACCGCGTGATGACGCGGGGCACCTTCGCCAATGTGCGTGTGAAGAACCAGATCGCGCGGGACGGCGACACGCAGCCCGAGGGCGGCTGGACCCGTAACTTCACCAAGGGGAACGATCTGTCGTCGGCCCCGGTCGAGTACATCTACGACGCGGCCCAGGACTACAAGGCCGCGGGCACGCCGCTGGTTGTGGTCGCCGGCAAGGACTACGGCATGGGCTCGAGCCGCGACTGGGCGGCCAAGGGCACCCTTCTGCTTGGGGTCAAGGCGGTCATCGCCGAGAGCTTCGAGCGGATCCACCGCAGCAACCTGGTGTTCATGGGCGTGCTGCCGCTGGTGTTCAAGGATGGCCAGACAGCCAAGTCACTGGGCATCAAGGGTGACGAAACCTTCGACATCATCATGCCCGACCCGGTCGAGCCGCGCTGCGATGTAACGGTCAAGGCGACGCGTCCGGACGGGACGGGCTTCGAGTTCGTCGCTGTGTGCCGCATCGACACGCCGGTGGAGATCGAGTACTTCAAGAACGGCGGGATCCTGCACACGGTCATTCGCAAGAAGCTCAATGAGAGCAAGCAGATGGCTTAAGACCGCGAAGCACACATTTATATGACAAGGGGATCGATTCATTCGATCCCCTTTTTTATGTCTTCATACTGCTCGCCATATTCCACGCGGCCCTTGGCTCGGCCCCGTTACACGGGCGTGACTTCGCTCGGTGAGAACGCATCGTATCTTCTGATGGAACAGAACACCTCATGGAGATCCTTCGATGTATATACAGCTTGCTCGCCCGGTCATATCCGCTGCCCTCGTGCTCTGTACTGCTTCAGCACGCAGTGTTGCCGATACAAAGCCAACCGATCTGCCGATCACCGAGATCACGACATTCAAGGATGGGCACGCGATGGTTGTCCGCTCGGGGACCGTTGGGCTCAATGAACACGGCGACGCGGTCCTGTCGGAGCTGCCGCATCCGATCCTCGGCACCTTCTGGGCGGATGAACTCGAGGGCGACGCGACCCTCGCATCGGTCGTCTCCGAGCGTATCGAGGAGCTTCAGACGCAGCCCGCATCAACCATCCCGGAGCTGCTGCAGGCCAACATCGGTGCCCGCATCGCCTTCCTCGACCTACGCGACGAGCTGCGTGAGGGCGTGTTGCGAGAGATCATTCGACTCAACTCCGCACCGGGAGCCGCGTTCAATCCCGCATCGACATGGAACGACTTTCGAGGCCAGTCCCTGGCCGCCGTCAATACCTCAAGCATCGCGTTGATTGAAACTGATTCTGGTGTCGTCACCATCCCCATTCAGCAGATCCGCGATCTGCGATTCCTTGATGGGTCGCCGAAGACTAGTACGGAGATCACGCGGCAGCGCGAGCGGATGACACTCGATCTGGAGTGGGAACACGCCGCCCCGGACGAGGGCGATGTCCGCTTGATGTATGTGCAGAAGGGCGTGCGATGGATCCCCTCATACCGGGTGACCATCATCGACGATGACCGTGTACGCCTTGAGCTGCAGGCAACGATCGTCAACGAGCTGGCGGATCTGGATGATGTGACGATGAACTTCGCGGTCGGTGTGCCGAGCTTTGCGTTTGCCAGTTCACCTGATCCGATGTCGCTGCAGGGCGCCCTGGCGAACCTGGGCCCGCACTTTCACGCGGCATCCGGCACGGGTGCCATGCTCTCCAATGCGCTGATGTCTCAGACTTCCATGATGCGCCAAAGCGCCGATGTCTCCGGAGCGACGACACCGGTACCGGCGTCCCCGGAACTGACCGGATCGGAGCGGGCCGAGGATCTGTTTGTGTACAGCGTCGACCACATCACCCTGCGTCGAGGCGCTCGAATGGTGGTGCCGCTGGTCTCCTATGAGGTTGGCTACGAGTCGCTGTACCGGCTCGATATCCCTGCCAGACCACCATATGAGGTGGTGCGCTCGATCCCCGCGCAGCGGAAGACCGCGATCGAGCGGGCCCTCTCACGCCCGGTCCCCACGCAGATCCTGCGGATCATCAACGACAACGACGGCGGCTACCCGATCACGACTGCCCCGGCCCTGATCCTCAGCGGTGGAAGCACGCTCGCGCAGGGCATGCTGACCTTCACCGCCCCCGGCGGTGCGAGTGATCTTGAGGTCGGCAAGGGCGTGGAGATCGCTGTGGATGTCAGGGAAATCGAGGAAGAGCGTGAGCTTAAAGCCGTGCGCTGGAACAACTACGACTACGCCCGCGCCCGCATCGGTTTCATTGGCGAGCTGACCAATCGCAAGGACAAGCCGGTCCGCATGGAGATTGTCAAAGTCGCGTTCGGCGAGCGACCGGAGGCCGGGCAGGGTGCGCAGATCGAGATGCTCAGCCCGTACGACCCACGCCTGGGCAGCGAAGACGATTGGAACTGGTGGCACGGGTACAGCTGGCCGTGGTGGTGGAGCCGCTTCAACGGCATGGCCCGGATCAGCTGGGACATCACCATCGAGCCCGGACAGAGCATGGAGATTGATGCGAACTGGGGGTACTTCTGGCGTTGACCCGGGGGCTGATTCATCAACATCCCGTGCGTTCCATATGACACATACATGAGTTGCATCGGGAGTGCCGAGGAAACAACGCGCTGATTCATGATGTTCGTTCAACAGCCGGGCCCATGCCCGGTTGTTCTTTTGTATAATCGGCTCTGAAACGGAGGACGACATGCCGCCCACAGACGCGCAACGCATCATGGCATACGACGCACAGAAGAAATCGCCCCTCATCGCCTATCTTCTCTGGTGGTTCCTGGGGTTCTTCGGGGCGCACCGGTTCTATATGAACCAGCCGCTGTCCGCGGTGTTTATGCTGCTGCTGACACTGGGATCGATGGTGCTGACCCTCGTGATCATCGGCTGGCTTGGACTCCTGGTCGTGGCGCTCTGGTGGTTCATCGATGCCTTCCTGATCCCCGGCTATGTGCGTCGATTCAACATGCGTCTGGCGTCCCGGCTTGGCTGAGTGAACGATGCGTTCGGCACCCTGAATGTATACATCGTTGTCCATGACCCCGCTTTCCCACGCGTACAAAGAAGGATTGGAAACACACGCCATGACCGACTTCAACAGCAAGCACAACCGCTTCGTCTGGTGCGACATCCCCGTCGATGATCTCGACCGGGCGTGCGCGTTCTACGAGGGGGTGATGGGCATCGGGTGTCATCGCGAGTCGTTTGGCGACATCCAGTTCGCGGTGCTGGATCATCACGATGGCAACGGCGGGTGCCTGGTGCCGCGGAGGCCCGGGCAGGGCGGATCGGGGCCGCTGGTCTACCTGAATGTTGACGGGCGTATCCGCGATGCGGTGCAGCAGGTCGCGGCGCTCGGCGGGAAGGTTGTGCAGGATGTGCACGCGATCGGGCCGCACGGTTGGCGGGCGCTGATCGAGGACAGCGAGGGGAACTCGATGGCGCTGCACTCCACGGTTGATGTGTAAGACTCGTTACCCGGTGGACTGCATCGCCGCGGCGATGGCGTTGATGCTGGCCTGGATGATCGGTGCGATCGCGGCGCGGGTTTGGTCATCGTTCGCGTCGCGGTATCGGTTGAGCAGCTCGATCTGCGTCAGGTGCAGGACATCAGTCATCGGGTTGCGTTCATTGATTGAACGGCCAACAACGGGCGAGTGGGCCATCAGATCGTCGTTGCCCGTTGCATCGAGGATCGCGTCTCGGGCGCGTTGGTACTCGGCGTAGATCCGATCGAACATGGCGCTGCCCCCCGGCGCGTTCTTCGCGTAGCGTTCGAGGATGGGCATGCGTGCGCGGGCGAGTTCCTGCGAGGCGTTCTCGAGGATCGTGGAGATCAGCGGTCGCCCCGCGTGCTCGCGAAGGGATGCACGATCCGATTCGGAAGCTTCGGCGATGGCGGTCCCGATCCCGTACCAGCCGGGGACGAGCGCCCGCATCTGGATCCATGAGAAGCCCCAGGGAATCGCGCGGAGGCGGTCGAAGGTCAGGGCTTTGCCCTGTGCCCGGGAAACCGGGCGCGACGCGATGGGCATGCTCCCGATGTGCTCGATCGGTGAAGCGCCGACGAACCAATCCCAGAACGACGCGTCGTCGATGAGCTGGCGGTAGGTGGTCTGGGCACGCTGCGCGAGGCGGAGCAGGAGTTCATCGAAGGCCGTATCGCTGGGTAGTTCGCACGCATCGGACGAGGCGAGCAGGGCCGCGTGAACGATCTGCTCAAGGTGGCGACGGGCCATGTCGGGCATGGCGTAGCGGAAGGTGATGACCTCCCCCTGCTCGGTAAAACGCATGCGTCCGGTGCGGGCGTTTGGCGGCGCAGCCATGATGGCCCGACCGGCACGCCCCCCACCGCGGCCGATGGTGCCCCCGCGCCCGTGGAAGTATCGCAGTTGCACCCGTTGCTCGGCAAAGACCTTGGCGACGGCTTCCTGCGCCCGCGCCAACGCGATGTTCGCCATTAAGAACCCGCCGTCCTTGTTGGAGTCCGAGTAGCCCAGCATGACCTCCTGTTCGAGCGGTCCGCCGGCACAGATCGTGTCCAGGTGGGCCCGGAACACGGGATCGGTCAGCGTCTCGGTCATGAGTGAGGGCGCACGCTCGAGGTCGTCGATGGTCTCGAACAAGGGCACGACATGCACACGCGAGATCGCCTCGGTGCCGTTGGTCGCGGGGCGGTAGATCCCCGCCTCCTTCATGAGCAGCATGAGCGTGAGCATGTGGCTGACATCGTGGGTCATGGAGATCACCCACGATCGCACGGTGTCGGGCTCGAGTTCGACGGCATCGCGTACAACAGCCAGAGTGTCCATCAGCTCGCGGGTTTCATCCGAGAGCGTGGCGCCGCGTGGGGTCAGGGGGCGGGCGGTCTGGAGTTCGCGGCGGAGGAGTTCGAGTTTTTCCGCTTCGTTGAGTGCCGTGAAATCCGCGCTGACGCCGGAGATGCGAAGGAGTTCCGTGATCGCGTGCTCGTGGACGCGGGAGTGCTGCCGGATATCAAGCGTGGCCAGGTGCAGGCCGAACACACGGGCGCGGACGATCGCGTCGCTCAGCAGCCCCTCCTCGGCGACATCGGAGAGTCCTGCGTGGTGGAGGGCATCGCGGATGAGCAGGAGGTCATCAAGCAGGTCGCTGGCTCGGTACTCCGGGTCGCGTGCGATGCGGGCCTGCATCTGCACGATGCGGACACGGATGGGCTCGTACTGGCGCTGCCCGTAGTGCTCCATGTCATCGATCCAGTGCAGGTCCTCCTCCACCCGCTGGGTGATCGCTTTGCCAAGGTCGGCGCGACGGGTCGAAACGCTCAGGGCATGGCGGAGCTTGCTCAGCTCTTCGTCCCAGAGCTTGAGTACGGCCTGTCGCATGCGGTGCAGGGTATCGTGGGTGACTTCGGCGGTGACATTGGGATTGCCGTCGCGGTCGCCACCGATCCATGAGCGGTATCGCAGCAGCGCGGGGAGGTCGTTGGCAACGATCTGGGCCTGGTCTTCGCCGAAGGACCGTTCGGCGGCGTGGATGATGTCCCGGAACAGGCGGGGCACGGTCTGCCAGATGGTGGTCGAGAGGAAGTAGACGCCATTGATCACCTCGTCGGGGACGCCCAGGCGCTGGGCGCGGATCTCGTCGGTGAGGAGCATGACCGAGACGATGCGATCGAGACGCTCGGCGATGTCCTTGCGTCGCCGCGCGGAGAGCGTCTCGTCACGCAATGCGATCACGCAGGTGGCGATATCCATCTGCTTGTCGAGGATCGTGCGTCGGCGTGTTTCGGTGGGATGGGCGGTGAGTGTGGGCTGGATGTCGAGCTGTTCGAGGAGCTGCTTTGTGCGTTCGATGCTGACGCCGTGCTCCCTGAGTTTGTGCATCGCCTGATCGATCGACTCGGGGCGTGGGTCGCCTGATTCGCTGTCTCGCTCGCGTTGCTGGTTCACGCGGATGATGTTGAGCTGTTCGGCTTTGTTGAGCAGATGGAAGTGCGCCGTGCCAACACAGATGAGATTGTTGATCTGGGCCGTGTCCATCGCCGCGATCTGCGAAGCGGCAGACTCGAGCCCCTCATGCCCGACCGCATCGCTCGGGCAGCTGCAGCAGGCGGCCAAGGCGTGCGCCCTGTCGAGTGTCTCCGCGAGCCCCACATGGGTGCAGGCGGTGCGGAGGGTATGGGCGATGGTGCGTTGGTCGTGGGCGTGCATGGGCAATGGTATCCGGGGTGGAGAGAGACGCGGGATAAGAAAACGCACGCCCAACAGATCGGGCGTGCGTATCAACTGTGCGTTGGTAGAGAATCGCGATCCCGGGGGACCGGTGTGATTGGTGGCTCAGGTGTTGCGTGTGCCTTCGACGGCGTGCGAACCGGCCCCAGACATCATGCCCTCCACATCGATGCCCAGCTTGGAGGCGATGCGTGCCCCGTAATCGGGATCGGCCCGGAAGAAGTGGCAGAGCTGACGCATCTGGATCTCCTTGGTCGCATCGCCGAGCACGCCCGCCAGGCGGGTGGTCAGGCGGTCCCGATGATCCTCGTCGAACATGCGGTACAGGTTCCCCGCCTGGGTGAAGTCGTCGTGCTCAACGGTCGAATCGAACCGATCCACGATGGACTGGCCCAGATCCCACGCCGGTTCGTTGAACTGGTCGTTGGGCTGGGGTGCACCGGTCACGGTGTTGGGGTAGTAGTTGGCCGCTGAGCCGTAGGTTTCGGCGGTCGCGCCCTGCCCGTCGCGCATGTAGTGCATGACGGGGCAGCGTGGCTTGTTGACCGGGATCTGGTGGTGGTTGACGCCCAGACGATGCAGGTGGGTGTCGGCGTAGCTCATCAGGCGGGCCTGGAGCATCTTGTCGGGGCTTGGGCCAATGCCCGGCACGGTGGCGCTGGGCTTGAATGCGGCCTGCTCGACCTCAGCAAAATAGTTCTCAGGATTCTTATTAAGCTCCAGCTGCCCCACCTCGATCAGGGGGAAGTCGGCGTGCGGCCAGACCTTCGTCAGATCGAACGGGTTCCAGCCGGTCTTGGCGGACCACTCGTCGGCCTGCTGCTGGGTCATGACCTGGACCTTCACGCTCCAGCTCGGGAAGTCGCCCTTCTCGATGGCGTTGAAGAGGTCACGCTGATGCGATTCGCGGTCCTCGCCGATGGTCTCGGCGCCCTTCTCGTCCATCCAGTTTTCGATGCCCTGGTTGGTCTTGAAGTGGAACTTGCACCAAACGCGCTCGCCCTCGGCGTTGATGAACGAGTAGGTGTGGCTGCCGTAGCCGTTGAGATGACGGTACGAAGCGGGAAGCCCGCGATCGGAGAACAGGATCGTCACCTGGTGCAGCGACTCGGGGCACTGCGACCAGAAGTCCCACTGCATGTTGTTATCACGCAGGTTGGTCTTGGGGTCGCGCTTCTGGGTGTGGATGAAGTTGGCGAACTTGTAGGGATCTCGGATGAAGAACACGGGCGTGTTGTTGCCCACGAGGTCCCAGTTGCCCTCATCGGTGTAGAACTTGAGTGCGAACCCGCGCACATCACGCTCGGCATCGGCCGCCCCGCGCTCGCCGGCGACGGTCGAGAAACGCAGGAAGCATTCGGTCTTCTTGCCGACTTCGGCAAAGAGCGAGGCCTTGGTGTACTTGGTGATGTCGTGGGTGACCGTGAAGGTGCCGTACGCGCCGCTGCCCTTGGCGTGGACGACGCGCTCGGGGATGCGTTCGCGGTTGAAGTGCTGCATCTGCTCGAGGAGCTGGGTGTCCTGCATGAGCAGCGGGCCCTTGGGGCCTGCGGTCAACGCCTGCTGACGCCCGAGCGGTGCGCCCTCAGCAGTGGTCATGTATGGGCATTTGGGTTCGTTTTTGTCCGACATGCGTCTCTCCGAGATGAGGGGTCCCCGTGGCACCCGATGGGGCACCACGCCGTATGTTTTCTAGAATCATTCTAGTTATAGACGGACACGGTTCGATTGGCCAGCCGGCACGGAGAGAATATCGAGACCGATCAGGATCGCGTCTGTGCGGTCCCCGCGAGCATGCCCCCATCGAGGGTGAACTCGGCCCCGGTCGTGTATCCCGACTCTTCGCTGGCGAGGTACACCGCCAGGTGCGCGACCTCCTCGGGCGTGCCGAATCGCCCGATCGGGCTGTCCGAAGCGAGCTTGGCGATATTGGCGTCACGGTCTGGGCCTGAGCCGATCATCGGGTCCCACATGGGGGTCAGGATGGCCGCGGGCTGGATGCAGTTGCACCGGACCGGGAGCCCTTCCTCGGCACAATACAACGCGACGGTCTTGGTATGGTTGCGGATCGCGCCCTTGCTCGATGCGTACGCGGCGGCACGGGGGATGCCCACGACGCCTGAGCGGGAACCGATATTGATGATCGACCCGGGCTGCTGGGCCGAACGCATGGCACCGATAGCGTGCTTGCATCCCAGGAAGGTCCCGACCAGATTGGTATCGTGCACCGCCTGCCAGTCCTCGAGTGATGCGTGTTCCGGGTCGTGGGGTCTGGGGTTGGCTGGATCGAACCCGGTGATCCCCGCGTTGTTGACGAGGATGTGGAGTGCTTCGATCGAGCCAAGCACGGAGCGCCAGTCGCCCTCGCTGCGGACATCGAGGTGTTGGTACGAGGCAGATTCGCCGAGTTCATGCGCACGGCGTTCGCCGACCTCGTCGTTGATGTCGGTCAGGATGACCGCCGCGCCCTCGTCAATGAAGCGCCTGGCGATTGCGGCTCCGATGCCCTGCGCCGCCCCGGTCACCACGGCTGTTTTCTGGTTCAATCGTCCCATCACCCGCCTCCCTGTTGCTGGAGGTCGATGGTATGCACGCGGGGCCATGCCCCGCCGGTGCGCCTGGAACAGGGACGGAGCACTGTTCCAGGCGGCACCGAACGATGGCACCCTCATCTGTGATCAGCGGGTTGGGGCCGGTGGTCAGGCCGTTTTCTGACCCGCGTGCACGCCCTCGGCGATCTCTTCGATCGTCTTGTCGATGAAGGCGGGCAGGTCATCGGGGTTGCGTGAGGTCGTGAGTGCCTGATCGCAGACGACCTCCTTGTCGACCCAGCGTGCCCCGGCGTTCTTCAGGTCGGTCTTGATCGATGGGTAGCTGGTCACCTCACGCCCCTGCAGCACATCGCACTCGATGAGCAGCTGGGGGGCGTGGCAGATCGCGGAAACGGGTTTGCCGGCCTTGAAGAACGCGCGGATGAACTCGATCGCGTCGTCGTTCTGGCGGAGCGAATCGGGGTTCGCGACCCCGCCGGGGAGAACCAGCGCATCGAACTCGTCGACGCGGCCCATTGCGTCTCCCAGCGTCAGGTCCACATCGACCGAGTCGCCCCAGTTGTCGCCGGACCAGCCCTTGATCGAGCCGGACTTGGGCGACACGATCATCACGGTGGCACCGGCTTCACGCAGTTTCTCCAGCGGCTGTTCCAGCTCGCTCTGCTCGAAGCCGTTGGTTGAGAGGATCGCGACCTTGGTATCTTTGAGTTTGGTTGACATGATTGTCCTTTCGAATCGGGTTGGTGTCGTATCAGGGGTGTTGCTGGCCCCCGTGTGTTCAGAAGTCATCATGCCGGTCCAGTCTTGATTGCGGGTGAGCGGGCGGTGAAAATGGATTCATCTCGCCTGTTCCTCGTTTTGCCGCACCAGAACAGTGATTTCGCCCGCAGAATGCCCGCAAAATGAGCGGGGTGAACTATCATCTTGGCATGTCCGTCACCGAGAACGAGCGTGAACCCGCGGCCTTGAACGCCGATGCAACCAGCGAGGCCATCGCTGAGGCGGTCTTGCGTGTCTGGGGCTACGACGAGCTCCGCCCGATGCAGATGCGGGCGATCCGAGCGGGGATCGAGGGGCGGGACTGCCTGACGGTCCTGCCAACCGGCGGCGGCAAGAGCTTGTGCTACCAGGTGCCTCCGCTGATCACCGGGAAGGCAACGATCGTGGTCTCGCCCTTGATCGCACTCATGCGTGACCAGGTTCGTGGCTTGGAGCTTCAGGGCTACAAGGCGGCGGCCATGCACTCGGGGCTGGAGCTGGAAGAATCCAAGGACATCGCCAGGCAGCTCGTCACGGGCGATCTGGATCTGGTGCTGGCCGCCCCCGAACGGGTGGTCACGCCCTCGTTCAAGACGCTGATCGGGGTGCTGTGCGATCAGGACCGGCTCGGGTGCATCGCGATCGACGAGGCCCACTGCATCAGCCAGTGGGGTCATGACTTCCGACCCGAGTACCGACGCATCGCCGAGCTGCGCCAGGTCGCGCCGGGCGTGAGTGTGCAGGCATTCACCGCAACGGCAACACCCAAGGTCCGTCAGGACATCATGGCCCAACTCGGGCTGCGTGACCCCGAGGTCATGGTCGGGATCTTTGATCGCCCGAACCTGACCTATCGCGTGCAGGCGCGTGAGAACGCGGCCCAGCAGATCGCCGCGGCGGTCGGTCGTCATGCCAGCGCGGGCGACAGTGGAGGGGCCATCGTCTACTGCCTGAGCCGCAAGGACACCGAGAAGATCGCCGGCGAGCTGCGTGAGCTTGGTCTCGACGCCGACGCCTACCACGCAGGCCTGGGTGTTTCTGATCGCCACAACATCGAGCAGGCATTCAGCAACGAGACGCTGGATATCGTCGTCGCGACGGTCGCCTTCGGCATGGGCATCGACCGGAGCAATGTGCGTCTGGTGGTGCACGCGAGCATGCCCAAGAGCATCGAGGCCTACCAGCAGGAGACCGGGCGGGCTGGCCGTGACGGGCTCGATGCCGAGTGCCTGCTGTTGTACGCCCCGAGTGACGGCGGGCGCTGGGAACGCCTGATCGAGATGAATGCCAACGACTCGGGGATCGACCCGAGCGCCCAGATTCAGCTCGTGCGTGACATGCGACGCTTCGTGGCCAGCTTCAGCTGTCGGCACAAGTACCTCAGCGAGCATTTCGGGCAGCAGTACACCCCGCCCGAGGGGCAGGAGGACTGCGGGGCGTGCGATGTGTGCCTGGGCGAGACGGCCCAGGAAGAGGATGCCAAGCGGATCGGGCAGATCATCCTCAGCGCCGTAGCTCGCACCGGCGAGCGGTACGGGGCTTCGCACATCTGCGATGTGGTGCGAGGCAGTGAGAGCGAGAAGATCAAGAACGCGGGGCACAGCGACCTCCGGGTGCACGGGATGCTCCGCGAGCGCCGACGCGCCGAGGTGATGTCGTTCATCGATCAGCTCATCGCCGCCGACGCGCTGCGCCGGGTCGTGGATGATCGCTTCGAGACGCTGGCGTTTGGAGACTGTGGGATCGGTGTCATGAAGGGGCTCGAACCGGTCGCCCTTGCCCGCCCCATCGGCACGGGCAGCGAGAAGAGCGAACGCAACCGGCGCACGCGTGCATCGCGTGTGGTCGAACGACGCCCCATGAACGAAAACGAGAAAGCCCTGTTCGAATCGCTGCGGGCACTACGGAAATCCATCGCAGCCGAGCGAGGCGTGCCGCCGTATGTGGTGTTCAACGACTCGACCCTGCGAGAGATGGCCCTGAGCAAGCCCACCAACCGCCACGAGTTGCTGGGGATTCGGGGGATCGGGCAGAAGAAGCTCGATGAGTTCGGACGCGTGTTCCTCGATGCGATCGAGCAGCACATGGTACAGGTGAGCGATGACGATTGAGATCAGGCAGATCAGCGCCGTGCAGGCCCGACCGGTGCGACAGCGGGTGCTGCGCCCCCATCAGCGTGCAGAGGAACTGGTGTATCCCGGCGATGACGATGCCGACACTTTTCACCTCGGTGCGGTCGATGGCGACGAGGTGCTGGCGATCTTGTCGATGTACCGCCACGCGCAGCCGCCGAGCGAACCGTTCGCTGAGCCGCGTGCGTGGCGGATCCGAGGCATGGCGTCGGTCCCCGAGGCCCGCGGGACGGGACTGGGCAGGCGGCTGGTCGAAGAGGCACGCGATCTGGTGTGGGAAGTTTCACCCGACCCCATCTGGTGCAACGCACGCCAGAGCGCGTTCGGTTTCTATGAAAAGCTGGGCTTCGCGATCGTGGGCGGGGTGTTCGAGATCGAAGCGATCGGGCCGCATGCGGTGATGGTGTTGGGGGTAGGGAGTAGGCAATCCGCCAGAGGCGG
>DEXG01000015.1:570639-606101 GCA_002364005.1 Phycisphaerales bacterium UBA3190
CCTCCCCGCGCCCTCGCGGGGAGGTGGGCCCGGCGTCAGCCGGGCTCGGAGGGGTGTCTTCTGGGAAGTTTGGATTGCTGGGTTCATCACCCGCTCCCCCGAACAACCAGCGGAGGGTGCCACGGCTTGTCACGCCAAAGGCGGGCAAGCCGTGCGCCGAGGACCGACCTGGGTGTGCGTCCGATCAAACGCCACCGACCACCAACACTGCGAAATCAAACACATGCGCCATGAGCCCCCAAGGACCACTCAACACACGGGTTGTCCGCCTGGCGGCGGAACAACCCGTGGCACCCGGCGAATGATGGCTGATGGCCGATCCCAACTCACACTTACTGACCTGCGGACCGTTGCCTGCGCCGGGTCGTCTTCATATTGATCAGTTCGACGCCGATGGCGAAGGCCATGGCGAAGTAGACATAGCCGCGTGGGAAGTGCTGGCCGATGCCCTCGGCCACCAGCAGCACGCCGATGAGGACGAGGAACGACAGCGCCAGGTTCTTCATCGTCGGGTGGGTGTTCACGAAGCGGGCGATCGGCCCGGCGAAGGCGAGCATGACACCGATGGAGATCACGACCGCGGTGGCCATGATCCAGTAGTTGCCCGTCATACCCACGGCGGTGATCACCGAGTCGAGCGAGAAGACGAGGTCGAGCAGCAGGACCTGGGTCAGGACGGAAACCACCGTGACGGTCTTGCGCTTCATGCCCGCACGCTTCTCAGGGTCGGGCTCGTGGGCCGTGCCGTGCTCGACGCTCTCGATCAGGTGGTGGATTTCCAGCGTCGCCTTGCCGATCAGGAAGAGCCCGCCGACGATCAGCAGCAGGGACTTGCCCGTGATGTCACGCTCCATCACGGTAAAGAGCGGCGTCGTGAGCTGCACGATCAGGTATGCCAGGGCCAGCAGGATCAGGCGCATGACCATGGCCAGCAGCAGCCCGATGGTGCGGACCCGGGCCTGTTTCTCTTTCGGGAGTTTGTCGGCCAGGATCGCGATGAAGACGACATTGTCGACGCCCAGCACGATCTCGAGGACGGTCAGCGTCAGCAGCGCGATCAGCCCCGCGCCTGAGAAGAAGGCGACATCCTGAACCGTCGCGGAGGCGGCGGGATCAGAGAGTGCGGGCAGCAGCGATGTGAAGATCGCGTCGAGCATGGTTCCCCTTCGGGGTCAGTCGTCGTGTGCGTCGTCGAGCAGGGCGACCTCGTCAATGGTCTCGGTCTGGTCCTGCGCGTGCCCGTCGTCGTGGTGGTCGTGATGCTCAACGGCACCGGGAGCCACATAAGACGCTGCATGCATCGCACCGGTGACCACGGGGCCCGAGAAGACCATGAAGAACAGCACCGCGCCGGCGCTGAGCACGCCGGCCGTGGGGCGAAGGAAGAACGGGGTCGCATAGACCGGGTCCTTGCTCTTCTCGCTGTCATCGATGTATGAAACGGCGACCAGGCGCAGGTAGTAGCACGCGGCGATCGCCGAGTTGATGCCCAGGATCACGATCAGGGCGTAGTGCCCCGCTGCGATGCCCGCGGTGAAGAGCCCGAGCTTGCCGATGAACCCGAGCAGGGGCGGGAAGCCCAGCATCGAGAGCACGGTGATCACGAAGGTCCAGCCCAGCACGGGGTGGGACTTGCAGATGCCTCGGATGTCGTCGATGTGGTCGGCCTCTTTGCCGTTGCGGTGCTCGAGCGATGCGAGCACGGCGAAGGTGCCGACGGTCATGACGCCATAGGTAAAGAGGTAGAACAGCACGGCGGCCAGCCCGTTCTCGTAGAAGGGGCCGCCGGGGAGGCCCGGGCCGGCGATGATGCCCACCAGCATGTAGCCCGAGTGAGCAATCGAGGAGTAGGCGAGGATGCGCTTGACCGAGCTTTGCAGCAGTGCGAGCACATTACCCACGGTCATGGTCAGCGCGGCCATGATCCAGAGGGTCGCCTCGATGGGCACGGGCAGGTGTCCGCCACTCGGGCCGAATCCCCAGCCCGCGGTGCCCAGCAGGAACATGAGGGCGATAAAGCCGGCGGTCTTGGGAACGAAGGCGAGCATCGCGGAAACGGGCGATGCGGCGCCCTGGTAGACATCGGGCGTGTAGAAGTGCATGGGGACCGCGGCGATCTTGAACGACACGCCGATGACCGCCATGAGCAAGCCCATCATGCCGATTGAGCTGATGCCATCAGCCGCAAAGACCGCGGCGATCTCGTTGAGGTCCGTGGTGCCGGTGGCGCCGTAGATGAGGGCGAAGCCATAGAGGAAGATCGCGGCGCTGAGGGCACCGAGGAAGAAGTACTTGACGGCTGATTCGAGCGAGCTGTCCTCATCGCGCGACATGGCGACCATGATGTAGGTCGGCAGCGAGGTCAGCTCTAGCGCCAGGAAGAGCCAGATCAGGTCGTCGGCGGACGCGGTTAGCATGAGCCCGGTCAGCGAGAACATGAAGAAGGCATAGAACTCGCCACGGTTGGAGCGGATCGATTGGAACAGCTTGCCCTTGTCGACATCGACCTCGATCTGGCGATCGACCGTGCCCGAGAGCAGCAGCAGGATCAGCAGCCCGACGAAGGCGATGACCATCTTGGCGTAGGGGATGATCGCGGGGAACATGCCCTGCGTCGCCGGCGAGGTCATCGCGCCGAAGAACGCGAGCAGCAGGGCCACGACACAGATCCACGGCGTGAACTGGCGAATGGCGCGGCTGGGCCACTGCCCGGTGATCATCACAAGGCAGGTGGCGATGAAGAGGAAGATCTCAGGCCAGAGGATCGCGAGTTTCTCAGTCATGCGCGGTACCTCCGTGGTCGTCGGCGTGGTCCTGATGGATGACCGGTCGCATCACCGGTTCGCTCGATTCAAAGCCGTTGGCAGCCTCGACGAGTCGGACCGTGTTGTTCACCGGCTCGTTGACCGCATCGAGGAGCATGGTGGGCTGGAGACCAAAGAGAACACAACCGATCGCCAGTGGCGTCAGGGTCATGATCTCGCGGGTGTTGAGGTCGGTCGGGAGTTCGTCGTGCGGGTGGTGGTCTGCGGGCTCACGCAGTGGGCCGAAGCAGATCTTGCCCACCATGAAGAGCAGGTACATCGCAGCGATGACCATGCCCGTGCCGGCGAAGACCGCGAACCATGGGCCCAGCGACGATCCCCACGCGCCCGGCTCGCCCGCGGCGGACCATGCGGCGTCGGACTGGAACGCACTGATCAGGCAGAGCAGTTCGGACGGGAAGCCATTGAGACCGGGCAGACCGACGGAGGCCATGGCGAAGAAGACCATGAAGGTTGCCCAGACGGGCATCTTGGAGGCCAGCCCCCCCACTGTGTCCATGTCGCGGGTGTGGTAGCGTTCGTACATGAAGCCGATCATGAGGAAGAGGCCGCCGGTCGAGAAGCCGTGGCTGAGCATGTAGAGGATCGAGCCGCTGAGCCCGGTCACATTGAGTGCGGCCAAGCCGAGGATACAGAACCCGAGGTGGCTCACCGATGAGTAGGCCACGAGCTTCTTGATATCGGTCTGCACCCAGCAGATGAGCCCGGCGTAGATGATGCCGATGATCGCCAGCACCGCGATGGCCGGGGCGTACTCGAAGAAGGCCTGCGGCGCCAGGGGGATAGCGAAGCGGTAGAAGCCGTAGGTACCCAGCTTGAGCAGCACGCCGGCGAGGATGACCGAACCCGCGGTGGGTGCTTCGGTGTGTGCAAGCGGCAGCCATGTGTGGAAGGGGAAGAGCGGGACCTTGACGGCGAAGCCCGCGAGCATCGCCAGCAGCACCCAGCCCTGTTCGACGGCGGACATCTGCCCGGCGTACGCGGTCAGCAGTGAGATATCGAGCGTCCAGCTCCCGTACTGCTCGGGCTGGGCGACGAACCACACGACATAGACCAGGCCCGCGAGGGTCAGCATCGAGCCGGTGAATGTGTAGAGGAAGAACTTGGTCGACGCGGCGATGCGGTTGGTCGAGCCGTACTTGCGGATCAGGATGAACATCGGCAGGAGCGTGAACTCGAAGCAGATGTAGAACAGCAGCAGGTCCTGAGCGGCGAACACGCCGACCATCGCGCCTTGGAGCACGGTGAGCCAGGCGTAGTACATGCGTCTGTCTTTGGTGATCGCGGTTTTGGATGCGAGCACGACGATCGGACCGAGCAGGACGCTCAGAAGGATGAGCAGCATCGAGACCGAGTCCATACCGATGGAGAACTCAAGCCCCAAGCCCGATACCCAGCTGATGCTGTGGGCGAACTGGGTGGTGCCGGCGGCTTCGAAATCGAAGTTCACGAGCAACGCCAGCGCCGGCACGCACAACGCCAGCGTTGTGGCCAGGGCGACACGATACGCGCTGTCTTCGTTCTTGACGAAGCCGATCAGGATCCCCACCAGCGCGGGGAAGAAGATCAGGGCGAGCAGTGACCAGACTTCAAGACTCATGAAGCACCTCCTGCTCGCATGACGATCACAAGCACCACGAACAGGATCACGGCCAAGCCGCCCACCATGCTCACGGCATAGCCCTGAAGCACGCCCGACTGGCTCGGACGGATGATCCAGGCGAATACACGCGGCAGGAACCCGAAGAGGTTGACCAAGCCGTCGACCAGTAGTTTGTCGATCCAGTGGAACACATGCGAGATCACCCGGAGCGGGGTCACCAGCACGGCGTGGTAGAACTCGTCAACATACCACTTGTTCTCAGCCCAGCGGGGCAGCGGGCCGGCACGCTTGGCGATGGCATCCATGCGGCATTCGCTCGCTTTCTCGCGGCCGCCGATGAACAGTCCCTGCCAGCCCTTTGGGCCGTGGAAGTAGGCGGCGACGAGGACGCCGAAGATCGCACCCAGACCCGAGATCAGGATCATGCCCTGGTGGGCGTCCATCCCAAACACGGTGCCTGGAGTTGCGTGGCCCACGGGGCCGTCGACGGCGTGCATCTCGGTGTGCTCGACATGGGCGTGGTGGGCGGCTTCGGCGTATGGCGAGTGGAAGCTCGCGGTTGATTCAGCAACCATCGATCCGACCCAGCCGTGGGATTCGGCCTTGTTGATGTACGCCAGTGAGATCGCGAGCATCGATGCACATGCGAGGATGATGAGCACGGTGTTGATGGCCCAGCCCGGTGCGTGCGGGTGGAAGTGGTCCGCGTGATGATCGCCGTGCTGACCAGCGTCATGGTGATGCTCCTCGCCGTGGGCCTCATCGTCGTGGTGCTCATCGTCGTGGTGCTCATCGCCGGGCTCGGCGTGTTGCGGACCAACGAAGACGCGGAAGTACACGCGGAAGGTGTAGTACGCGGTGAGGATCGCGGTGCCAACCAGGAGCCACCCGATGAGCGAGTAGCCAGGGGTGATGAACGCCTCGGCCAGGATCATGTCCTTGGAGTAGAAGCCGCTGGTGATGTAGGGCAGACCCGCGAGGTTCATGCAGCCGACGAGCATGGTGATGCCGACGATGCCCCAACCCTTCATCCAGGCCACGCCCGAGAGCTTGCGGAGGTCGAGCTGCCCGGCAAAGCCGTGCATGACCGCACCACAAGCCAGGAAGAGGAGCGCCTTGAAGAAGGCGTGGGTCAGCACATGGAAGGCCGCGCCGGTGGTGGTGAGCAGCCCCAGGCCCGCGAACATGTATCCCAGCTGGGACACGGTCGAGTAGGCCATGATGCGTTTGATGTCGAACTGGGCCATGCCGATGGTCGCGGCCAGAACCGCGGTGATCGTCCCGATCCAGGCGACCGTGGGCAGGGCGAACTCGCTGACCAGGAACACGGGGTACATGCGGGCGATGAGGTACACGCCCGCGGTGACCATGGTGGCGGCGTGGATGAGCGCCGAAACCGGGGTCGGGCCTTCCATCGCGTCGGGCAGCCAGACATACAGCGGGAACTGGGCCGACTTGCCGAAGGCACCGATCATGAGCAGCAGGGCGATCCACTGGGCGGTGCCGGGGATCGCGGAGAAGTCGCCCGTGGCGGCCATGTTGATGTAGTGATGCAGCTGCTCGCTCTGGAAGAGCTCGCTGTACTGGACGGTCCCGAAGTGGACGAAGGTCAGGTAGACACCCAGTGCCAGCCCGAGGTCACCGATGCGGTTGACGATGAACGCCTTCTTGGCAGCAGCGACAGCGGAGGGCTTCTTGTAGAAGTACCCGATGAGCAGGTACGAACACAGGCCCACGCCCTCCCAGCCCAGGTAGAGCATGATGAGGTTGTCGCCCATGACCAGGCAGGACATCGACACCACGAAGAGGCAGAACGCGGCGAAGAACCGGTTGTAGCCCGCGCCCAGATCGTGCGACATGTACTCACTGGCGTAAAGCGCGATGAGCGTTGCCAGCCCGGTGACGAAGAGCATCCACAGGATGGTGAGCTTGTCGACATAGAACGAGAAGTTCGCGACGAACGATTTCTCCCCGTAATGCAGGTTGAACCACTCGAATGCCTGCACGGTGTACGGCGTGCCGTCGTAGCTCAGGAACATGTTGAGCGTTGCGACGAAGGCGATGGCCAGCAGCAGGACGGTGGTCCACGCGGGGAGCTTGGTCTTGATGCCCATGGCCGCGTAGATCGCGTTGAGCACGAACCCGAGCATGGGCAGGAATGGCACAAGCAGGATCCACTTGGGACCGGTCCCGACATGGGACACGAGGTGCTCGAGGTGGGCCGAGGCGGCGGCGTGCCCGTCGCCGGCGTCGGGTGCCAGCATCGCGAGCCCGGACCCCAGCGATGAGTTGAGCGTGGTGAACAACGAAGAGATCATCATCCGTTGAGTTCCTTCCAGGCCGAGGCGCTGAGGGTTTCACGGTGCCTGAAGAGCAGCACGACCAGGGCCAGTGCCATGGCGGCTTCGGCGGCTGCGACGCAGAGCACGAAGATCACAAAGGTCTGTCCGTCGCTGCCCAGGTGATGACGCCCGAAGGCGATCAGGGCCAGGCCGGCGGCTTGGAACATCAGCTCGGTGCAGAGGAACATGATGATCATGTTCTTGCGGGTCAGAAACCCGACCAACCCGATGGCGAACATGGCCGTCGAGACGAACAGGTACGGCGCGATCGCCGATGCGCCCACCTCCTCGGGGAAGGCGAGCTGCGCCGTTGTCAGCGAATGAACGAGTGCGTCGATCATGCCCTGCCCCCTTGGGGTTCTTCATCAAACATGGTGCCCAGCTTGCGTGCCTGGGCGGCCTTGAGGTCTTCTTCGAGCTCGACATGCTTGCGTGCCAGCACGGTCGCGCCGAGCATCGCCATGAGCAGGATGATGCCGGCGATCTCGATCAGCATGGGGTGGTCGTTGAGCAGGTTGTAACCGAGGCGATCGAGGTTGTTGGCGCTGAGCGACTCGGGCCACTCGTCGCTGGTGAGCACGCGTGTCGCGGTGACCAGAGGGTCACCGTTGGCGTCTTCGCCGTCGATCAGCTCGAGGGTGATGGTGCGGGCATCGACATCGATGACCGCCTTGCCGGTTTCCGTATCGCGAGCGACACGCCAGCCCGTGGGGAGCATGTCGTTGCGAGCGAGTTCTTTGTCGATCTTGCGGGGCAGGTTCGCCAGCACGCTGTTCTGTGCCTGCGCGGGCGTGGCACCGTTGCCGGGCTCGGGCAGATCGCCGATCCCCCTGAACATCGAGGCGGTCAGCAGCCCCACGAGCACAAAGCCGATCGCACAGGCGAGGATGGGCTCGCGTGCTTCCGCGTCGACCTCGTCGAGCAGTTCGTCCTGCTCGCCCGTGGGTGCCTGGGTCGCGAGCATGATGACGAAGAGGTAGGTAATCAGGATCGCGCCGGCGTAGATGATGACGAGCGCGAAGGCCATGAACTCAGCGCTGAGCAGCAGGTACATCCCGCAGCTGGCGATGATGGTCATGATGAAGTACAGCGCCGAGTAGACGGGGCGCTTGTGCGTGATCATGCGCAACGCCGCACCGAGCCCGATAGCTGCGAACGGGTAGAAGAAGAAGTTGGGCAACGCCGCGTTGTTGTCGCCGGCCTTGAGCCCGAGCAGCAGTGCCGCCAGCCCAAAGGTCGCCGCCAGCAGCAGCCCCCCCACGATTGTCAGCGTGCGTCCGCCATCGCGCTCTCGTCGGGGCAACGCCATGGCGACGCCCGCGGCGCCGAGCCCGCAGATGGTGTACAACGCGATCGGATCGATGATCTGTTCCACCGTGTCTCTTTCGTGCCCCGAACAGGGTGAGAATCGAGAGTTCAATACGGGATCGGACCAGCCCGACCCGCCTGTGCATCTGGGTACAAAAAGGAAGTCGATGCGATCGCATCAGCTCGCTCCATGCACCCACAGCACCCGCGCTTGATCCACGCGGGTTTCTGTGACCGAGAGGATAGAGCCGCCGGGGGTTGGCTTCCACTCACCAACCCCTTTCGCGTTGCCCTAACGCCGATTTGTACCCGCTGCTCGCCTTGCCCGCTTTCGGGCATGAACACGACTTCGTGCGAGTTTGGGCTCTATCATCGTCGCCATGAACGCACCCAAAGTGATGATGCAGCAACAGCCCGACCGCAAGGTCCACATCCCCAACCTCCTGACCATGGCCCGCGTGGTCCTGGCGTGGGTCTTCGTGGGGCTGCTCTCGGGCGTCGAGCCACGCACGCTCAACGCCGAACCTACTGGTATTGATCGAGTTGGAGAGATCACCCACCCCTCCGCCGGGCTGATCATCGCCGCCGTCGTGGTCTTTATCATCGCCGCGATCACCGACGCCCTCGATGGGCACCTGGCCCGGAAGTGGAACGCGGTCACCAAGTTTGGTCGCATCATGGACCCCATGGCCGACAAGCTGCTGATCCTCGGCGGCTTCGTCATGCTGGCAACACCCAGCTTCCGTGCCACACTGATGCCCAACGATACCGTCTTTCAGGTCACCGCCGTCGGCGGGTGGATGGTCGTGGCCATGCTCATGCGTGAGTTGCTGGTGACCTCGATCCGCGGGGCATACGAGGCCGAGGGGGTCGATTTCTCCGCCGGGTCACTGGGCAAGGCCAAGATGATCCTCCAGAGCATCTGCATCCCCATCGTCCTGCTCATCGTCGCACTCGGCTCCCCTGTCGAGGGCACCACGGGGTACCTCATCATCCGACTCCTCGTCTGGGCAACGGTCGTCACCACCCTCATCTCCGGGCTCCCCTACATCGGGCAGGCACTCAGGCACACCGTCGAACAGAACGCACGCATGCTCGAAGCCATGCGGGGCAAGAAGGCACGCAAGCCCACCAAGGTCAGCGGCCCACCCGCAAAGCCCCGCCCCAAGAGCAACAAGGGCGGGCAACGCAGCAAAAAACGCTGAGTTCCCCCCCAACGAACCACGACGAAGGGACCCGCATGATCACGATGTCACGACCCAGCGAGATGCTCCTGACCACAGGCGGCTTGGGCTACATGCGCCCCGCATCGGGCACATGGGGATCACTCCCCCCCATCATCATCGCTTACCCCATGCTGCTGCTGGGCATCGGCCCGGGCCATGATCTGGCATGGGTCTACTACCTGGTGCTGGCGCTGATCTTCATCATCTATAGCGGGGCCTGCGTGCTGCTGGGTCACGAAGCGGAAGCCAAGTGGGGCAAGGACCCGTCCGAGGTCGTCGCCGACGAAACGGCAGGCCAGTGCCTGACGCTCATGATGATCCCCGCCGGCATGTGCAGCTGCACGCTCACCACCATGGGCGCGGTCATGGGTGCGTTCTTCCTCTTCCGTGGCTTCGACATCCTCAAGCCATGGCCCGCCGGGGCGATGCAGAAGATCGCCGGCGGCTGGGGCATCCTCCTCGACGACATCTTCGCAGGAATCATGGCCGGAATCGCCCTGATAATCCTGAATGTCATCAACTGATTCCGCCGAAAGCATGATCGGGCAAGCACTTACCGATATCATCCGCTCGTGATCGCCCGCCCACTCCAGCTTCAGGCCCCCGCAGGATCGGTTCAGCTCGAATCGAATCTGCTGCTTGCGCCCATCGCCGGCTGGTGCGAGCTGGCGTGGCGGATCACCTGCCGCGAACTCGGCGGGGTCGGGCTGGCCTGCACCGACCTGCTGAGCCCCAAGGGCCTGCTGCTCAGCGCCGAGACCAGCCGCGACCTGGCCCAGACCAACGAACTCGACAAGCCCATCGGCATGCAGCTCTACGGCAGCGACCCGGACATCCTCGCCGAGGGCGGGGCGTGGTGCGCCCAGCACGGGGCGACGGTCGTGGACATCAACATGGGCTGCCCCGTCGACAAGGTGACCAAGAAGAACGGCGGGTCGATGCTCATGTGCGACCTGGACAACACCTTCGCCATCTTCGAGCGGGTGCGGGAGGCCCTGCCCGGGCATGTGCCCCTGACGGCCAAGATGCGCCTCGGGTGGGACGAGCAGGCCAAGGACGCGGGGATCGCCAGCCGACTGTCGCTGGGGCTGATCGAACGCGGGGCCGCCATGATCACCGTCCACGGGCGCACCACCGAGCAGCGGTTTAAGGGCGCGTGCGATCTGCTGGGCATCAAGCGGGTGGCCGATGATGTGCGGCAGTGCTTCCCCGATGTCCCGGTGATCGGCAACGGGGATATCAAGGAACCCGGCGATGTGATCCGCATGCTGCAAGTCACCGGCTGCGCGGGGGTCATGATCGGGCGCGGGTCGTTCAGCAACCCGTGGCTGTTCCGCTATGCGTGGGAACTGCAACGACGCGTGGTCGATCAGGGCATCGATCCGGGCGATGAGGACGCGGTTGCGTCGATCGACCTGCGCGACCTGCACCCGAGCGAGGACGAGAAGCTCGACATGCTGTTGCGGTTCTTCGATCGCATGATCGAGTACCGCGACGAGCATCACGCGCGTCATGTGTTCCGCCAGAAAGCGAACCTGCTGGGCAAGCCGATCAATGGCGGGCACTGCCGACCGCTCAAGAACGCGCTGCGCGAGGCCAAGAGCGTCCAGGATGTCTACGACGCGATCGAGGGGTGGCGTGAAGCACACCGCACAGGCGAACCTCGCCCATTGCAGACCCAGCCGGACCCGATTTCGAACGCGTGAATCGCGGGACACGGCCCCAAATATTGCCGTGGGTTGCACGGCTCGCCCTTGATTCACCCCGGCTGCTTTGATAGGTTGAGTCTTTATCACAGGGGAAGAAGAGGGGAATCAAAGTGAAATCATTCTCGAATCGTGCTTATCGCATGGACCTTGGTCCTTTGGCGGGCGTGTTTGTGCTGAGTATGGCCGCGTCGAGCGCCATGTCGGCAGATCGCTACTGGGTCGCGCCGATCATCGGGACCTGGGCCGACGCGTCGAACTGGTCACAGTCTTCGGGCGGGCCCGGTGGGCAGGGGCTGCCGATGGGCGGCGAGCGGATTTTCATGGATCAACGATCCATAGCCATCTTCAACGGCGCCGGGGTCGGCAACCCGAACTTCGACGCGCTGGAGATGTCCGGCTCGGGCTCGGGCGTGACGCAGCTCAACATGGGCTCGGGTTCGATGGGGATCACCGAGGTCGTCGTGGGCCAGGACGCCGACGCCTGCGAGCTGCTCGTCACCAACGCCCAGCTCGTGTCCGACTCGATCAAAGTCGGCATCGGCACCAACAGCACCGATGCGTTGCTCAAACTCAGCGGCTCGGGGCTGATCGACACGCTTTCCATCCAGATCGGCGTGGGGTCCGGCGTCGGATCGGTCGAGCTCGACGCCGGCACCCTGCGAGCCGAAGACCTCACAATTGGGATCGCCCAGCCCCACCCCGGGTTGGGCGGCTCGTTCGCGATCACGGGCGGTACCCTCGACGCGGAGTCCATCATCGTGGGCGAGTCCGGCGACGCGTCGCTCGTCCAGACGGGCGGGCATATCGAGGTCACCAACTACTACATCGGCACCACGGGACGCTCGGTCCTCGGTGGCGACGCGGGGTTCTCCGAGACCGCCGACCACACGGGCGGCACCCTCGATGTATATCTCATGATCGTCGGACGAGACCAGAACCTGTTCGAGTCGTACGCGAAGGGCGAGATGCGTATCGACGGAACCGACATCTCGGCCTTCTCGATCCTGGTCGGCGGGTTTGAGTCTTGGGGCTACCTCACTTTGGAATCGGGCACACTCGATGTCGAGGGTATCGCCAACATCGCAAGCTCGGGCAACAGCGGACAGACTTATGTCGGCGAGGTCACCCAGTCGGGCGGGAGTTTCACTTCCGCGGTGCTGATCCTTGGCTCGGACGGGACGGGAACCGGCCCGATCAACGCGATTCCGATGCGAGCAACCTACGAAATGAGCGGCGGCACCGCCGATCATAACTCCGTACGCATCGGGCAAAGCGAGAACTCCGACGCGATGCTGTACATACGAGGCGACGCCGTCTTCAACGCGGGCTCGATCACATCGACCACACGCCATGAGGATTCCAAGGCGACCCTGTTGGTTGCCGAGAATGGCACCGTCAATACCCCGAGCCTATCCATCGGCTCGGTTCTATCGGATTTCTCAGGAGGCGACACGGAGGTGAATGTCACGGGCGGCACGCTCGCGGCCGGCGCGATCATTGTCCAAGATTTCTTTGAGTCCGTCAAAATCGAGCAATCCGGAGGGCTGCTCTCGGCGTCGCGTGTCGAGGCTCGGGGCGATGCCGACTACTGGGGCGGGGTGACCCTCATCGGAGGGGTGCTGGAAGGCTATTACGAAACCATCGGCCCAGTGGCTCCGGTTTCCACACGCATCCGCGACAACGCGGACTTCCGCACCCGCGAGTTTCGGCACAACGGCGGGCCGCTCGAGTTCGGCCCGGGCACCCCGTCCCTTTCGGGCCCCTTCTTCATCAACAACCTGACCGCGGGCACCCTCGACCTGCACGCTCCGATGACCGTGACCGCCGACGCCGGGGCGATCATGATGATGAATGTCACCAACTCTTCGATCATCACGATCGAAACCGGTTCGCACCTCCCCATCGAGGGCACCTTCACGAACAACAGAGACATCGTACTTAACGAGGGCACGCTCAGCGTCACCACGCCTGTCGATCACGCATTCGGCACAATCTCGGGCGTGGGCACCATCGACGCGGACCTCCACCACGACGCCCAGCTGGAGCCGACGATCATGACCGTCACCGGTTCGCTCGCCTGCGGGCCCGACAGCGTCACCAAGTTCCAGCTCGGCACCGTCGGCTCCACAACACTCGACGCCCAAGGACCGAGCGTCACGCTCGACGGCGAACTCCACCTCGAGTTCGTCACCGGCGCGGCCCAGCCCATGCCGGGCACCACCTACGACATCATCTCCACCCCCAACACTACCGCGACGGGCACATTCTCGAACATCGTCTTCGAGGGTGCCGCGGTGCCCGCCGAGGTGGTGTACGAAGCCGACCGGGTCTGCGTGCGTGTCCTGTACTGCTCTCGGGCGGACCTGGCCGAGCCGTACGGCGTGATCGATTTCTTCGATATTTCCGCGTTTATCAGCCTGTATCAGGCCCAGGACCCGATCGCCGATCTGGCCGCCCCCTTCGGGACGATCAACTTCTTCGATGTTTCGGCCTTCCTGAGCCTCTTTCAGGACGGGTGTCCGTAAATCTCTTTGGCCAATCGGGCATAGCTGATATCCTCTGGGAACACCGGAGGATAACACCATGCGCACGATGACCATGACGATCGCCCTGCTCGCGGGCAGCACCGCGGCAGGACCCGACATTCTCGTTTCACAGATCACCATCGCCAATAACTATGGCATTGTCGGTGACTACCAGGCGTACAGCTTCGCTGATACCACCTGCAATATCGGTGACGCTCCCTTCACCTATGTCGACTCGACAAACCAGCACCCCGTCTTCACCTCGTCGATCTACCGCCTTCAAGATGGCCGCTTTGAGCAGATCGGCCTCGGCTTCGTGGGGCACACCTTCTTCCCGCTCCAATCCAACGCCTGCAACATCGGCTGCAACCCCGGATCGCCGGGCATGCTGGGCGATGGGTGCTCCAATACCATCGGTGCCGGGCTCGCCGGATCACAGGGTGGCCTGGGCCCACGCTCAGAGATCAGCGCCTACTCGGGCGACTTCCCCTACCCATTCACCACCATCAACCAGAGCGGCAATGCGATCTATAAGCGTGTGAAAGTCAATACCACTGACATCAGCGACCTGAGCGCCATGTACTTCGTCGAGACGCAGTACATCAGCAACGAAGAGCAGACCGACGCGGCACGAAATAACAACGCCAGCACACGCCGACTCGCGTTCAGCCCCGGCGCCAACTCCCCAATCCTCTCTGGCGACACCTTTGTCGGGCAGGCTGCGATCTACGCATGGCAAGCAGTCGACCCGGGCGTGATGATCAGCGAGGTTCAGATCCCGGGCGATGGCATCGTCCATGTGGGCTCGAACGCCACCGATCTGGGCGACGGCACTTGGCGGTACGACTACACAATCCACAACCAGAACAGCGAACGGGGTATCAACAGCTTCAAGGTCCCGATCGGGTTCTATCGCACCGCGACCGATCTGATGTTCCACGATGTCGCGTACCTCGACGAGGTCGACAACGCGATCGATGGCACCGACTGGTCGCAGACCCTCCTCAACGGCTACACATCATGGAGTGCCGACGCGCACTTCGACGACAACCCGCTGGCCAACGCGATTCGCTGGGGGACTTCCTACTCGTTCTCCTTCATCTCGCCCTACAGCCCCATCACCAAGGCCGCCGAGCTGGGCCTGTTCGACGACGACGGGCTCGATGCGGTCGTCGCGCAGATCGTCGCACCGTACAGCGGTCCATGCCGGATCGATATCAACGGCGACCTGACCGTGAACTACTTTGACATCTCGCTCTTCATCAGCACATTCGGTTTCGAGGATCTCAACGCCGACTTCACCGGGGACGGGGAGCTGAACTTCTTCGATATCTCGCAGTTCCTCAACGAGTATGCCGAGGGCTGCCCGTAAACCGCGATAACCACCCAGTATCACCGGAATACACACGGTTTCCTACGCAACCGGACCTTGGCTGTACCCGTATCGTCTTTCGACCGAAATAGGGCTGGTCGGTATATGTGTGCCGATTTCTCGCGTTCGCGATTCAGCCCTCACGCGATATCAAGCCGGAGAAACCCCATGGACTGCCTGGGTCTGATTTCATTGACCGTACTCGCCACACTCTCTGGCCAGGCCTTGGCCCAACAGGCCCTGCCCCAGCACGAGCCGGCGGGTACGAATATCAACGACCACGGGCAGTTCCAGGAAGTCTTCGGCTGCTGGGAGGGGCCCGACGGGCACCTCGAGGGCGGACCGTTCCTCGTCCCCGCCGACCCACAGGCATTGGAGATCCGCGAAGCCGTCGAACACGCCAATCGCGGGATCCCCGACAACCGGGTGGACATGGTGATCGTGGGTGATGGCTACACCGCCGACGAAATGGACATCTTCCACGCCGACGCGACCAACATCGCCGAGTCGTTCTTCCGCTACGAGCCGTTCAAGAGCTACAAGCCGTACTTCAAGTTCACGCAGGTTGAGGTCGTCTCGAATGAATCAGGCGTCGATAACGATCCCACCCAGGGCATCAGCCGCGACACCGCGTTGGACATGGGGTACTGGTGCGGCGGGACCGAGCGTGCCCTGTGCGTCGATGTTGCCAAGGCCTACGCGGCCGCGGCAGCCGCCCCGCACATCGACCAGGTCATCGCGATCTCCAACTCGAGCAAGTACGGCGGGGTGGGCTACCCGAGCAACAACCTGGGCACCTCTGCGGGGCACAACAGCGCCGCCGTCGAAATTGTGATCCATGAGATGGGCCACTCGCTGGGCGACCTGGCCGACGAGTACACCTACGGCGGGCCCACGACCTACACGGGCGCTGAGCTGGGCCCGGTCGATGTGTCGATCCTCAGCCGCCAAGAGCAGCTCGATCAGGAGCGGAAATGGTGGCGCTGGATGGACGCGTCGTTCAGCGAGTTCGACGGCCCCGTCAGCACCTACGAGGGTGGCAACTATTCCGAGTTCGGTGTGTTTCGCCCATCAAACAACTCGATGATGCGCAGTCTCTCACGCCCGTTCAATGTCGTCAGCGCCGAGCGCCTGCTGCGGATGATCTACCGCGAGGTTGACCCGATCGACGATGGCACCCCGGACGGCAGCGTGGTCGAGCCCGACGAAGTGCTGTGGGTGATGCCCATGCAGCCGCTGAACCATGACCTGCAAGTGCTTTGGTACCTCGACGACGAGGTGATTCTCAGCGCGGTGCAGGAGACCGAGCTGGATCTCTCAACCCTTTCGCTCAGCAGCGGCGAGCACACCATCAAGGTCGAGGTGGTCGACCCGACCCCGTGGGTCCGAGCGGAAGTGATCCGGCGTGGGTTCATGCGTGAGGTGCGGACCTACACCGTCAACGCCTGCAGCTCGGAAGCGGATCTCAATCAGGACGGCAACCTCGACTTCTTCGATGTCAGCGCCTTCCTGACCGCGTACAACGCGCAGGAGCCGCTGGCGGACATGAACAACGACGGAGCGTACAGCTTCTTCGATGTCAGCGCCTTCCTGGTGATGTTCAGTGAGGGCGGCTGCCCCTGATTGGAAACCAGACGGACCGTCCAGAATCATTCGCAACCGCACCACCACTGCACCCGTATCGGGTTCTGTCCGAAAAGGGCTGAGTCGGCATATGCGCCGGCTCTGCACGCGTTCGCGTCTGAGCCCGTCCCAAGAGATCGATTCTCACACCGAATCAGGAGTTCCCCATGCGCTCATCGGGTCCGCTTTCGTTCTTTCTTCTCGCTGCCCTCGCTGGGAGCGCTGTCGCCCACGAACCCGTCGCGCAGGACCCTGGGGTCGATATCGACCTCAACACCACCGAGAAGGTCCACGGCTGCTGGGAAGGCCCCAACGGCGAGCTTGAGGGCGGGGTGTTCTATCTCCCAATGGATAAGGACGCACGCGCGGTCATCGAGGCCGTCGAAGTCGCCAACCGTGGCGTGCCCGATAACCGGGTGGACTTCGTGATCGTCGGCGACGGGTACACCGCGGGCGAGCAGGCCCAGTTCCACACCGATGCGACCGCGATCGCCAACAACTTCTTCCGATACGAGCCCTTCATCAGCTATGAGCCGTACTTCCGCATCACGCAGATCGAGGTGGTCTCCCCCGAATCGGGTGTCGACAACGACCCCAACCAGGGCGTGAGCCGAAACACGGCCTTGGACATGTCGTACTGGTGCGGCGGCACCGAGCGTCTGCTCTGCGTGAATGTGAGCAAGGCGTACACCGCCGCGGCCAGCGCCCCCGACATCGACCAGGTCATCGCCATCGCCAACTCGAGCAAGTACGGCGGGGCGGGCTACCCCAGCAGTAACCTGGGCACCGCAGCCGGCCAGAACAGCGCGGCCGTCGAAATCGCGATCCACGAGATGGGGCACTCGCTGGGCGATCTGGCCGACGAGTACACCTACGGCGGCCCGACCAACTACAGCGGGAACGAGCCCAGCGACGCGAATGTCTCGATCTATGACCGCGACGAGCAAACCGATCAGCAACGCAAGTGGTGGCAATGGATGGACGCCTCGGTCTCGGGCTTCGATGGGCCAGTCAGCACCTACGAGGGCGGGAACTACTCGGCCTCAGGGATTTATCGCGCCTCAAACAACTCGATGATGCGGAGTCTGAGCCGACCGTTCAACCTGCCCAGCGCCGAACGACTGATCCGACAGATCTACCTCGAGGTCGACCCGATCGATGACGGCACACCCAATGGCAGCGTCCTCGAACGCGATGCCATGGCCTGGGTCCAGCCCATGCAGCCCATCGGGCATGACCTGAGCGTGACCTGGTACCTCAATGACCAGATCATCCTCAGCGCCATCGGCCAGACCCAGCTCGACCTCTCGACGCTGACACTGCTCGACGGCGAGAACACCATCCGCGTCGATGTGGTCGATCCGACCCCCTGGGTCCGCAACGAAACGATCCGCAGCAACTTCATGAGCGAGTCACGCACCTTCACGGTCGATGTCTGCACCCCCGCAGCGGACCTCACGGGTGATGGGAATGTCGACTTCTTCGATGTCAGCGCCTTCCTGACCGCCTTCAACAATCAGGATCCGACGGCCGACATGGACGGGGACGGGGCGTACACATTCTTCGATGTCAGCTCGTTCCTGGTGCTGTTCAGCGCGGGTGGGTGCTGACCTCTGGTGCAAATAAACCACGAATACGCCCCTGCGATCGCAATAACGCCAGGCCTGGGGCGTTTCTTGTACGCATACGCGTCTCACGCGCATGTATGGTAATTGATCGGGTCTGGTCCGCTTTTTCCTGAAATGTTTGGACTCTGCGGGTTCTGTGGGCCAGAATTGATCATCATGAGATGAAGAACCGGCATCACATGCTTTTCAGTCGCGAATGGGCGATGAGAAGAGGAAGCGATGCCAACGGCTTGGATTGTCGAGCCGTGCACTTAGACCGATTCGGGAGGCCGTTGAAATGAATATGCACCGCACCACACTGCTCACGCTTGGGCTGGGACTGATCGCCGGAAGCGCTTCGATGGGCCATGCTCAGGCACTGGACCGCAATGACCTTTCGCCAGAAGCCCCCGCTGTCATGAATCCCAGCGTGAAGAACAAGGGCATCCTGGTCATGTCCAGCAAGACCCAGGACGCGGGCGAGATCCTCGACCTTGAGGATGTGGACCTGACCTACCTCTTCAGGAACACCGGCGCCGGGCCGCTGACCATCACCCAGGTCAAGACCACCTGTGGTTGCACGGTCCCGGAACTGGAAAAGAAGACCTACATGCCCGGCGAGTCGGGCACGCTCAATGTGAAGTTCGACCCGCGCGGCAAGGCCGGCGCGATCGCACGCAACATCACCATCTTCACCGATTCAGATTCCACGCCCAGCGAGACCATCATCGTCCGCGCTCTGGTCAAGCCCGTGGTTGTGATCGAGCCCAAGGTCGTCCCCTTCGAAGCAATCCAGAAGGGCAACAGCGCGACCAAGGAGTTCAAGATCTACGGCCGCACCGATGACTTCAAGGTCACCCGCGCCACCGCCAGCGACCCCGATGTCTTCGATATCGAGATCGAGGACATGGGCGAAGCCGAGTACCGGGGCGAGAACCTCCGCCTCTCCATCGTCCGCGTGACCGTCAAAGACAACGCCCGCCCCGACAACCACCGCACCGACATCACCATCCGGACCAATGACGAGCGCAAGCCCATCGTGACCACGACCGCCATCGCACGCGTGCTCGGCGATCTCAAGATCGATCCCGTCCGCGTCACCATGGGACGCATGGTCGTCGGCGATGCCTTCGAGAAGGAGTTCGTCGTCGGTTCGAAGAGCGGCACGGCCTTCAACATCAAGAGCGTCGGGCTCAGCACCATCGCCCTCGAGCATGAGATCAGCTACGAGCCCGCCAACGAGGAGAAGAGCGAGTGGCGCGTGAAGATCACCGGCACGGTGACCCACCCCGCACCCCGCTTCAACACGCCAATCCTCATCACCACCGATGTGGAAGATGAGAGCGAACTGACCGTGCAGATGTACGGGCAGCTCCGTGCTGAGTAAGCACAACATCACACACGACGCTTGGAGACCCCCATGCGCCTGATTCAGACCTGCAGTGGGCTGCTCTCGATCATCGGGGCGGCCTTTCTTTTCGCGACCGTGCACGCGATGACCCGCCAGCCGGTGGACCTCACGCCGCCGCCGATCAAAGCAGGGGCGGGCGATGTCACGCCGCGCGTCCAGCCCAGCAACACGCCCGACAACACGCCCGACGAGGTCGAGACACCCGACCCCGTCGTGGATCCCCTCGTGGATCCCCTTGTCAATCCTGCTGATGAACCCGCCGAGCAGGCCGATCTGCCAAGCGACGCGATGCTCGACGCGCCCGTCCCCGAGGGCACCCTGACTCTGCGTGAGAGCTACTCGCTCTTCAAGCAGGATGTGTACTTCATCGATGCCCGCCACGAGCACGAGTACGAAGCGGGTCACATCGAGTACGCGTTCTGGCTCCCCTCGACGCTCTTTGATACCGATAGCGATCGCGCCTTCGCGGTCGTCGACTCCATGCCTCCGGACGCCACCGTCGTGATCTACTGCGTGGGCGGCGACTGCGACGCGTCCAAGAACACGGCCCGGCGATTGTCCCAGATCGGGTTCACCGACCTGCGCATCATGGGCGTCGGGTACGGCGACTGGGTCGAGGCCGGCTTCCCGATCACCGAAGGGAGCGAACCATGAGCAAGCCCCTCAACACACAAACCTCGATGACCGAATCGATCCTGCTCCAGCTCCCGCTCCGCGTGGCACTGGGCGGGCTCTTCATGTACGCCGCCTACAACAAGATCCCCGCGATCCAGTCATTCGCCGAGGCCATCAAGGGCTTCGGGGTGCTCGACAGCGAGACCCACCCGGAGCTGATCATCATCGCGGCGTTCGTGATCCCCTGGTTCGAACTGCTCGCCGGGCTCATGCTCGTTCTGGGCCTGCGTGCCCGCTCGGCGGCTCTGGGCATCGGGCTGCTGCTGATCATGTTCATCGCTGGGCTGCTCCATGTCATCTTCAGCGATGTCGATGCCGACTGCTCCTGCTTCGGCGATGCGAACATGGTCTGCGGCTCCAGCGTGGGCTGGTGCCAGGTCATCCGCAATCTGATCATGCTGATCCCCGCCGCATACCTCATCTGGCGTGGCCCGGGGCGCGTGGCGTTGGATCAACTCTGCGGCAAACCCGACCAGAACCCGCCCGCACCGCCATCGAATACACCGCCGACCATCCAATACGATGATTCTGCGCCCAGAACGGTCGACCACGACGCGGCTCGTGCGTAAAGTCCCTGCCCATGAATGAGTTCCGTCGCTCGGGTGCGTCGCCGCGTTGGTGACCGATCCGAGCCACGAAGTCCACGACGGAGAACCATAGATGAAAGACAGCAGAGGCCCAAAGCCAGATCGTTTCGGCGCCCCCACCGGCAAGGTCACCATTGAGAGCGGTAAGGGCATCGAGTATGTCGACTACAAGGATGTCGAATCCCTGCGTCGCATGATGACCCCCAACGGCAAGATCTACGGCCGCAAGCGCCTGGGCACCAACGCCCGTCAGCAGCGTATGGTCGCGACCGCCGTCAAGCGTGCACGCTTCCTCGGCCTGCTCCCCTTCACCAGCGCGACCATCTGATCGCACGCCAATACGAACGACCAAACCCACTCGGCCCGTGCCGTGTGGGTTTTTTCATGCGTCCGAATCTAGAATAAACCATGCCAGTCTATGAACGCGATTACAAGCAAGTTGCCATGGCCCTCTCCGATGTCTCGGGTAATCGGCACCGACGCATGCACGAGGTGTGCGATGTGCTCTGGCGGTTCTTCAAGGACTTCGGCGTCTCATGGGTTGGGTTCTACGAGAAGGACCCAGACGCTGAGCAGATGATCCTTGGCCCGTCACGCGACAAGCCCGCGTGCTCGCCCATCGAGTTGCACGGTGCCTGCGGCATGTGCTGGGAAAAGAAACGCCCCATCATCGTCAACGATGTGCACAACCTCGGCGCCAACTACATCGCCTGCGATCCCAAAGACCGCTCCGAGGTCATCATCCCGCTCTTCAACGACGACGGCAGCTGCTACGGCGTGCTCGATGTCGATTCGTTCGACCGCAACGCCTTCGGCGAGCAGGATGTCTACGAGCTGCGCAAAATCATGGAATCCACCGCCCTGAGCTGGCCCGCCCCCCACCGCCCCGCGCTGGTGTATTGAGACGGGGAACAGGGATTAGGGAACAGGGATTAGGGATTAGGGATTAGGGATACGCGCACGACCAGACCCCCACGATCGACCTCGACCTGTTGAGCCTTGATACCCCCCCAACAAACGCCCTAGTGGCTAGTGGCTAGTCCCTAGTGGCTGATGGCCGATGGCTGATCGCTGATCCCCAACCTAAAACGGATCCGGCGCTTTAAATGTCAACTGCTTGCCCGTGCGTGGATGATGGATCGTCAGCATCGACGCGTGCAGCATCAGGCGGTCGGCGTTGGTTGCCGTGCCGTACAACTCATCGCCCACGATCGGGTGCCCGAGCCCGGTCGTCTCGTCCTCGTTGAACTGACCCAGCGTCCCCACGGTCGTGACCATTGGATGGGCCGCGTGCACACGCAGCTGGTGCGTTCGCCCGGTATGAGGCAGCAGCTCGACCCGCGTAACAGGCCGATCGCGGTAGGTCTCACGGGATAGGACCCGGTACTGCGTCTGCGAGGGCTTGCCCTGGGCATAGTCCACGAGCATGAGCGGGCGCACATCCATGTCCTTGCGCAGTGGGCAGTTGATCTGGCCCTCGTCGTGCTCCAGGTGCCCCTCGAGCAGGGCGATATAGCGTTTCTGGGTCCGCCGAAACTCGAACTGCACCGACAGGTTCTTGTGCGTCTTGGCGTTCAGGGCCAGGATCATCACCCCCGATGTCGAGAGATCGAGGCGGTGGCAGGTCATCGGGCCCGTCGCATCGGGATACATCGCCTGGACCCGCGAACGCATGCAGTCCTGCTTCTCCGGGGCGATGCCGGGCACCGAGAGCAGCCCAGCGGGCTTGTCGATCACCACGAACCAGTCGTCCTCATGCAGCACCCGCAGCGGCTCGCTGGGCGGGCGGTACTCGAACATGGGAACAGGGCCCTCATGGACGCGAGTAATCGGGTATTGAGACCTAGTATCAACCATGCAGAAGCAGTGTAGACCCCCCAGGAGCTTTGAAATGCGTATCACCACACTGACCATCGCCGCGCTGTGCGCGTTGAGTGCCCCTTCACTCGCTCAGGACGCCCCCCTCAACCCCAACCCGAGCTGGGATGATCAGTGGCCCACCCTCGAGAGCGACTACCTCACCGACTATGTCCAGCTCACCCACAGCGAGCAGTTCATCAAGGCCGGCGAGTCCTACTTCTCACCCGATGGCAAGATGATCATTTTCCAGGCGATCCCCGTCCCACCCGAGGGCGAAACCGCCGAGGCCCACTACGCCATGTATGTCGCGGGCGTCCAACGCGACGAGCAGGGCAACATCACCGGGCTCGGACCAGCCGGCATGGTCTCATCGCCAAGCAGCGCCAACACCTGCGGCTGGTTCCACCCGAACGAACCCATGAAGATCCTCTTCGGCTCGACCGTCACCGCGCCGTCGGGCGGCGAGGTCGCGGGCTACCAGCGCGAGAACTCCCGCTACTCCTGGCAGTTCCCGGTCGAGATGGACATCATGGCCGGGAACATCAAGATGCGCTACGACCTGAGCGACGAGGCCAAGGCCCGCGCCAAGGCGCACAAGGAATCAGGTGATACCAACCCGCCCCAGCTCGCCATGGACGACATCATCAGCGTGCCAGAGCTTACCAATGCCAAGCCCCTCTGGCAGCGCGAGGGCTACGACGCCGAGGGATCCTGGTCGCCCGACGGGCGCTTCGTCCTCTACACCCAGCTTGAGCCAGGCACGAACAACGGCGACATCTGGGTGTACGACACCACCGACGAATCACACACGCCGCTGGTCACCGCCGACGGCTACGACGGCGGGCCCTTCTTCTCGCCCGACGGCAAATCGATCTGCTACCGAAGCGACCGGCGCGGTGACAACCTCCTGCAGATCTTCGTCTCGACCCTCGCCTTTGATGACAGCGGCAAGATCACCGGCGTCGAGGAGGAACTCCAGCTCACCGACAACGAGCATGTCAACTGGTGCCCGTTCTACACCCCCGATGGCAAGTACCTGCTCTACGCGACCAGCGAGGTCTCCCACGGCAACTACGAGATCTACGCCATCGACGCCAAGGGCACCTATGACCCCGAGTACACCGCACGCCTGCGCATCACACAGGCACGCGGATTCGACGGCCTGCCCGCATTCACCAGCGATGGGCAGTGGATGATCTGGACCGCCCAGCGCGGGGCTGCACCCGAGGGCGAGAAGCCCGGCAGCCAGCTCTGGACCGCCAAGGTGGATCTCGAAGCGATCGACCGGGACTACCAGGCCGCGCAACAGAAGCTCACCCCCAACGACTGATCACCCCGCGTACCATTCCGCGTCACCACTGCGGGAGCAACCACCCGATGGACAGCGCACCAAGCACACCACCCGATCCCGTGCGCACATTCGCGCACATCGGGGACCCTGTGCCCGTGCCTGAGCATGCCCCGTTCTGGAAGCACTGGTTCGAGTCGCTCATCGAGCACAGCCCCGTGCTGGTTCAGCGGATCACGCCTGATCCGAGTGATCCCGGTGCAACACACGAGTTCGATTCATTCGGCGGGGTTAGCATCGGTGCCAGACTGGTCCTGCCCAGCAACGACACCCCGGTCGGTGCCTCGCTGGTTACGGTCCACGGTGACCACATCCCCGACCCGCTCGAAGTCAACGCCCGACGATGGCAGCGCGTGGCCGATCGCGGGGTTGCGGTGCTGCTCGTGCGTCTGCGGGGCTACCCGGGCTCACGCGTCTCGACAGGCGACCTGACCCAGGCCAACGGCAACGAGCATGAGTGGATCACCCACGGGTTCGACGCCGAGTCGTGCGATGAATGGATCCTGCCCCACGCGGTCGCCGATGTCTCCAACGCCTGCCGAGTGATGCGCAATGCGTTGCTGCACCGTGACACGGACATCGATATCAACATCGACGAATCGATCGAACACCCGGGGGTGTACCTGCATGGGTCATCGCTGGGCGCGGGGCTGGCGGTGATCAGCGCCTCACAACTCATCGGACGCCTGCGTGGCGAGTCCATCATCGATCGCCTGGCGATCGCCTGCCCGTCGCTGGGCGACTGGGCCTGCCGGTTCGATCAGCCCACCGGGACCGCCCAGCAGCTCAAACGCATCATCGATGCGAACCCGGACCGACGCGAGGAGCTGATGGCCCGGCTGCGACTCTGCGATGCCATCGTCCATGGGCGAAGGGTCCGGGTGCCCACATTCGCGATGCTCGCCAAGCGGGACGAGATCGTTTCCCCCAAGTGTGCCGCGGCGGTCTTCAACGCGATCGACGCCGATCCCGGGCGCAAGTGGCGATTCCTCATCGATCAGGGCCACCACGACGGGGATACGACCAACAACCGACGCATCGCGCTCTATGCTCGGGCATTGTGCGATTTCTTCGATCCGAGGCAGCGGCCCATGGCATCCCTGCATCGGTGGGAGCCGCTGATGCACGACGGGCTCGCCCCACCAGCGGGTGTCCGCATGGACGACGCGTAACGAATCTGGAGTTCAGGCATGAATCATCACAGCGCCCAATCGGGCAAGGAGCAGTCCAGCATGCTGCGCACTATCGAGACCCTGATGACCGGACTCATCGACTACGCGGGGCTCTTCCCGCCCAGCAAGCTCGATATGGCCACGGCGACCCAGAACTACGCGCGCGACCTGCGCAGCCAGCACGAGCGGTTCCTCTCGCGCTTCATCTGCCCCGCCAACCGACTCGATGAGCTGACCCAGCACGCCTCATCACTGATGCCCGGAACCCACGCGACCAGCGGGTACCGCGAGCACGCGGACTTCCAGGATCCGTGGCAGATCAGCGCGATCATCATCGGCGACCTGCAGGAAAACCTCGACCGCATCTACGCCTTCAACGAGCACCACGACAACGAGGCCAACGGGCTGGCCATGGTCGACGCGATCGAGATGCGTGTCGGCAAGCCCGATGACATCGACGAGGCGCTGGAACTCATCCCCGAACTGATTGTCCCCGCGTTCGAGCTGCCCCGCGAGGCAATCTTCGAGGGCGACCCGCGCGGGTTCATCGCGGCGATCGCAGGCAGCGGCGGGGTCGCCAAGATCCGCTGTGGCGGAGTGACCCCGGATCTCTACCCCTCCTCAGAAGACATCGCCCGCTTCATCGTCGCGTGCAACCGGGGCGATGTGGCGTTCAAGGCCACCGCCGGGTTGCACCACCCGATCCGCAGCGAGCACGCCCTCACCTACGAACCCGATGCGCCCCGGGGCGTGATGCACGGGTTCATCAATGTCTTCATCGCAGCGTCGATGGTCCAGCATGCCAAGGGCTTTGAAGAATCGCACGCCATCGAACTGCTCAACGAAACCGATCCCAAGGCGTTTGGCTTCACCGATCAGCGTGTGAGCTGGCGGGACTTTGCGATTGATGTCGCGCAGCTGGCCCAGTCGCGCGAGTCGTTCGCCACGGGCTACGGCTCATGCTCGTTCAAAGAGCCAACGGACGATCTCAAAGCGCTCGACCTGCTCTAATCAGCCCACCGGAACCTCTTCGGGCGACCTGAACAGGCCCGCGACGGCTGTGTGCCCGTGCTGGAAGATCTGCTCGTCAACCGGGCCAATCTCGCCGGCGGCGAAGAAGCCCGCGAGCGGGATCCCCGAACCCGGGTTGACCTCCTGCCCGGACTTGGCCCGATTGGCCCCATCGGGTGCTGGATCGAAGGCGTGCGTGATCGCCCGCGCGTCGTAGCCCGGTTCCTTGAAGAACTTCTCGCCGCGCCCGCTGCACGAGATCAGCATCGCGCCTGCGGGCTTCTCGTAGAGGCGTTGCCCATCGAGCAGCAGCGACAGGTCCTCACGGGCCGTCTGCTGATCGTGCAGATGCAGCTGCACCGTCTGGCCGGCCTGCACCAGATCCGCGACCGCGACGGCACCTGACTGCTCGTCGCCGCCCATGACATTGCGGATCAGGAAATCGCCACGCCCGAAGTGTGACTTGTGCTCATCGATGACCCGCCCGAGCAGCAGCCCGTTACCGAGCAGCTCCTTCTCCGGGTCGGGCAGTTCATGCACGATATCGCGGATCGCGTCGACGGCCTTGACGCCCGCCAGTTCAAGGATCAGGTTCCCGCGTGCCTTGGTGATGATCATCGGGTGTCCGATCGGTCGGCAGCCCTGCGAGACCACCGTATCAACCTGGAGCGGCCCCGAGAGCGTGACGCCCATCGCCCCACTGCTGCGGATATCGCCATCGAGCAGCAACGAGTTCCCGCCCGGGCGGGATGCGGCCGAGGCCATGCCGCCCAGGATGGTGCCGATCTGCTCGATGCGACCCGACGCGGTGATGTGCTGGGTGCGGGCCGCCGAGAGGGCGGGGATGAGCTTGACCAAGGGGACCGAGAACGGATCGGCGAAGAAGAAGGCCGCCCGCATGTCCACGCCCGCGTCGATCTGCTCAGCGAGCTTGGCCGCCCGTTCGTCTTGGCTGTCCCTGGGCGAGATGTGATCGACCCAGAACGGGCTGATCCGCACGCCCGGGAACGAGCACGCGAGCATCGCGATGCCCGGGCCCTCGCCGATCTCGGTCTCGCCGCTCATGACCGCAGATGCCGAGACCCCCAGCATGTGCGACGAACGCAGCGAATCCCGGAGTGTGTCCGCGATCATGCCCATGCGTTGGGCGTGGTGCGGGGTCACGAAGACCATGAGCAGATCGGGCGCCCCGTCCAGCTGCTCGTGGATGCGGGATGCGGCATGGGCCGCCGCCTCGATCGGGTCATCGTGCGTCGAGAGCGCGTTGGCGATCGCGATGCCCCGATCATCCGACGCAGACTGGTCGGGCTGACGCTCTGGATCGTGCTCGGGATGGTCTGGGTGCTCGCCCGTCATCACTCAGGCATCAGGTCAACGCGTTCGGGCTCGACGACGCGGAGCCCCAGCGATGCGTCTTCACGCATCACGCCGAGCACACCCACGACGCGCCCGAGCATGTGGCGCAGGTCCTGATCCTTCTTGGGTGCGATGTACCCGATTGTGCGCGGCTGCCCGGTGATCGGGTCGGTGCCCTGCACGCGGTACAGCAGCGGCAGGTTGGCGCCGGTGTAGACCGACGAGGTCACCATGCGCCCGACCAGCTGGTAGGCACGCCCCTGCTGCCATGCTTCGATCGCCTGGGCGATCTGATCAGCACCCGAGTCGTACTCGGCCAGCGCCTGAGCGATGCGTCGGCGTTGGTCTCGGGTCTCGATGCGGATCTTCACCCACTCGATACGCTGATCGAGCGCACGCTGCAGCGACTCGTCGCCCTCGGCATCGGCGCGGGCCCGGCCAAACTCCGCGAGCAGCTCATCGAGCGCCTCGTCCAGCTCGGCCCGGGGCATCGAGCGGGCATTGGTGAAGGCCGCTTCGAGGTCCTCGAGCTGTGAGGTCGGGATGCGTGCCTCGTCAGCCGTGCGGATGGTCGGCTCGGTCTCATCGGCCTTGGGCGTCGAGTTGGTGATGTTGACAGGGTCGCCCGTGACCTGTTCTTCCAGCAGCGAGGTATCCACCGTCTCGGGCTCAACAACCGGCGTGGTGGTCACCTCAACCGGCGGCGTGCTGTTTTCCGGCTTGGTCTCAGGTTTGGTCTCGGGCTTGGTTTCGCTGCCCGTATTGCCATTGTCGCTCGGCGGGGTCGGGTCGCTCGCTGAGCCGTTGATCTCGCTGGCCAGCGCGGGGCGGAGCGCGTCGGTTTTGATGTATGCGATGGGCAACTCGCCGCTTGGGCTCCTGGGTGCTTTTACCCGATATCCAACAACGCTGCCCGCGTCATTCTTGAGCGTCTCGATGATTTCCAGCTGGGTGCCCGTCGGGAGCGCCGTGGCGTAGAGCTGCTTCCACGAGCCCGAGAGCCCCATCAGCTGGGAGGGTGCGCGGAGCTTGGAATCGACGCGCAGCTTGAGCTTGCCCGAGCCGGCCGATTCGACTTCCGTCGCGGGCACGAGGGCCCCGATCGAGTTGGGCATGACGACGAGCGTGTACGCCCCCGACTCACCCGCGGTCTGCAGGACGGTGCCCTTATTCATGCGTGCAATCGCGTAAAAAACGTCCTGATCACCGCAACGCAGGGGTTCATCCTGGCGGTCGACCACCATATGGCTTGCCCCGTCCTGAGCGACGAGTGCCTCAGCCGACGACGCGGCGAGTGCGGCTGGGACGAGCCCCGAGATGGCACCTGCACCCACGATCACGAGGGTCGTGAGCATCGGTCGGGCGTAGCGGGTCTCGAGCATCTTCATCTGGTCGGTTCGCACGGCGGGCCTCCTTACCTGTACATGTTCCCGGCGTCTGGCGCGACGCATCGCGTTCATCGCAAGTGTACGCGACCGATGCCCCCGGCGCGAGGTTCTGGGCCATGGTCGATGACACCGCATTGTATCCAACCTATCGTTTGGCTATGACCAAGCCTGTGCGCCCTACCAGACCTGTCGTATTTTCTGTAAGTATCCTGATCGCGTCGCTCATCGCGGCTTCCGGGTGCAGTTCGCCCATCAATCGCAGCAGTGAACAGGCGATGCAACGCGCCATGGTCAACGCGATTCAGCGCGAGATCGATCAGGCCGAGCAGTACCCACAGCGTCGCACGCCGACGACGAATCTCGATCTGGCCAAGCTGGAGATCCGCGATGATCACCTCAAAACAATCGAGAGCGAGTTCTCGCCCGACGGGTATCTTGAGCAGCTTCGTGCCGAGCATCCCGAGAGCGAGAGCCCGATCGCGCATCTGGTGGGTGAGGACCTGCTGGGTCAGCCCACCACGCTGGTGGGCCTGTCGCTGGAGCAGTCGATCCAGTCGAGCGTGGGCAACAACCTGAGTGTGGAAGTCGCACGCTTCTCGCCCGCGATCGCACAGGCCACGCTCGCCGAAGCCGAGGCCCAGTTCGACTGGCTCTTCTTTGCTGAGGGCACCTATCAGGATTCATCGATCCCGCAGGCGAGCCAGGGATTCGGCGGCTCGACCGGTGTCGTTCTCGCGGATTCGCAGACCGCCACGGCCGGGATTGGCGTCTCGCGCCAGCTCAACACGGGCGGGACGCTCGAGCTGCGCAACGACATCGGGTACACCAATGTTGACAGCTCGTTCTTCGGCACCTCCCCGACGCCGAACCCCGCGCACAACGCCGACTTCACGGTCGGGCTGACCCAGCCGCTGCTCCAGGGCTTCGGTCGGGACGCGAATATGGCGCAGATCAACCTCGCCCGCAACGCGGAGCGCACGAGTGTGTCGCAGCTCAAGTCAACGCTGATCGATACCGCCGCCGAAACCGAGAAGGCCTACTGGGACCTGGTGCAGGCGTACAAGGTGCTCATCATCCGCGCCAAGCTGCTGGATCGGGGCATCGAAGTCCGTGATGACATCAAGGCCCGTCGTGTGCAGGATGCACGCCAGGCCCAGGTCGCCGATGCCGTCGCCCGGGTTGAGCGCCGCCGCGCCGACCTGCTCTCCGCACGCACGAGCCTGCGTCTGGCGAGCGATCGGCTCAAGGCCCTCATCAATGACCCGTCGCTCCCGGTTGGATCGGAAACCCTGATCGTCCCCAGCCAGGACGCGATCGCCGAGCCCATCGACTACTCACTGCTCGACGCGATCACCGCCGGCGTGCAGGAACGCCCGGAGATGGAGCAGGCCCTGCTGAATATCGACGACGCAACGATCCGCCAGCAGCTGGCGGATAACCAGCGTCTGCCACGCCTGGACCTGCAGGCCCAGGCACGCCTGCTGGGCTTCGATGATTCCTTCGGCGATGCCTACGAGGACGCGGGCAACTCGCGCTTCATCGACGACTGGCTGATCGGCGCTCGCTTCGAGCAGCCCATCGGGAACAAGGCGGGCGAGTCGGCCTACCGGCGTTCACGCCTGCAGCGCATGCAGTCGGTGGTTCAGTATCGCAAGACCGCGCAGGACATTGTGCTGGAGATCAAGAACGCCCTGAACGCGGTGGTCACCAACATCGAACTCATCGAGCAGTCCACACTCTCGCGTGTGGCCCAGGGTGAGGCCCTGCGTTCGCTGATCGTCGAGAAAGAGCTGACCAACGCGGGATACAGCGTCGAGCGACTTAACCTCGAGCTGAACCAGCAGGAAACTCTGGCAACCGCCGAGATCAGCGAAGCCGCGGCCCTGACCAACTACAGCAAGGCCATCGTCGATCTGCATGCCGCGATGGGGACGATCCTGCAACGCAACCGCATCGACTTTGTCGTGCCCGATGCCAACCAGCTCGCCCCCGGCGAGTCGGCACTTGAGTATCAGGCACCCGAAGACGAGCCCGAGCAAGGCGCCGAGGACGATGGCTGAGATCGTCGCCGGCCCCGAAGCGATCGCGCTGGGCGTACGCCTCCTCAGCGAGGGCTACCTCGTCGCGTTCCCCACCGAGACGGTGTACGGCTTGGGCGCCGATGCGCTCAACCCCGATGCGGTCGCCAGCGTCTTTGCGCTCAAGGGACGCCCCAGCCATAACCCGCTGATCGTGCATGTCAGCGATGAGGCGATGGCACAGCGTGTGGTCCGAAACTGGCCCGAAGCGGCGACAAAGCTGGCGCGGGCCTTCTGGCCTGGGCCGCTGACCCTCGTGCTTCCAAAGACCAGCGATGTCCCCGATGCCATCACCGCCGGGGGCGATACGGTCGCGGTGCGATGCCCCGAGCACCCGGTGGCGCTGGCCTTGATTGAATCTTTCGCCAAGCCGATCGTCGGGCCCAGCGCCAACCCGTCGGGCTACATCTCCCCCACCACCCCCGAGCATGTGCGGGACGCGTTCGCCGAGGAAGACCTGCTGGTGATCGACGGCGGGCACTGCCGGGCGGGCATCGAATCGACGGTGCTGGATCTGACGGGGGATTCCCCTGCGATCCTGCGCCAGGGCGTCATCGGGGCCCACCGCATTGCCGAGGTGCTCGGTTGTGATGTCCAAGTCCGAGCCGCTCACCAGGCAGAAGATGAAGCCCGCTCGCCCGGACTCATCGGGGCCCACTACCAGCCCCGCACACCGGCCCGCTTGGTCTCAGTCGACGAGCTGGCCTCAGCCCCGTCGTCGGCGGTGCTCATCGCCTGGTCCATCGAGTCGCATCCCGCGGGTGGCGCATTGATCACGATGCCCCAGCGTCTGGCGGCGTACGCGCAGGCCATCTACCGAGCCCTGCACGAGGGCGACCGCTCCCGGGGCGACCAGATCTGGGTCGAATCGCCCCCGAGTGCCAGCGACGATGACGAGCGAGCCATCGCCGAGGCGCTCCACGAGCGGCTCAGGCGTGCGACGCAACGCTGAATCACCCCGCTTCTTCGCACCAGAACGCCCGAAGAACTCACTCATGGGGCCTATCCTGTCGATAGACGCTATAGACCCAGACCATTACCCCCCGAATTAGGTGGACACTATGAGCGACAAGCTCCAGATCGCACTTGCACCCGGCGACGGGATCGGCCCCGAGATCACCCGCGCCTGCATGCACATCTTCCAAGCCGCCGGCGTGCTCGACATGGTCGAGTTCAACGAGGTTGAAATGGGACAGAGCGTGTTCGCCAAGGGCGAGACGCGCGGCATGACCGATGAAGCCGTCGAGGCGATCGAGGGCACCGGCATCCTGTACAAGGGCCCCATGGGCACCCCCATCGGTGGTGGTGGCAAGTCGATCAATGTGACCCTGCGCAAGACCTTCGGCGCCTTCGCCAATCTGCGCCACTTCCAGTCGCTCCCGGGCGTTGAGACCGTCTACTCGCAGGCCGGCGTGCCCGTCGACTTCTATGTCGTGCGTGAGAATGTCGAGGATACCTACGGCGGCATCGAGCATCGTCTGACGCCTGACTCCTACGCCGCCAAGCGACTCATCACCACGCCCGGCTGTGACCAGATCAATCGCTTCGCGTTCGAAACCGCCAAGAACTTCGGCATCGACAAGGTGACCTGCGGCCACAAGGCCAACATCATGAAGATGACCGACGGCACCTTCCTGGACCGCTTCCGCTTCCTCAGTCAGGACTACCCCGACATCGAGACGGAAGATGTGATCATCGACGCGCTGTGCATGAACCTTGTGCTCCGCCCCGATCGCTACAAGATGATCGTGCTGACCAACCTGCAGGGCGACATCGTGTCCGACCTTGCCGCGGGTTTGGTGGGCGGCCTGGGCTTTGCCCCAAGTGCCAACATCGGTGATCAGATCAGCATCTTCGAAGCGGTGCACGGCACCGCGCCGGACATCGCGGGCCAGGACCTTGCCAACCCCACGAGTCTGCTGCTCTCGGGGCTGATCATGCTGCGGCATATCGGGCTGCGCAAGACGGCCGCGGAAATTGAGAACTCGCTGCTCTACACCCTCGAATCGGGTGTGCACACGGGCGATGTCAAGGGCAAGGGCGACCCGGTGGGCACGACCGCGTTTGCGCAGGCCGTGGCGGAGAACCTGGGCAAGACCCCGAGCACCGTCTCGGGCTGCACGGTGCCCGGCGGCGACATGCTCTGCCACACCCCGCCCACGCGTCCGAGCGTGAACGAGATGATGGTCACCCACGAGCAGGTCAAGAGCGAGATCGTCGGCTGCGACATCTTCCTTGAGACCGTCCTGACCCCGCTCGACCTTGCCGCACGCCTGCAACGCATCTGCGAGGGCACACCGTTCCGCCTGACCGTGATCTCGAACCGAGGCACGCAGGTCTGGCCCTCGGGCTCGCCGTACACCGAGATCGTGAACAACTGCTGCGTCCGCTTCGAGCTGCTCGAACGCAGCACGATCGGGCAGGGCCCCACGGTGCACCTGCTGGCGAAGGTGGCGGAGAAGTTCAGCGTGACCGAGTTCATCCCGATCAAGATGTACGACGGGCAGCGGGGATACTCGCTGGCGCAGGGGCAGTAAGCCTTTTCGATCACGGGCAGCCGGCGTTGAACGCGGTGATAAACGCGGAGACATCGGAGAAGCTGAAGTCGCCATCACCGGTGAGATCGGCGATTGGATCTGCGCCTAGATAGGCAACGATGAAAGCGGAGACATCGAAGAAGTTCAGCACGCCGTCACCTGTAAAATCGGCGAGACACGGCTCGTTTGTCTTGCTCTGATTCAGGAGCACGCTTATGTTGTCGTTGAACTGCAAGCCTACCGTCACCATATCCAGGTCGCCATCACCATCGATATCACCGAGTGAGGCACTCCATGGTGTACCCCCCGCGGAAAAACGGGCTTGAGGCGCAAAGGTACCATCTCCATGGTTGAGTAACACGCTCGTGTCGCGGTTGCCAGTGTTCACCGTCACCATATCCAAATCGCCGTCGCTATCAACATCACCAAGCGTGACGGTTTCTGGGTGATTGCCCACTGGGTAGGTGACTTGAGCCGCGAAGGTCCCATCACCATGGTTTAAAAGGACGCTCGTCCTGTTGCTGTTCCTGTTCGACACCACCATGTCTAAATCGCCGTCGCCGTCAACATCACCAAGCGTGACGCTCCGTGGGCTGTATCTCGCGGAATAGCGTGATTGAGACGCGAATGTCCCATCCCCATTGTTTATCAGCACGCTCGTGTCGTCGCTGCCCCCGTTCGCCACCACCATGTCCAGATCGCCGTCGCCGTCAATATCACCCATTGAAACGCTCCGTGGGGCATTGCCCACGGAATAACGGGTCTGATCAGCGAAGGCCCCATCACCATGGTTCAGCAGCACGCTTATATCATCGCTGGATCTGTTCGCCACCATCATGTCCAGATCGCCGTCGCTGTCAATATCACCCAGAGAGACACTCTGCGGTGCATTGCCCGCGGAATAACGGGTCTGATCAGCGAAGGTCCCATCCCCATGGTTCAGCAGCACGCTTAAATCGTGGCTCTCAGAGTTCACCACCACCATGTCCAGATCCCCATCAGCGTCAACATCACCAAGCGAGATACCCCGTGGATCGATGCCCGCGGTATAACTGACCTGAACCGCAAAGGTCCCATCCCCATGGTTCAGAAGCACGCTCGTGTCGCCGCTGTCCCCGTTCGCTGTCACCATGTCCAGATTGCCGTCAGCGTCAACATCACCAAGCGAAATACTTATCGCGGAACTGCCCGCAAAGAAGCTTGCATGATCCAAAAAAGTCCCATTCCCGTAGTTCAGCAGCACGCTTATGTCATCGCTGGATCTGTTCGCCACCATCATGTCCAGATCGCCGTCACCATCAACATCACCCAGCACGACGCTCATTGGCTCATGGCCCGCAGAATATCGAGCCTGATCAGCGAAGGTCCCATCCCCATGGTTCAGCGACACACTCATATCGTTGCTCATCCCGTTCGTCGCCACCATATCCAGATCGCCGTCGCCGTCAACATCACCAAGCGTGACGCTCCGTGGGGCAGCTCCCGCGGAATAGCGTGATTGAGACGCGAATGTCCCATCCCCATGGTTCAGAAGCACGCTCGTGTCGTCGCTCCGCCAGTTCGCCGTCAGAATATCCAGATCTCCGTCACCGTCAACATCACCGAGCGAAAGGCCCTGTGGGCCACCGCCCACGGTATACCGAACCTGATCCGCGAAGGTCCCATCCCCCCGGTTCAGCAGCACGCTCGTATCGTCGCTGCCAATGTTCGATGTGACTATATCCAGATCGCCGTCGCCATTAAAATCTCCCAACGCGACGCTCAATGGGGCGTCGCCCGCCGGGTAGATGACTTGATCTGTAAAAGTCCCATCCCCATTGTTTATCAGCACGCTCGTGTCGTCGCTGCCCCCGTTCGCCACCACCATGTCCAGATCGCCGTCGCCGTCAATATCACCCA
>DEXG01000031.1:0-51167 GCA_002364005.1 Phycisphaerales bacterium UBA3190
GCGAGGGCGCGGGGAGGGACAGGAGAGTCATCCTGCGCTGTCGCCGCGTGCTTCGTGTTCGGAGTCGAACTCTTCGGCGAAGGAGACTGGGCCGGGGAGTTCGGTTTTCCAGGGTTGGTCTTGGGTGAGTTCGCGGGCGAGTTTGCGGCCTTCGAGTACGGCGCGGCGTTCGACATTGGCGTCGGGGATGTCGGCGGGGTTGTGCTCGGCGGTGGGGTCGAGCTGGGCGACATGGAGGGTCTGGGTGGGGAAAGCGAACTCGACGCCGAGGCGATCGGCGAGGCGGATCACATCGAGCATGAAGCGGTGCTTTTCGCGGAGCTCGATGGACCAGTCGGGGCACTCGAAGAACATGTAGACGAGGATGTCGAGGGAGTGGGGGCCGAAGTTGTTGAGCCAGACATGGTAATAGTCTTTGCGTGTGTAGGGGTGGAGCTTGATGATCTCGCGGATGCCGGCGCAGAAGGCCTCGATTTTCTCGGGCGGGGTGTCGTAGGTGACATTGATCATGGTTTTGAAGCGGCGGTACTTGCGGCGGCCGTAGTTGTCGACCTTTGCGCGGACGAGTGTTGCGTTGGGGACGGTGACTAATGAGTTGTAGAAGGTTCGGATGCGTGTTGAGCGGAAGCCGAGGTCTTCGACGGTGCCTTCGACATCGTTGACATAGATCCAGTCGCCGATCTCGAAGGGGCGGTCGAGGATGACGGCGACGGAGCCGAAGAAGTTCTCGATGGTGTCCTTGGCGGCGAAGGCGACGGCCAGGCCGCCGATGCCCAGGCCGGTGAGGAGGGGGAGGATCTCGATGGAGAAGGCGGAGGCGAGGTAGATGAGGCCGACGGCGGTGATGAAGATCTTTGCGGTGCGTTGGACGAGTGGGATGAGGAGGTCGTCGAACTTGGTTTCGGTTTTGCCGGCTTGTTTGGCGAGCCATTCGGCGACGAGGTCGGTGAGTTTGAAGGCACCCCAGACGAAGCCGACGATCCAGATGACTTTGACGGCGACGAGGAGTGCGATGGTTGGCGTGGGTGGCAGGAGTCCGATGGTGAGTGCGAGGTACCAGACGCCGGCGGCGGCGAGGAGGCCGAAGGGGCGGACGGCTTTGTTGAGTGTGTCCTTGTCTGCGGGGTTGGCGCGGTTGCGTTCGATGCGGTGCCACACGGTGCGGAGGATGGTTCGCACGATGCGGTCGAGGATGATGCCTGCGAGGATGACGAGGAAGATGCCGATCCATTGCCAGTGCTCGAGGCCGATGGTTGTTGAGCCTTTGAGCGAGGCGGGGACGGCGGCTCGGATGCGTTCGATGAGGGTCTTGTCGAGTTGGACGCCTGCCAGGGCGGTCTCGTTCTCGGTGGCGATGTAGAAGTCGTGGATGCTGTCGAGGGTGTCGCGGTTGAATCGCCAGTTGCCGACTTCGTCGCTGGTGAGGACGATCGTGAAGCCGGGGTGGCGGGCGTTGAAGGTGGCGTGCGCGACGATCTCGGGCTGGGGGTAGAAGCGGAAGCGGTGTGCGTCGGTTTGGGCGGGCAGGTGGCTGGGGCTGACGAGACCGATGCGGTTGAGCACGGCGTAGAGCTCGCGGGCCATGGCGCGTTTGGATTCGGTGGGGAGTCCGGCGGCGAGATCGAGCGTCTCGATGGCGCGGGAGTAGGCGGAGGTGTTCTTCGCGTCGCTTGCATCGTTCATCGCCTGGAGGAACGACATCATGGTGGCGCGGGGCGAGGCGAGGGCGGGGTCGGCCTCGGTCTGGGTGCTGGCCTGCTCGGCGGCGGGTTCGTCCGTGGTGTCCTGGGCGTGGGCCGGTACGGCGAGCAGGATCAGGGTTGCGAGGATGGTTGCGAGTGTGTGTGGGATGCGCATAGTGGCATCTTAGTGGGTGAAATGCAACTTTGGGGTCAACGCTGTGTGGCGATGGTTTCGGTGATGATTTTGGCGACCGAATGTCCCCAGGCGTCCCAGTTGAGTTCGTCGCGTGCTCGCTGGAGGGCGTTTCGACTGAGGTCGCGGTAATGGTCTGGGTTGTCGATCAGGGATTCGATGGCGTCGGCCCAGGCGACTGGGCTTTCGTCGCGGTCGATGACGAGGCCGGTTTTGTTGTGGAGGACGACGAAGGGGAGCCCGCCGGCGTTGGCGACGATGGATGGGCGGGCGAAGTGGGCCGATTCGATGGGTGCGATGCCGAAGGCCTCGCCGAGGGATGGGAGGAGCTGGATGTGGCAGTCGCGGAGGAGCTGCTGGTGGGTTTGGCGGTCGTTGGGGTCGGAGAGTTGGAGGCGGCCGAGGGGTTTGGCGGCGGTGCTGGCGTTGCTGCGTGGGGTGCCTGGGCCGACGATGTGGAGGGTGGCGTTGATGCCGCGCTGGCGGAGGATTTCGGTGGCATCGAGTGCGAGGTCGACGCGTTTTCGGATGGGATCGGATGCGACGATGAGAAGGTCGCAGTGGTCCCGGGTCGGAGGTGGAGTCGGGGCCTCGATGACGGTGGGGTCGGCGGGTGTGACATGGGCGCCCATGGGGACGACATGGGTGGATTCGGGGTTGATGCCGAGGTCTTTGATGGCGGAGTCGCGCACGATTGGGGAGGCGAATATGGCTGATGAAGTGCGTTTGAGGGAGGTGTGCTCGACCTGGTGGAGCGTCTGGATGTGGGCCTCGCCTCGGTTCATCAGTCCTGGGTAGGTGTCTCGGATGATGTAGGAGGTCGCGTCGGAGAAGTAGATGATTGGGAGGTTGGTTTCCAGCGCGTAGAGAGAGGAAGAGATGCAACAGCCAAATATGGCGTCTGGGAGCTGGTTGAGTCTTTCGAGCTCGGCGAGTTGGCATTCGATCCGGATCGATCGAAGGGTGACAGGGTCAATGACTCGGCGTCGGGTTTTGGAAGGGGCGCGGTCGTCGAGCCATTTTCGGATCGGTGTCACACAGAGCTGCTTTTGGAGTGTTCTGAGCCGATTGAGGGCTTTTCGATGGACCCTGGTTGGTCCTGTGGGCCTGTCGGTGATGAACGGCACAATTTCGAAGCCCAGCTTGGCGAGGGCTGTGGCCATGCTGTGGGGCATTCCGGAGAGGTGGTTGGGGTCGTCGAGGGGGCGTGCGCTGATGAATCCAATACGGAGTGGGCGATGAGCGGGCTTTGGTTGGGATTGCCCTGTGTTCATGGGAGGTACGGTGTCTCGCCTGGATGCTTGTGTGTCGGGGAGGGGGGATGATAGTGCCCAAAGGGCGGAGGGAGAGGGGCTGGAAATTGTCGATCCAAAGCACGAAGTGAGCGGAGACCCGGCTCGCCCTTTGGCTTCGACGGACCTACCCTATGGGTCCAACCGGAACCGGGCCTGGGCCCGTATTGAACAGATCTCATCGAAAGGAAGCGGCGCACATGGCAGCTGGGACCAAAGGATCAATTACACAAGTCATCGGGTCGACATTCGACGCGCAGTTCCCCGAGGGCGAGCTCCCCGATATTTACAACGCGATCGTCTCCGAATGGGACAATCACGGTACCACACAGACGCTCTATGGTGAGGTGCAGCAGCACCTTGGCGGCGGCCGCGTTCGTGCGGTTGCGTTGGGTTCAACCGACGGCATGACCCGCGGCATGACCACGACCGACACCGGGGGGCCCGTTTCGGTTCCCGTTGGTGAGAAGGTCCTGGGTCGCGTGTTCAACCTGCTGGGTGACCCGATCGACAACAAGCCGGCGCTTGAGGGCGTCAAGCGGAGCCCGATTCACCGCGAGCCGCCTGAGTTCTCGCAGCTGAACCCGAAGACCGAGATCCTGCCGACGGGTATTAAGGTCGTCGACCTGCTCTGCCCGTTCGTGCGTGGTGGCAAGATCGGCCTCTTCGGTGGTGCGGGTGTGGGCAAGACGGTCATCATTCAGGAAATGATCGCCCGTGTTGCTCGTGAGTTCGGTGGTTACTCCGTGTTCTGTGGTGTTGGTGAGCGTACCCGTGAGGGCAACGACCTCTGGCGTGAAATGGCGGAAGCCGAGTACACCGATGCCGAGGGCAACACGGCCCACGTGCTCGACAAGGTGGCGATGGTCTTCGGCCAGATGAACGAGCCCCCCGGATCGCGTCTTCGCGTCGCGCTGTCTGGCCTGACGATGGCGGAGAACTTCCGTGACGAGTCGGGTAAGGAAACCATGATGTTCGTGGACAATGTGTTCCGCTTTACCCAGGCCGGTTCGGAAGTGTCAGCGCTTCTGGGTCGTATGCCTTCGGCGGTGGGCTACCAGCCCACGCTGTCGACGGAAATGGGTGAGCTTCAGGAACGCATTACCTCGACGAGCAAGGGTGCGATTACCTCGGTGCAGGCGATTTATGTGCCTGCGGACGACCTGACCGACCCTGCTCCAGCGACGGCGTTTGCTCACCTTGATGCGTTCGTCGTTCTTGAGCGTTCGATTGCCGAGAAGGGCATCTTCCCCGCGGTGGATCCGCTGAGCTCGACCTCGCGAATCCTTGACCCTGCCATCATCGGCGAGCATCACTACTCGGTGGCGATGCGTGTGCAGAACATCCTGCAGCGTTACAAGGACCTGCAGGACATCATCGCGATTCTCGGTGTGGACGAGCTCTCCGACGCGGACAAGCAGATCGTTGCTCGTGCCCGTCGTATCGAGCGCTTCCTTTCGCAGCCGTTCTATGTCGCGGAAGTGTTCACCGGCTTCCCAGGGATCAACTCGACCCTTGAGCAGACGATCGATTCGTTCGAGCGTCTGTGCGAAGGCGAGGGCGATGACCTGCCCGAGTCGGCGTTCATGTATGTTGGTACGCTCGACGACGCTCGTGCCAAGGCCGAGAAGGCCGCGGCGAACGCCTGATTTGCCGATCAGCTTTGAACTTTGGACGCCCGCAGGAATGCGGGCGTTTTTTATTGGGATCAGCCATTAGCCATTAGCCATTAGCCATTAGCCATTAGCCATTAGGGATTCGGGGTTGGGGTTTCCTGTTCGATGGTCCAGGTGAGTTGCTCGCCTCGGCAGTCGATGTGGATGTTGAAGAAGCCCGGGCCGCCGTCGACGGCGGTGTGTTCGTGTTTGTGGACCATGGGCCAGATGATCTGGCGGTCGGTGTCGGGGAGTGGGAGGTTGGGGATGTCTTCTGGGTCGTGCCAGCGGAGCTCGCCCTCGTCCATGTGGCCGTCGACGACTTCGACGGGTTTCATGACGCGGTAGTAGAAGAGGAGCCAGTGTGTTTTGCCTTCGAATGCGGTCTCGGCGATGAGCCCGACGAGGCGGAGGTCTTCGATGCTGACATCGATGTTTGCTTCTTCTTTGATCTCCCGCTGGGCGCACTGTGCGGGCGATTCGCCGAGTTGCATCTCGAGCTTGCCTCCGATTGGGGAGCAGAGGCCTTTGTTGGGGGATTTGATGCGGTGGAGGAGGAGCACGCGGCCGTCTTTATCGCGCAGGTCGCAGAGGCAGGCGATTTTGTAGGGGAGGTCGGGGCCGGGTTCTGGGGCACCCGGGATGATGTTGGCGGCGTCTTGCATAGGCAAGGGTAGGGGGGCGGTCGTCTTATGGCGCGGTGGTTGCTTGGGGCTCGGGGGGCGCGTATTGGGCGGCGAGTTCTGGTTTGCCCATCTCGTTGTAGAGTCGATAGACGAAGCTGTTTGCGACGAGTGTGTATCGGTGATCCGGGCCGAGCAGTTTGCTGAGCCCACTGGTTGCGTCGACCAGCTCAGGCTCGGCGGCGGCATAGTTGCCCTCTTCGAGGTATGTGCGTGCGACGAGTACGCGGGTGAGGTAGGTCTTGTTGTGGTCTGGGCCGAAGATGCGCAGTCGGGTTTCGAGGATATCGAGCAGCAGTTCACGGGCTTCTTTGTACTGCTTGCTGTAGACCAGCTGTATGGAGTAGTTGTCCTGGGCCTGGAGGGTCGCGGGGTGATCGGGGCCGAGGGTATCGAGGCGCATCTGGATGCCTTTTTGATGCATCGCTTCTGCCTCATCGAAGCGTTGTAGGTTGGTATAGACCATCGCGAGGGCGGTGGCGGCGTCCACCGTGCCGTTGTATTGCGGGTTGGTGGCTTCGCCCAGATCGACGGCCTGCTGGAAGACCCTGGCCGCGTTCTCGATATCGCGGGTGTAGTAGAGGAGGCTTGCGTGTTGAACGAGGGTGTCGATGCGGATGGTGTCTGAGAGCTCGGGGTGATTCTCCATGAGTGCTTCTGCTTCTACAACGAGCGAGAGTGCGGTGTCGAGGTCGTCGATATCGTTGTAGAGGTCGATGAGCGAGTTGTAGCGGTTGAGCAGCAGGTCGATGTGGAGGTCTGGGAGCGCTTTGCTCAGCTCAACGCTCCGGCGGAGATGCGTTTCGGCCTTCTCGAAGTCGTTCATGATTCGGAACTGATCGCCCATGGTGAAGCTGATGGCGGCCTCGGCTTCGGGGGCATTCTCGAAGCGATCGGGGATTTTATCTGATGATTGACGCATGGCATCGATGAGCAGGATGTCCGGATCGCCGCCGTAGTCGGGGCTTCCGGAGCTGAAGAGGTCTTCGGTGACGAACTGGGCGATGAGTTCCTGTGCGTGCTGTTGTTGTTGGGCGACTGCGCGTTCGATGTTGGCGATGCGCAGGGCGTTGGCGATGAGGATGATCGCGACAACGAGCACGAGCATGATCGAAGCGACGGAGCCGACGAGGAGGGGATTGCGCTGGGAGAACTTTCGCAGCTGGTACCAGGTGCTGGGTGGGCGTGCCTGGATGGGCTTGTGGTTGAGGTAGCGTTCCAGGTCGTCTGCGAGGGCGCCCGCGTCGGGGTAGCGGCGCTGGGGTTCGCGGGAGAGTGCTTTGGCGATGATGGTTTCGAGATCGCCTTTGAGGGCGCGGTCGTGGGTGCCGAGTGTCTGCGGCTCGTCGTCGCGGATGGAGCGGACGAGCTCGTACATGGAGGAGTCGCGTCCGGCGTGGGCGCTGGTGCCGGTGAGGATCTCGAAGGCGATGAGGCCGAGGGCGTAGACATCGGTTCGGGTGCTGGATTCGTTGGTGGTGCGGTCGACCTGCTCGGGGGCCATGTATTGGAGGGTGCCCAGGAGCTGTCCGGTCTGGGTGATCATGGTGCGTTCGTCGAGCTGCATGTCCATGGCGATGCCGAAGTCGAGGACCTTGGGCTCGCCCTGGGTGGTGACGAGGATGTTGGCGGGCTTGAGGTCGCGGTGGACGATGCCGATGGAGTGGGCATAGGCGACGGCGCGGCAGACTTTGACGAGCAGTTGGACGCGGTGATCGATGGGTGGTGTTTGCTGGCGGCAGTAGTGGTGGATGGGCTGGCCATCGACGAGTTCCATCGCGACGAAGGGGGTGCGGTTGTCTTCAGCGGTGCCGGACTCGTAGATGGTGGCGATGCCGGGGTGGTTGAGCTTGGCGAGGATCTGTGCTTCTCGTTGGAATCGCTTGCGGACTTTGTCCTGGATGGACCGGGTGCGGATGATCTTGAGTGCGACGCGTCGGTTTGTATCGCGTTGGTGTGCTTCGTAGACGATGCCCATGCCGCCCTCGCCGAGGATCCGGGTTGGGGTGTAGCTGGCGATGGATTCCGGGAGCGGCTGTTCGTGGAGTTCCTGCGGGTCGATCTCGATGGCCGGGTTGTCGAGGATATTGCGCTCAGACCGATCGAGCTGAAGCATGGCGCGGACCTCGTCGGCAATGGCGGGGTCCTCGTGGGCGAGCTGCCTGAGGCGGGATTCGATTGCCCCGGGGTTGTCGGCGGACATGGCGCTGAGTTCGTTGAAGATCGACTCGATGCGTTGGAAGCGGTCTCGCTCGGTGCTCATGTATTGTCCTCTGGTGCGGCGTCGAGTTGGCGGAGGAGCCATGCGCGGGCGAAGCGCCAGTCGCTGGAGGCGGTGGAGCGGGCGATGCCGAGGATCCGGGCGGCTTGTTCCTCGTCGAGCCCGGCGAAGAAGCGGAGTTCGACGAGTTTGGCCTTGCGTTTGTCGAGATCGCGGAGTTTGTTGAGGGCGTCGTCGATGGCGAGGAGGGTTTCGGGGGAGATGGGTTCTTTCGATTCGGGGTCGGCGATGGTGAGGGGGATGCGGTCGTGGTCTCCGCCCCGTTTTTGGCGTTTGGTGGCGCGTGCGTGGTCGATGAGCACGCGGCGCATGACTTGTGCGGCGAGCATCATGAAGTGGTCTTTGGAGCTGACATGGATCTCGTCGGTGTTGATGAGGCGGAGGAAGACTTCATGGACCAGCGCGGTGGGCTGGAGGGTGTGGTCCGCCCGCTCGGTGTTCATCATCTGTCGCGCGAGGGACTTGAGCTCGTCGTAGAGGAGTTCGGCCAGGATCGCGGAGTCGGCGTCATCGCCCAGCGTCATCTTGTTGAGGATGGCGGTGGCTTTGGACTGGATGCCTGGGTCTGTGGGCATGGGCGTATTGTAACTGAGGGGGTGGGTTGTGTGCCCCTCGAAATGGGGGGGATAGATGGTTTTCACGGTTCTTTGCGGTATTCGTCGGGCGCGATCACCCGGGAAGCCGCGTGGTTGGTTGCACGGATTGTTTGGGGTTTTGAGCATCAATCACAGCCGAGGGAGGCACAGAATGAAAACGAAGATGACAGCGGCGTTGGTACTGGCGGCGATGGGTTCGGTCTCGCTTGCCGACACGGTGACGGTGGGCCCGAACTTGACGGACTTCGACTACATCACGATCACGGCGGCGATCGCCAACGCGGCCAGCGGGGATGAGATCCTGATTGCGCCGGGGTTGTACGCGGAGAACCTGAGCGTGAGTGGGAAGGATCTGGCGCTGCGGAACGCTGGCGGGGGCGCTGTGACGGTGTTCGGGCAGGGCTTGGATCGGTGCTTTATGTCTACGGGTACGACCACGGATGTGGTGCTCGAGGGGATCACTTTTTCGAATGGTTTTTCGACGGCCGGCGGTGGTGGGGTTGCCATCCTGAACGGATCAACCGCTGACATCATCGACTGTGTGATCGAGAACAACGAGACAACCTTTGTCGGGGGCGGACTGATTTTGTCCGGCGGGGGCAGCGTCACCAATACCATCATCCGCAACAACATCGCCGGGAGTGATGGCGGCGGCGTCGATGTGCGTGGATCTTTGGCGAAATCGTTCGTGAACTGCCTGATCGAGGGCAACACGGGCCTCGAGGGTGGTGGTTTGTCGTATTCGACGACCGGGGACATCGCGAGCTTTGAGAAGTGCACATTTCGCAACAATACTGCAACAGGTCGTGGCGGCGCAGTCGCGGTCCTCGGGATATCTGGAAACTCCAACGCGGCGTTCGTCGCTTTCGATACTTGCCTGTTCTCGATGAATCATGCGCAGAGTGCTGGTGGTGCGGTCTGGATCTCGGATCAGGATGTGTTTCGGGCGCTCAACTCGGTGTTTGAGTTGAACTCGGCGGAGAACATCGGCGGGGTTGTTCGCAACGAACAGGTCTTTGATGCGGTGAACTGCACCTTCGTCAACAACGATGTCATCGCGGCGGGTGTCAGTGATTCGTTTGAGTCGAATCGGTCGGACGCGGACACGAACCTGCTGAACTGCGTGGTGGTGAACGCGAGCGCTGCGTCGCATACCGGGCCGGGTGATTTCAATGTATCGCACTCGTTGATTCCGGAGGCGCCTGTTGGTGAGGCGAACGCGGATGGGAACTTCAATGCTGATCCGATGTTCGTGGATCTTGACGGGGGCGACTACACCTTGATGGCGGGTTCGGCGGCGATCGATGCGGGGAACTCGCGTGCGGTGCTTGGCCCGGTGGACATGCTCGATGTGGATACAGACATGAACGGGGATATCAGGAATCTGGATGATCCGGACACTGAAAACACGGGCGTGTCGACTTGGGAGTTGTGCGTGGACCTTGGGGCGTTTGAGTTCCAGCCGAGCGGGGCGAGTGCTTGCCCGGCGGACCTGACGGGGGACGGCGTGCTCAACTTCTTTGATGTGAGCGCATTCCTGTCGGAGTACAGCGCGGGCTGCCCGTAAACGAGTCGGGCTCCTTGAACGCGATCGCGTTTGGCGTCGGGCTTGCTGAGGGGTGAGCCCGACGCTTTTTTATTCGGGGATGAGTTCGAGGACTTCTTCGTCGGGGATGCCCAGCTCGGCGAGGTGCTGGCGGGCTTCGGTCCGGAGGGCCTGGATGCCATCTTGGTCGTTGGCGCGTGCTCGGATGCTGATGCGCAATCGGTAGGTGGCGGCGTAGTTCTCGGTGTGGCGGCGCTGCTGGAGGTGTTCGAGGGCTTCGACGCAGAGCTGCTCGGCCCGTTCATCATCACCGAGGTGGTGGCACGCGCGGGCGAGCAGGACCTGGCTGGCGGTGATCTGGCCGTGGCCCGCGGGCCAGTGCTTGATCTTGAGGGTGAGGGATTCCTCGAAAAGGCCGATGGCTTGATCGTACTGGTCGGCGTATTCGTAGAGTCGCCCCAGTTCCTGGAGGGAGTTGGCGTATTGGATGGAGTCGGTGCCGTTGCTGCGTTCGACGGATTCGAGATCGTCGATCGCGTAGGGGATGCCTTTTTCGGGTTGGCCCAGCTTGCCGTAGATCCGAGCGAGCCCGCGTCGGTTGACCTCGGTGGTGAAGTGGTCGTAGCCGAAGACGCTGATGGACGCGTCGTAGGCCTGTTTGATCAGGTCGGCGGCATACTCGCTGGGGTCATACTCTGTGAGGGCTTCGCCGTAGAGCATCATGGCGTCGATCATGGCGGAGTGCTTGGGCGGGTAGTAGGCCTTTGCGACCTCGTAGAGGCGCTGCGCGGTCCCGAGCTGATCGGCGGGGTTCTGGCTGAATCGCTGACGCATGCAGAGCGACATGAGTGCCTGATAGAGGTCGGAGGGGTCGATGTCGGGGGTTGATTCGTAGATCGCGATGATGCGTTCGAGGCTCTCGATGCTGCCTTGTGATCGCTGGAGGACGCGCAGGCGTCTGGGGTCGTTGTCGTCGAAGAGCTGGGCGGATTCCTCGTCGGCCAGTGCGATCTGTTCCTTTGCGCCTTCGAGCCCGTGTCCCCAGAGCAGGTCGTGGAGGCGGGTGCGGAGGAAGACGACCTCCGGGCTGGGGATGCCGTGGTGCTGTATGGCAAAGTCCAGTGCGCTGCGCATGGTTTCCGCGCCGGCTTTCGCGTAGCCCGACTGGGCCTGGAATCGGGCGATGCCTTCGAGCATGGAGAGCATGCGATCGGGGTCGTCGCGGAGTCCCTCCTTGGCGCGGTCGGCGATCTCCTGCATGGCCTCTTCGGTGAGTGCAGTGGGGGCGCCGCGTGCGTCGCTGTCGGCGCTGAGCAGGAGCATCTCGAGGAGGAAGTCGCCGATGAATGAGACGCGTTGGGCGCTGGCCTGGGCTTGGTCGCGTTGTCGGTTGGCCTCGCGCCATTTGAGGGCGGCGATGCCCATGCTGACGATCAGGGCAACGCCCAGCACCCCGGCAAGGGAGACCGATGCGCGATGGCGCCGGATGAACTTGCGGGTGATATAGATCATGCCCGGGGGCGAGGCGGAGATCGGGTGCCCGTTGAGGTATCTGCGGAGGTCGTCGCCCATCGCCTGAGCGGTGGGGTAGCGCTGGTCCGGGTCTTCGGCGCAGGCCTTGAGGACGATGCGGTCGAGGTCGCCGCGGAGGGCTTTGGGCTGGGTGGTTGTGAGTTCGGCGCGGTCGCTGGCGATCTTGCTGGGGCGTGTGATGCGCGAGTCGCGGTTGCTGCCGCTGGTATTGGCGGCGGTGGGGACATCCCCGGCGAGGAGCTCGCAGAGGATCGCGCCCAGCGCGTAGACATCGATGCGGGTATCGCTGGTGAGTGTGCCGGCGCGTTGTTCGGGGCTCATGTAGCGTGGCGTGCCGAGGCGGACCTGCGCCTGGGTGAGCGGGCTGTTGGGGTCGTCTTCGAGGAGCTTGGCGATGCCGAAGTCGATGACGCGGGGGCGGAGGGTCGTATCGTGTTGTTCGACGAGGATGTTTGCGGGCTTGAGATCCCGATGGATCACGGCCCGGTTGTGCGCGTGCTGGATGGCATCGCAGATTTGGGCCATCAGCTCGATGCGTTGCCGGGTGTTGAGGCGGAGTGATTCGCAGGTGCGGTTGAGGGGCTGGGCGTCGATGAGTTCCATCGCGACGAAGGGTTGGCCCTGGTCGGTGAGCCCGGCGTCGTAGACCCGGGCGATGGACTCGTGGTTCATGCGGGCCAGGAGCGTCGATTCGGATTTAAAGCGGTTGATTGCTTCGTCGCTGACGAGTTCCCGACGCAGGACTTTGATGGCGGCGGGGCGGTCGATCGGTGTGCGTTGCTGGGCGCGGTAGACGATCCCGAATCCGCCGCGCCCGAGTTCGTTGCTGATCTCGTAGCCGTCAATCGTTGGGACGGGCTGGTTTGCCTGCTCGCGGATTGCGGTGCTTGAGGGGGCCTGTGTGTCGTCGAGGAGCGCGCCGGATGCGCGATCGTGGGCATGCAAGAGCGATTCGACGGCTTGCCGCAGCTCGGGCTGGGCTTGCTCGAGGAGCTGCTGGGCTTGTTGGTTATCGCCGTCTTCCTGTGCGTCGAGGATCTGGCCGAAGAGTGATTTGATCTTGGCTGGGTCTGGCGGTGGGTTGTTGGGCAGGTTGTCGGGCGGGGTCATTCCTCACCCTCGCACTGGGTTTCTTCGAGGTCGAGCAGCTGCTGGATACGGGCGCGGGCGAACTCCCAGTCGCGTTTGATGGTGCGTGCGGAGACGCCCATCATGTCGGCGATTTCTTCGATCTGTCGCCCGGCGAAGAATCGGAGCTGGACGACCGAGGCGGCGCGCTCGTCTTCTTTCTCGAGTTGCCGCAGGGCGTCGTCGAGGGCGATGAGGTCGGTGGGTTCGGCGTTCTCTGTCGCCATTTCGAGGTCGCAGCTGATGATCCGCTTCCCCTGTCCTGGGGATCGTTTGACGGCGGCTTTCCCGCGTGCGTGGTCGATGAGGATGCGTCGCATGGCGACGGAGGCGGCCTTGAAGAAGGCGTGGCGGTGCTCGAAGCTCAGGGCGGAGGTGTTGAGTTCGATGCCGAAGAGCCGCAGGTACGACTCGTTGACCAGGGCGGTGGCCCCGAGTGTGTGGTCGGGGCGTTCGTGGCGAATGTAGGAGGCGGCAATTTTGCGGAGTTCCTGGTAGACCTCGCTGAAGAGCTGCTGCTGGGCTTGCTGACGCCCGTTCTGGGCCTGTCCGATGAGGATGGTGAGATCGCCCACACTGCGGCTGGTGTGTTGCAGTGCGTCATCGCTTGCGCGGTGGTCTGGCTGATCGTTTGTCATCGCTTTGTCAGCCCATCGTCTGGGCCCGTCTCCCTCAAGAACGGTGACCTCGTACCCACTGAGTATATCAGCGTGACGGGGTCGACCAAATGAGGTACCTGATCGGCGGCGATGATGTGATATTTTACTGTGCTGGCTCTGCATATGGGCTTCCGGGAGATGGGGAGACGAAAAAGTGCCGGGCAGACGAGGAGTGTCTGACCCGGCACCCTGGATGCTTCGGTACCGATGACGGGGATCATCGGTCCCTCACCTCAGCATCCGAGATTGGTCGCAGTGATCAATCGGCGAGGAATCCATGGAGCTTCGCCAACGCAATCCCCGGCGTGTGCGTGCGTGCCTCACAAGTCAAAGCGTGAGAACTCGCTGGCAGGGGACACCGGGTTGTAAAGAAAGTTGAAATCGCCTCGGCACATCAAAAGAGGAGGGTGTGGTGCGGTATCCAAACAAAGAACCCTCGAACTTGTGTGCAAGCTCGAGGGTTCTGGTATGTAGTTGAGGCAAGGTCTTACGGGCAGCCCTGCGTGAAGGCAGCGATGAAGGCGCTGAGGTCGAAGAAGTTGTGCTCACCGTCGCCGTTGAAGTCGCCGTCGGGCTGGCCGGTCTGGAAGGCTGTGATGAAGGCGCTGACATCGAAGAAATCGAGCTTGCCGTCGCCTGTGAGGTCTGGTTGGCAGGCGATGGTGTCATTGAGCGAGGCGGGATCGGCGAAGGGGAACTTCACATACTCGATCAGCGCATCGCGCTCGGAGGCGCTCATGGCCAGGACCGCGTCGCGTGCTGGTGCGGCCTCGCCGCCATGCCAGAGGATGGCTTCCAGGAGGGTGCGTGCCCGCCCGTCGTGGAGGTAGTTGGCGGGGCCGGGGTTGCCGTTGGGATCGAAGGGGTCATTGGGTGTGCCCAGGACATGCCCGACATAGCCGATGCCCCAGAGCGGCGGGGTGCGCCATTCCCGCCCGCTGGCGCCGAACTCGGGGCGGTCGTCGGCGAGGCCCTCGCCCATGTCGTGGAGGAGCAGGTCGGTGAAGGGCTGGATGATTTGATCGCGGTAGGGGGCGAACTCAGCATCCGATGCGGTGCGCATGATCGGGCGGTGGCACTCCATGCATCCCGCGGCTTCGAAGAGGATCTTGCCCTGCTGGGCCTCCGGATCGAGGTGGTTCTCGCGGGGTGGGACGGCCAGCCCGCGGAGGTAGGAGACTATTGAATCGATGGTGTACTCATCGATTTCGGTGGGCTGGTCCCCGATCAGGTCGGTGGACATGCCCATGTCGTGTGCGAAGGCGGACTCGGCCTGCTGGCGCAGGTCGGGCTGGGATGCTTTCCAGCCGAAGCGGCCCAGTGCGGTGGTGCCGGTGGCCAGGTGGGTGACCGTGTTCGGCTTGCCGGAGATCCCGTTGGCGTCGGCGTCGTTTTCGTCGGCCCAGGCGAGGATTTCTTCATCGGCGACGGCCTCGAGCAGCCCGAGCCCGATGAGCATCGGGGCCACGCGGACGGAGACCTCGGCCTCGCCCTCGTATGGATCGCTTGCTGGGGTTGGGGCGGGCTGGCCGGGGATGTTGGTGCCGAACTGGCCATAGAGGAGGTCGGTGAACTCATAGCGTGGTTTGCGGAGCTCGTAGGTCATGCCGTCGTCGAATGTGCCGTTGACGATCTCCCAGACGATGGCGGCTTTGCCTTCGGGCGTGGCTCCGGGCGTGGCACGGGTGTCGAGCTGGTCGCCGTAGAGCGGGTGGGGCTGCGGTGCTTGGCCGGGTGGGCCGGGGATGCTGATGCGGACGGCGTAGTCTTCGAGCGAATCGGCTGCGGACTCGGGGGCGAGTCCTCGCCCGTCGAGCATGTGGCACTCGATGCATGAGTTGTTGGTGTAGCCCGGGCCCAGCAGGTCGGGCTCGTAGACGGGGCTGGGGCCCATGTTGAAGTTGACGGGGCCGCCGTTGCAGTCGAAGGCGGTGGGCGGGTTGAATAGGAGCCCGTCGTCCCATCGGGTCTCGAATATGACCTTGCCGTCCATGAAGGCGAGGAGGTCATCGGGCTGGAGGTTGAGCGCGTGCTGGTTGAAGGCGAACTGGTTGACGGTGACGACGGGGATGGAGGCGTCGCCAGCGGCGTAGGCGTAGGGGTGCTGTGATTCGCGTTGGAGTCGCCCGTCGCCCATGTAGTAGTAGATGAACTCGGTGTAGTAGGTCTGCGAGGCGAGCAGGGTGAACTCAACATCGACGCGTTGCCCGTGGACGAGGTTGTCGATGGTCGAGGTGAACACATTGTCTCCGCCTTCCATTCGTTTGCTCAGGGCGGAGATGTTCCGGTCGCAGAAGCCGACATCGCCGGCCTGGTTGTACCACTTGATGTCGACGGCGTTGACGGGGACTTCGGGAGATGTCGTGAGCTCGAAGTCGAGGCGGTTGCCGTGGTCGATGATCTTGAGACTGAACGAGCGGCCGACATCGTACCCTGCGGGGTAGTGGTCGAAGCGCCACTCGTTCTCGTGGCGGTCGCGGAAGCGGAGCCCGACGAGGGTTTCGATCGGTTCTTCGGGTGGTGTTGGCGCGGCTTGGCCGAGGGTTCGCTCGAACCACGCGGTGTCGACTGGCTCAAAGCCGACGGCCTTGACGAAGGAGTACGAGACGGTGTCGCCCTCGGTCACGCCGGGGATTTCGCGGCCCCAGACGAAGTTGCCCAGGTCTGACATTGATTCGGATTGCATGGGCCCGTTGTTGATTCGGTATCGCAGTTCGATTCCTGACACGCCGGGGAGTGGTGAGACGGGGGCACCGGTTTCGATGAGGATGGACCACTGGCCGTTGTCCTCGGCGACATCGTGTCTGAATGCGCGTGCGTGCGGCAGCCCGCCTTCGCCGAAGCCGCCATCGTCGTTGCCGCCTCCGCCTCCGCCATCGTCATTGACGGATTCGAACGGGGTGCAGCCCTCTTCGAGCGTGAGTGTGTGGGTGGGGTATTCGTACTGTGCGGGGACCTGGACGACGAGGCGGAAGCTGAAGTCGGTGCCTGCGTTGAGGTTTGAGAATGTGGCGGAGTAGTTGCCATCCCCGTCGTTGTTCATGTAGTAGCCGCCGCCGGGCGGGGTGGGGTAGATGAGGATGGCGGTGGCGGTGGGGGCGGCGGTAACTGAAACAGTTACACCTGAGCCATCGAAACAGACCTCGCCTGTATAGGTGGGTGCGCCGGTTTGGGCCGAGGCGGTGGTGGCGGTGATGATGGCCAGGGCGAGTATCAATAGGGCGCGGAACATGCGGTGCTCTCCTGATCGGTGATTATGGCGGCGGCGTGCTCGCAGAACGCGAAGCCGCGGGACGGGCGGGTCTCGTACCGATTCAGAGTAACAGTTACATCGCGTCGTTGCAAATTAGAACCTGCTGGTTGGACGATTTCAACCATGCGATATGCGAACGAAAAGCAAACAAGCTGGTTGCCGGCTGCGTTGTTCCGCCAGAGTGGGAGCGAGTTCAGGCGATTGTTCATGAATGACGCGCCCAGCGTTGCGGTATGACTCAGGGGCTTGGTGGCGCGTAGTACCCGTCGGGAACACCATCTGCGGGTGTTCGCTGAAACACGATAAGTTGGGGTGGGGGAGGGTCGCCGTTGTCACGGAATCTGGGCGGATTTGGAAGTAGGCCACGGTGTGGTGGAGGGGGTGGTTGATCACCGTGGGGTTGGCTTGGGGGCGGTCCATCACGATGCGGTCGGTCCCAGTGAAACTCGAGTCTCTCGACGAGCGAAGTGTCATTGTGGATCCAGACATGCACCCGGTTTGGGCCTGGAGTCGCAGCTTGGCCCTGTCTTGTGGCGATAAGTTCGGTGAGGCCGATTGCTAAGGATGCTGGGTCGGGGTCTTCTGCTCGCTCGATGATGTATTCGTCATTGCGGAGTTCATCGAGGAGTGTGTCGAGACTGCCTACGAGAATGGTGCTCTCGCCGAGGTTGATCCATCTCGGTGCCGCGGCTCTCGGGTTATGGCGTTCCACCACGCCGCTGGCACCGGTTGACCATTCACCCTGTTCATCTCGCCCGAGGATGAAGTCATATCCTTCCGGCATCTTGATCTCAACGCGCAGGAAATCACGATGCATCTCAAGCACGCCGATGCTTTGTACTTCTCCTGGGGGCGAGTCGGCTTCGCGGAATCGGATCTCGTAGCGGAGTTGATGCGCGTTGCGGGTTGCCTGGATTGCATCGCCCATCATCGCGTATGCCGATGATTGCATTGAGACCATAAAGAAGGTGATGACGGAGATGAGGAGTATGGCCGCGGAGGCCAGCGGCGTGAAGAGCCTGAAGAAGCGATGCGGCCTGGATCGGTGGGGTGTTCTTTCATCGCCGAGTTGTTGGAGCACGGCCGTGATTCGGTGTTGTTGCTTTGCGTCGGTCTCCTTGTGGACAAGCTCAAGCATCCCGTGTATCAGCCGATCATTGGCAATGGCACCATGGTCCGGAAGGCCATCGGTCGCGCTGTCTTCGTTGGGGTTGTCGTTTGTGCTCATGCTCATCCATTCAAGTTCTGTAGGCAGTTGTAGAGTTGGTTTCGAGCGCGCTGAGCGCGTTTGCGCACGGCGACTTCCTGCTCGTTGAGGGTGAGGGCGATATCTCGCAGGGACATGCCGCGTCCGTATGCGAGTTCGATGACTTGTCGGAGGCGGTCGGAGAGCTTCTGGATGCAGCCAAGCAGGGCGTCAACGCGTTCTCGGAAAGTCTCGCCTTGATCGGACGCGAGCGTCTCGAACCGTGTGTCGAGCGCATCGAGCACTTCGGGTGAGTACCACTTTGGTGCGGAGGTGCCTTTGCGGTAATGGGCGAGCACGAGGTTTCTCGCGATACCGCGGAGCCAGAGCCCAAACGGTCGTGCTCGGTCGTAGTCATCGAGTCGGCGCCAGGCGACGACCATTGTTTCTTGGAACAGGTCGTCGACATCGCTCGTATTGTTGAGCAAGCTGTGCAGGTATGCCGTGAGCATGCCCGCGTGCTCGCGCACGAGGATCTCGAAGACTTCTTGCCCGTCGTGCGACCGTGGTTCTGTCACCGCGAATAACCCCTTCATCTTGTCAGCAGTCAGAAGTCTGCACCCTCGTGGCGGAATCGCCACAGGTCTGTTGTCGTCGATGCCCATGAGTGTGACATCGATTCTCCTGCATCTCTCCATAATTCGGACATGTTCAATAAAAAGCTTTCGCAGATGTCACACATTTCCCTGGTGAGGCAATGTCTCTTCGGTGCCTGTTGAACTGAGCACTGCTTGCTTGAAAGGAGCTCACATGCGAAGCAAAGAGTACATGGCTGCGTTGCTGCTGCTGGCGATTCCCGCCGCGGAGGCATTCGCGCAGGAGGGTGAAAAGGAGTTATCCAAGAGCCAAGAGGTTGGCTATTTGGGCGCAACCAGCCGTTCGGCCATGGCTCGCAATGTGCTTGCGCGACTGAAAAATCAGATGGATGTGCGTGATGTCGCGAGCCAGACCGATCGGGTCTTGCTGTGGCACGAGATCGCCCTGGACTCGGTCGCGATCGACCACACGCCAGACCCGGACACGGGCTATGTGGGTGCGGCCCACGCGGGTCCGACCCGGACCAGCCGCGCTCTTGCGATGACCCAGATTGCGGTTTTTGATGCGGTGAATGCGATTCTGCAGGATTACACGCCATACAACGATATTGGGTCTGCGTCGTCTGATGGATCGATCGATGCGGCCATCGCTTATGCTGCCTACACCGTGCAGGCCTCGCTCTATCCTGAGCAGCACGACCGGCTGACTTCGCTGCTTGAATCCGATCTCGACCAGATCGGTCTCGGGCAGAGCCAGGGTGGGGACAGCGATGCGATCGCGGAGGGCCAGCGTATTGGTGAGCTGGCGGCGCAGGCAATCCTGGATATTCGAGCCGATGACAACTCGGATCACCGGGAGCCGGATTTCGGTCAGGGCGGTAGGGTTGCCGATGGCGAGCTCACGGTCAACGGGACACCGGTGAATGGTGGAACCACGCTGGCATTCGAGTGGGAGCCCGATCCGCTGACACCGATCGCTGAGGGTGAGTTCCATCTGGCGCTCGGTGCGTACTGGGGTGCGGTAACGCCATTCTCCCTCGAGCGTGGAGATCAGTATCGTGTGGCCCCACCGCCGACACCTGGATCTCGCAGGTATCTCGATGGCTACAACGAGGTAAAGACCATCGGCGCGTCTGTTGATACAGCCGGCAGCAGGTCTACGCCGCATACCCGGTTCATCGGGAACTTCTGGGGGTACGACGGCACACCGTTGCTCGGGACCCCGCCACGCTCGTATAACCAGATTGCGGCACAGGTCGCGGTTGAACAGGGCATCGATGAGCCGCTTGAGATGGCCCGTTACCTGGCGATGATCAACACCGGGCTTGCCGATTCGGCGATCGCTTCATGGGACAGCAAGTTCTACTACAACTACTGGCGTCCGGTGACCGCGATTCCCAAGTCAGACGGCGTGGATGAGACGATCGAGGACTCGGAATGGAAGCCGGTCGGTATATCGGTGATCAATACCGAAATGGCCATCACGCCGACCCCGCCCTTCCCCGCGTACCCCTCGGGGCACTCGACCTTTGGCTCGGCTGCGTTTGAGATTATGCGGAGCTTCTTCGGCAATCGGACCCGCTTTACCTTTGTCTCAGATGAGTACAACGGCGAGGGCGTGGATCCCCTGGGAGTTCCCCGCCCCCTCGTGCCTGTTCGGTTCGTAACGCTCAGCGAGGCGCAGGAATCCAACGGCATCAGCCGGATCTACAACGGTGTCCACTGGCAGTGGGACAACATCGCCGGGCAGGAACTCGGTGAAGCCATTGGGGAGCACATCCTCAACGAGGGCGAAGCGTTTCAGCATGTCTATTGCCTTGCGGACATGGATAGGAACGGTGAAGTTGGATTTTTCGATGTCTCTGAGTTCGTCCGTTTGTACGGCGACGAAGACGAAGCCGCGGACATGGATGCAAACGGAGTGTTTGATTTCTTCGATGTCTCTCTATTCCTCGAGGCCTACACCCACGGTTGTGGGAACTAATCACTCCATACGCGTCCCGCCTGCGAAAACGGGCGGGACGCTTTCAGAGTTACACCAGATAGGAGCAACCCCATGAATGTCTACCGTGCAGCTTCCGCGATCATTGGGCTTGGCATTAGTACTGTGCTTGTGAGCCAGTACGTGGCCCACGAGAAGAAGCCAGATCAACCCACGCTTGCCAGCACGCTCGACGCGGGGGCGGGCGCGACGGTGGGGGGGCTACAGGAAGGGGCGGACCAGGAGTCGCTGGCAGAAACCGGCGATTCACGATTCGTCGAGCAGGAGCTTGAGGATATCGAGTCTCCTTTTACCCGAGAGACGGTTCTCGCGCTCAACGCGATCGTGGAGCGTTCGCTCTCGGCGATCAACGAGTTTGATGATGCCAGGAAGCAGGCGGAGGCAACAAGTACCCAGGGTCAAGCGGAGTTGCTGGCCGTGTATCAGGCGATCTCCGAGCGAGCAGCACTGGCCCGACGCGATATGGCAGTTGAGGGTAATCGGATGCTGAACAGCGGCGAGCAGTACAATCAGGCGATTTTCGCCGCGATGGTGCATTTCGTCGAGCAGGTCGACGATGAAGTCCGGCGTGAGATCGAAACGGTGCAAGTCGTCGGGGGCGATGAGGCCGAGTCGTAGGCCTGCCCCGAGCGCCATGGCTGAGTTCGGCGATCTGACAGGGATTGTCCGCAAAAAGACAAGACCCTGCTACTTGATGTGCTGTTGAATCAGCGTCATCGGGGTAGCGGGGTCTTTCTTCTAACGGAGAGAGGGGGATTCGAACCCCCGAGGGGATTGCTCCCCCACACGAATTCCAATCGTGCGCCTTCAACCGCTCAGCCATCTCTCCTGATGGTGCCATGGGTCTGGCAGGTCTGAAGTCTAGGGGCGGCAGGGTCGAGAGAAAAGCAGGTGGAGCCAAGAGGGTGGCAGAGTTCCTGCTTGGCTCAGTTGGTTGGGCTTCGATCCAGGAGGTCGAGGGCCATCCGCTTTGCCAGTTGGGCCGAGGCGCCCATTTTTCCTGCGTCCCCGCTCACCTGCCCAACGACGCGGGTGGCGACGATGGCCCCCTCGAGGAGTATGTTGAGCTGTTCAGCCGTGTCATCGGGGTCTTTGAGCTCCGCCTGCTCACAGAGGTCCCGCAGGTACCGGACGATGGTTTGCTTGTGTTCGGCCGCGATCCGGCGCGGGGCGGAGTCGGAGACCGAGAACTCGGCGGCTGCGTTGATGAACATGCAGCCGCAGAACTCGTTGCCTGTGAACCATTCCTCATGAAAATCGAAGACGGCGGCGATCTGCTCGCGTGGGGTCCTGGCTTTGGATTCTACGAACTTCATCAACCGATTGCGGAAGATCTCATCGCGTCGACGCATCGCGGCGATGATCAGTTCGTCCTTGGATTTGAAGTGGTTATAGAGGGTCATGCGGCTGATGCCGCCCTCTTTCAGGATGTCGTCCAGGCTCGTTGCGTGGAACCCGTATCGGTAGAAGACCCGCATGGCGGCATCGATCAGTTCGTCTCTTCGGCTTGGGGGCAAAGTGTGGCACTCCTTGGTCTATACACATGAGTATAGATTAACGCGCTGTTTTCGGTCAGCTATTCCCGGTATTTTCGCCCCGGTTTCTAGATTAGAGGCCGAATACAGGGCTTAGAGCTGGATAGAGCGGAAAAAATTTGCAAATCAGGGAATGATCGCTTGATCAATACTGATTAGTCAGTATAGTTGCGGACAAGCCGCACGCGTGCTTCGGAATATCTGAAGCTCGTTGGCACCGCCGTCTTACGCGCTCAGGCGCACACACAACCCGTACCCGCATCGCTGGTGAGCCATTCGCCGGGCGGGTATCGCATGGCCAGAAGGAGATCAGCTATGACACAGTTCACGATTCACACCGCCGAGACCGCACCCGATGCACGGGAACTCATTGAGGGGGCTCAGAGTGCCTTCGGGTTTCTGCCCAACCTGCTGGGCATCATGGCCGAGGCCCCGGCGCTCTTGGAGGGCTACATGACTTTGGCAGGCATCTTCGATAAGACCGAACTCTCGGCAACCGAACGCCAGATCGTGCTGATGGTGAATAATCGCCTCAACGGGTGCACCTACTGCATGTCGGCGCACACCGGGATCTCTAAGGCACAGGGCGTGCCCGATGAGGTCATCGAATCTCTGCGTGAGGGAACCAGCATTGCAGACCCGAAGCTTGAGGCGCTGCGTGTGTTCGCGGTGCGCGTGAATGAGACCCGCGGCTGGCCCGAGCAGGGGGACATCGATGCGTTGTTGGCGGCTGGGTATACCAAGCAGACCGTCCTGGAGGTCATTCTTGGTACTTCGCTGAAGGTGATGTCGAACTACACCAATCACATTGCCAGCACACCCCTCGACAGCGCCTTTGCCGCGGTTGAATGGACACCCGCCGAACTCGCTGAGTCGGCCCGCTAAGCACACACACAACCAAGAGCCCGTAAGGCCCGGCGATCGTCTCGTCGGGCGCGGGTATCGCATTGCCTCAGGAAAGGGGGTCGGCATGGGACCGACATCAGGACAAGCAGTTGAGTGGGCCACGGGGCTCAGCCATGAAGTTGTAGGGACGATCGAGCACGGCTTGAGCATGGTGCCGCGTGTTGCACGCAGGATGCAATCGATGAGTAGCCCGGGAGGGCGCTCGCAGGTCTCGGGCGGTCGGCCAGATCAGGCGACTCGCATACTTGGCTTTGTAGCCGAGCTGATCGCAGATATGTACGCATGCTCGCAGGACGAAGCGATGCTGCGTGTTGTCGTCGGGCTTGCTGACTATGACGCCGAGGACGCGCAGGACGAGCACCATGAGTCGTTCGCCGATCGTGTGATCGAGGTGTACGGGCACATCGATCCCGAGGAGATCGATCAGCTGCGATCGGACGGCTTTCAGGATCGGCAGATCGCCGACATCGTTTCGGTTGTCGCGTTGACCATGTTTGCTTGCTCGCACATTTTCGGTTTGGACATCGAGAACGAGTCCTCGCCACACGGTTCGTTTGCCTTTGCGGGCTGACGACCATCCGTTCACACCTTTGAGGAGTATTCCATGAGCAGTACAACACATACCCATGCCAGCACGCCCGAGCCGTCGCCCGCGAAGCTCGTTCCGCCCTTTACAGTGGAGACGGCGCTCGCGAAGGTCCGCGCGGCGGAGGACGCGTGGAACTCACGCGACCCGGAGCGTGTGTCGATGGCGTACTCGCCTGACAGCGCCTGGCGGAACCGCGACACATTCGTCACCGGGCGTGAGGAGATCCGGGCATTCCTGAAAGGGAAGTGGGATCGGGAGTTGGACTATCGCCTGGCGAAGGCGCTCTGGGGTTTTCGTGAGAATCGTATCGCGGTCCGGTTTCAGTACGAGTGGCATACGGCGAATGGGCAGTGGTTCCGGAGTTACGGCAACGAGCTCTGGGAGTTCGACGATGCGGGGCTGATGCGCCGTCGAGAGGCGAGCATCAACGATGTTCCGATTCTCGTGTCGCAACGCCGGTTCCACTGGGATGCGCCCGGGCCGCGCCCGATCGATGACGCCGGGATACCCGAGGTGAGATGAGCAGCCGTCCGCGCCATGGGGTGTTCCCGCGGGCGGGCACAGAGTTGGAGTCGAAAGAATGCACACCTTTGAATCAGGAGAAAAAGGATGAAGACACACACAGCACCAATGACCATGATCGCCATGCTCACCGCATGTGCCGCAACCTCGATGGGATGCACGACGCAGCAGGCGATGGACGAGGGGGATCAGATGCAGGGGCATGGGACGAAGACGGTCCATTACATCGATGGGCCCCGTGAGGATGCGCCGATCCCTCGCCCCGGCGTGGAGCTCTCGCGAGGCGGCTTTGCCGTGGTTGTGATCGACCCGCAGAACGACTTCCTGAGCCCCGAAGGGGTGACCTGGGGCGTCGTCGGCGAGAGCGTGACCGAGAACGGGACGGTCGACAACATCGGGCGGCTGTTCGAGGTTGCCAAGGATGTCGATGCGCAGGTCGTCGTGAGCCCGCACTACTACTACCCGCACGACCATGATTGGGCGTTCGAGGGCGCACTCGAAACCCTGATGCACGACATCGGGATGTTCAACCGCAAGGGTCCGCTGGATGTTGATGGGCTCGAGGGTTCGGGCGCGGATTGGCTCGGGCAGTACAAGCCGTATATTGAGGATGGCGAGACCATCATCGTCGGCCCGCACAAGGTGTACGGTCCGGAATCGAATGATCTGGCGCTCCAGCTCCGCAAGCGGGGGATCAACCAGATCGTCCTCGCGGGGATGTCCGCGAACCTGTGCGTTGAATCGCACATGCGTGACCTGATCGAGGACGGCTTCGAGGTGGTTGTTGTTTCTGACGCGACCGCGGCGGCCAAGCTGCCCGGCTACGACGGGTTCGAGGCGGCGTTCGTGAACTACCGCATGATCGCCAGCGATGTCTGGAGCACCGACGAGGCGGTCGAGAAGATCGCGGCGGCTCGGGGCGAGCTGGTCAATGTGTCCGGGGCGAGCGATATCGCCCTCGCCGGGTTCGACCCCGTTTCGTTCTTCAAGGGCGGAGCGCCGAAGAACGGGTCGCCGATGATCCGCGCATCGTACGGCGGTGCGACTTACCTCTTCGCGGACGAACAGAGCAAGTCCGAGTTCGAATCCAACCCAGATCGCTACGCGCCGCAGTACGGCGGGTTCTGCGCCTACGGGGTTTCGCTGGGGATTCTGCTGCCTGTGGACATCACGACTGCGCAGGTCCGCAACGGGAAGCTGTACCTGAATGTGAACTCGGCGATCCTTGAGAAGTTCAACGCGGACTTCGACGGGAGTGTCGATCGGGCGAACGAGAACTGGCCCAAGCTCTTCGCGGAGCACGCGGAATAAAGGGCTGATCCTCTTCTCTCTCCTCATCCGGCTGACGCGGTGGAGGCGCCCCGTCGGCTGATTCTCAGACTTGCGACAACTTCACAACACCACGCGCCGTGTGCGCGGGATTCAGAGGGAGATTCACCATGACTGTCTTACTGCGAGTTGATGCGAGCGCTCGCCTGGATCGATCGATCACGCGTCAGTTGACCGAGCGGTTCATCGATGGGTGGCGATCGAGCGAGCCGGGTGTTCGGGTCCTGCCCCGCGATATTGGGCGCAACCCGCCTTCAATCGTGACGGAGGCGTGGATCAGCGCGGGGTTCCTTCCGCCCGAACAGCGGACCCAGGAGATGAAGGACGCGCTCGCGGAGTCCATGAACCTCATCGACGAGGTGCGGCGAGCGGATGTGATCGTGATCGGGTCACCGCTCTACAACTACGGTCTTCCGGGGGCGCTGAAGGCCTGGGTCGATCAGATCATCCGCGTCGGTGAGACCTTCTCGTTCGATCTTGAGCGCGGGGATTTCCCGATCCAGAGCACGCTCAGCGGCAAGACGCTCGTTGTGCTGTCGTCCAGGGGCGAGTTTGGTTTCGAGCCGGGCGGCATCCGCGACGGGTGGAACCACATGAGCCCGCACCTGCGGACGATTGCAACGCGTCTGCTGGGTATCGCCGAGGCGGACATCCATGAGATCGTCTCGGAGTATCAGGAGTTCAACGACGAGCGTCACCATCGCTCGCGGGAGCGGGCGTTGCGAGATGCGGCGGGGCTCGGGACGCGTCTCGCGGGTGGCATGATGTAATCAGTTTTCTTCATGGGAAGGGCACCGTTTTTTCTCTTTTTCTTTTCGATGCCCCTCTTGTCGTCGCCCGGGCCGAGCCTTGTGCTTGCCCGGGCGGCGCTTTTATTCAAAGGTCAGCTCAACGGCACGAACCGGAACTCGATCGATTGCAGCGGCGAAGCGAGGAACCGGGACATGGGCTGATCAGAGGAAGACGGCGTATCCGGGACAATCCGGGCGGGCATCGAGACGACGAGCCCCTCGGTATCGAATGGGTACGGGTCGAGACCGATCGAGCGATCGTCGAGTCGTTTCCAGGTGAGCGTGATCCGGTCATGCCACCCCCCGCGGGGGACATGGGGCAACTCGTGCGTGTCTGTGTCGTTGAGCGCGAGGTAGAGCGACATCGAATCAAACAACTGCAGCAGCCGAGCGTGACTGTCGAGATGCTCGGGCTCGAGCACCCGCGCCATGGTGGGGTCCTTGGCGATCCGCCCGATGAGCTTGGCCTGCACATTCGAGAGTTCCGCGAGGAATGCGCGTGCCTTCGGCTCGTCGCTGACCAGTCCTTTCGCAACCTCGGGTGAGCCGAACACGAAGTGACGACGCGGATCGGTGTCCTCTGTGTGCAGGTCCTCGAACACGACCGCGTACAACCAGTACGCGTGCATGCTCGTGAGCAGCGCGGCGTATGGGTGGTGCGCCTCGAGCCGGTCGATCCCGATAAACCAGCGCTCAAAGCCCCCGGCGTGCCACGCGCCGAACTCGTTCTCTTCCGTCGGCGGCGCGGCCTCGCCCACGCCGACGGGGAGCCCGTCGATTTCGGAGAATCGGGGCATGGCTTCGGTTTCCCACCAGCCGTTGTCGTGCTCCGCGATCCCCAGCACGATCTCGTCGCGCCATTTCGAGGGGTGCGTCGCGTTCTTCTCGAACCCGGGGCGGACGAACCCGTTGGGCCCGCCCCAATGGGCGGCGAGGAAGCCGCTGACCTGGGCGTGGTGGGGCTGCTGGATCATCCATGTCTCGTTATTGACGCGTGCTTTGAGCATGTCGTGCTCCTTTCGTGTGTCTGCGGTCGGTGGGCGGGTCAGTACGCAGCGGTAAAGTGCCGGCCCGTGTGCTTGGGTGTTTCGATCTCGTCAAACATCGCGACGGCGTAGTCCTCCATCGAGATCTGCGATTGCCCGTTTGAGTCGACAACGAGCGTGTCGGGGTGGGTGCGGTAGGTGCCTGTGCGCTCGCCGGGCACGAGCATCGCGGGCGGGCAGAAGTAGGTGCCGAGCGATCCGAGCTTGGGAAGCGCGGCTTCGAACTGTGCCTGCGAGGCGTGCGCGATCGCGACGGACGATTCGGGCAGGAAGTTCGGCTTGGTGAGCACGGTGTGCTCGGGCGCGTCCGGTGTAATGAGCGGCGCTGCGCCGCCGACGATCATGAATCGCGTTCCGGAGCGGATCGATGCGTCGATGATCCGGTCGGTCATCTCCACCATGCTCGACTCCATCCCCGCGGGCGGGCGCAGGGCGCTGAGGACGATGTCGTGCTGGGCGATGATCTCATCAAGATCTGAGGCGTTCAGGACATCGCGGCTCAGATGTTCGATCCCATCGGGATGAATACTGGGCTGGGGCGTGCTGCGAGTGATCGCGGTGACGCGATGTCCACGACGGTTGGCTTCGGCGACGAGACGACGCCCGACCTGGCCCGATGAGCCGAAGATCGCGATGGAGAGTGTGTCGGTTGTGGTGCTGGCTGTGGTCATGAGGTGCTCCTTTCGGTTGTCTTGATGTCAAGATAAAAGGCAAATGCCTTGAAGTCAAGATATATTTCTTGATATCAAGATAAATTGTCGATACCATACCTCTATGAGCCATGTGAACCTGATTCTGGAGCAGTGGGGGCGTGTTCGCCCGGATCTTGATGTCACCCCAATGGGGCTGACAGGGCGGCTGAAGCGGATCGCCCGCATCATCGAGCGGGAGATGGAGCCGGTGTTTGCCAAGCATGGGCTGAATCTGGCGAGCTTTGATGTGCTGGCAACCCTGCTGCGCAGCGGCGAGCCGTACCGACTCTCGCCGGGGGAACTGATCGCCAACTCGATGGTGACCTCTGGCACGATGACCAACCGGATCGACCAGCTGGTGAAGGCCGAGCTGGTCGAACGCATCAAGAACCCCGAAGACGGTCGCAGCGTGCACATCGCCCTGACCCAACGGGGCAAGGGCGTGATCGATCGGGCGCTCGAGGACCATGTGCAGAACCTGCACCGGCTGACCTGCGGGCTCGATGAGCCGGTGTTTGCCGAGCTCGATCGGTTGCTCGAGCAGTATCTGGGCACGCTCGAATCGGATGATTGATCATCGAACCTATGATCCCGCCAACACCACACATGCGGGAACGGATAGGGAGCTGATCTACCATGAGCGCAACAAAGGCATACGCGGCACAATCCGAGACCTCGGGCATGGCACCCTGGTCGTTTGAACGGCGTGAGCCGCGTCCGGACGATGTCTCGATCGACATCCTCTTCTGTGGCGTCTGCCACTCGGATCTGCACTTCGTCGAGAACGACTGGGGCTGGACGGTGTATCCCGTCGTCCCCGGGCACGAGATCGTCGGGCGCGTCACCAGCGTGGGGTCCGAGGTCACGAAATACAAAGAGGGTGACATCGTCGGCGTTGGGTGTCTGGTGGACTCCTGCCGGGCGTGCGAGTCGTGCAATCAGGGGCTCGAGCAGTATTGCACCACCGGCTGGGTCGGGACCTACGGCGGCGTGGATCGGCACGACGGCTCAATCACGCATGGTGGATACAGCGACAACATCGTCGTCAGCGACCGCTTTGTGGTCAAGGTCCCCGATGGGATGGACCCGGCCAACGCGGCCCCGATGCTCTGCGCCGGGATCACGACCTACTCGCCGCTGAAGCATGTGGGCGTGAAGAAGGGCGACCGCGTCGGCGTCGTCGGCATGGGCGGGCTGGGGCACCTGGGCATCAAGTTCGCCCGCGCGATGGGGGCCGAGGTGGTTGTCTTTACTCGCACCGAGGACAAGGTCGCCGAGGCCAAACGCAATGGCGCGTGTGAGGTCGTGGTGACGGGCAAGGAGGGTGCGTTTGAGGCTGTCGCCGGCTCGCTCGATTATGTGCTCGATACGGTGCCGGTGAATCATGACTTCAACCCGTACCTGGGCTGCCTGAAGATCGACGGCACCTACATCGTGGTCGGTCAGATCACGCCGATCGAGACCCCGATCGATTCGACGCAGCTGATCATGGGGCGGCGAAAACTGATGGGCTCGCTGATCGGTGGGTTGCCCGAGACGCAGGAGGTCCTCGACTTCGCAGCAGAGCACGGCGTGACTTGTGATATCGAGATGCTCGACATCAAGAACATCAATGAGGCGTACGAGCGGATGAAGCGGAGCGATGTGCGGTACCGGTTTGTGATTGATATGGAGTCGATCAAGGCGGAGTAAGACGCGCTGATCAGAGAACAATGGATCGCCCCGCGTTGTTCGCGGGGCTTTTCTTTGGTGCTTCGGTTGTGTTTGGCTCAGCCCAGCGTGTCGCAGATCGCCCGGCAGATGTCCTCGGGTTCGCTCATGCGGCCGGTGCCGGTGTGGCGGCAGGCCTGCCAGCCGATGCCGGGGCCGACCTGCTTGAAGCCGTCCTGCTCGGCGAGGGCGACATTGCGTAGGTTGCTCGGCTGGTTCCACATCTGATCGTTCATCGCGGGTGCGAGGATCACCGGGGTGTTTTTGCGGTTGATGGCGCTGAGGATCAGGGTGACGACATCGTCGGTGCGTCCGTGGACGAGCTTGCTCAGCATGTCCATGGTGCATGGGGCGATGAGGGCCAGGTCGCAGCGGTCGGCCAGCGAGATGTGCTGGGGGTCCTTGGACTCGATGTGTTCCCAGGAGCTGGTGTAGACCGCGTTGCCCGAGAGGGCCTGGAAGGTAATCGGAGCCACGAACTTGGTCGCGGCGGGGGTCATGGCGACGGTGACCTGGGCGCCGGCCTGGGCGAGGCGCGAGACGACGGTGCAGACCTTGTAGACCGCGATGCCGCCTGATATCCCGACGAGGATCGACTTGTCCTCGACATGGGGGCGCAGGGCATCGGGCGCGAGCCAGTTCTTCGCGTTATCTGATGGTGATGTCATGTAGATTCACCCCTTGGGATGCGAGGGGGGTGCGAGGGGGTCAGAGCAGGGGTTCTTCGACGGCTTCTGGGGCCTGGTCGATGAACTCGAGGGTGATCTTGTCCTGCATGATTTCCTCGACGACGATCTCGAGATCGGTCTTGCCGTCGCGGGGGACGAGGGGACGGGCGCCCTCAAGCAGCTGCTCGAGGCGACGCTGGATGAGTGCCGTGAGCTTGAACTTGCCGCCGACCTTTTCGACGATTTCGTCACTTTTCAGGGCTTCGATCATCTGCTATCCTTGTTTCGTCTTCGTGCTTGCCCGGGGTGTGATCGCACACGCCGGTGCTTTGAGCCCGTCTGGTTGACCAGTGGGCTGCGCGGGGGCAAGTATAGACACGCACCGGGTTTGAGACCAGCCCAGCACCGAACGCTCGTGCGGTGTCTGAGGGGTCAGCGGGATTGGTCAACGGTGCTCACCAGTCGAGTATAGAGGTATTTATGTCATCACCATCGCTGCTCGGGACGACCCCGGGTTCAGAATCGCGGTTCAAGATTGGCGACCAGGTCGTCCATTCGGGCATGCCCGAGTGGGGTAAGGGGACGGTGGTCAGTGCCGGGGCGACGAGCCACGAGGGCAAGGCGTGCCAGCGTCTGAGCGTGCGATTCAGCCGTGCGGGGCTGAAAACCGTGATGACGGGCGTGGCGCCGATCGAGGCGGCGGGCGAGGTTGCCGAGGTGCTCAAGCCCAAGGATGACGGGCATCACGACCCGCTCCCGATCGCCTCAGCGGGGCATAAGGAGCTGCTGGAGATCATGACTCGGGTGCCCGATCGGGCCCGCGACCCGTTTGCCAGCCCGGCTCAGCGGCTGCGGGCGACGCTGGATCTGTACAAGTTCACCGGCGAGGGTGGGGGATTGGTTGATTGGGCGGCGGCGCAGTCCGGGCTGGCGGATCCGCTGTCGCGGTTCAATCGCCATGAGCTGGAAGATTATTATCGGATGTTCGAAAAGAATCTTCGCAAGCACCTTTCTCAGGTGGTGCGTGATGCGAACAATGTCCCGGCCAGCGAGCTGGTGCAGATCGCCAAGTCTGCCCCTCCCGCGGCCCAGCGAGCGTTGCAGAAGCTGCACCGCCCGCGTTGATGAAAATCAACACCCGGCACAGCCGGACCAGTTCGGGAAGGATCCCGGACGACTCGGAAAACCCACGGATGCTTAAAACGGAATGTCTGGACCCCACGGAGGGGATCTTTTCGGACCACGCTTGTTCGTGCGCATTTGGCACGGCTTCTGGTCCCCCGCGTGCATGTGTTGATCTGTCGGCATCGCCGGCGGACATCAATACAGAAGGGAATCAGACATGAAAGAGAACGAGTTCCAAAGCCGTCTTCAGAACCTCCTCGAGCAGATCGACACGCTTCCCGATACGGAGCGTCCCAAGCTTGAGCAGCTTGCCAAAGAGACCCAGCAGCGTCACACACGCATGAAGAAGACCATCGGCGAACTCCAGGAGTCGCTCGATCACCTGCGTCTCTCGGTCAAATACCTTGTGTTTGATCTGGAAGCGACCCGGCGTGAGAACAAGTACCTCCGCAATATGCTGGAAAACAGCCAGGGCGGCGAGGGTGCCGACTGAGCACGCCCGCTGATGCACGCAACGGACCGATTCGATCAATGACGCCGGGTGGGTAGGACACAGCCGGCGAATGCCCAGCACGACTCCTGGGCCAATCGGTGGTTGATCGGGCGAGGGATGCTCCGTGCCTGAGCCCGTTTCACCACCACGATCGATTCACGCCTCGGGGCCTTGTGGGGCCCCGTGTGCATTTGAGCGGCTTGGGGATTGAAGCATCGAGCATGGGCACCTATCGTCAGCCTTGCAAGAATGCAGCGTGGTCGGCTTCGGTCGTCACAGACTGGATCGGTGCCCGAGAGGCTGAAGGGGCCGGATTGCTAATCCGGTGTACAGGGTAAACCTGTACCGAGGGTTCGAATCCCTCCCGATCCGTTCGTGAATGAGCCGCTCAACCTGATGTTGGGCGGCTTTTTTCATGCGCAAAGATTCTCTGAATCGGGATTTGCGGGGTTGACATCCCATCTGCTGATGATAACCTATTCTCAATAGACATGCGGATGCTGCGAATCACATGCTGTGCCATGATCATGCTCCTGCTGCTTCAGGGCGGTGGGGTGGTGTCGGCGCTGCATAAGATCACGCACCATGCCCAGACGCAGAGCGTGACCTCATGTGAGCACGGCTCGGCCGAGCACGCACCGGTACCCGATGATGGGCCTTCGCCCGAGCAGGGTGACGATGATTGCTCGATCTGTCTGGGGCTGTCGGGGCTGCATCTGGCACCTGTTGCCGATGCGCCACGCGTCTGCGATACGCCCGAGTTTGTGGTTGCCCCTGTTGTCTCGATCTGGACGCCGGTCGCCTGCCGCGAGATGGGCGAGCACCCCGCACGCGCACCCCCTGTTTGCTGAACCTGATGCGATTCTGAATCACTCATGGTTCGCCGTGCGCGCGTCTTTGCGCGTCGGCTCAGAACAGGGATCAATCCCATGCACCGACAATCGAGTTGTGGACGCGCTCGCGCGTTCACGCTGATCGAGCTCTTGGTCGTTATCGCGATCATCGCGTTGCTCATCGGGATCCTGCTCCCATCGTTGAGCAGTGCCCGCGCCAGTGCCCAGCGCATTGTGTGTCAGTCCAACATGCGCCAGCTTGAGCTGGCACACCAGATGTATATCGAAGACTACAAGGGGCGGCTGATCGACGCGGCCCTGCCGCATGGTTCGCTCGCGGGCGATATCCGATCGACCTGGTTGATCGCGTTGCAGGATTACGGCGCAGCGCCCGAGTCGCTGCTCTCGCCGGTTGATCGGTCCATCTGGCTGAGCTTGGACGACGGGGGGAGCGATGGGGGGGCTTCCCTTGCCGAACTGCGGGCTTGGTTCGAGCAGCATGAGGATCTGCTGACGGACAACGACTTTGGCAATGACCCCGACCAGCCGGAGATCGCCCGTCTGACCAGCTACGGGCTCAACGGGTACACGGCCCAGAGCGTGGCCCCGTTCCTTAACCCCGACCCCGTGACCGGTCGTCGCCTTGATCAGGGCAACGCGTATACCCGCATCAATCGCATCCCGAGGACATCGCAGACGATTCATCTGGTGATGATGACCCCGATCGCCCGCCGGTTCGGGGAGCCGATCGATTCAGAGGCGGACTTTGCCAAGGCCGACCATGTGCACCCCAACGAGTGGGATTTCTCATTTGTTTCCGAGACCGCCAGCGCGACTTTCGCCAGTTCCCAGATGTGGCTCAATGCGCACGGTGGCGATCCCACCAGCCCCAGCGGCAAGAGCAATGCCGCGTTCTTTGATGGGTCGGTGCGGACCCTGAGCTTTGACGAGATGTATCGCGATACAGAACACAACCTCTTCCACCCCGAAGCGAGCCCGCCCAGCGCCGCCCGACCCTGAATGGAGAAATTGATGAACACCAAGAGCATTGCAACGATGACCCTTGCCGCGTGCTGTGCGATGAGCCACGCGGGCGGATTGCACGACGCGGACTACATCCTCGCGATTCAGAACAACCAGATCGTCACGGGTGTGATCGATCCGAGTTCCGGCGAAGTGGTGTATCCCTCGCGGATCAAGTCCGCGATCCTCGGTGCCGAGGGGTTCCCGAACTTCACGAACGACCCAGGGTTCAACGCGGAGCTGGGACAGCTGAACCCCGGGATGTACATCGGTTTCTCGATCCTCCGCGCACCGCGCGTGTGGGACGATGTCGCGATGGACTTCGAGACGATCGCGATGGAGCAGATCACCGTCCGTGCTGCGGGCCAGAACATCGTCGCGCCGAGCACCGATACGCGTCTCGATGGGATCGTCTTCGGGCAGGCATCCATCACCCCGAGTGCCACATTCCATCACCACATGCAGTACCTGCTCAACGGCGGGCTCCCGCCGGTGGTTGAGGGGGTTTGGTTGCTCGAACTGGAGCTGTGGGATGAATCGGGCAGCGTCGATCCTTCAGACCCGCTCTACATCCTGTTCGCGCAGGGTGAGGGAGAGGGCCAGCTCAACGACGCCATCGCGTGGGTCGAGGACAACCTGATCGGGTCGCCCTGCCTGGCCGACATCAACGGCGACGGCGAGCTGGACTTCTTCGATGTCAGCGCGTTCCTGACGGCCTACAACGCGCAGGACTCGATCGCTGATTTTAACAACGATGGGCAGTTCAACTTCTTCGATGTCAGCACCTTCCTGACCTCGTACACGAACGGATGCCCTTAACACAGATCACGACTTTTCTCGGGTTTGGAGACCCATTTGTGAGGAGAAATGACATGAAACTTGCAGCACTTATCGTTTGCGGCGCAGCCGCATCGCTCACCCTGGCCCACGGCGAGGACGCCGACTACGGGCTGGCGATCATCGATGGCGTCACCAGCGTCGGTCTTGGCGATCATGATGCCGGGGTCATCACCGAGTTCGGTGAGCGTGTTTTCGCGGCGGAGATGGGCATCAGCGGCTCCAACTGGTACGCGGATGAGCCGGGTATTTTTATCGCCGAGGGCTCGCTTCTGGACAACACCCAGGTGAGCTTCACGCTGACCTCGGCGCTGATGTACTGGGACGGCACGGGCAGCGTGGGCTTCTCCCAGTCAGCCCACGCCATGACGCTCGGCTTCGGCCCGGCGAGTGTTTCGACCGCGTTCGACAACAACCCCGTCGCCGGGTTCTCGATCAACTACGACGCGGACCAGGTCGGTGGGTTCGATGAGCACTTCGACTTTACCATCGACGCCAGCGCCGACGCGGGCGTCTACCTGCTGGCGAACACCTTCTCGCTGAGCGGCGCAGCGGACTCGCATGTGATCTACACCGTGTTCAACGCGGGTCTCGAGGAAGACCTGCATGAGGAGGCGATCGAGTATGTCGAACATGTGCTCGTGCCCGCACCGGGTGCGGCTGGTCTGCTCGCCATGGCAGGCGTGGGGGCGATGGCCCGGCGTCGTCGAGCGTCATAATGAGCTCCAAACCCGGGGTTCGCGGGAGTGTATTCCGCGGGCCCTGATTCTGCGTTGTACAAACTTCAGCTCCTTGTACAGCGCTTGTGTTCACCGCCCCGCCGAGTAACTGGTGGGGCGGTTTTTTGCGCGGTTGGTTCCTATGGTTTGGGTTCATGTCCATAATCGACCCCCACAAAAAACGACTCACCCGCATCTCCTGTGCCGAGCACATCGTGCCCTACCTGCGCCAGGAAGTGGAGGTGATGGGGTTTCAGATTCAGGAAGAGGACAAGGTTTCCGTTGCGGTTGGGGCGGATCTGGTCGAGGCCCTGAAGTTTACCCTTCACCTGCGAACGGCCCAGCAGGTCTACTGGCTGCTCGATCGCACCCGGTGCACCTCGCTTAAAATGCTTGAGCAGTGGGCGCGTTCGTACCCCTGGGAAGAGCTGATCGAGAACGATGCGTACCTGAGCATCAGTTCCAGCGTGTCCCACCCCAGCGTCACCAACACCATGTACCCGAATCTGCTGCTCAAGGACGCGATCGTCGATCGCATCAAACAGCACACGGGCGAACGCCCCGACTCCGGGCCCGATCGGTCCGGGGTTGTGATTCATCTCGTCTGGAAGGGCGATCGGGCGTGGATCTATCTCAATGTCAACGGCACGCGTCTGAGCGATCGGGGCTATCGCAAGCTGCCGCACCATGCGCCGATGAGCGAGACGCTCGCGGCGGCGGTGCTCATGGGCATGGGGTACGACGGGACGCAGGCGCTGCTCAACCCGATGTGCGGCTCAGGCACCCTGGCGATCGAGGCGGCGCTGATGATGGCGGGTCGAGCCCCGGGGCTGATGCGCAGTGAGGCCAGCGCCCTCTACACCATGCTTGATGTGGATGATGAGTACATGGCCATGCGCCGGGAGGCCCGCAAGTCGGTGCCGCCGATCGCCGAGCCCATGCCGATCATTGCCAGTGATCATGATCCGCTGGCCATCGACGCCGCGATGCGGAATGCCAAGACGGCGGGCGTGGATCACCTGATCCTGTTTGAAATCAGCGATTTCCGCGATTCAACGGTGCCCGAGTTGGGGCCAGACGAACGCGGGCATGTGATCTTCAACCCCGAATACGGCATCCGACTGGGTGAAACCGACGAGCTGCGTCAGGTGTATCGCGATATCGGGTTCTTCTTCAAGGACCGCTGCGCTGGGTATACGGGGCATGTGTTCACGGGGAGCCGGTCGCTTTCGACGCAGGTGCGGCTTCGTGCGGCCGGGCGATTGCCCTTTAACAATGGCAATATTCCCTGTCGATTGCTGAGCTATGAGCTGTATCGCCCGGGCGAAGATCCACAGGCACAAGATGAGGATTCGCCAAACCCGCCGGAGTGATGGGTCGTATGACGGGTTCTGAGGTGCGGATGCCAGGAGCCCTGTTTATGAGCCAAGAGACACACCGTTACGAGATCCTGATCGGCATGCGCGTCGATGACGAGGACGGCTACAAGCGTTACCGCGCGGGCATGACCCCGATTCTCGAATCGATGGGGGGCTCGTTCCGCTATGACATGCGGGTGAGTGAGTTGCTCAAGGGTGAGGCAACGGACCCGTTTAATCGCCTGTTTTTGATGTCGTTCCCGGATCAGGCGACGAGCGAGCGGTTCTTCAGCGATCCGGGGTATCAGGCCGTCAAACGGGCACACTTCGTCGATTCGGTGCGTTCGTACACGGAGATCGCCCGTATTTGATGCTCCCCGATTTCGGGTGCGTCTTGTTTTTTCTTTTGAATCTCATTTGACCAGTGACCGATAGTGGGTAGTGTTGGACCACACATGAACCAGTTCTCGACCAAAAAAGCGAAACAGTGCAAAGCCAAATACGCCGCGAGCGTTTGGGCTGTGACTGTCGCTTGGGTCGATGAGCCGCTTTCTTAAAAGCCGTTCAACACGACACCGATCAGACGCACCCCTGACGCTCACGCTCAGGGGTGTTTTTTCGTTTGCACTTTTTCCAAACCGGCAACCAGCCAAGTCCCACAGCAAGAACCACAGGAGATTCAGCCATGACCACCGCCACCATCACCGCCACCTGCCCTGAATGCGACGCCGCCATCAGCTTCGAGCGTGCCCCGCTCAACGGCGAGATCGCCCGCTGCAACGACTGCAGCGCTGAACTCGAGGTCATCAGCACCGAGCCCATCACGCTTGAGCTGGCACCCGAGGTCGAAGAAGACTGGGGCGAGTAAGCGATTCCCACGCACGACACGATGCAACGCACACACGGAGAGAACCAATGCGAATCGCGATGACATACACACGGCTGCGGGTTGAAGAGCGGATGCTCATCGACGCGTTCGTGGACCTCGGGGTCGATGTGACCCCGATCGATCTGCGGCATGTCATCTTCAACCCCACCCAGCTCGGTGAGTGGGCCCAGTACGACGCGGTCTTTGACCGTTCGCTGAGTCTCACCAACACGCTGACGAGTGTGCGGATTCTCGAGTCGTTGGGTGTGCGTTGCATCAACCCGTTGCACGCGATTGAGGCATGCAGCGATAAGCTCACCACGACGCTCGCGATGCTGCGTGCGGGTGTGCCGACCCCTGAGGTTCGAGTCGCTGTTGACACCGAGTCGGGGTTGCAGGGCATCGAGCAGCTCGGGTACCCCTGCGTGATCAAGCCCACCGTGGGCTCGTGGGGGCGTCTGGTCTCGCGTGTCAATGACCGGGATGCGGCCGAGGCGATCCTTGAGCACCGCGAGGTGCTGGGATCGGCGGGGCACCATGTGGTCTATGCCCAGGAGCACATCGACAAGCCCGAGCGGGATATCCGCGTGTTCGTGGTGGGGGGGCGAGCGATCGCGGCGATCGAGCGCCGGAGCGAGCACTGGCTCACCAACACCGCCCGCGGGGCTGTTGCGGCGGGGCTCGAAGTCAGCGATGAGCTTGCCGATCTGTCACAGCGAGCCGTGCACGCGGTGGGGGCGGATATCGCGGCCGTCGACTTGCTCGAATGCCCGCGTCAGGGCCTGCTGGTCAACGAGATCAACCATTCGATGGAGTTCAGAAACTCCACAACCACGACGGGCGTGGAGATCCATCGCCTCGTCGCAGAGCACACGGTGGACATCGCAACGAATCACGCGTCGCAGCCACAGCCGATCGGCGGGTACATCCAACCCGCTGATCGCGGCTGCGGCGCACCGGCTGAGAGAGAGTCGGAGAGAGAGGTGGGTTCTGTGGGCGCATCTTTGAGGGGGGATGTGCTCACATGAACCCGCTTCGTATTTCCATCGTCGGCGGCTCGGGGTACACGGGTGGCGAGATCATGCGTCTGCTGCTCGGGCATCCCAACGCCCAGATCGCGCAGGTCACCTCCCGCCGACTCAAGGGACTGCCCGTGTTTCGATCGCACCCGAACCTGCGTGGGCATCTTGATGTGAACTTCTCTGCGCCCGATGAGGTCGAGGCGTGCGATGTGCTCTTCCTGTGCATGCCACACGGCAAGGCGGCGGGCGAGATCGATCGCTGGCGTGAAATCGCCCCGCTGATCATCGACCTCTCGGCGGATTTCCGTCTTCGCAGCCCCGAGCGATACCAGCACTGGTACAACGAGGCCCACCCAAACCCGGAGGCATTGGCGACGGCGCAGTACGGGCTGGCCGAGGTCAACCGGGCCAACCTGGCCGGGGCATCGCTGATCTCGGGCGTGGGTTGCAATGCGACGGCCATGACGCTGGCGCTCAAGCCGCTGGCCGATGCCGGGCTGATCGGGCGGGCGATCTGCGATGTGAAGGTCGGTTCGAGTGAGGCGGGGGCTGACCCCAGTGCCGGTTCACACCACCCGGTCCGTGCTCGCACGGCCCGTACCTACAGCGCCTCGGGGCATCGTCACCTTGCGGAGGTCGAGCAGAACCTCGGCGCCGAGCTTGATGTCGACGCGACCATCACCGCCATCGACATGGTGCGGGGCGTGCTTTGCACCGCACACATCGAGACCACCGAACGGCTGGAGACCAAGCAACTCTGGAAGCTCTTCCGCGGTGCGTACAACGATGAACCGTTCGTGCGCATCGTTGCCGATCGGCAGGGGCCGCACAAGTTCCCTGATCCACGCATCCTCGTTGGTTCGAACCACGCGGATGTCGGGTTCTCGATCGACGAGCGGTCGGGTCGCGTCATCACCTTCTGTGCCATCGACAACCTAGTGAAGGGGGCCGCCGGGTCGGCCGTCCAATCCATGAACATCGCCCTGGGGCTGCCCGAGACCACCGGGCTCACCTTCCCGGGCCTGCACCCGGCATAAACGATCATCGAGTTCCGAGAGAGCAGAGATACACCATGACCAGCAATACACCACAAACAATCGTGATCAAGGTCGGCGGCGGCGAGGGCATCGACCCGACCAACCTCACCCGTGAGATCGCCCAGCTCACCAACGACGGACACCGTGTCGTGCTCGTCCACGGCGGCTCGCACGAGACCAACATGCTCGCCGAGGCGCTCGGCCACCCCACCCAGACCATTACCAGCCCGGGCGGTCACCAGTCGCGCCGCACCGACCGGCAAACCCTTGAAATCTTTGAGATGGTGTACTGCGGCAAGGTGAACAAGGCGGTTGTTGAGTCGCTGCGTGCGGCTGGCGTTGATGCCATCGGGCTCAGCGGGATCGACGCGGGTATATGGACGGGGAGTCGCAAGGGAGCGATCCGTGCGGTTGAGGATGGCCGCACGGTGATCATCCGTGATGATCTGTCGGGTCGAGTGGAGTCGGTGGATGCGGACTTTCTGAACACGATCATGGATCTGGGGCGTGTGCCCGTGCTGACCCCGCCGGCGATTACGCCCGAGGGTGTGGCGATCAATGTGGACGCGGACCGTGCCGCGGCCGCGACTGCTGCGGCGCTGGGTGCCGACGAGTTGCTGCTGCTGTCCAATGTTCCCGGATTGCTGCTGGATCACACAGACCCGGGTTCGCTAATCGAATCGGTCGATGGCGACGGGCTGGAGATCGCGCGCGGCGCGGCCAAGGGGCGAATGAAGAACAAGGTGCTGGCGGCGGAGGAAGCGATCCGTGGCGGCGTCGCACGCGTCGTGATCGGAAGCGCCGGGGGTGATCAGCCCATTCGTGCTGCACGCACAGGGCGAGGCACCGTTTTCACCCAAACCAACCCCACAATGGTAAACGCATGATGACCAATATCGAACGCGAATCACTTACACAAGAAGCCCAGATTCTGTACGATGTGGTGTCACAGGCAAGCGTTTCTGGGGACGAACGCGGCGCGGCTCAGGTCTTCGTGCGTCATGCATGGGCGTTGGGACTTGATGCGCATATCGACGAAGTGGGCAACGCGATCGCCCTTCGATCGACGGTGAACGACACGCAGGACTGCGCCGTTCAGATCGCCCTCCTCGGTCATATCGACACGGTTTCGGGGTATATCCGTGTGAAGGCCGAGGGGGGCGATCTCTACGGGCGCGGGAGTGTCGATGCCAAGGGGCCTTTGTGCGCCATGCTCGTCGCCGCTTCGCGTGCTCAACTTCCCGAGGGTGTGGACCTGCGCGTCGCTGGCGCGGTCGGTGAGGAAACCACCGGCTCGGTCGGTGCGCGTCACCTGGCCCCGCGTTGGTCACCCGACGCTTGCATCATCGGTGAGCCGTCGGGGTTCGATGGTGTCACACTGGGCTACAAAGGGCGGCTGCTGATGACCGCCCGTGCCACCTGCCCCAACACGCATACGGCTGGGCAGCAGCGATCGGCGTGCGATCAGATCCACGCGTTCTGGGAAACCGTTCTGGAACGCGTCGCAGTGTTCAACGAGGGCATCGATCGGGCGTTCGACCAGATTCAGGCGACGCTGCGTGAGCTGGCCTCGACGAGCAACGGGCTTGAGCAGCACGCGCGTTTGGAATCGGGGTTCCGTTTGCCTCCTGCGTTGTCGCCACGGGAACTCATCGAGATCCTGCACGACACCCGCGATGCGCATCAGGGCGCGTTCCCGGAGCTGCGCATCGATCTGACATTTGAGGGGGCCGAGGCCGCGCATGCAACCGATCGGGGTGACCCGGTGGTTCGGGCGTTGAGCAGCTCGATCAGGGCACAGGGGCACCGACCGCGCCCTAAGCTCAAGACGGGCACGGCGGATCTGAATGTGGTGGCACCGATCTGGAAGTGTCCGATCGCGGCGTATGGGCCGGGGGACAGTGCCTTGGATCACACGCCCAATGAGCACATCAATCTTGAGGAGTATCAGACTTCGATCGAGATCCTGACGCGTGGCATCGAGACGCTCGCCCACGAGCTTCTGGCCAAGCAACGCGAGGCGGCGATGGCTTAGGACTGTGCTTCTGGCGGGTCGGGCAGCTTGTAGTCGAACTCAAGCGCGGTGGGGTATGCGGGGTAGGCGATCTTCATGCGGTAGGCGTGGAACTCGCTGTAATCGTTGCCCGTGCGTGAGAGGACGGCCTGGATCAGCGAGCGGTAGCGCGGGTACTCAGGGGTGGGGGCCGGGTTGTTGCTGATGCCCAAGTCGATAAGCTGCTCGTTGAGCTGGAGGCGTGTCCGGACATGGGTGCTGCTCATGCCGCTGACATCGGAGTACAGCGCGACGGTGGGCTGTGTCTCGATGTGCAGGTCCCGGTGGTAGAGCATATCGACGATCATGAGTTCGGCGGGGATCTCGCACCGGGCCGTGTTGTTTCCCCGGGTGTTGTCGGGGGTGCGGTACATGGGCAGGTCGCGGTGGATCGTCCCGGCGACGCATGTCAGTGCGCCGGTGTTGCCCACGCGCCCCTCGGTGAGCTCGAAAGTCATCGCGTGGTCTTCTTCGACGCGTCGGAGCTCGGGGAGTGGGTCGGAGCAGAAGTCACCCATGAGCGGTGCCATATCGTCGCCGGCGAAGTTGGGGTCGATCGGTTCGCAGGCGAAGACCCGGCCTGAGCGTTGGTCGTCGTTCTTGCTGGTGCGCCGGGACATGATCCAGGTGACATCGGGGCGGATGCGTCGGAAGTCGATGAAGGCGTTGATCGTCGCGAAGTCGGCGCAGCCGGGTGTACGCCCGGGCAGCATGACGCCAACTTTGAGCAGGGTGCTGGCTTGTGCGCCCCACACATAGCTTGCGCCCTGATAGAGCAGCTTGCGATGCTGCTCGTCGCGTGCCTGCTGCCCGCGCGTTGCCAGGCCGCTGCCCATCATCTCCATGGTGGCGCGATCACCCGAGTGGACTGCGATGAGTCGTTCGTACTCGCTGATCGCGTCCCGAGCGACTTGCACGAGCGGGCGTTCGGCCTTTGCTTTTTCGATTCCCTTGAGGAGGATTTTGATCCCGGGAGGGCCGGGCATCTGATCGAGTGCCGCGGCGGTGTCATCGGATCCGATGATTTTGGAGATCTTCCATGCGAGGTTTTTGTTGAGCCCGAGGTGTTCGCTGATGGAGCCGGGTGTGCTGGGATCCGCGCCAATGGAGAGCAGGAGCTCGGAGAAGGCCCCGCGCAAGCCGCGCACGACTTCCTGGGCGTCCATGGAGAACGGTTTGGGTTCAGCGTTGGGCGTGATGGTGGGGGGAGTCATCTTCATAGAGCGTATTCGGCGATCTGGCGTGAAAAGTGCCGTTTTCGTACGATTTTCGATGATGATACCAGACAGAGGCGTGTTCGCAGAGATATTTCTGCGAACAATCGCAAAAACACTTGCGTCGCATAAAATAACCCTGTAGTCTCGGATTTCAAACATGGGTCGCGCCTGTTGGCTGCTCCGTTGCAGGCCAATGACCGCGATGAATCGAGACGCGAACTGCGTCTGAGAACCCAACGCTTGGAGAGAGCCAATATGAAACACGCACGCGCATACACCGCCCTGACTGCGATCGCAGCCTTGGTCCCGGCCGCATCGGCCGCGGTCACCAGCATCGATGACCCCTTCCTGGGGGATCACTACGAGACCTTCGAACTCATCGGATCACCCGGGAGCGTGTTCGGCGATGTCCCGATCTTCGATGGCACCGCCACCATTACCGACGAGCTGGCCAACCAGGTGATCGCTGCGGTAAACCTCAACAGCTTCCTGACCAACGAGACCATCTTTGCCTGGAACGGTAACTTCATGGGCGGCTTCCCCACGGGCTGGGCGGTCATCGAGTTCAGCCAGGGCGCGACCGACTTCGGTGGGTACTTTGGGACCGCTGATATCCTCAGCGGCGGCAACATCAGCTTCTTCGATGCCGACGACAACCTCATCGATAGCCAATCGCTCGAACTCCCGCTCAACAACTGGGAGTGGCACGGCTGGCACTCGGACGAGGCGTTCACCCGCGTCGTGATCCACGGCAGTACCAATCCCAGCTCGCCCATCGTCCTCGATGACCTGCAGGTGAACTACATCCCAGCACCGGGTACGCTCGCGCTGCTCGGGTTCACCGGTTTCGCGGCATCGCGCCGGCGTCGGTGACTTTTGTTCCATACAGAAATACCCACGAAAGGAACAGAAAATATGAACCGCATTACCACAGCACTGAGCTGTCTCGCAGGGTGTGCCGCGCTCGCCCTCGCCGGCGGGCCTGTCGCCTACGCGCCAAACAGCCTGAGTACCAACGCCGACGATTCAGACGATCTGATCATGTTCGATCCATACAACCCGAGCGGCTACACCGTCATCGGGTCGATGGATGTGGAGAACATCGGCTTCGGAGGCATGGACTTCGACGCCGACGGGAATCTTTGGGCTTACGCCTCGTTCTACAAATCAACCGGTGGTGCCGCTTCGGGGCTTTACCGTGTTGATATGCAGACTGGCAAGGCCACCGCGCAGGGGTTCAATCTCCAGAGCCTTCAGGACATCGCGTTCAACCCTGCCGATGGGAAGATGTACGGCGTCAATACCCGTCAGGCCTCGATGACCACGCTCTACGAGATCGATCTTGTGAGCGGTACCGCAACGCCGATCGATCTGTTTTCCGGTCTGCAGACGCCCCACATCATCAATGGGTTTGCCTTTGACTCGCAGGGCAACATGTACCTGCAGGATCACCACTCAGACATGATCTATGTGACCGACGATGTGTCGAACCCGGTCACCATGCTCATCACCCTGCCGCAGGACAACAACTACAGCCAGGGCATGACGATCGACTGGTCACGCGATGACACCGGTTATCACGCGGCGGTTGGGCAGGGCGTTTTCCCGAACTACTTCAGCCAGGTGAATACTTTCTCGATCGACGGGGCCACCTACACGCTCGGAGGCGTCTTCGGCCCCAACAATCAGGATGGGCTCCCCCCGGTGCAGCCCGGTGACATCGCGTTGCCACCGGCGGATCAGTGTGCAGCTGATCTGACGGGAGACGGCCTGCTGAACTTCTTCGATGTGAGCGCGTTCCTGAGTGCCTTTGCATCCGATGATCCGGTCGCGGACTTCACGGGTGATGGCTCGTACGACTTCTTTGATGTCAGCGCCTTCCTTTCGGCGTTCTCCGCAGGCTGTCCCTGAACGAAGCCTCTCTCCGTTCAGTTTCTGTTTTGACATGCGAAAAGCCGGCACATTGAGTGCCGGCTTTTCTCTTGCCTTCGTAGTCGCCTGGTGGGCGGTGGCTTATGGGCAGCCCGCCTTGAACTCCTCGATGAAGCTACTGACATCGAAGAAGTCGAACACGCCATCGTGGGCATTGAAATCCGCTCGGGCGTCCTGGTTGGAGAAGCCATTCATGAACGAGCTGATGTCGAAGAAGTCCACGGTCCCATCGTTGTTGTAATCGCCGGGGCACGGTTCGCTGGCGAGGAAGACATTGTCCTGCAGCTCATCGCCGATCTCGGTATTGCGCTTGATGATCCGGGCGAGTGTTTGCGACTCGACCATCTGGACCATGGGCTGCGGCAGGTAGCTCTCGTACCAGAACCGGTCCCCATCGCGCAGGCGGGCGAACTGGTCAGCCAGGATCAGGGTCAGTGTTTCACCGACCATCGAGCCCGGGGCGTGCTTTTCAGCCAGCAGGCCGACCCAAGGATCGATCGAGTTCACATCGCTGTACACACTGGAGAGCCCGGCGACCACATCGGCATCGTCGCTGATCTGATCGAACGCGGTGACAGGTGTCAGGCCCGCCATCTCACGCAGGGCGTTGTAGTGGGGGAGCCCATGATCGCGGCCGCGTTGAATGTTCAGACTCGCCAGATCGAACCCGCCGCTTCCGGGAGGGCCAAAGAGGAAGTTGCGGATGTCGTCGACCACAAAGCTGTCGATGGTCTGGGCCCGCTGCCCCGCGAGACCACGAAGGATCCCATCGATCCCGTATGTTGAGATGGCGGTGGGATTGAAGAACGCGTCTCGGAGTGCCAGATCGCCCTCGGCCGCGACCTGGTCGGTTGCTTCCAGGCGCAAGATCTGGGGCGAGAGCATGGTGTGCCCCACGCGGTAGGCGGCGGTGGCAAACTCGTTGGAGATCTTCGGGAGGACATTTGGGTTGTAGCCCGTGTACTGCCCGATCCAGTTCTCGCCCAAGAGCAGTGGCAGGAACTCGTGATAGGTGATCACCTGCATCTCGGCGGCCACGATCGCACGGGCACGCTCGTACAACTCGTCGCCGTCGGCATCGGGGAACTGATCCGCCATCTGCTGGGCCCAGTAGTTGTGCTCACGCACGAAGAGGGTGTGCATGGCTGTCAGCCCCGCTTGCTCATTGGCGCGGATATCGCCGCCGAGGAACATCGTGGGGTCGTCGGCACTGGGCGCGTTATCGAAGCCGTTGATGTTGTATGGCAGCAGATCGCCCGCGCTGGTCTTGAGCATGCCCGTGCCATCGTTTGTGCGAAGCTCATGTGCACGCTCATCTTCTGAGCCGTAGACATTCGAGGCGTCGATGTAGGCGGTGATGTTGTTGAACTGATGGCGTTCATCCGCATCGTTGATGCTGTACGCCGAGCGGTGCATGCCGATGATCTGTGTTCCGGTGTTGAACGGATCGAACCATTCGTCACCTGCGGGGACAGAAATGTCGAAGGTGTCCTCGGTGATCGGGGTCTCGGTCACATCGTGATCGAGGAACTGGCCCCATTGCCAGAGGTAGTCCGATGCCCCGCGCTCATTGGGCAGGTCGCCCGGCGAGGCGCAGACGGCGTTGCTCACGGCGCGGGCACTGGGCCCGTCTACGCGAGCAGGGATCGAGCCGTCGGACAGCGGGTAGTCGCTGTTCATCAGGCGCATGAACTCGGTACCGGCGGCTCCCCAGTCGAAATGGAGCGGGTTGTTCTCCGAACCATCGATCGTGCGGAACTCTTCGGGGAAGGTCGCCGAGCCGTTCCCCCGCGGGGTGTTCGTGTTTTCTTGATCGAATAAAGGGACAAGATGACGCTGAACGACCGAGCGACGCGTGTCTTTGGTATCATCGCTCGGTTGGCTGATGGGTTCAGCCGCCGATGCCGCGCCGCATGTCAAAGCGGTGCCGCAGAATAGTATCAATCTCTGATTTGAACGCATGAGGGACCTCCTGAGTAGGAACTAGATTGTACTGATCTCGACAAGGAAGCACAAGGACTCCATCCCAAAGTGTGACAACACTTTGGGGTAAACATGTGTTTCCCAACTGATCCCGATTACGCCGTTGGCACCATCCGCACCCGTAGGGCTTTGGTTCCGGTAACATCCTTGAAAGCCAAGACTCTTTGATCCCAGAAATGAGAACCACCATGCACATGCTGCTTAGATCCTTCATCGCCGTTGCCATTTTGTGTGCCAGCGCGGCTGCGAGCGAACCGTACAGTCGCGTCGTCGAAAAGGAGTCGGGTGACATCGTGCTCGAGATGTGCACGCGGACCTTTGTGCATCCCTGGGGCGAGAACCCGAGTGTGCACCTGGTCTCGGCAATTCACATTGCTGATCAGCCGTACTACGCATCGATGCAGGCGCAGCTCAATGCGTATGACACGGTGCTCTTCGAGGGCGTCAAGCCCGCGGGCCTGGACCCGATCGATCCGGATCTCGACGACGAGGCCAAGGTCGAAGCGACACAGGATCGATTGAAACTCCTCACCGACATCGCACAACGCTACCGCATCACGCATGGCGAGTTCCCGCAGAACATGGAATCATTGCGTAAGGCCGACGACCCGCGCATCGCCGCGATCGTTGATTCGATCAAGCACGACGCCTGGGGGCGGGTGTTTGCGACCGAGCACGCCGTCAACATCACCGATGATCAGAAACGCAGCCAGGTCACCTTCACCTCCTACGGCGCCGATCAGCAGCGGGGGGGCGAGGGTGTCAACGCGGATATCAGCGAGACGGCGAAGCACGAGTTCAACGATGGTGACAAGCCCGAGAAAACACCCGAGGGCATACAGACCCAGCTGGCCAACGCGCTGCGGGTTTCGTTCCAGCTCGACGAGATGGACACCACCAACCCCGGCTGGATCAACGCCGACATGGACATCAACCAACTCCAGCACGCCCTGAGTGAGTACGGCGACGACTCGTTGGCGATCCTGGATATGCTCGAGGGCGAATCATTCTCGGCCAAAATCGCCGGCTTCGTGCTCGGCTTCGTTGCCCGCTCGCCCCAGCTCTCGTCGATGATGAAGCTGGTGATGATGGACATGCTCGCGCTCGTGGAAACAACCAACATCATGGAACAGCAGGAGGCGATGCAGGCGGTCATTGTCGACGGGCGCAACGATGTGGTGATCGAGTACCTCAAGGACACGATCGCCAAGCACCCCAACTATGCGGACATCGCGATCTTCTACGGCGCCGGGCACATGCCGGGCCTCGAAGAAGCGTTGGTTGAGATGGGCTATGAGCCCGCGGGCGATACATGGGCCCAGGCGATGACCGTCAATCCCAAGGACACCGGGCTCAATGAGGGGCAGGTGAAGATGATGCGCAACATGATCAAGAGCTCGCTGGAGCAGCAGATGGGGCGCTGATGCACGAGGGAGCACCCAGTCGCTTCAACTCAAGTCGGTGCGGACTGGTTCTGTTCACACACCATTTGTAGGGTTTGCTCGAGGTGCTTGGCACCCTTGATGATCGTCGAGATCTCCATCCTCCGTTTGCCAGCTGCATCTTTGAGCACGATCTTTGTTGGCTCGTGCGCGATGCTCTGCAAATCGGACAGCAAGAGTGATTTGGTGCGTCGCCAACCCTGAAGCTCAACCGAATCCGAAGTCAATCGGACTTGGAAACGACGACACTCGATCCAGAGGGGAACGGATGCAGCCAACATCATGACCCAAAGAACCGCAATCATTCCAAAGAAACTTGAATCCTGTTCACCCAGTTGTCCGCTGAGCACGGTGTACAGCAAGATCACGGGAGGCAGGAGAAACCCCATCAATCCGACAATCACAAAGTAAAAAGGTCGCCGAAACGTCTTTGTATCAGTCTGATTCATTCTTCCTCTCCCGTCCCAGCCGCGCAATCCCCATCGTCGCCCCGAACCCCAGCACGATCAGCCCAAGCGACCCGCCGACTTGCACAGCGCTCGGTGTGAACACCCGCTGATCCCAGTCTTTCGCGTTGTCGGACGCTTGCATCTCTTCGAGGTTCTCCGCTGTCACCAGCTCGCCCTTGATGGTGTCGCCGACCTGAGGCAGCACGCCGTCGCGGAAGGGGTAGAGCCCTGCCGGAGCCGCGACGATCAGTCCGAGCAGCACGCCCAGCGTCACCCGCTCATGGTGGTGCAGCACCCATCGCAGCGCGTTGCTCACGATCGCTACGCCAAGCAGCACGCCGATGCCCACCGGGATGACCACGCCCATCTGATCGATCACGCCCGAGACATCACCGTCCTTGAGCGCATGAACCGTGTCCTTGATCGCGCCGATGATCGGCTCGTACATCCCCAGCAGCAGCAGCAGGAACGCGCCGGACACACCGGGCAGGATCATGGCGCTGGCCGCGGCCGCACCGCCGACGATCAGCCCGAACGGACCGCTGAGCCCGCCGCCGCTGCCGCCCATTTCCTGCGCGATCACCAGCCCACCCATGATGATCACACCGACGACGAAACCCATCCAAGTATCGCGTTTGACCGGCTTGGCCATCGCCCACAGGATCGGCACGCCGCCGAGCGTGAGCCCGATGAAGATGCTGAACATGATCCAACGGTGGTGGACCAGGGCAAAGTGGATCAAACTGGCCAATCCGCCGATGGCCAGCCCTGCACCGACGATGACGCACCCGAGGACGAGCAGCATGCGCCGGTTGAACCGGAACCGTGTGGCGTCCGAGACCGCGTCGATGAACAGGGTGTAGATGCCGCAGGCCACGAGCATGGTCCCGCCCGAGATGCCCGGGACGAGGTTGGCCAGGCCCATGAGCACGCCGCCGAGCCCGCACCGGACCATGGGGACGGGGGTGGCGATCTCTTCGGCTTTGGGTGGTTGATTTGGTGTAGATGTGTCGGTCATGCCGATCCAATCGAGGGTTTGATGCGTATCGCCCAGCATATGCCGCGCATGCCCGCTGCATGCTTTGGTTTCAACTCGGCTTGCTGTATGATCGACCCGGGGCCCGCCGACGATCCACCAGAAGAGGGAAGTTCATGATGCTTCTTCGTCTCATCCTGACTATCACGCTGACGACCCTGCCCGCCTGCCGGGCGGTGCAGGCCCCGATGGGGCTGGCTCACACCGGTTCACACACCGACCCCACCACAGGCACGGCTGACAACGAGGTGGCCAGCGATGCCAACGCCAGCATCTGGCCCAGCCGCTGGGGCGACAACACCGAATCCCGAGGCGTGATCATCGATCTCGATCCGGCGGTGAATCTGCGTGCGGTGCACTACTCACGCTACCACCAGGGACGCTCGACGCCGCAGGACTACGAGGACGCCGCCCAGCTCGCCTCGGGACTGGGCATCGAATCCGGTTTCAAGTTCAAGGTCGAAGGCCCGGGCTCGTTCGTATTCGTCGAGCCGCTGAACAACGATGAGCCGCGCCGAGACCCACCCGATCTGGCTTTCAAATATGTCTCCGCGCGTGAAGCAGCCCCCGACGGAGCGGCCGTCGATGAGGATCAGGACCATGTCGCGATCGAACGCACCTGGTTCACCTTCAAGAACCCACGACCCGATCGCGAGACGCTGGGCACCATTGTGCTGATCCCCGGCATGTTCGGCACTCCAGAGCCCATCGTCGAAGCCTGTGAGCGATACTGGCACAACAAGGGCTATGCCGTGCTCCGCATGCTCTCGCACCCATCCCGGTTCACCCAGCACCTGAGCATGCCCTATCTCGACGGCCACGACGACAAGGTCGCCAAGCGCATTGCGTCCAGCGCCGATCAACGCATCGCCGAGTGCGCCTACGCGACCAGGGCGGCGATCGATCACGCGTTCCTGCAGAACGACACGCTGAACGATCGCCCGGTTGTGCTGGTGGGCATGTCCGGCGGTGCGATGGCCCTGCCCAGCGTGTACGCCTACGACCCCGACCGCTACGACGCCGCGGTGCTCATCGCCGGCGGGGCGAACTTCATGCGCATCATGATCGAATCGAACTACCGCGACTGGATCGACGCCATCACCATCGACTTCGACCCGCTCAGCGATGACCTGGGCGACCCGGCCCCGGAACTGATCGACACGCTGTGCGATCGCTACCTCGAACGCTCGAAGCTCGATGCCTACCACACCGCGCCGCTGATGGCCAACACGCCGGTGCTGATCCTCCATGCCAACAACGACAAGGCCGTCCCCGCCGAAACGGGCGAACTGCTCTACGAACGCCTCGGCCGCCCGGAACGCTGGACCTACCCGCTGGGTCACGAACTGATCTTTGCGGGATTGCCCCTGCAGGTGCCCAAGATCGACCGGTGGTTGACAGAGCAGTTGGCTGATGTGGGACAGCCGACGCTGAGTGATTAGGGGATCAGGGTGCCACGGGTTGCTGTTGTCGACGGCAATCGGAGAAAAGCACCCCCAAGTACGAAGTCAGCGCACGGCTTGCCCGCCTTCGGCGTGACAAACCGTGGCACCCTGCTCTGGTTGTCCGGGGGAGAGGGTGATGAACTAACGAATCCAAACTTCCCAGAAGACACCCCTCCGACCCCGGCTGACGCCGGGCCCACCTCCCCGCGGGGCGCAGGGAGG
>DEXG01000031.1:51331-65329 GCA_002364005.1 Phycisphaerales bacterium UBA3190
CTCTGGCGGATTGCCTATTGCCCTCACTCCATCCGAAACCGCTCAATCAACGAACCACCGCCGATCAGCTCATCACCGTCGATGCGCACATGTGCCACCTCGCCGGTACGGTGCCCGCCGGGCATGGTGGTCAGGCCGTTGCACAGGGCGCTGACGAGGCGTGCGCAGGTGGGGTTGTGCCCGATGATCGCCACGCAGCCGCTGCCGCGTGCGTCATGCAGCAGATCGATCATGTCGCTCAGCGATCGCTCGGCACCGAGTCGGTCGTCGATCTGCGCCTGCATGCCCAGCGCATCCCAGATGGGGGCGGCGGTTTCTTTGGCCCTCGGGTAAGGCGATGAGAGGACCAGTGCCGGCTTGGGATCGCGGGTGTGCAGTTGCTCGGCGATCCACTCGGCCTGCTTGTGCCCCTTCTTCTTGAGCACGCGATCTCGATCGAGCCCGCTCTGGGAATCCTGCTCCGCCTTGCCGTGTCGAATCACATAGACATCCATCGTGTCCCGTCCTCTCTCAAACACCCGAGTTCAGTGACAGACCGAGCCCGTGCCCGCTCCAGACGCACACCAGCCCGACACCCACGCTGATCATCGCGTAGACAGCCGCGGTCAGCACACGCCCGCTGTTCATCAGGTCGAGCATCTCCCAGCCGAACGAGCTGAAAGTGGTGAAGCCGCCCAACACCCCGACGATCAGGGCCAGGCGCAGCGCCTCGTTGCCCTCTTCGGGGTCGCCCAGCAGGCCCCAGGCAAGCCCGATGAGCCCGCAGCCCAGCAGGTTGACGATGAGCGTGGCCACGGGGTACATGCTCAGCCAGTGGGGGGTCTGAGCGCCGGTGGGGGTGAATCGTGCAACCAGCACCACCGCGCCATAACGCAGCGACGCCCCGAGACCACCACCCGCAAAGACCAGAAACAGCTTGAACATAGGACCACACTAGCCGAAAACCGGTCCGGGTTCACGCCCGCCGCCCGATCTTCAGCGTCCGGGGACGATCGGGCCGTCTTCTGAGGCGTGCCGATAGGCGCTGAGCAACCCGAGCAGGACTAGCACCATGCTCGAAGTCCCGCTCAGCGCCTGCCGCACATTGCGCCAGTTGTGATACCACCACATATCGAACCCATCGTCCTTGGCCCAGTTCCAGATGATGACAGACACTGGGAAGAGCACCGTCACAACCACAACGATCGTGAGCAGCCCGCTCCACAGGCCGAGCAGTCTGGTTCCCCGCCCGCCGCTGGCCTTGCGGGCAACCATCCCGATCAGCGCACCGATCGGCCAGACCAACGCCACCATCCGCATCTGTAGGCCGGTGGTCGTTGCCGCCGCCACGAGCAGCAGCCACGCGCCCCAGCACATCATCGCGGCCGCCAACGCGCCAACGATCCCGCGTCCAAGCATCGCAGAAGCACGCGGGCGATATTCGACGGCTTTGCCCTGCACAGGGGGGGCGTCGAGCCCGTATCGCGTACGCATCTCAGCGCAGACTTCCCGCTCGCGATCATCAACCACGCCAAGATCGATCGATGCCCTGGCGTTGCTGTACGACCCGAGCGATCCCAGATAGGAACGCACCGCGTCCTGCGCCCGGGCATCGAAATCACGCCCCAGCCCGCGGTACACCGAACCGAGCACCCCCATGGGATCGCTCTTTAGGTCCTTGAATCGCACACGGACCCATCGGTCATCGCCCAACGCATCGAGTTCTGCCGCGCACTTGCGTTCCGTTGCCTCGTACTCCTCGACGATCCCATCCCGGATGGCCTGCACATCGGGCAGCTCCTGCAGGGCGTGGTTGCGGAGCGCATGGAAAAGGCGCACATTCGAGTCGATCACCGCGCCTGGCTCACGCACCAGGTGGACATAGCGGACCCGTCCCCCGAACAACCGATCGAGTTCCGCGACGCGTGCCGTGTGGCTGGGTGTCTTGAGCAGCACGACCCTGCGGGTGCTGCCCCGGGTGAGCTTGTAGACAAACCGGCGAGTCAGGCGTCGCCAACGGTTCACATCCGCATCGTCCAGCCCCTCCAGCGTGTGCCAGCCCTGCCAGCGATCCTGATTCTGGGGGAACACATGGCGACCCGCGACCGAGGAGCAACCGCCCCAGGTCGCAAGGGCAAAGTCGTCCTCGCCGGGCCACTCCGGGCCGAACCCCACGCTGTCCTGCGGGCGTGTTCGCCCGAGGAAGGCCACGAGCATCACCCGGACCACCGTCCACGCCAGCAGGTACCCCTGACCCGCCAGGCACTGGTACCAGCGGGGCGTCACAAACCGATTGTCGCAGGCGAGCAGGTTCTGCAGGTGGGTCGTCCCCGAGCGGTAGTACCCCAGAATCACGACCACCTCGGGCTGGAACTGGGCGGCTCGGTCGCGGTTCATCGGGATCAGACCCCACACGAACCAGAGCACTCGCTCGTGGGCCGAGATCGCCGTGCCCACGAAGCTGGTGAACAGCACGAACGCGAGCCGGGGCCAGTATCGGGGTTTGATCCCGTCAGCGCGCCCGAGCATCCGCAGCCACACATCCAGCGGTGCCAGTGCCAGGATGTGCGCCACCGGCAGCCCGACCCTGGGCCTCAGCCATCCCTGCTTGTCACTCGGGTCCGTTTGCACACGCACACCTTATCCGCTCGGGCGACAGGGCGCACGCCGAGTGGCCAAGTGATGCCTCGGTCGCGGGGGCTACCATCACCTGGAAACGGCTGATCAACAAGGAGTCTCCACCGTGCTTGCATCCACCATCCGTTCACGATTCGCCCGTGCCTGCTCGCCCCTGCTCTTGGCCAGCACCCTGCTGCTGGGTGCATGCACCAGCGTGCAAACGCCCGCCGACGGCAGCGATTCAGCGCTCCAACCCGATCGCTATGACGCCCGTCTCACGGGCGTTCACTACCCCTTCCCCGTGAAGACCTACCGCTTCGAGGCCCAGCAGCAGCTGCTCGAAATGGCCTACATGGACCTCCGCCCCGACCAGCCCAACGGGCACGCGGTGCTGCTCATGCACGGCAAGAACTTCGCCGGCAGCTCGTGGGAGCGCACCGCCAAAGACCTCCTGGACGACGGCTACCGGGTCATCATCCCCGACCAGATCGGCTTCGGGAAATCCTCCAAGCCCGAGCACTACCAGTTCTCCTTCTCAGCGCTGGCCACCAACACCAGCAACCTGCTCGACGAGATCGGTGCCGACACGGTCACGGTGGTGGGGCACTCGATGGGCGGCATGCTTGCTTCTCGCTTCACGCTCATGTTCCCCGATCGTGCTGAGAAGCTCATCCTCGTCAACCCCATCGGGCTTGAGGACTGGCAGCATGTCGTCCCCTACCTGCCGATCGATCAGTGGTACGCCAACGAACTCAAGAAGACCCCCGATGGTGTCCGCAACTACATGCGTGAGAGCTACTACGACGGCAACTGGGCACCCGAGTACGAAGAACTCGCCGAGCTGCAGATGAACTGGACCCTGAGCAAGGACAAGCACCAGCTCGCGTGGGTCTCGGCGCTGACCTATGACATGATCTTCACCCAGCCCGTGATCCACGACTTCGACCGGATCCGCGTTCCCACGCTGCTCATCATCGGGACACGCGACCGCACCGCCCTGGGCAAGAATCTGGTTTCGCCTGAGGTCCGCGCTACCCTGGGACGCTACGAGCGGCTCGGCAAGAACGCCCAGTCGCTCATCCCCAACGCGCAGCTCGTCGAACTCGACGGCATCGGCCATATCCCGCAGGTCGAGGCCTACGACGCGTATATCAACGCGATGCGCCGCTTCCTCGCCGAGTGATCGCTTCCGATCGGTGAAATCCAACACGCGGGATGCGACCAATCCCCGCCCGACGCATATGGTTCCCCAATGACCCACACACTGCTTACCAAACTCGGCCTCGACAAGCACCCACGCATCATCACCGATGTCCGCGGCGACGAGACCCCCGAGAAAGACAACATCATCCTCTCCATGAACCCCGCAACGGGCAAACCCATCGCGGGCGTCAAGCTCGACGGCAAGGACGACTACGAACGCATCACCGCCAACGCGGTCGAGGCCTTCAAGTCCTTCCGCAAAGTCCCCGCGCCAAAGCGTGGCGAGTTGGTGCGACGCATCGGCAACGCCTACCGCGAAGTCCTCGAAGAGCTCGGCTCGCTCGAGACCCTCGAGATGGGCAAGATCAAGGCCGAGGGCATCGGTGAGGTCCAGGAAACCATCGACATCGCCGACTTCGCGGTCGGGCAGTCACGCCAGCTCTACGGCAAGACCATGCCCTCAGAGCGCCCCGAGCACGCGATGAAAGAGCAGTGGCTCCCGATGGGGCCCGTGGGCATCATCACCGCGTTTAACTTCCCCAACGCCGTTTGGGGCTGGAACGCCATGCTGGCGGCGGTCTGTGGCGACACCTGCGTCTGGAAGCCCTCGCTCATGGCGCCGCTGACATGCATCGCCACCAACGAGATCGCCCAGCGCGTCGCATCGGAGATGGGCTACGAGAACATCTTCCAATATGTCATCGGCACCGACGACATCGTCGGCGAGCCCATGATCCGCGACCGGCGCTACCCGCTGATCTCCGCCACCGGCTCGTGCCGCATGGGCCGCCATGTCGGCTCGGTTGTTGCCGGGCGTCTGGGCAAGTCGCTGCTGGAACTCGGTGGCAACAACGCGGTCATCATCGCCGAGGACGCGAACCTCGACCTGGCCCTCAAATCAACCGTGTTCGGCTCTGTCGGAACCGCCGGTCAGCGGTGCACGACCAGCCGTCGCCTGATCATCCACGAATCGATCGCCGACGACTTCTGCGCCAAGCTGGTCAAGGCCTACGAAACCGTCACCATCGGCGACCCGCTCGCCGACGGCGTCCTTATGGGCCCGCTCATCAACGAGCAGTCGGTCGTCGCCTTCGAGCACGCCGTCAAGACCGCCCAGGAGCAGGGCGGCACCCTGATCACCGGCGGCGAGCGTGAAGTGAAGACCGGCGAACTGGCCGGCGGGCACTTCGTCAAGCCGACGATCATCCGTGCGCCCAAGAGCAACGATCTGCCCATGGCGCACGAAGAGACCTTCGCGCCGATCCTGTATGTCTTCACATACAAGACGCTCGAAGAAGCCATCGACATGCAGAACAGCGTCGATCAGGGGCTCAGCTCGGCGATCTTCACCGGCTCGTCCAACAGCGCCCAACGCTTCCTCGACCCAAGCGGGGCAGGCAGCGACTGCGGGCTCGCCTATGTCAACCTCGGCACCTCCGGTGCGGAGATCGGCGGGGCATTCGGTGGCGAGAAGGACACCGGCGGCGGGCGAGAATCCGGCTCAGACGCCTGGAAGGCCTATATGCGCCGCCAGACCTGCACCATCGGTTTCAGTGATACACTTACACTCGCCCAGGGGATTAAGTTTGAGTGATCAACGACTCCAATCTGACACACTCGCCTACGCAGCCGTCGAACAGGTCCAATCGGGCATGAAGGTCGGGCTCGGCGCGGGCCGTACCGCCGCACGCGGGATCGCCGCCCTGGCCGAACGCGTCAAGGACGAGGGGCTCGACATCGAGTGCGTCGCCGCGTCCGAAGCCGCCGAGGACCTCGCCCGCTCGCTCGGGATCAAGATCACCGACTTTGCGCTTCTGGAAGAACTCGACATCCTCATTGATGGCGCCGATGCCGTCGACCGCAACATGCAGGTCATGAAGGGCTCGCGAGGCGCGATGACCCGCGAACGCATCATCTGCTGGGCCTCCAAGCAGACCGTGTTCATGGTCACCGAGAACAAGGTCGCCGAATCCCAGATCGGCACCAGCACGCCCCTGCCCATCGCCGTCATGGCCTTCGGGCTCGTCTCGACTCGCAACGCCCTGCGCCATGTCGGGATCAACGGCGTCATCCGACAGGACATCGACGGCCGGCTCTTCATCACCGACAACGGCAACCTCGTCCTCGACGCATCGCTCAGAGGCGACGAAAACCTCGCCCAACTCGCCACCGAGCTCAACGACATCCCGGGCGTCATCGACCACGGGCTGTTTATTGATGAGGCGGACATCATCCTCATCGAGAAGGACAACGGCGAGATCGAGCGGCTCGAACGCTCTAATACATAAGTTGTCAGATTTAAAAATCGCTCAGTAGTTCGGTGATTTATGTGGCATATAAATCAAAAAAACCCCAGTCAGCTGACTGAGGTTTGTAGTGCTATATTCACTATCTTTTAGAAGTGGCCTGCAAACCAAGCGAATACTTTAATCCCTGCAACTGCGACTCGCGTGCTAGTCGACATGCCAGATTCGCTGTTCTCACGAGCTTTATCGACGGCTTTATCAATTCCTGCTTGCAGAGTGTTGGCGACTGCATTAATTGCGTCTTCGCCACCATTTGCGAGTTCACCCAATGTGGCTTCGACTTCGAGCTCAAACTCGCCATAGACTTTAACTCCATTGCCACCTATATCGACAGATGCCTCTGCGCCACCTTTGTATCGCCCTTTGACCTTAATGTTTTCCCAACTGCCTCCGGGGTTGTCGCCATTCTGTCCACCTTCTGTGGCAGTAAAATCAGATGGTGGGGAAAGTGGGAGCCCGTTCACAATCTCATAGATTATTTGTTCAGGAGTTTCTTTAGAAGTCAAGAAATCAATTAGTTCACTGCCGACAACGATATTTTCACTGTCGTCGTAGACGATATATTCAATCGGTTCTAGATGTGCGTTTGTAGTGACTTCAGGGGTCAGGTAATAAACGGCGGAAGGTGTGAGCAATCCGGGATAGAGTGCGTCGATCTCTGCATCGGACTTGCCTTCTGCCCTTAGTGTATTAACGATCTGTTGTCCCGCTACGCCTGACGCGATTGTGGCTTCGCGCATTATTTTTTTAGGAGCTGTTGCAGATTCTACTATTGTATCCATGATGTATAGCGCATTGCTGTTGTCATAGCCTAAAAATTCAGGAAGAGGTTGACTGCACCCAGAGTCAATACAGAGCGATACATTCAATTTGAAGTAGTTGACAGCATATTGTTGGCTGTCAAGTGTGGTAAGGGCAGGCCACAACTCGGGCATGTTGAAAATTTGCTCAAGGTGTGGGTCGAAGTCGGGGTCTATGTTTGCAGGGTCGTCGGACCATGCGGGGAATGTGTACTCTTCCCACCCATTCATCGCGGTACTCGCATGCCCATAGTGAAATACATTTGAATCGGGGGAAGCGGCTCTCCACCCGGTGTACTGCAGGTCCCATGATCCTGGGTCGGATACAGAAGGATTCATCTCAGATAGAATATTCACTGCCATATCTGGCAAGTCTCGAATGGAATCAAGTGGGTTGCTAACTTGAGCATGCGAGAAACCGCATGTGACGGCAATCGTGCCCAAGGATTGAATTAAACAGCTTGCTCTCATTATTGCTCCTTGCATTGGATAAGCGTGTTGTGAAACAGATGGCAACAGTGTACTAAACATGTTGAAGGCTGTCAAGTTCCCGCATGACTGTTTGGGCCTTTCCGGATCACTGGGGTAGGCTTATTTTTCTGTGATTAACCGCTATATTGACCGTTCATGAAGCTCCAAGGCTTTTTTGATGGTCCATGCTTAGCTTACCCCAAGCCGGGTGTCAGGGAAGGGTCGTCCTTGGCTCCTAGATGCACTTGACTAAGCAACGCCCAATCACATGCTAAAGACTCCGTCACCCACCGGCCACCCACCACGAAAGCACTTCGAGCCCTGCGCGTTTACCCCCTCTTCTCCGCGTCCTCAGCGCCCTCTGCCACCTCCGCGTACCAAAATCGAACACCAAAGCCCTTCCACAGCACCCCAAAACCTGTCATACTACCCCCGTCCAAGATCATCGGCCCTCCATGCCGTGCGTCACTTGGGCCAGAGCAAGGAGCGGCCGACGATCGTCCTCGAAAGGAGTCGATCATGCACACCGTCTCTCAACTGCTCGAAGCCAAGCCCTTCAAGATCGTCTACACCGTGGGGCAGGGCCGCTCCGTCCTTGAGGCCGCCGAGCACATGAACCAGCACCGCATCGGCGCCCTGATCGTCACCGACACCCTGGGCCACATCGCCGGCATCATCACCGAACGCGACATCATGACCCGCGTGGTCACCCAACGACTCGACCCCGCCGACACCGCCGTCCAGCGCGTCATGACCGTCGACCTCATCACCTGCAGCCCCGAGACCCCACTCGAGCACGCTCGCGAGATCATGACCAAGCGCATGATCCGCCACATCCCCATCACCAACCCCGGCGACAACACCACACTCCACGGCCTCATCTCCATCGGCGACCTCAACGCCGCCACAAACAAAGACCTCACCATCGAAGTCGTCTCCCTCCGCGAATACATCACGCAGGGCTGATCTTCCTGTGCCTCCCCCGCCCCGCGGGGGAGGTGGTCCGCCGAAGGCGGAACGGAGGGGGTCTTTCAACTCATCATGAACGCTGGGTGCCACGGCTTGCTCGATCGAAGATCGACAAGCCGTGTGTTTGGTCGTACCTGGGCGTGCCAACTCCCAAGGCGCTGATACGGCACGGGTTGCCGCTCCGCGGTCAACCCGTGGCACCCTGAACACAGAGCACGGCCTACCTACCATCCCAAATGCCCGACGCCCCGACCCACACCAACCGCCTCGCTTCCGAGACCTCCCCCTACCTCCTCCAGCACGCCCACAACCCCGTCGACTGGCACCCCTGGTCCGACGAGGCCTTCGAACTCGCACAGCAACGCGGCGTCCCCGTCTTCCTCTCCATCGGCTACTCCACCTGCTACTGGTGCCATGTCATGGAACGCGAATCCTTCGAATCGCCCGACATCGCCCGCGTCATGAATGAACGCTTCGTCTGCATCAAGGTCGACCGCGAAGAACGCCCCGACCTCGACGAGATCTACATGGCCGCGACCACCACCTTCACCGGCTCCGGCGGCTGGCCCATGTCTGTCTTCCTCACCCCCGACACCCGCAAGCCCTTCTACGCCGGGACTTATTTTCCCCCCGAGCCCATGCACAACCGCCCGGCCTTCCCCGAGCTGCTCAAGGGCTTGGGCGAGGCATGGCAAACACGCCAGCCCGAGGTCATCGAGCAGGCGGACAAGCTCGCGGACGCCGTCATCGAGCAGGTCAGCGCCAACGCCGACCCCGTCCCCGTCGGCGAACCCCACCTCACCAACGCCCTCGCCTCGCTCCTCCAGCGCCTCGACCAGACCAACGGCGGCTTCTCCCACGCACCCAAGTTCCCCCAGCCCGTCTTCCTCGACTTCCTCCTCGACATGCGCCCCGTCGCCGACAAGTCCACACGCAGCGCCATCGACCTCGCCCTGCGCACCACCCTCGACGCCATGGCGACCGGCGGCATCCACGACCAGATCGCCGGCGGCTTCCATCGCTACAGCGTCGACGAGTTCTGGACCGTCCCGCACTTCGAGAAGATGCTCTACGACAACGCCCAGCTGGCACGCACCTACACCCGCGCATCGGCCGTGCTCGACGACGAGTACTACGCCGGTGTCGCCCGCCAGACCCTGAACTACTGCCTCTCCGAGATGACCGACGCGGACAACCCGGGCGTCAACGGGTTCTACTCGGCCCAGGACGCCGAAGTCGACGGCAAGGAGGGGCTCAACTACCTCTGGACGCGCGAGGAGTTCGAAGCCGCCCTCGCCGACCACCCGGAGCTGCTCCCGCTCGCCATCGACCTCTACGGGCTCGACGCTTCCCCCAACTTCCAGGACCCGCACCACCCGAGCGAGCCACGCCGGTTCGTGCTCCGCCTGGCGTCCCGCTTCGAGGACTTCGCCCAGCGCCACAACCTCGACGCGCCCACCTTCTTCGAGCACCTGGGCACCATCAACACCACCCTGCTCAAGCACCGCGCCCGGCGCAAGCAGCCCGCCCTGGACGACAAGGTCCTTGTCTCATGGAACGCGATGCTCATCCCCGCCCTCGTCGAAGCGGGGCGGCTCTTCGAGCGTGACGACTACATCAAGGCCGCCCGCAACGCCGCCCGATTCATCCTCCACACGATGCGCGACGAAGCGGGCACCCGCCTCCGCACCCACCGCAACGGCACCAGCGCGATCCCCACCCTGCTTGAGGACCACGCGTGCCTGCTCGAGGCGCTGCTCACCCTTCATGCCAACCCATCAACCGCCGATGAGTTCCCGCTCGATAGCATCGTTGCGCTGGCCGACGAAACCCACGAGCTCTTTGCCGACGAATCGGGGACTTACTTCGATACCCGGGCGGACGCCAGGGACCTCTTTGTTCGCACCCGCTCGCTCCACGACGGCGCGACACCGGGATCATCGGGCGTCATGCTCCACGCCCTCATCGAGCTGGCGCACCGGACCGGCGAGCCCCGGTTTGCCCAGCGGGCCGCCAAGCTGATGCAATCGATCTCCGCCACCCTCGCCGAGCACCCGCTTGGCACGATCAACTCCACCCGGGCCCTGCTCACGATGCTCGCCCGCCGCGACCGCTACCACGAGCTGCTCGACTTTGCCACCAACGACGGCTCCGATTCACTGGAGCGCACCCAATCCCCTGTCGCGGTCCTCGTTTCCACCGATGCATTCAGCGTCAGCGACGACGCGCCCGCGAGTTTCAAGGTGGCGATGGAGATCGAGCCGGGTTACCACATCGTGGCCGCCGATCCGGGCGAGGGCGAAGCGGCCAAGTCGCTCTACCCGCTGCGGGCCGGGCTGATCTCGGGCCAGGACATCGCCGTCTACGCCGACTACCCGCAGGGCGAGGCGATGGGCACCGAAGCGGTGGGGCGGTTCAACGCCCACAGCGGTCGGGTCGAGTTCGACATCGCCATTGAAAAAGCCCCGGGCATCGGGGCCTCACCAGGAAAACCGGTACTGGGTGTCTCATTCCAGGCCTGCTCGGACACCGAGTGCCTGCAGCCGCAAACCGTGCGTCTGGACATCGAGATCACGATCGAGTGATGATCAGGCCTCGTTGGACGCGATGCCGAACGCCGCCATAACCGCCAGCAGCATGAACACAAGATCGAGCGGGTGCATAAAGCTGTCGATGAAGCCGGCTTTGATCACTTCTTGCCCGAACTCGCTGCTCAGACTGCGCTGCTCGTTGACGCGATCCATCACGCCGAGTCTGAATGTATGCTGGCCTTGGCTGCCCATCGCATCCCAGCGTTCGTTTGTCTGGGTCCTGATCGATTCGGGGTAATCCTCGGGCCACATCGACACATCAAAGGGCAGGAGCGGGTTGTCCCACTCGATCGTGGTATCGACAGCGATGCGGTCTAGGCAGATCCCATAGGCGATCTCTTCCATGACCCAATCATCCTCGACATCGCTCGAACTCATATCCCATTCGTCCGCGATCGCACGCCGGGTATTCATCTTCTCAGTGAAGCCCATGTCATCCCAGATATCCCATGTTTCATCGATGATGTCCTGTGGGTAGTCATCGGGCCACATGGCGCTGCGCAGATAGATCTCGGGATCGGGCCACTCGATTGTCTCGCCAGCGTTGATGTAATCGGTGCAGATATCATCCGCGAGGTAGGTCAGTGTCAGCTCATCATCGATCTCGTCCAGCGTCAGCGGCGTGAAGTACTCATCGCCGAGGTAATCATCGACCTGCCAGGTTACCGCCGCGTACTTGCCCATCGAGATCGCGCCCATCGCGACCAGCGCCGCCATGCCACCGGTGATCGCGCCACCCTCGCCGCCAGCGCCGATCGCGGCACCCAAGCCGCAGAGCGCGCCGACCCCGATGGCGATCCAGCCGATCTCAATATTGAACTGGTACGAGATGAAGGCCCACACGCCGGCGCCGATCAGCCCACCGATCACCGCACCGAGCACGGGCAGGATCGGCTTGAGCGCCAGGCCGCCCGCGGCGACGCCGACCGACGCGGCTTTGGAGCCGCCGCTCTTGGTCTTGGCATCGCGCTTCTTCGTCTTCAACGCCTTGCCGGACTGGGTGTTGTACCCGCACGACATACACACCAGCACGCCCGGCTCCATGCGTGTGCCGCACCCCGGGCAGGCACTCGCCGCGCCACCGACCTCCGCCTCTGCGGGTTCGATCTCGTCCCAAAGGTCATCCATCCCGTCGCCGAAGCCGTCGTCGAGCCCCTCGTCGGCGTACAACGCATCGTTCTCGACGGGCTCGGCCTGCTCGGCATTCTGTTGCTGTTCAGCGCATGCCTTGTGCGCGTAGTTGCCCTTCGCGTCCTTGATGCGTGGCTGCCCCGCGCAGCTCTGGCTACAGAGCACGCATACCTTCTCAGTCTGACTCATGTCTTTTCCCCAATGAGCTGCAATAAAAAAGCGTGCCGCAAAAAGGGCACGCAACTAGACTAACAGAATCGGCTGATATTGGAATCAGAGACTTTGTATTTTCTTACGATTCTTTCGAGTCGTCCGCGATCGAATCACGCATCGAAGTGTCCGCGTTAATATTCTTCATACGGTAATAATCCATGATGCCCATGTTCCCGCTGCGGAACGCGTCGGCCATCGCCTTGGGTACCTCGGCCTCGGCCAGAACCACCAGCGCGCGGTTCTTTTGTTCCTCGGCTCGGAACTCCTGCTCCTGCGCCACCGCCATCGCGCGACGCTTCTCAGCAAGCGCCTGGGCGACCTTGGTGTCCGCCTGGGCCTGGTCTTCCTGGAGCTTGGCGCCGATGTTCTCACCGACATCGACATCGGCGATATCGATCGAGAGGATCTCGTAGGCCGTGCCCGCGTCGAGCCCGCGACCGATCACCGCTTTGGAGATCGCGTCGGGGTTCTCAAGGACCTTGGCGTGCGATTCGGCCGAGCCGATGCTCGAGACGATGCCCTCGCCCACACGCGCGACGACTGTTTCTTCGGTCGCGCCACCGACGAGGCGAGACAGATTCGTCCGCACCGTCACGCGTGCACGCGCACGCAGCTGGATGCCGTCCTTGGCCACCGCGTCGATGGTGGGGCGTCCAAGGTTCGGGTTCGGGCAGTCGATGACCTTCGGGTTCACCGAGGTGTTCACCGCGTCGAGGATGTCGCGGCCGGCAAGGTCGATCGCGGTGGCGATGCCCCAGTCCAGATCGATGTTCGCGTTGGCTGCGGCGATGATCGCGCTGACCACATTGCCGACATTGCCGCCCGCGAGGTAGTGGTTCTCAAGCTGATCGGTCTCGATCGCCTCGATGCCTGCCTTCACGAGGCGGATCTTGTTGATCACGATGATCTGCGGGTTGACCTTCCGGAAACGCATCGCGATGATCGACAGCAGCCCCACCCGAGCCCGCGAGAGCAAGGCCTGGAACCAGAGCTGGAAATAGGTCAGCATCACCAGCAATACGCCGAGAAGGACAATCGTGGCGACGGCTATCAAGACCCAGAAAAGCGGATTCATTCGTGTCTCCTTCGTGTCTCAGGGGTATAGCCCCGAGTGTGCTTCGTGCACCATCATCATATACGCGACGATCGACGAATATGTCAGCTGATCCCACGCACCTCGATCGTGAGGCCATCGATATTGACCACCCGCACCGCCTGGCCCTTTTCGACCAGCCCGCCGCGTGCGATTGCGTCGTGGCGCTCGCCGTTGACCATCACCACGCCGCTGGGACGCATGGCCGTCAGGGCCTCGCCCTCCTGGTCCATCAGTTTCTCCCGCTGTGCCCGTATCGCTCGGGTGCGAGCCATGCGTTCCTCGGCGATCTCCTCGCCGCTGGGGCCCACCATCGTGCGTCCGATCGCCGTGTTGGGCAGCATCTTCAGGGCCGAGAAGAAGGCCATCGGGCCCAGCACCGCGGTGAGCAGCAGCCCCGTCGCGCCCCACATCGGGTCGTAGCGGAAAAGGAACACAATCCCCACGACCGCGCTGATCGCGGCTGAAATCCCCAGAATCCCGCCCGAGGGCACGAAGGCCTCGAGCACCAGCAGCAGCAGGCCCAGCGCCAGCAGGCCGATCCCGATCAGCAGCAGACTGTCCATTATGCCGACTCCGTTCGCTCAGTACCGTTGTCCGAATCCGATCTGTCTGCGGTGTCT
>DEXG01000031.1:65420-78261 GCA_002364005.1 Phycisphaerales bacterium UBA3190
CCGATCTGTCTGCGGTGTCTTCGTCGATCTCTTCGACCTCGATCCGCATCCTGGTCGCCGATGTGACCCGGACACGCACGCCACGCTCGATCATGCCGAACGCCGCGTACACATCCTCGATCTGCCCATCGAAGTCCGCCTGCCCGATGGGATACAGCGGCGTGGTCGTCACGCCCTCGCTGCCAACCCTGACCGATCCGTCATCCATCACGATCGCGTGCAGCATGGATTTCTGAGGCATCCCGCCCACGCCCGAGGCCCCGCTCAGGACCAGCTTGTCAAACAGCGGCAGGTTCTGCATATTGCGCACGATCAGCCACCATGCGACGCCTGCGGTCACGAACGCCAGCAGGACCGTGACCGAGCCCGTCATCAGCTGCTTCTGCATCATCGGCGATGACAGCGAACCGCCAGCGCTCACGAATGTGCCGATCAGCCCGCCGAACAGGGCGATGAATCCAACGATGCCGAAGATCCCGAAGCCCGGGATGACGAAGGCCTCGATGGCGATACAAAGAATGCCCACGACGATCGCGATGATCTCCCACCAGCCGCTGAGCCCGATGAGTGCGCCCGGGCCGATGAGAAGGGCGAGCGCTCCAAGCGCGACAGCGCCGGCGATGCCGGTGCCCGCGGTGACCAGCTCGACAAAGACCGCGATCAGGAACAAGGCAATCAGCACGAACCGTACGGTCGGGCTCACCATGAAACGCACCAGCTTCTCGGTCGGGCTCTCGTTGACCCGGACCAACTCCTTGGCGCCGAAGAGGGCGATGAGTTCCTCGTCGCTGTTGACGATCCCGCTGCTGAGCCCGAAGTCCTGCATCAGGTCCTCACGCATCACGATGGCCGACGAGCCGTCGGTGATGTAGCCGACCAGCCGATATCTTCCCTTGTCCTCAGGGGTGATCAGTACCCGCTTGGACTCGTACTGCAAACCCACGACCTGCTCGGTCTCGGTTGGCTTGCGTTCACGCATCACCTCCGCCACATCGCGCAGCGTCTCGCTGGCGGGGCGGTAGGCGTTCGGGTCTACTTGCTGCCCGTCACCAGTTGCTTCGCTTTCCGGATCGCTTTCCGGATCCCCAGCAGCATCCCCAGCCGGATCCGTTTCCCCATCGGCACCAGACGCAGCAGCATCCTGATCTTCGAGATCCATATCAGCATCGCGGTCCTCCGGCTCTTCGGTATCACTGTCGCGGTAGGTCTGTACGCCGCCGGTCACCTGACCCAGCATTGGTCGCCCGCGGATCGGCTCGCCATCGAATAGGAACCCGTACTCCTGCTCGCTGATCGCCAGACGCTCGCCCGTTTCGATGTCTTCGACCTGCCACAGCTCGATGCCGTCGGTCACGATCGCCTGCACCAGGAACTCGTCATACCCGCTGCGTCGCGCTGAATCGACGATGTCCGACATCAGCGGCGGCAGAAACTTCGTCCGCTCATCGGGGGTCAGGGCCTTGATCCCGCCCAATCCCACTTGAATCACCAGCGCATCCCCAAACGACGCCGGGTCGCTCGTGACGATTTCCCGGCAGGCCAGCGCGATGATCGCGCCGCCCGAGTACGCGTCGGGGTTCACCCACGCGACCGTGTTGGCGATGCTCGATGATTTGAGCATGCCCGAGATTTCCAGGCAGCTGACCAGCATCCCGCCGGGCGAGTTGACCTCAAGCACGATCGCATCGAACCCGGCGTTCTCCGCCGCCTCGATGCGTCGGGCCACGCTCATCGCCGTAATCTGATCGATCCCGCCCTTGACCGTGATGACACAGACCCGGTCGGCCTGGCGAGACGCCGGAATCGCCGTGACCGCCTGCACCGGGAGTACCCCCGGCTCAACGCCCTCATCCTGCGCCACCGCCGCGCCCGAGGCCAGCGCCATCAGCACCGCCACCGCCGCGATCACCCGCAGCCAAAGCCGAACCAACCCGAAACGATGAGTGTTGAATGCTTGCACAACCCATTATAAGGGTTTCGGGTGGTCGGGGTTCAGGATTATGGGCAACCGGCGTTGAACGCGGTCAGGAACCCGGAAACATCGAAGTAATCCAACGCGCCAACCACGCGGACTGTGCGTTCATCCGAAACGAACACCGTTGTGCAGCACCCCAACCCCCTCGATCTCCACTTCTACTGCATCCCCATCCTGCAACCAGACCTGCGGCTCGCGCGCCATCCCCACGCCGCTGGGTGTGCCGGTCAGGATCACGGTCCCTGGCAGGAGGGTCGTGCCTTTGCTGAGTTCCTCGATGAGCACATCGATCGGGAACATCATCTGGCTTGTTCTGGCCGACTGCATCGTTTCACCGTTTACCCTGCACTCGATCTTCAGATCATGCACATCCAGCCCCGCGGCCACAAGCTCATCGATCGACACGACCCGCGGCCCGATCGGACAGAAGGTATCAAAGCCCTTGCCCCGACAGAACTGCCCGCCGGACCCCTTCTTCTGCCACCACCGGGCCGATACATCGTTGGCGCACGCCAGCCCAAGCACAAATCCCATCGCCTCACCACGCGACACATCCTTACAGGGCCGGCCTTCGGCATGCTCGCCGATGATCACCGCCAGCTCGGCCTCGAAATCGGTCTGGTTGCCGCCGAACTCCGGGTCCCGAGCAATGGGGGGGATCACGATCTCCTCTCCATCACTGATCACACTCGCGATGTTCTTGGTAAACACCATCGGATGATCGGGAGCCTCAAGCCCCTGCTCGTGCGCATGAGCCGCGTAGTTGCGGCCGATGGCAAAGATCTGTGAGATGGTGACTGAACGATTGTCTGAGGTGGTGAGCTTCATGCCACGATGGTATCGCATCACGCGCCGTGTGCATCGGTCTACAATCCGTTCACTGTGCATATGTCTCGCACCGACCTTCCCCGTCGAATCCTCTTCCTCACGCTGATGCTCGCGTGCCTCTTGCCGCAGATCCACCCGCCCATCGCCCTCCTCATGGGGGCGATCATGGGCCTGCTGGTCGGCAACCCTTTCCCCAAACGCGCCGCCGCGGCCAGCAAATCGCTCCTGAAGCTCTCCGTCATCGGGCTCGGCTTCGGCATCACCGCGTCCCAAGTCGCCAGCGTCGGGCTCGACGCCGCCCTCTACACCGCGATCGGGATCACCGGGACCTTCGGCGTTGGGTGGCTGTTGGTGCGGCTAATCCCCCAATCACGGATCACCGCACTGCTCATCACCGCCGGCACCGCGATCTGCGGCGGCAGCGCCATCGCCGCCCTCGCGCCCGCCGTCCGCGCCAAGGTCCATGAGACCAGCATCGCCCTGGCCACCGTGTTCACGCTCAACGCCATTGCCTTGCTCATCTTCCCGCCCATCGGGCACGCTCTGAACCTCTCGGAAACCCAGTTCGGGGTCTGGGCCGCAATGGCGATCCATGACACAAGCTCGGTGGTGGGGGCGTGCGATACCTACGGCCATCAGGCCCTGGCCGTGGGCACGATCATCAAGCTCACGCGTGCCCTCTGGATTGTCCCGCTGGCCTTCACTGCGGCCTTTGTCATCTAGCACAAGCCGCACCACGACGCCGACGACGAACACGCCCAGAGCGGGGCCAAGCTCCCGTGGTTCCTGCTGGGCTTTATCATCGCGGCGTTGCTCCGTTCGTTTGTGCCGCCGATCAACCTCACGCCCGACCTGACCCTCTTCGAGGCCCTGTACAACATCGCCCGCCAGTCGCTCGTGCTCACCATCTTCCTCATCGGTGCGGGCCTGACCCGGAGCGTGCTGCGGACTGTGGGGTTGCGACCGATGATCCTGGCCCTCTCGCTCTGGGTCCTGGCCTCGGTCTGCTCGCTGCTGGCGATTATGTCGGGGCTTGTCCCGCTGCCGAGCATCGGGGGATGACTCAATCAGCCCTGCGCATGAAAAACCCCGCTCGCCGAGCGGGGGTGATGATCCGACCTGGATGCCTTGCGATCAGTCCCGAGCGAACTCGATCACCTGCAGCCCACCCTGCCCGTCCGCGACATACCCGTACCGCCCGATGACCTCGATCTGATACGCATGATCCGGCGTGTCCACGCCCTCGATGACCTTCGGCTTCGTGAGATCCGATACATCCACGACCTTTACACCAGATTCCGAGTCGCAGACATACGCGGTGGAGTTGACAACATCGACCGAATAAGCGAAGTCGCCGAGCTGGACGGTGGAGAGCATCACCGGCCGCCTTGGCATGCGGGCATCCATGATCGTGAGGCCCGCGTTCTTGTCGGCGATGTACACCGTTGTGCCCTCCACATGCAGCCCGAAAGCCTCGTGTTCAGTTCGAGTCGAGCTGATCCGTCGGATGTGATTCTCTTTCTTCATGTCGAGGACAATCAGTCCGCTCAACCGATCGCCCACATACCCGTATGAACCCTCGACCGCCACAAAGGGCGATGACTTCTCCATCTGGCGTTGCGCAAGGATCTTCGGGTTCCCGGGTTCGGAGATGTCGAAAGACACCACCCCACGCGAGCCGCCGGAGGTGTACGCCCGGTCACCGGCCACATCGAGGCCTTTGACCTCGACGAGCGTGCTATTCTGATAAATTGTCCATGCTTTGCTGAGATCCTTGATGTTGACGACCACCAGCCCGCCAAACCCTGCAGCGAGATATGCATAGTCACCCTGGACACGAATCTGGTGCACCTGATACCCATCTCTTCGCACATCTCGAATCAACTGGGGTTCGGCGGGTTCGGTGATATCAAAGATGGCCATGCCACCTCGATATCCGACAAACGCGTGAGTCCCCTCAACCTCCACGCACATCGTAAACCCCGGCATCTCCACCGAGTTCACAATCCGCGACACAGACTGCAGATCACCATCCGGCTCAGCAGCACCCAGCAACATCCCCAACCCCACCAAAATCGTCATCATCAACATCATGTCCAACTCCTCAGTATGTAAATATCAGTTCCCCGCCCATACTATCACCAACCCCCTCTCGTATCAACATCTTCGTGCCCTTCGCGATCTTCGCGTTCAACTCCATCTCCACAGCCGCACCTACAAATTCCACCACGAGCCCCTTCCCCCGCGCCAACAATACACGCGTGCGTTCTCCACTCTTCTCCCCACACTCCGATTCCCCCGATTCCGCAGCGGGCAAGGTCCTCTACCACGCCGCCACGCCGGTGCGTTTCGTCATCTTTGCCTTCCTCTCCTTCCACCCCAACGCCATGCCGTGGCTCACCCGAGCCAACTACGCGCGTGAGCTGCGATCCGCGTTCTTCATGCCCTGGGCCATCGCCGCCACCGAGGGCGGGGTCATCGGCTTCATCGTCCAGAAGCTCTACGACGGCATCGTCCCCGACACCCTCCTCAACTACTTCACCGGCGCACTCATCGCCGCACCCGCGCTGGCCAACATCACCAGCTTCGCATGGGCCATCGCCGCACGCGGCAAACGCAAAATCCCCTTCATCACGGCCCTCCAGCTCATGCTCCTCGTGTGCATCGCCGGCATCGCCCTCTCCCCGCGAACCCCCGTCGGGCTCGTCACCATGGTCACCGCCGCCTTCGGCGCCCGCATCCTCCTCGCCGGCATCGTCACCGTCCGCGCCACCGTCTGGGGCGTCAACTACCCCGCCCAGCGCGCCAAGGTCACGGGCAAGGTCCAGACCGTCTCCGTCACCATCACCTCCCTCATCGCCATCGGCCTCGGGCTGGCGATGCAGGAGAACGAGAACGCCTTCCGCATCTTCATCCCCATCGGAGGCCTCGTTGCACTCGCCGGCGTCTCCTCATTCGCACGCATCCGTCTGAGAACCGAAAAGTCCATCCTCCGCGAAGAGGCCTGCGATGCCAAACGCAACCAGGGCTCACGCTTCAACGCACTCATCCGCGTCCTCAGCGACGACAAAGATTACCGCGACTACCAGATCTGCCAGCTCCTCATCGGCATGGGCAACATGATGTCATGGACCCCATTCGTCATCATCGCCAAGCAGCAGTTCAACCTCGACTACCTCCCGGGCATCCTCCTCACCCAGGTCATCCCGTTGGCCATGATGCCCTTCACCATCCCCCTCTGGGCCCGGCTCCTCGACGCCGTCCACATCGTCCAGTTCCGCGCCATCCACTCCTGGATTTTCGTCATCACCATGGGCCTGGCCCTCATCGCCGGGCAGACCAACACCCTCTGGCTCCTCTACGCCGCATCCGTCTTCCGAGGCATCGCCTTCGGCGGCGGCGCCCTCGCATGGAACCTGGGCCACCTCTCATTCGTGAAACCCGAGAAGTCCCAGGACTACATGGCCGTCCATGTCACCCTCACCGGCTTGCGGGGCCTCACCGCCCCGTTCATCGGCGTCGCCCTCTACAACGCCATCGAACACCGCTACCCCAACGAGGGCTCTTGGACCTTCGCCCTCACCCTCCTCATCACCATTGCCGGCTCACTGGGCTTCTACCACCTCTACCGCAAACTCGTGCGGCCCAAGCCGTAGACCGCCTCAACAATCTTGTGTTTTCGCGTGTTTGCCTTCCTCATGGACAGGAAGGCATATGAACGCGCATAACACCGGAGAACCGATCGTACCACACGCACCCCCAAACATTCCCCTTGAGCCCACCCCCAAAACAAGTTATTCTCTCCACCCAAGCGCCGCGTACATCCGTATACGCCGCGCAATCCACGCACCGGGTTCAAGAGAGGGACTCACATGTCACGTTTTCGTACGCTCATCCTGTCGATGCTCTGCATCGCCTTCTGCCTCACGCCCAGCACAATCGCAGGCCCTGACTCGGTCCCCGTGCCAAACGGATTCAACTACCAGGGCAAGCTCGAAATGGACGGCCAGCCATTCACAGGCACCATCGATGTCAAGTTCCATGTCTACAACTACAACCCATCGCCCACATTCACTGAGTTCTTCACCAATGTCGAAGTGACAGACGGCCTCTTCCAGCTCTATGTCAACTTGGGCACCTTCGATATCTTCGGCGAAGAACTCGAGATCGAACTCGAGGTCCGCACGCCACCGGGCAGCGGCGACTACACCACGCTCGCCCCACGCCAACCCATCCGCTCCGTCCCCTACGCCATGCGCGCCACCGCCGCGGAAATTTCCACGACCTCGCGTTTACTCAACCTTCCCACATCGCTCAGGACATATGACCCAGACTCTGTACTCCCCGCACTCTCTATCAATCAGACCATGACCGAGTTCGGCGGGGCCGCCCTCCGTCTCACCCGAGGCACAGACGACAACGCACTCGCGGGGTATATCGACCGCGTCCTCGAGATCGAATCCGCAGGCACATTGGTCGGCATCCTCGCCACCGCCGACCTATTCCCCATCGCGGCCGTACTCGATGCAAACACCGCCTCAGGAGGCGCCGCGATCCTCGGCCAGGTCAACTCCGACGCAACAAACCATACCGCCATTCAGGCAATCAACGAGTTCAACTTCACACAAGCCCTCCTCGCAACCCGTGACTACGCCGGATTCATGCTCGGCGAACTCCGCGTCAACGGCGACATCACCAAGTCGTACGCAACCGCCTCCTACGACCTCGCCACGCCCATCGCCTACGGCACCATCGATCTCGACGGCACCATCCTCTCAGGCACCCCGAACTTCTCTTGCGTCTATAACACCGGCGCAGCCCGTTACGAAATCCTCATCGACGACGAGTACTACACCTATACCGACTATGTCACAACCGCCACGCCCGCATCCCGTGGCCGTCTCATGTCCGTCGGCTCAAACTCCGGACGCATGATCGTCGATGCCCTCAGACTCTCCACCGACACCTACGGCGAATGCGTCTTCCAGTTTGTCACCTACAAGCCAGGCGGGGCCGCACGCGTCCAGGGCAACCCGAGGCCGCCCCTCCAACCGCTCACGACGCCCAACGACATCGACCTCCGCCAACGCATCACACCCCTCCCCGACCGCGTCCCAGTTCAAGATCCCAAAGCCACAGCCCTGCCGACCACGGGCAACTGACTGGTGGGCCCACCATCTCGTCTATCAGGCCTGCGAGCCGGTTCGGGCTCAGACGAGGTTCGGGGCCTCGGCTCCGTATCGGGCCTCATCTGGCCAAATAGGCCTGATCCCACGCGCCGCGACTGGTCGTACGATGCAAAAACACCAGAAATAGGGAGATTTGCCAGATACTTCTCGCAAATCTCCCTGATTTGGGTAGGATCGAAGTGTCCACACGGGCTACTGCGCTGGTGTCATGCTCCCTGAGAGAGAGCTGAATCAGCCAGAAGGACCGTCCGTGCTGGTTTTTGTTACGCGGCCTGACATGGTCTGGCCGCATTATGTGCCGTCGGTGTGACCACGATCGCATCGACAAAGTTCCCCACGAAAGAGAGAAGAGAAAATGAACAAGTTTGCTATCCTGTCCGGCCTCGCACTCGCAGCAACCGGTGCTTCCGCTGACATCCTCCTCGAGATCGACCTCTCGACCGCCAACCAGGTCACCATCAGCGCAACCGACGGCCTGGCTTCGGCCTCGGCTTCGGCTTCGCCCTTCACCGGCTTCCTCCTCGCCGACTTCTTCGCAACCCCCGGCAGCGGCTTCGGTGGCGTCCTCGGCGCGGATTCAGGCGACCTCTCGACCTTCAACAACCCCTCCGACAACTCGCCCTCCGGCTTCGTCGGCAGCGCGAGCGTCGGTCTGAACATCTGGAGCTTCTCCAGCGACGCCACCGCCACCGTTGACGCAGGTGCACAGGCATTCTCGGGTTCCGCAACATGGACACTCGACGCGCTTCAGTACGCCGACTTCCTCGGTGGTGCAACATCGGGCGACATCTACTTCGGTGCTGACACTGATGACGACATCGGCACTGGCGCTGTCCTCATCGGCACCTACAACGTGGTCCCCGCACCCAGTGCCCTGGCACTGATCGGTCTGGGCGGCCTCGTCTCGACTCGCCGCCGTCGCTAAGACAGCCGCGAACAATCCTGACCCCGCATCGCGGGAAACGGATGATGCGATATCAAACGGCACGGGCTCGCAAGAGCCCGTGTTGTTCTTTTTGATCGACCATCAATCCGGGCCCAACCCATCGCCCCAACCCATCGACCAGCCAAACGCCCCACCAGCGCCCCGCCCTGGGCGTTTTTCATGCCCGCCCGCACCACCAAACCACCACCAAACCCGCTAAACTACACCTGCAAACCCACCACAACCCTCCCGGGACGGAGCCCCAAAGCATGAAGATCCACGAATACCAAGCCCGCGACCTCCTCGCCTCGTACAACATCCCCGTCCCCGCAGGCGAGGTCATCACCTCCGCTGACCAGGCCGTCCAGGCATACAAGTCCATCGTCAAGGACGCCGGCTCAACCCTCGCCGTCGTCAAGGCCCAGGTCTTCGCGGGCGGGCGTGGCAAGGCCGGCTTCGTCAAGCTCGTCAACTCACCCGACGAAGCACTCGAAGCCGCCAAGTTCATGCTCTCCAACAAGATGGTCTCCGCACAGACCGGTGCCGACGGCCTCGAGGTCAACAAGGTCCTCATCGCCGCGGGCGTCGACATCGCCAACCGCGAAGACGGCAACCCCGACGAGTACTACCTCGCCATCACCACCGACCGCAACAGCCGCGTCAACACGCTCATCGCCTCACGCGAGGGCGGCGTCGAGATCGAGCAGGTCGCACACGACAACCCCGACGCCATCATCAAAACCACCATCCACCCGATCCTCGGCCTCCAGCCCTACCAGGCACGCGAGGTCGCCTTCAAGCTCGGCTTCAAGGGCAAGCAGATCGGCCAGGCCGTCAAAATCATGCTCGCCCTCGCCAAGCTCTACACCGACAAAGACTGCTCCATCGCCGAGATCAACCCCCTCGTCGTGACCGACGCCACAGAGGCCAACCCGCACGGGCAGGTCATGGCCATCGACGCCAAGTTCAACTTCGACGACAACGCCACCTTCCGCCACAAGGACATCGCCGCCCTCTACGACCCCACCGAGGACAACCCCGCCGAGGTCCGCGCATCAAAGATGGGCCTCTCCTACATCGCACTCGACGGCAACATCGGCTGCCTCGTCAACGGCGCCGGCCTGGCCATGGCCACCATGGACACCATCAAGCTCTTCGACGGCGAACCCGCCAACTTCCTTGATGTCGGCGGCTCGGCAACCGAAGAGGCCGTCACCGAGGCCTTCCGAATCATCCTCTCCGATGAAGCCGTCAACGGCATCCTCGTCAACATCTTCGGCGGCATCATGCGCTGCGACATCATCGCCCAGGGCATCGTCAACGCCGCCAAGGAAATCGGCTTCACGATCCCGCTGGTCGTGCGTCTGGAAGGCACGAATGTGGATGCCGGCCGCAAGATCCTCGAAGAAGCAGCGGGGGACCTGCCGACGCTGCAGGCGGCGAGTGATCTTGGGGATGCGGCACAAAAAGTCGTTGCGGCAGTGGGTTAACTCGGGTCAGACAAGTCAGTGTCGGGAGAGGTATTCTCGGATTGCTTCTCTGATTTGATTTCCGGCATAGCAATTTCAATTCCTACTTTAGACACGCCCCACTTAGATAGCATTCTTTCAAAAGGCGTGCGAAGCCCATCTTGCGTAGGCGGGGTCCACTCTTCGTCAAAGAGCTCTTGCATTAACTCCGTAAATTCATTTTGCTGTCTAAAATCCTTAAAGATCGGCCATTCACAGAGATCTTCCTTTGCTAATTCTTCAGCTTTGATAACTGCAGTTGCAGCTTTCTTTGCGTTTGCATAGTCGTCAGTCAAGCTGTAGTAGGCAAGGCTGAATCTGGACGGCAGGGCTGTTGGGTCAAGATTTTCAATAGTCTTGTAGCATAGTTCGTTTTCGCCTTTCCACTTATATGCTTGCGCAAGATTGAACAGCATTGATAGTCGATAGTTTTCTGTGGAATATTTTTTTATATCGTTCTTGGCAAATTTTAGCAACCAAATAGCGCTGTCGTAATCATTGTAATCAATTAATCGGTATGAAAACAGGTTAATTTGCTTGTCGGCAAGTTCAAGTTCGTCAGGTGCGAATTTTCTCCATAAGACTTGGCTTAACAGCGTACCCATAATGAGTAAAGTTGTAAAAGTATTAGTTAAGTAATGTTGGTCAATTGCCAGAAATACACCTTGGGTTACTTCGGGTGGGAAGTCAATGCCGTGTCCGCGGCAGATTTTCAGGTAAGAATCACTTACTGCGCCGCCGGTGTGTACGTATAGGTGGCGCCTCTGGGTCGACTCAATAAATGACTTCCAGACGGGATCTTCAGGGCGAAGCTTGCATGATAGCTGTTTTTCGATCCATTCTATCTGGCCTTCGTGATTCTTGCGCATTACTTGCTCGATAGTTTCTTCAAGACACCATTGTTTTACTTCGTCAAAGTCTTCGAATGATAATATTTCTGAGTATTTCAACTGCTTCTCAGAGTTGTTTAGTATTTCCGGTTTTAAGGTACATATTTCTCGAATGCATTGTGACACAAGGAAATCGTATTGGCTTACCATTGCTACAAATGTGCTGGGGTACAAGGCCTGCATCGCAGTTCCCGTATCATCATAAGCAATACGAATATCGTTGTGCTTTGCAAGCGCGCTCCTGTCAAATTCTTTGTTCTTATTAACATGCTGTTTTTTGAACTCCTCGAGATTGTGTTTGCAAAAATTGTGCAGAACGCCACTGATTCCGTAGAGCATGGGAGTGGTTTTGTGGGCTGCGTGTAGGCGTGTAGTGAAAAGATTTACGATGCTTTCAAATCGGCTTTGCTTGTCTTCCATATGCTTTATCCTACACGTTTGAGAAACTGGCGGGTGGCCCGATGGAGCCGTCCCCGGCTCCTTCGGGCTCAAATGCCGCATGCCCTCCATTCGTGCGGGTTGAGTGGAATGATTATCTGTTGCGGACTGTGATGTCGAAATCGGACTCCCAGTCGCCAGGGCGTCCCCAGCGTTCAAGTGTGCCGTCTTTGAAGTAGAAGTGTAGTCGCTGTGTGACATTTCCCGACCAAGAGTCTGCACCAGTTGCATAGGGTGCGTACTCCTTTGATTCAACGACATAAGCAGTTACATCACCCGACTGGCCGGCGATGTATGCCTCCGGGAACTGTTCATTGAACTGTTCCGTAGTGGTGCTTCCAGTTTGGAGGCTGGCCAAACTGTCGGCATATTTTTGGTGGATCGGGGTAGATGAGCAGCCTTGCAGTTGAAGGACAGGGATCGAAAAAGTAAGGGTCATGCCCACGATGAAAAAGGACTTCAGTGTTTTCATGGATAAATAGTACTGTATGGATAAACAGTTGTCGAGTAGTGGGTGCCCCGATGCCGGGTGCCCTGCTCACGCGCAGCTTGAGCAGGATCCTGTATACTCTCCCCATGAACAATGACGATCAGACCAACATCCTCGTCGGCAAGCCCGCCCCATTCAAGGCCATCCGCCGGGTGCCCTCCTTCCCCCTCTTCTGTGCCCTCCTTCGACTCGAAGAGCGAAGGAGGACGAAGTGCAATCGTTCCCATCCCTCAACACCCCCTGAAACACCAACCCACCTGCACCACGACCTCCTTCGTCCTTCGGATCGAAGGAGGGCACAGTTTTACCAGCTCTTCCTGATCTTCACCACCCAGGGTTGCCCGGCGTAGTCCCGGGCGGATGACCACTTCCAATCCGCACCCCGTTCCACCAACCCCCTCTTCACCGGGTTGAAGTGGATGTACTCGATATGGTTCCTCATGGCCTCATCATCACGAACATTCCGATCGTGACCACCACCCCGTTGCCAGAACCGAACGATCCCGTCCGAGTCCTCGATGGACTCAAGGACCGGATCACCTCGTTCCCGAAACAGCCGGATCATCCGCCGGGTGCCCTGCTAACGCGCAGCTGAAGC